>NZ_LTAX01000001.1 GCF_001639745.1 Marinomonas gallaica
ATGGTGCCGCCACCAAGAGTCGAACTCGGGACCCCCTGATTACAAGTCAGGTGCTCTACCAACTGAGCTATAGCGGCGCTTAAATACTTAACCAAATTATCGAACCAAATCAGATGTGGTGCCGCCACCAAGAGTCGAACTCGGGACCCCCTGATTACAAGTCAGGTGCTCTACCAACTGAGCTATAGCGGCAAAAAATCGTTTCTGGTCGGGACGGCAGGATTTGAACCTGCGACCACTAACACCCCATGCTAGTGCGCTACCAGGCTGCGCTACGCCCCGAAACTAACAAGAGCGCTGCCCCTGTCAGCGGGTGCGTATATTACTATAACGAATTCAAAAGGGAAGACGTTTTTGTTTTTTTTTAATATTTTTTTTAAATCCACAAAAACGAACAGCACATGTAACTTGTTTATATATAAAGAAAAGCCTTGAATACAGTCGCTTTCGCCAACACCAGCAGCTAAAAAAACCGCCTCTACTCCATTAAAAACCACTCTAAAGCTCTATGTATATGTTTACATTGCATATTCAGCTACAAAAAAGGCCGCCATCGAATCTAATCGAAAGCGGCCTTTTTAGACTCACAATGTTACTCTTGCATGTAACTCTCAACCTTGGACTTTAACTTTTGCCCAGGTTTAAACGTAACAACAGTTCGTGCTGTGATAGGAATTTCTTCCCCAGTTTTCGGGTTGCGCCCTGGACGCTGGCTTTTTTCGCGCACTTCGAAATTACCGAAACCGGACAATTTCACCTGCTCCCTCTCTACCAGTGTTTCTCTGACCGTATCAAAGAAACTTTCCACTAGGTCTTTCGCATCTTTCTTGCTCAAGTCTAGAGAGTCTACTAAGTTTTCCGCTATATCTGCTTTCGTCAAGGACGCCATACTCTTTACCCCCGAATAACCGCTCCAAGCTTTTCAGCAAGCGCTGCAGTGACAGAATCGACTGCGCTGTTTACTTCTTCATCACTAAGAGTGTGTGATGGATGCTGCCACGTCAACCCCAAAGCAACACTTTTTTCTGACTCATCAATACCTTGGCCTTGATATACATCGAAAACAGTGACTTTCTTAAAGGCTTCACCAGCATGCTCAGCAATCACTTTCTCAAGCGCTTGGACAGGTGTTTCACGCTTTACTAACAACGCAAGATCACGACGCACTTCGGGGAATTTCGAGACACGTTGGTACTCTGGAAGCTTAGCACCCAACACGGCATCAAGATTTATCTCGAACACGTAAACAGCTTGGTTAGTACCCAGTTGCTTCGATAGCAGAGGATGCAACTCACCAATTACCCCTACACGCTCACCATTGACCAACACGTAAGCTGAACGACCAGGATGCAAGTACACTTCGTCAGCACGCTCAAACTCAGGCTTAGCCCCATGGTTCAAAGCAAACAACGCTTCAACATGTGACTTAAGATCAAAAAAGTCTACTTTTTCACTGTTGTGGTACCAGCCTTCAGGGTAGCGAGAACCGGCAATTAGGCCTGCCACTTGATGCGTTTGATCCAATTCATCAAGTTTGTTGACATCACCCACGAAACGGCTTCCTGTTTCGAAAATACGCACTCGTGATTGCTGACGGTTTTGGTTATGTAAATACACTTTAACCAAACCAGGCAATAAACTTGGACGCATTACACCCATATCACCAGAAATTGGGTTTTCAAGTGGCACAGGATCTATGTGAGGGAAAAATTGCTTACTCGCAACAGGATCAATAAAGCTGTACGTAACCGCTTCCTGGTAGCCCTGAGATACAAGCGTTGCACGCAAGGACTGAATCGGAGTTTTACTTTCAGTCGCTGCAGTAAAGTTCACCGCCGCCGTTGGCATTGATGACGGCAGATTGTCGTAACCAAAAATTCGCGCTACTTCTTCAATCAAATCCGCTTCAATTTCGATATCAAAACGATGAGACGGTGCAACCGTTACCCATTGCTCATCCGTAACGTCTGTCACATCTAGACCTAGACGTGACAGAATGTCCGTCACTAAGTCTTTATCTAACGACATCGCTAAATATTGATCTAGCTTCTTACGACGAAGTGTTACTTTATTAGCAGTCGGCAAAAACGCTTGGGCAGCGACCTCGTTGATAGGGCCTACTTCACCACCGGTAATCTCAAGGATCAATTGCGTCGCACGCTCCATTGCCTTGCTGGCTAACGTCGCATCAACACCACGCTCAAAACGGTGCGAGGAATCGGTATGCAAACCGTAAGAGCGCGCTTTACCTGCCAAAGCTAGCGGGGCGAAAAAAGCACTTTCAAGGAATATAGTTTGCGTGCCAGCATTCACACCAGAGTGCTCGCCACCCATGATACCAGCCATGGCTAACGCTTTTTGCTCATCCGCGATAACCATAGTATCTGCACGCAACGCGACTTCTTGACCATCAAGAAGAAGCAGTTTTTCGCCCTCTTCTGCCATCCGCACAACAATCGAACCGGATAGGTTATTCAAGTCAAAGGCATGCATTGGCTGACCCAGCTCAAGCATTACGTAATTAGTAATGTCTACAATTGGGTCTATTGAGCGAACACCACTACGACGCAGTTTCTCAACCATCCAAAGGGGCGTAGAAGCGGCTACGTTTACGCCCTTAATGACACGACCAAGATAGCGCGGACACCCTTCAGAAGCCTCTACACGAATCGGGAAAGTATCATCAATGCTTACTGTCTGCTCTGTAATAGCAACAGGCACCACATCTACTTTGTTAATCACCCCTACTTCACGAGCAAGACCAGCAATACTTAAACAATCGGCACGGTTTGGCGTTAAGTCGACGTCAATAATGCTATCGTTTAGGTTTAGGTACTCGCGAATATCGACGCCCACTGGTGCATCAACAGAAAGCTCTAAGATGCCATCGTTTTCTTCACTGATTTGAAGCTCGGACGCAGAACACAGCATACCGAACGATTCAACTTGGCGCAGCTTCGCTTTTTTAATCTTGAAGTCAGCACCTAGAACCGCGCCGATCTTTGCAAATGGAATTTTAATCCCCGGACGAGCATTCGGCGCACCACACACTACTTGGAATTGCTCAGTACCGTCTGAAACGGTACACACCTGTAGCTTGTCCGCATTGGGATGTGGTTCTGTCGCAACGATTTCACCAACAACAACGCCGGTGAACTCACCTGCTGCGGCTTCAACTTCGTCTACCTCTAGACCAGCCAATGTCACTTGAGCAACCAGCTCATCGGTAGTGACCTCTGGATTGACCCACTCTCTTAGCCAATTTTCACTGAATTTCATAGTTAGCCCTTGGTCCTTACTTGAATTGCGTTAGGAAACGAAGATCGTTTTCGAAGAACATGCGTAAGTCATCTACTTTGTAACGCAACATCGCGAAACGTTCGACGCCCATGCCAAAAGCAAACCCAGTGTACTTCTCTGAATCAATGCCAGACATTTCTAGCACTTTCGGATGCACCATGCCACAACCCAGCACTTCCAACCAAGACTCTTCGCCTTTACTGTTAGTGCGCATAATATCCACTTCAATCGAAGGCTCAGTGAACGGGAAGTAACTTGGACGGAAACGTACTTTAAGATCGTCTTCAAAGAACACGTTCAAGAACTGCTGCAGGATACCTTTCAAATCGGCGAAAGAAATATTCTCGTCAATCAATAAACCTTCTACCTGATGAAACATAGGCGTGTGAGTTTGATCAGAATCACTGCGGTAAACACGACCTGGACAAATAATACGAATAGGCGGTTGATTATTTTCCATGGTACGTACTTGCACAGGGGATGTGTGCGTACGCAATACCGTATTTGGGTTGAAGTAGAACGTGTCTTGCATCGCACGAGCCGGATGATGCGCTGGAATGTTTAGCGCCTCGAAGTTATGGTAATCATCTTCGATTTCAGGGCCTGACGCGACGTCAAAACCAATACCACGGAAGAATGTTTCAATTCGCTCCATAGTACGTGTAACTGGATGCAAACCACCAATTTCTTGACCTTTACCTGATAAGGTCACGTCAATGGTTTCGTTAGCAAGTTTTGCATTTAAAGCTGCTGCTGCGAGAGCCGTCTTACGCTCGTTCATTTTTGCCTGAACTTGCTCTTTTGCTTCGTTTACCATTTGTCCGAATTTTGGACGGTCTTCTGGAGCAACATTTCCCAGTTGCTTTAGAAGCGCGGTTAGAGCGCCTTTTTTACCTAGATATTGAACACGAATTTCATCTAGGCTGGCCTCATTATCAGATGCAGCTACCGCAGTTAAAGCGTCAGCAAGAATCTGGTTTAGGTTCTCCATTTCATACTCCAAAAAATAAAATAGGGGAAGAGCGTTGGCTCTTCCCCTATCAAAGACTGCTTGAGTGAGAACACAAAATGTGTTGATTCACTCTAGGCACTACGTCTGAAATTAAGCCAAGCTTGCTTTCGCTTTCTCAACGATCGCAGCAAAAACTTCTTTTTCGTATACAGCCAAGTCAGCCAGTACTTTACGGTCAATTTCAATAGCCGCTTTCTTAAGGCCAGCAATGAAGCGGCTGTAAGATAGACCATTTAGACGAGCCGCAGCGTTAATACGAGCAATCCATAGAGCACGGAATTGACGTTTACGTTGACGACGGTCACGGTAAGCATATTGACCTGCTTTAATAACCGCTTGTTTCGCTACACGAAACACACGGCTACGAGCACCGTAGTAACCTTTAGCTTGCTTTAAAATCTTTTTGTGACGGCGACGAGCCTGAACACCACGTTTTACGCGAGGCATAATATAAACCTTTTTTAACTAGTTAATGACTGAAAATATCGATTAAGCGTATGGAAGCATGCGAACGATCAATGGCTTATCGCAAGATTTAACTTGCTGCATTGTACGAAGCTGGCGCTTACGCTTAGTAGACTTTTTAGTCAAAATGTGACTAGTGAAAGACTGCTTATGTTTAAAACCGTTTGCGGTACGTTTGAAGCGCTTAAGTGCGCTACTGTTAGATTTAATTTTTGGCATGGTAAAACCACTCTCGCATTCGTTAATGTTAAATATAATAACAAGTGCTAATTACTTAGCTGCTTTTATTACTTCTTCTTTTTAGGGGCCAGCACCATAGTCAATTGACGACCTTCCATTTTCGCAGCTTGCTCTACAACACCATGCTCTTCCAAGTCTTTAGCGACTCGATGCATAAGTTGCATACCAAGCTCCTGATGGGCCATTTCACGGCCGCGGTAACGTAAAGAAACCTTAGCCTTATCCCCTCCTTCAAGGAAACGTATCAGGTTGCGGAGTTTTACCTGATAATCCCCTTCCTCCGTCCCTGGACGGAATTTCATTTCTTTTACTTGGATTTGTTTCGCATTCTTTCTTTGAGCAGCCTTAGCTTTCTTTTGCTCAAAGATATGCTTACCGTAGTCCATGACTTTGCAAACAATCGGATCTGAATCAGCAATCTGCACTAGGTCTAGCGTTGCAGCACGTGCAGCTTCTAGTGCTTCTTCAATCGAAACAACACCAATTTGATCACCATCGGCACCGATAAGGCGCACTTCGGTAGCTCGAATGTTTTCGTTGATTTGAGGGCGCTGCTTGGCGTTAGCACGTCCACGATTCATATTACCTTTTATAGCTCTATCTCCATTATTTATTTTCGACTACGGCGTGAGATTTCTGTTTGAAGCAATTCTTCAAATTCTTGAACACTCATCACACCAAGATCATCACCGGTACGAGTACGAACAGCAACTTGCTGGTTCTCGACTTCTTTATCACCGACAACGATCATGTATGGCACTCGTTGCAGAGTATGCTCGCGGATTTTAAACCCGATCTTCTCGTTTCTCAAGTCAAGTTTTGCACGGAAGCCCTTAGAATTTAGAGTTTTCTCTAAATCAGCACAATATTCTGCTTGGCGATCGGTAATATTCATTACTACCACCTGTTCTGGCGCAAGCCAAACAGGGAACGATCCTTCCGTTTCCTCGATCAAAATACCGATGAAGCGCTCTAAAGAACCAACAATTGCACGGTGAAGCATGACAGGCGTTTGGCGAGAGCCATCTTCCGATACATATTGCGCACCTAAACGTGTTGGCATTGAGAAGTCTACCTGAATCGTACCACATTGCCATACACGGCCAATAGCATCTTTCAAAGAGAACTCAATTTTCGGGCCGTAAAATGCACCTTCACCAGGCAGCTCTTCCCACTCTAATTGAGCAGAGTTAAGAGCATCTGATAATGCTTTCTCAGCCTTATCCCATACCTCATCAGAACCAACTCGCTGTTCAGGGCGCGTTGATAAACGATAAATAATTTGTTCAAAACCAAAATCTTCATACACTTCATGTAACAGTTCAATAAATTCAGACACTTCTGCCTGTATTTGATCTTCCGTTACAAAGATATGACCATCATCTTGAACAAAGTTACGCACACGCATAATGCCATGCAATGCACCAGAAGGTTCATTACGGTGACAAGAGCCAAACTCTGCCATACGAAACGGCAGGTCGCGGTAACTCTTAAGCCCTTGGTTGTACACTTGAATGTGACAAGGACAGTTCATTGGTTTTACGGCGTAGTCGCGGTTTTCTGAATGAGTAGTAAACATGTTTTCATGATACTTACCCCAATGACCAGATTTTTCCCACAATACACGGTCGACAATTTGAGGTGTTTTCACCTCGTGATAACCGTTTTCAAGCTGCTTCTGACGCATATACTGCTCAATAGTTTGATACAGCTTCCAGCCTTTAGGATGCCAGAAAACCATGCCAGGCGCTTCTTCTTGAACATGGAATAAATCCAGTTTTTTGCCTAATTTGCGATGATCACGTTTTTCAGCTTCTTCAATACGCGTCAGGTACGCTTTCAGATCTTTTTTGTCAGACCAAGCCGTACCGTATATACGCTGAAGCTGTTCATTACTGGAATCACCGCGCCAGTATGCACCGGCCAATTTCATCAATTTAAAATGACGCAACACACGAGTGTTTGGCACGTGTGGGCCACGACACATGTCCATGTACTCTTCGTGATGATATAAGCCAACTTCTTCTACAGAGTCGTCCATATCATCAATCAGCTGAACTTTGTAATCTTCACCTCGCTCAACAAATTGAGCGCGCGCCTGATCAACAGGTGTCACTTTCTTAACCACATCGTAATCTTTCTTAATCAGCTCACCGATGCGTTTCTCAATTGCAGCCATATCATCAGGAGTGAATGGACGCTCATAAGCAATATCGTAGTAAAAGCCTTCTTTGATAACAGGACCAATGGCCATTTTAGCCGTTGGAAACAACTGTTTTACAGCGTGGCCTACCAAATGGGCAAATGAGTGGCGAATAATTTCAAGGCCTTCCTCATCACGTGCCGTCACTAAACTCACATCGGAGTCTTCTGAGATAACTTCACAAGCATCAACTAAACGACCGTTGATTTTACCTGCGACGGTAGCTTTAGCTAAACCAGGACCAATATCCTCGGCCACTTGCATTAGAGTAACGGACTCAGCAAAAGAACGCTGGCTTCCATCTGGTAAAGTAATTACTGGCATTTTTTCCCCTATTTGGAGTCAGTGGTGCTCCATACGTAAGAGCACATGTAAATTTTAAGGCCATTAAACTACCACTTATTAGAGCATTTTGCGACCACTCGATAGCAGTTTCCTAGTTTCTACAAAATCCGCACCGATATTCACAAAAATCAACCTTTTTTTATGCTTTTCTACCATAGACTTTCCCTGTCAGCGCGTTAAAATAGCGCTCGTTTCACAACAACCCCTCTAGATACTTTAGGCCTTATGGATCACGAAGCAATTGACAACTACTGTGTTGAGACAACTCAACCAGAGCCAGACCTTTTGTTGGAATTAGTCGAGAAGACTTATACCGACATGGGCTACCCGAATAAACTGTCGGGTCGCACGATCGGTCGAACGTTGAAAATGCTCGCGAAAATTCATCAACCTAAAAATGCGCTAGAGATCGGGATGTTTACTGGCTACTCAGCACTCTCGATTGCTGAGGGTATGCCTGAAGATGGCAAGTTAACTTGCTGTGAAACCAACCCACGTGCAATTGAGTTTGCGCAAACGTTTTTTGATCGCAGCCCGTTCGGGAGCAAGATCACCCCCATTTTCGGCCCTGCTTTGGACACTATCCAAACTCTAGAAGGGCCTTTAGATTTTGTGTTTATCGATGCCGACAAACGCAACTATCTCAACTATTATGAGGCTGTTGTGCCGCTCGTTCGCAGCGGTGGCCTAATCATAATTGACAACTCTATTTGGCAAGGACGAGTCCTCTCCCCCATAGAGAATAGTGATATCGCAGTGGATGAAATGAATCAGCGTATCACTAAGGATCCGAGAGTGGAGAATGTCCACCTCCACGTACGAGACGGCTTAAATCTCGTTATCAAACTTTAATACTCATTAATTTTTGCAAGCACCAGACATCGTCTACTTCATAGACGAGGTTGGTTATGCTTTTGCATTTGACTGTAAGAAATTCAAGAGGCAGGGATTTTGGTTGTTTTTAAAATCACAAATAATGTCACTGGAAAGCACTATGTTGGTACATCTTTCAACAGTGGATTTCAGCGCTTTGAGCAATATGTCGAAGCCGCTAACGAAGATCTAGATTACCCACTGTATGAAGAGATCCGTACGCATGGCGTAGACGCATTTTCAGTAGAAGAGCTTTTCGAGACAAACGATAAAGAAGAGCTATACGAGCTAGAACAAGACTACATTGTGATCTACAATGCTGAGAGCCTTCGTGGTTACAAGATCGGACAGACAACCGTAAAAGGTCGCCAGTTAGATTTAGGCAAAAAAGCAATGTTTGACACTAACGGCAATTCCACTAAGGAACCCGTTAAGAAAACAGGCGGCCGCAAAGCTGCTGCAAAAAAGACCGACCTACCTAAAGTAGAGCTCCCTAAGAAAGACGAACCTAAGCCTACAGCGTCGTCATTTTTTGGTGAACTTATTGGCGAAGATCGCTTAGACACACCAGCAAACGGTGAGATCGAAGATCTAACAAAGCCTTCTACTATTAAGCGTAGCGCTGCACCAAGTACAGCAGCAAGTAGCTCTCCAAAAGGCACCACTCGCAGCTCAAGTAGCATCCAAAAAATGCTTCGTGAAGCCGAGAAACAAGCAAAAGCTGAACGTGCAGAAGAATTGCGCAAACAGCAACAAGAGCAAGCGGATGAAATGGCTCTTATCATGGCTAAACTAGACATGACAGCTAAATCAGCGACTTCTGCTTTCCGTCGCCGAAAAGGCTAACGGACCCACAGAAACATTAAAAAGCCCCTTTGCAGAGCTTCTGCAAAGGGGCTTTTTTTATTTCCAAAACAACAAGTTGTTATGCGCGTGCTTTTTTGAGCGTATCAGCAATCATAAACGCCAATTCAAGCGACTGATCCGCATTAAGGCGCGGATCACAATGCGTATGGTAACGATTCGCTAAATCTGCTTCCGTTACCTGGAAAGCACCGCCGACACACTCTGTCACATTCTGTCCAGTCATTTCAAAATGCACGCCACCAGGATAAGTCCCCTCAGATTTATGCACTTCAAAGAACTGCTGAACTTCACGCAGCACATCATCGACTTTACGTGTTTTGTAGCCAGTGCTCGCCTTGATCGTATTGCCGTGCATCGGATCACTGCTCCACACCACTTTTTTACCTTCTCGCTCAATCGCGCGAATTAAATTTGGCATGCCATCAGCCACCTTATCGGCACCCATGCGCACAATTACGTTCAAACGGCCTTCTTCATTGTTCGGATTTAGAGTGTCACACAAGCGCAACAGATCCTCTGAATCCATAGATGGGCCAGCTTTCACACCAATAGGGTTGTTTACACCACGCAAAAACTCAACATGCGCGCCGTCAATTTGGCGCGTACGATCACCAATCCATAACATGTGTGCAGAACAATCGTACCATCCACCCGTTAGACTGTCTTGGCGAGTTAAAGCCTCTTCATAAGGCAACAACAGCGCCTCATGAGACGTATAAAATGACGTTTCACGTAGTTGCGATGCACCTGCTCCAATGCCACACGCCTCCATAAACTGAAGCGCGTCATCAATCTTATCCGCTACGCTCTGGTAACGCTCACCTGCAGGACTGTTTTTGATGAAATCAAGATTCCATTTATGAACCTCATGAAGATCCGCAAACCCACCTTGAGAAAACGCACGCAACAAGTTCATTGTTGCTGAGCTCTGATTATACACCTTAATCAAACGCTCTGGATCCGGCACGCGCGCACCTTCAGTGAAGTCAATACCATTGATGATGTCACCGCGATAACTTGGCAGCTCTACACCGTCAATGTTTTCCATCCCCGCAGAACGCGGCTTGGCAAATTGCCCCGCCATTCGGCCTACTTTAACCACAGGACATTTACCAGCGTACGTCATCACTACTGCCATTTGCAGTAGCACCTTAAATGTATCTCTAATATTGTTCGCAGCAAACTCAGCAAAGCTTTCAGCACAATCACCACCCTGCAGCAAAAAGGCATTTCCTTTTCCTACTTCAGCAAGCTCCGAGCGTAATTGTCGAGCTTCGCCAGCAAACACCAACGGTGGCATTGTTGACAACGTTTGCTCTACGCCAGCCAGCGCAGCTGCATTTGGGTATTCTGGTTGCTGCAACGCTTGTTTAGTGCGCCAGCTTTGTACACTCCATGAGTTAGCCATTAAAACCTCTATTAATAATCTTTTATATTAAACGTGTATTGCACTCTACATATTATCGAGCTACAACCCACAGTATTTGCGCATCATCTTCCGACTTTGATACTACAATGTGCCCCATGGCCGCATCGTAGTACACACTATCACCCTCATTAAGGTCTACTGGCTCATAAAACTCTGAGTAAAAGACAACGCTACCTGAGAGCACCAACAAGAACTCTTCACCGTCATGACGCACCCACTCTTTAAACTCAGAAAAGCTTCGTGCACGAACAATAGTTTTAAAAGGCACCATTTTCTTGCGGCTTATGGAGAAACTTAATAGCTCATGCTCATAAGTCGCTGTCGGGTGCGGCTCCCCTTGTCCTGCCTTAGTAATATCTCGACGACCCGCAATAGAATGCTCTAAAGTCTCAACAAACAGTTGCGGCAAATCCATGCCTAAGCCACCTATTAGCTTCTGCACAATAGCAAAACTTGGCGACACTTGATCATTCTCAATCTTAGATAATGTAGATCGAGCAATACCTGTTCGCTTGCTTACTTCTTCTAGCGTCCAGCCTTTAGTTAGGCGGATTTCTTTTACTCGCTTACCAAGCTCTAACGGCTCTACAAATTGATCTGGGTCTGAAGCGGTAGCAGTTTCTAACGAGGGTCGACTTACCATCTGCAATTTCTCCTTTACGCTTCACAAGTTTACTAAAATAAACTCCGTTGACCTATACGATATTCGACCAACTTAACACTAAAATCCATAAAAAAGCCCGCAATAGAGCGGGCCTTTAAGATTCAATCGTACCTAGCGCTTCTTAAGGCGCTCCATTGCAGGCAGACATCGTCCTAAATCGAAACCTTTCTTCATAACATCCGCCACTAATGTCACAAATGACATTTCATCTTCTTGCTTAGCCAGCACCCACAAAACCGATGATCGAGTACCAGTACGACAAAATGCAAAGACTTTATCGTTTGCTTTTATCTGCTCATCCTGAACGGCTACTTCTTTACTCGACAGCTGCTTTAGATCAACTGGATTGTAGACATAACGTAAGCCCGCTTGCTCTGCAGCAACTTGAATTTCAGAACTACTAGGCTGATCCTCCACCTCACCGTCTGGACGGTTATTCACAACCACAACAAAACCTTGGGACTTTAACTCTTCAAGATCAGCAATTTCTATTTGCGGCGACACGAAGTACTGCGGTGATAATTCAGTAATATTCATGAACAACTACTTCCTTAAACTATGAGCGATAAAGTACTTTAATAAGATGAAAGCCAAACTGTGTTTTAATAGGACCCTGTACCTTCAATAGCGGCCCGCTGAAAACAGCCTTATCAAAAGGTGCCACCATATCTCCTTTGCGAAATTCACCCAAGTCGCCACCTTTTTTGCCAGATGGACATGTAGAAAACTTCTTAGCCAATTGATGGAAATCAGCACCCTGATCTAGCTTTGATTTAAGCTGTTCGGCTTCTTGTTTTGTTTTCACCAAAATATGGCAGGCACTAGCTGTTGCCATTTATAACCTCTTTATTTTCTCAATTTAGACACACATACAAAAAGCTGTGTTACATTCGTTTAGTATAACTATTTTAGCAGTAGAGGGTAGTATGGAGCTAATGCCATCTTCGGAAGAACTTTCGATTCTCTTAGTAGAACCGTCTTCCACTCAACAGAAAATCATTCGCCTAGCGCTTGAAGATGCAGGCGCGAGACACCTGTATTTTGCCGACTCGTTGAAGTCGGCAATTTACGCGATTAAGGAAAATGAACCAGATCTAATTATTTCGGCCATGTATTTACCAGATGGCACGGCAGAAACATTGATTACGCTTATCAAAAAAAATCCAGAGACAGAACACATCAACTTCATGCTCGTGTCGAGTGAGCGCAATCGCAAGCAATTAGAGACACTGCGTCAAGCAGGTGTCATTGCAATATTACCCAAGCCTTTTGAAATGAAAGACTTACAGCGCGCCATCAACGCAACACTTGATCTAAGCATGGAGCAAGAGATTGACTTAGAGCTGATTGACCCACACGAAATGCAAGTACTCTTAGTCGATGATAGCCGCTTAGCTCAAAAGCACATTACGCGTGTCTTAGAGTCTATGGGGATCGTTAACATTGATGTTGCAGCTAATGGTGCAGATGCTATAACGCTGATGAATGATGAGAGCTACGACTTAGTGATCACCGATTATAATATGCCTGAAATGGACGGGATAGAATTCACCCATACTATTCGAATGACGGAACACCTTTCACATATCCCAATTTTAATGGTTGCCTCTAATGCGGATCAACCTCAGCTAGCAAACATCACCCAAGAAGGGGTTGATGCTATATGCGACAAAGTCTTTGAGCCAGAAACATTAAGGGTCTTACTACACAATATTTTAGATTAAAAAAAACGGCCTAAGAAGGCCGTTTTTTTATACTTTAAGCAAGGCTTCGACGATCGGCACATTGGCTTCTGGAAAAGTATAAGCAGATAAATCTGAGCGATTAACCCAAGTAACTTTCTGACCTTCTTTGCCATGCGGCTCACCAGAAAACTCACTTACCAAGTAGAAGTATAACTCGACAGATTTATCAGTATAATCATGACGAATAAACTTAAACAGCTCTGATTTATCCGTTGCAATACCGCACTCTTCCATCAACTCTCGAGCTAACGCTTCTGCTGGGTCTTCACCCTCTTCAACCTTACCGCCAGGGAACTCCCAGCAACCACCTTGATGTTTATCGTCTGAGCGTAAAGCAATAAACACTTGATCTTCACGGGCGATAATACCAGCCGCAACACGAATGGCCATTAGCTACGATACTCGGCATTGATCGTAACGTACTCATGAGAGAAGTCGGTTGTCCAAACTGTATCCGCTTGATCACCCGCCCCCAGATCCACAACGATATGGATTTCTTCTGGATTCATAGCTGCTTGACCTGCATCTTCAGTATAAGCTGGCGATCGACCACCCTCACGAACAATTTCACAACCGTTAATGAAGATCGAGACTGTATCGACATTTAAGCTCTCAACGCCCGCACGACCGACTACAGCTAGAATGCGACCCCAGTTAGGATCAGATGCAAACAATGCCGTTTTCACCAATGGAGAATGTGCTATCTCAAAAGCTGTTTTAGTGGCATCAGATTGCTGCTCAGCACCTTTTACTTCAACAGTTACAAATTTAGTAGCGCCCTCGCCGTCACGCACGATCGCATGCGCAAGCTCTTGCATGACCTCAAGAAAAGCCGTCGCAAACAGCGCACCATCGCCTTGGGAAAAATCGGTAATAACAGGCATTTGAGCAGCGCCTGTTGCTACCGCAATACACGAGTCATTCGTCGACGTATCACTGTCAATGGTAATGCGATTAAAGCTCTGATCTGTCGTTTGCTTTAGCAACGACTGTAGTGCCATTTGATCAACAGCAGCATCCGTAAATATGAAGCCAAGCATCGTCGCCATATTAGGACGAATCATGCCAGCACCCTTAGATATACCACCTATCGTGATAGTTTGGCCTGCTATCTCAACTTGACGATAAGCGCCCTTTGGTAAGGTATCTGTCGTCATAATACCCAAACCGACACTAGACCAGTCTTCAGCCGTCATGCTTTTCAAAGCACTTGGCAACACACTCGTAATTTTATCGACGGGTAGCGGTTCACCAATAACACCGGTTGAAAAAGGCAGCACTTGTTCTAATGCAACCCCAGACAAGTTAGCTAGGGTCTCACAGGTGTGCAAAGCATCTTGCAATCCTGATTTACCAGTACCGGCGTTAGCATTACCTGTATTAATAACCAAATAGCGAGGCTTAGCCTTAGCAAGATGCTCACGACAGACTCGAACTGGCGCAGCACAAAATTGATTCTGAGTGAATACACCTGCCACTGCAGAACCTTCAGCCAACTCAAAAACCACTACGTCTTTTTTGTTTGCTTTTTTAACACCTGCTTCCATAGCAGCAAAACGTACACCAGAAATCGAAGGTATTACTGGAAAAGATCCTAATCCAACTGCCATTTTGGCCTCTCGCTCTAAACTGATTAACTAGACTAAACTACCGTGACATTGCTTATACTTCTTACCTGACCCACAAGGACAAGGCTCGTTACGCCCAACGCGAGGCACATCGCCTGCAGCTTCTGCAGAATCGCTCTCAACGTCAGCCAAGTTAGTTGTCACTTTGGTTTTGGCCTCTTGCTCACGACGCGCTGCTTCGATTTTCTCAGCATCTTCTGCTGATTGCACTTTAACGCGCGTCACAACTTGCAATACATCAAACTTAATTTGCTCCAATAAACCTTGGAACAACTCAAACGCTTCACGCTTATATTCTTGTTTCGGGTTTTTCTGCGCATAACCACGCAAGTGAATACCCTGACGCAACATATCCATTGTTTGCAAATGCTCTTTCCATAATGTATCAAGCACTTGAAGCAAGACTTGTTTCTCGAAGTTACGCAAGCTATCAGGACCTGCAATCTGCTCTTTAGCAGCGTAATCATCAATAAACGCCTGAAGAATTTTCTCTCGCAGCGGCTCTTCGTAAAGCTTCTTATCTTCAGCAACCCACTGCTGGATCGGCAACTCCAAACCAAACTCATTGCGAATACGATCTTCTAATCCTGCGAGATCCCATTGATCAAAGATACTCTGCGGCGGAATGTATTCATCAATTAATCCAGCCAAAACATCTTCACGCATAGAAGAAATTGCGTCGGACAGATCATCAGAAGCCATCATGTCATAACGCTGCTGATAAATAACTTGGCGCTGATCGTTCGCAACATCATCGTATTCTAATAACTGCTTACGAATATCGAAGTTACGACCTTCAACTTTGCGCTGCGCTTTTTCAATCGCGTTGGACACCATTTTGTGCTCAATCGCCTCACCTTTCTCCATGCCCAATGCTTGCATCATTTTTTTGATTCGATCGGACATAAAGATACGCATTAGATTATCTTCAAGAGACAGATAGAAACGAGATGAACCGACGTCACCTTGTCGACCCGCACGGCCTCGAAGCTGATTATCGATACGACGTGACTCATGACGCTCGGTACCAATAATATGAAGACCGCCAGCGGCTAATACCGCTTCATTACGCGCTTTCCAATCGGCTTTTAACGCCTCTTTTTGCGCATCAGTCGCATCTTCACCAAGGTCTGATAATTCAACCTGCAGATTGCCGCCCAATACAATATCAGTTCCACGACCCGCCATGTTAGTTGCGATTGTTACCGCACCAGGACGGCCAGCTTCTGCGACAATTTCCGCTTCTCTCTCATGCTGCTTGGCGTTCAATACATTATGCTTTACGCCTTGCTTCTCCAAAAAGCCTGACAGCAATTCAGAATACTCAATTGACGCCGTACCAACTAGAATAGGACGGCCTTGAGCGACGTTCTCACCAATATCTTTAACAATTGCTTCGAACTTTTCATTCGTCGTCATAAAGATTAAGTCGTTGTAATCTTTACGCTGCACCGAATTATTGGTTGGAATAACAATGACGCTCAAAGAATAGATTTGCTGAAATTCAAACGCTTCCGTATCCGCTGTACCGGTCATACCAGATAACTTACTGTATAAACGGAAATAATTCTGGAACGTTGTAGAAGCCAGTGTTTGACTTTCGGCTTGGATGGTCACACCTTCTTTCGCTTCTACCGCCTGATGAATACCTTCAGACCAACGACGACCTTGCATCGTACGCCCAGTATGTTCATCAACGATCACAACTTGACCATCTTGAATCACATAATCTACGTTCTTCTGGAAGACAATGTGTGCTCGCATACACGCATACACATGATGTAAAAGCTGCAAATTACCTGCGGCATAAAGACTATCGCCTTCTTCTAACATGCCCTGCTCAACCAACCACGACTCAACAAACTGATGGCCATTTTCGGTCAACTCGACATTTCGCTGAGCTTCATCGTAGGTGTAATGTCCGTCTTCTTCGCCCTCTTCTTCTTGCTTAACAAGCAAAGGAGCAAGTAGATTGATTTTGCGATACTGCTCAGAGCTGTCTTCTACTGCACCTGAAATAATTAATGGTGTACGTGCCTCATCAATTAAGATTGAGTCCACTTCATCGACCACAGCGAAAGACAAATCACGCTGCATACGTTCTTCCATACGGAAAACCATATTGTCGCGTAAGTAGTCGAAACCAAACTCGTTATTCGTGCCGTAGGTGATGTCAGATTGATAAGCGCTACGCTTTTCTTCACGGTCTTGGCCGGCATGAACAACGCCAACACTCATATCAAGAAACTCATAAAGAGGTCGCATCCAGTTCGCATCACGTCGCGCAAGGTAATCATTGACCGTTACAACATGAACACCTTTACCTGATAATGCATTTAGATAAACCGCTAACGTCGCGACAAGTGTTTTACCTTCACCTGTACGCATCTCCGCGATTCGACCTTCATGAAGCACCATACCACCGATCATCTGTACGTCGAAATGACGCATCCCCATGACACGATTACTGGCTTCACGAACCGTTGCAAAAGCTTCTGGCAAAAGAGAGTCTAGTGACTCACCCTTAGCCAGACGCTCCCGAAACATAGCAGACTTGGCCATCAAATCATCATCGGTCAATTGCTTATAAGCATCTTCTAACTTATTGATCTGAGAGACGACTTTTTTATAGCGCTTTACTTCACGGTCGTTTTTAGTACCGATAACTTTTTTAATGACTTTTCCGAACATTTTTCAACACAACTTAGAATTGGAATGATTTAGAGTCTACCATGGTAAATAGCGACAAAACATGGATTATCAATCCCTTATAACGAAAAAAGCCAGACATATGTCTGGCTTTTTAAAGATTCGTTCAATATCTAAGCAGTTGCTGCCGCTTCCGTAAAGGAAATAGGATTCAATGCTTCGTCTTCTTCAAATGTCACGTATTCCCATGCCTCTTGGTTTTGCAGTAGCTCTAATAACAGTTTGTTGTTCAAACCATGACCAGACTTAAACGCTTTGTATTCACCAATGACACTGTGTCCAAGTAAGTACAAATCACCAATCGCATCAAGTACTTTATGACGCACAAGCTCATCACGGTAACGAAGACCTTCATCATTCAATACACGGTATTCATCAAGCACGACCGCATTTTCCATGTTCGCACCGCGCGCTAGGTTATTGTCTTTAAAGTATTCAATATCCTTCATAAAGCCAAATGTGCGCGCACGTGAAATCTCTTTGACAAATGTCGTTGTTGAGAAATCAACCGATGTGTACTGAACTTCTTCATCAATCGCTGGGTGTTGAAAATCAATCGTGAAAGATAAGCGAAAACCATTAAAAGGTTCGAGTGATGCATACTTATCACCATCATCAACACGAATCATTTTTTTAATACGAATGAATTTCTTAGGTGCTTCCTGTTCTTCAATACCTGCAGATTGCAGCAAGAAGACAAACGGGCTTGCGCTACCGTCCATCAAAGGCACTTCACTTGAGCTAAGCTCAACGTAACAGTTATCAATACCTAAGCCAGCCATCGCAGACAATAAATGCTCGACAGTACTGACTGTCACTTCGCCGTCACGAAGCGCTGTAGCGAAATTGGTAGCGCCAACAGACTGAGCCGAACCAAGAATTTCAACAGGTGGCTCTAAATCTGTACGCACAAAAACAATACCAGTGTTAACTGGTGCTGGTTTAAGCGTTAGATATACTTTTTCGCCCGAATGTAAACCCACTCCGGTAGCGCGAATAATGTTTTTAAGGGTGCGCTGACGTACCATTATATTCCTACAATATGATGACAATTAAAATTTGCCGGAATCATACCAACAAGTGTCGTTTTATACAATTCAGAAGCACTTAGCTGCGCATTTTTTGCGCAATATTTTGCTAGTCTGCTTGGCGACGCAAAAACGCCGGAATATCCAAGTAGGACAGTTTATCTTCTGCTTTTTGAGAGCTTGACGTAGATGAAGCCGCCTCATTGAGCTTTGTTTCTGTCGGCGTAGTCACATTTGCATCTGCCGCAGGCTTAGTCGGCTCAGGCTTTGGCGGCACAACATTCACTTGCGCACGCTCTTCAGCAGCCGCTGGCTGAACCGGAGCAGATTGTGTAGCAGGCTCAGACACCGTCGTTGACATAGACACTGAAGAACCTACTGCCGACTGCATTTGAGCAGAAGATCCCTTGCCTTCTAAGCCTGTCGCCACAACAGTGACACGCATCTCTTCACCAACGCTTGGATCAATAGCACAACCAATTACAACAGTCGCATCTTCAGAAGCGTACTCTTCAATGATGTTACCTACTTCGGTAAACTCAGATAAGCCAACTTCATCGTTTGCGGTAATGTTAACCAACACGCCACGCGCACCTTTAAGGTTGATATCTTCTAACAATGGATTATGAATAGCGGCTTCTGCGGCAACACGCGCACGGTCTTCACCGGTCGCGGAACCAGACCCCATCATCGCCATACCCATTTCTTTCATCACCGTTTGTACGTCCGCAAAGTCGACGTTGATCAAACCAGGACGCATGATCAAGTCAGTAATACCTTGAACAGCGTTCAGCAATACATTGTTTGCTTCACCAAAGGCTTTCAGTAGGGAAATATTTTTTCCTAGTACTGGCAACAATCGCTCATTAGGCACCGTAATCAAAGAGTCAACGTTGTCACGTAGTTCTTTAATACCTTCCTCAGCAACCTTAGCACGACGACGACCTTCAAACGGGAATGGCTTAGTCACTACCGCAACCGTTAAAATACCAAGCTCGCGAGCCACTTTTGCAATAACCGGTGCAGCGCCCGTTCCAGTACCACCACCCATACCTGCTGTGATGAACACCATGTCAGCGCCAGTTAAAAGCTCAGTAATTTTCTCTTGATCTTCAAGAGCAGAATCACGACCAATACTTGGATTAGCACCCGCGCCCAACCCTTTCGTTACGGTTGTACCAAGCTGCAAAGTAATACCTGAATCCAAGCCAACAAGGGCTTTAGAATCAGTATTTGCACAAATAAATTCAACACCGTCTAGATTACTCTCTAGCATGTGTTTCACAGCGTTACCGCCGCCACCACCAACACCAACTACTTTGATGACAGCATTGTCTGACAAGTTTTCTTCGGCTAGATCAAATACGTTCATGGACATGGGCTTTAAGCTCCTATAATTCTGCTGTCATTCCTGACTAAATATAACTTTGAAACCAATCTTTTACTTTGTGCCACGCCTTCGCTGGACTGAAAGCAGGCTTGGCCTCACCGCTCGCCACTTCGGGCAGAAATTTCTTTTTAGGTGCATTCATTTGAGACGCCAAATCTGACGAATCAGGTGTCTGCACACTTTCTCCCGCATATTCTAACAAGCCTATACTTGTGGAATAAGTCGGATTATCAATTATCTCAGCAACACCTTTTGCTGAATGCGGCGAAGCAATACGTACAGGCATATCAAAAATATGTTCTGCTAACGCCTCCGCACCCTCCATTAAGGATGTACCGCCTGTAATCACGATGCCTGCTGGAATCCGCTCGGCATAGCCACTGCGACTCAACTCATCAAGCACCATTTTGTAAATCTCTTCGTAACGCGCCTCAACAACTTCCGCCAACGCATGACGTGAAATAGAGCGCGGTTTACGATCCCCCACACTTGGCACTTCTATGCGCTGATCAGCAGAAGCCAAACTAGACATCGCACAAGCGTAGCGAATTTTAATCGCATCTGCATGTAAAGTAGGTGTACGTAACGCTTGTGAAATATCGTTAGTTACTTGATCACCCGCCACTGGCACAACTGCCGTGTGATGCAAGGCACCATCAAGCCACACTGCAATATCAGACGTTCCCGCACCAATATCCACTAAACAAACACCAAGGTCTTTTTCGTCTTCGCTTAAGCACACCTGACTGGATGCCAGTTGCGAAAGCACAACACCATCAACCTCTAAACCACAACGACGAATACACTTCTCGACATTCATCACGGCATTCGCCGCACCTGATATCAAATGTACATTCGCTTCAAGCCTAACACCTGACATGCCAAGCGGGTCACGAATACCCTCTTGAGAGTCAATATTAAACTCTTGAGGCAAGACATGCAGAAGACGCTGATCCGACGAAATCGGCACTGCTTGCGCAGCATCAATCACGCGCTCAATATCTTCAACTTGTACTTCGCCTTCTTTGACTGCAACGATGCCATGAGAATTTTGACTGCGTATGTGGCTACCTGCGACACTCACATAAACAGAGTGTATATTGCAGCCAGCCATCAACTCGGCTTCTTCCACAGCTCGCTGGATAGATTGCACTGTGGACTCAATATTGATTACGACACCACGCTTCATGCCTTTGGCTACATGGGTACCAACACCAACCACTTCCATGACACCGTCAACACCTTTCTCCCCAACTACGCAGGTTATTTTTGAAGTGCCAACGTCTAATCCAACAATCATATAATTCCCAGCTATCCTACAACCAACAAACCATTGCTCAAAAAAGCAACAATCAGACCAACTTTTACTCTTCGGGTTTCCAATTAACCGCTACCCCATGAGGATAGCGAGCATCAACCGAGGCAATTCGATCTATTCTACCCGATAAATCACTTTTATACACGGCTACAAACCGCTGCAACCGCTCTAATACTTCATCTCGACCCAGTTTTACGCTCACCCCGTTAGAAAATGAAATATTCCACGCTCCACGGTCTTCTAACTGCAGTGACGCAACCCTAAGAGACGTCGTCGACAGCATTTGGCTAATTAATGTAAACTGATCCAAAACAGCTGCCTCCGTATCAACGGGACCTGACAATCGTGTTAACGGCAAGTCTGGGGTATTTCTAGGTGAAATAATTTTCCCATCGGCGGTAATAACTTTCCCCCCACCCCATAACGCAACAGGTCTGTGCTCTCGCACTTCAATGCGTAACGTGTGAGGCCAGACGCGACGAATCTTCGCCGATTCTACCCATTCCGGCTGCGCGCCAAAGTAGCGCAATGCCTCCATCGGTTCTTCGAATAATCCTCGCCCCAACAGCTTGTTATAGCTTTTTTGCAAATCCGCTCGGTCGGCATACTGCAAATCCCCCACCACATCAATTTCTCGGATATCAAACATAGGGGCATCCGTAGCCAACTGATCTGGATTATCTTGAAACAAGGCAAACATAATCAGCAGTATCGCGCCTATTAACGCTGCGGTACGCATTCGTTTAGCTCACCCCTACACAGTCTTGCCAAGCTGACTCAATGATCATTTCAACCAATTCATCGTAACTAATGTCCGCATAGGCAGCCGCCATAGGCACCAAACTGTGTGACGTCATCCCCGGTGAAGTATTCACCTCAAGCACAGTAAAATCACCTTCAGCCGTTTGCATGATGTCGACACGCCCCCAGCCACGACAATTAAGCGATTGATAAGCATCAAGCGCCAACGCTTGTATCTCAAGTTCGAGATCGTCCGACAATCCACACGGCAAAAGATACTGCGTATCATCTGCCAAATACTTTGCTTCATAGTCATAAAGCGCATGCCCTTGAGCAGGCTTTAAACCAATTGGCGCATAAGCGACATCATCAATGATAGTCACAGTAAACTCGGCACCAGAAACAAACTCTTCAACCAACACATCAGAGTCATATCGCTTAGCGTCTTCCAAAGCGGCTTTCAACTCAGACTGATCGTTGACTTTACTGATTCCAATGGTGGAGCCCTCTCGCGATGGCTTAATAATCAGAGGGTATGACATTTCTTCATTAATCTGATCAACATCAGGCTCGGCACTGAAGCACAAATAATTAGGCGTTGGAATCCCAAGCCCTTGCCAATAGCGCTTTGTCAGAGCTTTGTCCATAGCAAAACCAGAGGCCAACGGCAAACTACCGGTATAAGGTTTTTCCAACATATCTAACAATGCCTGAACTCGACCATCTTCCCCCTCTCCACCATGCAAAGCAATGAAGGCGATATCAAATTCAGTGTCCATCAGCTGCTTGACTGGATCAAATTTTTCATCTTCACCGTACAAATCAATTTTGACTACTTGGTAACCTTTATTGATCAATGCTTGAGCCACACCTGCACCACTTTCAAGTGACACTTCTCGCTCAGCAGAACGACCACCATAGATGACTGCTACCGTTTTTTCCTTCAGTAAACTCACTTAAACCCCCTGAGCAGCCAACTTTTTAGAAATCGCACCTATATCACCAGCTCCTTGCGTGATCAGCAAGTCGTCTGGGCGTAAAACATTTGCCAAGATTGAACGCAAATCGTCCTCACTGCTGACATGAATAGGGTCTACGTTACCGCGTTGACGAATGCTGCCACACATAGATTTACTGTCAGCCCCGTTAATCGGGGTCTCGCCGGCGGAGTAGACGTCCAATAGTAGCAACACATCAACCTTTGACAGTACTTTTACAAAGTCTTCGTAAAGATCACGAGTACGCGTATAACGATGCGGCTGGTAAACCATTACCAAGCGTTTCTCAGGCCACCCATCCCGAATAGATTTAATCGTCGCTTTCACTTCACTAGGGTGATGACCGTAGTCATCAACAAACATAACTCGACCTCCTTCCGCCAGCGTTAAATCGCCTTGCTCTTGAAAGCGTCGTCCAACGCCTTCAAAGCCCATTAGCCCTGCTTGAATCGCTGCGGCATCAACACCTAAATCTGTTGCTACCGCGATGGTAGCTAACGCATTCAAAATGTTGTGTCGACCCGGCATCGGCAAACGAATACGCAAAGGTTCACCTTCTGGACGGTGTGCTAAGAATTCACAAAAACGCCCTTTTTGAGAAATCTCGGTCGCATAAAAATCCGCTACCTGATCAATACCGTAGGTTAAAACTGGACGGCTTAGAAAAGGCATAATTTCACGGACATTGTCATCGTCTACACATAAAACCGCCAGACCATAAAATGGCAAGTTATGAACAAACTCAATAAAAGTATGCTTTACCTGCTCAAAATCACCGTTATAGGTGTCCATGTGGTCTTCATCAATATTCGTCACGATCACTGTTTGAGGCTGTAAGTGAAGGAACGATGCATCACTCTCATCGGCTTCTGCCACAAGGTATTTGCTGCTACCTAGCTGGGCATTGGCCCCCGCACTGGTCAAGCGACCACCAATCACGAACGTTGGTGATTCATCCGTTGCCGCTAGGATAGAGGCCATCAAACTGGTGGTGGTCGTTTTACCATGCGTACCTGCCACCGCAATACCGTGACGGTAACGCATTAATTCTGCCAACATTTCAGCACGCGGCACAATCGGAATACGGTTCTCTTTGCCCCATTTAATTTCAGGATTACCGCTATCGATCGCACTCGATACAACAATAACATGGGCATTTTTAACATTATCTTCTTGATGCCCAATATAAATATCAACACCCAACGCCGATAATCGCTCAGTGGTGGCGGAAGCTTTCATATCTGAACCGCTGACATTATACCCTTGGTTCGAAAGTACTTCGGCGATGCCCGACATGCCCACACCACCCACACCAATAAAGTGGATATTTTGAATACGACGCATTGTCGGGATGTCGTAGCGAAACTTAGCTTCCATCATTTCTTTATTAACCTTATGCACTGGGACACCACTGTTTGTGTGGCATCCGGATGGGCAGCAAGCTTTGCTTGCTCAGCCATTGTTCTTAATTTGTTCGAATCGTTAGCCATATCAGCTAAATACTTTTCAAGGCTTGCTACAGATAATGCTGGTTGTGGCATCAAATACGCAGCACCAACATCTTCCAATGAGCGAGCATTCGCCGTTTGATGGTCATCTATAGCATGGGGATACGGCACTAAAATTGAAGGCAACCCAGCAATCGCTAGCTCACTAACGGTCATCGCGCCTGCTCGACACACGACCACGTCCGCCCAATAATACGCCTGCGCCATATCATCAATGTAAGCATCCACACGTGCCTCTACATTCAAACGTCGATAGTCTGCCGAAACAGCCTCATGGTTTCGTGGGCCAGTTTGATGCCACACATCTAAGCGTGTTTCATGAGACCATTCAGCTAATAATAGTGGTATCACATCGTTAATCGCCTTCGCACCTAAACTGCCACCCACTACCAACAAACGTAGAGGTCGTGAAGGCTCATCCCGGACAGGGCGTGTTTGTTGAGCTAAAATAGCGCCACGCACTGGGTTACCCACGGTTAACCCGTTTGACAAGGCACCAGCAAACGCTTGCAATTTAAGCTTGGCAATTTTGGACAACAAAGTATTGGTTGTACCTGCTACCGCATTTTGCTCATGAATTGCCAAAGGGATACCCAGAATCTTCGCTGCGACACCACCAGGACCTGCAACAAATCCCCCCATGCCTAATACTAAATCGGGTTTTTCCCGTCGCAGAATAGCGATCGCTTGGCCAATCGAATGGGCAATACGCCAAGGTGCAGCTAACAAGCCCAGCACACCTTTTCCACGAACGCCTTTAATGGATACGGTGTGCAATGGAACATCGTGCTTCGGCACCAATGTTTCTTCCATACCACCAGCAGAGCCCATCCAGCAGACATCCACGCCTAACGAGGCAAACTTTTCTGCACACGCTAACGCTGGATAAATATGACCGCCTGTACCACCCGCCATCAACATTACTTTCTTAGGTTTAGACAAACTAAGCGTCCCCTGTTTCCCTAATCATTCGCTCTTTATCCGAGCGTTTTTCATCTTTGTCTAACTCAGGCTCAATACGCCGATTTTCTATATCTACTCGCGCAATAACAAACAAACTGGCCAGCGTAATAATCAAGCTACTGCCACCGTAGCTAATTAAGGGCAGTGTTAGGCCTTTCGTCGGAAGAAAACCTGTATTTACCCCAACATTGATAATGACCTGTGCCAAAATCAAAATTGAAAAACCAAAGCACATGTAACCTTGGAACAAGCGCCCTAAACGCATGGCTTTCTGCCCTATATTAAATGCCCGAGATAACATAAAACCAAAGGCACCTAACAACAACATACCACCAAACATGCCCGTTTCTTCGACCCAAATCGAAAACACAAAATCTGTGTGTGCCTCTGGCAAGTAGGCTAATTTTTGCACACTATTACCAAGCCCTAGTCCAAACCACTCACCACGCCCATAAGCAATCAAAGCTTGGGACAATTGGTAACCGTCATTATAAGGATCTGCCCACGGGTCAATAAAGTTCATCAGGCGCTTAATACGATAACTTTCCGATACAGCAACCACACCTAATGCCGCAACGACCGCGACCACCAAACCAATGAACTGATAAATAGGTGCACCAGCAATAAAAAGCAGCGCTATAACCGTACCAATTAATACAACCGAGGCACCAAAATCGGGCTCTAACAGCAAACAAATTAGAAACAAAAAGGACACCACCATCGGCATCCCTGATCCCATCAACTGCTGCCTAACACGATCAGCTCGACGCACCAAATACCCCGAGACATACACCACCATACAGACCTTAGCGACTTCCGATGCCTGCAAATTGAAAACCACTAAATTAATCCAACGCCGACTACCGTTTACCGTTTTGCCAATCCCCGGCACCAACACCAAGATAAGCAATAACAACGAGAACAGCATTAACGGCACACCATATTTATGCAGCACCTCTGTCGGTACCGACATCATGAAGTAGCCAAAACCCAAGCCAATCATCAAATAAATAAGCTGTCGGACCATAAAATAAAACGGGTGGCCATACTTTGTTTCAGATAAAAAAATTGACGCACTAGAAACCATGACGACTCCCAACACTAAAACGCAAGCCACCGATGCCATAAAGACAGCATCGACCTTACGCAGCTCTTGATAGGAAACAGGTTCTAGAAACTCGCGAATATTCATAGCTGAGTAACCAATGCTTGAAAGTGCTCACCACGAGCTTCAAAGTTTTTATATTGATCAAAGCTTGCACATGCAGGAGAGAAAAGCACAATATCACCTCGCTCTACATTACTTTGCACTGCATTCATCACATCGACTAAATCTGTATGTTCAGAGTATGAAGTCTGTGATGGAATAATGTCGATGATCTGGTCCGCATCTTTACCAAAAACATAAAGGTGACTGACAAACTTTGCTAAAGCCGGTGCAAGCGGAGCAAAATCGGCCCCCTTACCCACACCACCGGCAATCAGATGAATATGCTTCGCTTGTTTATTGCCTAAGCCTTCCAGCGCCGCCACGGTTGCACCGACATTTGTCCCTTTCGAATCATTGATGTAAACCACGCCTTCTGTTTCTCGAACCGTTTCACAACGATGAGGCAGACCGGCAAATTGCGCCAATACATCAGCTACTTCCGGCGTGTTAATTGGGAGATTCAACACATCTAATATCGCCAAGCAGGCCAAGACATTGGCATAGTTATGCTCTCCTTTAAGCTTAATGTCTTTGGTGTTGTAAAGACGTTTAACCCCATGACATAACCACACCCCATCTTCATCTTTCAAGATGCCGAATTCTTTTAGATCTGGGCTGCCTTTGGAAAAAGCTCGAACAGGGGTATTCTGCGCCAATAAAGGCGCCGTTAGGATATCTTGCTTATTGCATACCGCAGCCTTACAACCACGGTATACACGCTGTTTAGCACGTTGATAGCTGTATAGATCATCGTAACGATCCATATGATCTGCTGACACATTTAGCAAACACGCCACATCAGCTTGCAAACCTTGCGTTGTTTCAAGCTGAAAACTGGACAGTTCCAGTACATAATAATCCACATCTTCTGCTAATAGATCCAACGCCGGCAGCCCTAAGTTGCCACCTGCCACGGAGCGCTTACCAATTGCCAATAACAACTCATTGACCAAAGTGGTTACGGTACTTTTGGCATTCGACCCCGTGATCGCAATAAACGGAGCATTGGCGTAATCGCGGAACAAATCAATGTCGCCACGCATGGCAACACCTTGCTCAGCTAACGTTTGCAGTACTGGCGTTGCCAACGCAATACCGGGACTCACAAACAGTTCCGTCGCTCCGAGTGTCTTTAAATGCTCTAGACTGCCTGTAAAAATTCGATCTGCAGGGCAAATAGCTTTAACCTGATCAAGCCCTGGGGGATTTTCACGAGAATCTACTACGTAAAAATCCAGCCCCTTACTTGCCAAAAATTGCGCCGTAGACACACCACTGACACCAAGCCCCACCACTGCACGAACGCGATCCGAAGAAATAAGAGACATGCGACTACCTTACTTTAAGTGTGGCAATACCGATCAACACCAAGCACACAGTGATAATCCAGAAACGAACAATAACCTTTGGTTCCGCCCAGCCTTTTAGCTCAAAGTGATGGTGGATAGGCGCCATTCGAAAAATACGACGTTTAGTAAGCTTGTAGGAAGCCACTTGCAAAATCACCGACACAGTCTCCATAACAAAGACGCCGCCCATAATAAACAAAACCAGCTCTTGTCGAACAATGACTGCAATCACCCCTAGTGCAGCCCCCAAAGCCAAGGCACCTACATCCCCCATGAATACTTGAGCCGGATAGGTATTGAACCACAAGAAGCCAAGGCCAGCGCCCACTAACGCAGCACAAAACACGATCAACTCGCCGGTCCCACCGACGTAGGGAATCAATAGGTATTCGGCAAATTTTATGTTACCTGTTAAGTAAGCGAATAAACCTAATGCACCACCGACTAATACCGTTGGTAAAATCGCCAAACCATCTAAGCCGTCGGTCAAATTCACCGCATTACTGGTACCGACAATTACAAAGTAAGTGAACACCACATAAAATATACCTAGCGGAATAGCAACGTCTTTTAAAAGTGGAATTAACAAAGATGTCTCGGCAGGCGTTTGCGCAATACTGTAAAGGTAAATAGCCGCCGATAACCCGAAGACACTCTGCCAAAAGTATTTCCATTTAGCGGGTAAACCACGTGAGTTTTTCTCAACCACTTTACGGTAATCATCCACCCAACCCACTGCACCAAAAGCAATCATGGTCAACAGTGTCACCCAAACATACGGATTCGTTAGATCGCCCCACAACAAAGTACTGACACTAATAGAAAAAATGATCATCACACCACCCATGGTCGGCGTGCCCGCCTTGCTTAGGTGAGACTGAGGACCATCGTCACGCACTGCTTGACCAATCTGCAAACGTTGCAATAAACGAATGACTTTGCCACCGATTAATAGGGAGATAAATAAAGCCGTCAACACTCCTAAAATCGCACGTAACGATAGATAGTTAAAGACAGTAAAAAACGTTAAATACTTGCTAAGGTAAGCTGTTAAAAGCAGTAGCATGGTTAGGCCAATTCCTAATTTTTGAGAGCGTTAACAATATCTTCCATTTTGGCCGAACGAGAGCCTTTCACCAAAATGACATGTTCGTGATTAAGTGCCTGCAAGAGAGCAAGCGCTTCGTGTTTGGTTTCACAACGATGAGACAATTGCTCTGATCGTTTTTTGTTTTCAAAGCCATTGACAGCAAAACCTGCCACTGAACCAATGGTCACCAAGTGATCAACGCCAGCTTTCGCAGCATAGACACCCAGCCCTTCATGTATGGATTGCTCTAAGTCACCTAATTCACCAAGCGCCCCCAAAACCATCCATTTTGAGTGCGTTTTATACAGCGCCAATACATCCATCGCGGCTTCAACCGATTTTGGGCTGGCATTGTAACAATCATTAATGATGACGGCTTCATTTTTTCCCGTCAAAAGCTCCATCCGCCCAGGGACTTGCTCAGGGTGCTTAAGCTTCGACAAAACATCCATTACTTCAAACCCTAACGCCAACATCGCCAGTGCCACGGCCATCGCATTCGCAACATGATGTCGACCGGGTCGGTCAAGCTGTAACTGGTAGGTGTTTTGATTGTAAACTAACGTAGTCGTGGATCCATCAACACTTTCATTTACTTGCTTAGCGAACAAGGTGGCACAGTCATTATTAAATGAAAACGACAGCAATGAACGCGGCCCAAGTAAGCTTTGCCAATAGTCAAAAGAAGGGTCATCAGCATTAAGAACTACCGTCGCATTGGGTTTAGACGTCTCTATCAGCTTGCCCTTTTCAACAGCAATCCCTTGAATGGAACCAAACCCCAATAAATGACTACCGCTGGCATTGGTCAACACCACAACATCTGCTTCAATGCTAGTGCCTAGTCTCTCAATTTCGCCTGGAAAGCTTGTACCCGCTTCAATAACCGCAAACCGATCGTCTGACTGAAGCTGAAGAAGAGTTTTTGGCACACCAATTTGGTTATTAAGGTTGCTTTGAGTTTTCAAAACTTTGGTCGATTGAGCTAAGGCATTTGCCAGCCAATCTTTAACACTGGTTTTGCCATTACTACCTGTAATGGCAACCACGGGATGCTTATAGAAACGTCTCTGCATGCGAGCAATTGTCGCGTAGGCAGCGCCCGTATCGGACACTTCAATACGTGGCGTTACATTCACAGACGAACTGACCAAGACCGCAGACGCCCCCAGGGCAATTACCTGCTCGGAAAAGTCATGTCCATCAAAGCGCTCACCTACCAACGCAACAAACAGTTTGCCCTCTAAGTCATCGCGAGAATCTGTTGAAACACCAGCAATGAGTGCATCCGACCCAATTAGTGAGCCGCCTACTTCTGCTGCAATTTCTGATAATCTAAGCGTTTTCAACATACGTATTGAGCGCGTTACGCGCCTCCTCACAGTCATCAAAGTGGTGACGTACACCATTAATCTCTTGGTAGGTCTCGTGCCCTTTACCCGCAATCAACACAATGTCATCCGGTGCCGCCAAGGCGATGGCCTGGGCAATCGCTTTGCGCCGATCAACTTCTACCGATACAGGTGCTAGGTTCGAATCTAACGCCGTCAATACATCGTCTATAATAGCCAGCGGTGACTCAGTACGAGGATTATCCGACGTCAACCACACGTAATCCGCCTGCTGCTGTGCCACGGCCAACATCAAAGGACGCTTGCCTTTATCTCGATCTCCACCACAGCCAAAGACACAAATCACTCGACCACTCGCATGATCATGAATCGCCCTTAACGCCACGTCCAAAGCATCAGACGTATGCGCGTAATCCACTAAAACCAAAGGCGCGTGCTCCGCTTTGCAGGGCTGCATTCGGCCTGGCGCACCTTTCAAGCCACTAAGCGCCTTCACCAACCTAGCTTCGTGTTTTACTTCACTTAATACGGCAGCCAGTGCCGCCAAGGCATTTTGTACATTGAACTCACCAAGTAACGGCAAAAAAGCATCGTAACGATTAGCATGTATTTTAATTGAGAGCTGCAAACCCGTCTGGCAAAACGTTTTATCACTCACCCCAAACTCTACACCCGAAGTAGCCTGAGACGAATAACGCCACACTGGCGCGACACTCCCGTGCGCCATATAATCTGCATAATCCGAGTCAGTGCAAACAATACTGCGCTGTAAAGTTTCGAACTCAAATAGACGTCGCTTAGCCTGAGCATAAGACGTCATAGAGCCATGGTAATCAAGGTGGTCACGAGTAAGGTTTGAGAAAATCGCTGTTGACACTGGCACACCAGCCAAGCGGTTTTGATCTAATGCATGGGAAGATGCCTCAAACGCAACCAATTCAATACCTTGCGCTGCAAAGGAGGATAAAAGTTTGTGTAAGGTAAGCAAATCAGGTGTGGTTTGTTTAGCTTCTTGCAGATCGTGCAGAGAGCCTATACCAAAAGTACCTATCATGGCGCTCGGCACACCAGCAGCTTCTGCTAATTGAGCCACATAGTAACAAATGCTGGACTTGCCATTCGTCCCCGTGACCGCAACAATGTGAGCAGGAACAGGACCATAGACATGACGCGCTAACGTTGCGAGCGCTAACTCAATGTCATCCACTTCGATCAAGGTCAATCTGCTGTGCTGAAGATTCAGACCAGCAGGCACAAGCGCTATGTGACAACCATTATCTGCAACTTGATCCAAGTAATCCCAGCCATGACTAGAGACACCAGGGAGCGCCACAAATACTGTTTCAGAGGTCGCTAAACGAGAATCGGTCTCTAAAGACCGATACTCACACTGATTAATTTGCCAACCATTCTCAAGGTCAAGCCACTCAAGAAGTTGCTCAAAGGTAAACATTTTAGTTTCCTTGTACGATTCGATGCGACGCCTTATTCGTATTGTCCAAGCGAACTTCCCGTAGGCCTTCAGGACGATCCGGCGGAATATTCAAGGTAGTCAACGCACCTTCCATTACGCGTGAAAACACTGGCGCTGAAACTTCGCCACCATAGTATTTACGACCTTTGGGGTCATTTACCATAACCACCATCGCCAGTCGCGGATTCGTTGCCGGCGCAATACCCGCAAACAACGAAATATACTGATCGTATTCATAACCACCCGATCCCACTTTGTGAACCGTACCTGTTTTACCTGCTACATTGTAGCCGGGAATCTGAGCCTTTTTCCCCGAGCCTTTCGTAACAACGGCTTGCAACATATGCACAACGTCTTGCGCAATATTGGCAGGAATTACTTGGTCACCTTGTGGCGGAATATCTTGTTTGAACAGAGTAACAGGCACTTTGTAACCGTGATTTGCCAACGTCATATAGGCTTGCGCAAGCTGCAAAGTCGACAACGACAAACCGTATCCGTAAGACAAGGTTGCGATTTCAGACGGATGCCACTTAGGATGCATCGGCAGCTTGCCGGTGGCTTCACCTGGAAAACCAAGACCCACAGGTGAGCCAACACCCAACTCGTAAAACATATTCCAAATCGTGTCTTGTGGTAACGACAGTGCGATACGAGAGGTCCCGACGTTACTCGATTTCACCAACAATGTTTCTAAATCAATGTCACCGTAATTTCTAAAATCGCGAATGGTGTAACGACCAAAACGCAAATAACCGGGGTTTGTATCAATGATAGATTCAGTCGTATATTGACCCGAGCGCAATGCGGCCGTCACAGAAAAAGGTTTCATGGTTGAGCCTGGCTCAAATAAATCAATGACAGCTCGGTTACGCAACTCGTCAGGCTCTAAATTAGATCGGTCATTGGGATTGAATGATGGCTGGTTAACCATCGCCAATATTTCACCTGTGCGCACGTCAAGAATCACGGCTGACGCAGAGCTTGCACGCTGCTCAGTCACCACAGCTTTCAGCTCACGGTAGGCCATGTATTGAAGACGCATATCAATACTTAGCTCTATATTTTCACCCGCTTGCTCTGGCACTTCTTGTCCCAGCGTGCGAATAATGTTGCCCTTAAGATCTTTCATGTAAGAGATCTTACCTGGCTGTCCTTGCAGAGCCTGCTCGTAGGCGAGCTCAATGCCTTCCTGCCCTTTGTCATCAATATTGGTAAAACCAACCACCTGAGCGGTCACCTCACCCGCAGGATAAAAGCGCTTGTACTCTTTGATTTTGCTCACGCCAACGATGTCGGCCTCTAAGATAACTTCTGCTTCTGGCGGCGGTACCTGACGCTTTAAATACATAAACCCTTTGTTACGGTTTATCTCAAAGCGCTCTTTCAACAATGCCGATCCGACGCCCATTGCATCCGCTAAGCGTTTGATTTCTTTCTCTGGGTACAAGCGCTCGCCAACAGGCTTTGATAAGTTCTCTGGGTCTTTATCTAAACCCCATAACATTTTAGGGTTAGCAATCACCGTCCAAGTCGGGGTACTAACCGCTAGCGGTTCACCATTACGATCTAAGATCATGCCACGAGTAGCAGGAATGGATTCAGTACGAACAGCTCGCATTTCGCCTTGGTTTTGCAAAAACTCTTTATCAAGCACCGTTAAATAGAACAAACGCCCTGCGGCAACGGAAAACAAAGCGAAGGCGATGGCGTAGACAAGATATAGACGCCATTTGCTGGGTGAAAAATTGTGTTCGTTTGTGTTCATGGCTTCACTATGACCAATTCTTCAGGGGTAGGAGCACGCATCTTTAAATCCTTTATAGCCGCTTGTTCCAATCGACTTGGCTGGGTCAGGGCGCTTTGTTCCAACAATAGCTGCCCCCAAACCACCTCATAATTCACTTCATCTTTTTTTAACTTCTGCAGATACGAAAAATCCCTGCGAAAGTCATACACTTGAATGACCAATACAATCGCCATAACACCTAGCAGCACAAGTGCTCCTATAAACGATAGATGCTTTGCCATTGGCTCATTCACTGACGCGCTCCATGACACGCAACACGGCACTGCGTGAACGAACGTTATCATCCACTTCCCCTTTAGAAGGTTTGGTCGCCTTGCCAATGGTCTTAAAGTGAATATTTAAATGCGCGTTTTGAATCGGCAAATGGCGCGGTAAATCCGGCCCTTTACACATCTTTTTCATAAATTGCTTAACGATACGATCTTCTAGTGAATGAAAACTGATGACGACCAGACGACCACCTACTTTTAGTGCTTTAGCAGCCGCTTCCAGGCCCTCTTCTAGATCACCTAGCTCGTTATTAATGAAAATTCGGATCCCTTGAAATGCGCGAGTCGCTGGGTTTTTACCTTTCTCCCAAGCGGGATGTGCTTCAGCAACAATTTTAGCCAATTGCGTGGTGGTGGTAATCGGTGTTTGTGAACGCTTTTCGACTATCGCGCGAGCAATACGACGAGAGAAACGCTCTTCACCATATTGATACATCACGTCGGCAATCTCTTTCTCTTTCGCGACCGCAATCCAATGTGCTGCACTCATGCCCACATCTGGATTCATACGCATGTCCAACGGGCCATCGTTCATAAAACTAAAACCACGGCTAGCGTCGTCTAATTGAGGAGACGAAACACCTAAATCCATCATAATGCCGTCGACTTTATCAGTACCAAACACTTCCTGAATATGCTCAGCCATGTTGGCAAAACTGTCTTGCACAATCGTAAAACGCTCATCCTCGGCTTCAAGTGCTTTACCGTGTCCTATTGCAACGGGATCTTTATCAAAACCAAGCATTGTTCCTGTCGTCAGGCGCGATAACACCAAACGCGTATGTCCACCACGGCCAAACGTTCCATCGACATAGGTTCCTGCTGTATCGGTTACAAGCATGTCTACCGATTCATTCAGCATGACACTGATATGTTCTGGCGTTGTTTCTGTCATAGTGAGATATCCATCAAAGTATCGAGTTCTAAGTTTTCTAACGTGGCTTCGGACAGGTACTCTTCTCGCTGAGTTTCCCACTCTTCCAAGCCCCAAATTTCTAGTTTCTTACCCTGACCTAACAGGGTGGATTTGCGTTCAATTTTGGCAAACTCTCGCAGCGGACTAGGCAATAACACCCGCCCCGCACTATCAAGCTCCAAATCGGTTGCGTGACCCACCAACAAACGCTGCAATCTTCTTGCTTGCGGATTAAATGTTGGTAGGCGATCTAATTTCTCTTGGATTTGCTCCCACTCTTGCAATGGATACAGCAGCAAGCATCTTGACATCGGATCAATGGTAACAATCAGTCCAGCTTCATCGTATTGGAGGAATTCGTCGCGTAAGCGCGCCGGCAGAGACATCCGCCCCTTAGCGTCCACACTTACCTGATGAATTCCTCTAAACATGCCCATATCCCACTTATCGACACTCTCCCCCACAATTTAACACTAATTTTTCAAATAGATAAAAAAAAACCAAAAAAAATTCGCACAAGGCGAACTATTTGGTCATTCAGTACGTTTTATTGGCGAAAAACTGAGGATTGAGATCAATCTGGAAGGAAAATGTGCAAGTTGGCCGATAAGCCGGGTTCTGTCGTGGACAGTCATTCATCTAATACGTACATCACTGCACGTCTTTAGCAACCTACCCGAACTCAGTGCGGGTCACACCAATGAGTTCCTATTTGGTCTTGCTTCAAGTGGGGTTTACCTTGCCACGAACTGTTACCAGTCGCGCGGTGCGCTCTTACCGCACCATTTCAACCTTACCGGCAGCAAGCTGCTTAGGCGGTTTATTTTCTGCTGCACTTTCCGTAGGCTCACGCCCCCCAGGCGTTACCTGGCACTTTACCCTGCGAAGCCCGGACTTTCCTCCCCTCTAGCACAAGGCTAAAGCGGCGACTGTCTGGCCAACTTGCGGTGCGAAATACTACAGGGTAAAGCGACAGATGCAAGAAAAATCGTATAAATCGTTTATTTGCCCGTTAACGGCAAGCAGAAACTGACCTCTAAACCACCCTCAGGGCGATTAAAAGCTTGAATTTCGCCATTATGCGCCTGAACAATTCGTTTCGCGATGGTTAGCCCAACACCGAAACCGCCGCTGTTTGACTCACGCGCCGACGATGAACGAAAAAACGCATGAAAAATCTTTTCCAGCATTTCATCTGCTACACCCGGTCCATTATCTTTAATAGAAATGACCGCTCGCTTATCCACTTCCTTAGAACAGACTTCGACCTTACAACCTTCTCCAGAATAGAAGCACGCGTTTCGCAGTACATTTTCAACTGCATGGCGTAATTGCACAGAGTCACCATGTAAAGTTTTAGGTAAGTCACCCGTCTTTTCGATGGTTATACCCCGCAACTGAGACTCAAACTGTACATCGGCTACAATATCACCTAACCACACCTGCACGTCAATCTCACCTTTTTGCATGGAAGCGGCCTCAAGGCGCGAAAGTGTCAACACCTGACCAATAAGCTCATCTAACTCATGCAACTCATTACGAATACGGTCGAGATAACTTTGCTGCGTAGGCATACCATGCTTGTCTTCCGCAATGGTTAATGCCACTTCAATTCGAGCTAAAGGCGTACGTAGCTCATGAGACACATCACGTAACAAACGCTCTTTAGAGCTTAACAGTGTCTCGATGCGCCCTGCCATTTCATTAAACTCACGCGCCAGATTACCAATAGCATCGTTACGCTTAACCAAACGATCGTCGACACGCGCCGTCATATCACCTTGGCCAAATGAACGCGTGATTCTTTGAAGCTTTAACAAAGGCCCCATCAACCAATATGCTAAGATTCCACTGGAGACGAACAGCCCGAGCAAGGACAATAGCGCAATAGCCCACGGACTAATGGCATCATTATTATCCTGTGGTCGAAATACCAGAAGGTATTGAACATTACTGGCGCCAATTACCTGAATAAACTGACTACGGCGCGCATCAGCAGACGCCTTTTGATCCTCCTTCGACTCCGTATCACTGTCAATGGAAGATTGTTCGCGAAAATTACGTGGCAACGGACGCAATAAAGGGCGCCCATTTTCTTGATAAATAAAAATACTGCCCTGTAATTGCTGCTCATATTGCCGTGCCTGCTCTTGAAGTGCGCTCGTACCACTCTTCTCATAAGTGGATACCAAGCTTACACCAATATCACCTAACACATCAGCCGACACTTGGTCACGGTCTTCAACAAAATCGACCACCCCCAAACCAATTGCAACGACAATCATGTTAGAAAACAGTACAACTAAAAAGACTCGTAAAAATGTATTTTTCATACAATCAGGCAACCAGCATCAGTCGGCTAGCCTTCTTCTCCATCCACAAAGATGTATCCAACACCACGAACCGTTTTAATTCGTGGCTCGCCATTTTCGAAGCTACCAACTTTTTTGCGCAAGTTACTTATGTGCATATCTAGGCTGCGATCATACATGGTCAACTTACGACCCAGCGCTTTTTCAGATAGATCCTGCTTGGTTAACACTTGCCCAGGCACCATCATCATACATTCTAGTAGCGAATACTCAGAAGTAGTCAACTCGATCGCTTCGTCATTTAGATAAACCGTACGGTCACGGCGTCTTAATAACACGTCAGACAAAGATAAATCAGACATCGGGTCGTCTTCTCTTTCCTGAGAAGAGCGGCGCAAAATAGCCTTAATTCGAGCCAACAGCTCACGAGGATTGAAAGGCTTAGACAAATAATCATCAGCCCCCATCTCCAACCCTAGAATACGGTCGATATCGTCCCCTTTCGCTGTCAACATAATGACTGGGATCGCACACTTATTTCGGATCTGCTTAAGCGTTTCAAAACCATCAAGAACTGGCATCATTACATCTAAAATAACAATATCAGGGCGATCTTGTTCCATATAATCCAATGCTTCCTGCCCATTCCATGCATGAGTAACCTCATACCCTTCACCATCGAAGTACTCTTTAACCAAATCCGATAGACGAGCATCGTCGTCTGCTAAAAGCATCTTAACCATAATCGGCCCTTAAAATGTAAAGTTATTTGACTATTAGATAATATGGTAGTAGACGAACAATTAAACCCCTCTTTTCAAAGAATTGACAATGTTTGCAATTGAGCTGACGTATTGGTCTAAAAAAACACCCCACTGACATTCGTCAGCGAGGTGTTATCGTAACAAACGCTAAATAAGCACTATTTCACTTCAAGCACTTGCGCTTCAATTTTAGCCTTCCATTCAGCAGGACCCGTTAAATGAACAGACGTACCTGCCGAATCAACCGCTACGGTTACCGGCATATCCACCACATCAAACTCGTAAATGGCTTCCATGCCCATTTCCGGAAATGCAACCACTTCTGCTTTCTTGATCGCTTTTGATACTAAGTACGCCGCGCCACCAACAGCCATCAGGTAAACGGCACCGAACTCTTTAATAGCTTCAATCGCGGCTGGGCCACGCTCGGCCTTACCAATCATGCCTAAAAGCCCCGTCTTCTCAAGCATTGTATGGGTAAATTTATCCATACGTGTAGACGTTGTTGGGCCGGCAGGACCAACCGCCTCATCACGAATCGGATCCACTGGACCAACGTAATAGATAAAGCGGCCTTTAAGGTCCACAGGCAACTCTTCGCCGTTGGCCATCATTTCAACCATCTTTTTATGCGCCGCATCACGACCCGTCAGCATTTTGCCATTTAGAAGCACAGTTTCACCCGGCTTCCAGTCTTTCACCATTTCAGGTGTCACTTCATCAAGGTTTACGCGACGAACACTGTCGCCCACTTCCCAAGTGATATCAGGCCAATCATCTAAAGAAGGCGGCACAAGGTCCGCAGGACCAGAGCCATCCAGAACAAAGTGCGCATGACGCGTGGCGGCACAGTTTGGAATCATGGCAACAGGCAATGACGCAGCATGGGTTGGATAATCCATAATTTTCACATCAAGAACGGTTGTCAAACCACCTAGACCTTGCGCACCAATACCAAGGTTATTCACGGCCTCAAAGATTTCAAGACGAAGCTCTTCAACACGATTTTGTGGCCCACGCGCTTTCAGTTCATGAATATCAATAGGCTCCATTAGAGATTCTTTTGCCATAACCATGGCTTTCTCTGCCGTGCCACCAATACCAATACCCAACATACCTGGCGGACACCAGCCAGCGCCCATAGTTGGAACCGTTTTCTTAACCCACTCAACAATCGAGTCCGATGGGTTAAGCATTGCGAGTTTAGATTTGTTCTCAGAACCGCCGCCTTTTGCTGCCACATGCACTTCAACCGTATCACCTGGGACAATTTCCATATGAATCACAGCCGGCGTGTTGTCTTTGGTATTTTTACGAGCACCAGCAGGATCATCAAGAATCGAAGCACGTAAAACGTTGTCTGGATGAAGGTAAGCACGACGCACACCTTCATTAATCATGTCAGTGACGCTCATAGAGCTTTCCCACTGAACATTCATACCTACCTTAACGAATACAGTAACAATGCCCGTATCTTGACAAATTGGACGCTTACCTTCTGCACACATACGTGAGTTGATAAGAATCTGAGCCATGGAATCTTTTGCCGCTTGGCTTTCTTCACGCTCATAAGCTTCATGAACAGCGTTTACAAAATCTAAGGGATGGTAATAAGAAATAAACTGAAGAGAATCTGCGACACTGTCGATCAGATCGTCCTGTTTAATAATGCTCATGCGCCTCTCCTGCTGAGTACTTATACTTTTATGGGGAAGCAGAATGTTAAAAGAAGCGCCTTGGCTTTAAAAGACAAAACCAAAATTTTCAGTAAATATACTGCACATTCATAATATCAATGCACATTAAGCGTACAAAATAGCCCCACTTGACTGACAACCAATGGGGCTTGTTTTGATAAAAAGCATTTTAGGCTTTTTGCGAAGACTTTGGGTGCTGCACAGAATGCTGCACATATTCCTCAAGAATCGAAGAGGTAAACTGCTCGCGCTCAGATAAAGAGTGAATTTGTTCAGCCTCCCAGTTAATAAGACAAATGAAGACGGAATACTTATTAATGCAGGCATAATCTAAATCACGCACACTAATTTGGTGATCTTCCATCAACTTTAGCACTTGCACCATGACTTTTTGACTTTCAAAGTGCCCAACACCTTCAATACCTTTAAGCAAACGCTCTACCCGCTCGACAGGATTTTCAGATGGCTTAGATGGCTTCTCTTGACGGCTCATGACTAAAAACTTGTCCAGCATTTCCTCTGTATACAACTCTCGCTGATGAACATCTGAAACCTGCGCACTTTCTCGTTCTAGTAAGCGAATGAATAAACTTTTATTACGAATATCTGAAAACTCTAGATCACGTAGGCTTAACCCACTTTCAGACATGATAGAGATAACAGTCTCGTAAGACGCCTTGGCTTGCTCATCGCCACGCGCTGCTAACGCCAAATGGCGGCGTAGCTCATGCATAATTTTAGCGGCCCGATAATCTTCTTTTAACTGCAAGTGTTGAGTGTACTGGTCTTTGCGGTGAGAGAGACGATCTGATAATTCCTGAAAACCTTGTTGCGCGTCTTGCTCAGCACGCATCGAATCCATGCGCATCTGTGAACGTTTAGATTCCCACACTTCATAAGCCCGCGCCCGAGCCTGAAAAGCACGCTCCATCGCCTCTTCAAAACTTTGCTCTATACGTGCACGCTCTGAGCGCTCTCGCTGCTCTTCTTGCTCCACTGTCACTCTTTCGCTACGTTTTTCTTTCAGTGACTCTTGCGCTAAAGACAACTGCCCCTCAAGACCGTCAATTTCAACCAGCATATCAGACTCATCAAAATCCATAAGCAAACCATGTACTTTGGCCCAATATGAATCTTCTTCAAAAGGCACATCTGGATTACTTGAGGAATACTGATTACGCAGTGTTTCTTTGAACTGCTCGCCACTTGGTCTAAACGCACTCGCAGCATTTATCACATTATCATGAGAGTAAACGCGCTCATCGTTAGACTGACCTGCAGCTTCGTCTGCAACATGCGTTTCATTGTGAACAGTTTGAGAGTCCATTTTTTCCGTTTCGCTCGCCACATTATCGATAATTTCTTGTTTCTCAGAATCCATCATATTCGATTCAAAGGCTGTGCAATTCATTGAATCAGTTTGGTTAAATGACTTATCTTCTTGTGAAACAAAGCCTTCATCACTATCAAAAGACTCATTTTCAAGATCATCTATATCAGCTTGGTCAAAAGGATCTTGAAGTTCGTCTACAGGAGCCTCAGAACAACACTCTTGCTGCTGATCATCCTGTGAAGAAGACACCTTGGTCTCCATAAATGACTCAGAAGAATCATTGAAATTAAGACCTTCTTCAAAATCATCTAATATCGTGCGAGCGTTTGCATAGGTTCTATTAGGGTCGGCAGGCCTTTCACTAAAACGGCGCTGCGCATGGGACTCAGTAACGACAGGGCGTGATACCTTGGCGTGTCGAGGCACACCATTCCAGCTCACCTTAAATAGCATATTTCGATCGCAAAGTTGGTACATCGGAATGTCACCTTGTACAAGCCCATTTTGCAAAATAATCGATTCAGCATGACGCAACGCCATCGACGATTCACTTGAGTTTGTAGAGGTTGCTAGGTTAAGTAACTTTATAACTTTACCAATGGCTTTTTTTTTGCGTCTTAGACTCATTCTGATGCCACCCTTTCTATCAACTGTTCCTATTTGCATCCGTGTATTACTTTAGAGAACCAATAACATATACCTAAAGCAAGTTGGCTACTATTTGTACTTTTATACAAGCTCATCTGCAAGCAGACCTGTTACTTTTTGCAATATCTCGGCCAACTCTGTCTCAGTATAGGGTTCACTGGAGATATTCCCCCATACCGGCTCTGGCCAACACTCATCTTGCTCATAACGAGCAACATGATGAAGGTGAAGCTGCCTTACCTTGTTACCAATGGCGGCAACATTTAGCTTATCTGGTATAAATATGTCTTGTATCGTTTCCGCCACAAGGCAACTTTCTGCCATCAATTGCAAACGATCACTTTCATCAAGATGGTGAATCTCTTCTACCTCTTCTCGCATAGGGACAAGAATAAACCAAGGCGCTTTTCGGTTATTAATAAGGCGTAACTGACTCAGCGGAAAATTCCCAACCCATACCGAATCTTTTTCTAAAACCGCGTCTAATTCAAACATGTATCTGACTTCCTATTTACTTTGTGGCCTTACATAAGCACTATAGCATTCTATTTTTAATTCTACCCTACGACTTGGAGTTCCCATGATGGATATGCGTTGTGTCTTGGACGCACAAGCCAAACTCGCAGAGTGCCCTCGCTGGGATGAAAAAACTCAGACCCTTTACTTTGTTGACATCGATTCCTTCGAATTACACGCCTACAATACCGTTTCTGGTGATCATTCAGTTCGTCAATTCGACGAGGAAATCGGTTGTTTCTCATTAGCAGAAAACGGCGGCTTTATTGCGGCCTTTCGCTCGGGCGTCTACACTTTTTCTGATTTTAACAGTCCCCTGACACTATACTGGCAGGCGGATTACGATCAAAAAACAACACGGTTTAATGATGGTCGCTGCGATCCCGCAGGTCGTTTCCTAGCCGGTACAATGTACTCACCGAAAGACGCTTTTCTAGGTGGGCTGTACCAATTTGAGCAGGGCCAACAATCTCTTCTCGATCAAGCAGCTTGGACATCTAACGGCTTAGCTTTTTCGCCTGACCAAAAAACCATGTATTACTCTGATACGCCGAATCATATCGTGTACCAGTTCGACTACGACGTTTCAACAGGCCAAGCGTCTAATAAGCGTACGTTTATTGAATTCCCTAGAGGAAATGGCCGACCTGATGGCGCTGCAGTTGACCGCGAAGGCAACTACTGGTCAGCGCTGTATCAAGGTCAACGTGTGGTCAAAATTAGCCCAACAGGAGACATTCTTGCCGAGTACCCTTTGCCTGCCACATACCCCACCATGGTGGCATTTGGCGGCAAAGACATGAACACTCTGTTTGTTACCACCTGTCGTGCTGCACAAACTGACGCCGAGCTTGAGCAATTCCCTCAAGCTGGCGGCATCTTTGCCTTAGATGTTGAAAACAAAGGCCAAATTGAATTCCGCTTTGCGGGTTAAGTTAATAACTTATTTATTGAAAGACGACAAATTATGCGCGCAAGCAACTATCTTTTTTCTACATTACGAGACGCACCATCAGATGCTGTCGTAGCAAGCCATCAACTGATGATTCGTGCTGGCATGATTCGCCAAGTATCGAAAGGCCTGTACACATGGCTGCCTACTGGTGTCAAAGTGCTTAAAAAAGTAGAAGCCATCGTTCGTGAAGAAATGCAAAAGGCTGGCGCCCTAGAAGTAATCATGCCGGGCGTTCAACCAGCTGAGCTTTGGGAAGAAACAGGCCGTTGGCAGAAATACGGTCCAGAACTGCTTCGATTAAAAGACCGCCATGATCGCGACTACTGCCTTGGCCCAACACATGAAGAAGTCATCACAGACATCACACGTAACGAATTAAGCAGCTACAAGCAACTGCCTCTAAATGTGTTCCAAATTCAAACAAAATTTCGTGACGAGGTTCGTCCGCGCTTCGGTGTGATGCGCTCACGCGAATTCTTGATGAAAGATGCCTACTCTTTCCATGCGTCAACAGAATCGCTGCAACAAACCTACGACATCATGCACGATGCCTACTGCAAAGTGTTTAACCGTATCGGTTTAGACTACCGTCCAGTACTAGCGGACACAGGCTCTATTGGTGGCGCGTACTCACATGAATTCCATGTATTGGCCGATTCAGGCGAAGATGATATTGCTTTCAGCGACTCATCAGATTTTGCTGCCAACGTTGAGCTTGCTGAAGCTGTTTGCCTAAAAGAAGCCGCGGATGCACCAACAGAAGAATTGAAAGAAATTTACACACCTAACTGCAAAACCATTGCAGCCGTAGCAAAACTGTTAGACCTTCCTGTTGAGAAAACCATCAAAACCATGTTGATCAAAGGCCTCGATGAGGCTGGGGAGCCAAGCATTATTGCTTTGGTACTTCGTGGTGACCACTCAATCAATGAAATTAAAGTTGAAAAAATTCAAGGTGCGGTCACACCGTTTGAATTTGCCTCTGAATCTGACATCGTTGCCAAAATTGGTTGCCAGCCGGGTTCGATTGGCCCACAAGGCCTTAAAGCGGCAGGCATTCGTGTCGTCGTTGATCGCTCAGCAGCGGTTCTTTCTGATTTCTGTGCCGGTGCCAACAAAGATGACTATCACGTCGTTGGTCTTAACTGGGCACGTGACTGTGACGAGTTTGACGTTGCAGACATTCGTAATGTGGTTGAAGGCGACCCATCTCCAGATGGCCACGGCACAATTGTTATTAAACGCGGCATCGAAGTCGGCCATATATTCCAATTAGGTCAGACTTATTCAGAATCAATGAAAGCAACCGTGCTAGATGAAAACGGCAAAGCACAAGTCATGCACATGGGCTGTTACGGCATAGGCGTCTCTCGTGTAGTAGCGGCAGCGATTGAGCAGAACTTTGACGACAAAGGCATAAAGTGGCCACAATCGATAGCCCCTTACACGGTCGCTATCATTGGCATGAACTACGAAAAATCTGAAGCAGTTCGCGAAGAATGTGAAGCGCTTTACTCTGAGCTTCAAGCCAAAGGCATTGATGTGTTTCTTGATGATCGCAAAGAACGCCCTGGTGTTAAATTTTCTGACTGTGAACTGATCGGCATTCCTCATCGCATTGTTGTTGGCGATCGCGGCCTAAAAGAAGGCACACTTGAATACAAGAGTCGCGCTACTGGTGAAGGTGAAGACATTGCCAAAGCAAACGCAATCGAGTTCTTAATGACGAAACTAGCGTAACAAAATCAAAAGCAGGATGAGGAATCCTCATTCTGCTTTTTACGCTCTGCGTGTCTTCGCTTACATCGTTGCACGCCATACTGACCACTTACTCAACTACTTATTGAGGCCACGTATGACCACCATTTACCATAATCCACGCTGCTCAAAGTCACGCGAAACACTTGCTCTATTAGAGCAAAAAGGCATTACTCCCGACGTCATTCTATACCTCCAAACACCCCCTTCCGCAGATACTATTACTGCACTCTTAAGCCATCTTCAGATGAACTCTGCACGTGACCTAATGCGCACAAAAGAAGATATCTACAAAGAGCTCAACCTCAAAGAAGAACATAATGAAGAGGCGCTGATTGCTGCAATGGTCAATAATCCAAAGCTAATTGAACGCCCTATTGTTGTTCACAATGAGCAAGCTAAAATAGGCCGCCCACCAGAATCGGTACTAGAGCTATTCGCATGAGCACAGCCAATATTCTTGTTGTTTATTTCTCGCGTCATGGTTCCGTTGCCGCCATGGCTAAGCATATTGCACGTGGCGCACAACGTGTGCCGGGGGTCGATGTTAACGTTCGCCAGCTAGCTGAAGCATCGTTTAATCATGAGCAAACCAGCGCAAACCTGCCGGATGACGGCTACCCATATTGTGAATTAGATGACATTGCCAACTGTGATGGCTTAGCGATTGGCTCTCCATCCTACTTTGGCAGCATGGCAGCCCCTGTGAAACTAATGCTCGATCAGACCAGCCCCATTTGGATGAGTGGCCAGCTCGCGGATAAGCCCGCATGTGGCTTCGCCAGTGCTAGCACCATGCATGGCGGCCACGAAATGACAATCCAGTCGATGATGATCCCTTTACTCCATCACGGCATGATTTGGGCAGGCCTGCCCTACAAGAACAAAGCATTAATTGCCACTGCAACAGGCGGCACACCCTATGGTGTCACTCACTTTGCCCCGCATACTCAGTACACTGGCATGAGTGATGACGAAATCGCATTGTGCGAAGCTCAAGGGCAACGCCTAGCCGAATTAGCGATTCGGCTGAAGAAATAGTCAATCACGCGACTTACATCAATGATGAGTGAACTATTAGCGATTATTATAGTTCACTTATTACATTGAACGAGCTCACCATGGCCAAGCGTTTCTCAATTACCCAGCAAGAAAAAAAACACTACAAAACACTCTGCAAACATTATCAACCCGTTTTGATTCTTAACCATCTAGGCTTAATTGCGGTTATCTCATGGTGGCATTTAGTACTTTCTGAGATCCCCTTACAACACCCTTTAATATTACTGAGTGCCGTGTTATTACCATTGCTGTTGTCGTTGTGGGGGAGCATTAATGGTAGTTATAAAGGTGCGATTGGCGTGTGTTTTATTAGCTTATTCTATTTCACATCAGGCGTGACACATTGGTTTCACCCAACATTATGGCCCATCGGAATGAGCGAGGCCTTATTAGGTGGAGGACTATTTTGCTTGGGGCTTTTGTACGCACGATGGAAAGGACTAAGTGAGTTACCCACCACCTAGTCCTAGTTGGTTAGCGATAGATTCGATCAGCCCAAACCGTAAGACCACTGGCAACACTGCCGAAGTGGTCGCCATCTAACAACGGAATATCACCAATTTCTTCGCGGATCGCCGCTTGAATCACGGGCGATTTTGCCGAACCTCCCGTCATATAAATCACATCTGGTCGCTCTCCTGCTTGAGCAATCGCATCTTTCATTAAAGCAATCATTTTTTCGACAGGATGCACTATCGCCTCGGCCAACTGCTCTCTTTGCAGATTCAAGATTAAATCCGATTCGATATAACTTAGGTCAATTTGCATTTGGATGGCTTCTGATAAGCGAATCTTTGCTTCTTCTGCATCCTTCACGATGTGAAAATTATGCTTATGCTCACGCATGAATTTGAAGCGATCCAGTAGCACAGGCTTAGCCATATCTAAACGCAACTGTTCTATTTGCTGCTTTGTTTCTAAACTGTTAAAGGTTGCTTGAGCCGTCACATCATTGGTCGTTACAGCGTTCCAGTATATTTGTGTCGGCATTGGCAAACCGGTCTTAAGATCCGCCCCCATACCAAATAACGGCATAATCTGACGCCCTGCCAACTGAATATCAAGATCATTACCACCTACGCGCTCACCGGTATACGCTAGAAAGTCGCCTGCGCGATCTAACTTATCACGATAGTCAGGCCCCATACGCACCATCGCACAGTCACTGGTACCACCACCAATATCGACAACTAAAACGGTTTGATCTTGCTCAAGGTGACGCTCAAAGTCCAACCCAGCCGCAATCGGCTCATATTGAAATTCCACACTTTCAAAACCCGCTCGTTGAGCCGCGACCGTTAGAATCTCTAGCGCCTGCTGATTACTCTCTTCCGCATTAAGACCTTGGAAGTTCACCGGACGACCGATAACAGTGTGCTTAAGCGCTTGCTGTAAACTCTGCTCGGCGCGCTTTTTGACATTCATCATCATAACGGTAACCACATCCTCAAAAAATTGAATGTGTTCAGCACGCAGACCAGAGCCCCCTAAGAAAGATTTCGGCGACTTAACAAAATAGCCTTCATCTGGAAATTGATAGTATTCAGCGAATGCTTCACGACCATAAAACAAGACTTGATCGTCAGCTTCGTAATCTTCTTCAATCCGAAAACGGCGAGCACGAGATAGAATTCCCTTGCGACTTTCAATAAAAGCCGTACGCCATGTGTCGCTCAAGCCTTTCGCTACGGCCTCAGTAATAAAGTCTCGACTTAATGCATACACAGTCGAAGGTAAATACAGATTACTGCCTTCTAGTGCCGCCAGCTTTGGCCCATTGCTATCAAGAATACCCAACGCACAATTAGACGTACCGTAGTCAAATCCGCAATACACTCCAACAACCTCACTCAAGCAAATAAATTTGGGCCGCGGACTTTATCACAATATGAGCAGAATCATAAGACACTTTTCTTGCTTGAATTAGGCCTGTAACCCCTTAATTAATAGGTTTATAATCATTCTCAGTCACAGTTAACGTATATCAAAATAAAAGCAGCATCACCTAGAGGATATTAGGCTTGAGCATTTCCAACAACATCCTTCATCACATTGAAAACTTCACTGCACAACGCGATAAGGAACTGCTTGCTTTTAGTCTACTAAAAAGTATTCGCGATATTTTAAACCCAATTCGGATTTCCATTTTGACTTTAAATGGCCACGATGAGCCAACCATGGAAATTTCACTCAGCAATGGGGAATCTTGCGAATATCGATACCAAGACATCAAGGTATCAGACAGTACACGTGCATCCCTGGATTATATTAATACGTGGCACTTAGATGAACTCATGAAGGCTCATGACGATCAATACACGTCGTTTCACGTATTACAACAAAGCCGCCAACTAAACCAATATCTTATTATCACGCTGGATAACAAACCTAGCCGGTCTGAAAGCTACATTATTAAGGGCATGCTCAGTATTTACAGTAACTTCAGTTCATTATTAGCCGATGCCCAAACTGACGAGTTGACGGGCTTAATGAACCGAAAAACATTCGAAGAATCCATTATAAAACTGTATCAGGGCAGTGCGTTTTCCGAACTTACTGATAGCCACACCAACTGGATTGCCATTATCGATCTAGATCACTTCAAGGCCATCAACGATAAGGCTGGGCATTTGTATGGTGATGAAGTCTTGATCCATGTGTCTAGAGTTTTACGCCAAATATTCCGTCAAGATGACATGCTATTTCGTTTTGGCGGAGAAGAGTTCGTTGTACTGATGCGCAACCTAACCAGACAGCAATGTGCGGATTTAGTCGATCAATTTAGAACAAGCGTCCAAGAAATTGTGATGCATGACCTAGAACCCATTACAATCAGTGCTGGCATCTGTGAATTTCTTAATGATACCTTCCATATCACTTTAATGGACCATGCTGATCAAGCACTCTATTACAGCAAGCAAAATGGTCGGAATCGAATAACCTTCTACGATGAAATTGTTGAGGCAGGCCTAGCGAAACAAAACAACGTTACTCACGGCGACATCGATTTTTTCTAAATCCGTACTTAAAAAAAGCGCTTAACCTTTTACCCTAGATCACAAATACAAAAAAGCCGAGGCAGTATGACTGCCTCGGCTTTTTTAATCTTTAATAGGCGAGCATTACGATTTAAATGGGTCGCGTACAACGATTGTTTCATTACGGTCAGGACCTGTAGAAATAATATCTACTGGCACACCAATCTTCTCTTCGATGAACTTAATGTAAGCCTGTGCATTTGCAGGAAGTGCGTCAAAGCTTGGCGCACCAACCGTTGACTCGGTCCAACCAGGAAGCTCTTCGTATACCGGAATCGCTTTGTAGTAGCTTTCACTGTCTACTAATGAACCTGATACAGCATTACCATCAGCATCTTGATAGCCAACACATACTTGAATCGTTTCAAAACCATCCAGTACATCAAGCTTCGTTAGACAGATACCTGAGATAGAGTTGATCTGAACAGCATGACGAAGAACCATTGCATCAAACCAACCACAACGACGCTGACGACCTGTTGTAGCACCGAACTCGTGACCACGCTCACCTAAACGCTGACCGTTTTCACAATTTAGCTCGGTCGGGAAAGGACCCTCACCAACACGCGTAGTGTACGCTTTGGTAATGCCTAGCACGTAATCTAAGTACAAAGGACCGAAGCCCGTACCAGATGGAGCACCACCTGCTGTGGTATTTGAAGACGTTACGTATGGGTAAGTACCATGGTCAACATCTAGCAAAGAGCCTTGAGCACCTTCGAACATGATGTTCGCACCGGCTTTACGCAAGTCGTGCAACAAGCTAATCGTATCGGTAACCATTGGACGCAAGAATTCAGCCATTTTCAGACCTTCTTCATACACTTCGTCAAAAGATACAGGCTCGACTTTGTAGAAGTTTTCCAACATAAAGTTATAGAAAGCCAAAACTTCTTTCAGTTTCTCTGCAAAACGCTCTTTATCAAGAATATCAGCCACACGAATAGCACGACGAGCGACTTTGTCTTCATAAGCAGGCCCGATACCACGGCCTGTTGTACCAATTTTCTTGTCGCCTTTCGCTACTTCACGCGCCTGGTCCATAGCAATATGGTATGGCAGGATCAAAGGACAAGCAGGGCTAATCTTAAGGCGCTCAACAGCAGGTACGCCCTGCTCTTGTAGTTCTTCAACTTCTTTTAATAACGCGGCAGGAGACAACACCACACCATTGCCGATGATACATTGAACACCATCGCGAAGGATGCCAGATGGGATCAAATGCAAGACTGTCTTCTTACCATCGATTACCAATGTGTGACCAGCATTATGGCCACCTTGAAAACGTACAACCGCAGCGACGTCTTCTGTTAGTAGGTCTACAACCTTACCTTTACCTTCGTCACCCCATTGAGTGCCCAGAATAACAACGTTCTTACCCATTTTTGTGGTCTCGCTTAAGATTTCTAAACCGAAATTCATTATTTAACTGAAACTAGTTCCCAGTCGTCGCCTTGTGCCACTAACTGGAAATCAAAATCTGATGTATTGCTATCTTGATCAAGCTGCTGAATAACGCGGTAGCCTTCCGCACGCAGTGTTTTGATCTTTTGCCAAAGCGACTCATTGTGCTCAGATGGCGCAAGAACGCTCGAGCGCTCAGTCACAACCACTTCTGCCAAAGCAACCAACGTTTTTACGTCAGTACTAAAACCGGTTGCTGGACGCGAACGACCAAACACTTCCCCGATAAAGTTGTAGCGCCCGCCACGAGCCACGGCATTACCATGTCCTGGAACATACGCAGCAAAAACAAGACCGGTATGGTAGCTGTATGACTCCATATCTGATAAGTCAAAATGAAGGCCAACTGCACCAAATCGAGCGGAGACAACGTTCGCGACAGCACGAATTTGCGCTAACGCATTTGAAACCGAATCGCTCACACCTGATAACACGGCTTCAGCACGATCCAGTGCATCAACACCACCACATAATCGAGGCAATTCAGCCAACCATACTTTCGCTTTGGCATCGATATCGGTCACGGCAAGAAACGCTTCAAGTTCAGGTAGCCCTTTAGCTTTGTAGAAAGCAGCTAATTTAGTTTCTTGCTCTTTTGTCAGGCCTGATGCTGCCATGACTCCGCGGACAACATCAATATGACCAACGTCTAATACCAGTTTCGTTAAGCCAGCTTGAGTCAAGGTATCCAGCATAAGAGACAGAATCTCTAAATCACTTTCAATACCACTGTGGCCATATAACTCAGCACCTAATTGAATAGGACTTCGCGTTCCATCAAGACCTGCCGGAGTCGTACGCAATACGCTGCCGCAATAGCTTAGACGCTCAACACCGTCATTTTTTAGACAATGAGCATCAATACGAGCCACTTGCGATGTAAAGTCAGCACGAATACCCATTAATCGACCAGATAACTGATCAATGACTTTAAAGGTTTCGATCTCTAGATCCGAGCCAGCACCGATTAACAAAGAATCTAGGTACTCGATTAGAGGGGGGATGACCAATTGATAACCCCAACTTTCGTGGAGATTAAGCAGTGTTCTTCTAAGGTGTTCAATCTTAGCCGCCTGTTTAGGCAAGGCCTCGTCAACACCATCTGGTAGCAACCAGCGATCTGCTAGTGTCATTAAACTGTATCCTCTTAGCTTCGGGTCAGTAATAGGAGCGTTAATCCAAGAAACATACTCACCGCCCCAAGCACCCGCAAGTTTTTATCTGAACTTGCGATCGCTCTTACCATTATTTCACGCCACAAATTTGGCTTCAAAAATGGTAAAACCCCTTCGGCAATCAGTAACAAGCTGAAACCAACTAGAAGCGAATGCAACAATTCCTGCATAGACTCTCTATATTTTGACCATTAAAAAACCGGGCTTTACCCGGTTTCGCAGATTCTATCATGATTTTATGGCTGACTTACAGGCATAAGAGCCTGCAAGTCAGCCAAAAATCAGTTCTTTATTTCGTTTCTTTAAAGTACTTAAAGAAATCGCTTTCAGGATCCAAAATGAACACATCACCGCTGTTTTCGAAACTTGCGCGGTAAGCTTGTAGACTACGGTAGAAATCGTAGAATTCAGGATCTTGCTGGTAAGCTTCAGCGTAAACAGAAGCTGCTTGTGCATCACCGTCACCACGAATCATTTCCGCATCACGTTGCGCTTCTGCTTCAAGCACTACTCGCTGACGATCTGCATCGGCACGAATACCTTCCGCAAGCTCTAGGCCTTTAGAACGGTGCTCACGAGCCTCACGCTCACGCTCAGTACGCATACGCTGGTAAACAGACTCACTTACATCTGGCGGCAGATCAATTCGCTTCACACGAATATCAACAATCGTAATACCCAACTCACTTTGAGCAACACCATCAATACGATCACGCAGCTCAGTCATCAGCTCTTCACGCTCGCCCGACACCACTTCATGCATCGTACGTTCACCAAACTGGTTACGTAGACCGGTATCAACACGAGAAGACAGCACTCGATTCGCGACAAACTCATCACCAGACGTCGCCTGATAGAAACGCGCTACATCGGCAATCTTCCATTTAACGTAGGAATCAACAATAACCGCTTTTTTCTCAAGCGTTAGATAACGCTGAGGACGTGAATCCATCGTCAAAATACGCGCATCGAATTTCTTCACATCGTTCATAATTGGCAATTTGAAGTGAATACCCGGCTGAACATCCGCCTGAACAATTTCACCAAACTTAAGAACCACCGCACGCTCAGTTTCCTTAACCACGTAAAGAGTCTGAGAAGCAACTAAAACCGCTGCCAATACGATAAATAAAATCGCAAAAGATAGGTTTTTCATTAGTTTCTCCCCTCACGCACCGGACTTGAACTTTGACGATTACGGATCTCAGCAATCACCTGATCGGTTAGTGAGCTGATAGAAGATGAATCGTTTCTAGCTGCATCAGACGATGACGCACGCTGCTTCATAATCTGATCCAGCGGCAAGTACATCATGTTGTTACCATTTTTCGAGTCAACAACAACCTTGTTTGCCCCTTTGTAAATCGTTTCAATCGTCTCTAGGTATAGACGCTGACGAGTAACTTCTGGCGCTTTTGCATACTCTTGGTATAGACGATCAAAACGATCCGCCTGACCTTGTGCACGCGCAACGATCTCAGAACGATAAGCTTCAGCTTCTTCGCGAATACGCTGAGCCCGACCACGCGCTTCCGGAATGATTCCGTTTGCGTATGATTCTGCCTCGTTACGAACACGCTGCTCATCCTCTTTGGCTTTGATTACGTCATCAAACGCCGCCTGAACTTGGTTCGGAGCTTGCGTATTTTCAACGTTTACTTTAGAAATCAACAAACCTGTGCCGTAATTATTAATGTAGGACTGAAGTCGCTCTTTCACTTCTGCCGCTAACACCTCACGACCCTCGGTCAAAATCTGGTCCATTTCAGTGGTACCAACGACGTGACGCAATGAACTCTCAACCGCTTGCGCTAGAGAATCCTCTGGTGCACGAACATTTAGAACGAAGTCACGTGGATTATCGATTGAGTACTGAACGGATACGCCCACCTCAACAATCGCCTCATCCACCGTCAACATCAACGCTTTGTGATCGTGCGAACGAACTTTCGTTACGTTGACACGTGTCACAGAGTCAATCAGTGGTGGATTCCAGTGCAGACCCGGCATAACCGTTTCATGAAATTTACCTAAACGAAGAACAACACCACGCTCTTGCTGGTCAACCTGATAGATGCCTGTTGCCGCCCACAAGGCAAACAAACCAACAACCACAATACCTACCAAGCCGCCACCTAATTTGCCACCCATTCCTGGGCCGCCATTAGATCCTGAGCCGCCATTGCGTTTTTTATTAACGCCCAGCATACCCATTAGCTTATTAAACGCCTCATCAAGGTCTGGTGGTGACTGATCTTTACCACCGTTATTCTGACCTTGACGACCCCAAGGGTCGTTATTTGGCTCTTTATCAGGCTCTTTATCGCGACCCCCATTGCTGTTACGGTTTTTATCCGTGTTCCATGGGTCGTTGTCGTTATTACCCGGTTCATTCCAGGCCATACTACATCTCCACTTTCTTGTAATGATAATCCGGTGATTAGGCTGCCTGAACTTGTTCTTCAGACATACCCACTCTAGCAAGTATTTGTAGAAAATCCTTGCGAGGCAAGCACAATTCAAGCACAGATTGCCCTAATTCGTTGTAAGTTTCGTTTTTAACACCACCCTGCTCAAACAACATCGCCCTAAATCGACCTTGCTCAACAGGAACGATGATGGTTTCTTTAACAACGTCTTCAGATAATAGTTCAGCAATCGCTTGCTCAAGTAAATCAATACCTACCCCATCACGAGCAGACACCCAAACTCGCACAGGGTTCCCGTGCTCATCACGATCAATTCGAGGTTCACCGGTCGGCATCGCATCGATCTTATTAAACACTTTCAGAATTGGTAGCTCATTCGCACCAATTTCTTCTAGAACAATATCGACATCAGCAATATTTTCATCACGGTTAACATCAGCAGCATCCACGACATGCAGTAAAAGGTCAGACTCTGCCGATTCTTTCAATGTCGCTTGGAATGCCTTCACTAATCGGTGCGGCAATTTGCGAATGAAACCTACCGTATCCGCCAACACGATCGTACCCACTTGCTCAAGATCAAGACGTCGCAACGTCGGATCCAATGTCGCAAATAGCTGGTCAGCCGCATAAACATCAGCACCAGTCGCACGGTTAAACAGGGTCGACTTGCCAGCGTTGGTGTAACCTACAAGCGAAACCGTAGGCACATCTGACCGTGAACGAGCACGACGGCTTTGGTCTCGCTGAGAGTTTACTTTAGCAAGACGTTTTTGGATGGACTTAATGCGCTCACGAAGTAATCGACGGTCAGTCTCAAGCTGCGTTTCACCTGGACCGCGCATCCCGATACCACCTTTTTGGCGCTCAAGGTGTGTCCAACCTCGAATCAATCGAGTCGACATATGCTGCAACTGGGCAAGCTCGACTTGCAACTTACCTTCATGCGTACGAGCACGTTGCGCAAAAATATCTAGAATCAAGCCTGTGCGATCAAGCACTCGGCAATTCAAGACACTTTCAAGATTACGTTCTTGTGAGGGGGATAAGGCATGGTCGAAAAGTACCACTTGGGCTTCTTCTCGGATCACAATGTCTTTGATTTCATCCAATTTGCCGGTGCCGACAAAGAACCTAGAATCAGGTCTTTGACGAGATCCTGTTACAACCGCAACAGGATCAGCACCAGCAGAGAGAGCGAGTTCTACGAACTCTTCTGGCCCATGATTATCGTCGGAATCGTGAAAATCGATATGAACCAGGACAGCAATTTCACCACTTTCAGGGCGTTCGAAAAACAAGTTATATAACCTCTGTTTGTTCTAGTAAGAACAAACTTATTCTGTAGCATCTTCCGCCTGATCAGGAGACGGTAGACGAATAGTGCGTGATGGAACAACAGTCGAGATTGCGTGTTTGTATACCATTTGACTAACGGTGTTTTTCAACAAAATCACAAACTGATCAAATGACTCGATTTGTCCTTGAAGCTTAATACCATTCACAAGAAAGATAGATACAGGTACTCTTTCTTTGCGAAGTACGTTTAAGTAAGGGTCTTGTAATGACTGCCCTTTTGACATCGGATTCTCCTTAAGCAAGCAAACTTATAATTAAAATATTGGCAAAACAATACTATAGATAGTACACCAAAACTTTTCTGATTTCCCCTTATATAATCTCGCTTTCCAAGTATTTCAAGGTTTGTCCTAAAAGATCTTTATGTAAGCTATCAAAAATCACTAAATCATCCCAGCCACGTAACCAAGTATGCTGACGTTTTGCTAATTGCCTCGTCGCAACAACACCCTTAAATACAGCCTCATCAAGCGTATCCTCCCCTTCCAAATACTGCCACAACTGACGGTATCCGACACAGCGAACCGATGGCATTTCTATCGTTAAGTCTCCGCGCCGATGCAGCCCTTCAACCTCGGCTAAGAAGCCCTGCTCCATCATAATATGGAAACGCTGCTCTATTCGCTGATGAAGCACTGAGCGCTCTTGTGGCATCACAGCAATATTAACCAACTCAAACGGCAGTTCCTGCGCTTCTTGCTCCGCCCACAACTGAGTCATAGTTTTGCCCGTTAAGCGGTACACCTCTAATGCACGCTGCAAACGTTGCGAGTCGTTGGGATTGATTCTAGCCGCCGCCACTGGGTCAATTTCTTTAAGCTGCTCATGCAAACTCGCCAAACCAAATTTTGCAGCATGCTGATCGAATTCAGCACGAATTGCCGGATCGGCTGATGGCATTGGCGCCAATCCTTTCTGCAACGCATTAAAATACATCATGGTACCACCCACCAAAAGCGGTGTTTTACCCTGCGCCACAATATCTTCCACTTCACGCTGCACATCAGATAAGAAATCAGCCGCAGAATAACTTTCAGTTGGTTCAATAATATCGATTAAACGGTGAGGTGCTTTGGCTAACGTCTCTGCATCCGGCTTAGCAGTACCAATATCCATACCTTTGTATACTAGGGCGGAATCAACACTGATAATGTCATAGCCGTGCTGACTGGCAAGCTCAACAGCAAGCCCTGTTTTACCCGAGGCAGTTGGCCCCATTAAGCAAACGACTTTAGGTTTAGACATGTTTTAGCGGCCCCGTAAAAATAATTTATCTAAATCAGACATGGATAACTGAGTCCAAGTTGGTCGTCCATGGTTACATTGCCCACTGCGCTCAGTAATTTCCATATCACGAAGCAAACTGTTCATTTCAGCAATGGTCAACTTTCGGTTCGCTCGAACAGCACCGTGACAGGACATCGTCGCCATCAATTCATTAGCGCGCGCTTGCAATAAGTCACTGGTTCCGTTGACCATCAAATCACTGATAACATCTCGAACCAAGCCTTCAATATCACCGTCAATTAATATGATCGGCACTTCGCGCACCATGACACTTTCAGGGCCAGAACGCTCGATTTTGAAACCAAACTGCGCAAACACATCATGACTGTCTTCCACTAAATCCGCTTCTGCTTGCGATAGAGACACATTAATAGGCACCAAAAGCGGCTGTGACGCGACACTTTTAGCATAAAATGCTGCTTTCATTCGCTCATAAACAATACGCTCATGTGCCGCATGCATATCAACGATGATCATGCCGGTTTCCGTTTCCGAGAGGATATACACACCATGTATTTGCGCCACCGCGTAACCTAGCGGGGGTGTCATTGCATGACTTGGCATAGGCTCTCGCACTCGTCCTGTGCCCGCAGAGACACTCAAACTGGAATCGTTTGTACTTTTTAAAGGGGGTGTTTGAGTGACAACAGGCGTAATTTCACCTGTTTCAGGGTTAATATGCTCGCCCTCAAACTGACGAGCAAAGTCGTTCATCTTAGACACCGCACTGAGTTGCCCAGTCACTTGACCTGTTGTAGGCACATACTTTGGTGTGTAAGAGTTCGGTGTGTGCCCACTATTTTGACCCGAGCTCATCCAAGAGGCATCTCGAGCCGCCGAAGGGTGCCCTAAGCCTAAATTCGCTTGATCTTTAATTTGTGGTTCTTGCTGCTGGATTGGGTTTTCAGCAGCCCCCTGCATCCCCGACTCTGGCCGAACATCTGCCAATACTTTATGAATACGGCTGAACAAGAAGTCATGCACCAATCGCCCATCACGAAAACGTACTTCATGTTTAGTTGGGTGGACATTTACATCAACCGTACCAGGATCCAACTCAAGATACAGAACAAAGGTAGGATGGCGACCGTTATACAATACATCGCGATAAGCCTGACGCACCGCATGAGCAACCAACTTGTCACGCACAACACGGCCGTTCACAAAGAAATACTGCAAATCTGCCTGCGATCGAGAAAAAGTTGGTAACCCAATCCACCCCCACAAACGCAACCCTGCCGCCTCAACATCAATGGTCAGCGCATTCTCAATGAACTTTTTACCCAACAAGTTTGCTAAGCGATGCTCCGCATGCAGCTGATCTTGGACCGGACGAAGATCATACACTTGCTTACCGTTATGACTTAAGCGAAAACCTACGTCGTAGCGACTGAGCGCCAACCGTTTTACAACTTCTTCTAAATGATTGAATTCTGTTTTCTCTGTTCGCAGAAATTTACGTCGCGCTGGCGTATTAAAAAACAGATCGCGCGCCTCGATCGTCGTACCTTGAGGATGTGACGCAGGTCGAACAGACGTCGCCATATCCTTACCTTCCGCTTCGACACGCCAAGCCTCAGGCTCGCCTTCGGCACAAGATGTTAAGTGTAAACGTGAAACAGAGCTGATACTGGCCAAGGCTTCGCCACGAAACCCAAGCGTTGCAACGGCCTCTAAGTCATCTAGCGTAATGATCTTACTCGTCGCATGGCGACTCAGCGCTAAGGATAAATCGTCTTTAACGATACCGCGGCCATTATCTCGAATCTTAATACCGCGCACGCCACCCTGCTCAACATCAATATCAAGCTGGGTAGCGCCTGCGTCTAAACTATTTTCCAGCAATTCTTTTACAACCGATGCGGGGCGCTCTACCACCTCCCCCGCCGCTATTTGGTTAGCTAAGCGAGGGGACAGCAAATTTATTCTAGTCATGAGACTCCTTGGCCGAGAGGTCGTTTAACTGGCAGGGATAGATAACTTTTGACCTATCCAAATTACATCGTTGCGTAGGGTATTGGCTGAGCGCAAAGAGTCAAGAGACACACCATTCTTTCTGGCAATTTCTGACAATGTATCGCCTTTTGATACCGTGTAGGTATAGCCACCTTTTTGAGTTTTTTGCCAAGCGATATAAGTACCATCCGGAGGGTTCGAGACAAAGAAATCCTCTACTCCTTTGGCAATTGAAGAAGCCAGTTTGCGACGATAAGTCAGACTCGATAGATTTTTTGCTTCTGTTTTGTTCGATACGAACCCTGTCTCAATCAAAATAGAAGGAATATCGGGGGATTTCAACACCACAAAGCCGGCTTGCTGGACTGAGTTTTTATGCAGTTTGGCAACGCCTCGCATTTCACCCAACACTTCTTTGCCAATATCTAAACTCATCTGAATGGTTGAATTCATTGACATATCAAGCAGTACTTCGGCTAACAGTTGATCTTTATCGTCTAACGAGATCCCACCCACTAAGTCAGCAGATTGCTCTTGTTGCGCCAACCAACGACCCATTTCAGAAGTCTTACCGCTCAGTGACAACGCCCAAACGGACGCACCACGAGCCGAGGACTTCGTAAACGCATCCGCATGAATCGAAATCATCAGATCTGCATTGGCTTCGCGAGCTACTCGGGAACGATCACGCAATTGCAAATACACATCTGTAGAGCGAGTCATCACGGCCTTAATTCCTGGTTTCGCATTTAGACGTTTAGCCAACTCTCGACCAATCGACAACACAATGTCTTTTTCCCTAACTTTGTATTGTCCCAATGCGCCAGGATCTTTACCGCCATGTCCCGGGTCAATCACCACGACAATATCGCGCTTCTCATCGGAAATGGATGCTAGACTTTTAACGACCGTCGGGGCAGAACTACTCTGCACGCCGTAATCCAATTCCACCAAAATGCGAGGCCCATAACCGCCCGATGCAGCCAGCTTAGTCGTTTTAGCTTTGACTTTTTTATTGAGGTCGAGAACAAAGCGCATACCAGAGTCGCGTTTCGCATAGCGCACACGTAAAAGCGCGTCGGAAGACAACGCAGACAGACTTGCCACCACGTCTTGCGAAATATCGGTATCATTAATGTCCAAAACAACCCGATCAGGGTTGCTAAGTGGGAACATACGATGATCAACAGAGCTATCAAGCTCAAACACAAGGCGCGTTGAGCCTGGTTGTTGACCGACACGAATATCTTTGACTTGAGCGGCCTGCATCAGCGTGCTCATTGTCAATAAAAGCACTGGCAATAGCCAATTAATAGAAAACAATTTTTTATACATATCAGACAGCTAGCAAGTATATGGTTACACTATAACGGTTGCCGTCTCTGATCTCAAATAGACAATATATTGAGCACAAAAAAGGAGGCTAAAGCCTCCTCGAATTATCTAGCTGGCAAGCCGTTGCGATATTTCAGCTACCGCTTCGACACCGTAGCTGGTTTTCGGTTCAATAGAGACTGATCTACCGTGACGTATTAACTCTAGGTAAACCACTAAATCAGGCTTAGGCAAAACACCCTCCCCCATTTCGGCCCATTCTACTAAACATAAAGCGCCATCTTTAAAATAATCACGAATCCCCATGTATTCTAATTCTTCAGGGTTACTGATGCGATAGAGATCAAAGTGAAAGACGTCCTGATTTTCAAACTCATAAGGTTCAACAATGGTATAGGTTGGACTTTTAACCGGACCAATATAGCCCAAACCTCGAAGAATCCCCCGTACCAACGTGGTCTTCCCCATGCCTAGATTGCCATCTAAATACACCACTCCACCACTTTTGAGTGATGCCGAAAGGTTCTCACCAAACAGCTCCATTGACTCTTCACCAAACACTTCTTTTTCAAACAACATAATGTTACTCACTTACCTACACACGTCTGCATGCGAAATTTTATTCTAGATAATCCAATAATTGATAGGGCTGCATTGTCACCATACCTATATTCTGCTGACATTTTTGCGCCGCTTTGTTGTGCCAAGCAGCCGCAATGACTGCCGCTTCAAAAACGTCGTCATAGTACGCCAAACATGACCCCACCATACCACTTAATACATCCCCTGAGCCGCCCTTAGCCAAGCCAGGACAAGCCCCCCCAACAATCATGGTGCGCCCATCAGGTGCCGCTACGACACTTGTTGCTCCTTTCAATATCACCACCGATTGGTAACGATCTGCGATGGTACGTGCCGCCAAAGGTAAATCTTGAAGTATTTCTGGGACCTTTTTGCTTAACAGCCTGGCTGCCTCTCCAGGGTGAGGCGTTACCACCATTTTTTGTCTCACAACTGGTTGCTCAGTCAACCAATACAAACCATCTGCATCAACGATGGTTGGATAATCATCCAACACCTTAAATTGCTGCCATATACTTTCAGACCATTCGGAGCGCCCTAAACCAGGCCCTATTACCAATACAGACTCTTGTCCTCTGAGCGTTGAGGAAATATTCATTTCATGCGATGCGACTGCCATCACATTAGGATTACGTACCAAAGAGGCGTTCAGATGTCTCTCTTGGGTATATAAACACACTGTGCCAGCACCACTTTTAGCAGCCGCCTCACTTGCCATAATGGCAGCACCGCCATACCCATGATCTCCAGCTATGACTGTGACATGCCCATAAGTTCCTTTATGGGAGTTTGGCTTACGCCCACAGGGGGGCATAACATCAAGTACTGTGGCAGCCAAAAAATAGGCTTGTGGCTGCTCAGACAGGTCAACTGCCTGTAAGTTCTCCGTCACAATTTCGCGGTAGAAAGACGGACCGTCTTGCAAATAATGCCCTATTTTGTCACCAATAAAAGTCACCACTAGATCGGCTTGCACCGCCAACTCAGCCTTACCTGTGAACAAATCTAAACCACTAGGGCAATCCACACTAACTAACCAAGCGCCCGCATCAGCCAAACCATTCATTACCTGAATCGCTCGCTCAAATTGCGCAGACAACGGCGCCCTAAAACCAATGCCCAACAAAGCATCAACGATCACAGGAGCGTGATCATCATCTAGCTCATCAATGCTTCTTACTTGAACATTTTCAAGCTCATAGGCTATTTTCTCCGCCCGTAAGGCATCCCCTTTCCTAGGAGAACTGGCTGCATCATAAACTATAACCTGCAAGCCATCTTGCGCAGCAAGAGCCGCCACCACCCATCCATCGCCGCCATTATTGCCGCCACCGACAACAATCGCCAGGTGAGTCACCCCGCGTTGACGCCGCAAGATATGGTTATAAAGAGCCTGACCCGCACGCAACATCATTGGAAAGCTAGCGCCTTCATGGGCAAAGCTGGCCTGTTCACGAGACCGAATAGCAGCCACGTCGAACAAAGGGCTAAGAAAGCGTGATGAAAGCAAAGATGGCATGATAGCGTCCTCCCATGTTTTGAACGTAAAGCCCAAGAGCACTGATATTAAGAACGAACCTTAATATCATCATAGCAAGACATTACGACAACCCGAACATGGTCGTACGATAATGCTTCAGCTCTTCAATGGACTCAATAATATCGTCTAACGCTAAGTGGGCACCTGACTTTTCAAACCCCTCTAACGCTTCAGGCTTCCAGCGTTTAGCCAATTCTTTGATGGTACTGACATCTAAATAACGATAATGGAAATAGGCCTCTAGTTTCGGCATATAACGGTACAGAAAGCGACGATCTTGACCAACACTGTTGCCACAGATTGGGGATTTACCCGCCGGGACGTACTGCTCTAAAAATGCAATTGTCTGAGATTCAGCATCCGCCATCGAAATATCAGAACTCAAGACTCGATCTGTAAGCCCAGATTGCCCATGGTGCGTCGTGCACCACTCATCCATGGCATCCATGACCGATTTTTCTTGGTGAATGGCCAAATTAGGTCCTCTACCCAGTACATTAAGATCCTTGTCCGTCACAATCGTAGCAATCTCAATAATGGTGTCTGTATCAGGTTCTAGGCCTGTCATTTCTAAATCAATCCAGATTAGATTATCTTCGCTGTAACTCATAATGCACTCAATCCTGTATTTTAGTTGCTAGCCATTATACTCTATGCGTTTAAATTAACGACCGACAAATACGAATGTCAAAACGAAAGCTGACCAAACAACAATCTTGGCGCATAGAGCGTATTCATAAAGAACGTATGGAACGCACACAAAAGCGTGCTGACCGTGCTGAAGAGACGTTACAATCGTCCGATCTTGGCCCAGAAACCGAAGGCATCATCATCTCTCACTTTGGCACGCAAGTGGAGGTTGAAGGTACACAAGAACCCCATGTTGGCGTAAGTACACGCTGTAATATGCGTGCTAACCTCGGTCAATTGGTGACAGGCGACAAAGTTGTGTGGCGACCGAAGCACACTGAAGGCGGCGTAGTTGTCGCGCGCTCTGATCGCGACACGCTATTGCAGCGACCCGATATGCATGGTCGTTTAAAACCCGTTGCTGCAAACATAGACTTTATTGTCGTGGTCATCGCCGCAGAGCCTGCCCCTCATGCCAACTTGATTGACCGCTATTTAGTTGCCTCTGAAACTGTGGATATTCCACCTGTTATTTTGCTCAACAAAAGCGACTTGATTGACGAAAGTAACGCTAAAGACCTTGAAAAACTTCTAAAGACATACATTGATTTAGGTTATCAAGTCATACGCACATCGATCAAAAATGACGAAGGTATGGCCGAGCTCAATGAGTTTTTGAAAGACCGCATCAGCGTTTTTGTTGGACAATCAGGTGTGGGGAAATCGTCGCTAATAGGAACGTTATTACCAGACATTGAAATCAGTGTTGGGGAACTGTCTCAGAAGCGTAAAAAAGGGACACATACCACCACAACGGCACGTTTATTCCATATGCCGATTGGCGGCGACTTAATAGACTCACCCGGAATTCGTGAATTCGGACTGTGGCACATCAGCGAAGATGAACTGCTTGAAGGCTTTATTGAGTTTCGACCACACCTCGGTTACTGCAAATTTCGCGACTGCTCTCATGAACAAGAGCCCGGTTGCGCCATTAGAGAAGCATTAGACAAAGGCGAAATTACAGCACATCGCTTTGAAAGCTATCTTCGTATTCGACAGTCCATTCGCGATAATGATGCGTTTTAACCCTAGGCTTTAAAACACATTCTCAGGGGTCATGTTAGGATCAAGCTCAACCTGCTCACCACCAAAGCGGCGGCGGCTTGATTCTAGCATTCGTTTATAAGCATCATCGGTCAGCAAAGTTACTGAAATTCGGCGATTCTCAGGGCTTGCTGGATCCACTCTATTATATGGCACACTGTCCGCCAGTCCTATCACCTGAGCAATACGTTTAGGCTCTAAACCACCTTCTACCAACGCCTTCTTTGCAGCGTTCGCTCTCAAACTGGACAGGTCCCAGTTATCAAATAAACCAGTGCCAGTAAAACCGGAAGCATCCGTGTGCCCAGTAATAACAACAGGGTTCTCAATCATGCTAAAAACAGCCGCCATGCTCATGAGAGTATTCTCCATGTCCGGCACAAGTTGTGCACTACCACGTTCGAACATTGGCTTGTCAGGATCATCGATTAGAGTAATTCGAACCCCCTCGGGCGTGATTTCAATTCGCATATTTTGGTCGTTTGAATTAACACGGTCTAGACTTCGAAATTGCTCGATGAGCAAAGCGTTCATTTTTTCCAGCTCTTCGCCGTCATTCCCAGTTCGCATTGATTCTTCATCAGTGAGATCAGGTGTGCTTCCTGGGTCAGGCAAGTTCATATCGAGTTTACGCTCGGTACTCATTGCTGGGCTGCCACCTAAGTCAATAGGGTTGTTACTAAAGCCTGCCGTGGACATGCCCGCGGGATCATTAAAATACCCCTCGATTGCTGCCAATTCTTCGGGAGAGGATACATTAATAATCCACAACACTAAGAAAAAAGCCATCATCGCTAAAGCAAAATCGGCCAGCGCTATTTTCCAAGCACCACCATGATGACCATCTTTCTTGATCTTTTTTACACGTCGAATGACGGGATCATAATTATTCATAAACGCGCCCTAGCGAAACTGCTTCACTAACTCAGAGAGCTCAATAAAACTTGGGCGCAAATGTGTCGGTAACATTTTTCGCCCAGTCTCAACCGCAATCGCTGGAGGATGCCCTGAAGCCATCGCACTCAAGCAGGCCTTAATGCAAAGGTAAGCTTGAAACTCTTGCTCACCCAGACGCTCAAGATGAGCCGAGGCAGGGCCTACGAAACCATAGGCAAAGAAAATACCAAGAAATGTCCCAACAAGTGCCGCAGCCACGTGCGCGCCGATTTCTTCCATAGGCCCACCAATAGAGCCCATGGTAATCACAATGCCTAATACCGCCGCAACGATACCAAAACCAGGCAACCCCTCAGCCACTCGATTCACAGCATGTCCCGGCGCGACCAACTCTTCGGATACAAGCTCAAGCTCCGCATCCATCATGGCTTCTAATTCATGGGCTGGTAAGCCTGTGATAGTAAAAACTCGATAATTGTCTGTAAAAAACTCGACCAACTCATGATCACGAATTACATCAGGAAAGCGCTGAAACATTTCGCTTTCAAACGGTGCTTCAACATCTTGCTCTACGGCAAGAAACCCCTCCTGACGACTGCGCTGAAAGAGGTTATAGGCACAACTCAGTAACTGTGAGTAAAAAACTCGATTGTGACGACTGCCAAGCAATAGCTGAGGCAAAAGCTTGAAGGTTTTCTTTTGCAGAGAAGCCGGGTTTGCAACCATAAATGCACCAAAGGCGGCACCACAAATAATCAAAACCTCAAATGGTTGCCACAGCGCCAGCATTTCCCCATGGGATGCCAAATACCCCGTTACAACACTTATAAGAACAATCAGCGTTCCAGCGATTACGAACATAATTACATCCTACTTTTTGACAGTGTATGCTCACCAGACAATATACAGTATGATTAGTACATCCATGCATTAAAACGGCAACGAAACAACTATTTAACAATGCCTTGAGCCTTAAATGTAACGAGCTATGAAGAATAAGTCACCCTTTGGTCTAAACGAATGGCTACTCTATCTACAGGACAGGAAATTTCCAGTTGGCTCTGACAGCATAGCTAAACTAAGGAAACAAATTAAAACGCCTGATGCCACGCTTGATAGAATGCAGAAAAACATAGCCTCTGAGCCGATGTTGGCGTTCGCCATCCTGAATCAGGCCAATGCGATTGTCACTTACAAACGCAATGACATTAAAAGTCCTATTCATGCCGCGTCAATGATTGGAATGAGCGGCATTAGTAAGGTGTTTGAATCTCTTGAGCCTTATACACCTATTGCCAAAAATCACGTCCATCGTGCTTTTTCTCGCGAAGTTCAGATAAGCTACGAAGCCGCCTTCATGGCACGACGCTGGGCCATTGAAAAAAAAATCAGTCATGTTGAAGATATTTTCTGGGTTACTTTTTTTAGAGACGCAGTACGCTGGCTATTGTGGTTTCACGCTCATGATGAAATGGAACAAATCACACAAAAAATTCGCCGTGGTGAAACCAATATCGCTGCCGAAAACAGTATTTTAGGCTGTCGTATCGACGAGCTTACGGTTGCACTATTTAAACATTGGCAAGTGCCGTCAGTGATCCTTGATTCCTTTTTAACTGATCAAATACCCACGGCCGAAGAACTGCAAAGCATCGCTCGACTAACACACACGCCAGATCAGCTACCGGGCTTTGCCGAAGACAAGCGCATTACTATTCTCATGAATAGCCCCCTTATCTTGGCCTACTGCGCGTCAAAAGTATCGCAGGAAGCCAATGTAGTTGGTTGGGGAAGTAAAAATTTACCATTTTACTATCGCGTCATTGCCGCCATCATCCATATACGCCTTGGTGACGCTATACAGTCGACTCACTTTGCTACCGCTGAAGCAGCTCTAGACGCGCGATATTCAATCAAACCAAGCTTAGCCGCCCAACTATTATCGCCAATTTTGTTTACCAGAACTGAGGGCACCGCAAAATCCAGCACCAAAAAAATAAAGGCAAATCCTTTAACACAGCTACAAGCTAAGCTTACGGATGTTACCGACAAGAAACAGCGAGCCACATTGGCAATGAAAGCACTGCTCGCAATATTTAAAAATCAAAGCGACCAAGTGTTGATTTTAAAACACAGCAATACGAGCAACAAACTTAGCCCAATGCTTCAATACGGATACGACATCAATACTCTCAAGGGCATCCGTTGGAATTCACCTTCTAATATCATTTCAAAGCTGGTCAGCAAACGCGTTGCCGTGCACTTTGATGACCAAAAATTTTCCAGCATGGCGAAAGACATGCCTGAGGGTGCAGAAGCACTATTGAGCAGCAAACAACATTTATTTTTAGCGTCATCTCCTGCCAATGAAACTGACACCTACATCTATTGGCTGGCAGGTAAAGAACAACTAGACCGAGACCAGTTTGAGACATTCAAACGCGTCATCAAGCTTGCAGACTAAATTAATTATCAGGACTTACAGTGAATAAAGATCAGCTTTTCGCATTTGCTCAATACATCACGCCACAAAAAGCCCTATCACGCTTTGTTGGTCGTATCGCCGAATGCACCAACAAGCAGGTAAAAAACACGTTCATTGGACAATTTGTTAAAAAGTACCAAGTAGACATGAGCGAAGCCATTCAAGAAGACCCGTTCAGCTACCGTAACTTTAACGATTTTTTCACTCGTGCTATCAAACCGGAAATGCGCCCGATCGCGCTAGGTGACAACGTTATTGCATGCCCAGCAGACGGCGCCATCAGCCAACTAGGTGACATTGAACACGGCACCCTCTATCAAGCTAAAAACCATCATTATAGCCTTACAGAGTTGCTAGGTGGTGATGCGGAGCTGTCTAATCAATTCCTTGGCGGCAAGTTTGCAACGGTGTATTTATCACCTCGTGACTATCATCGCGTTCACATGCCACTGGATGGCAAGCTGATTAAAACGATACATGTGCCAGGAAAGCTGTTCTCTGTAAACAAGGTCACAGCTGAACAAATCCCTAATGTATTCGCTCGCAATGAGCGTACGGTTTGTATTTTTGAAACCAACGCAGGTCCAATGGCTGTCATATTGGTAGGTGCAATGATCGTTGCCAGCATCGAAACAGTCTGGACAGGCCAAGTAACGCCATTCAGCAAACAAGTGCAAACGTGGGATCACGAGAAACTTGCCAATATTCAACTAAAAAAAGGTGAAGAGATGGGCCGCTTCAAGTTGGGCTCAACCGCTATCGTGCTGTTTGGTAAAGATGCAGCTGAATGGGAAAAACACCTATCCGCAGAGTCCCCAACCCAAATGGGTATGGCATTTGGCAAAATCAAACCTTAATTCAAACTCTTGTTTTTACCCGACCTATAAAAAAACCCGCTTAATCGCGGGTTTTTTTATGTCTCAACATAACCTATTAAGGCATGTCGTCTTCTAGCTCTTCTTTTGGAGCAGGCACCAAGTCTTCGCGCGTGATATTTTGCGCCAGCAATAAATTCGCCGCCACAAAGATCGAAGAATACGTACCAATCAAAACACCTATTAGCAAGGCGAGTGAAAAATTATGGATACTTTCACCGCCATAAAAGAACAATACCAACAGTACAAACAAAGTAGTCATCGAGGTAATGATGGTTCGATCCAATGTTTGATTGATAGAGTCATTGATAAGCTCTGTCGGTGGGGTATCTCGCATAATTCGGAAATTCTCACGAATACGGTCACAGACAACGATAGTATCGTTGAGCGAGTAACCAATCACCGCCAGAATAGCTGCCAGCACCGTCAGGTCAAACTCAAAGTCGAACAATGAGAAAATACCCAAGGTAATAATCACGTCATGCGCTAAGGCTACAACAGAGGCCACTGAGAACTTGAACTGGAAACGTACGGCCACATACACCATGACAATAACCAGTGCCAGTAACATACCTAGGCCGCCCTGCTCTCGCAGTTCTTCACCCACTTGCCCACCAACGTATTCTGAACGCATCAGCTCAACGTCTACATCGCCATTATTACGCAGCGTACTCAGCACCTCATCACCCAATGTTGGCGTATAAGCATTGCCCATACGAACAACAACATCGGTTGAAGAGCCAAAGTTTTGCACCGTAACATCGCTGTAGTCGCCATCCGCCAATAAGGTTCGAACATCATCAAGCTGAGGTGCCACACTGTATTGCACCTCAATCAAACTACCGCCTGTGAAGTCCAAACCAAACTTAAGACCTTTAACAGCCAAAGAACCTAGCGAAATCAGCACCAATGCCATGGAGAACATCGCGACAATTTTACGCATCGCCATAAATTTAATATTCATCGTTTCACCGTCTCCTAGATAAATAAGCGCTTGTTTTTGCGTCCACCGTACACCAAATTAATTTGGGCACGTGTTACAACAATCGCTGTAAACATCGACGTCAAAATACCAAGAGAAAGTGTCACCGCGAAGCCTTTAACTGGCCCTGTACCTACAGCAAACAAGATCACCGCCACCAATAAAGTCGTGATGTTTGCATCCAGGATTGTTGTGAATGCTCGATTAAAGCCTGAATGAATCGCTTGCTGACTCGGCAGCCCAGCCTTAAGCTCCTCCCTAATCCGGGAGAAAATAAGCACGTTGGCATCCACCGCCATACCCATCGTCAAAACAATGCCGGCAATGCCCGGTAACGTTAACGTCGCCGACATTAGTGACATACATGCCATCAGCAGTACGATGTTCAACCCCAAAGAAATATTGGCAAACAAACCAAACACTTTGTAGTAAACAAGCATAAACGCCATCACGACCAACAAACCAATCTGTGCAGACAACACACCTAATCGAATGTTTTCAGCACCCAGGCTTGGACCAATCGTACGCTCTTCCACAAAGTAGATTGGTGCGGCCAATGCCCCCGCACGCAGCAACAACGCAAGCTCAGATGACTCCCGAGGACTGTCCAAACCAGTAATACGGAACGAATTACCTAATGTCGTTTGAATGGTTGCAAGCGAAATAATGCCACGCTCACTGTAACTGCGACGCACTTCGGTCACTTTACCATCTTCACCTTCGACAAAGCGGCTACGGCTTTTATGTTCAATAAACACAACCGCCATATTTCGACCTACTGCAGTACGCGTTACACGCGCCATTTGTGAGCCGCCTTTACCATCAAGGCTAATGTTAACCTGTGGCCGACCGTTCTCATCAAACGAAGAGCTCGCATCCGACACACTGTCACCGGTAATGATAATATCTCGCTCAAGACGAGCTGTACGACCACTACCATCACGGAACGTTAACGTATCAACATCACCTGCATTGGCGTCTAAACCGGCTTCAAGACGAAACTCAAGGTTTGCCGTCGCGCCAATGATACGTTTCGCTGCCGCTGTATCTTGAACACCAGGCAGCTCAACGACGATACGGTTACTGCCTTGACGTTGAACCAATGGCTCTGCAACGCCCAACTCGTTCACACGGTTGCGCAACGTCGTTAAGTTTTGCTGCAACGCATAGGCTTCAACTTCGGCGCTGGCCGCTTCTGTAAAGCTCACGTCAACAAAGAACTCATTACCACTGTCGGTGGTGTTGTAAACGTACTCTGGAAATTGATCTTCTAGTACATCCAGAGCCGCTTGCTGATCCGCTTCACGTAAAAAACGGATCGACATCACAGCATTATTGCTCACTTCAACACTGCGGTAACGAATGCGCTCGGTGCGCATCGCATTTTTCATTTCACTTGCCGCAACATCTAAACGCTGCTTCAACGCTGCAGGCGTGTCCACTTCAAGCAAGAAATGCACACCACCACGCAAGTCTAAGCCTAATTTAGCCGGACCCGCACCAATAGAGGACAACCAATCAGGCGTTGTTGGCACCAGATTAAGGGCAACGACATAGCTCTCGCCTAATGCGGCAGAAATAACCGGCTTTGCTGCTAATTGATCTTCACCGCTATTGAATCGCAGTGTGCCACCAGCACTGGTAACTTCGGCTTCTTTTAATTCGATTCCCGCGTCTTGTAACGCTTTTTCCGCCGTTGCAAGGGTGCGCTGATCGACCACAGTGGTGGATTTTTGAGTGGACAGTTGAAGTGCTGGATCGTCTGGATACAGGTTTGGCAGAGCGTAGATAACGCCAAGCGCGATCACGAGCAAAATAAGCAAATACTTCCACAAGGGGTACTTGTTAAGCATGTAGGGTCCTTGGAACTAAGAGATAAATGACCAAGCAAGAAAGTAGAAAAGCGCCTTTAGGCGCTTTTCATCATGACATTAGATGGATTTCAGAGTGCCTTTTGGTAGCACAGCACCAATAGAAGACTTCTGGAATTTCATCTCAATGTTGTCGGCAACTTCTAGCACAACGTAGTTGTCATCAACTTTCGTTACTTTACCTAGAACACCACCATTTGTTACCACTTCCGTACCCTTCGCTAAAGAAGCTAACAAGTTTTTATGCTCTTTAGTGCGTTTAGCTTGTGGACGCCACATTAAGAAATAAAAGATAACGACAAAACCAACTAATAATACAAGGTTAAAAATCCCTGCATCAGCTGGCGCAGCACCTTCAGCGTAAGCTGGTGAGATCAAAGCGATCATGGTGTTTACTCTCCAATGGTTAAAAAAATCGTTTGCGCACTTCCCTCATAGAAATCGTTGCGCATTTTTTGTTTATAATTTCGACAATTATTGGCTCAGTGGTGGGGTTTCCAAGCCACGTTTTGCGTAAAACTCATCAACGAAGGCATCAAATCTACCTTCATCAAGCGCTTGACGCAATCCCGCCATTAAGGTCTGGTAATAACGTAAGTTATGGATCGTGTTTAATTGCGCACCAACCATCTCTTGGCATTTGTCTAAATGGTGTAAATATGACCGAGAAAAGTTTTTACAAGTGTAACAGTCACATTCTTTATCTAATGGATTGGTATCATGACGATGAAACGCATTACGAATACGCACAATTCCTTCGGATGTAAACAAGTGACCATTACGGGCATTACGCGTCGGCATAACGCAGTCAAACATGTCGACACCGCGACGCACACCCTCAACTAAATCTTCAGGCTTACCAACCCCCATTAAATAGCGCGGTTTATCTGCTGGCATTTTGTGGGCTAGATGATCCAAGATTCGAATCATATCCTCTTTCGGCTCACCGACCGATAAACCACCAATTGCATAGCCATCAAAGCCAATACCGACCAAACCCTCTAAAGACTCGTCACGTAATGTTTCGTACATACTGCCTTGAATGATACCAAACAAAGCGGATGGACTGTCACCATGCGCATCTTTTGAACGCTGTGCCCAACGCAAACTCATGCGCATGGATTTAGCGGCTTCATCGTCGGACGCAGGGTAAGGCGTACACTCGTCAAAGATCATAACAATGTCAGACCCCAAATCACGCTGTACTTGCATCGAGATTTCTGGACTTAGGAACACTTTATCGCCATTGACAGGAGACCGGAAACTGACACCTTCTTCCGTGATTTTACGCATATCGCCAAGAGAGAACACTTGGAAACCACCAGAATCGGTAAGAATGGGTTTTTTCCATTGTGTGAAATCATGTAAATCACCGTGTGCTTTGATGACTTCGGTACCTGGGCGTAACCATAAATGAAAGGTATTACCTAAAATAATATCCGCACCGATTTCTTCAATGTCTTTGGTCAGCATACTTTTTACAGTGCCGTAGGTACCCACTGGCATAAAAGCCGGCGTTTCAACATCGCCACGCGGGAAGCTCAAGCGCGCACGGCGAGCCTTACCTGATGTAGCAAGCACTTCAAAGTCCATAAAACACTCTGGACGTTTATCTGACATTCGTCTTATTCCTCAGCAGTTGGCCCTTCGGCCTTTGGGTTTCGAGTAATAAACATGGCATCGCCGTAACTGAAAAAGCGGTACTTCTCAGCCACCGCAACACGGTATGCATTCATCACATTGTCATAGCCTGCAAACGCACTGATCAACATAATGAGCGTAGACTCTGGTAAATGAAAATTCGTCACTAGCACATCCACGGTTTTAAATTCATAACCTGGATAAATAAATATACTGGTATCAGCAGCAAAAGGTTCAATTTGTCCTAACTGACTCGCCGATTCCAGTGAGCGTACGCTGGTGGTCCCTACCGCGATGACACGCTTACCATTGGCTTTGGTTGCGCGCACTTTGTCTACGACATCTTGAGAGACTTCGGCATACTCTGAGTGCATGACATGGTCTTTAATGTCATCAACACGAACAGGCTGAAAAGTTCCCGCGCCGACATGCAGGGTAACAAAGGCCGTATCAACCCCTTTTGCTTTTAGCTTCTCAAGCAGCGCATCATCAAAATGTAACCCTGCCGTTGGCGCAGCCACGGCACCAGGCGTTTTATTGTATACCGTTTGATAGCGCTCTTGATCACTCTCATCATCCGGACGCTCAATGTAGGGCGGAAGCGGCATATGCCCTACTTTTTCCAATACCTCAAGTACCGGCTCATCAAAACGTAAATGGAACAACGTATCATCACGCCCTACCATTTCCGCGCCATGAGACGCACCACGGTCGATACCTAATTCAAGGCGGTTGCCTACTTTCGGTGATTTACTGCAACGAACATGCGCTAAGATTTCATGTTCAGACAATAAACGTTCAACCAATAACTCTAACTTACCGCCAGACGCTTTTTGCCCAAACAAGCGCGCCGGGATAACTCGAGTATTGTTAAACACCATTAAATCACCGGGCTCCACACACTCAAGGACATCAGTAAAGTGTTTATGAGCCAACTCGCCGCTAGGACCGTCTAGCTTTAGTAGACGACTAGCAGTACGTTCAGGCATTGGGTAACGAGCAATGAGCTCTTCAGGTAGCTCAAAGCGATAATCAGACACGCGCATAATAGCTAATATGTATACCTAGAAAAATGATGCGGCATTTTAGCGAATTTCTAATCACTTGGGTACGATATAAGACAATTTCCCATTTCAATACTTGTTGAACGACTTCATGCTGAGCACTTTTCAACCAACCCAATTCAATCGCTGCATTTTTTAACCTTTTTATCGAAAAACCGTTGACAGCTAAAAATAAATCACCATAATACGCCTCACCTTTTTCAAAGCCAGTGTGGTGGAATTGGTAGACACGATGGATTCAAAATCCATTGCCTATAAAGCGTGCCGGTTCGAGTCCGGCCACTGGTACCATCTTTATGATGCGAAAAGCCCCGAACGAGAGTTCGGGGCTTTTTTCGTTTCTAAGGCACTGAATATCGACTGCCTTAATATAAAAAAACGGCACCTCATGCGCCGTTTTTTATTTAATACTCTTATATCGAACTAGCCGATCATTTCGCCGTCTTCACGGGAAATCGCGATCACACTTGAACGAGGCACAGAGCCCGCGCCGTTAGGCCAGCTTGAATCACCTTTCTCGCCTGGATGCTGAACACTGACAAACATGGTTGTACGGTCAGCACTCCATGCAGAACCCGTAATTTCACACTCTTTAGGTCCTACTAGGAAACGCTTGATCTCACCTGTCTCTGGATCAGCCACCAACATTTGGTTGTTACCTTGACCTGCAAAGCCTTTCTCGTTCGAGTAGTTACCATCCGTTTGAATCCAAAGCAGACCTTTTGAGTCAAACTTTAGACCATCTGGCGAGTTAAACATATTGTCTTTATTAACGTTCTTAGAGCCTGCATAGGCATCATCGTACACCGCTGGGTTACCTGCCATTACGAACAGATCCCAATTAAATTTAGGCGCTGTATGATCTTGGCCCTCTGGACGCCAGCGAACAATTTGACCGTAGTTATTTTTAACACGTGGGTTTGGTCCACCAGCTGGCGTTTCGTCACCACCCGCATTCGGTTTAACGCCACGGTTTTTGTTGTTGGTTAGACAGCAGTATACCTCTGCTTTGTTTGGATTAGACGCGACCCACTCAGGACGGTCCATTGTCGTTGCACCCACTTTTGATGCAGCCTCACGAGTGTAAATAGCGATTTCCGCCTCGCTCATGCCTGTTGACTTCGGCGTTAACGCTAACCACATACCTGTGTTGTTATCGTTAAATTTAGCAACGTACAGAGTCCCTTCTTCTAGAAGGTCATTATTATCGCCGCCTACAACGAATTTATTCTTTGAGACGAAACGGTAAAGAAATTCACCTCGCTCATCATCACCTAGGTAAACCACAACATGGCCATTAGCTGCCACTTCTACTTCTGCGTTTTCATGCTTGAAACGACCCAGTGCAGTGCGCTTCTTAGGACGTGCAGTAGGATTAAGTGGATCAATCTCTACGATGTAACCAAAACGGTTTGGTTCTTGTGGATCTTTTGACAGGTCAAAGCGAGAGTCTGCCATTGCCCATTTGTAGCCACGATCTTCATGACTAATACCGTAGCGTTTCATCTGCGGCGTCAATTCATAGTTTTTATCACTTGAGGAGAAGTAGCCATTGAAGTTTTCTTCACACGTAAGGTAGGTACCCCAAGGTGTTTGACCGTTACCACAGTTATTCCAAGTACCTTTTGCAACCACACCTTTTGAATCGGCTTTGGTTTTCATAAGGTCATGACCACGAGCCGGACCCGTGATATCCATTTCTGTATCAGCGGTAATACGACGGTTGTATTCAGAGTCTTTTACAATACCCCATTTGCCATCGCGACGTGCGACTTCAACAACAGTAACACCATGTGCTGCTTTGTTTTTACGCACATCATCAGCAGTCGTTGGCACACCGTCTGTACGATTAGCATGCAGCGTTGAAGCATTTGTGTATTCGTTGTTCACACAAAGAATTTGACGACCGTTGTGCGAAAAAAGCGCCATGCCGTCATTGTGATCACCAAAGGCTAGCTCTTGAGATTCACCCGTACCACCTGTTGCTGGGTTAAACGCTGGCGCATTTGAAAATAAAGGCTCGCCCCAAGACGCAAGAACTTCCCACTTATAACCTTGCGGCACCGTGACAGTATCCATTGTGTTTGCTTTGACCATATCGAAAGCCAGACGAGACATTTTATTAGACTCTTCACCTGCCAATGCCTTGCCCGCAGCAAATGTGGTAGAACCCATCACAAACGCTGTCGCGCCTACAGCTGCACCACCAGACAAGAAGCCGCGACGAGAAACCATGCTCTTAGCCGTTTCTTCAAACTCAACCATTTCTGGTGCAGGACGAACTAGCTCATCATGCTCATCAAAGCCTAACATTTGATCTTGCTTAACAGACATCGGTATTCCCTCAAATTATCGTTTCTAGTTATGAGGCTGTGAACACGTTTCCACTCAGTGCCACATCCTTAATTAAAATCGACGTCTATTAAGCCTGCCAAGCATGTCAGTTTGGTGTTATTAACATGACTGTTTGATAACAGAAATATTTCAACACTGTCATCTATATTATAAGAGGGTAAAAAAGCCAGAAAATCAGGGCTAGAGAAGCTATTAATTCAAACTTATTGTCGCAGTATTTGAGGCTATCACAGTATGATTTTGCAGAAACTGCTCTAGCTGATCCGTAGGTAATGCCTTTGAAAATAAAAAGCCTTGGGCAAAATCACATCCCATTTGCGCTAATATCTGACTTTGCTCCTCGTCTTCCACGCCTTCCGCCGTCACCGTCAAATCCAAGGACTTAGCAATAGAGATAATTGCTTCCAGCATCACCCTACCACGATGTGTTTTAACATCATTTACAAAAACACGATCAATTTTAAGATTATCCAATGGCAATTTTCCGAGATAACTCAGCGCAGAATACCCCGTTCCAAAATCATCTAGACAAATATTAATACGATGTAAGCGCAACAAATCAGCATTGGCTTTAACGGCTTCGCCGATGGATAGGACAGCATCTTCTGTTACTTCAACTTCAACGACTTCAGAGCGCAAGTTACGCTCTTGTAGTCCCAACACTAAATGCTCAATCACATCACGCCGGACAAAACTTTTTGCCGAGACGTTTATCGAAACAGGTGTGTCTTCACAAAAAAGAGACTGGTGATCGTATATCTCATTTAACGTTTTGCTAATAATGTACTTATCTAATTCTATGACCAAATCCAGCTCATGTACCACCTTGATGATCTCCAAAGGCGACACAAACCCCAGCTGATCGTCAAACCAGCGCATCAGAGCTTCATAGCCACACACCGCGCCAGTATTTAGATCGATTTTAGGCTGCATAAACACTTTTATTTTGCCCTGCCCTAATGCACCAACTAACCCACTTTCGATTTGCTTTGCACGCTCGTAATCTCTCTGAATCGAGTCGTTGTACAACACAAAAGGAAGCTCTTCTTGCTTAGCAAAGCCTAACGCAACATCAGAACGACTGACTGAGAGATCAAAACTGGCACAAGATTCATACAAAGCACATCCTGCTCTCATCTCGGAATTAACCACTGCACGAAGATTCAGTAACGCTTGTAGGTTCGATAAACAGGCTGTGACATAATCCTCAACGTCACTGTATTCCTTTACACGATACACCACTAAAAAGCAACCTTCAGATAAACGGCTTGCCATCATTATAGTGGGATCTTGTTCGAACACACTGCTAATACGGCGCAGCTTTTCATCAACTTCTAAGTCACCATCTAACTTAAGCATGCGCTTGAAATTAGACAATTCAAACTGCACAAAAGCATAGGGCTGTTTATCAGTAGTCGGTTCCAATTGATCGAACTTTTTACGCAGATATTCTAAGTTAGACAGTTTAGTGACAGCATCAAAATGCTTTAAAAAGTAGGCCTCATTCGCGGCAATGACCTTTTCTGATATATCAATACCTACCGCTTGTATATGCAGCCCTTCGTGATCCATCACTCGACGCAACCACCACTCCACCTCATTACGACTGGCACCAATCTGTAGCGTTAAAGGCAGCTTAAACTCGTTATCACCACCGTGGCGTAAAAGTTCCATACGCCCAATGAATTCCTCTCGACTAGCATCAAAAAGACACTCGATGAAGTTATCACTGCGCTTTATACCCGCAACGGAAAATAGACCCTCAAAGGTAGCGTTAGCGAGCATAATCTCACCTTCCAAGCTCATCCGTACAATATACAAGCCCTGGCTGTTGAACACACTGCGATAACGTGTATCGACCCGCTCCAACTGCCGCAAAGTATTTTTGTATTCAGTTAGATCATGACAAATCCCCACAAATGATGGTTTTTCATCACTATCAGAGGTTTTCCCGACCGATAAATGCATATCAAAGAGATCACCATTTTTGCGACGTGCAATAACCTCTCGACCGCGACCAATGATTTGAGTATGGCCTGTAGTCAAATGATCGTGAATATACTTATCATGTTTAATGGCAACACTTTCTGGCATCAATACTGATACATTCTGACCAATTACCTCATCGGCACAATAACCAAACAAGTCTTCCGCAGCAGGAGAAAACGCTATAATTAGCCCACAATAATTAATAATAATAACGCCATCCGCCGCCGCGTTAATCAGCGCTTGATACAAAACTCCATCTTGGTTAACAGTTCCATCTTGGTTCATTGTTATTTCCTAAACCTTTGTACCAATTCATGCAAATCAACCGACGAGCGCATGGACTGCTCAACAGCCGAGCCAAATACATCCATAAGTTCTGTGTTTTCGTGAGCCAGTTCAGCAATGCGCACAACTTGGGTACTGGTTTCATCTATTACGCTGGCTTGCTGTACCGAGGCCGCCGACATTTGCATGGTTCGATCCGCTATGTCGTTCATTCGTTGGCTAACTTGCTCCATTAGAGCCTCTTCTTCCTCAACCAACTGCATACTGTGCATAGAGGCTTCTGCGCCCACCTTGGCTAGGTTAGCGGTACTAATAACGCTCTGTGATAAAGATTTCACTTGTTCATCGATATCATGTGTCAGCGCTTGAGTTTTAGACGCAAGGTTTCGCACTTCGTCGGCTACCACGGCAAAACCACGACCATGCTCCCCAGCTCGAGCTGCTTCGATGGCAGCGTTAAGCGCCAACAAATTGGTTTGCTCGGCTATTTGATCGATCGACTGAGTGGCAGTGGAAATATGATCTGTTAATGAACGAACATCATGAATCGCTTGCTCTACAGACTTAACTTTACTGGTGAGCTCCGCGATGGACTGTTTTACGCTCCCACCCAATACGGCCGCCTCTTGCATCAACACCGCTCCGGTCTGGGTAAAGTCAGCGGTCTCCGTCACATGGCGCGACACCTCATCGGTTGTTGAGGACATTTCTGTCATCGCTGTGGCCATTAGATCGGTTTGATTATTTTGATCCACCATTTTGTCATGACTCGATTTTAATGAGCCGTAGCAGGTTTCCATTTGCTGCTCTACCGCTGAACTAGATTCCTCGATACGCGTCAGTACGGTGGTCATACGACTGTGCAACGACTTCACTCCCATCGACAAAAGCGCGATTGGTGCGGAATGACTCGAATAGGTTTTCGCAATCAACGGATGCTGAAATGCGTTACCACCCAATTGCTTTTGGATTGATGAAATCATTAGGCGCTGCTTGGAATACAAATACAGACTGATTGAGATACTCATAAACAACGCTACCATTAAAGCCACTTGCATAGAAAACAACGCAAATATACTTCCTAGCATCACGACTAGTAATACAGCCAGTACCATTGGATTTACAAACCAATCTATGAGCGTTGCGAAAGCGCTTGGACTTTTTAATTGTTGATACACTTTTTCAGCGCGAGCTACGTCCTCTCGTTTCGGGCAAGAGCGGACCGATTCATATCCAATTACTTTGCCACTTTCATAAATCGGCATAACGTAAGCATCGACCCAGTAAAAATCACCATTTTTACAGCGATTCTTAACCAACCCCATCCACGCTCTACCCGATTTTAGTGTCTGCCACATATTCTCAAATGCCGCTTCAGGCATATCAGGATGACGCACTAAATTATGTGGTTGGCCAATTAACTCCGAGCGTTCAAAACCACTAATTTTAACAAACTCTTGATTACAGCTAACGACGTAACCCTTGAGATCAGTCGTTGAAATAAGCAGTTCGTCACTTGGAAAGCGACGCTCTTTCAAAGTGATAGGGTGATTCTTCCTCATTTACATTCCATTACAAAGTCTAATTGGTAAGGTGATTTATCGGCGGATAATGCCAACATACATCCAAAAGCGAAACAGTTGGCCTACTTTTTTTTACACTCTTATTTTCATAAAAGCCAAACCATTGATATTTATCATGTTATTTTATTTATAAATATGCATATTAAGCAATAAAAGTGCACAAGAATAGTGCAATCACCTTAAGATTTACACAACGTTACAGAACTCCTCCAAATACAAAAAAGGACGGGATACCCGTCCTTTTTATAATTCCAGTCTATAAAAGCAGCTTATACTACTTTGAAGTCATTCCGGTAATCATTTGCATAATCAGATTTCTAGGTCCTATTAAACTAAAGGTAACGACCGCCAAGGTATGAACGAGCACTAGCAAGAAAGTTAGGTTTGCAGCCACTTCATGCAGCTCTTCAGCCCAGTCTTCTCCCCAAAAGATCCCTTCTAAACTCCAGCCACTTAATCCTGTCATACAAAGACCAAACAATAAGGCGAAGATCATCAACGCTCCTATCGGGTTGTGGCCGTTATCTTCGGGGATTTTACCAGAACGCATGATATGTATATGCGCCTTAATACCCGCCACGGATGGGAAAAAGTTTTTAAAACGAGCATTGGGACTGCCTACCATTCCCCAAACCAAACGAACAACCAGAGCGCAGAGAATGTAGTAGCCTGCCAACTCATGCGAATCACCGCCTTCTTCAAAAAAGAAATAGTTAAGCAAAAACGCAAGCGCCACTGACCAGTGAAACAAACGGATAACAGGGTCCCATATTTTTCCATGAGTCTTCATGTGCGGATTCCTGAAGTCGTTACTTAATCATCGATTTCTACTTTTACAGCGTCTCCCGTTACAGGATGGAAATATATTTCAACGCGACGATCTTTATTGTCATACCCATAAATCTCGTAACAGCTACCACTTGTTTCTTTAAATTTTTTAATGCGGTAACCCTGTTCTTCTATTTGCTTTTTCATTTGATCTTGGGACATCCACATACTGCGATCTTCATCAGTACATTTAGGGCCCGCTACCGCAGCCCCGGCAAACGTTAATGCTAAAACGGACGTTAAAAGAATGGTTTTCATAATCTATCTCCTAGTAAGTAAAGTTGACTAGGTAAGATTAAATAGAAAGTATTAACGCAAACTTAAAGCCAGCCGAAACAAGCAACCGTTCGTTTTAATGGGAACATGACCGTTAACTAAGAGCTGTTTCGATGACTTTGGCAAGTTTAAGCAACGATTGATCTTTACCATTCATGGCTGTCAGCATGAGGCCCATGACGTTAGAATTGAAACTGTATGGCAAGGATATACTGCATCCGTCGATGACGTTAGCAAACGTCGTATTTCTTAAACAAAGCAGATTAATCCGGTCAAAATTTTCATCGGATTCGAACTGATCAAACTTAGGTGGTAAGCAAGCAACAGTTGGCATTAAAAAAACGGTATTTGCGTGCTCGCTTTGAAAGCGTGTTATTAAGGCGCTACGTTGAGCGCACGTTTCCATAAATACTTGCTCTGATACCCCTTCACCGCGCTTAATGCGTTGCTTCACACGCGGGTCTAGTTGCCCATCCTCTAACGAGAACAGCTGTTTGTAATAGCGTCGACTTTCAACTGCAGAAAACTGCCATACGGGCAAAGCTTTGTACGTTTCAAATAACGATAAATCGCAATGCTGGACAACTACACCATGACTTTTTAAGTGATCCAGCGCCACTTTAAAACCGTCAGTAATGTCTTTATCTAAATCATCAAAGCCAAAATTTTTCGGTACTACGAGGGTAAGAGGTGCATCAGCTTGCTGAGACGCTTTATTCGATGTCAGCACATTCCATGCGAGCTCACACGTTTCAACATTTCGCGCCATTACTCCAACGCTGTCCAATGAGTCAGATAACGGTAAGCACCCTACTCGCGAAACACTTGATTGACTTGGCTTAAAGCCCGTTAATCCACAAAAAGCGGCGGGGATACGTAACGATCCCCCCGTATCGGTTCCCAACGCAATATCAGCCATTCCCTTTGCGACAGTAACAGCACCACCACTGGTTGACCCTCCCGGTATGCAACCTGGAACAACTGGATTATTAGGTGTTCCATAATGCGGATTCAAGCCAACACCTGAATAGGCCAACTCAGTCATATTCGTGTGACCAATTAAGCTTGCGCCAGCAGCTCTTAATAATGCGACAGCGTGAGCGTCTTGCTGGGCCGGACGGTCTTTAAGCAACGTCGTGCCGCCTGATGAAGAGTGTCCTTTCACGTCAAAGGTGGCTTTAATCGAAACCACGGCCCCAGATAAAGGCTTATTTTTTATATCCGCCACTTCAATAAAAGGCGCTATAAAAACAGCATCTCTATTCTCTGTGATGTCATTACTGACAGCATTAAGATGCTCTGTCAGGTCACGATTACACCACGCTTTATGATCAATCATACTGAAATCTCCTTATCAGCCAAACACGAGTTTAGAAGCGCGCTCGAAAATGCCACTCTCCCTCAGCAATATCATTGCGAATGGAGTCACGAATATCATCATCTAAGTGTTCATCATCAAAATCATACAACCCTAGCAAGGGAAACACTTTATTACGCTTTATCTCTTTGCCAATGAATTCATAAACCACACGTGAACAACACGGCATTCGTTCTCCACTTCCTGACACACCTAAGCGCAGTCCCGTTAGTCGATCCACTCGGTTCTTAAACGTGGGGTATAAAATCGTTTGCGTCATTTCGAGATTGGTTAGTGTTTCGTAGTCGTGCAAGAAGATCCGATCTCCCAAAAACTGAACAACACCTTTGTACATACCATGAAAGGGCTTGCCAGTACGACGAGGGTTTAAGCGCTCAGTGCGTTGGTAGTAAGTTTTACTGCCTTGGCGCTCTATACATACCAATGTTCTCAGCACTTTTCCTGGGTAAGCCATCGATAAATAATATTCAAAGTAATAGCCCACGTACTTATCGATACCATGCTGACCAATACTGTTCAGCTTATCAAAATATTGTTGCTCTAAAGTAGATGCGATAGGCTCTTGTTCGGCAATTGGACGTACTTGAAGCAAACGACGAAATTGGCTATGAGGTAAAAGGATTTCATGCTCCTCAACCCCAAAAAAATCGCAAACTCGACGCAAGGTGCTGTTTGAGGGAAAGGTGGTACCGCTCAAATAGCGGTTAAATTGCGGACGATTAATTGACAGTCGTCGGCACACGTCTGCAATAGATTTATAATAGCTACAGAGTAACCTTAGGTTTTCTGGAAAACTTTCATTCATAAACACCCCCATTTACTTGCATACTAACGTGTCCACCCCCGCAGTTAAACCCCAAAAATAGTGCTAATTGGTGTTAAAAAAACATCAGAGAGCATCATATCAAGTCCATTTACGAACTCCCTTTTTAGCATCGAATTCGTTTCAATAGTAAGTATCTTAATGACCGTTTTTATAGATCTATTGCAGATTTTGATCTTAAAAACTTACTTAAACGAATTGCTCAATAAAGCTCACTCTTTCACCTTTGATGTGCAGTGTATTACCAATACGCTGCGCATCTTTTTTAGGATGCTGTCATGAATACTCGTTCTGAATACGATTTATTAGGTAATTTAGATGTGCCAGCAGAGGCCTATTATGGCATTCAAACTCTGCGTGCATCACAAAACTTTTCCATTACCGGCGTACCGATTTCTCACTTTCCGGAATTAATCAAAGCTTTGGCCATGGTTAAAGCGGCCGCCGCCCGCACCAACCAAGAGTTTAATCGGCTTGATGATGAAAAAGCCGATGCCATTGTATATGCTTGCCAAGATCTCATTAATGGCCAACACCATGATCAATTCATTGTCGACGTGATTCAAGGTGGCGCGGGCACATCGACTAATATGAACGCCAATGAAGTCATTGCTAACATCGCACTGAGCAAGTTGGGGCACAACTTAGGTGAGTATCAATACCTTCACCCTAACGACCACGTTAACCAGTCCCAATCAACGAATGATGCCTACCCTACCGCTGCTTGCCTAGGCATACAGTTTGCTGCCGACAACTTCATTACAGCACTTACATCACTAAAAGGTGCATTAGAAGAAAAAGGTAAAGCGTTTGCACACGTTTTAAAAATGGGCCGTACTCAACTTCAAGACGCTGTCCCAATGACCTTAGGTCAAGAATTCGACGCCTTTGCTGTCACTCTTGGCGAGGACATTGACCGTATTCATGAAGCTTGTGCCTTGCTATGTGAGGTAAACTTAGGCGGTACGGCCATTGGCACTGGAATTAATACCCCTGTGGGCTTTTCTAAAAAAGCCATTGAAAAGCTCGCGACTATTTCGAAAAAGCCTCTAGTTCCCGCTTCCAACCTAGTTGAAGCAACCTCAGACATGGGGGCATTTGTTTTCTTCTCTGGTATCTTAAAACGCTTGGCAATAAAACTAAGCAAGATAAGTAATGATTTACGCCTATTATCAAGTGGGCCTCGCACGGGCTTTGGCGAAATTAAACTTCCCGAGATGCAACCCGGTTCATCGATTATGCCTGGCAAAGTAAACCCAGTGATTCCTGAAGCCATGAACCAAACAGCTTATCAGGTTATTGCATCTGATTTAGCCGTTAGCCTTGCTGCTGAGGCGGGCCAACTTCAGTTAAATGCGATGGAACCAATGATTATCTATAATTTATTAAATTCTCTAAAGATGCTAAAGCAAGCATGTGAGATGCTCGAAAATAAATGCATTCGTGGCATTCAAGCAAATGAAGCAGCCTGTCTGGCCCATGTCGAAAATAGCATTGGTATCATCACCGCTTTAGTACCGTATATCGGTTATGCGAACGCTTCGCGCGTTGCACGTCGCGCATTGCTAAGCAATGCAACGATAAAATCGCTTATCCTAGAGGAACAGCTGTTAACCGAAGCTGAGCTTAATGAGCTACTGAAGCCAGAAAAAATGATCGCTCCTAGTCAAGTACAAAGCTGATCACCAAGGAGATAACGTGACGCAGAAACTTCTTATCGTTTATACCGGTGGCACCATCGGCATGGCAAAAACTGAGCAGGGATTAGCCCCTGCAGCGGGCCTTGAAGGTCGCATTCAAGCCAGCCTCGGCGAAAGTCTGAACGATTTACCCGCGTTCGATGTGATCGAGCTCTGCCCATTGATAGACAGCTCAAATATCACGACGTCGAATTGGAGTGAAATTTTCGACACCTTACAAGGTAACTGGGCTCACTACGCAGGGTTCATTGTGCTTCACGGCACAGATACGTTAGCCTATACCGCAGCGGCTCTGTCTTATATGCTCGGAGCTTGCGATAAAAACGTCATCATAACGGGCTCACAGATTCCATTAGGTATGAGCCGAAGTGATGGTGTAAGCAACCTTGAAGCCGCGATGTCTATTGCAATAGAACCCAGCTTTGGAACCGCCACGGTCTTGTTCCATCATTCTTTGATGCAAGGTAGCCGGGTGACAAAGTTCAGCAGCCATAACTTCGCTGCATTTCAGTCATTTAATGCTGAGCCTTTAGCGAAACTATCCATTCACAAGCAATTCGACAGAGTTAAATTAAATGATGGCAACACTTGTACGCCGCCACCACGTCACTATGAATTCAAAGCAGACAGTGTTGGTGTATTAGTATTGCACCCCAGTTTGCCATCGAGTGCCTACCAAGGCTTCTTAAACGATGATCAATGTAAAGCAGTCATCATGCAAACCTACGGTGCAGGGAATATTGCTGATTCTAATCAAAACTTGGTCGCCTTTTTAGCCGCGATGCAAGAACGAAAGAAACTTGTTGTCAACGTCACTCAATGTGCTCATGGTGGTACGTCACAAGGAGCTTACGCTGCGGGTTCTCTATTAAGTCGCTTGTCGATATTGGACGGTAAGGACATCACCTTGGAAGGGGCATTTACGAAGATACACTGGCTACTTGCCCAAGAACTATCATTCGAAGACATTCAACAGCAATGGAAAACGCCCCTAGCAGGTGAATTTAGCCTCGACTAAATCATGAACAAAACGGTCATAAGCAGCCATCACCTTAAAACTAGGTATCACTGATTGTATACTTCTCTACCAACGAGGATGATTTAGTCCTCCATTGGTTCTTTTGGAAGGTACTTATGACAATTTCACTCACCACACCTGCGATGCTGTTCCCTGCTGTGTCGCTGTTGCTGCTGGCTTACACAAATCGCTTCGTCACACTCGCATCACTGATTCGCAACTTTGATCCAGAACACAGTACCGAAGGTACTCAACAACAGATCGCTAATTTGCGTAAGCGAATTTATTTAATTCGTCGTATGCAGGAAGCAGGTGTGATTAGCTTTTGTTTATGCGTCGTCTCAATGATGGCGCTGTACTGGAAATACGAGACGGCTGGAGGGTATATTTTTGCTGCCAGCTTAGCGTGCCTACTCTATTCTTTGTTTTTATCGGTTCGCGAAATTAATATTTCTTGTGACGCGCTTGATGTTCATCTACAGAACTTTAAAAAAGTCGATAATATGACCCTAAAATGACAGCGCGTCATTCTCTGAGCAGACCATGAGAGTCTGCTCGCCATTGATACTGATATCAACACGGAACACAATCGGCCGACAGCACACTTGGCAATCTTCTGTGTACTCATAGCTTTCGTCCATGAATTCAACCACTACTTCAATGGTTTCGCCGCAATAAGGACAATCTACCAGTTCATTGGATAATATATTCAGCATGCCTACTCCATTTGATTATTTTGACCAAACTGCCCATTCATTACCGCTTGGATCGAGGAAATGAAAGCGCCGCCCACCTGGGAACTCAAAAATAGGCTGCTCGATCGTTCCGCCATGGGATTCGACACGTGCCAAAGTCTGAGCCAAATCATTGCTGTATAGTACGACCAAGGCGGCGCCACTTTGTGGTCTAGAGGTAAACTCTGCACGAAAAAAACCACCGTCCAAGCCTGAGTTTGAAAAGGCACTGTAATCAGGGCCAAAATCTTCGAACACCCAACCAAAAACCGTTTCAAAAAATGTTTTGTTGGCTTCTAAATGCTGAGCGGGTAGCTCTACATAGTTAATATGATTAGATTGCACTACATTACCCCTCTAAATGGTTGCCATAGTAACTAACACCACACTTCCCAAAATCATCACACCTCCAAACCATTGCTGGGAAGAAATACGCTCATTAAAGCGACGTTTTGAAAGATACAATGTACCTAAAATCTCTGCCTGCCCGAGTGTTTTCACCAATGCAGGATTTACTAAAGCAAAACCCGTGAACCAGCCTATCGACCCTAATGAGCTTAATATACCCACTTTACAGCTTAATTTTACCGAGCGGTTTATCGGGGCTTTTAAATCTTTCGTTAACACAATTTGAATCGTACATAAGATCACTGACTGTAAAGCTAGAACATACCAGAGCGTCGCGCCAGCACTGGTAATAATTGAACCCTCTAAAGAGTGACTGGCAAGTGATGCAGTGACCGACGTTATCGCAAAACAGAAACCACTTCCTAACCCCGCAATCAGAGACAGATCCTTGTGCGCATGACGCAGGTTTTCTAAGCGAATACTCATAACTAATGCGCCAAATACCCCCAACACAATCCCCATCCACGCCATAAAGCTCAGCGAATGATGAAGCAACGGGATGCCAATCAGTGCGGCCAATACGGCTTCCGTTTTGGCCAACAACGTGCCAAGCGCAAAGCTCCCTGATTGAAAGACTCTTAGCATTAGATAGGTTGCAAACACCTGAGCAATTGCGCATACAGTAGCGTAGCCTACAAATTGCCACGCTAGAGGAAATGAAATACTGCCCAAAGCAAACCAACAAACGAATAAATACAACGTCACCAATGGTAAGCCATACAACGATCGCGCCATAGTTGCATGTAAAAACCCCTGCTCTTGGGACAATGTTTTTTGATGCGCGGTGCGCATTGCTTGGCAAGCTGCCGCAAATAAAGTGACAAAGATCCACATGTCGAAGTATTCTTCCCAATCTTTAATGTATTAGTGACAAGAATGCTATCTATTTTATTATTTGTAAAAGGAATAATAAGAATCCTATAGATAACTTACTGGAATACAAATACATCAATTAAAAGGCTTTTAAGCTTTTTCATGCACCTCTAATCGTTAAGTGATCAACTGTTGTGAAAAAACAATTTATTAAATTTGGTATCGTAGGAAGTATCGGCTTTCTAGTCGATGCGTGCGTACTGTGGTTTTGCTCCCATTGGCTACCCTATCCAACTGCTAGAGCCATTTCCTTTTGGGTGGCCGTGACCTCGAACTGGTGGTTTAACCGCATCTTTACTTTTCAGGACGCCAATCATCTAGAAAAGCCGCATCAGCAATGGGGAAAGTTTTTCTTTGCATCTTTAATCGGCTTTATCCCAAACTGGGGAATTTTTGTATACGCTATGTGGTTAGGAGAACAGCTGGAACTTTCTCATTATGCTCTCTTCCCTTATGTTGCTATGGTTCCTGGCGTCCTTGCCGGTATGTTAGTTAACTTCTCCCTGTCCAAGTTTTGGGTATTCAAAGCATAATGTTTTACTCAGGCGTTTCTACACGACCGTCTGCATATCTTGCGAAGCGACCAGCGCCGTCACCATGGGTCTGGTCGTTATCTGGCCAAGACCAACCACCAAATTGCGTGTTCTGGAAATCAAAGAACGCTTGCTGCAATTCTTGTCGAGTATTCATGACGAAAGGGCCGTGCTGCTGAACAGGTTCATCAATTGGACGTCCTTGAAGCAGCAAGAATCGAGCCTTCTCTGTCCCTGTGTTTTTAAGCACAATCGATGCATCACTGATCAGCACCAAGGCTTCTTTTATGGTGATAGACTCACCGTCTAACTCGCCCGTTTGGCCTTCAAAGAAATACAGCGTACGACTTAAGTCAGCGGCGGCGGCAGGCAATACCCCATGAGCGTGTGGATCAAGATCTATGATCCAAATAGCCACTTCATTATTAGCCTCTCCAGCCCATGAGTCGGGTGGCGGCGTCAAAGCAGACTTAATCTCGCCACTTGGTAAGCGATAATCCCCTGCCACCACCTTTACTTGTGCTTTATTGCCTTGCTCATCAGTCACATCGATGACTGGTGTTTGCTCATTCCAAAGCATAGCAAAGTGGGGCTCCACCATTTTGCTTTTGGCCGGTAAATTTAACCAAATTTGGAACAGCTCGATTGGATTTGGCTTGTCTTCGTAGACTAAAGGGAACATTTCAGAATGCTGCACACCTTTCCCTGCGGTCATCCATTGTGTATCACCTTCACCATAGCGCCCTGCTGCGCCCATAGAATCGGCATGATCAACAAAGCCTTCATTGACAATGGTCACGGTTTCAAACCCACGATGCGGGTGAGCGGGAAAACCAGGCACTTTACTACCGTGATACATGCGCCAGCCATTGATACCAGCGAAGTCTTGTCCAATTTGACGGCCCGACAATGACGCCGCTGGGCCAAGCTGACCATTTCCGTTGGGAAAATCATCGTTGTGAAAAGCGCAAAATAGAAATGGATCAAAGGTAGGCCAAAACATTTCCAACTTTAATCGCTGCTTTATGGAAGCTGACATGGTAATTCCTTATCAAAGTAAACGTATTTCTATAAGACTATCCCAAGCCCCCCTAAGATTCGACACTCTGCACGAGACTTTCATACTCTATGAATTATGTTCCAAATCAAGTATGAGCTAAATTTCTTATGTTAGCGTTGGGATAAGACTTTCGTCTTAAGCGCTAGGTAATGTGTTGACCGCCATAAAGAAACTAAGAAAGACTAGCAAAAAAATAATAGACTGGAGAGTACCTCATGGTACGTATTTGGATAGCAACATTTATTATGGCAGGCGTTTCCATTGCTGCGTTTTTTTATGCAAACATTCCTATGTGGTATGCCGTTGGCACGACACTTATATGCGCCTTGAACGGCATTATTGCAATGCTAAGTCATCAACGTTACTTCAAAGATCAATCGGCTTCCTCTACTCAACTCAGCACTTCTTCAGTTGGCCATTCAGGAAAAGTCGCGTCATCAGTCTCTGCAACCGCCTCACAAATGGCCATTGGTTCCGCAGAAGTCTCTTTTGCTGTAGACAGTTTGACGCAGAATATTCAAGAAGTAGAGCAACACAGCCAGCAGATTTCAGAGGCAACGACAGATCTGAGTAATAACGGCGAGCAACTCGCAAATCATATTGTGACGGTAAACAGTACGATGGAACAAACGGCTGTGGCGGCATCACAATCAGAGCACCAATTAAGAGAAGGTGCTGAACGTGTTGTAGCACTCACGACCGCCGTTAACAGTGCTTCCGAGCAGCTTGAGCGACTGAAACAAAGTGCGGATGATATCGAAACCATTACTGATGTGATCAAAGGCGTCTCAGAGCAAACGAATCTACTGGCCCTCAATGCCGCGATTGAAGCCGCTCGTGCGGGTGAGCAAGGGCGTGGTTTTGCCGTAGTAGCAGACGAAGTACGGACCTTAGCTGCAAAAAGTGCCGATGCCTCACAACAAATTGCAGACATGCTGACTGAAGTGCGTGAAAATACGCTTAGAACACGTGATGACATGGCTAATGTTACTGAGCAAAGCCAGCATTTAGAAGCTGAGCTGAGCGAAGTCACTGACACATTTTTAGGCATCACTCAAGATGTCAAAACCGCCTCGAAGTCGATGGAAGAAATCAAACAGTCGAGTCTTGGCTTTCAATCTACTAGCCTACAAATTAACAAATCCATTGATGACATCAGTGCTTCACTAGCGACGCTGTCACGTCGAAGTGAAGAGCTTTCAAACCAAGCTGGCTCATTAAGTCAGGGAACCGAAAGCGTATTCTTAGCCTTAGATGGCATTCCTCATGACAACTTCTTTAGCACCACGCTTGAGGAAGGCAGGATCGCTGCGAAACAAATTGGCGCACTTTTTGAGTCTTGGATTAAAGATGGCAAATTGAATCAAGGCGCGTTGTTTTCTGAACAATACCAACCCATAACAAACACCAATCCGACTAAGTTTTCCACCAGCTACGATCAACTGACAGATCAATATCTACCTAACATTCAAGAGCCTATTCTCGATCGGAATTCGCATATCCTCTATGCGGGTGCAGTCGATCGAAAAGGTTATTTTCCCACACACAACCGTCGCTATAGCCAACCATTAACCGGTGATTACGAAAGAGACTTAGTAAACAACCGCACGAAACGTATCTTTGACGACCCAACAGGGCGTCGTTGCGGCAGTCACACTGATACATTTCTAATGCAAACCTACAAGCGTGATACCGGCGATATTTTACATGATTTATCGATCCCGATTTACGTCAATGGCAAGCACTGGGGCGGCTTCCGCATTGGCTTCAAAGCCGAGTACAATTAACCATTAGCGGTGTATGGCAAACTGACATAACGCATCATGCCTATCGAAAAACAAAGATGTTACAACGGCCGTTGTATCATCTTTAGGCTTTCTTTTGATTACAAAAGTTTCAATTCCACCTTTTACTTTCTTAAGTAACTCCAGACTTCTGTCTCTCAGAGAGATTGGTAGACTGCGCTCTAATAATAAACACAAAATAGAGAGTATCTTCCATGATTAATAACGAAGCACTACCTTCGAACGACCAACGTGAGGTTAAAATTGTCCTGTTAATCGCGGCGTTCGTGATTCTGCTAGCAACGTTTTTTAACCAACTTCCTGGTGGCATGATCGGCGCATTAGGTGCCATGGTCATTGTTGGTTATATTCTAAACTACCTTGGTGATCGAACACCTATCATCAACCAGTTCTTTGGTGGTGGTGCCATTGTTGTCATCTTTGGCTCCTCTTACCTATTCCATTCGGGGTTCCTTTCCGGTGAGATCGAACAGCAAATCACCACCTTTACTAAAAGCGGTGGTTTCTTATCGTTCTACGTTGCCAGTCTAGTAACGGGCTCGATTTTAGGAATGAGTACGGATACTCTCAAAAAAGCCGCGTTAAAATACATCCCTGTTATTTTAGGAGCGGTATCTGTTTCCTTCTTGTTTGCGGGTGTCATAGGCTTATTCTTTGGCAAAAACTTATTTGAATCACTGATGCTAATTGCCTTGCCTATCATGGGTGGCGGCATGGGTGCAGGTGCTGTACCTCTGGTCGAAATCATGTCTGGTCGTACCGGTATGGACACTTCTACCTTAATGTCTCAAATGGTCCCAGCGCTCGCCATTGGTAACGCCATTGCCATCGTGATCGCTGGTCTTCTTAACAAAGTAGGTCAAATAAAGCCTAGCTGGACAGGTAACGGAGAGTTAATCCGCGGTGATGCCCCTGATCTAGAAGACAAATCAGGTACTGGCGATATATTAGATGTTAAGAAATTAGGCATGGGCGCACTAATTGCCATCAGTATGTTCTTCTTAGGTACACTGCTGTCGAATATCATCAGCATGCACACCTACGCGCTGATGATCCTTTCAATTGCGCTTATCAAAGTGTCTGGTTTAATGCCTGAGCGCCTCGAAAAAGCCGCGCATGCTTGGTACACCTTTGTGGTTGGCAACTTAACACCTGCACTGCTGGTCGGCATCGGTGTTGCCTACACCGACTTAAATCAGATCATTGATGCGTTAACGCCGATGTACTTTGCGATGGTTTTTGCGACGGTACTTGGCGCGGCCATTGGTGCGGGTCTAGTGGGTCGTCTCATGGGCTTCTACCCTATCGAATCGGCCATTACTGGCGGATTATGCATGGCAAACATGGGCGGAACTGGTGATGTTGCAGTACTCGCCGCAAGCAAGCGTATGCAATTAATGCCGTTCGCTCAGATCTCTTCCCGTATTGGCGGTGCCTTTATGCTAATTCTGGCTACTTTTGCCATTCAATTATTGGCGTAAATAAGACTATTCCAAGGGTCCTCTATGAGGACCCTCACTCCTCCCCTATAATGCTAGGTATTCGCCCATGACCGCTAATACCATGACTCTGAAATCCTATTTAACAGCCATCATACTGATTACCATCACGCTGATTATTGCTGTGTCGGGTGCGTTATTAGTCTTTGTTACCAAACAAACGTATTTAGATGGTATCAGCCAACGAGGTACAGAGTTGGCAAGTGTTCTCGCGGAAGACAGCCATATCATCCAAGCAGTTAGGCGCTCTAACCAAGGCATTGATCAGTCACTGCAAGACTATATTGAAACAATCCGCGCAAAAACTGACGCGTCTTATATTGTCATAACTGACCAACAGGCCATTCGTTTAAGTCACCCGCTAACCCAGCGTGTCGGAAAGCGTTTCCAAGGGAACGATATCTATCCGACCTTAGAAAAAGGCCTCACCCGTACCACTGTTGCTACTGGGACGCTTGGATCAGCCATCCGTAACTTTGCACCTATTATTGAAAACCAACAGGTGATCGGAGCGGTGAGTATTGGCTACTTAGAGCAGTCAGTAACGGACTTATTGTTTAATTATTATCTCGAAGCCATGCTTTGGTTGGGATTTATTTACATAGCCGCAATTCTGCTAACTCTGTCACTATTAAGTAAACTAAAGCGTACTTTTTTAGACTATGAGCCAGAAGAAATCGTACAGCGTTTTAAAGAACACAGTTTATTACTTGGCAGCATCAGAGAAGGCATTATCGCCATCGACCGACACCATAAAGTGACAGCCATCAATGATGCGGCATGCTATTGGTTAGCACCAGATCAAGACCATCATAAGCTCATCGGTTTACCTTTAAATGAGTTATCACAAACACTTGCTTTACTCATCGTCGATACATTAAGCCATCGCAGCAAACACTCCGTAACGTTAGGCCGACATGATTTCGCCGCATCCTTGTATCCGATACAAATTGAAGCTACGCATTCTGGTTACTTGATTGTTCTTAATCATGAACAGAATATGTCCGAGCTTGAACAGGAGCTTGCAAGGACTTCAGCCTATGCCAATCAACTCCGATCCAAGACCCATGAGCACAACAATAAACTTAATGTGCTTTCGGGGTTGCTGCAGGCAGGCAACACACAATCCGCGATCGACTATTTGCAACAAGAAAGTGATCATCATCAGAATCTGCTGGGAGCACTCGTAAGAAGTATTGAGAACAGCACCGTCGCAGGCATGCTGTTAGCGAAATACAATACCGCAACCGATCACAACATTGATTTCACACTAGACGAAGATAGCCAACTTAAAAATTACACTCAATCTTCCAATGATGATTTAGTATCATTAATTGGCAACTTAATTGACAATGCCTGTGACGCGGCACTGAAGAGAATAAAATCAGCCCCCGAAGTCAGTGTTTTCATTAGTGATAGAACGAATTACCTGATGATTACCGTAGAAGACAGTGGCCAAGGTGTCGATGAAAAGATTGCGCAACGTATCTATGACTTAGGAGTAAGTAGCAAACAAAATGCACCTGAGCACGGATTTGGGCTCTACTTAGTGAGCCGTATCGTAAGCCGATATAACGGCACCTTAGACTGGGAACGCAGTGATCATAACACCACAGTATTCAGTGTTTACCTAGATAAACGAGAACTAGAACAATGACTCAATATTCCGTTTTGATCGTAGAAGACGATCCACAAGCAAGCTACACACTAGAACAAGCGGTTAATAAGCACCCTCTGTTTAAGGTCATCGCTGCGGCAGAATCTGTTACAGAAACGCGTGAGTATTTAAAACAGCAACCCGATGTCATTTTATTAGACATTACACTGCCCGACGGGGACGGCATGAGTTTGCTAAGAGAAATACGCCAACAAAATGTTGATGCTTCCGTGATCATGACCACAGCAGAACGTGAGTCCAGTATGGTCGCTCAGGCAATTCAATTCGGCGTGATTGATTATCTTGTGAAACCGCTGCGTCTTTCTCGTGTTCATCAAGCTCTTAACGACTTCATTGCTTTTCAAGCAAAACTCGAGGAGTCGGAGCAAATTGATCAACTTCAAATTGATGACTTGATGCGTAAAAGCAATGTAGCAAGCAAAAGCCGTAAAACACCAAAGGGTATAGACGCCACAACACTTGCAACTATGGTTGAGCACATTAAACAGCGCCAAGAGCCATTCTCAGCCCAAGAAATTGGCGACGCATTAGAGCTAAGCCGAATCACAGCCCGACGCTATTTAGAGTATTTAGAAGAGCAAGGCATGGTTAGCATGAGCCTTAATTACAATACCGGCGGCCGCCCTAAACAGCTTTATCATATTGTCGGTTAACCGCTTTTTTCCACCATGGATACTTTACTCGCATATTCGCCACTAATAACGAACCAATAATGAGTACAACACCACTCCATTGCAAACGGTCTAACGACTCGTCCAACATCAACATGCCTAATCCTACAGCAACGATCGGATTAAGCAGGGACAGCATGCCAAAGGCATTTGGCCCGACTTGCTTTATTGCATTGACCGCAATTAAATAGCCCAGTGCGGTATTCAAGATCACCAACCAAATCAACCCAGGTAGCTCATCGGCGCCAACAGGCATTGGTGCCCCCTCAAAGAACCAGGCAACCGGCACCAAAAGTATACCAGCCATTAGCAATTGCCATGTCGCCACCCCTAATATATCGGATACTTGCCAATGCTTAGTCAATAAGCTGGCAATCGCAACAAACAGTACCGCAGCTAAAGCACAAGCCACACCGATTGGGTCGAGGTCTGCTGAAGGGTTCAACAACAGAATCACCCCAGCCAAGCCAACCATAGCACTGATGGTCGCTTTCAGCTGTGGACGCTTCCCTTGTACCAACCACTGAATAATAATGAGCAGTAAAGGTAAGGTCGCGCCCAATGTGCCCACTACACCACCAGGCAAGCGATAAGCTGCGGTCATCAGCAAGATGAAGAATAAGCCTATATTAAAAAAACCTAAAATAAATACCTTACCCAAAGACATTCTAGGTAATCGACGAACAAAGAAAAGCAGAAAAACTCCCGCTCCCAGTGCACGCCAGACAGCCACCCAAAGAGGTGTCATATCCGTTAAAAACAAGCCAACAGCAGCATACGTACTGCCCCACAAAATCGGAGCTAACGCAGCAAGTAAAAATGGGTACATAGAGCCTCACATGAAATTTTATCTTTTAAAAAAGATACTTTTTTAAAAGATATTGCCATAGCGTCTTTAAATCAAGTATCTTTTGTAAAAGATACTTTTTTGCAATGCATTTCCACAGTTTGAGAGAAACATGTCTGATCACGTAGAAAAACTTTTACTGCAATGGAGCGATGTTCGGCCAGATCTCGACTGCAGCCCAATGGGTATCATTGGTAGAATTGGTCGTATGGAGAAATTCTTATCGCCATCTGTAGAGGCCGTTATAAACTCACATGGCATGAGCCGCATAGAATTCGATTTAATGGCGACCCTGCGTCGAGCAAATGGTCCTCTAACACCAACAGAGCTCTATAAAACCACCATGCTTTCGTCTGGCGCCGTTTCTAGTAAGTTAGATAAACTCGTCGATCGAGCTTGGGTAGAGCGTTTAGTCAATGAAGAAGATCGCCGAAGCTGTCGAGTTATTCTTACTGAGAAAGGAATTGGAGTTATTGATCCAGCAGTCGAAGACCATGTCTACAACCAAAAAAAACTCCTCGAAAGTTTAACCTCCGAGGAGCAACAGACTTTAGGAAACCTACTGGCCAAATGGCTTGGCGAGCATGAAAATCAGCTTTGAATTAATTCAAAGTACTTAGCGCAGCATAACGTTCAGTGGACGCCATATTGACTGCACGCTTCAAGGCATCTGGCGTTTGATACACTTGAGTAATGAATTTCTGATCTTGGACTTGTTTCGCATCTAGATAATTATGCTCGACTAACCAACCTTTTAAGGCTTCTTGATCCAGCTGACCATCAGGAAGCTTCATTTTATTCATATCATCATCGGATAACTGCGCTACGGTTCCACCAGGCAAATAAATTGCGCCCGTAATAAAGTCCACACCAAACGCGACAACCCCAGGAACAAACCAGAACAATAAGCCTAAGGCATCTAACGCCACCACCCCAATGTCCAGCTTACCGCTGTTCTGCCCCTGACGCTCTGGATAAATTAATGTGCCACATGCAGCTAATTGGGACACAATGACCGAACCTACTACAAATTTAGTAACGCCTTTCGATGTGATGTTCATGTTTTTCTCTCCTGTAAAAGCTTATGTATTTGAATTTGGCCCAGTTTTAGCCACATATCAATGCCGTTCATAGGAGTTTGTTTTTGTTTGCGTATTTAAGGCACATTAGTTAGAGATCTAACTAATTATTTGACATTCCACTACCCTTATTTTTCTAGTATCTGGTCATTGTACTGATCCATCGGAAAAGTGCTGGTAGCTTCTAGAGAAGACGCATTACACAAAGACAAGGGATGCGGAGCAACCATCGATATACTGACGGGAGAAAGAATGAAGGTGCTGAAGTAGCTGTTAGACTCAGCTACATGGGATCTCTGAGACAATCCAAGCGAGCTTGCCTATATCCATAATAGCAGCACTGATAACAACGATTCCCAATAGTTTCATGCCTTCACCTAATTTCAAACAGCGTATTAGATTTATAATACAATCTAACGAGCTTAGCGCATGCTCATTTGCACTCTTTTACAATCAATACAGATTCTTTACGACAAAAAAAACCCTGCACAAGGCAGGGTTTTTCGTCTCTCGATCAGGTCAGTTAAGCAATTGCTTACCAGCCAGTGATTTCTTTTAGAGCAGAACCGATGTCCGCAAGAGAGCGAACTGTTTTAACGCCAGCGTCTTGTAGTGCCGCGAATTTCTCGTCAGCCGTACCTTTACCACCAGAGATGATCGCACCAGCGTGACCCATACGCTTACCAGCAGGTGCAGTTACACCAGCAATATAAGACACAACAGGCTTAGTCACGTTTGCTTTGATGTAAGCAGCCGCTTCTTCTTCCGCTGTACCACCGATTTCGCCGATCATAACAATCGCTTCAGTCTGAGGATCGTTTTGGAACATTTCCAATACGTCAATGAAGTTAGTACCAGGGATTGGATCACCACCGATACCAACACAAGTAGACTGACCAAATCCAGCGTCAGTAGTTTGCTTAACGGCTTCGTAAGTCAATGTACCAGAACGCGATACGATACCTACTTTACCTGGCAAGTGAATGTGGCCTGGCATGATACCGATTTTACATTCGCCTGGTGTGATGACACCTGGGCAGTTAGGACCAATTAGGCGTACACCTAAGTTGTCACAAGCCACTTTACAGTCAAGCATATCAAGCGTCGGAACGCCTTCAGTAATACAAACGATTAGTTTGATACCAGCATTAGCTGCTTCAAGGATTGAATCCTTTACGAAAGGTGCTGGAACGTAGATAACAGACGCTTCAGCGCCAGTTTCAACGACTGCTTCTTTTACTGTGTTGAATACAGGTAGACCAAGGTGAGTTTGACCACCTTTACCTGGTGTTACACCACCGACCATTTTCGTACCGTAAGCAATCGCTTGCTCAGAGTGGAATGTACCTTGGCCGCCAGTGAAACCCTGACAGATTACTTTTGTATCTTTGTTAATTAAAACAGACATTATTATTTGCCCTCCGCAGCTTTAACAACTTGTTCAGCTGCGTCTTTTAGACTTGTTGCAGCAATGATGTCTAGACCAGAGTTCGCAAGAACCTCACGGCCTTTCTCTGCGTTAGTACCTTCTAGACGTACGACAACAGGCACTTCAACACCAACCTGTTCAACCGCACCAATGATACCTTCTGCGATCATGTCACAACGAACGATACCACCGAAGATGTTAACCAAAACCGCTTTAACATTGCTGTCAGAAAGAATGATTTTGAACGCTTCTGCTACGCGCTCTTTGGTTGCACCGCCACCAACGTCAAGGAAGTTAGCTGGCTTGCCGCCGTGTAGGTTTACGATGTCCATTGTGCCCATCGCTAGGCCTGCACCGTTGACCATACAGCCAACGTTGCCATCAAGTGCTACGTAGTTAAGTTCCCACTGCGCTGCATGGGCTTCACGCTCATCTTCTTGAGAAGGGTCGTGGAACTCTTGCATTTTCTTCTGACGGTATACAGCGTTGCTGTCGATATTGATCTTACCATCTAGACAGTGAAGGTTACCTTCATCTGTAATCACTAGAGGGTTGATTTCTAGAAGCGCGAAATCATGGTCATGGAACATTTGCGACAAACCAAGGAAGATCTTAGTGAACTGCTTGATTTGAGTTGGGTTAAGACCCATTTTGAATGCCATTTCACGCGCTTGGTATGGCTGTGCGCCTACTAGCGGATCGATCTCAGCTTTGTGGATCAGCTCAGGTGTTTCCTCAGCTACTTTCTCAATTTCAACACCGCCTTCAGTAGAGGCCATGAAGACTACGCGACGAGTAGAACGATCTACTACAGCGCCTAGGTACAATTCATTTGCAATGTCTGTGCAAGACTCGACTAAAATCTTAGCAACTGGCTGACCTTTTTCGTCAGTTTGGTAAGTGACTAGGTTTTTACCTAACCAGTTCGCTGCGAATTCTTTTACTTCATCCAAAGAATCAACAAGCTTTACACCACCTGCTTTACCGCGACCACCAGCGTGAACTTGAGCTTTAACAACCCACTTATCACCACCAATTTTCTTCGCTGCTTCTACTGCCTCTTCCGGCGTGTCTACTGCGTACCCTGTAGATACTGGCAGGCCATATTCAGCAAAAAGCTGTTTCGCCTGATATTCATGTAGGTTCATTTGATTCTTCCGCTCATCTTAATGATTGACATAAGCTCTGTCCTTAGACAGAAATTGCCGGCTCTAGGCCGGCAAATCGAATTTTTTTATTTGCGTTTACGGTTTGCAATGTGGATCGCGTGACCATCCACTGCAAGCGCTGCTTCATGCACCGCTTCACTGACCGTTGGGTGAGCAAATACAGTCAACGCAATGTCTTCTGCTGTTGAACCGAATTCCATCGCAATTACTGCTTGTGCAATAAGGTCAGCTGCATGGCCACCAATAATGTGACAACCTAGAATACGATCTGTTTCTTCATCAGCAATGATCTTAACGAAGCCATCAGTATCGTTCGCAGCCATAGCGCGACCAGACGCTGCAAATGGGAATTTACCCACTTTGTACTTAGCGCCTTCTGCTTTCAGCTGTTGCTCGTTTTTACCGACCCATGCTAATTCTGGGTGCGTGTAGATAACAGATGGAACGCAGTCATAGTTCATTTGCGCTTTGTGGCCTGCGATGATGTCGGCAACCATAACACCTTCTTCAGAGGCTTTATGCGCCAACATTGGGCCACGAACAATGTCACCAATCGCAAACACACCCGGTACGTTCGTTGCACACTGCTCATCAACAAATACAAAGCCACGCTCGTCTAGGTTGACGCCTGAGTCACCTGCTAGACAGCCATCTGTAAATGGCTTACGACCTACAGCAACGATCAGTTTGTCGAACGTTTGCTTCTGCTCTTCACCTTTTGCATCAAGGAAAGTGACTTCAACTTCTTCACCTTTCACTTCGCTGCCTGTTACGCGCGCACCAACACGAATGTCTAGACCTTGTTTCTTGAAGATCTTCGCGGCTTCTTTTGATAAATCTTGGTCGCATAGACTTAAGAACTGATCTTGCGCTTCAAGCACAACTACTTCAGAACCAAGACGCTTCCATACAGAACCCAACTCAAGACCGATAACACCGGCACCGATAACACCAAGACGCTTAGGCACTTCACGGAAGTCCAATGCCCCTTCGTTATCAACGATGATGTCGCCCGTACGAGGTGCTGGCGGGATGTTGACTGGCACAGAACCTGTCGCAAGAATAACGTTGTCTGCTTCAAGCGTTTCTACAGAGCCATCGTGCGCTGTGAATTCAACTTTCTTGTTCGCAAGCAGCTTACCAAAACCTTCAAAACTGGTTACGCCATTCGCTTTAAAGAGACCAGCAATACCACCCGTTAATTGGTTTACAATGTTGTCTTTGCGATCAACCATCGCATTAACATCCATTGAAACGCCTTCCACACCAATGCCGTGAACTTTAAATTCTTCTGTCGCATCATGGTATTTATGAGAAGAGTCCAATAGCGCTTTAGATGGAATACAACCTACGTTCAAACATGTACCACCTAGGCGTGGCTTGTTGTCTTTATCCAACCACTTCTCGATACATGCTGCTTTAAGGCCCAGTTGCGCTGCACGAATAGCAGCAACATAACCACCTGGACCACCACCGATTACGATTACATCAAATTTATTAGACATAGGATTTATCCATTGTTGTTTGCTAGGACGTTGTACGTCCTAGCAAGTTTTACTCATATCCACAGAAGTGGGTGCAATTACTTAGATTTCAAGCAGTAGACGTGCCGGATCTTCTAATAAGTCCTTGATGGTAACAAGGAATTGCACCGCTTCTTTACCGTCGATCATACGGTGATCGTACGACAACGCTAGGTACATCATAGGCTGAATGACAACCTGACCATTCACCGCCATTGGACGCTCTTGGATTTTGTGCATACCCAAGATCGCTGTTTGAGGTGGATTAATAATTGGCGTCGACATTAGCGAACCGAAAATTCCGCCATTTGTGATGGTAAACGTACCACCTTGCATGTCATCCATACCCAGCTTACCGTCACGGCCACGAACAGCGAAATCCATGATATTAGACTCGATATCCGCAAGACCCATTGCTTCTGTGTTACGAAGCACTGGCACCATTAAACCGCGATTAGTCGATACCGCAACACCGATGTCTTGGTAACCATGGTAAACCATGTCATTACCGTCAATCGAAGCATTGACTGCTGGGAAACGTTTTAAAGCTTCTGTTGCTGCTTTCACGAAGAAAGACATAAAGCCAAGTTTGGTGCCATTGTGAGTCTTTTGGAACAAGTCTTTGTACTTGCTACGCAGCTCCATAACAGGACCCATGTTTACTTCGTTGTACGTTGTAAGCATGGCTGCACTTTGCTGAGCTTCCACTAGACGCTTAGCAATCGTTGCACGTAGACGAGTCATTGGTACACGTTTTTCAACACGACCTTCTTCACCTAATGCTGCAGTCACCGCAGGGGCAGCGGCAGCTTTACTCTCTGGCGCAGCAGCTTTAGCAGGTGCTGGTGCAGATTTCTTTTGTGCAGCAGCGTCTACGTCTTCTTTCGTAATACGTCCGCCTTTACCTGTGCCTTTGACTTGTGCTGCCGTCAAACCGGCTTCAGCAAGTGCTTTGCGCGCCGCGGGACCCGCGACAGCATCTTCATCACCCTCTTCAGCAGGCGCAGCAGCTTTTTCAGCGGGTGCAGTGGCTGCTTCGCCTGAAGCACCAACAGAAAACTTAGCCAATACTTCAGAGCTTAGAACCGTATCGCCTTCAGCTTTTAGGATGTCAGCAATCACACCATCAGCCGGTGCAACAACTTCAAGCACTACCTTATCTGTTTCAATGTCGACAATGTGCTCATCACGCTTACACGCTTCACCTGGTTGTTTGTGCCAAGCAGCAACTGTGCCATCAGCCACAGACTCTGGAAATACAGGTGCTTTAACATCTACTGTTTCAGTAGCGGCGCCAGCATCAGCTGGGGCTTCTGTTTTTTCTACTGCTTCTGTTTTTTCTGCTTTTGCTTCTGTTGGCGCAGCAGATGCCGAAGCACCAGAGTCAAACACAGCCAAAACTTCAGCGCTCAATACGATATCGCCTTCAGCTTTAAGAACTTCTTTCAATACACCATCAGCAGGAGCAGCAACTTCTAAAACCACTTTATCGGTTTCAATATCAACAATGTGCTCATCACGTTTACACGCTTCGCCTGGTTGTTTGTACCATGTAGCGACAGTGCCATCTGCTACAGATTCTGGAAAAGTAGGTGCTTTAATTTCAATACTCATTTTTTACCCTTATCTCTGACAGGCAGTGTTGCTAGCCGACAATCGCGTCGTTAACCAGCGCTTCTTGTTCTTCAACGTGTACAGACATGTAACCTGCTGCAGGTGCTGCAGAAGATATACGTCCAGCGAAGCGAATCTTAACGTCTGGATATAGCTTCTCTAATACACGGCTCATACGGTGGCGGTTTGCATGCCAAGCACCTTGGTTCTTAGGTTCTTCTTGACACCAAATCAGCTCTTCAACATTTTTGTACGGTTCCAACACAGCTTCAAAATCTGCATATGGGAATGGGTACAATTGCTCAAGACGAATGATTGCCACATCATCCTTGGCCAACTCTTCGCGACGGTTGTAAAGGTCGTAATAAACCTTACCGCTACAGATCACCAAACGCTTAACATTCTCAGGCTGAATATTATCCGCTGATTCTGGTAATACCGTTTTGAAGCTGCCTTCAGACAAGTCTTCTAAAGTCGAAATTGCTTGCTTGTGACGCAATAAACTCTTCGGAGACATGATAATTAATGGACGACGCATCGGACGAATCGCCTGACGACGCAAGATATGGAAGATCTGCGACGGTGTTGTCGGTACACATACCTGAATGTTGTACTCTGCACACATTTGCATGAAACGCTCAAGACGAGCAGATGAATGCTCTGGTCCTTGACCTTCATAGCCATGCGGCAACAACATGGTTAAGCCACATAAGCGGCCCCACTTATGCTCACCACTCGTGATGAACTGATCAATAACAACCTGCGCACCGTTGGCGAAATCACCAAATTGAGCTTCCCAAACAACCAAACCATTAGGTGAAGTCGTTGAGTATCCATATTCAAAAGCCAGTACCGCTTCTTCAGACAAGTATGAATCGTACAAGTCTAATGTAGGCTGATCTTCTGATATGTGCTTAAGTGGAATGTAAGTGCTGCCATCTTTTTGGCTGTGGACCACCGCATGACGATGAGAGAACGTGCCACGACCTGAGTCTTGCCCCGTAATACGAATTGGGTAGCCTTGCTCTAATAGCGTTGCAAAAGCCAGTGTTTCGGCATACCCCCAGTTAAGAGGCATTGCACCAGCGGTCATTTTATCGCGATCTTCATAGATCTTCATAACTTGACGCTGAACCACAATACCATCTGGAACAGATGTGGTTTTCTTAGCCACTTCTTGCAACTGAGCCAACGGATAAGAGGTATCACCCGCATCAGTCCATTCCACACCTAGGTATGGCTTCCAATCGACAAAAAGCTCTAACTTAGGCTCAAGAACTAAGCTTTTGGCCACATGACGCGCGTTGTCTAAGTCTTCACGGTTTTCACTGACTAGCTCATCAGCTTCTGCTTCCGTAACGACTTTTTTCTCAATTAAGTATTCAGCATATTTAGTACGAGTCGTCTTCATTTTATTGATGACTTTGTACATTAATGGCTGAGTACCAGACGGCTCATCTGTCTCGTTATGACCACGGCGGCGGTAACAAACCATGTCAATCACAACATCACGACCAAACTCGTAACGGTAATCCAATGCAAGCTGAGTGACAAACAGCACAGCCTCCGGATCATCACCATTTACGTGTAAAATCGGCGCCTGAATCATTTTCGCAACATCTGTAGCGTATTCAGTTGAGCGCGAGTCTTCTTGGCGGTTCGTTGTAAAACCAACTTGGTTGTTGATAACGATATGTACTGTACCGCCCGTGCGGTAAGCACGTGTTTGAGACATCTGGAATGTCTCCATAACCACGCCTTGACCAGCAAAGGCCGCATCACCATGAATGGAGATAGGTACAACTGTTTTACCCGTTTTATCTTTACGACGATCCTGACGCGCACGTACCGAGCCTTCCACTACTGGCGAAACGATCTCAAGGTGAGATGGATTGAACGCCAATACGGTGTGAACTTCACCACCCGCTGTCATCACATTTGAAGAAAAACCTTGGTGGTATTTAACATCACCAGACGTGTTAACAAGTTTTTTACCTTCGAACTCATCAAACAAATCTTTAGGGTTCTTACCAAGTGTATTAACCAGAACATTTAGACGGCCACGGTGAGCCATGCCAATCACAACTTCTTTTGCACCCAGTGCGCCGGAACGTTGAATTAACTCATTCACCATTGGAATTAAGCTTTCGCCACCTTCCAAACCAAAACGTTTAGCGCCTGGATAACGACTTGCAAGGTATTTTTCAAGACCTTCTGCCGCAGTTAAACGCTCAAGCAATGCTTTGCGGGTCTCTTCAGAATACTCTGGACGAGATCGAACTGACTCCACGCGCTGTTGCAACCAAGCTTTTTCTTGGGTATCAACAATATGCATGAATTCGTAGCCGACAGAGCCACAGTAAGTTTTCTCAAGTTCAGCAACCATATCTTTAAGCGGCATGCTTTCTTGATTGAAAAATAGAGAGCCGGTATTGAACGTTGTATCTAGATCTGCACCAGTTAATTGATGGTAGCCCAGATCAAGATCAGCAACTTTATCTCGTTTAATTAGATCAAGTGGATCTAAGTTTGAGTGTTGGTGACCTCGTACGCGGTAAGCGTTAATAAGTTGAAGTACATTGATTTGCTTTTGCTCATGTGCTGAGCTAGCTGCGACACCTGTAGAAACAGGTATGTTGCGGAACTTGTTTTTACCAAGTTCTAAGAATTGTTGTTGAATAACAGAGTGAGGAAGATCGGTTGACTGCGCTTCGCTAACTCTCGGCAACTGATCAAAACATTTCCGCCATTCTTCCGATACTGAGTTGGGGTCAACTAAGTAGCTCTCAAACAGCCCCTCAACATATTCAAGGTTGCCCCCTGAAAAGTGAGAAGTGCTCCATAGCAACTCCATCAAACTTTCATGCATTCTCGATCACCCTTTTATGTTCGAGCCAGCTATCGCCAATTTGCGATAACTCTTATATTTTCTTTCTGGTTATGACTACATTAACGCAGTCGCCAGCTTATTATTTACTTTTTGCCTAACTACACTTAAACAGTTCTATTCTAAAGCACGAGTGCATTACTATTTAGTAATAAATGGGACTATTTAGTGTTTTTTCATAATCAGATATATATCCGTTATGAAAAACTAAATTCTTTGCAACTCAAACATTCTATCTGCGCACTTAATGTTGCATTTAAGAGCGTAGTTAGGGTGGCTTTTAAAAGCCACCCTAAAACATAACCGCATTTAGATTATGTTTATGTTTACATCTTAGGTCGCACGCTGGATCAACATAGTACGAATGTTACCAATCGCCTTAGTTGGGTTTAGACCCTTAGGACATACGTTGACACAGTTCATGATGCCATGGCAACGAAACACACTAAACGGATCATCAAGCTCACTCAAACGATCTTGCGTTGCCGTATCACGACTGTCCGCTAGGAAACGGTATGCTTGCAGTAAGCCTGATGGCCCAACAAACTTATCTGGATTCCACCAGAAAGATGGGCAAGCAGTCGAACAACATGCACACAAGATACATTCATACAGTCCATCTAGCTTCTCACGCTCTTCAGGACTCTGCAAACGTTCAATCGCTGGTGCTGGCGTATCATTGATCAAGAACGGTTTAATTTTCTCGTACTGTTTGTAGAACTGCCCCATATCGACCACTAAGTCACGCACAACTGGCAGACCAGGTAATGGACGAAGAACAAGCTTATTATTCTTCGCTGCAGCCGATACCGGAGTAATACACGCAAGGCCATTCTTGCCCGACATGTTCATACCATCCGAGCCACACACGCCCTCACGACATGAGCGACGGTAAGAGATACTTGGATCTTGTGCTTTTAAAAGATTAAGCACATCAAGCACCATCAGGTCTTTTCCTGCTGGCAACTCGATTTCAAAATCCTGCATGTAAGGCGCATCGTCCTTCTCAGGATTGTAACGATAGATACTAACTAACATTGACATAACTCCTTAGTATGAACGAACTTTAGGTGGGAAAGCATCCATTGTCTTAGGCGCAAAGTTCACATCACGCTGGGTTACTTTCTTCTCAGCTGGGTGATACAAAGAGTGCTTCAACCAGTTTTCATCGTCACGTTCAGTGAAGTCATTACGAGCATGCGCACCGCGGCTTTCTTTACGGAATTCCGCAGGAATCGCTGTTGCTTCTGCCACTTCCAACAAGTTCTCAAGCTCCAATGCTTCAATACGAGCTGTGTTGAAGGCTTGACTCTTATCTTCCAGATGTAGATTCTCAACGCGTTTACGCAACTCTTTAAGCTGCTCAAGGCCTTTCTGCATCGAGTCACCTTCGCGGAATACGCCGAAGTAAAGCTGCATCGTTTTCTGCAGATCGTCACGAACCTTAGCAACACTTTCGCCACCAGAGCTGTTATTTAAACGCTCTAAACGAGCCATTGCATCTTTAACGTCTGTATCACTTGCATCCATAGACTCGAAGCCTTCATCAAGAGACTTCTTAACCTGCAAACCTACTGCGCGGCCAAACACGACTAAATCAAGTAGCGAGTTACCACCTAAGCGGTTGGAACCATGCACCGATACACAAGCCACTTCACCACAAGCATATAGACCAGGAATGATGACATCTTCGCCTGTCGGCGTTTGCTTGATAGCTTGGCCACCAATATTCGTTGGAATACCGCCCATCATGTAATGACACGTTGGGATAACAGGAATAGGCTCTTTCACTGGGTCCACATGCGCGAACGTACGCGATAGCTCCAGGATACCAGGAAGTCGCTTATTAAGCGTTTCTTCACCAAGGTGATCAAGCTTTAGAAGAACGTGATCACCATTTTCACCACAACCACGGCCTTCAAGAATTTCTAGAATCATTGAACGAGCAACAACATCACGGCCAGCTAGATCTTTGGCGTTTGGTGCATAACGTTCCATGAAACGTTCGCCGTCTTTGTTGATCAGGTAACCACCTTCACCACGACAACCTTCTGTAACCAACGTACCAGCACCGTAAATACCCGTTGGGTGGAACTGCCACATTTCCATATCTTGCATTGGGAAACCAGCACGCAACGCCATACCTACACCGTCACCAGTATTGATATGCGCATTCGTTGTCGATTGGTAAATACGACCCGCACCGCCTGTTGCCATGACCGTTGCTTTCGCTTTCAGGTAAACCGTTTCACCCGTTTCCACACAAATCGCTACAACACCTACCACAGCGTCATCAGCGTTTTTCACAAGATCTACAGCGTACCACTCGTTTAGAAATGTGGTGCCGCCTTTCAGGTTGGCCTGATAAAGCGTATGAAGCAGTGCGTGACCAGTACGGTCAGCTGCCGCACACGTACGAGCGGCCTGTCCGCCTTTACCAAAGTCTTTAGACTGACCGCCGAAAGGGCGCTGATAAATACGTCCATTTTCTTTACGAGAGAAAGGCAACCCCATGTGTTCAAGCTCGAATACAGCTTGTGGGCCAACAGAACACATGTATTCGATTGCGTCTTGGTCACCAATGTAGTCCGACCCTTTTACAGTGTCGTACATGTGCCAGCGCCAATCATCATTTGGATCTTCACTTGCGATGGCACACGTAATACCACCCTGTGCTGATACGGTGTGAGATCGTGTTGGGAATACTTTTGTTACACACGCGGTATTCAAACCAGACTCTGTTAACTGAAGTGCAGCACGCATACCTGCGCCGCCGCCGCCCACTACAATGGCATCGAAAGAAATAGTACGAATATTAGCCATTCTTTATAGCCCCCAAAGAACCTGAATTCCCCACACGACATAGATAAACATCACTAAGCCACATAGAGATTGAAAGAAGAAACGAACACCTGTTGATTTAATGTAGTCAGTTGAAATAGACCACAAACCAATCCATGAGTGGATACCAATAGACAGCAAAGTCAACAGACTAAAAATTCGCATGGAAGTTGTTTCAAACAAACCACTCCACTGCTCATAAGTTAGATCTGGATTCAGAAGCAAGTAACCGATAAGAAAGATACTGTAAACTGACAATACCAATGCAGAAATACGCTGCATCATCCAGTCATACAGACCTGAACGGCCAAAGCTAGTAATTTGAGTTACCATATCCATACTCCTGCTAGTAGAATCAGAACAACAGCGATCACTAGGTTCGCTTTTGCCGCTATGCGGCCACTTTCAAGTTCTTCGAAATGCCCCAAATCCATTAACAAGTGCTTAACACCTGCTACAAAATGGTACATCAATGCAGAAACGACACCCCAAACGACAAATTTCGCTAGGAAGTTGTTTTGTAGCACCTCTACCACTTGATCAAAACCTTCTTGCGAAGACAATGATTGGTCAAACGCATAGAACAGGAATGCTAACCCAATAAATAGGATGATCCCGGTTACTCGATGCAAGATAGAGACAATTGCGGTTACGGGCATTGATATTGTGGAAATATCAAGGTTGACTGGTCTTTTTTTGTTCACGACTCTATACACCACTTTATTTGATTGAATGGTCAATCACGACCCAAGTTCTATTTTCACCAGTAAGTAACGATGGTTCTGCTCTTATTGGATCACATAGGCCTCCTTGAAAATCCCATCGATTTGCAAGCGACATTGGCACGAGCGACTCAAACTTGCCAAATAACACCGACAAATCAATGAAATCATCGGAACGCAATTATAGACTAGGCCAAAAACCTAAGACAAATACACAGAACACGGGGTTTTCAATGATCACCATTCATAAAATGAATGGAGCCATAAACAAAAGCAATAATGGTATAAAATTACAGATTCTCAACTATTTAAATTTATAATTTTATCGATAAAAATCAAATATTTAGATAACAACAGATCACTTTTCAACCACCCCGTTACAAAATTCACGTTACAAATTTACAAAGAAATCACTAGGATCAAGTAACTAGTAAGAAATTTGTCTAATTGACTTTGTAACCCCTAAGAAAGTATTTTTTCCGCACCTTCTGGGCCTGGAGAGCTAATTCAAGGCTCTTTGCCCCGGACCAGAGTACGAAGGAGACCCAAAATGGCTGACAAAAAAGCTCGCATAACGGTAGACGGTATCGATCAGACGATTGAACTTCCTGTATTAACAGGCACAGCAGGACAAGACGTGATAGATGTAAGAACTTTAGGTTCTCACGGCGTCTTCACTTATGATCCTGGCTTCATGTCTACTGGCTCATGTGAATCTGCGATCACCTATATCGACGGTGAAGCGGGCGTGCTTCTACATCGCGGTTACAGAATTGCCGATTTAGCACAACACTCAGATTACCTTGAAACATGTTACCTGCTTCTATACGGAGAGCTGCCAAGTGCTGACGAAAAGGCAGAGTTCGTTGAAACAGTTAAAAACCACACCATGGTGTCGGAATCTATGCAGAAGTTCCTTGATGGCTTCCGTAACGACGCACACCCGATGGCGGTGATGGTTGGTTTAGTGGGCGCTTTATCAGCATTCTACCAAGACCACATGGACATCAATGATCCTAAACATCGTGAAATCGCAGCCTTCCGATTGATTTCTAAAATGCCAACGCTTGCGTCAATGTGTTACAAGTACTCGAAAGGTCAACCGACCATGTACCCTCGTAACGACTTGAGCTACGCTGAGAGCTTCTTATACATGATGTTTGCGACGCCATGCGAAGAATATAAAGTAAACCCAGTATTCGCTAAAGCGATGGACCGCATCTTTATTCTTCATGCAGATCACGAACAAAACGCATCAACATCAACCGTTCGATTAGCAGGTTCTTCAGGCGCTAATCCATTCGCTTGTATTGCGGCAGGCATCGCAACACTTTGGGGCCCTGCTCACGGCGGTGCAAACGAAGCAGTACTAGCAATGCTTGAAGAAATTGGGGATGAATCCAAGATTGACGAGTTCATTGCCAAAGCCAAAGATAAGAACGACCCTTTCCGCCTAATGGGCTTTGGCCATCGCGTCTACAAGAACTTTGATCCTCGCGCTAAAGTAATGCGTGAAACCTGTGATCAAGTGCTTGCCGAGCTAGGACAATCTGATGACCCAATGCTAAAAATCGCAAAACGCCTTGAGCAAATTGCCCTAGAAGACCCTTACTTCGTTGAGCGTAAGCTTTACCCGAATGTAGACTTTTACTCTGGCATCATCATGAAAGCAATCGGCATCCCTACATCCATGTTTACTGTAATCTTCGCGATGTCTCGTACCATTGGATGGATTTCTCACTGGAATGAGATGATTGGCGGCGCATACAAAATTGGACGCCCTCGCCAGCTGTATGTAGGACACACTGAACGTGACTTTCCAACGGATAAATAAGTAACGTTCCCAACAGGCAGACACAAAAAAAGCGGCTTAAGCCGCTTTTTTTGTGCTGATACTAATTACTCTTCGTCGTCTTCTACCACGATCTCAGTAATAATTTTTGCACCACATTTCACACAGTCACCCTCAATCCAAGTACGCTCACCCGCTTCATATTCTTGCGGGTTTTTCATCCCAAGATCCATTTCCATACATTGGTTACACCAAGTTTGCTGCAAAAAATCTTGCTGCTCTTCTGCCGGACGCGCAAAAAAGTCTTTCAACACTGGCGTCGCTTCTGTTTCACTGACCATCTAATTATTACCTTTACCCGTATATTGATACTTAATAACGTGACTTGCATCGTAGTCCAGCGGACTCACTGGCAGAGCGGCCAACAGACTGTTTAATGCTACACTGTTTTTAAACTTTTCTTCTGTGCCATTCAGCGACATATTAAACTCAACTTGCCCACCCACAATACTACTTAGCTGCAATTGCTTAACCACATCAATAGACGATAAGTAATTTTTCAGTGAGGACATAGCACGGTAATCACTAACGCCATTCACTTTGACATACAGCTCATTTGGGTTAGCCAATCTAGTAGAAGCATATCGATCTGATAACATTGCTGATACTTTCAACAAAACCTCTCGCATCGCCTCTTGCTTAGTTGCACTCGTAACTGACAACAGTCGTGCGGATTGATTAGGAGACAATAACATACTATCAACCACCGCCTCACCTCGGTACTGACTAATCCTAACTGCCAACACTACATCCGTTTGGTAACGTTCACTGGCTTTTAGAATATCTTCTTCAAAAAAGCCCCATAACGCGCTGCTGTCCAAAACCTCTCTATCTACACTGTCAACTAGCGGAGCATAAACTGGTAAACCATGCAGCTTGGCGCCGTCAAACAACTCGGATAGAGCTGTTGATGGCTGATTGGCTCCGAACATTTTTCGAGAACCGCTGCTTTCTTCAATCAACCAAACCAGAATACTCGGCCGATTACTCCCCCACACAGGTAATCCCTGATCAAACAGAAAACGGTCCACAGACTCTTTGTAAAACGTCACATTGACCTCTTTAGCAGCCTCTGGTCCGTTATCACCTTGGACAGTCTCAACAACATCTCGTATTGAATGCTGAGCCACCCATCCTGCTGCAGAACGGTGCGCCTTAGTTAATATCTGAGAAGATAAATCATTTGGCTGCCCTGATACTCGCAACAAAACATTATCGATAGCATCAGCAAAAGCGCGATTCAAAAGCGCCTGATCCTCTAAATTAGCTGGAACCTGCACCACAGATGAATATAAGTTAGAAACTTGCACCGCATGACCCATTGATGAAAGCAACAATAGCCAAACAAAGACAATACGCTTCAAAATAATCCCCTTACTTATCGTATTTTCTCTATTCTACTGTCTTCTGCGCAAAGAACCATAGCCCTTATTTTCCACTGTGTTAAAATGCCGTTTTTCCCACACCATGATAAGGCTTAGGCAATGACCGAATCGAATAAAACCTCGATTAGTTACAAAGACGCAGGCGTAGATATTAATGCGGGCAACGAACTTGTAGAACGCATTAAAGGCGTCAGTAAAAAAACGCGCCGCCCTGAAGTACTAGGTGGATTAGGTGGCTTCGGTGCCCTTACTCGTCTACCAGAAAAGTACAAGAAACCCGTCTTAGTATCCGGTACAGACGGTGTCGGCACAAAGCTGCGTTTAGCAATGGACCTAAACAAACACGACACCATCGGCATTGACCTAGTGGCAATGTGTGTGAATGATCTTATTGTTGCAGGTGCTGAGCCTCTACTTTTCCTAGATTATTACGCAACAGGTAAACTTGACGTAGACGTTGCAGCAGACGTTGTCACCGGCATTGGTGAAGGCTGCCTACAGTCTGGCTGTGCCCTAGTGGGTGGCGAAACAGCAGAAATGCCTGGCATGTACCACGACGGCGATTACGATCTTGCAGGTTTTTGTGTGGGTGTCGCTGAGGAAGACCAAATCATTGACGGCAGCAATGTTAAAGCGGGTAATACTTTGATCGCTTTAGGCTCATCTGGCCCACACTCAAACGGCTACTCATTAATTCGTAAGATTTTGGAAGTGAATAACTCAAATCTTGACGAAGAAGTAGATGGCGTTGCCCTAAAAGATGCCCTACTTGCTCCAACGAAAATTTACGTTAAATCCATTCTGAAATTAATGGAAACGGTTAATTTAAATGCATTGGCGCACATCACTGGCGGCGGCTTACTAGAAAACATTCCTCGCGTTTTACCAGAAGGCACTTCAGCGTATATTGATGCAACAAGCTGGACACGCCCGGCGATCTTTGACTGGCTGCAAGCAAAAGGCAACGTTGAGCAAGAAGAGATGTACCGCGTACTAAACTGTGGCGTAGGCATGGTTCTAGCAATCAACGCAGAAGATACAGACAAAACGCTATCAATCCTTCAAGCTGAAGGCGAAAATGCATGGGTTATCGGTGAGATCCGTGAGCTATCTGACAAAGAAGTTATTATCTCTGATCTAGAGGCCTCTGCATGAGTTGCTCCGTCGTTGTTTTAATCTCAGGCAGCGGCAGCAATTTGCAGGCTTTGATTGATCAAAGCCTGCAAGGTGACCTCGATATTGATATAAAGGCAGTTATCAGTAACAAAGCGTCTGCTTATGGACTAGAACGTGCTAGCAATGCTGACATTGCTACTCATGCCCTTGATCATAAACAGTTTGAAAGTCGCGAAGCATTCGATCAAGCTCTGATGACCTTGATCGACCAGTATCAGCCTAAACTGGTGATTCTTGCGGGCTTCATGCGCATTCTAACGGAAAATTTTACGCGTCATTATGAAGGTCGTATGCTAAATATACACCCTTCATTATTGCCTAAGTACAAAGGCCTAAACACGCACCAACGCGCCATTGATGCGGGTGAAACGGAACATGGTGTGTCCGTTCACTTTGTTACTTCGGAACTGGATGCTGGCTCAGTTGTCTTACAAGCTAGCGCCGAAATATCGTCAGATGAAACTGCTGATTCACTGGCAAAGAAAGTCCATAGCCTTGAGCACATCATTTATCCATTAAGCGTTAAATGGTTCAGCTTAGGCAGACTAACTCTCCAAGAAGGCAAAGCTTTGTTGGATGGAAAACCTTTGCCATTGTCAGGTGTACGTTATACAACGGAATTAAACGATCACTAGGAAATCTCAAGATGGGCATTAGCAAACAAGTTATCGCAACCGTATTACTTTTTCAGATAATGCCCTCTTATTCTCACTCGGATAATGACAGCGCTTTGAGCCAAACTACGCGCAGTGAGTACAATCAAAGCAACCCTGCTACCCCATCAATTGAGTCTGAAAAACACAGCTTTTTTGAGCCTTATAACGCGCTTTATAGTACTGTCTATAAAAAAGGGATAACTTTAAAAGTCGAAGGTACTCAAATACTCACTCAGACAACAGACAATACATGGAAATTTGAATTTTCAGTCGATACGTTACTTGCATCACTAAAAGAAAGCAGTCAGTTTAGGCTTGATGGCAGCAGTTTGCGTCCTACTGAATACCAGTATTCATCGAGAATTTTAGGCAAACACAAAGAAATGCTGCTGCATTTTGACTGGGATGACATGAAAGTCACCAACGATGTGAATAATGAGCCATGGAAAATGGACATCAATGACTTAACATTGGACAGACTAACACTTCAATTACAGCTCCGCTTCGACTTACTAAATCAGCGTGAACAGCTCTCTTACGACATCGCAGATGGTGGAAAATTAAAGCGCTACACGTTCGCTCAGCAACAGATAGAAACCATCGACACTAAATTAGGCCATTTAGAAACGATAAAGGTTGCCAGGACAGACAATCTATCTGAAAAACGCCACTCATATTTTTGGTTTGCGCCAGAATACGATTACTTATTGGTCAAAATGGAACACTTTGAAAAAGGTGAGTCCTACATTCTAAATTTAGAAAAGATCAGCTCACCCTAAACGAGCTGCTCAATACGATTAATATTAACAAGCTCTTCATCATGCTCCCAATATACTGATTCAGCCCCAATCGTTTTATAAAACTTCATTACACCGAAATGCTCAGTATTCTTTAGAAAATCTGGCAGCTTTTGTTTCAGCTGATTTACTGGTAGCACCGCATGCAGTGGCTGACGTCCAGATTCGCTTTCCAAGTAATGCACTTTATCCGGCGTCTGCTGGGCACTCATCGAAAGTTTAAGCAATGCCTCTCGAGATAAGCATGGCGTATCACAAGGGACAATCAATAAGTGTGAGGAATTGATAGATTTTAGTGCTGAACAGATACCACCTAACGGACCAATGTCCTGCCAAGGCTCTGCATCACTCACCACCAACCGAGTTAAAGCGCGATAATGCTTAATATTACGATTTGCGCTGATCACGGTATCAATACATAAAGGTGATACCAGATCGACTAGGCGTCTCGCCATAGAAACACCCTGATACACCTGAAGACCTTTATCAACCCCCCCCATCCGCTGCGCCTGCCCACCAGCCAGTATCAAAGCAGTTAATTCAAACGCTTGCATCATACGTCTGAAATACCACGCTGCACTAATAAGGCTAACGCTAGACGATCTTTAACATGCAGTTTTCTAAAAACTGCCGTTAAATGCGCTTTGACCGTTCTTTCAGTAACCTCTAAATCACGGGCAATTTCTTTGTTAGATAGACCTTTAGCGATCAGCTTTGCAACGCCCACTTCACGCTCGGATAAAAGCTCTGATCCAACGAAATTAACAGCAGATTCTAATGGCTGCTCTGACGGTGATGCCTCTGAGGACTGCTTAATAAGCTGTTGGATAAACTCTTTCCCACCCCAAATCTCACCAGAAGACACAACTGACAATACCAAACGAAGCTGTTCTTTAGCGATATACGGTGAACATTGACCATTAATCCCCATAGAGAGCATTCGCATAGCGGCAGACTGACTGCTGAGATAAGGGAACGCAAGAATCTTTAACGCAGGAAATCGTTGACGCAAAGTAACTACGTTTTCAACCTTAGCAGAAAACTCGACGTCATCGACATAGATAAAGCAGTAGTCATAGGAGCCATTACGCAAAAGCTCAGCAGTCTCATCAAAACTATGACTCCGAATGAGCTGATCACGCTCTTCGCACACTTTTTTCCAGTGCTCAAAAACTGACCCATTCGTATTCCAGCACAGTACTTTCAAGATCTGCCCCTTATAAATAACAAACGAATATAGAAATTCATTCTATTTTCCCAGTAGTGACGACATTGTTACTTTTTGTTATGAGGATCCAGTTTGCTCAATATTTTTGTAACTATCGTTCACGCATTGCATTTTGTTGAGCCTTAAATATAGGCTTTAGCAAATAATCCAGAACTGTTTTTTTACCCGTGATGATATCGACCGATGACTGCATGCCAGGAATAATAGTTAGAGGTGCACTCTCTGGCCCCAGATAGCTTTTATCTGTTCTAACGCGAACAATGTAGAAACTGTTCCCCTCCTCATCAACAATGGTGTCTGCTGAAATATTTTCTACTTTAGCATCTAGCCCACCATAGATTGAGAAATCGTAAGCAGAAAGCTTTACAACAGCTGGAAGATGAGGCGTTATGAATCCGATGTCTTCAGGTCGTATTTTCGCTTCTATTAAAAGAGAGTCTTCCACCGGAACAATTTCCATCAAGCTCATTCCCGGTTTAATCACCCCGCCCACAGTATTAATTTGTATTTGCTTAACAAGCCCTTTTACAGGCGAACGTACCAGCGTTCGATCCACCTTATCTTCTAGCGTCACACTAGACTCTCTTAATTGATCCAACTGAGACTGCGTTTCCGTCAGCTGCTCTTGAGCTTCCGATCTGAATTTAGCAGAGCTTTCATCCAGTTTTTTGCGTGCTTCTTCTAACGCTGAACGCGCACGGGGAATAGCAAGCCTAGTCGCCTGTAGGTCACCTTGCAGCTGATTCACTTGACGCTCTAACTGAAGCAATTCAACGCGAGAGACGGCTCCTTGCTCGAAAGCAGGACGGGTAAGACGTAACTCCTCATTTGCTAAGTCATAGCTATCTTTAAAGTTACGAAGTTTGGCTTCTTGCTCAACTATTTCTTGCTGTCGCTGGGCAACTTGTTGCTCAAATATAGCGGAGTTTGCGCGCAAGGACTCCTGACGGTTTCGATACAACCCTAATTCACGGTTAATCAGCTCAGGATAGTCCGTTCGAATATCATCCGGAAAAACGGGAGCTATCCCGTTTGCCTCAGCTTTTAGTCTAATTGCCCTAGCTGTCAAATTAACACTTTCTACTTGCCTTTCCCTTAGGGATGACAAAGCCTCAGTATTTTCAATTGTCATCAGCAACTGTCCTTGTGATACCGCCTGACCAACTCTTATATTCACTTCTTTTAGAATGCCGCCCTCAAGGTTTTGAATAACCTGAACTTGACTTGAAGGTATGACCTTCCCTTGTCCTACCGTAACTTCCTCTAACGCTGTAAAATTCGCCCAAACCAATGCACATACAAAAAATGCAAAGACTCCCCAGAGGAGAATACGCCCCCCTTGTGGCGTTTTTAACATAATGGCAGCATTGCGATCACTGAGAAAATCTAGATCTGATTGCCCAACTTCTTTAGCACTCTTCTTACTAAACATACTTAGCTCACTTTTAGCTTGCCTTGACGCAGCGCTTCAAATACATGTTCTTTTGGCCCATCGGCTAAAATTCTTCCGCTGTCCATAACAATAAGACGATCGACTAAATCCAACATTGAAGATTTATGAGTAATTAAAATCAGCGTTTTATCCCCCATAATTTTATCCAACCTTCTGCGCATACGTGTTTCAGTTGTATTATCCATGGACGCAGTTGGCTCATCTAACACCAAGATGTTTGGGTCAAATAGCAGAGCCCTAGAAATAGCGACGCTTTGTCTTTGACCACCAGACAAATGATGCCCTCTTTCACCCACAATACTATCTAGTCCTGAAGGTTTTTTATTAGCAAACTCAGACACTCCGGATAAATCTGATGCACGGATAATCGCTTCATCCTCTACATACGGGACCCCGAAGCAGATGTTTTCTTTAATTGATCCGTAAAATAAAGTGACATCCTGGGAAACAGCACCAACGTTTCTACGTAGATCTACTGGATTAATCTGCCTTAAATCAATACCGTCAATTCTAACAGCACCGTCACTCGGCCCATAAAGTCCCATCATTAATTTACCAACGGTCGACTTACCAGATCCGATTCGACCAATAATGCCGACCTTTTCCCCCGCCTTGATTTTTAAATTAATATTTGTAATCGCATTTTGCTCTTGATCAGGATAGCTAAATGAAACGTCTTCAAATTCAAAGCTGCCATCAAACTTTGGACGATGCACAAACTTAACATCATCCGGTTGCTCGACAGGAGAGTCCATAATTTCAGACAATCCCTTAAAGGCTGTTTTTGCATGATTGTAGCGAGCAGCGAGAGCCGCAAATTGCGCCATAGGTGCTAAAGCGCGGCCAGTCAACATGACACAAGCAACGAGAGCTCCCATGCTCATCTCTCGCTCAGAAATCATATACACACCAACAATCACCATAACGACGGTCGTCATTTGCTGAGCGACCATAGCAAATGATGAACAAGATTGAGCCAACTGACGCGTCTTAAGCCCCCAATCGGCAATATTTCCTACGGCCTGCTCCCATTGATGCTGGAGAGTACCTTGAGCATTATTGATTTTGACACTTTCAGCGTTCGACAAGCTCTCAATCAGCACGGCATTTTTTTGAACCGATGTTTTTTGACCTTCTTCAATAGAGTGTCGGAGTGGTTTCTGAATAATCAAAGAATATAAAAAAACCAACAGAATTGTTACAATGGGAACAAAACCTAAAGGGCCGCCAATTAAGTAAATCACCCCAACGATAAGAAACATAAATGGGATATCAACCAACGTCGTGATGGAAGCAGACGTAATAAAATCGCGAATACTATCAAAGTCTTGTAGGTTTTTAGCAAATGCCCCAACAGATCTAGGCCTTGATGCCATGGTAATATTATTAACTTTGGAAAAAATATTAGACGAAAGCAATATATCTGATTTTTTACCTGCTATATCGATAAAATACGATCTTAACGTTCTAAGAAGAAAGTCAAATACATAAACGACCGTGACACCCGCCGCAAGCACCCATAAAGTATCAAAAGCATTATTAGGCACCACTCTGTCGTATACATTCATAATGAATAGTGGGCTAACGAGAGCGAATATATTAATTAATAACGATGCAATAAAAACGTCTCTATATATTCTCCAGGAAGAAACAATGGTCCCCCAAAACCAGTGCTTATTTTTAGATTCCCCTTCCTCTAATTGCGAACGCTTATCAAATTTAAACTGAGGACGTACAAAAAAACAGTAGCCTGTATACAGATTTAAGAGCTCATCAATAGATAAATCAACCTCTCCTTCACCTGACTCAGGCAGTAATATCTTGGCAATTCCGCGCTCTTTATCTACCCCAAGCAATACACATGCCTTTTTGTCATGCAGTAACAAAACGGCAGGCATCAATACACCAGAAATTTTATCGAGTGGGCGTTTTACAAATCTTGCTACAAAACCCACTTTCTTTGCGGCGCGCGCGAATAGCTCTGGCGTCATTCCCTCTTTTGAAACAGGCAGACCTGCAGATATACCGTCAGCAGTGTAAGGATTATTGTAATGTTTCGACAAAATGACCAAACAATCTAATAACGGATCAACATTCTCAAGTTTGTCGCCCACTTCAGACCATGAAGACGTAACAGAAGTCACTTGTTTCAAAACTTCAGCATTATCTTGACCCTTATTATTTGGATCACCTTCAAAGTCTGCTGGTTGATTAACTTTAAGCTCATCGTCGTTCTCATAAGCAGAGATAGTTTCACTTACCTCTTTTTTATTAAAGACATCCTGATTACCTTGCTTCTTCTTTCTAGCAAACAAGTTGCGCAAACCAAACAATGACTTTTTATCTTTTGAAGCTTCATTACCAGCTGGCGCAGAAACCCCACCAACAAAATTAGATTCTGGCTCTGGCTCTGGCTCTGGCTCTGGCTCTGGCTCTGGCTCTGGCTCTGGCTCTGGCTCTGGCTCTGGCTCTGGCTGAAAGTGTTGGGCATCTGAACGTAATTGCAACAGATCAAGTAAGGTTTTTTCAGATTTAACGGACTCAGATGTGGAATCATCTAAAGATGTATCAGGCAAAACCGGTTCTTTGGCGGACTGACTATCTTCTGCTAAGGTATCTATAGTTTTCGGTTTAGGTTTTAAATCGGGAGCTATAGCTATATCTGATTCTGAAAAAGACCGATGCAGTTCAGTTGTCTGACTTTCACTTTCTTTAATATTAGGAAATGCATTCTGCTCTAATGACTCAGTTTGATCCAAATCGTAGGGCTTAGATACGCTTAGCTTTTCTGCTAAATCAAATGTATCGACAGGGTGTTCTCGAGAGCTTACATCATCCCCTTCCTGTTGAGAGCACTGTAACTTATCGCTTAACTCAATCTCAGGTAAAACCGACTCTTTGGCAGGATACGTTTCTTTTTCTGAGGCGTCGTTAGAGTTAAGTTTGGCTTTCAGGTCGAAAGCTAAGTTCGGTTCTGCAAAAGGCTGATGCTCTTGATTAGACTGATGCTCATTTTCTTCAATATTTTTTGTAGATTCAGTTTGATCTGGATGGTGGAGCTGAGATGCTCTTAGCTTCTCAGCCAAATCAAATGTGTCGCCAGTTTTAGCGGGCGTAATAGAGTCTTCATGTTGAGTGTCCGGCAGGTCATCATTCGAGCCATTCGATAAGTCAACGCCATTTTCATTATCATCATTGGTTCGCTCAGTTTTTTCAAACTGCCGCTCTAAATTTTGTGTCAATGAAAAGCGTTCCGCTTTTTGCTCAGCTTCCGTATTACTTTTTTTGGTTGTTAGAGCACCAAGATTAAACAGCTCTTTTTCTACTAACTCATCAGGCACATTTTGTGTAACAGAAGAAAAGGCTTCAGGCTCTTCAGGAGCTTCAGGAGCTTCAGGCGCTGCAGGAGCTTCAGGCGCTTCAGGCGCTTCAGGCGCTTCAGGCGCTTCAGGCGCTTCAGGCGCTTCAGGCGCTTCAGGCGCTTCAGGAGTATTTAGCTCAACCAATTCAGATTCATCAACACTTGTTTCAGGTGCTACTTTAGTTTCTGGCGTATCATCTACAACCACGGTATCAGCTGATTTAGAGGTTGAGTTCAAGTCATTCTTCGACTCTATCTCTAACCACGCTTGAACATTATTTTTAACCCGGTCATCTCTCGATAACTCTTGATCATTTTCTGAACTGCGTTTTTTTCTAAAAAATAATGACATAAAGTGAGACTCTAAAAGCAGACTGATTAACTTACTTGGATTCTGAACTAGATTAAACAAATAGAAAATATAATACTATGACTCAAAAGGCATCCGTGCCATTAAAACGAAAAGGAAACCAACATGCTCTATGCAAAACTAAGCTCGCAAGGAGATATTTTAGATGTCGCGCCTTATCAAGACGGCGAATATTCAGTGTTGGTGGCCCCTAATGATCCGTTTGTAGCTGAGATTCTTGCTGCTAAAATAAGTCAGGAGTCATCTCAAGAGCTCCTAAACTCTTCAGACCAAGAGATGATGCGGGTACTGGAAGACTTAATAGACTTGCTAACCGAAAAACGCCTCATTCAATTTACAGAGCTACCAATGGCGGCCCAGAAAAAATTATTAAGCCGAAAATTTGTTCGCCGTATTCACTCAGGTAATAACGACACCCTGATTGGTGAGATTCCTGACGACGACGCCTTAATCTAGGAGTCGTCATCCATGTGATCTATGGCTAGTTATCAAAATCTACTGGCCTACCAATGCCATAACCTTGCAGGCCACTGATATCAAAGCGCTTTAAAATTTCAGCTTGCTTATCTGTTTCAACACCCGTTGCAATAACGTCGATATTCAAGCTGTTAAACATCTTACACAACGTGTGCATGAAAAATGATTCTGATTCTTTGCCAATTGCCATTTTTGTATAAGATGGGTCGACCTTAACGTAATCAGGCATCAAATTTTGTAAGTATTGAAACGCTGAGAACTGCTTGCCAACATTATCTATACCAAATTTTACCTTATGTCTTTTCAACGTTTGTGCCAGTAAAAAAGCATGATCTTCCGCACCTAAGACGCTTTGTTCAGACACTTCAAATGCTATTTTTTGCTTTAGCCTATCAGGCAACTCTTGAAGCTTATTATCCAGCCAACTTACAAACGATAATTTTGCATAGCCAGATGCTGATAAATTAACGACATAAGGACCAACGTCAGTCGACCTTGCAATAGCATCGATTACTCGTTGAATGATCACTTGGTCAACTTGCTCACCCAAATCGAACTGTTCCGCTAAACCAATAAAATAGCCCGCATGGTAATGCTTACCTTCAAATTCTAAACTGGCGTAAAGTTCTTGTTGTAACAAAATGTTAAGATCATTTGCTGAAGCAACCGCCTGACGGCGCAACACAAAGCTTTTATGCTCTATGGCGTGTTCCAGCATGTCTTTCCATGCCATACGACCAATAGCCATCTGTTGACCCATATCTGAATCAAATACACTAAACTGATTTGCACCGGCTTGTTTTGCTGAGCGCAACGCGGCATCCGCTTGTGCCATGGCATTAGAACGCTCAACTGAGGCATCAATAACCACAGCACCAATGTTTGCAACGGCATCAGAGTAGCTGATACGCGCTCCCACCAATTCATGCAAATCCGCCATGATGGCACCGACAAGCCCTTTCAGTCGGTCCGTTTCAATGTTCGGAATAAGGGCAACGAAATCTGCACCATTAAGACGAGCAAGCGTCGCATTAGGAAAGCTCAAGAGATGCTTTTCAAGCACTCCTGCGGCAGTACGGATGAAATTATCCGCCGCCTCATATCCCATTTCATTATTAATTTTGGATAAATCCAGTAAGCTCACTAAAGCCAAACCATCGTAAGTCCTGTCTGCATCAGCAAAGTGGGCAGAAACCTGACTTTCAAAGTAGTTTCGGTTACCCAAACCACTAACAGGATCCTTAAAGGCTTTTGCCTGGAGCCACTGAGCCGTTTGAGCTTCGGCCGCAAATTCACGCTCTAGATTTGCCACCATTCGATTCATTGATTCAACAACCGATTTAAGCTCTCGCGTTTTTGGCAAATTCTTCATTTGGATGAAACGTCGCTGCTGGATCGCCTCCGCCTGTTTTTCAACTTCTACAAGCGGTTTAAATAGCCATCTAAGCAGTAGACCACCCAGTAATACACAAGCGGCCCCAATGGCAAGAAAAGATAACAACAAGTCTCGTGACGCCAGCCACAGTTGATAGTACCCATAACCAGCACTCCCCGTGACGTAAACTTGGCCAAGTTCGTTCCATCCATTAGAAATCACGGCTTTTGCTGTAGGTACGTCAAAATCAATAACATCGGTAAACCAAGTGGGAACACCCGAAACCTTGATTGCATTACTGCGTACAATATTTTCATCTGTGGCGTAGACATGTATTCTCACTTCAGAGAAATAACCACTGTCAAACACGGCATTCACATAACTTTCGACAGACGTATAATCCTCAAGCGCCATAAAATCGGAAACCTGCATACTTAGAGTCGTTGCAGAATCCTGAGTTGTAGAGCGTAACTGATCTATCAAATAACTTTTAGTCGTCTGGAAATTAATCGCCATGACCACCACAAGCATCAGAGACAGCAGTAAAACAATAGTAATAAGTAATTGTCGAAAAAGTGTCACAAGTTGTCTCCTAGCCTTCTAAATCCGTTAATCGGTTATTTAAATCTGTCCATAAGCTCAGCCGTGAAGAGCCGCCTACCAGTTGACCGCGCCCTTTCTCCTTTGATAACCATAAGTTTTCAGCATTAAAAGAGTATATCGGTAATAAATCCTTTCGCTGCACCGCAGGTTTAATAGTTTTATCTAAATTATCTAGCAGAACAGGTACAGATGTGGGAGTGTGATAGTACGCCAACACCATATGGTGTTGATTAAGCGTTAGCGCTTTTACGTACACTAGCCTGAGCTTTTCATCTGGAACACCTAATTCACGTAAGGCGAAATACTTGGCAATGGTAAAGTCTTCACAGTCTCCACCACCTGTAGCGAGGAACTCAATGGGCGTCGCCCAATAGTCATTTTGACCCCAATGTTGCTGATCACTTACAAACTGCAACATATTAAAGAAGTTATTTACATTTTGTAACTTTTGACCGACGGACAGCCCCTGCGATTCTTCCACCGTTCGCCGCCAAGCCATAATTCTAAGCTCTGCACGTGGGCCATACTGAGCGCCAATGCGTTTTGCTAAGTTGACATACTTTTGCGATACATCAGCACTCAGAACCGATACTTCTACTGCACTTAATAAAAACAGAACAATTAACCCACAATTAAGCCAATTGATCTTTTTTAGTTTGTTACGTAGAAGCGATATTGTCATGCAAATTAATCTTTAGGGCCATTCTTTGCAAAGTCAGCCAATTGCTCCGCTGATGCTTTACCTTGATACTTTTCTTTCCAATCAGCATAAGGCTCCTTATAGATCACTTCGCGAGCTTGCTCGTAATCCATTGCTACACCTCGCTCTTGAGCGGCGGCGGCATACCACTTGCTCAAACAATTACGACAAAAACCCGCTAAGTTCATTAGGTCAATATTCTGCACATCTTTGCGTTCATCTAAATGCTCTACCAAACGACGAAACGCAGCGGCTTGAACTTCTAACTCGGTTTGTTTATCCACGAATACCTCTACTTAAGAGCGCTGTTTATGCTCTTGTGGTTGCTGTGACCATTGTAGTGCGATCGCCGCACTAAAAAAGTGTCTTAATTTAGAGATTTGTAACATTCCTAAACACTCCAACCCATAAGCTGCGGCTTCGAACGTCGATAATGCCAAGTTGTTTGGCGACTTACGAATATCATATTTTGAAACGGGTGGCGTTAAAAAATGCACTTGCCTGTACCTCAATAACATTGACTCAAGCAACATCATTCTTTTTGCTTTTGGCCACGTGCCATCCAGCAGGATTAAATGTTTGACCTTAGCTTTATCACTTTGTTCGATCGTTTCTAGACCCTCAGAACAACCACTGGGATAAAGCAATAAGCTGTTATCGGCATCAACGCTTTGAAAAAGATTGCTCATTTCTTCGGCATCTTCAAAGCTTACAATGACAGTCTTTAAATAGCACAAAGCAAATAAACGAGCCGTATTCTTCGCGTGCTTTGCCTCGTGCTTATCTTGTATCACCCAAACAGTCATGTCGCCTTCTAAGCTGACGATTAAATGGCAAACGCACTGCCCTAATGGATAACCACAATGCAAGCACGTTACTCGCTTACTAGAAGGGCTTGTCATTAAGACAATATTTCTAAATATTTCTTAACAACATTATCCCAGCCACTATCCAAGGCTTCTATCGTTAATGCGTGCCCAATAGACACTTCAGTTATACGTTTGCCTGCACACAACAAAGCTACATTTTCCAAATCTAAATCATGGCCGGCATTAACACCAAGCCCTGAATCCAACGCAGCTTGAGCAGCGGCTTGGTATTGCTGATTAATCTGTTCAATTCGATCGGTATGATAAGCATTCGCATACGATTCGGTATACAGCTCTACACGATCCGCACCAACCGCTTTAGCCAGCGCCATGTTTTCTGGAATTGGATCCATAAACAGTACAACTCGTATATTTTTTTCTCTTAACTTAGCGACTACAGAACGCAATGCATCTTGGTCACGGGCCACATTCCAACCATGATCTGAAGTCAATTGATTTGGATCGTCTGGCACCAAAGTACATTGATCCGGCTCTACTTCAAGCACCACTTCAAGGAATTTTTCGTCCGGGAATCCCTCGATATTCAATTCACGACCAGGATACTGTTTTAGAAGCTCTTTAATATCATAAGCATCACGATAAGTGGCATGACGTTGGTCTGGACGCGGATGAATTGTGATGCCGAATGCACCTAGATCTAAGGTTCGCTGTGCCATGGTCAACATACTTGGGTAATCTCGGCCACGAGAATTACGTAATAGCCCAATTTTATTTAGGTTTACACTTAGGTGAGTCATGTTACTTCCTATCAATAAATTATCCCTAAAGTATACGCGATACCCCCCTATTACTTTAAGAATTAAATTCCACGGATCAACCGCATAGCATCACCTATGATACAATTTGCCAATGAAATAAGGAGCAGAGTGTGACTTACGAACATTTCGATCTAATTTACGATCGCGCCATTTCAAGATTTAACAGCGAAGCGCTATTACAGACTAATCTCGCAACCCCAAAAACCACTGAAGCACTCATGAAAATAGGGGACGATCGCTGGTTAGCCGCTTTTACGCAGAAAGTGTTTCAATCGGGCATGAACTGGCAAGTCGTCAGTAATAAATGGCCTAACTTTGAAGACGCATTTTTCGGCTTTGACATTGAAAAGATGTTACTCATGCATGATGAAATGTGGGAAGAGAAAGCCAAAGACCCTAAAATCATTCGTCACTTTGGCAAAGTCATGACCATTCGCGAAAACGCCATCATGATGTCGGAAATACAAGCCAAACACGGCTCTTTCGCAAAATTTATCGCCGAATTCCCAGAAAATAACATTGTCGAACTTTGGCAGTACCTTAAAAAACAAGGTGCTCGTTTAGGCGGTAACACGGGCGCGTATACACTTCGTATTATGGGCAAAGATACCTTTTTACTAAGTAAAGACGTTGAAGGTTACCTGAGAAATCATGGGATCATCACCACAGGACGTGATACACAAAGCGCTCTTAAAGCAGCACAACAAGCATTCAACCACTGGCACGAACAATCAGGCCTGCCCTACTGTCAAATCAGTCAGTGCATCGCCTATAGTGTAAATTAACGGAGAAAACATGGCCGACTTAACCATCGATATCGTCGCTGACCCAATATGCCCATGGTGTTACCTAGGCTACACACGCCTCAAAGCCGCTATTGAGCACTTGGGCGATGACTTTCGCTTTGATATTCACTGGCTTCCATTTGAACTACATCCTGATATTCCAAGCGCTGGTGTATCACGTACGCAGTATCTAGGGCAAAAATTTGGCAGCCAGGAAAAACTTAACGAAGTATCTCACGCATTACAAAATGTAGGCTATGAAGCTGGATTAGAGTTTAATTTTACCGACGATGATCTCATTCCAAACACTAAACTTGCCCAACAATTTGTCGCCCAAGCTAGCCGTATGAGTTTGGCAACGCCTATGATGACCGCTTTGTTTTACGCCTATTTTACCAAAGGTGAAAACATTGGCGATGGGGCGGTTTTAAGCAGAATAGCGAAAGAAGTCGGACTGCAAGATGAAGACATCGAAGACGCGTTGTCTCGCGAAGCGGAGTTATTAGTTGAGGAGAAGATGGAGCGCTTGAATAGACTACAGATTGAATCTGTACCCACTTATATCGTCAATGAAAAGTACTTGGTTCAAGGGGCTCACCCACCAGAGACGTTTGCCGAAATATTAACGGACATCAATAAAGAAAATGACGCCTAGGCGTCATTTTTTATGCCCGTTAAATCCAGCACATACCAAAAAACTAAAATTTAATAAAATCTATCAAATTCTCTCTCTAAATTAATTTTATTTTATTGATAATAGTTATCATCCCACATAGAATCGAAGATAAATCGAATTGAGAGTGATTTTCATTTTATGTATGTATGTCTTTGTAACGCAGTCTCTGATAAAGCTATTAAGAACTCGATTGCCAATGGCGCTACGACGATGCGCGATCTTTACAGTGAGTACAACCTCGGAAAACAATGCGGTAAGTGCTGTAAAGATGTGAAGGGGATCCTTAACGAGGAGCTCCTAAAGCTGGCAGACGAGCTCCTCGTTAAAGTGGCTTAATACTTCAATAGATTAATGATCTATTGAAGACTCACCCATTTGCGACTGTAAGTAGTTTTGCAGACCTGCCGTTTTGATAAGGTTTTGCTGAGTTTCAAGCCAATCAATTTGCTCTTCCTGCTCATCCTGAATTTTCTCCAGCACTTCGCGACTCATAAAGTCTTTCTTCTCTTCACACACCTTTACACCGGATTGCAAATCAGGAAGTGTTGCTAACTCAAATGCCATGTTCGAGGCAATCATCTCTTCTGCATCTTCACCAATACGCAGACGACCTAAATCTTGTAAATTAGGTAACCCTTCTAAGAAAAGAATACGCTCTATCAAACGATCCGCATTTTTCATTTTTTGGATCGAGGTTTTGTAGTCTGCTTTATCAAGCACATCAAAACCTTGATCTTTGAACATACGAGCATGAAGAAAGTATTGGTTAATTCCAACCAACTCATTGGCCAGCACCTTGTTTAAGCTCGTTATTACTTCGCGATCACCTTTCATGCTGACTCCTTACATCTGAGATTGAATGTAGTTTTGTTCACCGATGGTATCCATCAAACGTAATTGCTTTTCAAGCCAGTACACATGATCTTCTTCTGTGTCATACAGCAGCTTTTCAAGCATTTCACGTGTCTGGTAATCACCTTTTTCTTCACAAATAGCGATCACATTACGCGCACACGTTACAACTTCAAGCTCAAGCGTCAGGTCATTTTTCATCATTGATCGCACATCCGTACCTACCAACAACTCACGACGCTTAGTCATGCATGGAACACCTTCCAAGAAAAGAATTCGCTTAATCAACCAATCAGAATGGTCTTTTTCTTCATCCATTTCATGGTTGAGGCGCTCATACAATTTACTTAGCCCCCAATCATCGTACATACGCGAGTGAATAAAATATTGGTCGATAGCGGCTAATTCGTTTTCTAGCAACATATTCAAACTATCGATTACTTTTTGGCTACCTTTCATTGGGTTTCCCTCTTTGTTGTAAAGACTACTTTCTCGTAGCGCTAAATAAATTTAGTGTCAGCTTTTTAAAGCTCACTCGGCTTGCCTTCACCCACTTTTATCTCCAGCAGATCGACACGCTGGAACCCTCTTGGTAATTTAAGCCCACGACGTCCACGCTCGCCAATGTAGTCTACCAATTCTTTTTCCGCAAAGGACATGAAACGTTTGCCACTGTGCACCATCAGCAAGTCATCTGGTTGGATTGAACTCATGGCACAGACCCACTCCTCACGTTCTTTTGCTCTTGCCGAAGAAATACTCAGCATTTTATTACCTTTACCCTTCGCCATTTGAGGCAATGACGCCACACTAAAGGCCAACATTCTGCCTTCGTTTGAAACAACTACAGCCCTAGCTGTTTCAGGGTCGAGAACTTTAACAGGAGGTAATACTTGCGCGTTAGCAGGCAAACTTAAGGTTGCTTTACCTGCTTTATTTTTCGCATGTAAATCGCCCAACTTAGACACGAAACCATAACCCGCATCAGAGGCAATTAAGTAATAAGCTTCATCATTATCCAATGTTGCTGCAACGATGTGCGTGTCTTTTTCCAAACTGATGCGACCCGTTATCGGCTCACCTTGGCCTCTTGCCGATGGCAAGGTATGGGCTTTAATGGAGTACGTCCGCCCATTGGATGCAAACAATACTAACGTTTGGTTAGAGCGACCTTTTGTGGAGAGCAAAAACTCATCGCCAGATTTATAGCTTAATCCACGTTCATCAATGTCATGGCCCTTCGCAGCACGAATCCAACCTTGTTTAGACATGACAACGGTAATTGGATCGTTTGACAACAAATCTTCTTCACTGAATGCTTGTGCTTCTTTACGCTCTACAATAGGTGTACGACGGTCATCTCCGAAATCGTTAATAGCTTCTTCAATTTCACCAATGATCAGTTTTTTCAACTTAGCGTCGGAAGCCAAATACCCTTCAAGCTGCTTACGCTCTTTCTCTAGTTCATCTTGCTCACCACGAATTCGCATTTCTTCAAGCTTGGCAAGATGACGTAATTTCAGCTCCAAAATAGCTTCAGCTTGCGTATCTGTTAAGCTGAAACGTTCCATAAGAACAGGTTTTGGTTTGTCTTCGCTGCGGATGATCTCGATCACTTCATCGATATTCAAAAAGGCGGTCAGTAAGCCCTCTAAAATATGTAAGCGCTTAAGCACTTTATCTAAACGGAACTCAAGTCGCCTGCGCACGACCCCAATACGAAAACGCAACCACTCGGATATAAATGTTGCCAGCGGTTTAACCTGAGGCAAGCCGTCTAAGCCAATCACGTTCATGTTCACACGATAGGATTTTTCTAAATCCGTCGTCGCAAATAAATGCGTCATGACACTTTCGACATCAACTCGATTAGACTTCGGTACGATGACTAACCGCGTAGGATTCTCATGGTCCGATTCATCGCGCAGATCCACCACCATTGGTAGTTTTTTGGCTTGCATTTGTGCCGCCATTTGCTCCAGTACTTTACTACCCGATACTTGATGCGGTAACTCGTTTACAACGATTTCGCCTTCTTCAACAGTGTACCGAGCACGGGCTTTAATTTGGCCTTTACCCGTTTCATAAAGTTTACGTATGTCATCACGCGGGGTAATAATTTCCCCTCCGGTCGGGAAATCAGGCCCTTGTACAAATTCAAGCAAATCATCCAATTTTGATTTCGGATTCTTTAACATATGAATACAGGCTTGGCCCACTTCACGCAGGTTATGCGGCAAAATATCCGTTGCCATACCCACCGCAATACCGGTGGTACCGTTAAGTAGCAAATTGGGTAATCGAGCAGGCAGAACCGCAGGCTCATTAAGCGTGCCATCAAAGTTCGGCATCCAATCGACCGTCCCTTGGTTTACTTCCCTTAACAACAAATCCGCGTATTTTGACAGGCGTGACTCGGTGTAACGCATGGCAGCAAACGATTTAGGATCATCCGGTGCGCCCCAGTTTCCTTGGCCATCTACCAACGGATAGCGATAAGAAAAAGGCTGCGCCATTAACACCATGGCTTCATAACACGCACTGTCACCGTGCGGATGAAATTTACCTAATACATCACCAACCGTACGAGCCGATTTTTTGTACTTCGCCGTTGCCTTTAAACCCAGTTCACTCATGGCATAGACAATACGTCGCTGCACAGGTTTAAGACCATCACCAATATGAGGCAGGGCGCGATCTAGTATCACGTACATGGAGTAATTCAGATACGCTTTCTCAGTATAGTCTTTGAGAGAAAGCGTCTCATTGGCTTCAAAGTCAGTCGTGTCACTCAAAAGCGTATTCCTTTCTTAAACGATTCGTTAAGCAAAAAGCCTAAAGATTTCGATAACTTAAATAATTTCACCTACTATAATCAGGCACTATTGTCGCTGCAACCGTTGTCCTTAATGAATTAGTTATTGGTCGATTTTTTCTTTAGCATGTACACTCAATAGCAACGGAACCTATTGTGAGCGGATCATTATGAAAGCAACTTTTGGACAAGACAGCTGGCAGACCATCATACATCACTCGGATAGGATGCGTGTCTATGAAATCCAACTTGCTATGAATGAGCATGCCAATCACAATTTTGCCTTTCCATTTGATAGTTTATTAACCGTTACGGATGGCCAAGTCTTTTTAGAGTCTCCAATCGAGGAAACCACTTTAAAAGCCAATCAAGCGGCTTGGCTCACCCATAATCAAAGCATGCGTTGTGTGGCTGTATCCCCGATCGCTCGGTTATTTATCATTGTCTTTACCAATCAAACGTCACGTCACAAAGAAAAATTCGAACGCTTTGCCAGCGGTACGGAACATAAGCATGAACTCGGCAGCGGCATTACGCATTGGACAGTCGAAAACAAAACTCTGGGTAAAGTTGAATGGGTTATGCTACCCGCTAACCACGTCGAGCCCGCTTATTATTTAAAAGATTCTGAGCAGTTTATCCTGCCACTCAACCACGATGACTCACTCAGTATTATCTACGATGATGACCGCCAAGAAACCATTACCGAGTCAGGAATCGTCATTGAGCAAGGGCGCTCGCGCAGCTTAGTCAATCAAGCGAATAAACCCATTACATTCTTAAGCGTTACCACGCCCTACCCTAAACACAGCCGTATCTTAAAATTAAAGGGATCTCGTTGATTTTAACGTAGTGTTAGAGCGGTCAGCACATGGTCTTCCCATTGCCCATTAATCTTTAAATAATGCTTTGCAATGCCTTCTTTTTCAAATTTTAAACGCTCCAACACGGCAGCGCTTTTATGATTCCGTGGCATATAACACGCTTGTATTCGGTCGATATTTAACTCTTTAGAAAGGTACCGAATACCCGCTTCGAGGCATTCATTCATGTAGCCTTTGCCCTGTAAATCTTCTGCTAAGCTGTAACCCAAAAAACAAGACTGCGATATTCCTCGAACAAACTGCGAATAATTACTGTAGGCCAACATACGGTCTTGCTCAGGATTAAGTAAACACAACACACAACCCTTATCTTCGATAAAATCTCGACGCATCTCTTTTACTCGAAGACGGCAGGTTTCGTCGGAATAATAATCTTCCCCACGCTGAGGCTCCCAACTGACTAAATGCTCGCGCTGCTCATTTACATAGGTTTTCAGTAAAGGGGCCTCACTTTCATCAAGAAGCTTCAACACGCCTCTCGCCGTTTTGATGACAGGAAAACGACCATTGTCCTGCCAACTCTTACCGTTCACAACCACTTTCTCCTTTTGCACTTCCATCAGCTTTACACTATAACGATCAAACCAAAACTGCACGCCAATCGATAGTGTTCTGATCATCATCGTATGATTCATCCAAGCGGTCGCTTGCTCTAATGTTGCCCAATAAAATATCAGTTGAGAACACGCCTCGGCACTCCATTCACTGTATAAAAAACCTTCTTGATCCGCAGCAAGCTCGATGACTTTCTCCGTCATAACGCGAAACATGACATCATCACGCAATGGCGATGTCGTTATACTGACGGCGTAGTAAGGCGTCACAAAGTTATTGTCCATACGTCTAGATTCCCAATTACCCTATAAATAATGAACCAAGTATCCGGCTATTTGTCTACACTTAAGCCGTCTGAGATTATGGATAATGAGCTAAGTCTCGGTGTGGAAGTGCTTTAATACTACTTCTAGGTGTATATTAGCTCCGTCATAAATTTGACGCTTTCCCCTTGGCGTCAACATGGAAAGCTTTTAGCCCACCTCGTAAGAGGTGGGCTTTTTTCCATAAAAAAAGCGAGGCGCAATTCGCAACCTCGCTTTCAAACCACGTAAACGGTTTTAAGAAACGCGCTCACCGTGGGCTTGTTTGTCCGCATGGTACGAAGAACGTACCAATGGGCCACAGGCTGCGTGTTTAAAGCCCAGCTCTTTCGCAACTTGCTCGTAGCGTTCAAACTCTTCTGGATGTACAAAACGATCCATTGGGAAGTGATGCTTTGAGGGTTGCAAGTACTGACCAATCGTTAGCATGTCAACGTTGTGAGCACGCAGGTCTTTCATGACTTCGACGATTTCTTCGAAAGTCTCGCCCATGCCTACCATCAAGCCAGACTTGGTTGAAACATCTGGGCAACGTTCTTTGAATTTTTTCAACAGATCGAGCGACCACTGATAATCTGAGCCGGGACGCACTTGACGATACAAACGCGGGATCGATTCTAAGTTGTGGTTGAAGACATCCGGTGGTGATACCTGAAGAATATCCAACGCTACGTCCATACGGCCACGGAAATCTGGCACCAGTGTTTCGATTTCAATCGATGGGCTTTGTTCACGTGTGTGATCAATACAATCGACAAAATGCTGAGCACCACCGTCACGTAGATCATCACGGTCTACCGAGGTAATCACGACGTACTTCAGTCGCATATCGCGAATCGCAGCCGCTAACTCTTTCGGCTCATCAGGGCTTAACGCATTCGGGCGACCATGTGCCACATCACAGAAAGGACAACGTCGGGTACAGATATCACCCATAATCATGAACGTGGCAGTACCGTTGGAGAAACATTCGCCTAGATTAGGACAATTAGCCTCTTCGCAAACAGACGCTAACTTATGTTCACGCAAGGTACTTTTAATACGTGCAATTTCTGGTGAAGCCGGCATACGCACACGCAACCAGTCAGGTTTACGTGGGATTTCTTCTGTAGGGATAACTTTTACAGGAATACGTGCCATTTTGTCGGCACCACGAAGTTTTTCACCCTGTACAACTCGCTTTTGCTGAGTAGTCATTTTTATTCACCCTTGTTGGATAATCGGATGAGAGTATCCGAGACGTTCAGCCAATACATTGGCAAGCTGAACTTTAACTTGCGCCATCTTGGTATCTGGCTGCAAGCGCTTCATATCAATCATTTGTAAGCCTTGATAGCCACACGGATTAATACGCAAAAATGGAGAGAGATCCATGTCGACATTTAAAGCCACACCATGAAACGAGCAACCTCTTCGCACGCGTAAGCCTAGCGAAGACACCTTCATTTCATTGACATAAACACCTGGAGCATCCGGCTTGGGGTAAGACTCAATGCCATGCAGTTTGCAGACATCGACAATGGAGTTTTCGATAAGCGTGACCAGATCACGTACACCAATCCCCAATCGCTTTAAATCAATCATGATGTAAGCAATCAGCTGCCCAGGACCATGATAAGTCACTTGGCCGCCTCGGTCAGCTTGAACAACAGGAATATCACCGGCATCCAGTAGATGCTCAGCTTTACCCGCTTGCCCTTGCGTAAACACGGACGGGTGCTCAAGCAGCCAGATCTGGTCGGGATCTTCTTTCGTACGAGTCTGGGTGAAATGTTTCATTTCTTCCCAGGTCGACTCGTATGGCACCACACCTAGGTCGTGGCACAGTATAGAATTAGGCATGAATCACATAACCATTTTTACGACATCAACAGCCATCAGATCTGTATGCAAACGCGATAGGTGATCTTCACTTTGCGCGGTGATGCGGAAAGTAAAGCTTACAAAGCGCCCTTTTGAGGACACATTCTTCCTGATCGCTGAATCATCAAGTTCCGGTGCATGCAGACGCACGCACTCAAAAACATTGAGATGCGTGTCATCACTGTCCATTGCGACAACTTTAATCATATAGTTGTCGCAAGGAAACTCGATTTTAGGGGCATCTGGCGCATCCTTGGCAACAACACCGTTTTGATTAATTAAAGCCATTTTTGCTGCTAACCCTTTTTAGAACAAGTTCATAAAGAACAATTTAACTTTATCGAATAAACGTTTGAAGAAGCCGCCTTCAGAAACAGGCTCTAGTGCGACTACGTCACGCTCAAGCAAAATATTTTCGGGCGTACCGACAATAATTTTACCCAGTACATCACCTGCGGCAATAGGCGCTTCAATTTCAGACTTAAGATCCAAAGAAGCAGGAATAGAATCCGCATTTTGACGTGGCATGGTCACCAATACGTCTTCAGAGAAACCAACTTTTACCGTATCAACTTCACCACCCCATACACGCGCATCGCTCAACACTTGGCCTGCACTGTATAGTTTACGTGTCTCATAGTAACGGAAACCGTAGTTCAACAATTTTTGCGTTTCTGCTGCACGGGCTTCGTCTGAACTGGTGCCCATAACAACGGCAATCAAACGCGTACCATTACGAACTGCGGACGCGGCCAAACAATATCCAGCGGCCTCAGTATGACCTGTTTTCAAGCCATCTACTGTTTTATCGCGCCACAAAAGTTTGTTTCGATTCGGCTGACGAATATCGTTATAGGTAAAATATTTCTCAGAGTACAATTCGTAATTTTGCGGGAAATGTACAATTGTCGCACGCGCCAATAAAGCGATGTCTAACGCGCTTGAGTAATGACCTTCTGCAGGAAACCCCGTTGAGTTTACGAAGTGCGAATTGTTCATGCCTAAGAGTTTTGCATGTTGATTCATCAAATCGGCAAAGGCCGCTTCGCCACCTGCAATGTGCTCAGCAACGGCCACACTGGCGTCGTTACCAGATTGAATGATAATACCGCGCATCAGGTCTTCAAGACGGACTTGAGTACCTTCGCGAATAAACATACGCGAACCCTCCATACGCCATGCTGTTTCGCTAATAGTGACCTGATCATTCATTGAGATGTTGCCTTTAGCAAGCTCATACTCAGCAATGTAAGCGGTCATCAGTTTCGTTAAACTCGCAGGTGGCAGCTCCTCACGACTATTATGTTCAACCAGAACATCGCCTGTATAGGCGTCCATTAACACGTAACTGTTCGCGGACAGTTGAGGTGGTGCAGGAATAAGTGATGGTGCAGCTTGCGCTACAGAAACCATGAATGAAATTGTGATGATAAAAAGAGATAACAGTCGTTTCATATTTTTAAACGTCTTAGCCTAATCCGTGATGGCAGGAATGATACTAAAGGGAGCTAGGAATCTCTAGCCTCGATAAAATTCTCTAAGGAGCTAACGCGACTTTTACACTTTTGCCAAAGCCGGCTTGCTCAAGTTTCTGCTGCCAGCCTGACAGCAGTTGATCACTTTCATAAGGCCCAACCAGAACCTTATATAAACCGTCATCCGCATGAAGTACTTCGATATTAATCGATGTATCAAAACGCTCAAACAATTTTTGCTTGAGTCTGTCAGCTGAGTTTTTTTGCGAGAACGCGCCCATCTGTAAATGACTAAACAACAAGTCATTTGACAATCCTTTTGATGTCGAAGGCACATTATCAACGGCCGCAGAAGGCTTAGCTACCGCCACCGCTGGTGTAGAGACCACTGTTGTAGCGGCAGCAGAAGCGGCATAACGCTCACCAGGTTTAGGGGTAATGGCTTCAACACGAACCCGAGCCAATCCTTTTTTGTGATAGCCCAAACGCGCTGCAGCAGCATAAGATAAATCGATCAAACGATCGCCATGAAAGGGGCCTCGATCGTTTACACGGACGATCACAGAGCGCTGATTCGCTAGGTTGGTCACTTTTAAAAAGGTCGGTAACGGCAATGATTTATGCGCGGCTGAAAACGCATACATGTCATAAGTTTCCCCATTTGATGTCTTATGACCATGGAATTTCTGACCGTACCATGACGCGGTACCCTCTGCTTTGTAGCCTTCCGCCGAGTTCATCACATAGTATTTCTTCCCCCAAACCGTATAAGGGGACTTATTACCGCCACGACTTTTAGCTTCATACTTAGGAATTAAATCAGGCAAATGGTCAACTTTGATGTCCCCACTGGGGGCATGATCTTGTAAAATGCTGTAGCGACCACCCCCTGAAGCCTTCTCATAGTCAATTGAACCACTTTTACCACCAATATGCTCAGTACTCATACAACCGGTCAGGCCAATGACAGAGATTAAACCAAGGTATTTAGCCACCTTCATGCTGTGCAATCCTATTCGCTAATTCTAAAACAGACATGGCATAACGGCGACTTGGGTTGTAATCCATGATCGTGAAAAAGTTCTCGTAGGCGAGCCAGTAGTCGACCATCTCCTCACTTTCACGCAGCCCAATTAAGCCTGTTTTACCTGCTGCATAATCTGTTGTCGCCCACACACCTTTGGTACTCCATTCATTCATAGAATACAGCGGTGCTCGGCCTTTATTTACAAGCTCTGATACTTGCTCAGGTTGATCAACACGTGCTGGGATTGCAGCGCGCTGTTGGTATTGCCAACCATGATGACGTAAATAATTTGCAATACTGCCAATGGCATCGGCCTCAGAATTCCAAAGATCGATCCGACCATCTTGATCATAATCCACAGCGAGTTTCATATGGTTACTTGGCATAAATTGCACCATTCCCAATGCGCCACTGTATGAGCCTTTCGTTGCCCCTAAAGTCCAACCTTGGTTGCGAGCCAATAACAAGTAGGCCTCTAGCTCACTTTGAAAATACGCGCCACGTCTTGGGTAATCAAAAGACAAAGTTGTAAGCGATGTAAATACATCGCGGTTACCCGTTACTTTACCATAAGCGGTTTCTACACCTAACAAAGCAACAATAACTTGCCAATCAACACCGTAATCCCGTTCGGCCTGTTCTAACCAAGCTTTGTTGCGCTGAGCGAACTTAACACCCTGTTGGACACGATAAGGATCAATAAAGTTCGCACGATATTCATGATAAGGCGTAATAACTTCTGGCTGATTATCCGATTTAGTGATTACCTGTTCTCGTTTGTAGGTATTAGAGAACATTGAGACAAGCAGCTGACGATCATAATTATGCTGACTCACCATCTTACTGATGAACTTCTGAACTTCGGGTAACTCACTGTATGGCACACTTTTCACGACTTCTGGAGCAGGTTGTGCCTCTACATGATTACTCATTGTTGAGCAGCCATATAACCCAATCGCCAAACTAATGGCTAACACTCTCGTAAACATTACCTTGCCCTTTTATGAGTTTGAATCGACATTAAAATTCCGAATGTCGCCATGATGGTAATGATGGATGTACCGCCATAGCTCACAAGAGGTAACGGTACACCGACAACCGGTAAGATCCCAGAAACCATGCCAATATTTACAAACATATACACAAAAAAGGTTAACGTAATACTGCCAGCTAACAATCGAGCATAGTTATCTTCTGCATACGCAGCAATAAACAAACCGCGTGCAATCACCAGCAAATACGCGCACATAAGCAATGCGCACCCTACCATGCCAAACTCTTCCGCCAATACGGCGATAATAAAGTCTGTATGACTTTCAGGAAGGAAGTTTAACTGTGCCTGAGTCCCCTCTAGAAACCCTTTACCATGCAGCCCTCCAGAACCAATGGCTGTTTTCGACTGAATAATGTTCCAGCCAGAACCAAGTGGATCGCTTTCTGGGTTTAAAAACGTTAATACTCGTTGCTTTTGATAGTCATGCATAACATGCCATAAGCTGTAGCCAGCAATGGGGGCTACAGCCGCCGCCCCCAGAATATAAAGCCAGCCGATACCGGCTAGAAATAAGGCAAATATTCCCGATACGCCAACCAGTAATGCTGTTCCTAGGTCGGGCTGCTTTGCCACCATCAAAGAGGGCACAGCAATAATCACCAACACGGTTATGATTTCTTTCAAACTCGGCGGCAATTGTCGATTAGCGAAATACCAAGCAACCATCATCGGCATGACAATTTTCATAATTTCGGAAGGTTGAAAACGCAGCCCTCCCGGTAAAGCAAGCCAACGCTGGGCACCTTTGGCGCCTACGCCAAACAACAAGACACAAACGAGTAAACCAACCAAGAAAACAAATAAAAATGGAGAGGCTCGGCGCATGTATTTCGGCGGTAATTGTGCTAAGGCAAGACAAACAACCATACCAATGCCTAAACGAAGTACTTGACGCTCAACCATTGCTACGTTTTGTCCCGATGCCGAGTACAAAATAAACAGGCCTCCCGACATTAAAATCAGCAGCGCTAGCAATAGCAATACATCAACGTGAGTCAAACGCCACAGCCGAGCATTGGTGAATGCCAATATACGCTGATAAAACTGCACATTCATCGGCTCGACTCCTTGAAGTAGTCGTATTCTTTCGGGTATTTATCGTATAAATACGCATCAAACAGAGCTTTTGTTAAATCGGCAGGTTTAGCACTGCTGCCACCATTTTCAAAAATAGCAAAGACGGCAATTTTAGGGTTATCTGCAGGCGCAAAACCGATAAACAAAGCATGATCATGAAGGCGTTTATCTAAATTATCGGCATCATACTCTTCATCTTCTTGTAGACTGAATACTTGGCCCGTTCCCGTTTTACCGGCGATTTTATAGTCCGTGCCTTGTAAACGACGACCCGTACCACGAGAGTCTGTTATTACCTTCTCCATGGCCTTGACCATTCGCTCCCAGTTGCGCTGATCTTTTAACTTAATCTCGTGTTCAACGCCATCGTTACCTTCAAACGTCGCTGGCTCATTCGCAATCTGACTGACCATTCGTGGGTAGTACATGTGGCCACGAGCAGCCATCGCCGCAGTAGCGGTCGCTATTTGAATAGGCGTCGCTACCATAAAACCCTGACCGATCCCTACGTTTACTGAGTCACCAGGGTACCAAGGCTCTTTGTATCGAGCCTTCTTCCACTCATTAGACGGTAACAAACCAGCGCTCGCGCCATTTAAGTCTAAAATGGAAGTTTGTCCAAAACCAAGTTTAGACAAAAACGTATGAATCGGTGTAATGCCCATTTTATGAGCCAGTTGATAATAATAGGTATCGACAGACTCGATAATTGAGCGCTCAAGGTCGATCCAACCATGACCACTTCGCTTCCAGTCTCGGTAGCGTCGACCATTGGGATTAATTTGATAGTAACCGCGCGCATAATAGGTCTCAGTCCAAGAGGAGAAACCATACTCTAACCCTGCCAGTCCCATAAACGGTTTAATCGTCGAAGCAGGAGGGTAACCTCCTCGTAGTGCGCGATTAAACAAGGGAAGACGCTTATCCTCCCTAAGTTCAGCGTATTTACTGACGGAAATGCCACGCACAAATGAATTCGGGTCGAAGCCCGGTTTGGACACCATAGCAAGCACCCCGCCGTTGTTAGGGTCAATGGCGACGACCGATCCTTTATAGCTCCCTAGCAAATCGTAAGCATACTGCTGTAAACGGGCATCCATGTATAAATGGAGATCTTTTCCTGGAACAGGATTTTGCCGCTCAATTTCAGACATAATTCGGCCACGAGCATTCACCTCAACTTTTGAGATGCCAGGATGACCAAAAAGCGTCGACTCGTAATATTCTTCCACCCCTGTTTTACCGATAAACAGGGCTCCTTGATACGCAGATCGATCTACTCGCTCAAGATCTTTAGTGGTAATTCGTCCCACATAGCCAACAGCATGAGCAAACGCTTCACCATAAGGATAATAGCGCGTTAACTGCGCCTCGACCTGGACGCCATCGAGCCGATAAAGGTCAACAGACACTTTGGACCACTCTTCATCCGAAAGCTGGGATTTCAAGGTAATGGATTGATACGGGCGACGATAATCTTGCAAACGACTTTCGTAATCAGCCCATTCTTCATCGGTTATATCTACCGATTCACTCAAGGCTTTTTTGAGCTCAGGAAGGCTAAGCGCTCGTTCTGGAATCACCGTCAAACTGTGTATCGGGCGGTTATCGGCTAACACAACACCATTACGATCAAAAATAAGCCCTCTTGGCGGAGGTTCAGTGATCAGCATGAGACGATTGTCATTTGCTTTAGTTTGGTACAGCTCGTGTTCGACGACTTGCAGATAGAATAAGCGCCCCATCAATACACCGACCATCATCAGTACAAAGATTGCAGCGACGACTACCCTGCTTTTGGTCAGGGCATGTTCTTGACGATGATTTCGAAAAACTTGATGATGCTTGCCCAAAACAGAACTCTAACGGTGATATGGATGATTATTCATAAGTGTCCAAGCTCGATAGATCTGCTCAGCCAATAAAATACGCACCATAGGGTGAGGCAGTGTAAGCTTGGAAAGTGACCAAGCTTGATCCGCACGTGCGGTACAGCGGGGATCCAGTCCATCTGGACCACCCACCAACAAAGAAATGTTGTATCCATCCATGCGCCAATGAGATGTCTGCTCAGCTAACTGCTCGGTACTCCACGTTTTACCCAAAACTTCCAAAGCAATAACCTTATCTCCAGAAGGGATCGCTGCCAGCATTGCATCACCTTCCTTTTGAATGGCTTTTGCAATGTCAGTGTTTTTCCCACGGGGCGACATCGGTAGTTCAACTAACTCAAGAGAGAAGTCTTTGGGGAGGCGTTTGGCATACTCTTCGTATCCTTCCACTACCCATTTTGGCATTTTTGTACCAACAGCAATCAATCTAACGCGCATGTCAAAACCTTAACGCTGCTCTGGTTTAATGTCCCAAAGTTTTTCTAGGTCGTAGAACGAACGAGCTTCTTCTGTCATAACGTGTACAACAACATCGTATAAGTCCACAAGAACCCAATCGCTGCCCATCTCACGGCCTTCACTGCCTAATGGCTGAAGACCTTTGCTTTTAGCGTGCTCAACTACGTGTTGACCAAGAGAGTTCACGTGGCGTTTTGACGTACCCGTACAGATGACCATAAAATCCATCATGTCGGTTAGTTCACTCACGTTAAGTACCGTGATGTTATCGCCTTTCACATCCTCTAGTGATTCCACAGCAAGTTCGAGAATTTGATCAGCAGATAATTGGTTTTGGCTCATAGTTTCGGATAACCCTATTTATATAAAGAATGCGCTTCAATGAAACGCTGTATAGTTTCTGGAACCAAGTACGCTATAGACGCTTTTTTGCGACAAAGGTTTCGTACTTGGCTTGATGAAATTGCAAGAGGTGTAAAACTCTCCATCCATATCTTTCCAGCGGGCGCGCATTGTAACTCAGCTGCGCTCTTGGCTCGATGCTTTTCATAAAAAGACTCAAGACTGGAAATAAAGTCAGGCTCCCACCCGGGTCGAGATATGACTAAGATGTGTGCCACACTCAATAACTCTTGCCAACGAGACCAAGTCGGAAGCGACAGAAAGCTGTCCATCCCAACGACCATAATCAAAGGTTCGTCTGCACCTAACTCATGACGCAGCTGCGTCAAAGTATCAATACTGTAACTGCGCCCTTCTCTTACGATTTCTCGCTCATCAACGCTCAATCGTTCATCCGCCTGAATTCCTAACCTCACCATTTCTAAGCGCTGTTCGGCACTGACAGAAGGTTGATCTTTATGTACAGGTTGATAACAAGGGATTAAGCGTAGATTTCTGAACTGAAAATAATCCAGTATATCGACAGCCGAACGAAGATGGCCATGATGGATAGGATCAAACGTCCCCCCCATCACAACCGTGCCTTTCTGTTGAATATCAGATAACTCAGTTGTCACGTGTGTGACCATCGCCTAATACGATATACTTTTGACTGGTTAGTCCGATCAGGCCAACGGGGCCACGAGCATGAATTTTATCGGTAGAAATACCAATTTCTGCCCCTAGTCCATATTCGAAACCATCCGCAAACGCTGTTGAGGCATTGACCATCACCGACGAAGAATCAACCTCCGCCATAAAGGCTCGGGTTTTGGAGTAATTCTGCGTCACAATCGCATCAGAGTGGTGTGAACCATACTGATTAATATGCGCAATGGCTTCATCCATATCGTCGACCAATTTAATGGACAACTTCGGACCTAAATATTCGGTGTACCAATCGTCTTCGGTGGCTGGTTGCGCATTAATTAAAGCACGCGTTTGCTCACAACCAACTAGCTCAACCCCTTTTTCAACCAAAGCATCGGCTAGACGAGGCAAAATCTCCTGAGCGATACGCTGATTAACCAGCAATGACTCCATCGCATTACACACGCCATAACGACGCGTTTTAGCATTCATAGAAATGTTAAACGCTTTTTCAAGATCCGCTTCGTCATCAATATACACATGACAGTTTCCATCAAGGTGCTTGATCACAGGCACTCGCGAATCATTACTAATACGTTCAATCAAGCCTTTACCACCGCGTGGTACGATAACGTCGACAAATTCAGGCATCGTAATCAACAAACCAACGGCTGCACGATCAACTGTATTGATCACCTGCACAGCATCTTCTGGCAAACCAACTGCCGCCAAACCAGACTGAACTGCTTGCGCAATCGCTTGATTCGAGTAAAACGCTTCACTGCCACCTCGTAGGATCGTCGCATTGCCAGACTTTAAACATAGACTCGCCGCATCAATCGTTACGTTTGGACGAGACTCGTAAATGATACCAATCACTCCCAATGGCACACGCATTTTGCCCAGCTGTATACCCGATGGACGATAAACCATATCGGTAATTTCACCCACTGGATCTGGCAATGAAGCAACCTGCTTCAGGCCTTCAATCATGCCATCGATACGGGCGTCGTTAAGCTCAAGACGATCAAGCAATGCAGCTTCTAGACCTTTTTGTTTACCGCTTTCCAAGTCCTTAGCATTCTCTTCTTTAAGTCGAGGTCGTGCAGACTCCAAAGCATCCGCCATAGCGAACAAGGCATTGTTCTTTTGCTCTGTCGTGGCACGAGTCAATTGGCGTGACGCAGCACGAGCCTTTTGACCAACTTCATTCATGTAAGATTCTAAGGACATTATTTACTCTCTTCTTTATCCAGCGATGTCATTTCCCTTATGGGACGCTATAAAAATAGATAAGCGGTATACTACCACATCTTATTCAATCTGATTCTCAATTATTCAACGCCTAAACGATTAATTTACCTATGACGAACACATTTCAATTTCAGCAGATTGGGGTTACTCATTCTTGCTACAAAGAAAAATTTGGTATTCCTCGTCAACCAGGCCTTGTCACTGAGGCTGCAGCATCAATTGAACTGCTGCCTCCGTTCAACCGCATGGATGTCTTAGATGGACTGGAAGGCTTTTCACATATCTGGGTACATTTTATCTTTCATCAATGCATTCAAGAACAATGGAAGGCAAAAGTCAGGCCACCGCGATTAGGCGGCAACAAGAAAGTAGGCGTTTTCGCTACACGCGCCACTCACCGCCCCAACCCTATTGGATTATCCGTCGTTGAGATACAAGGCATTAGACAAGACAAAAAACGTATCTTTATTGATATCATCGGGGCCGACTTATTAGATAAGACGCCCATCATTGATATAAAACCATACTTACCTTACGCCGATGCGCTGCATAACGCACAGGGCGGATTTGCCCCTGAAGCTACCTCTCTTACACCTGTGCAGTTTTCAAAACTGGCATTAACTCAAGCCCTTGCCTATAAAGAAGAGTACAAGAGAGAATTAATCCCTTTAATAGAACAAGTCATTGGACAGGATCCGAGACCTTCCTATCTCACAAATGTTGATGGCAGAACTCACGGCAACTTGCTATGGAACACCAATGTAAAATGGACAGTCAGCAGCGACCATATTTTAATCACAGAGATAGAGTACCCAGTGGGTGAATGATATGAACAAGTCAAAAATGCTGAATGCTTATAAGTCTGTGAATAACTTAAAAGGCAAACCGCAACATGAAGAAGAGAACAAAACAAAGACACCTAAAATTTATCGCTCAGAATACGATGAAAAGCTGATAAAAGAATACCATTTCGCTAAATTTCAGAAGAATTTAGACTTACTTCAGAACAACCAAGAAGTGATCGCCCTACTCAAAAAAGAAGAGTGGGACGAAGAAGATATCAAAACTTTACTCGCCTCATTTCGTTAACGAAAAGCTATACCCACGTTTATCCACATCTTCTGTGTATAGTTTATTTGTCAATCTGATCTAGAAAAAACACATAAAAAAAGCGGACCTGAAAGGTCCGCTTTTTTTAAAACTTAGCACTTAAATAGAACTAGTTTTGGTTCTCAAGTTGAGCCTTGATCAGGTCACCGATTGTAGTCGGGCCAGTTGATTCAGCTTGCTGCTTTTCAGAGTGTGACTTGATAGCCGCTTTCTCTTCTGTAGCATCTTTCGCTTTAATAGAAACAGCGATAGTGCGAGCTTTACGATCAACGTTAGTGATCGCAACTTCAACAGATTCACCTTGCTTAAGAACAGTAGAAGCATCTTCTACACGATCACGGCTGATTTCAGAGACTTTCAAGTAAGCTTCAACGCCTTCTGAAAGAATCACAACAGCACCTTTAGCATCTACTTCACCGATAGTACCAGTAACGATAGCGCCTTTGTCGTTTTCAGCAACGAATGCAACGAAAGGATCTTGCTCTAGTTGTTTAACACCTAGAGAGATACGCTCACGCTCAGCATCGATAGAAAGAACAACCGTTTCTAGAACGTCACCTTTCTTGTACTTACGTACTGCTTCTTCACCAGCTTCTTCCCAAGATAGGTCAGATAGGTGAACAAGGCCATCGATACCGCCGTCAAGACCAATGAATACGCCGAAGTCAGTGATAGACTTGATAGCGCCAGAGATCTTGTCGTTTTTGTTGAATGAAGTAGCAAACTCTTCCCATGGGTTTGGAGTGCACTGCTTGATACCTAGAGAAATACGACGACGCTCTTCGTCGATGTCTAGGATCATAACTTCTACTTCGTCACCGATCTGAACAACTTTAGAAGGGTGGATGTTTTTGTTCGTCCAATCCATTTCTGAAACGTGAACTAGACCTTCAACACCTTCTTCAAGCTCAGCGAAGCAACCGTAGTCAGTTAGGTTCGTTACACGTGCAGTAACTTTAGTACCTTCTGGGTAACGAGCTTTGATTGCAACCCATGGATCTTCACCCAATTGCTTAAGACCTAGAGATACACGGTTACGCTCACGATCGAACTTAAGAACTTTAACGTCGATCTCATCACCTACAGCGATGATTTCGCTTGGGTGCTTGATACGCTTCCAAGACATGTCAGTGATATGTAGAAGACCATCAACACCGCCCAAGTCAACGAATGCACCGTAATCAGTAAGGTTCTTAACGATACCTTTAACTTCTTGACCTTCTTCAAGGTTAGCAAGAAGCGTTTCACGCTCAGCGCTGTTAGTCGCTTCCATAACGGCACGACGAGATACAACAACGTTGTTACGTTTCTGATCAAGTTTGATAAGTTTGAACTCAAGTTCAACACCTTCAAGGTGAGATGTGTCGCGAATAGGACGAACATCCACCAAAGAACCTGGCAAGAAAGCACGGATGTTAGCGATATCCACAGTGAAGCCACCTTTGACTTTACCGTTGATAACACCCTTAACGATTTCACCTTCTTCGTAGGCTTGCTCAAGAACAGCCCAAGTTTCAGCACGCTTAGCTTTCTCACGAGAAAGTTTCGTTTCACCGAAACCATCTTCTACAGCATCAAGTGCAACTTTAACTTCGTCGCCGATGTTAAGAGTGAATTCGCCGCTCTCAGAAAGGAATTGAGAACGAGGGATAACGCCTTCAGATTTTAGACCTGCATGAACAGTTACCCAGTCGCTGTCGATGTCGACAACTAGACCAGTAACAATCGAGCCTGGAGCCATTTCTACGGTTTTAAGGCTTTCTTCAAACAGTTCTGCGAAGCTTTGAGTCATTGTGATTCCTATATACACGGAACAACTAAATGTTCCCTGCCACATCGCCAGCTTATGTGGGATTAATTTACATTGTTTGCGATTTGGCGTTTGCTGGCCCCAAATCGACTTAATTTAATCGACCTATTTTAGCACAAAGATTGAACATAAATACAGTTCAAACTTAAATGTAAGAGGCTTTTGCCGCTTCAGACAAGATAATATCCACAACCTGCTCAATCGATAGCTCTGTGCTATCGATCTCAAGAGCACCCGTTGCAGGCACCAAGGGAGCAACAGCACGATTTGCATCGCGCTCATCACGCTCTTTAATGGTTTTAACTAACGCATCAAAATCGACCACATCCCCTTTCTGTTCAAGCTGTAACAAGCGACGCTGCGCGCGCTCTTCAGGTGTTGCCGTCAGAAAGACTTTGATGCTCGCCTCAGGAAACACAACGGTTCCCATATCACGACCATCAGCAACCAAACCCGGCTCCTGTACAAAAGCACGCTGACGTAACAATAAACCTTCACGTACATCACCAATAGCGGCCAACTTAGACGCTTGATTACCAACGATTTCCGTCCGGATCGCCTGCGTAACGACTTCCCCTTCAAGCACAATCTCAACCTTACTATCTTCAGATTGCTTAAATTGAATATCTAAATGCTCAGCAAGAACTTTAAGCGCTTCCACGTCATCACTTTCAATACCATGATGGGACGCCGCTAAAGCCAACAAGCGATAAAGCGCACCACTATCAAGCAAATGCCAACCCAGCTTTTCGGCGACCAATTGACTTACTGTGCCTTTACCAGCACCACTAGGGCCATCAATCGTAATAACTGGGGCTTGATTCATCATAACTGTTCCTCTTATTTAGCTAAGCACTGAGCACTTCAGGCCCAGTGTTGTCGCAATTTCTTCTAAGTTTGGAATTTGTGCTAACAATTTCTGACAATCTCTGACTGTCGCTCCATTGCGGCAACGAGCAGCAAGCAGCAAGAATGCCAATGCCACAAGCTCATTCCCTGCACTGTCCAAATCCCCTCCATGAGGAGTACTTCCTTTTATTAATAGGGTTCCGGCGTGCCATTCTCCAACACCACCGATATGATTCACGCCATCAACTAACGTTGTCATGCGATCCTCATAGAAATAAGGCAAATTCGACACAGCCTCAAACTGACTGTCGCCTTCCGCATAAACGGCCGCCATGGCAAGACATGGCAAAAACTCGCGAAATTCATAAGATTGCTCTGCGCTCAGCGAAAAAGAACGCAATTTTGCAAATGAAACACGTAATCTTTGAGTAGCGAAGATACCCAAAGGCTCACCACACCATTCCAACTTGGCGCCATTCTGCTGCAGCAGATCCAACAAAGCCCCCATGCGACCAGAATGTGTCACGCCTTGCAGCTGTAGCGCTGAACCTGGTAGCAAAGAAGCTAACAACACGCACCATAGACTTTGCTGCATATCAGATGGCAACTCTATATTAGCAGCCTCTAACTTAGATTTTCGTACTGTTATAGAGGCTTGCCCTTCAATTTCAACACCAAAACTGGCGAACAATGCGCGCACCTGCTCATCAAATTGCATTGTCGATTCAAAACCAGAGTCACCTTGCGCAAACAGACCTAGCAACACCGCAGATGACATCAGCCTTGAGGATGCAGGTCCTGGCAACTTCCCAGAAACCGCGTTAATGGAAGACGGCAAAAACTTAAATGGCAAACAATCTGCCGCCCCCGAAGAGACCGCTGCACCCGCATTTTTTAGCAAACGCAATAGATTCGTAAACGGCGTATTAAGAAGAGAATCATCAGCTAACACATCAACAGAAAATGCTTGCCCTGCTAACACTGGCGCAAGCAAATACAAACTTGTGGCAGAGCCATGAACATTAATGGGCGCAATTGGAGCTCGAAGACCCGTTCGCCCGACCCCATGCACCCGCACAGAACCGTAGCCAAACTCTTCAATCACGACCCCCATATCCTTGAGCGCCTGCATGGTGACTTTTACGTCGCCCGCTAAATCCACGTTGGCTAATTCACTAACACCATCAGCTAAGGCTGCCATGATAAGAGCTCTATGTGACAAAGATTTGTCACCGACCAACTTAATATCGCCATTAATAGCCGATGCCGGGCTAACCGAAATTGACAACTGCTTTTCTTGTGGTTTACCCAAGGTACGCTGCTCTAACAATCGTAAAAAATGATCTCGAGCGGATTTCGCACGAGTAAACACTCCGTACATTGAAGCACCATCTGCATCAACAATTGCCTGACGCATGTCAGATAAACGATCAGTAAATAAATCAAGCGTTGCCAGCGTGGCATCTTTGTTCGCTAGAAACACATCGCGCCACATCACAGGGTCACTCGATGCAATTCGTGTAAAGTCACGAAAACCACCCGCAGCAAACCGGAATATGTCCTGACTGCGATCAGCATTGGCCAACGTATCGACCAACGTGTACGCTAACAAATGCGGCAAGTGACTCGAGGCGGCTAAGACATGATCATGATGATCCACATCCATACTCACAACATCTGCCCCGACTGCACGCCATAGCCGATGAAGACGATCAAGCAGCTCTGGATCGGAATAGGGTAATGGCGTGACAATCGCCATATGCTTTTCAAATAGATGAGGATTAGCAGCTAGCACGCCGCTTTTCTCAGCACCGGCGATAGGATGACCTGGAATAAAGTTCGCGGGGGCTTCGCCAAACACTTTGGCAGCTGCAGCGACAACACTCCCCTTTGTCGAACCAACATCGGTAATCAGAGTGGTTGGTTTAATAAACGCTTTAATCTCAGTTAATACGGACTCCATGGCACGCACAGGCGTTGCCAAAATAATAATGTCCATATTACTGATGGTAACTTCGTCTAATTGAGCCGGGTAATCAATGACCCCCGTTGACACCCCTAAGGTCAACTCACCAACACGACGATCAGCACCAAACAAAGTTGCCAAGCCTTGTTGCTTTAAACTTTTTGCGAAGGAACCGCCGATCATGCCCAACCCAACGATTAAGACATTACCGAACTCTCTCTTATTGTCATACATACTAAGCGCCTTATAACGAATTAAGCAAAGCGCTTACAGCACAGCGACTGGGTAAGAGCCAAGCACTTTTACTTCCGATGCACGTTCACGTAGCTCGTCAATAACGACTCGACACGCTTCGTCTTCACAATGCCCCCAGAAGTCGATATAAAACACATATCCCCACTTACTAATAAGAGAAGGACGTGTCTCCAAACGCGTCATATCAACACCGTGACGCTCAAACGACTCGAGTAAGCGGTACAATGCACCCGGCTCGTTTTTCGCACTCACCAACAAAGATGTTTTATCTTTGCCGCTCGCAGGCACTTTTTCATTACCAATAATTAAGAAACGAGTAGTGTTTTCAGGGTGATCTTCAATATTAGCCGACACCACCTCTAAGCCATAAAGCTGGCAAGCAATGTCACCAGCGATGGCTGCGACAGCCTTGCCATTCTTACCTGCCTCAGCAGCTAAACGCGCACCTTCGGCATTAGAGCTTACCGCAACGCGCTCCGCATGAGGCCAGTAACGATCAAGCCAAGCACGACATTGAGCCAAGGATTGTTGGTGTGAATAGATGTGTGTCACATCATCAGGTGCAATATTAGGCGCCACCAACAAGTTATGATGAATACGAACTTCTACCTCACCACAAATTTTCAGACGCGAACCACGGAAACTGTCCAGCGTATGATTAACAACGCCTTCGGTGGAATTTTCTACTGGCACCACACCGTAATTAGCGGCACCCGACTCTACTTCGCGGAAAACTTCGTCAATAGCGGCCATTGGCGCACTCACAATTGACTGACCAAAGTGTTTCAACGCAGCCTGCTGAGTAAAGGTACCTTCAGGCCCTAAAAAGGCAATGCGCATAGGACGCTCTAAAGCCAAACATGAAGACATTACTTGGCGGAAAATCTTCGCCATTTCTTCATTGCCTAGCGGTCCTTTATTACGCTCCATAACGCGACGAAGCACTTGAGCTTCACGCTCTGGACGATAAAAAACAACGTTATGATCACCTTGCTCCGCAAGCTTAACCTCTGCCACTTTTTGCGCACACGCGGCGCGCTCATTTATCAAATCTTGAATCTGAGCATCAATTGCATCGATTCGATCACGTAACAATGGCAACGTCATCGGGATTGTGTCTTTTTTTATCGTCATAGAGCGTTTGTCCTAATTACAATTAACCGTAGCGTTTCTCAAATGCCAGCATGAAGTCCACTAATGCTTCAACACCCGCTTTAGGCATCGCATTGTAGATACTTGCACGCATACCACCTACCGAACGATGTCCAGCAAGTGTTTTCAGCCCGGCTGCCTCTGACTCGGCTAGGAAAGTTTTTTCTAGGGATTCGTCTGCCAAAATAAATGGCACGTTCATTCGAGAACGGTAACGAACATCAATTGGGTTTGAATAAAAAGTGCTGTTATCAATAGTGCCGTATAGTAACGCGGCTTTCTCGATATTGATTTGCTCGATGGCAGACACTCCGCCCTGCCCCTCTAGCCACTCAAAGACTAGATCGGCCAAATAAATGGCAAAGGTAGGCGGTGTATTTATCATAGAGTCATTCTTCGCAAGATTCTCATATGACCAAACCGTCGGCAAAGAATCGTTATCACTGCGCGCTAATAGGTCTTTACGAATAATGTTAATCACTACACCTGCAGGCCCAACATTTTTCTGGGCACCTGCGTAAATCATACCGTATTTAGAAACATCAACCTGTCGGGACAAAATAGTAGAAGACAGATCAGCAACAATAGGTAGGTCTGTTTCAGGCAATGCATCAAACTCTAATCCACCAATGGTTTCATTAGGCGTCAGGTGCAAATATGCAGCGGTTTCATCCAATACTAGGGACGAAAAGTCTGGAACGGTGGTGTAGTTCACATCTTTTGATGAACCCGACACAATGACATTGGTGTACTTACTCGCCTCTTTAAGCGCCTTCGTAGACCATGCACCAGTGTCTAAGTAGCATGCTGAATCAAATCCAGAGGTCAAATTTGCCGGAATTTGAGCAAAAGATGCAGAAGCACCGCCTTGCGTAAACACGATCTCATAATCATCCGGAATATTCATCAAACGAGCGAGTCGCGCTTTAGCCGAGGCTAAAATCGAAACAAACTCATCACTACGGTGGCTCATTTCCATGACTGACACGCCTTTTCCATGCCAATCAAGGAGCTCTGCTTGCGCTTTTGCTAATACAGCTTCTGGAAGCGCGGCGGGACCAGAACAAAAGTTATAAACTCGGCTCATTCTGCCTTAAACCTCATTTAAGTATGTGTCATGACAACACAAAAGAAGGCGCACCGAGGTGCGCCATAGGATTTTTTACTCTTCTGAGCTTGGGGGGGTACTCGTCAGATCATCCGTTGTTTCGACTGCTTCTGCATCCGCTTCCACCTCTTCGATTTCAACAACCGCATCGTCATCTTCAACAACGCGTTCGACACCGACTAATTTTTCTTCATTAGACAGTCGAATCAAGGTAACACCCTGAGTGTTTCGACCTTGGCAAGAAATTTCAGAAACGCGCGTACGAACCAAGGTACCCATATCAGTAATCAAGATAACTTCATCCGACTCTTCAACTTGCGTCGCACCCACTACTGGGCCGTTACGCTCGGACACTTGAATACCAATAACACCTTGACCACCACGGCCGTAAACAGGGAAATCACTGATCATGGTACGTTTACCGTAACCATGCTCACATGCCATCAAGACCGCCGTTTCTGTTTCAGCACTCGGTACAATCAGCGATACTACTTTGGCCTCTTCGGGCAATTTAATACCGCGTACACCGGCTGCCGTACGACCCATAGGGCGAACATCTGTTTCTTTAAAGCGAATCGTTTTACCTGAGCTCGACACCAACATAATATCGTCTTCGCCGGACGTGCGCGCTACACCAACCAGTGCATCACTATCATCCAAGTTCAATGCGATCAAGCCGCTTGTACGAGGACGGGCAAAATGCTCCATTGCCGTCTTCTTAACAGTACCGTTGGCAGTTGCCATGAAAATATAGCTACTCGCCGTTTCATCTGACTCTTCAACGTCTGTATCTGCATCCGTTTTTTCAGGCGCCGTTAGCGGCAACAAGGCAGAGATATGTTCACCTTCTGCCAATGGCAATAGATTAACAATTGGACGACCTTTAGAAGCACGACTACCGACTGGAATCTCAAATACGCGCAGCCAATACACTTTACCGAAGTTACTAAATAGCATAACGGTGTCATGACTACTTGTTACCAACAGGTGACTGATATGGTCTTCGTCTTTCATACCTGATGAGGACTTGCCACGACCACCACGGCGCTGGGCTTTGTATTCTTCTAGCGGCTGTGTTTTCGCATAACCTGTATCCGAAATCGTCACCACCATTTGCGCTTCATCAATCAAGTCAGCAATGGTTAAATCTTGTTTCGACGTCAGGATTTCAGTACGACGCACATCACCAAACTGATCACGCGCATCTTCAAGCTCTTCGCGAATCACTTCCATTAGACGATCTGGATTACCCAAAATTTCTAACAGCTCAGCAATCAAGTCGATTAGAGACTTGTATTCGCCCAAAAGCTTTTCGTGCTCCAAACCTGTCAAACGGTGCAGGCGCAAATCAAGAATTGCTTGTGCTTGCTCTGGAGACAAATGATAAACATCACCATTAAAGCCGTAAGCAGGATCTAAGTCATCAGGACGACAAGCATCAGCACCCGCACGCTCAAGCATGGCATTTACATTGCCTGGCTCCCAGCTTTCAGAGATCAGTTTCTCTTTCGCTTCAGCTGAGGTAGGTGACTGACGGATCAGCTCAATAACTCGATCAATATTCGCCAGTGCGACCGCTAAACCCTCTAGAACATGGCCACGCTCACGAGCTTTACGAAGCTCGTAAATCGTACGACGCGTCACAACCTCACGACGGTGTTTCACGAAGCATTCTAGAATTTGTTTTAGGTTCAACAATTCTGGACGACCATCAACCAAGGCCACCATATTGATGCCAAAAACAGATTGCAGCTGAGTTTGAGTGAATAGATTATTCACTACTACATCTGGGTTTTCACCTCGACGCAGTTCAATAACGATACGCATACCATCTTTATCAGACTCGTCACGTAATTCGCTAATGCCTTCAATTTTCTTCTCTTTTACCAACTCAGCAATTTTTTCAATGACTTTTGCTTTGTTTAGCTGGTAGGGAATTTCAGTAAAAACGATCGCCTGACGATTGGCCTTTTCCATTTCTTCAACATGGTGACGAGCACGCATGTAAATACGACCCCGACCTGTTTTGTAGGCTTCTACAATACCAGCGCGGCCGTTAATGAAAGCACCGGTAGGAAAGTCAGGACCAGGCACAAACTCCATCAGCTCATCGATGGTAATTTCAGGGTTATCAATGACGTTTAGGCAGCCATCAATGATTTCACCCAAGTTGTGAGGAGGAATGTTGGTAGCCATACCAACAGCAATACCTGCGGAGCCGTTTACCAACAACCCAGGGATACGCGTTGGCAGCACACCAGGCATAAATTCAGTGCCATCATAGTTAGGCACGAAATCGACAGTTTCTTTTTCCAAGTCCATCAGCATATGGTGCGATATGCGCGCCATACGGATTTCGGTGTAACGCATGGCTGCGGCGCTGTCGCCATCTACAGAACCAAAGTTACCTTGGCCATCCACCAGCATGTAACGCATTGAGAATGGCTGCGCCATACGAACGATGGTCTCATAAACAGCTGAATCACCATGAGGGTGATATTTACCGATCACGTCACCGACGATACGAGCCGATTTTTTGTAGGGCTTATTCCAGTCATTCTTAAGTTCATTCATCGCATACAGCACGCGACGGTGAACAGGTTTCAAACCGTCTCGAACATCAGGCAATGCACGCCCTACGATGACACTCATCGCGTAATCTAGATACGAACCTTTCAGCTCATTTTCGATACTGACGGGAATAATTTCTTTGGCTAATTCACCCATAGATACTACCGTTCCTTATGTTTGGAGCAAGATAACAATACAACCGCTCCGGCCATCTTTTTGTAAGCGCGGCATTATACCACAAGCGAAACCTGAACACCCATTATCTATAGCGCATTTATTTTCATCAAAGCGGGGAACATAAACCCACTCACTTCTGTCATTAAAAGACCTTAAAACAGATGGCAATGATCAATATTCATAAAAAAGCCTCGTTCAAATCATCATCCAAGTTTGTCGCCAACCATAGAATCGCTATAATGCCATGATCCAAATAGCGGCGAGCGCTCGAATAATAGGAATTCACCTAATCGTTAATGCAGTAGCCACGATACAATAGGAACAAGAGATGACCTCAAATCAAACCAACTCCACCAATGTAGACCTAGATGAAGTCGCCAAATTTGAAGCGCTAGCAAGTCGCTGGTGGGATAAGACCAGTGAGTTCAAGCCTCTTCATGACATCAACCCACTGCGCGCCAACTTCATCAATGAGCGCGCCGCATTAAATGGTAAAAAAGCCATTGATGTAGGCTGTGGTGGCGGCATCCTTTCAGAAGCCCTAGCCCAAATGGGAGCCACCGTTAAAGGCATTGACATGGGTGAAGCACCTCTTGCCGTCGCAACACTTCATCTCGAAGAAAGTGGCCTTGAAATCGATTACGAGCGCATTACCGCAGAAGAAATCGCTGAACGCGAAGCAGAGCAATACGATGTGGTTACCTGCCTTGAAATGCTAGAACACGTTCCAGACCCAGCATCCGTCATTCGCGCCTGCATGAAATTGTGTAAGCCTGGTGGTCACGTCTTTTTCTCAACCATCAATCGTAATCCAAAATCCTATTTATTCGCCATTGTGGGGGCTGAGTACGTTCTCAAGATGTTACCAAAAGGTACGCATGACTACGCCAAATTCATTCAACCTTCAGAGCTTACTCAATTTGCCCGCCAAGCAGGACTTGATGTCACTCACATGACAGGAATGACCTATAATCCAATTACGAAAGTCTACAAACTGAATGATCGCGACGTGTCCGTTAACTACTTAATGCACACGCAAAAGCCGATAAAAAACTAGGAGGTCTAAGATGCTGGACTACCAAGCGCCGAACGATCTGTTAAAAGAAAAAGTAATTCTAGTAACCGGAGCCGGCGACGGCATCGGTAAACAAGCCGCCCTAACCTATGCGGCCCATGGCGCCACCGTTATCCTATTAGGACGCACTACCAAAAAGCTTGAAGAGGTTTACGATCAATTTGAGAGCCTAGATTATCCACAGGGTGCCATCGTACCACTCAATCTCGATACAGCAGTCGAGCACGATTACATTGAATTAGCCAATACAATTGAAAGTGAGTTTGGTCGTCTCGATGGCATCCTTCATAATGCCAGCTTGCTAGGAGATCGCACGACCCTCGCAAACTATGAACCAAGCACATTTGAACAGGTCATGCGGGTCAACGTTAACGCGGCATTTTTGCTCAATCAGGCACTCATTCCGCTACTACAGAAAGCCCCAAGCGCCTCCATCATCTTTACAACCTCATCCGTAGGCCGCAAAGCAAAAGCCTACTGGGGGGCGTACGCGGTATCAAAATTTGCTACGGAAGCCATGATGCAGTTGCTGGCAGACGAACTTGAAAACATCTCTCAAATACGCGTCAACGCTATCAACCCTGGAGCCACTCGCACCAATATGAGAGCTTTCGCTTACCCAGCTGAAGACCCAAATACTCTCAAAACACCTGAAGACATTATGCCTCTATATCTTTACCTAATGGGCAACGACAGCGCAGATGTAAACGGTGAATCTCTAGACGCCCAACCAAAATAAATCCGCACACCTTGCACATCATCATAGGAACGGGCTAACCTGTTTCTATGATGAAATTTACAGCAAACATTCATACCCTTTTCGCCTCGATCGCAGCGACCTGCGTTCTTTTTCTAAGCCTCCCTGTAGTAGCTGAATCTATGCAAACAATTTCTGGTAAAAGCCCATCAGACCAACATACCTATGCCCACACAACACTCAATAACGGCCTTTCTGTTATCTTAGTATCTGACCCGCAAGCCGAGCGCCCCGCGGCGTCATTAGCGATTAAATCAGGAAGCTACAGTGACCCTGACAAACATTTAGGTTTGGCTCACTTACTAGAGCACATGCTATTTCTAGGCACTGAAAAGTACCCAGAAGCAGGCGCTTACCAAGAGTTTATTCGTGAACACGGAGGCTCACATAACGCCTACACCAGTGCGCAACTGACTAACTATTATTTTGATACTTTGCCTGAGACATATCCTGAAGCACTGGATCGTTTTGCTCAGTTTTTTATCGCCCCGACATTGGATCCAGCCTACATAGAACGAGAAATCAATGCGGTTGATTCAGAGTATCGCGCTAAATTAGACAATGAACAGCGCCGTAGTAATCAAGCAATGAAAACGTTATTCAACCCAGAACACCCTGGCAGTCGTTTTACCGTCGGAAATATTGACACGCTGGGCAATATTCCAGCCAGCCAATTACGCGACCTACTTGTCAATTTTTTTGAGCGCCATTACACACCTGACAACATGGTTCTGACATTAACCGCCAAGCAATCCACAGAAACTCTGGCCGCCTACGCTCGCACCTACTTCTCAGGCATCCCAGCACGCCAAAACCCCACAACTCCTGAATTGCCGGATTTGGTCGGTGACGGTGGAAAACTACAGTTTTTTAAAACCAACACAGATAAAAGCACGGTCAAGTTTTCTTTTCAGATTCCAAGCCAAACCGAAAAATACGACACTCAGCCTGCGCGATACTTATCTTATGTACTCGGCGATGAGTCGCAAAACTCCCTTTTTGCACACTTAAAGCAACATCATTGGGTACAGTCTTTACATGCAGGCGTTAGCCAAGACGATGGTCAGCAGGCACTGTTTAGTATTTCTATGCGCTTAACCGATGAAGGAACAGTGCAACGGAGTAAGGTCGCTGAGTATTTATTTAAAACCATAGACAACTTAAAAAAAGCGCCCATTTCGAAGCAATATCTGTCTGAGACCAAGACTCTTAGCCTGCTTAATTTTCGATACCACGACTACATTACACCCATTAAACTGTCTCAAATTCTATCAAGTCGGGCACTGGATGTGGGCGTAGAACATCTATTGAACAGCTTTCATATTTCAGAAAGCGCTGACAAACAAGACATACAAGCCTTACTCAACTCATTAAGCTCAGACAATCTAATTATTCAATGGCAGCACCCCTCCATTTTCCCTAAGGAGTGGATGGACGGCGACATCAAGTGGCAGCACGAACCCCTTTACAACAGTGACTATGCCAACGGAAAGCCAGCCCTAAATCAAGAAAAAATCGCCTCCGATAGCGTATTACCAAACGACTTCGGTCTTCCGGCTGCTAATCCCTATATGCCGGACAATTTAGACCTGCTACAGGCAAAAACTCCCTCTCTTCCTGAAAACATTGAAAATCAAGCAGGTTTCGACTTCTGGTACAAAGCTAACACCCAATACCAAAAGCCAACGGGTATGATTTTTGGCTATTTTGGCTTTTTAGAAAACCCAAGCACACGCGATCGATTACTTCTTCAATTGTGGGCAAAATTATTTAACGATGCCGTAAGCGAAAGCACTTACCAGCCTTACATGGCAGGTTTAGGCTATCAACTTTACGCCCATGGCAATGGTTTAACACTGCGCACGAATGGCTATAACGACAAACAAGGGGACTACTTCTACTCTCTGGTTGAACAACTCATGGCCTTCAGAGCGTCAAGCAAACGACTATCCATTGCGAAACAGGATGTTTTAAAGGGCTTAAGCAACCTTGAAAGCCAGCCACCGTATGCGCTAGCACGTCATAATTTTAGCCAAGTCGCCATCAAAGGAAACGCGCCTTCCGACGCTCTAAAGGAACTTGTCACCGACATATCAACCGATGACATCAACCGATTCATTAGCCAGCACATACAGCACTTTCAATACATTGGTTATATGACAGGAAACTTTAGTAAAACGGATGCGCATGGCTTAGCAGGGAAAATCAGTCGTCAAGTTGACAGCTGCTTGTATAAGCATCCGTACCGATATGTTGAGTTGAAGCAATTTGAAGCTCAGCAACGCTATATATACACCTTCAATACGCGTAGCGACGACAACGCCGTACTCTACAGTTTGATTGCGACCGACAATAATAATGCAACGTACGCCGAACGCGCCAACGTCCGCATCTTATCCCAACTTTTAGGGGCTAGGTTTTACAATGAGTTTCGTACCGAAAAACAATATGGCTACATCGTTGCGGTTACCAACCAAACCATTGAAAAGACTCCCGCAATCGGATTCTTAGTACAATCCCCCAATACCTCAACCGAAGTGCTGGTTACGGAGATAGAGCGCTTTATCGACGAAACGAGCTGGACCGACGAGGACGTCTCGGATAAATCCTTTGAACAAGCACGCAAAGCCGTCTTAGCTGCCTACAAAAAACAGCCCACAAGCTTACGAGAAGACGCTTTAGAAGAGTGGCCACATATTGTTGAACCAGAACATAACTTCAAGGATCGTCAACAATGGATAACCGCATTAGAGCAACAAACCAAAGCTGCATTCCTTGAGTTTATTAATATGAAAGTTGAAAAAGATCAAGCCGCGCGCTTATTGATTACTAACAAATGGCACGCGGATAAAAATGAAGATTGGAAACCACTAAAGATCGAATAATGGTTGCAGGAATGCACTAACCACCAATGAGCTGCTCTAGCTTTTGCTCATTGGTGAGTTCTGACTGATCGGTTGGCGCCTCCGCCGATTCCCCCGGCATCACACGATTACCAGGCAGCACCTCACTGAACTCACCTTCTGCTGCCGAAGCTGTATCCCCACCATGCAATTCAGCCTGATCTTTTTCAAGCTTATCCTTCTGATCACCAAAGATTCCGATCTCAGGCATCATACTAAGACGTCTTTGTTGTATTTCTTCAGGTATATGCCCTGTAAACAACACAGTGAACGGAGACTCTTCGGTACGTCGATTTACCTCACGGTAGATCTCTTGCTCGCGCTTGGCAATCGCAGACTCTTCTAGGTAGGACAGTTTACTCGGATTCGCTGACACAACCATATTGGCAATAGCATTCAACTTAGGCTTTTCGGCAGGGATAATAGTGACATCCTCACGCGAGCTGATAACCACTTGATGCTGACCACTGTAAACTTGATTGCCATACAAAACCTCAATCGGCTCAATCTTAATCGTCTGGGCATTTAGTAGCGGCACAGTCGCCGCTAGCACACTTAAAAATACGGTTTTCTTAGGTAACATCAAAACTCTCCGAAGGCTCACTCCACTATAGAAGAATCTTTGCACAAAAAAAAGGAGACCAATGGTCTCCTTTTATAACGACTTGTAAACAAAAGTCTTAAAGTGTAATTACATCAAACTCTACTTGCGTATCGACGTCTGCTTCGTAATCCACACCTTCGATGCCAAAACCAAACAACTTCAAGAACTCATCCTTATAAAGCTGGTAATCTGTTTCAGCAAACAAATTAGCATCCGTCACTTGTGGCCAAAGGTCGCGACATGCCTGCTGAACGTCTTCACGAAGCTCCCAGTCATCTAGACGTAGGCGATTGTTGTCGTCCACAAGCTCTGCAGGATTATTATCATTGTACAAACGTTCAGCGAACATGCGGTAAATTTGATCCATACAGCCTTCGTGCAAACCCTTCTCGCGCATCACTTTAAATACCATCGCAAGATACAGCGGCATGACAGGGATGGCTGAAGAGGCTTGAGTAACAACAGACTTAAGTACGGCAACATTAGCACCGCCCCCCTGCTTAGCCAGCTCTGTATCAATTGCTTTCGCAGCACGATCCAAGTCTTCTTTTGCTTTGCCCAACGCACCGTGCCAGTAGATTGGCCAAGTAATATCAGAACCGATGTAAGAGTAGGCTACCGTGCGAGCACCTTCAGCTAAGACACCTGCATCGGATAACGCTGACATCCAAAGCTCCCAGTCCTCACCGCCCATTACGGTAACCGTTTGCGCGATCTCTTCTTCTGTCGCCGGTTCAATCTCAGCATCAATGATGACATCACGGTTAGTGTCAATCGCCGTCGACTTGTAGGTTTCACCAATAGGTTTAAGAACAGAGCGAATAACTTCCCCTGATTCAGGCATTTTACGCACAGGCGAGGCTAAAGAGTAAACAACTAAGTCAATTTCGCCCAGGTCTTGCTTAATAAGCTCAATAGCTTTATCACGCGCTTCATTTGAGAACGCATCGCCATTGATGCTTTTCGCGTACAGGCCTGCTTCATGCGCCGCCTTATCAAACGCAGCAGCATTATACCAACCCGCTGTACCGGGCTTTTTCTCTGTGGCTGGCTTTTCGAAAAAGACACCAATCGTAGCCGCACCAGAGCCGAACGCTGCCGCGATACGAGAAGACAGGCCGTAACCGCTTGATGAACCGATTACCAACACTTTTTTAGGGCCATTTTTAATGTCGCCATTCGCTTTTACTTTAGCGATCTGGTCTTGTACGTTTTTCTCACAGCCTGTTGGGTGAGTCGTTGTACAAATAAATCCACGAATTTTCGGCTTAATAATCATAGTTAAGTCTCAACGTCATGTTTCCATAGCATGCCATCCAGTCTGTTTTAGACCGACAACACAAAGTTGGCGCACATGATACAATACCCAGCAATACTTGTCCCTTTTCTTTATTTTCAAGCTAACTCAATCATCCCTATGAAGATTTTAATTATTGGTTACGTTTGGCCCGAGCCAAACTCCTCCGCGGCCGGCAGCCGTATGATGCAACTCATCGACACATTCCGCGAGCAATCTTGGGACGTTGAATTCGCCTCGCCTGCACAAACGACCGAACACATGGTGGACTTAACCCAACATGGTGTTACATCCGCCAACATCCAACTCAATTGCGATAGCTTTAATAAATACATTACTGAGCTCGCACCGGATGTTGTTGTTTATGATCGTTTTATGATGGAAGAACAGTTCGGCTGGCGCGTAGCAGAATATATGCCCTCAGCACTACGGATTCTAAACACAGAAGACTTACACTCTCTGCGCGATGCACGCCATACTGCGGTTAAACAAAACCGTGAATTCACCATGACGGACATGCATTCTGACGTGGGCGTTCGAGAAATTGCCGCTATTTATCGTAGCGACCTTACACTGATGATATCGGAGTACGAAACAGAGCTATTAAAAACAGCATTCAATGTGCCTGAAACACATGTGATGCACTTACCTTTTATGCTCGATACAGCGACATTAAGCGCCAAGCCATTCGCTGATCGAGAACACTTTGCCTTCATCGGTAACTTTCGTCATGCGCCGAATTGGGATGCGGTGTTACAACTTAAGCAAGTGTATTGGCCAAAAATTCGCAAACAGCTCCCTAAAGCTAAACTCATGATCTATGGTGCTTATCCACCACCCAAAGCCACGCAACTGCATAATGAAAAAGACGGTTTCTTAGTAAAAGGCTGGGCTGAAGACGCTCAAAAAGTCATCGCAAACGCCAAGATTTTACTTAGCCCTATTCGCTTCGGAGCGGGCATTAAAGGCAAGTTAGTGGAGGCGATGCAAGTCGGTACACCAAGTATTACAACCTCTGTCGGCGCCGAAGCCATACATGGTGCATTACCGTGGAATGGTGTAGTAACGGATAATATCGAGGATTTTGTCAACGCCAGCGTCAGCCTCTACCAAGACGAGCTGAGCTATGGGCTGATGCAAGAAAACGGTCATGCCATCATTCAGCAGCGCTATGAAAAGAAAGCTTGGCAGGAAAAGTTGATCACTCGAATAAACATTCAAGTGCAATTAAAAGAGCGTTTACGGGACAGCTTTTTCTTAGGTAAATTGATACGCCATCACTCCATGAAAAGCACTCAATACATGTCTCAATGGATTACGCTGAAAAACGCCAAGTCTGACGTTTAAAGCACAAATTGACTGGCACATTCTCGCTGGCGGACTTGTTCCATCACCGCCAGCTGCTCTTCGCGGGACATACGCCCCCATTGGCTGATTTCTACGCCGGTTCGATAACAACCAATACATACGTCATCATCGTTTAATGAACAAACACTGGTACAGGGTGATCGCACTGGCTCTTGCTTGATCGGCGAAGGAGATTGTACTGGATCGTTATGATTCATTATCTTGCTCTTTAGCCTGGGAGGTATTTTGTGCGTCTTTTATGGCTTTTTGCTCTGCATTCCATTCACGCAACGCCTCATAGTAAGTATCCCATACGCAAGGTGAGCATTCGCTTTCACAGCACTCCCAATCTTCTGGCGGAGTTGGACGTTCGTTCATACTACCCTCATAGAAAAAACCCTTCAGCAAAGACCTTGGCAAACCTTACCCGTGTCGCTACCGAAGGATTATTTAATTAGAATTCAGCGTTATGGTACACGCGCTGAACGTCATCTAGATCGTTTAATAAGTCTAGGAAACGTTCAAACTGCTCTACCTCTTCACCTGAAATTTCAGTAGTCATCTGAGGGATAAACTGAATTTCATCGACATCAAAGTCCACATTACCAAAGCTTTCAATGATGGCGTGACGCGCTTTACCGTATTCAGTATTCGGCGTAAATACTGTTACTTTGCCTTCATCGTATTCGATATCGGTGACATCAACGTCAGCTTCTAACAAGGCTTCCATCACAGCATCTTCATCTTCTGCAGAAAAAACAAAGATCGCGTTGTGATCAAACATATGCGACACACTGCCTTGTGTACCAATCTTGCTTTTCACTTTGTTAAAGCAAGTGCGCACATCACCAAACGTACGGTTCGGATTATCAGATAGACAGTCTACAATCACCATTGTATTGCCCGGTCCAAAACCTTCGTAGCGAGCCGTATCAAAGTCTTCGCCACCACCACCCTTGGCTTTGTCGATCGCTTTATCGATAACGTGCGTGGGTACTTGGTCTTTTTTGGCACGGTCAATCAAGCTACGTAGCGCAAGGTTACCATCTGGGTCAATGCCACCAGATTTTGCACACACATAAATTTCACGTCCGTATTTACTGTAAACCTTGGCTTTTTGATCCGAGGTTTTCGCCATGGACTCTTTTCGGTTCTGAAAGGCTCTGCCCATTAGATATTCCTACTCTGTTCAATCATTTAGAAAACAAAATTCTAACGCTAAGTGCCGCCCTATGAAACTCCCTAATCCACATTTAGCGAATTATTAGTCGTGGAAGAAAGGCTAAACAGTCCACAAAAACGTACAATGACTCACAAAATCCTCCTACATGACTATCTACGAAGAACATTTTTCGTGCTAAAATATTTTTTATTAAACGTCCATTTAATAAAAATCACTTATAAACTGCGTAAACAATGAATCTGGAGATGCGCAATGCCTAATACCCTACGCCGCTGGCTGCCTTGGCTTACACTTGTTAATGGATCAACCGTTAAGGCAGACTTTATTGCAGGGTTAACATGCGCATCTATGTCTATTCCTCAGGGCATAGCATTTGCAGCCATTGCCGGCCTGCCTGCCGAGTATGGTTTTTACAGCGCTATTGTTGCACCGATCATTGCCGTTTTATTTGGCTCATCTTGGCACATGGTTTGTGGCCCTGCCACGGCTATTTCTGCGTTGCTGTTTTCCTCTCTTTCAGGTCTTTACGTTCCCGGCTCAGCAGAGTTTATCCAAGCAGCATTGGCTATTACATTCTTAGCAGGATTAATACAGCTTGCACTTGGCTTGGCCAAGCTTGGCAACTTAACTAATTTCGTGTCGCACGCAGTTATGGTGGGATTTATTACCGGTGCAGCGTTTTTGATCATGCTAAGCCAAGTCCAGCATGCTCTAACAGCAGACTTACCCAGACCGGAAAATTTATCGAGCTTTTTAAATGCACTGCTTCACATTGGCCCTGAAACAAATATGTACTCGGTCTCTATTTGCCTCGTTACAATACTTGCAGCAATCATCATTCGAAAAATATCGACTAAGCTACCCCACTATTTACTGGCATTGATCGCCGGCAGTGTATTTGGCTATTTTTTGAATGCTGGAGCAAATAATGTACCGCTTGTGGGTGAACTTAACGAAGCGATCCCGCCTTTTGCTTTGATCGACTTATCTTCTAATACATTACGAGAACTACTCCCAGGCGCCGTCGTCCTTGCTCTCATTGGTCTACTTGAAGCGGCTTCTATTGCCAAAGCCATTGCCCTGAAAACACACCAAGAAATCGATACGAACCGAGAATTTATCGGTCAAGGTATGTCCAATACCGTTGGAAGCTTGTTTTCAAATTACATGAGTTCAGGGTCATTTACCCGAAGCGGAATCAATGTGGAAGCGGGTGCGCAGACGCCCCTAGCGATCATTTTCTCAAGCGTATTTTTATTACTTATTCTCAGCTTAATTGCGCCATTATTTTCACACCTTCCGATCCCCGCCATGGCTGGCATCATCATGCTAGTAGGCTGGCGTCTTATTGAATTCAAAGAGTTACTGCACTACGCAAAAACCAGTCGTGCTGAGTTAAGTATCGCCATGGTGACGCTGTTAAGCACCATTGGCATCAGCCTTGAGTTTGGTATCTTAGTCGGTGTCGGATTAAGCCTAACACTCTTCTTAAACCAAACAGCCAAACCCAATGTGCGTATCTTAGCGCCAATGGATACCCATGAAGGGCGTTACTTTCATAACATCATGCACTTTGATTTAGACACCTGCCCGCAAATCCACTTTATAAGGTTGGATGGGCCACTGTACTTTGGCTCTGTGGACTATATGTCTAAACAGTTTCAATTGATTGAACACGATTACCCTCACAAAGATCATTGGGTCATCTTATGTCGTGGATTGTCTGCCATCGATATGCAGGGTGCTCATTTTTTAAAGCAGCTGGTAGATAGACGTCGTGAAGAGAATACGCAAATTCATTTAGTAGTTCGATATTTGTGGCAACTTGATTTACTTGAGCGCTTCGGTGTACTAGATAAAGTAGGGGCGGATCATACCTACCCAGCGAAAGGTGTCGCTGTCGAGAAAATTGAACGCGACATGAACCTCAAACAATGCGCTGCTTGTGAGAAAAATGTATTCCGTGAGTGCCAGCAACGCAAACGAAAAGGGGAAACATTAATTGCCAAAACACCTATCAAGTAATGAAAGTTAATAGTTGCTCCTCATTATTTGCTCACCTAGGTAATAGTCAATGTGTGGTTATCATTATAATATAGCTGCACAATGGGTCAGATCTCTAAACAAAACGACAACGATACGAGCTTATGATTGGCACAAAAGGTTTTCAAATTCGCCACAAATTATTCTTAGTGTTTGTACTAAGTAACGTCTTGTTGATCGTCTCCATGTGGCAAGTCTTTCAATGGAGCTTCGATCGTGGCTTTGTGACGTATGCCACAGAGCGTGACCGCGACTTTTTACAGCAAATGGCGAACCGTACTGCTAATTTGTTTATTTATTACGATGACTGGTATTTTCTTGTTCAAGAGAGTCGCTTAGAGAAAGAGTGGCAGCAAGCCAAGCTGGAAAACATTCGTGATCTTATTCCACCTCCTAGTACGCCTAACTTAGACCTAATTTATCCTTCTCAGTACTATCGCCAGCGTTTTTTGTTGTTCGATCAGGAAAAACAGCCTCTGATTGGCGATGTAACATTCGCTGACGCCGAAACCCACGCTGTTATGGTCGACAATTCACTGGTTGGCTATGTCGGGCTGCGTTCTATGCGTGCATTAGTTCAAGATCAGACACTGCGGTTTGTTAGACAACAAGGCGAAGCTTTTTTATTGATCTCAGCGTTCATGCTAACGATTGCAGCCTTACTAACTTGGCCATTAGCGCAATGGCTTAGTCGACCCATTTGTACCGTGCGACAAGCAACAAAGCGCTTGGCGGCTGGAGATTTTGATACACGTATTAAAATAAAAGGCACAGACGAACTCGCCGACTTAGGCCGTGATTTTAACCATCTAGCTTCTACGCTTGAGCACATGCGTGATGCGCGTAAGAAGTGGGTCGCTGATACTGCTCATGAGTTACGTACTCCGGTCGCAATCTTGCGGGGAGAAATTGAGGCCATGCAAGACGGCATCATTAAAGTCTCGGATAACTCTCTAGCCTCTTTGCAACAAGAAGCGGTTCACATTGCGCGCTTAATTGATGACTTAAACCAATTATCTATGCATGATATGGGTAGCTTGAATTACTGTATGGAAGAAGCGGACTTAAATGATATTTTAGAGCAAACCGTTCACTCCATGCAGTTACCGTTCGATGAGGCGGGCTTAGAATTAGAACTTGTGATTGTGAAAAAGAACCCAATTATAATCACAGGCGATGACGACCGTTTACATCAACTGTTCGCTAACCTCATGAACAACACACTTAAGTACACCAACGCTCCTGGTAAATTAACAGTCACTTTGACTCGTGAGAACAAGAAAGCTGTGGTATTACTTGAGGACACTCCTCCAGGTGTCTGTGATGAGGATATAACACAAATATTCGAACAATTTTTCCGTGTGGAAAATTCACGCAACCGAGCAACTGGCGGGCGTGGCCTTGGCCTTGCCATCTGTACGAATATTGTCGATGGACACCAAGGCACTATTTCCGCTTACCACTCTCCTTTTGGTGGGTTGGGAATACGCGTAGAATTCCCTTTAAATTGATATGGAATCGATAACTATGAGTAAAGTACTGATTGTAGAAGATGAACCAAAACTAGCTGAGTTAATGGCTGCCTACCTTGAGCAAGCAGGTTACGAGCACCACCATATCGATCGTGGTGACCAAGTCGTAGATTACCTAAAAAACAATCAGGCTGACCTTATGCTTCTTGACCTTATGCTTCCAGGCCTTGATGGCGTTGAAGTATGTAAGCAAGTACGCCAATTTAGTGGCATGCCAATTATTATGGTCACAGCAAAAGCAGAAGAGATTGACCGTCTAATTGGTCTTGAAATGGGCGCTGATGATTACGTATGTAAACCATTCAGCCCTCGTGAAATTGTAGCGCGTGTAAAAGCAAATCTACGTCGCGTTGAGCTTGATCAGACAGAAGCACCAAAAACTGATGGCTTCGACTTGGACGCTGACCGTTTACGTGCAACGTACAAAGGCGAGCTAATCGACCTAACGACAGTGGAATTCCAATTGCTTCAATTATTGATCAAAGAGCCAGGTCGTGTTTTTGGTCGCGATATGATCATGAAAAGCATCTACACAGATAGCCGAGTAGTCAGTGACCGTACAATCGACAGTCACATTAAAAAACTGCGTAAGAAAATCGCTGCTGTAGCGCCAGAACTTAACGTAATTCACTCTGTATACGGTGCAGGTTACCGCTTTGAAAACAACGACTGATCAGTCGTTGTTTTTCCTACCTTGTTAATTGTTTTATAACGGCTGACACGTTCAGCTGTTACTTGATTTGAAAATTAGGCAGCTCACATGGACGATTTTCTTGGTGTAGTGGAATTTTCTCTTTCTATTACCGCACCTATTTTTTTAGTTCTTGTCATGGGTGTTGTGCTCGAGAAAATAGGCATGATTAACGATAACTTCGTTGAGGTATCGTCGAAAGTCATTTTTAACGTTGCTATGCCTGCCTTAATTTTCATCAACATTACCCAACAAACAACAGATCCAAGCAGCCACCTGTCTTTAATGGTGTATGCAATCATTGCCACCTTCATCACTTATCTAGCCTTAGAAGCACTTGCGGTAAAACTCGTCAAACAGAAAAGTGATCGAGGTATTGTTATTCAAGGGGCATTTCGCTCAAACATGGCAATTATTGGGCTAGCCTATTGCTTAAATGCTTATGGTGACAGTGCCTTAGCCGCAGCTACCGTCTACATAGGTGGCGTAATGGTGCTTTATAATGTTTTAGCCGTCATCACGATTAATCGCTCAATGAATGCCAATAAAAGCATTGCTGCTTCCTTAAAAGCGATCGCAAAAAACCCCCTCATCATTGCCATCGTGGTCGCCCTAACAGCCAATCAAATCAATTTGCAGTTGCCTGAAATTGTTACTCAAGCAGGAAATTATTTCGCCCAGTTAACGCTTCCTTTAGCTTTGTTGTGTGCTGGCGCGTCATTACGTTTTAAAGAGCTAAAGAAAGATATAACCCCTGCGCTGATTGCAACAGTTGGCAAGCTGATTGTCATACCTCTAATTTTAACCATGGGCGGTTTTTTTCTTGGATTTAGAGGTATCGATCTAGGCATTTTATTCTTACTATCTTCAGCACCTTCTGCCTCGGCTGGATACATTATGGCTCGAGCCATGAATGGCAATGCCGTTTTGGCTGCAAATATCATCGTATTAACCACCGTATTTTCCTTTCTAACCACAAGTGTGGGTGTCACCTTATTGCGTGCATTCAATCTCATTTAAAAATAATTTCACTTTTTGAATGAGAAGCACTTGCATTTGTTTGCAACAACCTTTTAAATAGTAATCATTCTCAGAACTGACCGGATGATGACTCATGATCGTACAAGCAATCGACTTATTTGAAGAGACTGGCAAAGTAAGCCAACGCTACGCTTACTGGCTATCTGGTCATCAACAAATAAAGCAGCCGTTATCAGGTCTTCGTCTTGTTCAGCAACAGTTTCACATTTTTGAGCCACTGACTATTCAAGAGCATGTTGCGGCTGGGGTATACATTACATTTAATACTGTAAGCCCATTGAACAAGCTGCAAAACACCACCCCGATTCAAGTATTGCCTGTTTACGAAGACGCACAGGTCGATTGGGAAGTAACGCAAGAATCTAAATTCAGCTGGAGTCAGATTTTTATGACTTGGGAACAATTGGCCTCTATTACAGGAGAGTCTATTGCTCAGGTAAAAGCGTTCTTTACACGTCATGTCAGCAAAGAAACCGGTACTCCTAAGTCTCTGACACTGACACGTACTCTGAGCCAAGAATTTAACCGTTTGATGCAACGTGATGGCAAGCAACTAGCACTGGTTGGCAAGTTATACAACCTAGTATTACAGACCATTGAGCACATTCAGGTTCAAAGCCATATTCAGCAATGTCCCGATTGCCAAAAGAAACTCTTTGAAAGTCAAAATATTATAGAAGCAGATCAATTCGCTTCCACAGACGATTTAGCCGAACAAGTAGGCCTAACCCATACCGCACTTGAACTGGGATTTGCTGTCATCACCGGTATGAGTATTGGTGAATACCAAATTGAAATCGCGTTTCGTCGAGCCCTTGCTCAGCCTAACAACAACCAATCTTTAGCCAGCCGTTTGACAGCAGACACTGGCTGGACGCAACAAGACATTGAAAAAGCTTGCCTAAAACGTTTTGGGGTCATGAGCCACCAATTAGGCAGTATGCAGTAACGTTGAGGACACTATGAGCACAACTAGCACAATCGGCCTTTTTTATGGCACCGATACATCAAATACCGAAATGGTAGGACAGAAAATTCAACAACAGTTTTCCGAGCTCGATCAATTGGTAGAACTGCACGACATTAAAGACTCTGACATCAACACGTTACTGGACTATGATTTTTTAATTTTAGGAATTCCAACATGGGATTTCGGTGGCATCCAAAGTGACTGGGAAGATGTTGGTGATGCGTTATCTGAGCTGGACTTATCTGGCAAGGTTATCGCTTTATATGGCTTAGGTGACCAATTTGGCTATGGCGATTATTTTGTCGATGCCATTGGCTGGTTGCACGAAAAGCTCGTCAATACGGGCGCTACCTTTATCGGCCAATGGTCGACCGAAGGCTATGACTTTGAAGCGTCTCGCGGCGCTAACGCAGATAAAACAGAATTCGTCGGCTTGGCAATCGATGAAGATCAGCAATTTGACCTTACTGACCAACGTGTTGAGCAGTGGGTGATACAGCTTTATGCAGAGCAGGCACTGGCAGCCGCCTAAGGTTAGATAGACTGGCTCACGATTTTGCACACGACTCGTTTGGCTTCCACTCATTCGCTGCCCCGAATGACCAAATTCGTGCAAATAGTGATTAACCAAAGGTTAATTTCTGCATAAAAACACGCTTCTCCTTTCTCTCTCCTGCTTTTGGGGAAGCGTGTTTTCTTTTTTTCCAACCTTTTGTAAGCTTGAGTCCTACTCATTAAGATCTTACAACATGAACCTAACCCTACTAGACGTTTGCCTTATCTTCGCGTTCTTCTGTTTTACTTTGCTCGCTTGGCAGCATTTTAAAATACGCGAATACACCCTGATGCGAGTTAAACAACAGTGTTCTAAACTTGATCTACAAATGCTGGATGAATCCATCTATGGCAGCTATTGGCGGCCCGTTATTGAGCGAGGTCAAGTAAAGATAAAACGACGCTATCAGTTTTACTTCACTTCCACTGGAGAAGGTCGATACCAAGGAGAGATTGAAATGATCGGCATGCAACAAAGCCATATTCATTTTGATCCTCATGCTATGTAATTTGTCTATTTTTTAAACAAAGCATCAAAAACGTCACGTAAAGCTGCAATAAAGCTATTTACAAAAGCGATCTTAGGCTAAATACTCTCTTTATAATAATTAGACAATTGTCTTACATAACTATAACTATAAAATATCAGTAGGTGGATATAATGCTGGCAAATTTCAGTTTTAGAGCCAAACTCACTATTTTACTCGCCTGTGGTCTACTCGGCTTTGTCGTAGTAACTGTCGTGGCGTTGAATGGTATGAGCGCACAAACTTCGGCTTCTGAGCGTTTTGAAGTCATGACGAAAGTACAAAATGACTTATCTTCTCTCGTTATTGCCAACATGGAGCTGTACGAGCAACTCGATAAGCTTAATGACAACAGCTACTCCGCGTTCTTAGATGAACTAAAAACAAAAGAAAACCGTTTCTCTGCCTTGATCGCTGAAGATGCAGAAATGGTGAATCACCCGCAGACCGAAACCACGCTTGCAAATATTTCCGATCTTATAAACCAATATTCGCTGACCCTAGAAGAACTCGTTAACCTTAACCAGCGACTAGGTTTTAACGCTAGTTCAGGCATGAAAGGTGAAATTGCTGCTCTAGGTGAAGTAGTCATCGAAAAAGTGTCATTCTTGAGTCTTGTTAAACAAGAGTTCTTACCAGTACGTGAAGCCGAAAAGAATTTTGTCTTTGAACCCACATCGGAAAACAAAGATGTTTTTGAAGAGCGCTATAAGAAGTTTTACCAACGTGTGGTGAATTTCGGTCTTGAAGAGCGTTTTGGTGATGTAGTCGTCGCTTACTATGATAAAGTCCAACTTTATGCCAACACAGTGGGCAGCTTAGAGACATTGCAGCAGAAGTTTCGCGATGTTCGAACGAAGTACAACGATGCGACGAATCAAGCTCAAGAGTTACTAAAACAAGCCGTTGTCGAAGCACGCCAGCAAGCATCCGCACAATCTAAACAAGCCAGCATCAGTGTCATTGTCGTTAGTATCATTGTTGCTGTTATCGCTGGATTGCTGATGATGGCGATTGGACGCAGCGTTAACCAAACACTTAATCAAATAATTCGTGACCTTAGTAAAGTAAAAGGTGGTGACTTAACGGCTCGTTTAACCATCAACCATAAACGCAATGATGAATTTGATTCTCTCTGCGGTTCAGTTAATGAAATGACGACTGGCTTAGGCTCGGTTATTGGCGATGTGGTCCACACGACTGGCGATGTCAGCAATATGGTCAGCCAACTAAACAGTGCCGTGGTCAACATTGCCGACAGCAACCGCTCTGTTAGCGAACAAACAAATTCCTTAGCGGCCGCAACAGAAGAAATTTCGACAACGATCAGCAGCATCTCTCATACCACTGAGGAATTAAGCGATCAATCTAAGAACACGTATGAGTCTGCAAAGGTAGGATCAGAAACCATCAAAGGTGCCCTATCTAGCCTAGGCAAAACAATTGAAGTCGTAAACTTAACTGGACGCCAACTTAACGAGCTGGGACAACTGTCGAAAGACATCGATGATGTTATTGGCATGATCAATGATCTAGCGAATCAGACCAATCTATTAGCTCTGAACGCAGCCATTGAAGCGGCACGTGCTGGTGAAGCGGGCCGTGGTTTCTCAGTAGTTGCTGACGAAGTACGCTCGCTTGCAGAGAAGACCGTCGATGCTACTGCAAAAATTACCGATATCGTCGGCACAATCCAAACGTCGACTCAAACAGCCATTACCACCATGAACAGTGGCCAAGAGAACCTTCGCTCAATTGAAGAGTATAGTGAAAAGGCAGAATTAGCGATTCGTGAAATCGAGCACAATGCTCAAACAAGCTCATTGTCCTCGGTTGATATGGCTCGCTCTATACAAGAAGTGGCCAAAACAGCGGTTCACATGAGTGAAGAAATGGACCGCATTGCTCAGCAGCTTCAACGTGACAGCTCTGACATCGGTAGTATTGAAGGCAATACTCGTGACATTCACGATCAAGTCTCTTCGCTTGAAAAGAAAACCAGCATGTTTACCACTAAGTAAGCCTGCAGTTTTCTGCTAAAACAAAAAAACCGGCTAAGAGCCGGTTTTTTTAGATCAAAACATTATCGGTAAATTCAAAGTTCTGCGAACTCTTTTTCCCAACGTTTTGTTTCTTTCTTAGATGGCCCACCAACCACGTTAACGGCATGACGTAAACGAGCACGAGTCATATCAGGACCTAAGATTGTCATAGAATCAAATACAGAGACAGACGCTGTGGTACCCGATACCGCTACAAACAGTGGCGCAAAGAAGTCTTTCGGTTTCACTTCCATTGCTTGCGCAAGGGATTTCATTTCCGTAAAGATCTTATCTTTTTCCCATGAACGCAGTGCTTCAAGCTTCCAAAGTGCGAACTGAAGGGCTTTACGTAACGTTTCTTCTTCCATTTTAATATCAGAGAAAGAGTCAGCTGTGACATCCAGCTGACCTTTAAAGAAGAAGCCTGCGACATCCGCCACATCAGAGAACGTTTCAACACGCGGAATAATCAATGGCAAAATCGCATTAACGTATTCGCTGTTCAAGCCCCACTCAGAAAACTTCTGAGCAAAATCGGCCACTGACAAGTCTTCGCGAATCCACATGCCGTTTAGCCATTTCAGCTTCTCTACGTCAAAAACTGGTCCGCCAAGAGAAACACGTTGGATGTCAAAGTTATCAATCATCGATGATAAAGTGAACTTTTCACTTTCATCAGGCATCGACCAGCCCATACGGCCAAGGTAATTGATTACCGCTTCAGGTAAGAAGCCCATACGTTGGTAGTAAAGAATCGATGTTGGGTTTTTACGTTTAGATAGCTTGGATTTATCTGGGTTACGCAACAATGGCATATGGCACAATGTTGGAATGTCCCAACCAAAGTATTGATACAACAAGATGTGCTTAGGTGCGGAATTAATCCACTCTTCACCACGGATCACGTGGGTAATCTTCATCAAGTGGTCATCAACAACATTGGCTAAATGGTAGGTAGGTAAACCATCGGCTTTCAACAATACCTGCATATCTACTTGCGCCCAATCGATTTCGATTTCGCCACGTAGCATGTCTTGCACAACACAAGTACCCTCTTCAGGTACTTTCATGCGAATCACGTAAGGTACGCCAGCATCAATCTTCGCTTGCACTTCTTCTTGGCTCAGATTTAAAGCGCGCCCGTCGTATTTTTGCGCTAAGCCTTGCTCTTTTTGCTCAACACGCATTTGATCGAGTTCTTCGGGGGTTTCAAAGGCATAAAAAGCGTGACCTTTTTCAACCAACTCTAGCGCATAGTCTTTGTATATATCGCCTCGTTCGCTCTGGCGGTAAGGGCCATGTGGGCCGCCTACATCCGGGCCTTCTGACCAATCCAATCCTAACCAACGTAACGCATCAAGGATCATCTTCTCCGATTCAGGCGTACTGCGTGTCTGGTCAGTATCTTCGATACGTAAAATAAATTCGCCGCCCATTTTCTTGGCAAAAGCCATATTAAACAGTGCGATGTATGCAGTACCAACGTGAGGGTCGCCCGTTGGAGAAGGCGCGATTCGAGTTCTTACCTCAGACATATCCTATCTCATTAAATTGGGGGTGAGTGATGGGCGTTATTATATGCCTGTTGCCAAACATCGGTAAGAGCTATTCGCGATCTTTTCTGAGTTAGCATGCAACTAATTTGAATTTATTACGCTGCGGCATTTCAAACAAAAAACGCAAACAGATACATTGCTGATTTTTTGATCAATACTTAAATTGAAGTACTACGTCTGATTTCAAGCTGCGATAGCCGTATGCCAATTTCAACATCCAGCTTTAGCGTCACCATAGAACGTGCAAACTGGCAATGACTTAACTGCCCATCTAATAACTTTTGAAATTTAGCAGGATACTCGCTCAAACAATCAAAGACCTGCTCGAGACTGCTTTTATTTTTAAGAATCTCCACCGACGACTTCGGACCTATCCCTTTGACGCCTGGAATATGATTCGTTGTATCCCCTACTAATGCCCAATAATCTGGTAGTAATCGGGGGATGACACCATATTTTTGTTCGACCCAATTGGCATCGTAGCCAAGTTTTGCAAAGTAGTCATATTGTAAAATATGTGGGTATTGCAGTAGCTGCGTATAGCCTTTGTCAGTAGAAACAATCATCGAGCCTATGCCATGTTGGCTGGCTTTAAACGCTAATGTGGCCACTAGGTCATCCGCTTCCCATCCGGTCATGCGTAAGCACGGCCAACCATTAAAGCGAAACACCTTGGCAAACCGCCCCATGGACTCTAATAACGCATCATCCATTGGTGGTCTTCCTAGCTTATATTCAGGAAAGGCTTCGTGACGCCACGTTTTCGCCGGTGAGTCAAAAACGATCGCCATGTAGCTTGGCTCAAATTGATGCACTAGCTTCGCTAACGCATCAATGCATAGACTTTGAGTACGCTCTATTCGACGCTCGCTGTCTGGCTCACTTTCTAACGCCGCATGTAAGCGTCGTATCAGGTTTAAGCCATCAATCAGTAAAAGCCCATTTTTCACTGTCACCTTCCACTTTGTGTCCTACATATAACGAAGCATTCTACGTTATTCTGAAAGCTAATTGGGAATTTGCCAGCTCACGTTTTCCATGTTTAACAGAGGAATGCTTATGGACACTAAAACAATTCTAACCAACGCGACAATGACAGGATTGCTACTCACTTCGATCTCTAGCTTTGCGGCAACTCAAAGTATCGTTATTGAACAGCAAGGCAGCCAAGTAACCGAAGATCTAAAACAAAAATCTGAATTGAGTTTTACTCCGATGGAAGGCTCTATCATTCCAATCGGAAAAAACTATGCACCATTTCAGTTACCCGATTTTTATAATAGTGAACGCCGTGATTGGAGCAATCACTTAGGCCAGCCCATTCGTGTTGAGCATAAAAGCCGTAATTTGTCTTTAGAAGGCACCTTAGAGGCTGTAACCGATCAATACTTCACATTAAGTGTTAAACGCGTCGCAGCAAACTATCCTATTAGTGATTTTTATCTTATACCAAAACTCGCGGCATCAAACACTCGCACGGAATTAAACTATCAAGGCCTACTCACTTACCAAACATCTGATATTCGTTGGCACCCCGAACTCTCAATGGTCATAGACGACCGAAAAATCACTTTGGTACAACAAGCCAGCATTCAAAATAATGCGTCTCAAGACATTGAGCTGGACAGCGCCCTACTGCATTACAGCCAAAACCGAAATATCGGCCGTCCGATGATGATGAAAAGTTCGATGGCAAGCGATATGGCATTAGAACGCTCAGCACCAGAAACAGATTACAATGACAGCGAAATCACACTGGAATTAACTAAACTATCGCTGCCTGCGGCATCAATGACATTAGTTGATCTTGGTAAACACAGCAGTGACATTACCAGTCGTCGTAATGTGAGTAAGGTATTCAGCTACCAGCATTCATCAAAATTGAATTTGAGCTTTGATCAACAGATTCGCTTTGACAGCCCGAAAGATTTGATCCCCGGTACTTATCAAACTCTTTGGCACAAAAGCCCCTACTTCATGAAAGGAAACGCAGTTTCATTAAAAAATATGCGAGAGGGTGCTGAAGTCGAAGTGCTTCTAAATAAAAGCTTGGATTTAACCGGTGACATTACTTTAATCACGGAATCAAAGGCAAAGAAAGGCGCAACTCAGACATGGGAGCTGACATTGAAAAACGTTTCTAAGCAGCCTCAGGATTACCAAATCACTCATCAGCTACAAGCCCCAATTCGGGAGCTGTCTCTGCGCTCTTTGGAGCAGGTCAATGCCAACAGCGTGTCTCTGCATGGAACCATTGCCCCCAACACCACGTATCAAATCCGATACACGGTTGAGCTAGATAACCCTTCATAAAACATTGCCTCAAATCATAAATAACAGCCCACTCTATGTGGGCTGTTTCATTCATACTGTATTTTTACACAATAAGTCAGACTGACTTTAGGATTGATTGTGATATGGTCAGGAGTCATAGAAGTTATAGCAAATTAGGTAGTATTCACTGCCTTTACCGTCAGGTAATATAAATTTATTTCATATCGAGGCAAAAAAGGAACCTATGAAAAAGCATATTATCGCATCGTTTATAGCTGCAGCGGTGGCATTACCGGCTGCGCAGGCAGAAACACTTAACCAAGTATATGACTTAGCTAAAGCACACGATCCTAGCTTGCGAGCTGCCAACGCCTCTTTTCGCGCTGACAAAGAACAAGTTGAAGTGACTCGCGGTAATTTGTATCCCAACATTAGTTTCAGCGGCAACCTTGGCTACACAAAAACCGATCCAGATAATGCTGAGTCGTTTAATAACACGCAGAACCAGCTCGCTTTAAACCTAGATTACCCCATTTACTCTCCGGCATTGGATTACGGTGTTGATGCGGTTGAGCTGACGTTTGCAAGTTCTGGAATTGCTTTAGAACAAGCTCAGGAACAACTCATCTACAACACACTGTCTGATTTCTTTGCGGTCTTAACCGCGCAAGCGACTCTCGACACAACCCGCTCCCAAGTTAAAAGCTACGAAGGCCAGTTAGATCGTGTTAAGAAACAGTATGAAGTGGGTTTGGTTTCTATAACTGACTTACATGATGCGCAAGCGGCCTATGATTCCGTACTCGTAGATGAATTAAGTGCTGAATCGGACCTAACGATTGCCCTTGAAGCCTTATATCAGCGTACCGGTCAAAGTATCGAAAGTATCCCACGTCTATCTGAAGACTATCCGATTGTTGTTGACTCAAGTTTGAATACCGACAACCTTGTTCAAAAAGCGATGGCTGCAAATAAAGACGTTAGAATTTTGGATCTGTCTGTCGACTCGGCCCAAAATAACATCAATATCCAAAAAGCCAGTGGTCGCGTCCCTACCGTTGCAATTACCGGCTCTTTAGCGCGTACAGACAATGACTATTCCGTTGAATCTCAGTCTCGATCAGATGGCGTAACCAACACCTCCTCTATTGGCATTGGGGTATCGATTCCTCTTTATAGCGGTGGCGCAATCAATGCCTCCGTTCGCCAAGCGGTTGCAAGCGCGGAGTCTGCTGTGGAAACACGTGCTAGCTCTATCCAAGATATCGAGTTAAATATTCGTAGTGCTGTATTGAAGCTTAAAACGCTTGCTGCGCAAGTTAGGGCTCAGCAACAAGTTATTCGCTCATCTCAAAGTGCATTAGAAGCAACCCAAGCCGGTTATGATGTAGGGACACGTAATATTGTTGAACTGTTAGACGCCCAATCAACGTTCTTCAATGCTAAAAATACTTATGAGCAGCTTCGCTATAATTTCGTAATACAGCAGATTACGCTTGATCAGCTAACGGGGGATCTAGGCGAGGAAGATATTCAGGCGCTGAACAAATGGTTAATCTAATTTAATCACTTGTATAAAACTTAATAAAAAGCCCAGAATGCTGGGCTTTTTATTAACAAATGCGCATCTAAGCTGAAATCAATTGATCACGTTTTGCAAACGCCACTAAAATCTTGTAAAGATTAAAAGCGTCTACACTGCCTGCAAGCTCTCGGATCGAATGCATAGCAAACGTGGGCAAACCTATATCCAAAGTTGCAACGCCAATCTCTCCGGACGTTATCGGGCCAATGGTACTGCCACACCCCATATCACTGCGCACAACAAATGTTTGTGCAGGTAAACCAAGTTCATTGGCAATGTCTTGGTACACCGCCGCTGTTTCACTATTGGTTGCATACCTCTGATTGTTATTGACCTTAATGACCGCACCTTGGTTGATCAATGGCGCATGCAGTTGATCGTGTTTTGCCGCATAGTTTGGATGCAAGGCATGCGCATTATCTGCAGAGATCAGCATGGATTGCTGAATAGCCTGAGTGTACTGTTCCGGCACAGGCGATAATCGGCGTAATACATCCTCTAAAAATGGACCATTAGCACCACACGATGACTGACTGCCCACTTCTTCGTGATCAGTACAAATTAATAATGTCGGCCGGCTAGCGTCGGCATTCAATAAAGCCTGTATACCAACATAGCAACTTAGCAAATTATCCAAGCGCGCAGCACTGATATAATCACCATGTAAGCCTGTAATCGCCGCTTTCTGTACGTCATATAGACTTAATTCAAAGCTTAAAATCGAGCTGACAGAAATGTCATCGTATTCACTCTGAATTTGCGCAATTAACAACTTTTCTAGATCCAACGTATGTTCTGCACCACACAAAATCGGCAAGATTTCTTCCTGCGGATTTACTTTAAAGCCGTCCGTGTTCACGCCTCGACTAAGGTGGATTGCCAAGTTTGGCACCAGTGCGATAGGGTCTTTAAAGTCAACCAGACGGCTTTTCAAGCTGCCATCCTTTGCTTTAAACGTCACTCTTCCTGCTATCGATAAATCACGATCTAACCAAGTATGGAGCAATACGCCACCATAGACTTCAACGCCTAACTGATGATACCCAAAGCGCTCCACGTGGGCATTTGGCTTTAATTTCAAGCAAGGACTGTCGGTATGAGCACCGATCATGCGAAAGCCTTGATGAGCAAAATCTAACGTGGGTGTGGTGAATGCGATCACTGACGAGTCGTTTCGCGTGACAAAATATTTTCCGCCCTCACTGATGACCCACTCTTGTTGTTCAACAAGCTCTTCATAACCTGCTGCAAGCAGTTCGCGCTTCATCGTTGAAACGGCATGGAACGGTGTCGGGGAATCATCAAGAAATGACAATAAAGAATGATTAAAACTGGCTTGATTCATAGTTTCCTGCTGGGTCAATGATATAAAAAAATGACTTTTTTGCCGCTGGACTGGTCTTGTTGATACGAGTCTAATATGATTTTAGCCAATTAAAGACAAATCAGTTTAAGGGAACCAATCGCGGATGATCTACAAACGCCTGTTGTTAAGTCTACTTCCATGTATCGCGCTAGCCAGCGGTTCCGTTTCGGCGTATGAAAAACTCGAACCGCCACATGACTACGACCGTGTTGCACAAGAGATTGTCGCAACGTTAGAAAACGTCCACTATAACAAAACCCTGATCGACGACGAAGTATCAGAACAAGCATTTGAAAATTATCTCGATGCTCTAGACCCTTCCCGCAGCTTTTTTTTGAAAAGCGATGTGGACACTCTGTCAAAATACCGCAATGACTTTGATGATGCCTTGCGTGACGGCGACTCGCAAGTTGCTTACGACATTTATAATGCCTATTTAGATCGAGCTGAGACACGACTTGAAAAAGTCTTAGCGGGTATTCCAGAGATGGTAAAAAGCTTTCAATACACAGTCGATGAAAGCCTCAACGCAGACCCTGACAAACTAGAATGGGCTGAAACCGATGCTGAGCTCGATGATTACTGGCGCAAACGCATCAAAAACCGCGCATTAACACTCAAGCTCAATGGTGAGTCTGAAGAAGACATTATCAGCGCCATCGAGCGCCGCTATAAGAGTCAGCTTAAACAGATCGATCAAACTAATGCGACCGATGTATTCCAAAGCTTTGCCAACTCTGTAACTTCTGTACTGGACCCACACACCACTTATTTCGCTCCACGAGCGTCAGAAGCCTTTAATATCAACATGAGTTTATCGCTCGAGGGTATTGGTGCAGTCTTGCAAATGGAAGACGACTACACAAAAGTCGTTCGTCTAATCCCTGGTGGGCCAGCTGAAGCGCGTAAAGAGCTGGGGCCCAACGATCGCATCATAGCGGTGGGCCAAGAAGGTGAACCGATGATTGACGTCGTTGGCATGCGCCTCGACGATGTCGTCGATATGATTCGCGGAGAGCGTGGTACCAACGTTATTCTAGAAATCATTCCTGCTAACAGTAACACTCAGAACAGCAAGAAAATCACGATTACTCGTGAAAAAGTGAAACTTGAAGATCAATCCGCGCAGAAAAAAATCGTTGAGGTTGAACGCGGTGGCGAAACCTTTAAAGTGGGGGTCATTGAACTGCCTACATTCTACTCAGACTTTGCCGCGATTCAACGTGGTGACCGTGATTACAAAAGCTCAACACGTGACACAAAAAAACTGATTGAAGAACTGCAAGCAGAAGACATTACAGCTCTTATTTTAGACCTTCGTAACAATGGCGGCGGTTCCCTACAAGAAGCCAACTCGTTAACAGGTCTCTTTATCCCAGCCGGTCCTGTGGTGCAAATTCGTGATGCCTCTGGCCGTGTCAGTATTCTTGGCGACCAAGACCGTGAAGTCACGTACAGTGGTCCTATGGTGGTGTTAGTGAACCGTATGAGTGCATCGGCTTCAGAAATCGTTGCTGGTGCTCTGAAAGACTATGGCCGAGCTATTATTGTCGGCCATCAAACATTTGGCAAAGGCACTGTTCAAGTACTACAAGAAATGGATAAGGGACAACTGAAGATTACTCAAGCCAAATTCTACCGAGTATCGGGTGAGAGCACTCAACACAAAGGCGTGATGCCAGACATTAACTTCCCGTCTCTGCTGGACACCAATCAAGTGGGCGAAAGCGCCCTTGAAAACCCCCTACCATGGGATAAAATTCACGATACTCGTTACCCAGTGTATTGGGAATTCGCTGACTATGTAGATGAACTGACCAGCTTGCATGACAAACGCATCAAACAAGATGCTAACTTTGTTGCGTTAGAAGACCAAATCAACTACGTCAAAGATCAAAGTGAACATTTTAAGTCGATCTCACTTAATGAAAACACTCGTGAAGCACAGCGAGAAGAAAGTGAGCAGAAGCAGCTTGATCGAGAAAATAAACGTCGTAAGGCTTTAGATTTGCCAGTCCTTGAAAACGTAGAAGACATTGAAGCTCCGGAAGATGATGTCTATGCACACGAAGCGGCCGAAGTAGTACTCGACTTTATTGGCTTATATCAGAAAAACCACTAAACCCATCTGGCTAGACAGTCATCACTGTCTAGCCAGATCCCCCTAATATCAGCTCAATCACCACACCTTTTAACACAAAGGCTAGCATTCCTAGGCCTAAACCACCGATAATAATAAAGGTCCCTAATTTTCCGGCATTTGATTTACGAGCTAAGTCCCACATGATGAACAGCATAAACATACAAAAGCCGCTAATAAGTACCGTCAGCATTAAAGATTCAAATTCTTCTATTTCCATTTCAACCTACTGATTAGACATTCAATTTAAGTTATGGCCAAAGCTTCCTCAGACCGCAATACCATTGACCTATTTGGCACGGTACGCGGCCGTCCTCGTACCCACCCATTACCCCGTAAAGACCAACTAAAGGCCAACAAACGAGCACAACGTGAAAAAGAGAAATCGCTAGGGATGAAGCGTGTCGAACTAGTCGTCGATGAGGATACCGTAAAAAAATTGGACATGCTGTGTGAAATGTCAGGTATTAAGCGTGCAGACTGGCTGACCATGCAGGTAGCATTGGCGTTCAATAAAGCTAAAGTGTCAAACAAAGACAGCTAGAGGACCTTTTATGGCGAAGCTCTACTTCTATTACTCTGCAATGAATGCAGGTAAGTCTACGACACTGCTACAATCGGCGCACAACTATCAAGAGCGGGGCATGAACACCCTTCTATTGACCGCTGCACTGGACGATCGCTACAGCCAAGGTACTATTACTTCGCGGATTGGCATTGAAGCCGAAGCGGAATTGTTTAAAGAAAACACCAAGCTCTTTGAACTCATACTCAAACGCCACCACCAAGCCAGTATTGGCTGTGTGTTAGTAGATGAGTCACAATTTTTGACAAAAGAGCAGGTCTATCAATTATCCGAAGTGGTCGACCGGCTGGACATTCCCGTTTTAGCCTTCGGTATTCGAACCGACTTTCGCGGGGAGCTGTTCCCGGGCAGTCAAGCCTTGCTTGCTTGGTCTGACAAACTGATTGAACTAAAAACCATATGTCACTGTGGCAGCAAAGCCAATATGGTGATTCGAGTGGATGCAGAGGGCCGTGCTATAAAAGAAGGCACTCAAATCGAAATTGGTGGTAACGATCGATACATTTCGGTCTGCCGCAAACATTTTAAAGAAGCGATGAAGGATTGATACATGTGGTTTAAGAACTTACAAATATTCCAACTCAAAGACACGGAAAATTTCAGCAGTACTGATCTTATCGCCAAACTTCCTGAACACCCATTACGAGAGTGTGGTTCACAGGATGAATTTACATTTGGTTGGATGCCGTTGATCCGAAGCAGTGAGCAATGGGCAATCAGCAGTAACCAGTGCATGTTGATTCGTGCGGGGAAAGAAGAAAAAGTACTGCCTACCGCCGTCGTTCGCGAAGAGCTTGAAGCCAAAGTCGCTGAAATCGAAATCGTTGAAGGTCGTAAAGTCGGCCGCAAAGAAAAAGCCGACATCAAAGAAGAATTAGTCTTTACACTGCGCCCTAGAGCGTTCTCGAAACGTTCTGACATTTGGGCCTATATTGATACAAAAGCCAAACTGGTCGTATTAAACAGCACGAATGCAGGCATGACCGAGCAACTGTTTAAACTCTTGCAAACGACACTCGGCAGTTTTGCGATGGTTCCACTTCAAGCACAGGTGTCACCCGCCGCTATCATGACGGACTGGCTAATGAAAAACGACGTGCCAGCGAGCCTCGAAACTGGCGATGAATGTGAAATTCAAGATGCCTCAGAGGATAAAGCAAAAATCCGCTTTAAGTCTTTAGAGCCGCTATCTGAAGACGTCACTCGTCACCTTTCTCAAGGTATGAGCGTTAAAAACTTAGCCCTTCGCTGGAGCGAAAAAATGTCTTTTGTTCTTAATGATGACTTAACACTGAAGAAAGTAAAATTCGACGACACACTAAAAGAGAACGCCTTTAACGATTCTCAAGGCGGTACGTTATCCGATATGGATGCGAACTTCGCACTTATGTCATTAACCATTAGAGACTTTTTTGAATCTTACCAACTATGGTTTGAAATCGCCGACGAATAACAGTTTTCCACAGATTGGGTGGATAACACTGGGGAGAAAGATGGCAACACCAGCAGCGGCAGGCAACCACCTCTTTCTCTCCAAATGAACCAATACACGCCTATTATAAACAGCACACTTAACGACACACCCAGGGCTTAAAAAATGTCAAAAATGCAAGAAGAAAGGCAAATAGCTCAACGAGTTACAATCGTTGGCGCTATTTGGGATGCACTGCTAGGTATTGCTAAAATCATCGCAGGTTGGTTTTCGCAATCTCAAGCGTTAATAGCCGACGGTATCCATTCGTTATCAGACTTGGTTACTGACGTGTTCGTCGTGGTTGCCTCCAATAATGCCCGCCAAGCACCCGATAAAAATCATCCCTATGGACATTTGCGCTTTGAGACCCTGACTACTGTCATTCTTGGTATCGTGCTAATCATTGTCGCAACGGGCATTGTTTTAGAAACATTCAACAGTGATCGAACTCCGTTTGCAACTTGGTATGGTGCTGCCGCAGTCATTTTAACGATTGTCATAAAAGAGGCTATTTTTCACTACACACGCCGTGCTGGTGAAAAAATTGGCAGCAAACTGTTGATTGCCAATGCTTGGCACAGTCGCAGTGACGCCTTATCTTCAGTAGCTGTTTTAGCGGGGTTAGTCGGGGTCTATTTTGGCTACCCATGGGCAGATAAAGCCGCCGCAGTAGTCGTAGGCCTTTTAATTGCTAAAATCGCCATCGAAATGATTTGGGATAACTTAAAAGAGTTAGTCGACACCGCACCCGACCAAAAAACGCTTGACCAGATAAAAGACACCGTAGACAGCCTTAAAAACATTATGGCGCCGCACGATATCCGAGCTCGTTCAATGGCTGGTAAAATTTTCTTGGACATGCACATCCATGTTCCTGCTCATGCCACTGTCAGTGAAGGGCACTACTTGAGTGACTTAGTTGTCTACACCATCAAGAAAGCCCATCCGCAGGTGCAGGATGTAATGGTGCATGTGGACACAGATGATCATATACAATCTGATACAACAGATCACGAACTCGTAGGCAGACCGCCCTCACTGCAACTACCTGCTCGCGATCAAATTCTAGCGGACCTTGGTTATATGCTGCGCAGTCACCGCAACTACGTGGATATCGAAAAAACCCAACTGCATTACTTAAATAAGACACTCCATATTCACTTGATTGCTAACGCAAATAAAGCACCGTCGACTGATCTGACTAAAGTTACAAATAGCATCTTATTTGATCTACAAAACTTGCCTTACGGTCAAGATCACAAGGTTTTGTGGCTGATTAACTAGCTCTCCTGACCGTCTAAATCATCCTCATCACTGTCTGGGAGTGAAAGCTGCTTATTAGTTTTTGCTCCCATGACTCTTAACCGCTCCGCTCTTGTTAACAAGTTACCTCGCCCAATCGTCAGCTTCTTCATTGCCTGTTCGTGACTGCGAGTCAGTGCGTCAATGCGTGTTCCGATCTCATCCATATCCTGTACAAAACCAGCGAATTTATCGTACATAGCGCCCGCTTGACGGGCGATCTCAAGTGCATTTTGACTTTGTTTTTCATTACGCCAGATGTTTTGCACTGTGCGCAATGTGGCAAGTAAGTTCGAGGGCCCCGTAATAATGATATTTTGCTCAAACGCCTCTGAAAACAAGCCATTCTCCCCTTGTAGTGCCAAAGCATAGGCGGCTTCGATTGGGATGAACATGATGACAAAGTCGAGTGACGTGATGCCGTTTAAATCGTGATAATTTTTCGCACCAAGCTCTTTGATATGGCGACGTACAGCCTCTAAATGCTGACGTAAGGCTTGTTGTTTTTGCAATTCATCTTCAGCTTCAACATAGGCAAGGTAGCTGACCAACACCATTTTTGAGTCGATGATGATTTGTTTGTTTTCAGGTAGATAAACAATCACATCAGGCTGATAACGCTTTCCTTCTTCGGTAGTCAGTGAGACCTGAATCTCATATTCGCGTCCTTTTTCTAATCCAGAACGCTCTAAAATACGCTCCAGAATAACCTCACCCCAGCCACCTTGAATCTTATTCTGGCCTTTTAGTGCCTCGGTCAAGCTCATCGCATCATCGCTAATTCGCTGGTTAAGCAATTGCAGATTTTTAATTTCCTTTACCAAAGAGAAACGCTCTCGCGCTTCTTGATCATAGCTCTGCTCAACACGCTGCTGGAACTCATTGATTTTTTGCCCTAACGGAGACAATAAGGCATGCAACTGACGCTCGTTTTCAGTCGCAAGGCGCGCGCCTTGTTGCTGTACGATGTCTTGAGCCAGTTGCTTAAACTGCACCTCGTTTTGATGCTTTTGCTGCTCAAAGAAATGTTCTTTTTGTTGCCAAATTTCCTGAGCCGCGGCGAACTGTTGCTCCAACGTTAGCGCTTCTTTTTCCAATTGATGCACTTCTTGCTGGGAACGTTGCAAAAGTTGCCGTGTTTGAAGCAATTCCTGCACAGAATTTTCATGCTCAGCCTGCCACTTACGCTGGATTCTCTGTACAATACCCCCCGCGATGGCGGTCGTGATGACAACACCTACAACACATCCCAAAGCAATCCACACAGATTGTTGCATCCAGTCTGTCATTTATTTAAACCCGCCATTTTCGTTGAAAAAACAATCGCTAAGCGAAGTTTACATGGATTACTACCAGAGCCCAACACACGAACAACGCTTTGATCTGGAAATTAAAAATAGCCAGTTCATTACGACGATCCGGCGCACCCGTGGACGAGATGAAGCGAAAGCTTTTATTGCCGATATGAACATGCGCTATCCAGATGCCAATCATAACTGCTGGGCATTCGTGGCAGGGCCACCTAAGAATGTTCATTTATGGGATCAAAGTGATGATGGCGAGCCAAAAGGCACAGCTGGAAAGCCCATGCTAAACGTTTTACAACATTCAAATTTTGGCGAAATCACGGTCGTTGTAACGCGTTACTTTGGCGGCATTAAGCTGGGTGCAGGTGGATTAGTCCGTGCTTACAGTCAGGCCGTTGTCGAAGCGCTTGATCAACTAGAATGGCAAGAGATATACCCACGTGAAACGGTTTCCATAAAAATCGCCTATCCTATGTTAGGTAAGGTTGAGTATTGGTTAGAAAACAGTGATATCGATGTTGAGGACAAACAGTTCTCAGAGAGCATTGATGTTTCACTTGCCGTCATTGAACGTACGTGGCCAGAACAGAAACAGGCTCTGATCGATTTATGTCAGGGTAATATTACGATTATTGAAAACGACAAAGAGTAGTTATGTACCAAATAGGACAACGTTGGAGTAGCCGAAACGAACCAGACTTAGGTATCGGCATGATCATTGAAAAACAGCCTAAATCCTTTGTCTTGTATTTTTCAGATGCGGAAACTGAGCGTAATTACTCAGTGGAACAGACGAGTTTAGTTCGTCGTACACTTACACCGGGAGACGAGTTATTTTTTGAAGACGAATCCTACAAAGTGCAAGCCGTGCGCGAATATGATCTATTAATGGAATATAACATCGGCGACGAATGGGTGGATGAATCAGAAATTCAATTCCCACGTAACGATAAGAACGAATTGGATTCGATCCTCGCTCTGTCCCCTGCTCGTCGCATGTGGTTTGATTTGCGCCGTAAAACCCTTGAACATCAAGCAATTCATTCAGCGAGTCCTGTTCGTGGCTTGATGGGATTGAAAGCCGAGTTACTACCGCACCAAATGTATTTAGCTCATGACATTGCTAACCGCCCCGCTGCGCGAGCTTTGTTATGCGATGAAGTTGGTATGGGTAAGACCCTTGAAGCAGGTTTGATTCTTCACCATCGAGTTCTAAATGGCCTATCGCGCAGAGCCTTGATTCTAACGCCTACAAACTTGCAGCATCAGTGGTTGGTTGAAATGCTACGACGCTTCCATCAGCCATTTTCGTTGATTAATGAAGCTGTTTACGAAGACTACATGGATGGCGATGACAACCCATTTGACGCTCAAGCGTTTGTGATCGCCCCCATTGATTTTGTCTCAACCCATAGCAAAGCGGCACAACACATGCTGCAATCTGAATGGGACATGGTCATTGTGGATGAAGCTCATCATTTAGCATGGGATCCAGAAACGCCAAGCATTGCTTATCAACTGGTTGAACGCTTGGCAGCGGCTTCCGAGTCCTTATTGCTTTTAAGCGCGACACCGGAGCAAACCGGTGAACGTGAGCATTTCTCACGCCTACAACTGATTGATCCTGAGCACTATCATAGCTTTGACGTCTACCAAGCTCAGCAACAAGAATTCAAACAAGCCGCTGAATTAGCAGAACAGATTCTGCCATTTACCGAAGTTGATCATGGGCTAACACAGCCGGATTGGCGCGCTGTTTTTGTCGACTACCTGCACGATGTGCAATCCAAAGAGTGGTTCGACAACCTAACGGCGGCCGATAAAGACAAGCAAGTCAACGCTGCACAAGATGCGATTAACTGGCTAATTGACCGTCATGGTACTGGCCGTGAAATGTTCCGTAACACGCGCGCCGCTATTGGTGGTTTCCCTGAGCGCAACTTAAACGTTTACCCTCTTGCAGGTAACGACACATACGCAAGCGCGGCCCATCATGTTCTACCTGAGTCGGGTATCGACCATGGTTTATGGGAAGCAGACCCGCGCTGGCATTGGCTAAAAGAGTTCTTGGGCGATCAAAAAGTTAAAACCAAAGTGCTTGTCATTTGTCACACGGCCGACACCGCTCGTTGGTTGAACGATCAACTTACCTTTGCTGGTTTCCAAAGTGCTGACTTCCATGAACAAATGCCTCTGATCCATCGTGACCGAGCGGCCGCCTATTTCGCCGATCCGAGCGGCGCTCAAGTGCTCGTCTGTTCCGAGATTGGTAGTGAAGGTCGCAACTTCCAATTTAGCCATAATTTGGTGATGTTCGACTTACCTGAACACCCAGATTTACTAGAACAGCGTATTGGGCGCTTAGATCGTCTTGGCCAACGTAACATCGTTCAAGTGCACGTCCCTTATATTGAAGGCAGCGTACAAGAGCGCTTGTATCAGTGGTATCACCTAGCATTGAATGCTTTTAACCGTACCACAGGGTCTGGCGATAAAGTGAATGCTGCGTTTAAAGAGCCATTGCATGCATTTCTATTTGGTAATGATGATGATCAGTCATTGTTAGATGAAGCACGTGTATATCACGAAGCCTTGCTAAAACAAATGGAAGAAGGTCGTAACCGTCTATTGGAAATGTCTTCCTGTCGCCTGAACGTTGCCAAATCGCTGATTGAGCAAATTAACGACCAAGCATCACACGGCCTGCATGATTACATTGAACAAGTGACGCACGCGTTTAACATACATGCAGAATGTCACAACGACACTCCCGATCAAGCCGCATGGTTTATTCGCCCTTCTACAGACATGATGCTAGAAGCACTACCTGGCATTGAAGAGGAAGGCAAAATGCTGATGTTGGACCGCCGCCAAGCCAGCCAACGAGAAGATGTAGCCTTTGCGACGTGGGAACACCCATTAATCACCATGCTAATGGACGAAGTGCAAGGCTTTGATTCAGGCAAATTAACTTCTGCCATTTTACCTATTGCTGCTCTGCCAGAGGGTACGGTATTGGTTGAAAGTATGTTTGTCATAGAAACCGCTGGCCATCCGCGTTTGAAACTGGCTCAGTCACTGCCCATGACACCTATTTGGCAATTGTCTGATGCCAATGGCAAATTCCTTCACAGCCAGTTTACCGCGGACAAGTGGGCAGAAAAGTTGAAAGGCGTGCCTAATCGTGTGGCCGAGCAGTGGGTCGCAGCCCTACGTCCACAGCTGCTTGAGATTCTTCAAGCGCATCAACTAAGCGCTCAAGATCAAGCTCGCCCTACAGTGCATGCGGCAAAAGAAGCCTACCAGCGTAAGTGGCAGTCTGAAATTGATCGTCTGCGTGAGCTGCAACAGCAGAATTCAGCGGTAAAAGATGAGCACATAGAACTGTACGAACGCTATCTAGTAGAAGGCCTAACTCGTATCGATGATCACCAAATTCGTTTGGATGGCATCCGCATTATTTTGACCACTAAGCCAGAATAATAGATGTTAGAGATACTCTATGAAGATCAATGGCTGGTTGTTGTGAATAAACCAGCCAACACTTTGTCTGTGCCCGGTCGTGGGCCGGACAAATACGACTCTATTTTAACGCGGGCGGAGCAACTGTTTGGCGAAGCCCATGCTATTCATCGCTTAGACTGTGCCACGTCTGGCTTGATTTTGATCGCTAAAGATTTGGAGTGTCAAAAGCGCATGTATGCGCAATTTCGTGAGCGCCATGTTGAAAAAGAGTACCGAGCGATTATTCGCGGCGAGCTTTTAGGACAATGGGGAGAAGTGCGTAAACCGCTTCGCTGCGATTGGGATCGACGCCCTCGCCAGATGATTTGCACGCAGTGGGGCAAAGATTCTATCACTCAATGGACGCTTCTAAGCATTGAAGGCGGCCATACACGGGTGAGCTTAAAACCTATCACTGGCCGTTCTCATCAGCTACGCGTACACATGCAAAGCCTTGGGCATCCTATTTTAGGGGATGAGTTTTATGATTCTGTAGAAACATCAGATAATGATCGACTGTTATTGCACGCGTATCGAATTGAGTTTTTCCATCCGTTTACCAACGCTTGGGTGAAATTTGTTGCACCCTGCCCGTTTTAATTGAACTTTCTTCTACGCATTTCTGGCAGATACAAACCTTGCCTTTCAACACATCTGGAACCTTAGCAAGCAAATTGGCTGGTACTGACACATTTGGATCATGGCACCAGCAACTGTCAGCTGAATGCCCTAACGTTATGGCACACTGATTTTGCGCTCGGCACAAAGGGCAATAACTCAATTCCGTAACGAATAGACGATAACTCAATTTACCACACTTCTTAATCAGGTAATAACCGGTGCAATATAGCCCAGCATTTAAAAGATGATGAGACAAAAAACCCCTATTTCTAAAAATAGAGGTTTTTTATCTATAACTATACCGCTATTTTACTCAACAGAATCTTTCAAGAATTGGCCGACTTTTGAATGATGCTGTATTGAAGAGATTGGTAATATAGCTTCTGCCGGACCCCAAGCAAACACATTGACTGGAGTACTGGTATGCGTCCCAGTTCCCCAAACGGTATTTTGCGCTGTTGCTTGGACACGACCTAGCAGATTTCCTCGATCGTTGTATGGGAAAAATGCGTCAAAATCTTGAATCGCAGGAACCGTTTCCGCTTCTAGGTAGCTGTGGCCATGTGTGTGGTAAGGGTTTGGCTTGTCGTGCAGTACTTCTTCCGCTTGCGCAAGCGTAATATCAAAGTCTGAGTTCTGGTTCACTACTTTACGCAGATTTTCGGCATTATGATCAGCCTCTGGTAATTTTTCAAAATCCGCTAAAATATCATAATAACTCTTCTTCTGGTTATACAACCCATCAAGAATATCGAAGCTGCCGAAATTGAAATTTGGCGCGTAGTCTGCGGCTTGGAAAGCAACACCCGGCTTCTCTTGTGGCGCTGGGATATTGTCAGATGAATAACTGAAACCAAATGAGCCCGTTTCATGATCGGCTGTCACAACAACAATTGTGTCATCACGGTCTTTCGCCCAGTCATAAACAACTTGAATGGCCTCATCAAACTTCAAAAGTTCATGCAACATAGTACCAGCATCGTTTGAGTGAGCAGCCCAGTCAATCTGGCCGCCTTCGACCATCAAGAAAAAGCCATCTTCGTCTTTCTCTAAAATAGATAACGCTTTTTCAGTCATTTCTTTTAAGGAAGGCTGCGTTCGTTCTGATGAGTCTTTTGAATTACTGTAACGAATACCGTCCATCATGCCTGAGTACGCAAATAGACCAAGCAATTTGCCAAACTCTGATGCTTCTAATTGATCTTTATTAAACGCTAAACCATAACCTTTATCTTGCGCTTCTAATAGAAGATTTCGCTCGTCTTTACGCTTTGATTTCAGATAGACATCACCACCCGTAAGTGTTTCTAATGCAGTGTAAGTGTCACCTTTTTCATTGGTAGATTCAGGTATCCAATAACGTAAACCACCAGACAGCATGACATCAGGGCCAGTATTTAGCATGTCTACTGCAATTTCGTTTTCTAGAGAACGATGAGGTTGATGTGCAGCAAAAGCAGCAGGTGTCGCATGCGTTAATCGAGTATCAGATACCAATCCTGTTGATTTACCTAAGCGCTTCGCTTTTTCTAATACGGTTTCAACAATATTACCGTCTGCATCAATACCAATTACTTCTGAACCAGTTTGTACGCCAGTAGAAAGTTGAGTGGCAGAACAAGCAGAGTCAACGACAATTGCGTCACTAGGGTACGTTAATGATGAACCGACAACGCCATCATGCGCTAAATTATGTAATGCGGTTGATCGACCTTGATAAATAGAATGAGGCGCTTTTTGTGCGTAGGTCTCAAGCATACCGACTTGTTGCGGCCCCATACCGTCGCCAATCATTAAGATAACGTTTTTAACTTCTGCTGCAACAGCACTGTATGAAGCAAGGCAAAGACCGCCGACAAGAAGTGATTTATTAATAATATTCATGCTATTCCTTTTTTTAACTAAACGTTCAATTAAAAACACATTAACACCGTAACATTACAGTTTCTTTAAAAAAAGACGTAATGCTTGTAGTTTGAAATCGGAAGCATTTGCTAAAAAAACATCAAGTCACTGATTATTAAGTATTTTAAACAGAGTATGGAGATTTTCACCCATCACATATAACAAAATAGAATATGTTTACACTCACTTTGAGACTGTGAATTCGGAGCACACGCTCGAGCAGGACCCTAGAATTAGCGGTCAAATTCGCCAATCATGTAAGCCTATCAGTGTTTGCTGAGTTGGAAATAAAGGTGATCTCTCGTGAATTAAAGGGCGGTTCACAATACGAATAATTGAGGCACAAAAAATGGCGAATATCGGTATTTGACTTGAACAAGCCATGGCCTTTGCTTTGATAAGCCTTGTCAGGGACTGTGTATTTGGCCTTATAATGCGGTATGAATTTTAAATGACATTTTCATTTGGTGAAGCGCCATGCTCCACCAAATGATTTAACGCTACTGCTTTAGCGTTGCGATAAAGGCATCTGACTCTTCAATCGCTTCACTCATTTCGTTAATTAAGCCAGAAATATCGGTTTTTAAACTGGCAAACTCACCTTTTATGGCACTAATCGCTGACGCGTTCAAATTATGCTTCAGATACAAAACATTATCATTTAATGTGGCCAAAACCGGTGCCATTTTCGCTTCCGCTTGATGCATACTACGTAATAACTGACTAAATTGACGCTGTGTCGCCTTTAGTTTGGCTTCGCTTGTACGACGTAATTTTTCGTTCGAGTACTGGGATAATTCGTCTTCCCACTCATCAAACAGATCATCTGCGACGTCTTCCACGTCATCAATTTTTTGCGAGACACGATCCGCCGCTTTTTTACTACTTTGATAGTCGCTGTTCAATTGATCGTATACGTCTTCAAAATCACCGCCATCAAAATCCGTCAACACAACCAGACGTTGATAAGCCGTTTGAAACTCTTCTTGGCTATCTTTTTGACTGTCTCGAACATTCTCTACGCGATCTACTAGGATATCTCGCTTATCGATACCAATTTTTTCCATCGCACCGTAATACGCGGTTTGACAGCCTGCTAATGTCATCAACACCGTTGCGCCAATTAATTTGAGTGAAACAGATTTCATAGGGCTTCCTTTAAATAAACGTTTTAAGCATTGTTGCGTCTCATGTACACGAATACAACCTTGATCTATGAATAAAGCGTGCATACCTCATGCTTCACCTTTCAATCCCCATTGGATAAGCAGACACTCGATCTAAAGCTATTAAGCGATTAAAATACAAGCTTCGTAAATTTCAAGAAGTCACCTCTCATGCCCTTACCGCCCTGCCCTAAATGCGAAGACGCTTATGTCTATCAAGACCAAGAGAATTTAATTTGCCCTATGTGCTCTTACGAATGGAATCCAGACGAGCCCAATAACAGTGATGATGAAATAGTGGTAAAAGACGCCAACGGCTCTCTACTATCTGAAGGAGATAAAATCACGCTTGCGAAAGATGTAAAAGTAAAAGGCAGCTCGCAAGGCATCAAAATAGGCACAAAAGCCATCATTAAACGTATCCGAGAAGGTAAGGATCACCAACTGGACTGTAAAGTAGATGGTCATGGTGAAATGTACATTACTGCAAAGTTCGTAAAGAAAGCCTAATTAAAAGCGTCTGCCCCAACCTCTTGAATTAAAACCTACTAATAAGCGCCATACGGTTTATCATGAAGGTCTACTGGATTACTTTTAAGAGCCTTAAATGCAAAAAGTTGCACTGTTCGTCGACGTTCAAAATGTCTACTACACTACTCGCCAAGCTTATCAACGTAACTTTGACTACAACACCTTTTGGGCGATGGCAACCAAGGGGCGAGAGGTTATTACGGCCATCGCTTATGCAACAGATCGAGGTGATCCAAAGCAAAAGCAATTTCAAAATATTTTAAAAGCGATTGGCTTTGACGTGAAGACAAAGCCCTTTATACAGCGTTCTGATGGTACTGCAAAAGGCGACTGGGATGTTGGTATCACACTGGATGCAATTGAGTTTGCAGAGCAAGCAGATGTCGTTGTTTTAGTATCAGGTGATGGCGACTTTGATTTACTGGCTGAGAAGATTCGTACCCGTCTGGGCAAACAGGTTGAAGTCTATGGCGTCCCTAAATTAACCGCTGCTGCGCTTGTAAACGCAGCCGATATTTATATCCCAATAGAGCATGAGCTACTCCTAAATTAGAAATTATTGACCACCCTTTCAATACATTAGAATTGCATAATATCCTTTAGTGTGATCAATTTGTAAAGATAACGCATTAATATCGCGAAAATTTCTTTCATGAAGAATATAACAACAAAGGATAGGCCGTGAAGATCGAGAATATTTTTGGCAACTTGCCGTTAGATCCGTCTCAGGAGCATCTTACTGAAATAACCAACACTGACTCGGTTCGAATCGAACGAATCGTTTCACCAGCTGGCTGCGAGCTGGACGGAAAATGGTATGATCAGACAGAAAACGAATGGGTGACAGTACTACAAGGATTTGGAGCCATTGTTTTTGAAGACGCAAGAGTTGTATCCCTGAAACCCGGTGATCATATTTTAATATCTGCGCATGAGAAACACAGAGTTATTAAGACATCAAAAGAAGAACCAACGGTTTGGTTGGCAGTATTCTACCCATAATCCGCATGGGACTTTAAACCTTTAAGTCAATCAAGGTGCCAAGCATGTCATCTGCGGCACCAATTACCTTTGCATTGGCTTTCGCGTTTAACTCGCTGGTCTTAACATCCACTAAACTTTCACGGATAACATTATCACTATTGAGTCCCGTAGAGTCTTTAAGAGAAGCAACACTCGCATTAGCAATGTTTGCACTGGCTTGCTCTAAGCTGTTTTGACTTCGCTGCAAGCCCAACTGACCGTAACCAAAGCTGGCGTTATTTGATATCTGCATCGCGCTCACCTGTTCATTATATGATCATAAATACATTTTAGCGCTTTCTGCTAATCAATACATGAATTTTACAAAACTAAAACAAAAGAATGATCTGATTGACATCATGGTGCCGTACATTCCCTGTGCGATAACTTAAGCCGAGTTATCTTTACAGCGCCGAACACCCTTTACAGAGTGTTCGGCATTTTTTTATTGGCAAATACACAGTCTGCTGCTTGATGAAGTAGGCCATGCCGAGCGGCCACTACACGGTTGTCGTGGTCATATCCGCCCCAAATAACACAAGCAATAGGTATGGCAAGTGACGTGATTTGCTCTAAGACATATTGATCTCGCTTAAAAATGCCAGCATCGGTTAACTGAACGTATCCTAACCGATCATCTTGATGAACATCGACACCAGCATCATAAAGAACAAAATCAGGACAATGCTCACTCAAAAGCTTAGGTAAATGTTGCTCTAATAGCGTCATATAATGTGTATCTTGAGCGCCCTTTGGGATAGCAATATTAATACCGGCAAGCTGTTTCTTAGGTGGAAAGTTCTCCTCACAATGGAACGATATCGTAACAACACTTGGATCGTCCTCAAAAAATGCAGCCGTACCATCTCCTTGGTGAACATCGCAGTCAATGATCATCACCTTGCTTGCCTTACCCGAATACACAAGCTCTTTCGCTGTTACTGCCAAATCATTAAAGATACAAAAGCCAACACCGCGGTCAGGAAAAGCATGATGCGTTCCTCCCGCTAAATGACAAGCAAGTCCATACTGTAACGCTAGTTCTGCTGTAAGCAAGGTTCCTGAGACGGCACGCAATGTTCGCTCAACCAGCCAATCACTCCAAGGTAAGCCGATCGCCTTTTCCTCATCTATCGTGAGTTGACCTCGAATAAAACGCTGTACATAAGTTGGAGTATGAGCCCTCATCAAAACACTAAGAGACAAAGGAGAAGGTTCATAACAGTTATCATCGGTTAACACACCTAGCTCACGTAAGTGCTCAGCGAGAAACTTAAACTTTGCCATCGGGAAGCGATGGCGGCTCGGGAAAGGAATACTGTAATGCGGATGGTAAACAAGCGGTATTTTCAAAGCAATTCAATCTAATGACGAGCAACATACCGGTACTTTAACGTTATCGTTGTTTTGCTACCAGTAGTTTTCTAACCGCACGATTGAAAGCATCTACTAGATGCGGAGGAATCCCTTTAGCACTCTCAGAGTTCACTTTTTGAATCGCGCGCATGGCGCTTTTCTTGTACTCGTCTCCGGATTTCCCCCATACCACATCGATAAAACGCACCGCCATGGATAAAACAAAAGCCCCTTGCGGTATCATGCCGCCCACTAACCCCTCTGGATAACCTGAACCGTCAAACCGCTCTTGATAACTAATAACCATATCAGATGCTTGATCCCAGCCTTCATGTTTACTAAGAAGTTGAGCCCCTACCATTGGGTGATTGTGCTCAGCTCGCTGCTTTGCCGCTTCGTCGTCTCCACATTTTAGGATCATTGCCATCCCCATATTGTGCATATAAGCAGCTGCAGATAGCTGAGCTTTATCAACAGGCGCTGTACACTCTTGATTGATCAGCTGACTGAGCTTCAGGATGCGCTCACCCCGCTCAGGAGAATACCCTAGCAGTTTGTTAAGTCTCTGGCTTAACAGCCTAAAGTGATCGATGTCTGCTTGCTGGGCATCATCGTATTCCACTTTCACGACCAAACTATCGGCCCCTTCTTTGGCTTTTTCTTGTGCCGCGGTCGCATCGTCGCCCATTTGGGCCAGAAATCGCTCAGCTAACGCCACTCGAGTTGAAGGCTCTTCTTCCGCATAGATTTTATCCAGATTAGACTGCATAAAATTAAGCAGTTTGGTATCTGCACCATGGTATTGATGTAGCTGCTTAAGCAGTAGCAGGACTTGATCCAATACTTGATTAATTAACTCACCAAGCACTGAGTCATAAGGAATATAGCCACCTCGCATGCCATCCACTATTTCTTCTAGGCGATGTAATGCCCCCACAAGTGGATCAAGAAAACAAACTGAACAGTTTCCTTTCATGCTGTGCAAAGAACGAAACAGTGTATCGAGCTTTTCATGGGTAAAACCCGAGGATTCGATATCGTTAACAATCGCTTCTATTTCTTGCTGCGCTTCTAGATAGCATTCAAGCAAGTCATCTTTTAATTCTTTGTCCAAAGCAGAAAAATCTTTACAAGCAAATTGCTCCATATTTCTTCCAACCACACCTTTACAAATGGACTATTCCATACAAGCATCTTAATTGTAGAGGCTATCCTTAGCTTAATGAACAAAATCTATGTATCTTTCTGCAAAATCAGCAACATTGTGACGAGGAAAAATGGCTATTTGGTTAATGAAATCGGAGCCGGATGCGTTTTCGATTAACGATTTGAAACATCGCCAGCGTGAAAGCTGGGATGGTGTTCGCAACTTTCAAGCACGTAACTACATGCGTGACATGAAACAGGGGGATGTTGTGCTTTTCTACCACTCGAGCTGTAAAGTTCCAGCCATTGTCGGCACAGCGACTGTCTCAAAAACTGCCCACCCTGATCCCAGTTGCTGGGACCCCAAAAGTCCATACTTTGACTCTAAGTCTACGGCCGAAACACCGCGCTGGGATCAAGTAGAGCTCACTTTTGAATCTATATTAAAAAAGCCACTGACTTTAGCTGTATTAAAAAGCTGGCCTGAGCTAGACGGCTTTCCGCTGATTCAAAAAGGTAGCCGGTTAAGTGTCATGCCCGTTGAGGAGCACTACTGGCATATATTAAAGTCACGTATACTCTGCGAAAAATAAAACTTAATGGTACGAACGATCACGATCTTTGATCTTGATCGCTCGATCAAAGTAGTACCGTGCTTCCATTCCTAAATAAGGAAATCCTGGCCCCTTCCCATCGCGAACAATGACACCAAAGGCGAGCTGTTGGTTATACTTTTGTGGCTGAATAAAGCCTTCTAAACGCCATCCTGTGCCTCGCTCTTGCTCTTCTATATAGAGGCCAATACGCCGAATCATATCGGGGTACCACAAAACGCCTGTTTCCATGGACACAGCACGATCAAAATCGTTGTCATATCCCGAAAATTGCCAGTCCAATGTTAAATCATCCCAATAATAGGCCGCCAACAAATGACTGACGACCATGGTGTCTTTTTCAAATGAGTCATCTCGGGATTTTTTCTCTAAATACCCTAGGCCTGCACCCAGCCGCCAATCATCTTTACGATAAAAGCCAAGCACATTAAATTCTGACATGGAGTAATCCTTGAAGGTAGGATCATCAAAGATATAGTCACTGTCTAAGTTGATTTGCCATGAAATCCTTTGGTTAACTGGAATATTCACTCTTAAATCAATATTGAACGCTGGTTCATCTTTTGCCACACCAGCGCCTAGTGCCACCTCAAAGTTTGGCAGCTCAGACGCCGCATAGGTATTCAAAGTTAAGGCTACTAAGCCAGCTAAAATAGAGGGTTTGAAGTACTTCATAAGCAACTTTATTCATCAAGGTTTATGGTGACAGCATAGGTTATTTATTCATGCCTGCCATCACTAATTCGCAATAGATTTTGAAAATCCTGCTCCTGCATTTCCACACCCTATGGGAATCAGACCAAAACCTCAATATAATGTGCGCCAAAGTCACATGACTCACATTTTTACTAGGTTTACTTTTTACATGGCTAAAAAACTCTTTATCCAAACGCACGGCTGCCAAATGAACGAATACGACTCTTCTCGTATGGCAGACCTTCTAGGCGATTCTCATGAGATGGAACTTACTGACAACGCAGAAGAAGCAGATGTATTGCTGCTTAACACCTGTTCTATTCGTGAAAAAGCACAGGACAAGGTGTATCACCAACTGGGCCGTTGGAAGAAACTAAAAGAGAAGAATCCAAACCTGAAAATTGGTGTGGGTGGCTGTGTTGCGTCTCAAGAAGGCGACAACATCCGCAAACGCGCAAAACACGTGGACATGATCTTTGGCCCGCAAACGCTGCATAAACTTCCTCAAATGGTCGATGCCGCGGCAAACTCTATTCCGATTACGGATGTCACTTTTCCTGAAATAGAGAAATTTGACCACCTACCTGCGCCGCGCGTTGACGGTGCCGAAGCCTTTGTATCCGTTATGGAAGGTTGCAGTAAATACTGTACATTCTGTGTTGTACCCTACACACGTGGTGAAGAAGTGAGCCGTCACTTTGAAGACATCATGGTGGAAGTGACGCAACTTGCTGAGCAAGGCGTACGTGAGATTCACCTACTAGGCCAAAATGTGAACGCTTACCGTGGTGAAAACGCTGAAGGCGATGAAATGGATTTAGCGGACGTTATTCATGCCACGGCGAAAATACCTGGCGTTGAGCGTATTCGCTTCACAACGTCCCACCCGGTTGAGTTCACGGACAGTTTAATCGAAGCATTCAGAACTGAGCCAAAGCTGGTCAGCCATCTTCACCTACCAGTACAAAGCGGCTCTGATAATGTTTTGTCTGGTATGAAGCGTGGCCACGATCGTCAATTCTATATTGATAAAATCAACCGTATTAAAGCTGCGCGACCTGGTCTAAGCTTATCGTCTGATTTTATTATCGGCTTCCCAGGTGAAACCGATGAAGATTTCATCGATACTATGAACTTAATCCAAGAAATTGGCTTTGATCACTCATTCAGTTTTGTCTACAGCCAGCGTCCAGGCACGCCAGCGTCTAACTTAGAAGACGATACACCGGAAGAGGTGAAAAAAGAGCGCTTAGCGATTCTTCAACGTCGCATTATCCAGCAAGCTTATGATATTAGCTTAAACATGGTGGGTAACATTGAACGTATTTTAGTAAGTGGCTACTCTCCTCGTGATCCAGGTCGACTTCAAGGTCGTACTGAAAATAACCGTATCGTCAACTTCCCTGCCGACGATCCTAAACTGATCGGCAAATTTGCTGACGTGGTCATCACGGATGCCTATCCGAACTCATTACTCGGCGAATTCGTCGGCTCTGAGTTGGATGCAGATTTCGAATTAACTAAATAAGGTCTATTTTGGACACATCATCTGTAACATCACAACAAATTCGCTTGGAGCCCTCTGAGGCTCCAGCTCTTGCCGCTTTATGTGGTCAATTTGATGATCATTTAAAACAGATTGAACAGCGCCTAGATGTGACAATTTCTCGTCGTGGTGAGCTGTTTGAAATTTCTGGCGAAGACAGTGATCGCGTCGCCGCGACGAAAATGCTGCTGCAAAGCATCTACCGTGAAGCGTTAGCGCAAAAAGAAATCACCAAAGAAACCATTCACCTATACCTGCAAGAGTCGGCTATTGAAGCACTCTCAAAAGGTAAGGCAGAAAGCGGCCAAGTCGTTATTAAAACCCGCAAGGCCTTCATAAAGCCAAAGGGTAAAAACCAACAAGGCTACGTTCAAGAAATTCGCAAAAACGACATTAACTTTGGTGTTGGTCCTGCGGGTACTGGTAAAACCTACCTAGCGGTTGCCTGTGCTGTAGAAGCGTTGGAAGCGGATCGAGTCGAACGCATCATGCTGGTTCGTCCTGCCGTAGAGGCTGGTGAAAAGCTTGGTTTTTTACCCGGTGACTTATCACAAAAAATCGATCCTTATCTACGCCCTCTATACGATGCCTTGTATGAAATGCTGGGCTTTGAGTTGGTGGATAAATTAATTGAAAAAAACGTCATTGAAATCGCACCGTTGGCATTTATGCGCGGTCGTACTCTGAACAACTCTTTCATTATTCTGGATGAAAGTCAGAACACCACTCGCGAACAGATGAAGATGTTTTTAACGCGCATTGGCTTTGGTTCTACTGCGGTCATCACAGGCGATAGAACTCAGGTTGACTTACCGCGCGGCACTAACTCAGGCCTCGCGCACGCTCTACATGTGTTAGACAATGTGAAAGGCATCAGCATGACTCACTTTGACTCGTCTGACGTCGTTCGTCATCCATTGGTTCAACGCATCGTTGAAGCGTACGATAAATTCGATGAGGAAGCCGAAGCTGAGCGCAAAGAGAAAGAAGCTCAACGTCGTGCCGAACGAGAAGCGCAACAGCAAAACGAGCAAGGCCAATAATCGTGTCAGACTTCTATCTAGATTTACAGACAGCGACCGAGCAAGAACATGGCTTACCCTGCGAAGCCGACTTTCAACGTTGGGCAGAAGCCGCCCTGCCTGAGAATGGCGAGTTTGAAATGACTATTCGTTTAGTTGATGAAGCGGAAAGTCGCGAATTAAACTCTGAGTACCGTGGAAAAGACAGTGCGACTAACGTATTGTCTTTTCCATTCGAAGTACCAGACGGTATCGAACTGCCGCTATTAGGCGACTTGGTGATTTGCCGCCAAGTGGTTGAACGTGAGGCAGAAGAGCAACAAAAGCCACTACTGCACCATTGGGCGCATATGGTTGTCCACGGCGTATTGCATTTACGCGGTTATGATCATATAAAAGACGATGAAGCAGAGGAAATGGAAGCACTCGAAACACAAATTCTTGCAACGCTTTCCATTCCTGACCCTTATTTAGATAACGAGTGAGTTTCACCACTATGAGCGAAGACCGATCGGGAAGTTCTAACGATCAACAGAAATCTTGGTTTGAACGTTTGGCCCAAGCCTTTCATGACGAGCCGCGTAGCCGTCAAGACATTATCGAACTGCTGCAAACGGCGGTAAAATCCGAAGTCATTGATCGGGATGCATTCAGCATTGCCGAAGGGGCTCTGGCCGTTTCTGAAGTTCAGGCACGCGACATTATGATTCCGCCGTCTCAAATGGTGGTTATCAAGTCTGAAGATGATCCTAAAACCTCTATTCGAAAAGTGATTGACTCCTCTCATTCTCGCTTTCCTGTTGTGGGAGAAGACTCGGATGAGATTCTTGGCGTCTTGCTCGCAAAAGACCTATTGCCTTTGTTGTTTAAAGACGGCGACATCACCATCGAAGACATTTTGGATCGCTTACGTCCAGCGAACTTTATCCCTGAAAGTAAACGCTTAAATGTACTGCTTAATGAGTTTCGCACCAAGCGTTACCACATGGCCATCGTTCTAGACGAGTACGGCAGTGTGTCAGGCTTAGTCACCATTGAAGACGTACTCGAGCAGATCGTCGGTGAGATTGAAGATGAAACAGACCGCTTGGAGAACGAAGATATTCAAACAACAGCTGAAGAAGGTGTCTTCTCTGTTCCGGCGTTAGTCTCCGTTGAAGACTTCAACGAATACTTCAATTCGAGTATTAGCGAAGAAGAATTTGACACCATTGGTGGCATCATCGTGCAGCAATTTGGGCATGTACCATCACGTGGAGAGGAGCTAGCCTTCGAGAACTTCCATTTCAAAGTGGTTAAGTCCGATGGCCGTCGCGTTAAAACCTTGCAAGTCTCAAAAGTCACGGAAGAATCTTCACAGTAATTATGAACATCAACGCCACCTTACCAACGAACGTAACAGGGTGGCGTTTACGCCTCCTGCAGTCCTTCTCGAAACACCCAAAAAAACAATCAGCCGCCCTATTTTTACTCGGTGCGTTGTCTACACTGAGCTTTGCTCCGTTTTATATTTGGCCTATTTATCTACTTGCGATGAGTTATCTAGCATTCGCATGGCAAGGCGCGCAAAGTAACAAGCAGTCTTTCGCATTTGGCTTATCGTTTGCGCTTGGGCTATTTGGCACAGGGATATCTTGGGTCTACGTCAGCATTGCGAATTTTGGCCAAGTAGGCTTGCCCATCGCCATCGGCATTACGTTAGCATTCATCACTGCAGCCTCTTTGTATTGGGGCCTTGCCGGCCTCGCCTATTTCCAAACCATGAAACGCTTACCCAAGGTCTGGGCGATTCCCGTTTTCGTTTCCATGATTATGGTATTTGAATGGTTGCGCAGCACTCTTTTTACAGGCTTTCCATGGCTTTTGCCTGGCTATATTAGTGAGTTGAATTGGTTATTCGAATTATTGCCTGTTGGCGGCATCTGGTTAGTCAGCACGATAGTCGCTTTAACCGCTGCAGCATTCGCACATACGGTGTTTTTGAAGCAGCACTACCGATTTGCAATATTTACCCTATTCTTATGGGTCATAGCAGGCTATCTAGCGATGACGCCGCCTAACTATGTCACGCCAAATGAAAAGCACTCCGTGACATTAGTACAGGGCAATGTGCCACAAGACGAGAAATGGCTAGCGGAAAATTCGGGGCCGACTCTTACTTACTATCAGCAGGCGACCATCGAAAATATCAATAGCGACATCGTTGTCTGGCCTGAAACTGCGATTACCTATGTTCTCCACCAAGTTAAACCCTACTTGAAACCTTTTTCAGAAGATCTTGCTAAACAAAATACCACTCTCATAACAGGCGTACCTGTTTGGGATGAGGCTCGTAATGGTTACTTTAATGGCGTTTGGGCAACAGGCAATGGCTTTGGTCTATACGAAAAGCAAAAATTGGTTCCCTTCGGTGAGTACGTCCCTTTAGCAGAATGGTTTGGGCCAATCTTCGACTTATTTGGCATGCCGATGTCACAGTTTCGTAAAGGCCCGGTGAATCAGCCTACACTTCAGGCCGGTGAACTGAGCATTGCCCCGTTTATCTGTTACGAAGTAGTGTACCCAAGTCTCGTTCGGGCTATGGTACGAGACAGTGACATATTGCTTACCATCAGTAACGATGGCTGGTTCGGGGACTCTATTGGCCCACTACAACATTTGCAGATCGCTCAATTTAGAGCAAAAGAATCCGGTCGCTACATGATTCGCGCCACCAACACTGGCGTTAGTGCCATCATTGATGAAAAAGGCCATATCAGCAGTAAATTACCGCAGTTCGTTCGCGCCACAATGACAGGTAACGTTTCGACAATGTCAGGTAATACGCCGTATGTCATGCACGGCAATCTCAGCCTTTGGGGATTATTACTGCTGTTATTTATGCTAGCTCTATTACCTTATCGCCGCTCCCAAGCCTAATGGCTGGGAGCATGCGGATGAACAATGGTCACTCACCTTGGAAATATAAAAGTCCATAGTGACATACGTCACAGGTACTTAACGCACCGCCTTCATGTGCATTCTCATGACCACAGTCCATACATATATAACGTCCTGCACTGGCTTCTTGACCAGCCACAGAACACTGCTCTAATGGCACGGGGTTGTTATTGGCATGATTAATCAACCACAGCAAAGCAATGTCTTCTTTCTTGTCAAGGTCTCCAACAAGCTCTTCACTTTCATCTTTGACCAAATGCCAATTCGCATCTACCCAAGCTTCTGTGTAGCCCATTTGGTCATGCCAGTAGGCTTTCATTAATTCAACATCCTCTAGAAACCAATTCTTGGCGCCTGCTAGAGTTTTCTTCGCTTCTTCAACCAAATCTAGGTCTTGATCAGTATCTTTTTTCATAGATTGTACAACTCCATCGTTATGCGCCTTCTATTGTGCGCCCCATCTATATAAAATAGCGGATATTTCATTTTTATGTTGGCGAAACTCGCTTCAAAGCGATGTACAGTATAATCGTCGCCAAACAAACTTAACGCCTATTACGGGATGATCAAAGCACATGCAAGAACAATATAGTCCGCAGCAGATCGAAGCTGCTGCACAACGCTTTTGGGACGAAAACAAAGTATTTAAAGCAGTAGCCGATAACACCAAAGAAAAGTACTACTGCCTATCCATGTTCCCTTACCCAAGTGGCCGTCTCCACATGGGTCACGTGCGTAACTATACCATCGGTGATGTGATTTCTCGCTATCAGCGTATGCTGGGTAAAAACGTAATGCAACCAATGGGTTGGGACGCATTCGGCATGCCAGCAGAAAACGCGGCAATCAAAAACAAAACGGCTCCTGCCAAGTGGACCGATGAAAACATCGCCTACATGAAAGGCCAGCTACAAAAGCTTGGTTTTGGCTATGACTGGGACCGCGAAATTGCCACGTGCAAACCAGAATACTATAAGTGGGAGCAATGGTTCTTTACTCAATTGGTTGAAAAAGGTCTAGCGTACAAAAAAACCTCTGCCGTAAACTGGTGTCCAGAAGACCAAACCGTGCTGGCTAACGAGCAAGTTGAAGACGGTGGTTGCTGGCGCTGTGGCACACAAGTGGTGCGCAAACACATTCCACAGTGGTTCATTAAAATCACTGACTACGCAGAAGAGCTGCTTAATGATCTAGATAAATTGGATGGCTGGCCTGAAAAAGTAAAAGCCATGCAGCGCAACTGGATTGGTCGTTCTGAAGGCCTTGAATTTAGCTTCGGTGTCGAAGGCAAAGACGAGCGCCTATCCGTTTACACGACACGTCCAGACACTATCATGGGGGTGACGTATGTTGCTGTAGCAGCGACACACCCTCTTGCACTTGAAGCCGCAGAAACCAATGCTGACCTTGCGGCATTTGTTGACGAGAGCAAAAATACGTCTACAACTGAAGCAGACCTTGCAACGGTTGAGAAAAAAGGCATGGATACGGGCTTCAAAGCTATCCACCCTGTTACCGGTGAAGCCGTACCAGTCTTTGCAGCAAACTTTGTTTTGATGGATTACGGTTCAGGTGCCGTTATGTCGGTACCAGCCCACGACCAACGTGACTTTGAGTTTGCCGAAAAGTACGGTCTACCCGTTAAGCAAGTTATTCAACCGGCTAACGACGAAGCCATTGATCTCAGCGCTGCTGCTTTCACTGAAAAAGGTATTCTGTGCAATTCCGGCGAATTTGACGGGTTAGAGTTTGCTGCGGCATTTGATGCGATTTCGGCGTTCATGACTGACAAAGGCATTGGTGAGCGTAAAGTTAACTACCGTCTACGTGACTGGGGGGTTAGCCGTCAACGTTACTGGGGAACGCCTATCCCGACGATCAACCTTGCAGACGGCTCAGTTGTCACAACACCACACGACCAGCTACCCGTTGAACTGCCAACAGATGTTGTTATGGATGGTGTGAACTCACCTATCAAGAACAATCCTGAGTTCTCTGCAACAACATACAACGGTCAGCCTGCTGAGCGCGAAACAGATACATTTGACACCTTTATGGAATCGTCTTGGTACTTCGCGCGGTACTGCTGTCCAGATTCTGATGATGCCATGCTAACTGAAGAAGCCAACTACTGGCTTCCAGTTGACCAATACATCGGTGGTGTTGAACACGCTATCTTGCATCTATTGTACGCACGCTTCTTCCATAAATTGCTGCGTGATGCAGGCTTGGTAACCTCTGACGAACCCTTCAAGCGTCTACTAACGCAAGGTATGGTAAACAAAGACGGTACTAAGATGTCGAAATCTAAGGGCAACACAGTTGACCCTCAAGAGATGATTGAAAAATATGGTGCCGACACCGTTCGCCTATTCATTATGTTCACTGCGCCACCAGAGCAATCTCTAGAGTGGAACGATGCTGGCGTAGACGGAGCATCTCGTTTCCTACGTCGCCTATGGGCACTTGCTTACCGTCATAACAATGCTGGCACACCGGGCAAACTGGATGTTGAAGCATTGAATGGCGACCAGAAAGCTCTGCGCCGTAAAACGCACGAAACCATTAGTAAAGTAAGCGATGATATTGAGCGCCGCCAAACCTTCAATACGGCAATCGCCGCAGTAATGGAACTGTGTAATGAGGTGAGCAAGTTCGAAGATCAATCTGAGCTTGGCCTTGCAGTAGAACGTGAAGCACTTGAAGCAGCGACGCTTCTACTTGCACCGATCGTACCTCATATTTCACACCAGCTTTGGAGTGAACTCGGTTACGAAGGTAACGTGGTAGATGCTGGCTGGCCTTCAGTCGATGAAGCCGCATTAATTAAAGATGAACTGACTATCGTAGTCCAAGTACTGGGTAAGAAGCGTGCTGAAATTACGGTTTCTGCTAACGCAGACAGCAAAGATGTCGAAGCTCAAGCCCTTGCTAATCCTAACGTTCAGAAATTTATCGACGGTAAAACCGTCCGTAAAGTAATTGTTGTACCGGGACGCTTGGTAAACATCGTCGCAAACTAAGTGACTCAAGGGGTGGCTTAGGCCATCCCTTTTTTTATGGGAATTATATGTCTTTGCAACTCCGCTCACTTTGGTTCATTCCAATACTCGTTGTAACTCTGCTGTTGTCTGCATGTGGTTTTCAACTACGTGGCGAACTTAATGTCCCTGCGCAACTGCAAACCTTAGTTGTATCACTAAGTGATCATTCTCAAGACTTCAACCGAGATTTACGTATTGCTTTGGCACAAGCAGGTATCGAGACCATTGATGCCGAACCTAGCGCTAATTTATACGAATTGAAAGTCAATCCATTGAACACCGAAGACACCGTCATGGCTCGCGCCACAGATAATGACATCACCCAAGTCCAACGAAGAATCAGTGCAACTTACTTCATTCGCAATGAAACAGGTAAAGCCCTATGGGGTCCTCGTACAGTCAGTACGTCTATCATGTTGAATAACCAAGATGCGGAACAAAGTATTAAGGCCGCTTACAATGCCGAACAAATGCAACGCGTCAGCAGTCAGCTTGCCGAAGAGCTGGTATACGACTTAAATTACGCGCCGTTCTAATATGAAAATTCGTCCTGATCAGCTTAACCAGTCTTTAGAAAAAGGGCTGCAGCCTATTTATATTGTCTCGGGTGACGAAGTATTACTGTGCCAAGAGGCCTGTGACAGCGTACGCCTGTATGCAACACAACACGGCATAGAAGAGCGCCTAAGATTCGTCGCAGACGCCCAGTTTGACTGGCAAGATGTGATCAATGAAATGCAGGCTTTATCTTTGTTCTCCACAAGACGTTTGTTTGATATCCAAATTGATAAAATGTCTGAAAAGCACAGCAAAGCGCTTGCTCAAGTTGCTCAACATATGAATCTCGATAATATGGTTCTGCTGTCATTACCTAAGGTCGACGCCAAAACTCAAAAAACCAAATGGTTTAGCTCACTGGAGCAAGCTGGGACTTTCGTTCAAGTTTGGCCAATTGATGCCAGCCGATTGCCTACTTGGGTACAGCAACGCGCTAAATCTTTGAACTTACAATTAGACAAAGAAGCGGCTGCCATCCTATGCGAACGCGGTGAAGGTAACTTATTAGCACTTTCGCAAGAGCTGGAAAAATTACTCTTGAGCCATGGACCAGGTGCTCAATTATCACAGCAGACCATTGCTGAAAGTGTGGCCGATTCCAGTCGATATTCCATCTACGATCTCAGTGATCGTTTGTTAACAGGTAAGCTAAAAGAAGCGCTTCACTGCCTTAACCAGCTGCGTGCCGAAGGCGTGGAAGACAGCATTATGCTTTGGCTTTTTAATCGTGAACTGACCACTTTGGCGCAGCTGGGCCATTTAGCCCAGCAAAAAGGGCTACGTGCTGCCTGTCAACAATTACGCATATGGGACAAGAGAGTTCCCATTTATGAAAGCGCAAATCAAAGGCTAGCTCTTAATAGTTTAGCTTACATGCAGCGTTATATTGCGCTGTTAGATCAAAGCATTAAAGGGCTAGATGGACCGGACATAGAGCTAGGCTTTCGAAATTTAACACTGATGTTTTGCGGCATTAAGCCAGTTGCAACCGAGTTAGACGTCTAACCCTCCTTCAGTTATGTCATTGACGTGTATCAAAAAGCCACCTAAATTTACATAAACACAATAGGTTTACATTTTAGAGAAGCATACACTGGAGTCAAAGCAACGCTTATATTAGGAAACAACACATGGCTTGGTTTAAACGCGAAAGACTCTCTGAACAAGGGCAATCAAAAAGCGAATTTTCTAATGTAATACAGCTTAACTCAGGACAAATCTCTTCGGAGTCACTGGCTCCTTTGTCTTTTAAGCATGCCGAAACACGTTTGATTCTTGCCTATATATCACCCAATCTGAATTTTGAATCCACCGTCAATAAAATCAAAAGTTGCGCGCCATTCTGTTCAAAAATCATCGGTATCATGACCGCTGGTGAATTGAACAGTGGTCAAAGTAATATGTATCAGCAAGCAAATGGCCAGTGGGATAATATTGTATTACAAAGCTTTAGTAGCGACCTTTTTGACGAAGTAAACATTCAGTCTATTCCTCTGCACTGTGATGACTTACGCTCAGGTGAGATTAGACTGTCCAAAAAACAACGTATTAAAGCGATTGAGAAGGAGTTCAATCAAGTAAAGCTGCCCTTCCCTGTCCACTTCAACGATACCATCGCTCTTACCTTTATCGACGGCTTATCATCTTCAGAAAACTTTTTCATGCAAGCTATGTACGCCACTGGCGAGTTTCCTTGCCATTTCTTAGGTGGCTCTGCTGGAGGGAAGCTCGACTTTCAACAAGCATTAGTTCATGACGGTAAGAAAGTCGCGCACAACTGTGCTGTGGTCGCCTTTGTTAAAATGAAAACAGATACTCGATTTGGAATTCTTAAAACTCATAATTTCGAGTCGACTAATGAATCGTTTGTCATTGCTGAAGCCGATGCGATGCGACGTAATGTCAGCAGTGTTATTTCTAAAAAAACAGGCAAAGTGATCAATATCATTGATCACTTGTGTCACTACTTTCACTGCCAGCCTTCGGACTTAGAAAGCAAGCTAACGGGACACACTTTTGCAGTCAACATTCGCAATGAGCTATTTATTCGCTCAGTGGCTGCAATAGACACCAGTGCAGGACTGATTCACTTCTTCTGTGACCTCGATTTTGGTGACGAGCTCGTCTTAGTGAAAGCAAAAGATTTCGCTGGCAGTACCGAACGCGCATTTCAAAACTTTATGCAAGATAAGCCATCCAAGCCTGTGGCCATGATTGCCAATGACTGTATTTTGCGTCGTCTTAACAACCCAAACGATCTCAACAAAGTCACCAGTTTCAAAGACATTAAAGCCGCTGGTTACTCAACTTTTGGGGAGATTCTAGGCATACACATGAACCAAACCCTTACAGGGTTGTTCTTTTTTAAAGTCAATCAAGGGGATCGCTTTAAAGATTACTTTGTTGATAAATTCCCAGTGCACTATGCGAATTTTCGTGAATACTTCCTATTAACCCAGCTTAATAGCAGCCAACAGCTGAATAAACTTCAAGAGAACCTTATTCATCACTTATCTGAATACCGTCCGCTATTACAAGAAGTAACGGCCAGTTTTGAGCGGGTGACAAACTATTCAAGTTCGACACAAAATGTCGTAACTGACGTAACCTCTGAATTCTCACAGTTTAGCCAAGCCATCCAAGCACAAGAGAAAGACCGAACTGAAATGGTCTCTAATGTAAAAGAATTAAAAGAAAACGCTGAACGTGTTCTGAGTATTTTAAAAGTCATTTCGGGTATTGCTGACCAAACTAACTTACTTGCTCTCAATGCTGCAATTGAAGCCGCACGAGCAGGTGAAGCTGGTCGAGGCTTTGCCGTTGTCGCAGATGAAGTTCGTCAGTTGTCACAAAACACGCAAAAAAGCTTAGACCAAACCGGCGAAACGATTCATGCAGTGGACAGCTCAGTTGGCTCTATTGAGCTTAGCATAGACAAAATTGATTCATTTATGGGTAAATTACTAGAAAGTACGACAACTCTTTCGAATCAAATCAGTAGCCTGAGTGAAATGTCTGAAATGGCTACTCAAGATGTACAAAGCAGCATTTCTTCTATTGAAGGGATGAATCATCGCGTCGAAGAGATCGATAACGAGGTAGAAATGATTGAACGCTTAAAAACCAGCAACAAGCTCAATATCTAACCTTTCAATGCATTTTATACACTATTCGCAAGGGCTATCAATAGATAGCCCTTTTTTGCGCCCTATGACTGACTAAGAGTGAGTTTCTTCAGAGTTAATTTGACTGGTGTAGGTTTGTTCTAGCTGATCGCCATCCCAAGATTCTAGTCGCACATCAAACCCCCATAAACGTTTGAAATGCTTCACAACTTCAATCGTATCCTCATTAAGCGGACGACTATGGTCCATCGTATGTTTAAGCACTAAGCTCCGATCACCATAGATATTGACTCTCTGCACTTGAATATTTGGTTCTCGATGACTGAGGTTGTATTGCTGTGCCAGACGCTGGCGTAACCCTTGATAGCCACTACTGTTATGAATCTCTTTCACCTCAACGTAGGTATCTAAGACATCATTTTCTACGCCAAAGAAACGAAAGTCCCGCATCACTTTAGGGGACAAGAACTGCAAAATAAAGCTCTCATCTTTGAAGTTTCGCATAGCGAAATCCAACACCTCAACCCATGGTTTACCAACAATATCTGGAAACCATTCCCGATCTTCATCGGTAGGGTTTTCACACATACGCTTAATATCCGTGTAAATCGCAAAACCAAGCGCGTATGGGTTAATGCCTGAATAGTAAGGTGAATCAAAGCTCGGCTGACTCACGACATTCGTATGGGATTGCAGGAACTCTAAAATAAAGCCCTCTTCAACTTTCCCCCGGTTATACAATTCATTCATGAGTGTGTAATGCCAAAACGAAGCCCAGCCCTCATTCATAACTTGAGTTTGCCTTTGAGGATAAAAGTATTGTGCCATTTTACGCACAATACGAATGATTTCACGCTGCCAAGGTTTTAGTAATGGTGCATTTTTTTCAAGAAAATACAGCAAATTTTCTTGAGGCTCACTGGGGAAGACAAACTCATTTTTGCTCTGCTGCTCCGCTTTATCCATGATAGGAATGGTTCGCCACAGATCATTGACCTGCTGCTGAAGAATCTTTTCTCGCTCATCCTGACGGGCTTTTTCTTCAATCATAGAAATTGGAACAGGACGTTTATAACGGTCGACACCAAAGTTCATCAGCGCATGACATGAATCTAACGTTAACTCAACTTCTTCAATGCCATACTTCTCTTCGCACTCTAAAATGTATTTTTTAGCGAACACTAGATAATCAATAATGGCGGTTGCATCGGTCCATGTTTGAAATAAGTAATTGCCTTTAAAAAATGAGTTGTGACCATAGCAAGCATGGGCGATGACTAAGGCCTGCATCATCATATTGTTCTCTTCCATAAGATAGGCAATACAGGGAGAGGAGTTAATAACAATCTCATAGGCCAATCCCATACGGCCACGCTTATAGTTTTGTTCGGTTTCTAAAAATTGCTTACCGTAGGACCAATGATGGTATCCGAGTGGCATACCTACCGATGCATAGGCATCCATCATTTGTTCAGAACTGATGATTTCGATTTGATTCGGATACGTATCCAGACCAAAATCAGCCGCGATTTTGCTAATTTCTTCGTCGTACTTCTGAATTAATTCAAACGACCAATCAGGCCCTTGAGACAGAAGGTCGGACTCTTTATTGGTTCGACTCATGTTGCCTCCTTTGGAAGAGATCTCGGAATACAGGGTAAATATCACCTACCTCTACTATATTTCGCATAGCAAAGCTTTTAGGATGATTCGCTTGTACTTGCTCATAGGAATGCCACAAGCTTTGATGTTCTCTTGGTGTGATCTCGATATAGGTAAAATACTGCACTAGATCCACAATGTTCTCTTCCATGATTTTTCGACAAATGCGTGAGTCGTCGTCCCAGTTATCGCCGTCGGAAGCTTGCGCCGCGTAAATATTCCATTGCTCAGGCGAATAGCGATCTTTGACAATTTTTTCCATCAGCTTCAATGCACTGGAAACGATGGTGCCGCCGGTTTCCCGAGAATAGAAAAACTCTTCTTCCGATACCTCTTTAGCACTGGTGTGATGCCGTATAAATACCACATCAATTTTTTCATAATTTCGTGTTAGGAACAGATACAGCAGGATAAAGAATCGCTTGGCGACATTTTTGGTTTCTTGCGTCATGGAACCTGAAACATCCATGATACAAAACATCACGGCTTTAGTACTAGGAAGAGGCTCTTTGACATGATGGTTATAGCGCAAGTCGTAAGTGTCTAAAAAAGGTGTTCGCTCAATTTTTTGTTTCAATAATGCAATCTGCTCATCTAGCCATTCAAGCTTGGCTTTTTCTTCTGGCGCGGTATCACTCGCTAAGGCTAAGATGGCATCACGCTCGGCCTCCACTTCGGCTAACTTCTTACGTGAACCACTACTCATGACCATACGGCGAGCATATGCATTACGCATTGAGCGCACTATGTTTAGTTTTGAGGGCGTCCCTTCAGACACCACGCCAGCATGCTTTAGGCTAAATTCTTTAATTTCTTTGAGGTTCTTACGTACCAAATTTGGTAATGCCAAATCTTCAAACACAAAGTTGAGAAACTCTTCTTGAGAGATTTGAAAAACGAAATCGTCTTCCCCCTCACCTTGATTCGATGCATCACCTTGACCAGAGCCCTGACCGCCGCCGCCCTCTGGTTTCGGTATACGATCCCCGGAAGAAAATTCTTTATTACCAGGATGGACTATAGACCCAATTCCCCCTTCACCATGACCAAAGTGAGGCTCATGAATGTCACGCTTAGGGATCGTGATTTGTTCACCACGATCTAAGTCTTGTATGCTGCGCTGATTTACCGCTTCCTCCACTGCTTTACGAATATGTTCGCGATAACGGCGCAAAAAGCGTTGACGGTTGACGCTACTCTTGTGCTTCCCATTTAGGCGGCGGTCAATTATGTAAGACATGCTCGCACCTCCTCTGACAATCTAGTTTAGGTAACAACTCAATTCTACCTACTGAGATTTGCGCACACGTAGATACCATTCAGACAATAAACGCACTTGTTTTTCAGTGTAGCCACGCTCAACCATTCGTTTCACAAATTCGTTATGCTTACGCTGATCCTCTGTGGAAGACTTGGCATTGAAAGAAATCACTGGTAACAAATCTTCTGTGTTAGAGAACATCTTACGCTCTATCACGACACGTAGTTTTTCATAGCTCAGCCAACTAGGGTTTTGGCCGCTATTATTAGCCCGTGCGCGTAGGACAAAGTTCACCACTTCATTCCGGAAGTCTTTTGGATTACTGATGCCGGCTGGTTTCTCGATCTTCTCCAGTTCATCGTTAATTGCTGAACGGTCTAAGATATCGCCCGTTTCTGGATCACGATATTCCTGATCTTGAATCCAAAAATCAGCATACGTCACATAACGATCAAAAATATTTTGGCCGTACTCTGAATAAGATTCTAAGTATGCGGTTTGAATTTCCTTACCTATAAACTCTACATAACGCGGTGCGATGAATTCTTTTAGTGCCCGTAAATATCGATCATGACGCTCTTGATCAAACTGCTCTTGTTCAATCTGCTGCTCTAACACGTACATTAAATGTACTGGGTTAGCCGCAACCTCTGTTGGATCGAAGTTGAACACTCGAGATAGAATCTTAAAAGCAAAACGTGTCGATAAACCGTCCATACCTTCGTTCACACCCGCTGCATCTTTATACTCTTGAAGTGATTTAGCTTTAGGATCAACGTCTTTGAGTGATTCCCCGTCATAAATACGCATTTTGGAGAAAATACTGGAATTTTCAGGCTCTTTAACACGAGACAATACTGAAAACTGAGCCAGCATTTTTAAGGTATCCGGCGCACACGGAGCATGATTTAAAGAAGAGTGTTCAAGTAGTTTCTGATAGATACTCATCTCTTCAGTAACACGTAAACAATAAGGCACTTTGACGGTGTAAACACGGTCAATGAAGGCTTCGTTGGTTTTGTTATTCTTAAACGCTTGCCACTCTGACTCATTCGAGTGAGCTAAGATAATACCGTCAAAAGGAATTCCCCCAAGCCCCTCAGTACCGTTGTAATTACCTTCTTGAGTCGCAGTCAATAGTGGATGCAAGACCTTAATTGGCGCTTTGAACATCTCCACAAATTCCATAATGCCGCGGTTACCACGGCATAGACCGCCGGAATAGCTGTACGCATCGGCATCATTTTGTTCAAAGAATTCCAGTTTACGAATATCGACTTTACCGACCAGCGCTGAGATATCTTGGTTGTTCTCATCACCTGGTTCTGTCTTAGAAATAGCAATTTGTTTGATTGCTGAAGGATAGATTTTTACAACCCTAAACTTCTGTATGTCACCGTTAAACTCCCTTAGACGTTTCGCCGCCCAAGGGGACATGGCACTTTTCAAATAACGATTCGGGATACCATATTCTTCTCGCAAGATTTCACCGTCTTCGTTCACATCAAACAGTGACAGAGGTGATTCAAAAACAGGGGAGTCTTTAATGGCGTAAAATGGCACAGATTGCATCAGCTCTTTTAGCTTTTCAGCTAAAGAAGATTTACCACCACCCACAGGTCCTAATAAGTACAGCACTTGCTTGGATTCCTCTAATCCCTGCGCCGCATGCGTTAAAAACGCGACAATTTTTTCAATTGAATCTTCCATGCCATAGAAGTGTTCAAATGTTGGATAGCGTTTAATCAACTTATTAGAAAAGATGCGACTGCTTCTGGAATCTTTTGATGTATCGATAACTTCAGGGTCACCAATAGCCATCAAAAGACGCTCTGGAGCGGATGCATACGCAGCAGGGTTGTCTTTGCATAAGGTTAAGTACTCGTCGAGTGACAGTTCTTCTTCTTTTTGAGCATCAAAACGAGATTGGACATGATCAAAAATACTCATCGCGGGATCCCCTTATATACAGTCTGTGGGCACGCACACGTCACAACGGCTACCCAGGATATCAACTAAGCGCTCTGTCAGAAGAGCCACTAATAGTCTCTGAAGATATTTAAGGTTTAGCATAGTCTGACGACTACTCAAGTAAGATGTTGACTGTTTTACAAAAATAAATCTTTGGTAAAACAAAGTGATAAAACTTTAACTGTCTGATAAATAAGCGTTTCAAATGAGGATAATGTACATTAGGAATGTATTTACTAAGAGATCAATAAAATCCCACTCATCGTTTTCCTAAAGACAATAAAAAAGCGTGTCGTCAAGCTTACACCCTTCCCTAACGAGCAACCTTTGTAGTAATTTAACGAAAATAAAGTAGCAATCAGAAAGACTTAAGCCGCCTTATTTAAACGGCAAGAGGAATACATTTTGCATCTTTTCAAGACAGCGTAACTATCAAGGTACGGCGAACATCGTTCTATTTGTCACAATTATTAGTCAATATGTTCGTCAGCAAATTTCAACACCAACATGTCATCATCAAGGTGGTTTAATGGATTTATCGAATTATGTGAGTGCACTTCCTTTTGCAGAGAAGGCCTCTAAACAAGTCATTCAAACCCTAAATGAGCTTGTCCAACTGAAGGAGTTACATGCGGGTGATATGCTGGCTCAGCAATTTGAGGTGGGACACTCTCTTTATTTTTTAATGTCGGGTGAAATTTCAATTTCCATTCCTCTTCAAGAGTCAGGCAAGTCCTATCATGTAGGTCTCATCAACCAAGAATTTGCACCTATCGGCTGGTCAGCTTTTCGCCAACCGTCTCGCTACGCAACCAGCTTTCAGGCAACAAAAGCCTGTAAATTGATTAGTTGGCCTATCGCAGAATTACAAAAAATATTGGATTCTGATACGGAATTTTCAGACCACTTTTTAACATTTCTGTACTGCGAATCTCTACCTGTTCTAACTTCAATTCAAAATCAGACACGCCCTTTTTTCTCCAATGAATCGTTGGCATTTGAAGAAACACGACCTCTAATTAACCCAGAACTACAACAGCAACCGATCAAACAGTCCGTTGCTTTTTTATCTGACACCGCCTTCTGCGAAGGCTTCACCCAAAATGAAATACATGCGATCGCAAAAAAATCTCATATTATTTTAGCGCATCAGGGAGACATCCTTTCACAACAAGACCAGCCTGAAGATGGCCTGTATTTACTTGTCCAAGGAAAAGCCGTTGTCAGCTATCAGACCGAAGCTGGCGACATCATCACCACTCGAACCATTTCTCGAACAGGAACCGTATTAGCTTGGTGCACTAATCCTTCGGGCCAACGCAATCGCGCCACGATTATCAGCTCTCGTGATTCAACGGTGCTGTATGTTAGCCGTGACGATTTACTCGAATTGTTTGAACAAACTCCGAAGCTAGGCATCAAATATTGGTACCGCTTAATTTGGTTGATCGGTACTCATCTGGTTTCTGCACGCATGCGCTACTTATCGCAAATCGCTGGAGATGAAGTCTTAGCGGTCAACAGCATGATTGAGCAAAATGCAGCCGTGTTACCCGTCAGCTCACCCCTTTACAAGGTGGGCTCACTGTTAAAGAACACCGTAACAACGGATGAAGCCTTTGGTGTTTTGTACCGCTGTCTTCATTACGGGACGCGTATTGAACGAACGGTAGCGGGTATGAGCCTAGATATTCTCAAAGACCTTCAGCGTGAGAATGCCTTCTACAATAAATTGGCTCACATTTACGATAGCGTTAATACTCTCCCTGAAGAACAAAACGATACCGATGTGCGCCGTTTTGCGACCGAACAATTTAAACAAGCCTTTAAACAAGTCCCGTACATTATCAAAGGCATGGAAAACTTGCCTAAAAAACAAGGCTGCCTGTTTATCTATAATCATTTATTAGGTTCGGGGAGCACTCAGTTAGCAAATGGTTTCCGCTACTCACTAGATGCGCAGTTCATTAGCTCCATGGTAATTTATAAACAGTACGGCACCGCAGCGCAGCGCGTTGTCCGTCGTAGTAAGGAATTTGAATACTGGCGCGATGCGTATTACGAGCGGTTTGGAAATATTTTTGTGGATAGCTGGGGAGCGCTGACACCTGGCACCGATGTTTACGATAATTTTATTGCGGATGGTCAAGCGACGCTGCGCTCTGATACGCCTTTGTTGATTTCTCCAGAAGGCAAGAGCTTCGCAACGGATCAGTCTCCAGGTGAATTACTGCCTTATGTCTTTGAACTTGCGGGCTCTCTTCCCGAGGATGAGGAACCCTGGATTGTTCCAATTGCGGTCGCAAACTTTGATAAACGCGCGGATCATAATATCTACACAGTTGTAATCAAGCCTGCTTTTCGCATTTCGGAGCGAGTCGATATTCATGACAAAGTCGCGTTGAAACAGTTTTTAGCAGACTACCAAGAAGAGTTTCGTAAAGTGGTCATTGAAGCTCAAGAGCTGGCTCAAGAAATCAAGAAGCATCCAATACTAAGCCGCCGCGAAGGCTGTATTTCAAACGTAAGGAGCGTTAATCAGATCGACGTAGAATTTGAGTCTGATGTTCGAGAATTGGAGTTCCGGTCTGCTCATCGACGTTTTGAGAAACGCCCTGTGGCTTTTTATGGCAGCTCTACCATTAAGTTTTGGTCTGACTACGACGCACCATTTGATAGCAATGAAACCGTTAACTTAGGCTTTAATGGTGCAACCATTGATGCATGCGTCTATTACTTTGAACGCATTATTTTACCCTACCAACCACGTTCTCTAGTGCTATATGCCGGTGACAATGACATTGGTAACAAGCATAGCAGTAATAAGGTTATAGACCGTTACGTCAGTCTACTGGAAAAAGTGGATCGTCATTTACCGGGAATTCCCGTTACTATTTTAGGGGTAAAACTTAGCCCAACCCGCTTAGCGATGAGCAGCACTGTTGAAAACACGAATAAGATGCTGAAACAACTGGCACGAACTCGACCTAATACGCTTTACGTAGATACTAATAACGTTATTTTAGACAAACAGGGCAACGTAGATGAAAGTTTATTTGAGGGTGACCGACTGCATTTAAATCGCAAAGGGTATCAAAAACTCAGCGCTGAACTAGCGCAATTCAAAGCACATATTTTTGATCAAAACTAGCATTTTCCAACGTATAGAAAGGACGTATTGGAATGCCAATACGTCCTTTATAAACCTTCTAGAAGAGCAAAACTCGCTAATTAAACATAATCGTAATCAATGATAGTACACCACTGAAACAGTCCGTTATTTACGCGCTAGAAACTCCCCAATAAAAGCGAATAAAAATACTCAAACAATAGCAATTCACCGTTGACTAACTCAGTAAAAACCTTCAGCATAATCCCCATCAATATTTATAGTATGAACAATTTTAAATGACTCAGGTTACAATCACTTCTAAACACAACGGCGATAAACGTAAGGGTAAGAAACCTTGCGACGCTGACGTGTGGATGTAATCTAATAAAATCCCCGGCAGCATGTTTGCCGACGGGATACCTTCAAGCCAACATGCTGTTTACACAATAAATGAGGTAACAGTATGTTTCACGGTGCAATCACTGCTTTAATCACGCCCTTTTCTAATAATCAGCTTGATGAAGATGCGTTACGTCGCATGGTTCGCTGGCAAATTGACTCTGGCATTAATGGCTTAGTACCTGTTGGCACAACAGGCGAAAGCCCTACCCTGAGTGAAGCAGAGCATAAACGTGTCGTTGAAATAACCGTAGAAGAAACCAATAAAGCCGTCCCAGTTATTGCTGGAGCAGGCTCAAACAACCCAATTGAAGCGGTTGAATATTCGAACTTTGCGACACAAGCAGGAGCCGATGCAACCTTACATGTTGCTGGCTATTATAACCGCCCTAATCAGCGCGGTTTATTTGCTCACTACGAACATGTTCACAACAACACTGAATTGCCCATTATTTTGTACAATATTCCTCCTCGCTCAGTGGTTGGTTTAGAGGTCGCAACCTTAGCAGAGTTGGCGAAATTAGAGCGTATCGTCGGGGTTAAAGATGCAACAGGGGATCTAACACGCCCGATTCGAGAACGCGCGTTAATTAACAAGCCTTTCAGTTTTTTAAGCGGCGATGATGTGACCTGTGTCGCCTACAATGTTGGAGGTGGCAACGGTTGTATTTCAGTAAGTGCCAACGTAGCACCAGCGCAAGTCGTTGAACTTCACCGTCTGTGCCGTGAAGGAAAGTTTGTCGAAGCTGCTGCCTTACAAGACAAACTGTTCGCGTTACATGCCTCACTTTTCTTAGAACCCAACCCTGCGGGAGCAAAATACGCCCTATCTTTACTAGGCCTTTGCTCAGAAGAAGCACGCTTTCCTATGATGCCACTTGAGCAAAGCAGTAAAGCCGCCATCCGTACTGCTATGCAACATTTAGACTTACTTTAACGATAAAAAAATAGGCAGCCAAGTGGCTGCCTATTTGTCTACACTTAATGGTTTCATCGAACGTTAATCGCCAATATGCCAACCGTTGGTCATTGGATAGCGGCGATCTCGACCAAAGCCACGCTCAGTAATTCGCACCCCTGTTGGCGCTTGGCGTCGTTTGTATTCGTTCAAATCTACTAATCGCAAGACACGATAAACGGTTTCACGATCGAATTCATTTGACGCTAAAATCGCCTCTGCACTCATGTCCTGCTCAATGTACTTATGTAAAATTTCATCCAGTACATCGTAGCTAGGCAGCGAGTCCTCATCAATTTGATCGGGTGCTAATTCGGCGCTTGGCGGGCGTGTAATAACACGCTCGGGAATCACATACCCTAACGAATTACGGTAACGACAAAGACGAAACACTAACGTTTTGAAGACGTCTTTCAGTACCGAATAGCCGCCCACCATATCGCCGTATAAGGTGGCATAGCCAACGGCCATTTCGCTCTTATTACCCGTGGTTAACACCATATAACCTTTCTTATTCGAGATGGCCATCAGTGTTACACCACGCGTACGAGCTTGTAAATTCTCTTCCGTCGTATCACGTGCGTACCCCTCAAACTCCGGTGCTAACGTGTCCATAAAAGCGGCTACCATGGGTTCGATAGGCAATACGCTATACTCCACTCCCAGCAATTTGGCTTCTTCCTGTGCATCTTCAAGACTCATAGAAGATGTGTAGGTATAGGGCATCATAACCGCCTGTACGCGATCCGCACCGATGGCGTCTACCGCTACAGCTAGTGACAAAGCCGAGTCAATACCGCCACTCAAACCTAAAACAATGCCTTTGAAGCGATTCTTTTCTATGTATTCACGCAGCCCTGTTACCATCGCTTGATAAACACTGGCTTCAACATCAAGCGTTGATGCGATGTCGCCTCGGATCGGCTCTAAACGTGGCTGGCGGTCTTCCGCAATAGTGAAGTCGACACAATACAAACCAGTTTCATACCAAGGGGCCTGTCTTACTTTGACACCTTGTGCGTCAACCACAAAGGAACCACCTTCATAGACCAACTCATCTTGTGCGCCCATGTAATTCACATACACAATTGGCAACTGGTTTTCACTGGCACGGCGATGAAGCAACTGTTCACGCACGCCCATCTTCTCGATATGGAAAGGCGAGGCATTCAGATTCAATATCAGCTCAGCACCGGCCTCTTTCGCTTGTGCAATAGGTTCTGGATGCCAAATATCTTCACAAATGCTTAGGCCGACTTTGATGCCTTTGATCCCCACAATACAAGCCGTATTACCCGCTTGAAAGTAGCGCTTATCATCAAATACTTGGAAATTAGGCAGTTTCTGCTTGCAGTACTCACCTAATATTTGGCCTTGATAAAATACACCAGCACAGTTAAATAGCTCACCGTCAATGTCCCTCGGGTAACCTACCACAACATAGATGTCATGAACTTGCTCTAAAATTTGTGCCAATGCAGCTTCGATGCGTGGCCTAAGGCTTGGACGTAGCAGTAAATCCTCTGGTGGATAACCTGTTAAGGTTAATTCGGGAAAGACAATCACATCTGCATTTTGCTCGTCTCGTGCGATAAGAGACTGTGCAATTACAGATTCCGTGTTATTTTTAATGTCGCCAACCAGCATATCCAGTTGGGCCATGGCTACTCGAATGGTCATTTCGTTGCTATCTCAGACGCTCTGTTAGATTATATGAGTGTTATTGTCGTGGAATTACAAGGCGAAGGTAAAGAGCATGATTGTACGTTTATTATTTTTTATTCTGGTTTTTGCTATTGGCTGGGTGATTTATCGACAATTTGCCAAAGCAATCATGGCAAAATCGAAATCAGTCAAGAAAACTAAAGACACCAACCATGAAGAACCCATGGTGAAATGTTCGACCTGTGGCACCTTTGTTCCAAAGAGTCACGCGGTGTATGACCATAATCAAACACCGTTTTGCTCTGTTGAACATAAGCTCGAACACAAATCTCAATGATTCAAGACTAAGGTTGAATAGCGCCCGTCATCGTGTATCCACCAGCAACGTATGCGTTGCTGGTCTCGAGTCACACACCAACGCTCCACCGCCAAATGATTGACGCGCTGCTTTTGTAACCACACGTGACCCACAGACGTATTATTTTTAGTCCAATGACCACTTTCTGGTGAACAAAAATCACTGCACAGGCTCACTGAAGCTGACATAAAAGAGAGCAACACATAGCTTTCATGCCAAATCGTATTTTCACGAGACAATTTCTGTTGAGTTCGCCACAGCTCATTGCTTTGAAGACTGGTTTGATAGCGCACCATCAACATTCCAAATACGATCACCAACATTAACACCGGTACTGACACCCATCCGCGATACACTTTGCTCATCAGCGTTCCCCCCTCACATTGATAAGCAATTTGCCTACGCGACTGCAGACGCCATCGTATTGCCACGTATCGCCTCGTAAGGTGTCGTATGAAAACAACCTATCGGTTACCGTACAGTTCAACTGATAATACTGATATTCAAGCAATAAACCGGCTAATTTACGAACGGGCATGACCCCATAGTCAACACGCACTTCATCCGCCACACCATCTTCGTCGTAATCGAGTATGGGGTACACTCGCATACGCGAAACATTTGGTGAAAGCTCTAAAGCATTTCCGGATAAGGCTGGGCGACGCCACAGAGCATTGGCTCCTGATTTACCTTGTTTAATGAACCAATAAAATGGCATATCCCTGCTTACTAGCACACTATCCGTAAGTACTTGAGATGGTATCTGAACCTTAAAGTCAGATGCAGACATTGACAGCACTTGCCCCTGCTCAATGTAAGAGCAGTTGCTGACCGACATCCAATCCCCCACGTTTAACCCATCACAGACATGGTCCACTTGTACTAACGAACCAGAGACAGAGCCATAACTTGCACAGGCACCGATATCACTCGCTTGAAGCCAATCAGACTCTGCATCCAAAGAGTAGTGGTTGAGCCTTATGGGTTTCAATGCACTAGAGCCAACTTCGACTTGAGACATACCCGCTAAACACCCATATCCACCTAGACGAGAAAACTGAGCTATAAACTGATCTTGAACAAAGGTTTCTAACTCAGCAAGCTGAAGAACCTGCTGGCGGATCGTTAATTGGGCTTCAAATCGATGAATGGCAGGGAGTATTAACAGCATCAGGCCCATTAAAATAGCGATTGCTACAAGCACTTCCAATATCAGAAAACCTTGCTTAGCTCTTTTGCTATTGAGTGCTCCAGTCATTACCATTGGTTCAACTCATAACTAAGTAAAGCACGAAGCTCCCCTGCGCGACACTGCTGACACAAAGGCCGATTGAAAGCGTTTTCAGAGATCGGAATATCTAATTCAAACAATTCTTTAGCCTGATACTGAAAGCGGTTTTTAGACGTATCTTCGTGTTCGTTTAACAATGTATGCAGCTGTTGATCAAGCTGTGCCTGTTGCCTTTGCGCTGCCGACAAAACGAATGCTACGCAGGCTGATACAATAAGCACTTCAAGCAACACCCAACCTCTTTGTTTTCTATGATTCAAAGGCACTTGCTTACCTCATAGCTTTGATCATCCAGATAAGCGCGACCACTTTGATTCATTAATAATCGCTGCGCCTGACTGTTTTCATTGCAAATGTAAAAAGAGCCATTTTGATAACTGGATAAGCCAGTTGGTAAAAATAAGATATAACGCCTTTGAGGAGGGAAACCTTGCCAGCGTATGCGAGTATTTTGCTGAAAGAAATGACGCTCAATCGTCGACGATGCAAAGCGCAGTGACGCTTGTTCAGACCAATTGCCATCACAATGCTCGCCACCACATAGGCGAACCTCTTTACCGGACTGGACAGATAAACTTCGAGCACGCTCGATAAGCGTTAAAAGCCCGTCGACTTCTTGTTGATTGGCCTGCCTTGCTAACCAGATATCAAAGAAGTTGGAGGAATCACTGTTTAGAAACGCAGACGATATGATTGAGATCATCGCAATCACAATCAGTAGTTCTGGAAGAGAAAATCCATGGATAGAACAGCGCAAGACACACTCCTTATGTCTAAGCAAGCCAGCATCCTTGCCAGCTTATTGCATCATTTTATTGGGTAAAACCGAAATCAAGCGTTACTAGAAGGCTCCTCATTTGTACCTTCAACACCTTCAGATTCAGCGGTTTCAGTACTGTCAGGCGCCGTAGTTTCTTCAGGCATTAACCATTGGCTAATTCGCTCAATCATTTCTTTCTGATATTCGAATACTTGTCTCATATCATCCATTTTCTGCGATTGTTCTTCACGCATACTCATAATGTCTGTCATAGTGGACTCTACAACATTACGAAAGTCATCGAATAAATCCGAAGCTTTTTTAACCGTTTCCTCTAAAGCTTGACGGTAGTCAGACAAAGGTTCCTGAATTGAGCGCATGCCTGGGTTTTGACCGTAAGCAGACACGGCTTGAGAGGATTTCATAGTTTGGCTGGTTTGCAGTGTCATCGAAAAGTTGGCTAACTGAGTCGAGTCAAAGCCCATCTCAAAACCACGCTGTAACGCCCCCGCCACATCACCCTCAAAGAACAGGTCCGACACTTCCCCTGCAGAATTCATCATATCTTTAATGGCCGCAAGTTCATCTTCATTCAAATCACCCTCAACACTGAAATCAAAAGCGAAGGCTTGATTGGCGCTTTCATAGCGCGCATAACTCATACCATTGTCACTAATGCTTGCCGCCTCGCCTTGCTCGCTTGCACTTAACGAGTACAAGTTAAGACTTACAACATCCCCTTCCTGAGTCGTCATTTGAATCTGAGAATAGTCTTCACGACGATAGCTTGATGAAGTCGTCATAGCAGCCACTTGGGAAACGGCCTCAGTGTCAGCAAAAAACGCTTTATCCAATGCATCAAAGCCTTCGGATAACAGATCTTCTGTTTCAGTGATGCCTTGCTCTACCCCTGAATTCATCAGCCAGCCTAGCGCATCCAACTTCTCTTTTGCATCTTCCATCCCTTTTTTTACCGCTTCTTTGGCGGTTTCTAGTACCGATGCTAAACGCTCGTCATCCGCGCCTTTGTTTTGCAAATTTTCCATGTAATTGCCAACATGAGACAAAATGCGCTGCGCTACTTTTTCGGGAGAAAAATCGTTTTCCGAGCGTTCTTTCGCATTGGTCGCTTGCTCGGCAGCATTCGCATTAGGAGAACCAAAGGATGCGGTAAACCTAGCAGACAGAGATTGCTGAACAATGCCCATTGAGCGAAATGATGCAGAAGAAGGACTATAGCCGTCTGAACCCCACTGTTTCAGTGCTGTCGCGCCACCAGATTGAGTCTCTTGACTGCGATGGTTTGGTGTATAAGTAGGCACCGAGCTACCTAAACCTTTTAATGGATCAGACATAATCCTTCCTCGTATAATTTTTACCGTTGCTTAATTATCGACCAAAATCTTTTAAACTTGAGCAAAAAAACAACATTCTTTTACGAAAACCAGGCCTCTATCTCTTTTGCGATCTGTCTTGGCTTTTGAAACGGTAATGAATGGTCACAACCTGAAAGAGATGTATGCTGCCAACCCTCATTTCTCGCAGCTAACACATCATAATGCTGGCGCAATAATTCATGACTTAATTTCCCTGATAACAAATACACCTGATCCGCAGCGTTTAGTAAATCATCACGCAGGCTGACATTAGTAGACACTTTTTCGACCCAATCAGTCACTGCATCCAAAGCATAACTAAAACCCAAAGGTCGATGCGCCAAACGACTTTGAGTGGTTGCTTCAGCCACTGGGTGCTTGCGACGATTAGGTGAGACCCCCTCCATGAAGTGCGCAATACCCAATTCTACATCCCCTGTTTCACGTATGGTTTGAGACGCAAGACGATAGCGCTGTCGAACCTCGGCTAGAGTTTCCACACATTCACGCTCTAATGACGCAGGCTCCATCAACGCTAATTTATGAGACGGCCTGTGCCCAGCTCTTAATTGAGCATTCAGGTACAAAGCGACTAATCCACCAAGCGAGTACCCAATAATATCGAATTCGTACCAATTCAAATCTGCCAGTAAGCTTTGAATATCCCCAGATAAAGACTCTATCGTTAAAGGTCCTTCAGAGGGTCCATGATAAAAAGATTCTCCCATACCGTTCAAATCGGGTATGAGAACCCAACGCCAATGAGTGAGATACTCAAGCATTGGACCATACGTCAACTCGCCAGCGACACCAGCACCATGAAGCATTAAACAACAGCCATCTGTTTTACTATTGGGCACCTCAATTAATCGATACGACAGTTTTGTATCAGACAATTGCAGTTTTTTTCTCTCGGACACTTTAAATCTTCCTACTCAATCCCAGATTTCGGGTAAAATAGCGATACTAAACGCTTGAAAACTCTTTAAATATACGTGGTTCTTAATTATGGCAGAAGTCAAACTCATTAGTTTGCCTTATGAAAGCACTCTTGCTCGACTGTTCCCAAAGTTCAGCGATCTTTCTTATCCTATTTTATTTGATAGCAATCATGCGTCATTCAGTGACACACGCTGGGATATTTTAAGTGCCGCGCCGTTGGCGGTGGTAAATGCGCAGGGTTCAGATTTCTCCTTAGAATGGTTCGTTGAACCATTGGTGCAAGCAAACGTAACAGACAACCCGATGAATCTATTGACTGAGCTTGTTGAGTTTATTACCAGCCAACCGTGGTCAACAGACACATCTCTTGCATTCAATGGTGGCCTGCTAGGCTACTATAGCTACGAAGCAGGTCGTTACGTTGAAACATTGCCACAAAATGTGATTGAAGATGTTCAACTGCCACATATTTTATTAGGTTTATATGGTTGGGCACTGGTTACTGATCATCATAAACAGCTCACGACACTTATCGTCACACCATGGTGTCAATTCAGCGAAGCAGAACTCACAGAGCGTCTGACAAGAGATGATGATCCAACACTGAATGCTGAATTTTCTTTAAATAGCACCTTCAAAGCAAATATGACGGCTGAAGGCTACGCCAAACGCTTCCAGAAAGTACAAGATTACATTCAAGCTGGCGACTGCTATCAAGTAAACTTAACGCAACGCTTTAGCGCCTCATACCAAGGCCAAACTTGGCCAGCTTACTTAGCGCTAAAAGAAAGCTGTCCGACGCCTTTTGGCGCTTACTTTCAGCTACCGGATGGACGCGCGGTCTTATCTCACTCTCCCGAGCGTTTTATTCTGTGCGATAACGGCCGAGTTGAGTCAAAGCCAATTAAAGGAACTCGACCACGTGGCGCCACAACGGAAGAGGATCAAGCTTTAGCCGATGAACTTTTGGTCTCCCAAAAAGACCGTGCCGAAAACTTGATGATCGTCGATTTATTGCGAAATGACTTAGGCAAAAACTGCGTAACAGGAAGTGTAAAAGTACCAAAGCTATTTGCACTCGAAAGCTACGCCAATGTTCACCATATGGTATCAACCGTTGAAGGTAGTATTGAGAAAAAAGGTGATGCGTTAAAAGTCTTTCAAGAAAGTTTCCCTGGCGGCTCTATCACTGGCGCGCCCAAAGTACGAGCTATGCAAATCATCGATGAACTAGAACCCCATGAGCGCAGCGTTTATTGTGGCTCAATGATCTATTTTGGTTGTAACGGTCAAATGGACTCCAGTATTACTATTCGAACCCTCATTGCGGATGGGCAAAAGATACACTGCTGGGCAGGAGGTGGTCTTGTTGCAGACTCTGTCTGCGAAGAAGAGTACCAAGAAACCTTTACCAAAATAGGCCGTTTAACTCATACTTTAGAAAAGCTATTCCTTAGGTAATAATACATGGTTGACGTCTCACGCTTTTTAAATTCCCCTGCCATTACACCGACGATTGATGAAATTCGAGCGGCTTTGAATGGTGAGGCGCCAACTAAAATCTATAACCCAGACCAAAAAATTGCGCCACATGCCTATCGTCATGATTACCGTGCCGCAGCCGTACTCATTCCTATTTACCATTGCCCGATCGATAATCAGCTTCAAGTACTACTGACACAACGCTCTTTAAATATGCGAAACCACCCCGGCCAAATCGCCTTTCCGGGTGGCAAACACGATGCGGAAGACGCCAGTATTCAATACACGGCATTAAGAGAAACGCTGGAAGAAGTTGGCCTTGCACCTGATTGCTTTGAATTACTCGGTGATCTTGGAGAATACTGCTCGATTTCGGGTTTTTGTATCAAACCCGTGGTCGCTGAAATGACTCGAATGAGTGAATTAAGTTTAAGTGAAGAAGAGGTTGAGCAAGTACATTGGGTGCCTTTAAATCATTTATTGGACCCGAGTAACTTTAGCTATGTTGAAAGAGAAATAGGCAATTTAAAACGTGGCTATTTTGAGATTTCCTACCACGGTTTGCGCATATGGGGTGTTACAGCGGGTATTATTTCTGGACTGTATCAAGCGATTGAAAATCATTCTCACGACTAGCCTGATTGCATTATAAGGATAGGCGGCATTTGTATTTTATCTCCCCTAATTTACTTGCTATGGTACAGCCAAATTTGATCAAGACTAGGATAGGAAACGATGTCCAACTTTGACCTAGAAGCTTTCATCGATAGCCACAAAGCCGATGAAGCTCAAAAGATTATTCATAGCGCGTTAAAAGAATTCGATAATATTGCCATCTCTTTTAGTGGTGCAGAAGATGTTGTACTAATTGACATGGCTGTAAAAGCCAAAAAAGACGTGCGTGTATTCTCTCTGGATACAGGCCGTTTGCATTCAGAAACTTACCGTTTTATTGAACAAGTACGTAAACATTACAACATCGAAATCGACATCATGTCTCCTGATGCAGAAAAGCTAGAAGCCTTTACCAAAGAAAAAGGGTTGTTTAGTTTCTTCGAAGATGGCCACAAAGAATGTTGCGGTGTACGTAAAGTAGCACCTCTTCGTAAAAAGCTTGCAACATTGGATGCTTGGATTACGGGACAACGTAAAGATCAAAGCCACGGCACACGCAACCAACTGGATTTCGCTGAACTTGACGGCGCATTCAGCTCAAAAGACAAACCTCTTTACAAATTTAACCCGTTAGCCAACTGGTCATCAGAAGACGTTTGGAACTATATCAAAGTATTCGAAGTTCCGTTTAACGAATTACATCAAAAAGGCTTTATCAGTATCGGTTGTGAACCTTGTACACGTGCCGTACTACCGAACCAGCATGAACGCGAAGGTCGCTGGTGGTGGGAAGAATCAGAGCATAAAGAATGTGGTCTGCACATCGGAAATATCATTCCAACAAAGCAAGCCTAAATAAAAGCGCCTAAAGATCACTCTTTAGGCGCTTTTTCTTGAGTGCTCTTCAGGCTTTTTTTCAGCAATATGACTTTGCCAATGATGAACAAACTTCTCGTAGCAGTTACCTAAATCCTGCACATGCTTATATAGCACTTTTCCAGCTTCGGTTAACTCCGTCGAGCGACCGTGACGAATCAACAGCGGTTCGCCAAGTCCTTTTTCTAGCTTCTGAATATGCTGACTCACCGCAGGCTGGGTTAACCCAAGCTTACGAGCCGTCTGCGTGAAACTTCCTGTTTCTACTAGCGTTCTAAATGTGATGAGATGTTGTGTATTTAGCATAATGTTTCCTTATGATGGTGAACATTATGCCCACTCCAGCTGAGTCAGGCATTGACCTATATCGTATTTTAATGAAAGACTGCCTAGACAACATTGGTAGAGCCATAAAGCATGATAAACGACAATTTTGACCTAACCGAATGGATGGTCCGGCGCTCGGGCCCTCGCGTAGAAAGAAGTAACGATCATCGTGATGTGTACCAACGAGACAGAGCCAGGATCATTCACAGTGCCGCTTTTCGTCGACTTCAGTCAAAGACCCAAATCCTTGCTATACGCCAAAACGACTACAGTCGAACACGCCTCACACACTCACTTGAAGTTGCCCAAATAGGCGGCGGCATTGTTTACCAGCTGCAATCATCAAACCCTAGCAATGCACCATTTCAACCTTGGCTTGCCAGTGACTCGCTTATGGAAACCATTTGCTTGAGTCACGACATTGGTCACCCGCCTTTTGGGCACGGTGGCGAAGTGGCTCTCAACTATATGATGACGGAGCACGGTGGCTTTGAAGGTAACGGCCAATCCTTACGTATTTTAGGCAAACGCGGTTCCTATTCTGAAACCTATGGAATGGATGTGTCGCGTCGAACTATGCTGGGCGTTTTAAAGTACCCTGCGCTCTACCAAACGGTTGTTGGGCATTACCCAAATAAGCCTGATAACTTACGTCAATTCAAAGCCAAAGACTGGCATCCACCCAAGTGTATTTACCAAGAGGAAAGTGAACTCTTAGAGTGGATTCTCGCGCCATTTGAACACTCAGATCGAGATACTCTAAGCCAAGTAACACGCAACCATCCAAACGCTCATGGCCGAACGGAACACTGTGGTTTTGACACCTCCATCATGGATTTAGCCGACGACATTGCCTACGGCGTACACGATATGGAAGATGCCATAGTATTAGGCATGGTGACGCGCGACATGTGGCAACAGTATTTAAAACCCAAACTGGACGCGATCGACTGCGATTTTCTAAACCACAACCTTGAACGTATAGAATCTCAGCTGTTCAGCAAGCAAAGTCACTTACGCAAAAAAGCCATTGGTGACTTAGTTAGCTGGTTTATCACATCGTGTTATGTCATGGAAAAAGAAGCATTCAAGCACCCCTTACTCAGGTTCCAAGCGAATTTACCCGATGCAGAGCGTCAAGCACTGAACCTATTTAAAGAGTTCGAGATGCAACACATTATCCTGCGTCCTGAAGTGCAAATATTGGTTTATAAAGGGCAACAAATGCTGCTTGAAATGTTCGAAGCGCTGGCAGCGGATCCGGCTCGCTTATTGCCAAAAGATTTGGCTAAAGAATGGCGCCAAGACACTGAAAATGGAGGCCATGGTTATCGTATTATTTGTGACTACATGGCGTCGATGAGTGACGATTACGCGAGTAGAATGTACAAAACTCTGTTCGTACCCAGCTCAGGCTCTGTTTTTGAGCCTATTTAGTTTCACTACTAACGTCATCAAGTTGGCGACCTAATAATTTTAGGTCGCTGACAGCCCCACCGCTACGCACTACCGACGGTAAGGTCCCCCATTCAATAAAGCTATTTCGCAAAAAGAACTGCAGGCTGCTGTGATTATCAGACAAAATATAAGCCACTAAAGAGTGCCTATTGTGATCAACGCCATGCCGCTCCATTAATGCCAATAGCTCTGCGCCTAGGCCTTGTCGTTGATACCGTGCGGTAATATAGATCGCCACTTCGGCTACACCACCTAACTCAGGTAAACCGTAAAACGCTTCTAATCCACACCAAGCAATAACGGAGTCGTCTTTTTCAAGCACCCATAGAGGATATTGATCGCTCGCATTATCAATCCAGTCGATAACACTGAGGAGATTGATTCCTCCTTTAACGTCAGTTTGTTTTACTGATTCAAGGAAGATAGAAAGAATAGACGGCGCGTCATCTAAAGTAGCCGGACGCGCCGTTTTAGCTAAATCATTCACGATTAGCCTTGTTTTAACAACCTAACTAGGTCGATGATCTGTGCGTTCGCACGAGACATATAAGACGCCATAACCAATGAGTGGTTAGCCAGTAAACCAAAGCCACTGCCATTCAAAATAATTGGTGACCATACTGTTTCTTGCGTTGCTTCTAACTCACGAATAATTTGACGTAAACTAACCATGGCATTTTTCTTTTGTAGCGTCTGCGCAAAGTCAACTTCTACAGATTTAAGAATATGAATCAATGCCCAGCTTGCGCCACGTGCTTCATAGAACACATTATCAATCTGTGTCCATGGCGTCTTCACGTTCTGGTAAGAACCGTTTTCAGTCGATTGACGCGCTTCGGCATCGCCTGCCAAATCTGTATTTTCGCGCTCTTTTACAACACTGGCAGACAACCGCTGAGATAAGCTACCAAGACGCGTAGAGGCATCAGATAAGTAGTCCGCTAAGTTGTCAGCACGAGAATAGAACTGCGCGTTGTCGGCTTTATTGGCCAAACGATCTAGATATTTAAGCAATTCAGCGTTACCACGACGGTACTCACTTTCACTCGAAGGAAGTGCCCAGCTGCGAGTATCGAAATTGTATTGCGGTTCTGCAATTTTAAGATTCACATCTTCTGTAGACTGAGATTGGCTTCGACTGAACTCTTTTCGCAGAGAACGAGCCAAATCTCGGACCTGAACCATGACGCCAAATTCCCACGAAGGCATGTTATCCATAAACACGCCTGGAGGCATAATATCATTGGAAATAAAGCCGCCTGGTTTCTCAAGGAGTGTATCAACCAAGCTGTAAAGTGTATTGGTCATTGTGTAGCCAGTAACCAACTGCTTACTATTATTCAAATAGCCACGCTCTTCAGCACGCTCTTTTGCCACAGACACCACATCGAACTGATCTGGTTCAGAGTTCCAATAAATGCCCAAAGCAAACAAGAAAATGACCAGTACTACGACTGCTGCAGAAACAGACTTACCTGCTTTAGGTAGGCTGGGCAGTGTTTTCCAGAAGGCTATCTTATCGATAAATTTCGCCATTGATGCGTTCCCATGTTAATTGACTAAAACTTCAACTGTGTGTTTCGAACTATGAAAGGTCATGGCTCGCACACGAAAATTCGGTGTTCTACTATTAATGATTTGATACAGCAGTCGACCTTCTTTGTCGCTCGGCCAATTGATCTCAATTGAGCCTTGTGTCTTTTCAACTCTATCAATAATAGGCTGAATTTGAGTAAGAATCTTCTCTTCACTCAATTGAAAAAGGTTATTGGGCAGATAAAATACATCTTCCGATGTTGGCTGCTGATCTGCTCGCACAGAGTGGTCAATGACGACCCGCTTCTGCTTAACCCGCGTCTCAATTTCTTGAATACTTGGATCTCTTGGATTGACTTGTTTGGCCTGCTCGATAAATTGCTTAGCACTTTTAAAATCAGCAGCATTTGCTGACTGAATTGCCCAAGCCAAGTATTTATCAACAATCGCCGCAATGCCCAGCGTTGCGTCGTAGTTGCCTGGGTCTCGACCTAATGCAATTTGAAAGTACAAATTTGCATTATCCCCTTCTGGGGTCAACAAGCGATTTTCCGATAAGGCTATTTGCCCTTCACGAACAATATTCGCAGTTATTGTTTGCTTTCGCGTCACGCTAGAATTACGCGAAACGCCAGCCTTATTGTCAGTTCTCTGCGTTACGGGTGCATGCCTATACGCGCCATTTTGCTTTTTAGATGTCTCAACAGGCAGATCGGTATGCCACCAATTATCGCTCGATAACGTTGAACAAGCCGACAGAAACATTGCCGAAGTAAGTAAGAAAAGCGCTTTTTTTATCAAGAGAACTCCTAGATATTTGGAAACTTTCACGCCCGTTGTTAGTCTATAGCGCCTTTGATACTGAAGAAACCTCTCTCGCAACAATACGAGCTATATTCTATGATGCGTTTCATCGCTGTGATTACGACCCTACTTTTAACCAACGTCGCCCTGGCGTTCAACTTTAGCTCGCCTTTTAACTCTGAACCGGAGTTTCTTCCTGTTGATCAAGCTTTTAGTTTGTCAGTCAACAGCGACGCAGAAGGGCAAGTATGGGCCACATGGCACATCACCGATGGCTACTACTTATACCGCCATCAACTAAACGTCACAAGCGATCAAGAACCCTCGTTAGATTTCGCCGAGATTCCAAACGGTGAACTAAAACAAGACCCTTACTTTGGTGAAGTCGAAGTCTACCATGAACGTTTAAAACTCCCGCTTTCTTTGGATAACCGAGACACTTCCAAACAAGTCGATTTTATCATCAGCTATCAAGGTTGTGCTGAAAAAGGGCTGTGCTACCCGCCTCAGAAAGTGCCAATGTCAGTGGAGTTTCCGCCACAAGCTTTAGCTACAATAAGTAACAGCACTGACACGACCCCTACTAAAACATTCGAACTGTCCGAAGCACAGCAAGTAACAAACCTTATTAGCCAAGCGTCCTTTGTTAACATGCTGCTTATTATGTTTGGAATAGGCCTACTGCTGTCACTCACACCATGCGTGCTGCCTATGATACCAATAGTGAGTGCTATTGTTGTGGGCAGCAAAGCTAAAGGTTGGTCTGGTCTCTATCTTTCAGCAGTCTACGTCCTTGGTATGGCGACGACTTACGGCCTTATTGGCGCGCTGGCAGGCTGGTTTGGAACTCAACTAAACCTTCAAGCAGCACTTCAGAGCCCATCCATCCTGTTCGTCAGTGTCTTACTCTTCATTGCACTCTCACTGGCGATGTTTGGTGTTTATGAATTGCGTTTACCCAGTGGCCTTCAAGATCGCCTTGATAGACTTTCTAATAAATCTCAAAACAGTCGTTCACGTATACTCGGCATCTTTTTCGCTGGCGTATTTGCAACATTGGTCGTTTCCCCCTGTGTTTCCGCACCGCTAGCGGGAGTTGTACTGTATATCAGCACCACGTCAGATGCAGCCTATGGTGCAATGGCATTATTCAGTATGGGTCTTGGCATGGGAATGCCACTGCTGCTTGTGGGCGCACTGGGAAGCAAGGTGTTACCTAAAAATGGCGCTTGGTTAGAAGATATTAAAAAACTGATGGGATTTGCCATGCTAGGCCTTGCGATATGGCTTGCCAATCGCTGGCTAGCTGAAGCCTACCATCTGTTCATGTGGGGGTTACTAAGTCTATCCTTGGCAGCATTTTTCTTTCATCGTATCAGTACCGGCACGTCTCATCCGGTGCGATGGTTTATTGCCTTGCTTGCCTTCACTGTTGGCTTTGCAGAAATAATAGGCGGTTTTACAGGCAGTCATAGCCCAATAACGCCACTGAACCGGCTAACAACTGCGCAAAATAATGCTCAACAGCAGAGTATTAGCGTGCCCTATTATGAAACAATTGGTTCTTTAGAGGAGCTAAATGTCATTCAACAAAAAAGTACATTGCCTGTTGTTATCGACCTTTATGCCGATTGGTGTATCAGCTGCAAAATCACAGAAGAAGAAGTATTTAAACACCCTGACATATTACCACTTTTGAGCAAGGTCACCTTTGTTCAAGTCGATGTCACAGAGAATAACGAGCAAAACCAAGCACTGCTAAAACAATTTCAGCTGTTTGGCCCACCTGCCATGTTGTTTTTTGATACCAATGAACAACTATTAGACAACTATTCTTTAGTAGGTGAGCCAACCAAGGAAGAAGTAAAAGCACGTCTTGACGCCCTCTTGTCAAATAACCCAACCAAGATGGTATACTAGAGGTTAATTTTTAACCTCTTTTACAAGATATAGGTTTTTTATCTACAAAACTGGACAATATCGCGCTTTTTACTGATAATTTCCCGTTAATTGGATTTCTTACTGAGTTCTACTCTGCAGCCTAAGCGTTGCTTTTAGCTCTCAGTGCCGCCTGCCCTGTCGTTCCATCACAGGACAGAACTAGACTGAATACATAGACAGAGAAAAGAGAGTCAACATGGACATTCGCAAAATTAAAAAACTTATCGAGCTACTAGAAGAATCTAACGTATACGAGATCGAGATCAAAGAAGGCGAAGAGGCAGTTCGAATCAGTCGTGGCGGCGCTCCAGTTGCAGCCCCTCAATACTACCCAGCACCAGCACCTACAGCCGCGCCAGCGCCTGCAGCAGCGCCAACCGCTGAAGCTGCACCGGCAGAAGCCGCTTTTTCTGGCCACTCTGTAAATTCCCCAATGGTCGGTACTTTCTATGCGTCTCCAGCACCTGGTGCGAACGCATTTGTTGAAGTTGGCCAGAAAGTAAACGTTGGTGATACGATCTGTATCGTTGAAGCGATGAAAATGATGAACCAAATTGAAGCAGACAAAGCCGGTACAATTGGCGCTATCCTTGCAACTGATGGTGAGCCAGTAGAATTTGACCAACCGCTTGTTACCATCATTTAATCCACTGCCAAAGGTTTCATCATGCTAGATAAAGTATTGATTGCTAACCGAGGCGAAATTGCACTGCGTATTCTTCGCGCTTGTAAAGAACTCGGTATTAAAACGGTTGCGGTTCACTCTAAAATTGACCGTGAATTATTACACGTACGCCTTGCAGACGAATCGATCTGTATTGGCCCGAACCCATCAAAAGACAGCTATCTGAATATTCCAGCGCTAATCAGTGCGGCAGAATTGACTGATACGTCTGCGATCCACCCTGGTTACGGTTTCCTTGCTGAAAACGCAGACTTTGCGGAACAAGTTGAACGCTCAGGCTTTGCTTTCATCGGTCCACGTGCTGAAACAATTCGCTTAATGGGTGATAAAGTGTCTGCCATCAAAGCGATGCGTGAAGCAAACGTACCGACAGTACCTGGCTCCAATGGTCCAGTACCCTCTGACCCAGAAGCTTGTATGCGTATTGCTCGTGAGATTGGCTATCCAGTTATCGTCAAAGCAGCAGCCGGCGGCGGTGGTCGTGGTATGCGTGTTGTACACAACGAAGGCAGCCTTCTTAAATCAATCAGCGTCACACAATCTGAAGCAGGCTCTTACTTTGGCGATAGCACGGTTTATATGGAGAAATTCCTAACTAACCCACGTCACGTTGAAGTCCAAGTTCTAGCCGACGGCCAAGGCAATGCCGTACATCTTTACGATCGCGATTGTTCTTTGCAGCGTCGTCATCAAAAAGTATTGGAAGAAGCACCAGCACCTCATCTTGATCCTGAGTCTCGCGCGCAATGTCTAAAATCTTGTGTGGATGCGTGTATCAAGATCGGTTACCGCGGCGCAGGTACATTTGAATTCCTTTACGAAGATGGTCGCTTCTACTTTATTGAGATGAACACCCGTGTTCAAGTGGAGCACCCTGTAACCGAAATGGTAACAGGCATAGACATCGTAAAAGAACAGCTACGAATTGCCAGCGGCTTACCTCTTTCAATTACACAAGAAGACGTGAAGCTAAACGGTCATGCAGTTGAAGCACGTATCAATGCTGAAGACCCTAAAACCTTCATGCCTAGCCCGGGTAAAGTTAACTACTTCCATGCGCCTGGCGGCATGGGTGTACGAGTAGACTCTCACCTTTACAGTGGCTACACCGTTCCACCAACGTACGACTCTATGATCGCAAAAATCATTTGTTTTGCGAACACGCGTGAAGAAGCACTTAAACGTCTAGAAGTTGCATTGGATGAAACGTTCGTAGACGGTATCAAAACCAATATCGATCTACAAAAAGATCTTGTTACGGATTCCAACTTCATTGCTGGTGGCGTAAACATCCATTACTTGGAAAAGAAACTGGGCCTATAATGCGCTCAATTACTACACCTCCGCTCGGAGGTGTAGTACCCTCCTCTAAACATCAGAATTAACCGACTTACGATAGTCTCAACTGGACCTTACCCCATGCCTTGGTTGCAAATTCGCGTTCATACAACGCCAGAGCACGTACCCGCTTACGAAGATGCCATGCTTGAATGTGGCGCACTAGTCGTCACGTTTGAAGATGTTCATGATGACCCTGTTTATGAGCCGGATCTAAATACTACACCTCTTTGGAAGCACACCCGTGTCACAGGGCTTTTCGATGCCGATGCAGATCTAGAGCAAATTCGTAATGTTATTGAGCACAAAGCTCAACATTTAGGGCAATCTAACATTGACCTCAAAATCGAAATACTAGAAGACAAAGACTGGATTCGTGAATGGATGGACAGCTACCATCCAATTCAGTTTGGCAAGCGTCTTTGGGTTTGCCCAAGCTGGCGTGATGTGCCAGACGACAAAGCCGTGAATTTAATCCTAGACCCAGGTCTGGCCTTTGGTACGGGCACTCACCCAACCACAGCTTTGTGCCTTGAATGGTTAGATTCAATTGATTGTCAAAACAAGAGCATTATCGATTATGGCTGTGGCTCAGGTATTTTAGGCATCGCAGGCTTATTACTTGGCGCTAATAACATGGTGGGGATTGATATTGACCCTCAAGCGGTACAAGCGACCCAAGCCAATGCTGAACGCAACCACATCACCCCCGATCGCTACGAAGTGAAACTACCGCCTTACGACAGTGACGTTGAAGCAGATATTGTCGTGGCGAATATTTTAGCGGGACCTTTGGCTGAGCTGTCCGACACCATTTCAAAGTTAGTAAAACAAGGTGGATTACTCGCACTTTCTGGTATCCTTGAGTCTCAAGCTCACTCGGTTGTCGAAGCTTACAAACCTTGGTTTAAAATTGAATCCATCGTCGAAAAAGAGGAATGGATTCGGATTGTGGCAAAAAAGTTGTAGCCAATTAAGGAAACACCACGCTTATGTCTGAAAGCATGATCACACGCTGCCCTAAATGTTCCACTACTTTCCGCGTCACTCAGGAAGTCCTGAGTATGGCAAAAGGCAAAGTCCGCTGTGGTCAATGCTTTCATATTTTTACAGCAGCGCCAGCACAAGGTTCAGCCCCCACCCCCAACAAAGTCGCTGCCACCAAACCAACACCTCAACCCAAACCTGATCCTGCATCAGCGCCCAAAGTAACGGAGCCGCCAACCAATTCACCTGAACAAAAACCATCTGAGCCATCCAAACAAGAAACAGCAAAGCCACCTAGACCCATACAGCCAACTAAAGAAAAGGCACCAACGCCTGAAACCGTTAGCAATGATGGCAGTGTTAATCCTGATTGGCTAAACACTCTGTTTGATGAGGACGATCTTACGCCCTACTCGCCACCCAAAGGTACTGATGAGCGCTTTGTGGAAAGCATGGAAAAGGACGATCTCTTTGGCGATTTAGACACACCCAAAACCAAACCTACTCCACCTGCTTCTAAATCCAAGCAAGCAAAATCGTCACCGACTCAACCTGCGCGCAAAGAAGAGTTGGCACCATGGGAAGTTGAGCTAGCAGAGCTGGAATCACAGATGAGTGCTCAATCACCCGCTTCTGCGCCAGTATTCAGTGAACAGTTGCAAGCAAAACGTGAGTCTCAAACATCTAAACAGACATCGCCACCAGCAAACAGCATGAATCAAGTACTCGGAGCGGATGAGCCGGATTATATGCACGCGCTGCATTCTCTAGCTCAAGATGTTTCCAAACATGATACGTTATCGGATTCCGAATACTCTTCCCAAGAGTCAATGAAACAGCTAGCAGCTGAATACAGCCTCGCAACATTAACCGATACAGAACAACCTAAAAAGCGCCGTAAGAAAGCAAGGTTCACATGGTTATGGACGCTCGGAACCTTGGCTGCTCTTATCTTACTGGCCGTGCAAGTGGGGGTTGGCTACTTTGAACAAGGTAGCCGCTCAGCACAATTTCGCGGTTTCTACAAAGCAGCGTGCTCTTATATTGGCTGCACTCTGCCAACGTATGAAGATATAACGGCTGTCGACATCGAGCATGTTCGTATTCAAAGTCACCCAACACTGACCAATGCACTGCAAGTCAATGCCATTATGACTAACAGTAGCCGCTTTGCTCAACCTATGCCCAAGCTGGCCTTGGAATTCTACGATTTAAATGGCCGCCCTGTCGCTGCGCGCCTTTTTTCTCCACAAGATTACCTACACAAAGATTTCTTAGACATTACCTTCATGCCTCCTAGCACACCTATCCATATTGTTATCCCGATTCAGGACCCTGGTGCGCGTGCCGTTACACACCAAATTAAAGTCTTTTCTAACGGGACTCAGTCCTACTAAATGTGCATTTATTGAACACATTGAAAATAAGCACAAAAATTAGCCAATTTATGAGTTGTCAAGACTTCAAAAATTCGAATCCCCTAGGTATTATTCACGCCCGCTCGACGGTGTAGCAGATCTTTAACAACAGATTCGGTATTTAGAGACATCATGGCCTTCAATATTGGCAACTTCAGCATCGAAAAGCCCGTTATTCTTGCCCCAATGGCTGGTGTGACAGACTTACCCTTTCGACGTCTTTGCCACCAACACGGTGCAGGCTTAGTTGTGTCAGAAATGGTCACATCTGATGTACGTCTTTGGGACACCAATAAAAGTCGTATGCGCTTGGTTCATGACGCAGAGGTAGCACCTCGCTCAGTACAAATTGCTGGCGCAGATCCCGTAATGATGGCTCAAGCGGCTCGTCAAAATGTGGAACTGGGCGCGCAAATCATTGATATAAACATGGGTTGCCCTGCTAAGAAGGTACTCAACAAAGCGGCTGGTTCTGCTTTGTTACAAAACGAGTCCTTAGTACAAACAATACTCGAATCTGTGGTAAGTAGTGTTGACGTTCCTGTAACGCTTAAGATCCGTACAGGTTGGTCTCTTGATCAACGCAACGGCTTAACAATAGCGAAAATTGCCGAACAATCAGGTATTCAAGCTTTAGCAGTGCATGGCCGCACACGCGCTTGTAAGTTTAAAGGCGACGTAGAATACGACACCATTGCAAAGATTAAGCAATCGATTTCGATTCCAGTCTTTGCCAATGGCGACATTCAAAACGCGCAGCAAGCGAAGCAGGTTTTAGACTATACCAAAGCAGACGCTGTCATGATTGGTCGCGCCGCTCAAGGACGCCCATGGATATTTCGGGAAGTCAATCACTACCTAGAACACAACGAGCTTTTACCGCCCCCTTCATCGGATGAAGTTAAAGCCATCGTTATCAATCATGTGAAAGCATTGCATGATTTTTACGGTAGCTACATGGGAACAAGAATTGCGCGTAAGCACGTTGGTTGGTATCTGCAAACACTGGCAGACACAACGCCATTTCGCAGCCAGTTTAATCGCATCGAAGATGCACAAGAACAGCTCGATCTGTTGAATGAATTCTTTGTTTCTTAGCGCATTAAGAAACATTTCTGGTACCTGAATAGTGTACGAAGTCACTCACTTCGCAGACGCTTATTTCAAAATGGTTAGCTTTAAAATAGAAGGTTATTCTGTGGTAGATCAAACACATACTCAAACGTTTCAAACAGCTTCGGCTGAGCAATCGCAAACCCTGCGCGATAATGTAGAAAAAGCTTTGCAAAACTACTTTGCTCACCTAGACGGCCAACCTGTAACTGATTTGTACCAACTAGTGTTAGCAGAAGTAGAGGCTCCTCTACTTGAGTCAGTAATGAATTACACTAAAGACAATCAAACTAAAGCGTCCGCGATTCTAGGCTTAAATCGTGGTACGCTTCGTAAAAAGCTGAAGCAGTACGGTATGCTGTAAATAAAAAAGGGCGTCTGCGCCCTTTTTTCGTTTTACCCGTTCCCCTAACTTTATAAATCGTTAATCACATTACGAGAAGCATCATGGCAAACACGACTCCAATTAAACGCGCCCTTATCAGCGTTTCAGACAAAACTGGCATTGTAGAATTTGCACGCGAATTGGCCGACCAAGGCGTGGAAATCCTTTCTACAGGTGGTACTTACAAACTGTTGCTAGAAAATAACGTCGCAGCAGTTGAAGTATCTGACTACACAGGCTTCCCTGAAATGATGGATGGTCGAGTTAAGACGCTTCACCCTAAAGTACACGGTGGCATCTTAGGTCGTCGTGATATCGACGGTGCCATCATGCAAGAACACGGTATCAATGAAATTGATATGGTCGTTGTTAACCTTTACCCATTCGAAGCGACCATTGCTCGCCCTGATTGCGACCTACCAATGGCGATTGAAAACATCGACATCGGCGGCCCAACCATGGTTCGTTCTGCCGCAAAGAACCACAAAGACGTCGCAATTGTTGTGGACCCTTCTCACTACCAAGGCATCCTTGCATCATTGAAAGAAAATGGTGGTCTTACATACGACCAACGTTTCGACCTAGCCGTACAAGCGTTTGAACACACGTCAAACTACGATGGCAACATCGCAAACTTCCTAGGCAAGAAAGTAGAAGGTGGCAGCGAAGACTTCCCTCGCACGTTCAACTTGCAATTCAATAAGCAAGAAGAAATGCGTTACGGCGAAAACCCTCATCAAAAAGCGGCGTTCTACGTAGAATCAAATCCACAAGAAGCGTCTATCAGTACAGCTAAGCAGTTACAGGGTAAAGCACTGTCTTACAACAACATTGCTGACACTGACGCAGCACTTGAATGCGTTAAGAGCTTCCGAGAGCCTGCTTGTGTGATCGTTAAACATGCAAACCCATGTGGTGTTGCAACCGCTGAAAACCAGCTTGAAGCTTACGACCTAGCTTTTAAAACAGACCCAACATCTGCTTTCGGTGGCATCATTGCTTTCAACCAAGAGCTAACCGCTGAAACAGCACAAGCCATTGTGGATCGTCAGTTCGTCGAAGTCATCATTGCTCCTAAAGTCAGTGCTGCGGCGCTAGAAATCGTTGCGGCGAAACAAAACGTTCGTCTACTTGAGTGTGGCGAGTGGTCAGCAGACAAACCTGCGGCGCTTGACTACAAACGAGTGAACGGTGGCCTACTGGTTCAAGATCGTGACGACGGTGCTGTAGAGCTGAGCGACCTTAAAGTCGTTTCTAAGCGTCAGCCTTCTGAAGAAGAACTAAAAGATCTTTTATTTGCTTGGAAAGTTGCGAAATTCGTAAAATCTAACGCTATTGTTTACGCTAAAGCAGGCCAAACTATCGGCGTGGGCGCTGGCCAAATGAGCCGCGTTTACTCAGCTAAAATTGCGGGCATCAAGGCGGCAGACGAAAGCCTACAAGTAGAAGGTTCTGTCATGGCATCGGATGCCTTCTTCCCGTTCCGTGATGGCATTGACGCTGCGGCAGCGGCAGGTATCACAGCGGTTATTCAACCAGGTGGCTCTATGCGTGATGACGAAGTTATTGCAGCTGCAGACGAAGCTGGCATGACGATGGTCTTCACTGGCATGCGCCACTTCCGTCACTAAGCATAGGAATAGGACACAAGCATGAAGGTTCTTGTAATTGGTAACGGCGGGCGCGAACACGCGCTTGCTTGGAAAGCAGCTCAATCTGCAGACGTTGAAACCGTTTTCGTTGCCGCTGGCAATGCCGGCACAGCCATCGAGCCAAAACTTGAAAACGTTAACATCGACGGTGAAGACATCGACGCCCTAGTGACGTTCGCAAAAGAAAATGACATCGCTCTAACCATCGTTGGCCCTGAAGCGCCTCTGGTCATTGGGTTAGTGGATGCGTTTGAAAAAGAAGAATTGCCGATCTTTGGTCCAACAAAAGCAGCAGCACAGTTGGAAGGCTCAAAATCTTTCACAAAAGACTTTTTGGCACGCCATAACATCCCAACAGGTTCATACGGTAACTTTACCGAGATTCCTGCTGCGGTGGCTTACATCAAGCAGCAAGGTGCTCCGATTGTCGTGAAGGCCGACGGCCTAGCGGCTGGTAAAGGCGTTATTTTAGCGCAAACCGAAGAAGAAGCCATTGCCGCTGTAGAAGACATGTTAGCAGGTAACGCGTTTGGCGACGCTGGGTCACGTGTTGTCATCGAAGAGTTCCTATTTGGCGAAGAAGCTAGCTTCATAGTTATGGTCGACGGTGAGACTGTTCTACCGATGGCGTCTAGCCAAGACCATAAAGCACGCGATAACGGTGACTTAGGACCGAACACAGGCGGCATGGGGGCTTATTCCCCTGCTCCAGTAGTAACACCTGAAATTCATGATCGCATCATGAACGAAGTTATTATGCCAACTGTGAAAGGCATGAATGCCGAAGGCAATCGTTACCGTGGTTTTCTTTACGCTGGCGTTATGGTTGCACCTGATGGCACACCTAAAGTACTTGAGTACAACTGCCGTTTTGGTGACCCTGAAACACAGCCTATTATGATGCGTTTACGCTCTGACTTGGTTGCCATGTGTTTAGCTGCTGTAAACGGTGAGCTGGACTCTGTTGAAGCCGATTGGGACCCTCGCGCGAGTCTGGGTGTTGTTTTAGCCGCTGGCGGCTATCCTGCGTCTTACAACAAAGGCGATGTAATTTCAGGGTATGACGCTGAATTACCCGAGCACCAAAAAGTCTTTCATGCGGGAACAACGCAAAAAGACGGCAACATTGTTACCAATGGTGGCCGTGTCTTGTGCGCCGTCTCTTTAGGCAATACGGTTGCCGAAGCGCAAGCTGGTGCTTACGAAGTCGTTAAACAAATCTCTTGGGATAAGGTTTACTTCCGTACCGATATCGGCCACCGCGCCGTATCTCGCGAACAACAGAAGTAATCTTTACTACTCAAAAAAGGCCGCTTACCTCAGGTAAGTGGCCTTTTTTTATGTTCTTAAGTAGCCGTTGTATTACTTGCCTAGGTTAGCCTGTTTTTTGTCCAACCAAGCCTTAAATTTCTTCCCAACTTCTAGAACAATCAAGCCAAAAATAACACCGGCCATCCATTCAAAATCCAATAAAAAACCGATTGCGCCTAACATGGCGTAGCCATACAAAAAGTTAGTTCGAGTCTGTCCTTGATGCACTCGAGTAAACCAAGTCACCGCTAATAGTGCGATACACCACCAGACATAATATTCCACCAAGATTGGATATAGCATTTCACACCCTAACTAGTTAATAATGTAGGCCTTCAGGAGGCCATTTTGATAAAACACTGTTCGCAAGCGCTCATTCTACTCGCAATTTTATTGCTGACCAATACAGCCTATAGCGCCCCGATGATGGCGATATTGGATGAGAACAATCAACGCGTCAACGTTGGCTCGGTTGGCAGTTATTACATTGATGAGACCGGCAGCCTCACTCTTCGCGACTTGGACTCTGAGCAATTACGTAAACGCTTTATTCCTCTTAAAGATGACTTTCTGCAATTTGGGTTAACCAAAGGAAATGTCTGGATTCAAGTCGATATCGCGCCAAAGTTACAACCGGGGCAATCGGCGCTATTGCATATCAAGGCACCACGAGCCCAAGAAGTCGATGTGTATACCCACAATCTTCCTAATAGTCAGGTGTTTGCCGAGATGGGCGATGCTCGTCCCTACCAAAACCGTCCACTGGCATATCCTGACTATATTATTCCTCTGCCTGTTAACACCACACCGGTTTACACTGTTTACATTAAAGTATCATCCAGAATCCCAATTAGCCTAATCATAGAAGTTAAAACCCTGTCAGCACTGAGCAATGATATTCAGAAAGACTCTCTGATCACTGGGTTGTTAATGGGTATTTTACTCATTTTATTAGCCAGCTATTTGTTTTTTTATCTACGGACGCTGCATCCGATGTACCTGATTGGTAGCTTTTTGTTACTCGGTATTGCTGGCTTGCATTTCTCTCTTCATGGATTGATATACCAGCTTTTCCCAATGCACACGGGACTTCAAGAAAGGGTATATAACTTCTTTTCCCTTTCTTCTGTCGCTTTAATCAGTTGGTTTACACGCTATTATCTAGACACCCCAGTCAACCTACCCCGCGCCAATAAACTTCTATTTTTTGTTATCGTATGTAACTTGGCCCTTGCGTTTATATACACGCTAGCCCCCCAAGAGCTTAGCATTGCACTGCTAAGTGCCAGTGCCGCATCAACACTATTAATACTACAAGGGGTTGCTTTGTATGGCGTGTGCCTAAAAATCCCCTATTCGCAGTTTTATCTTGTAGCTCGACTTGTTCTTTTGGTTGGCTATTCACTTTGGGCGCTCGCTATCTACGGCATTTTATCGCTACCATTTTGGTATGAATGGGGGCTTACGATTGCCATCACTTTAGAAGCCTTAGTGCACTTTGCGGGTATGATTGCCCGACATACCCCTATGCGTACCAATACAATGAAAGTAGATGATAGCTACCAAGAGGAGCTACTTTCAGAATTAGCATCCAAACTTAAGCGCCAAACAAATATTATTGATCATCAATATTCATTGCAGGAGCCAAGTAATGAGCAATTGAAGCGCGCCTATAAAAACTTATCGAATTTAGCCGAACGAATTTCTATTATCCAAAACTTGCATAACCCGCAAACAAACAGCTCAAATCGCCCTGCCAACTTACAGCTATTGATCGATGAAGCCACGCTTAACTTTTATGCGCTAGACCAAACTGATGCTGAGATAGAGATGCAATATAAAGGTACGTTGAACTGGGAGTTGCTCTCTCACAGTCGAACAATTAAACATATTTATCAAGCTGTTATGGAGGAGCTCAAACATCATACGGATCAAACACTTCATATAAACAGCGCCGTAGAGGCCAATGATAGAGATGGTCAACACCAACTCATTATTCGAGCATATCCTATCCCAAGCTCTATTTCGTTAGAAAGCGAACACTATTTTGGTCCGCGCTACTTGCAAGAGTTAGTCGAGAAATTAGAAGGTACGCTTTCTTTAACAGGTGATGGCCGTGGTCGATCATTAACCTGTCAAATACCCGTTAATGCACGTCCAGTGGAGGCCAGTGAATTAGCCAGACTCACACAATCAGAAGACATTACTATGCTTCTGATTGGTCACCAAGACTCAGAACTACTGGAACGGACGGGGAATTTCTTATTATCGCGCTTGTTTAGCACGAGCCATATCGATAAAGTTGAAGAGCTGCATCAACGCCTAATCGATCGCACAGAGCATGAACGTTTTGTCATCCTACTGTTTGAAGATCAACAAAATTTTGGCGCCTCCGAGCTTGCTGGTTTTGCAAGTTTTTTACATGAACGCGATTCATGCTTCCTGATTTCAAACAATGTTAATATGTCGCAAGACTACGCAAGCGCCTTAGGCTTCGACGGTTTTGTTTACAGTGCCCAAATTGAGACTAAATTGTTGCCAGATATTGAGCGCGCACAAAGAGTGACTCACACAGTGTTGCCTAGAATCAAAAGAACACTGTAATACACTTGTGATTGATGACTTTTAACAAAATAATGAACACCGACTTAGGAGAATTAAATGGACTGCTTGTTCTGTAAACTTGTCAACGGTGACATCCCAGCCAAAATACTTTACCAAGACGAGGATGTGATCGCCTTTGAGGACATTGCCCCTCAAGCACCCACACATTTCTTAGTGATTCCAAAGCGCCACATCAGCACGTTAAATGATCTGTCGAATGACGATGCGGCACTGGTTGGCAAACTGCCTATTACAGCAGCAAAAATTGCCAAAGAACTAGGTATCGACGAAAGCGGTTATCGTGTCGTGATGAACTGTAACGAGATGGGTGGCCAAACGGTCTATCATATTCACATGCACGTCCTTGGCGGACGCTCAATGACGTGGCCACCAGGCTAATAGAAGGTAGTGTTTATGCACCTAACAAAACTTGATAAAGCTTTGATGCAATTCGATCGCGCCCTGCAGACGTTAATACCAAAAGCGGCAACAGCGGCTCGTCCCTCGCCAGCTCGCCTTCATGAAGAAGCCCCACTAGAACCTTCAGAACGAAAGCATTCGATTGGGTTGATGCGCATCAACCATACTGGCGAAGTTTGTGCGCAAGCTTTATATGCAGGCCAAGCAACGACAGCAAAGCTTGATACCGTTAGAACAGAAATGGAGCATGCCGCCAACGAAGAGATTGATCACTTGGTCTGGTGTGAAGAGCGCTTACTAGAGCTAGGCAGTCAGCCAAGTATTTTAAACCCTTTGTTTTACGGTGCTTCTTATTGTATCGGTGCAGGTGCCGGTCTTATTAGTGATAAACTCAGCCTAGGCTTTGTTGCCGCGACTGAAGATCAAGTCTGCCTTCATTTAGACCAGCACATGTCTGCTCTACCCGCGCAAGACCAACGTTCACGAGCAGTACTCGAGCAAATGCACATAGATGAAGCCAAGCATAAACAAATGGCATTAGATTCTGGCGGTTATGAGTTTCCACAGCCCGTTATGAACATAATGACACTGGTATCAAAACTCATGACTCACTCGACTTATCGGATTTAAATTATGAATCGCGACCTACAATCATTACGCCGAGATTATCAATTTGATGACCTAACGGAAGAAAAAGCAGGCTCCGACCCGCTTGCTTTGTTTGATGCATGGCTTGATCAGGCCATAGAAGTCTGTCCTGACGACCCTACAGGCATGCTACTTAGTACTGTCGATAAAGAAAACCGTCCCCACTGTCGTACTGTGCTCTTGAAGCAACGCGACGCTAATCACTTTAGCTTTTTTACTAACTATGAAAGTGATAAAGGTGAAGACATCGCGCTCAACCCTAATGTTGCTCTGACGTTTTTTTGGCCGGCCTTATCTCGTCAGGTTCGTATTGAAGGCATTGCACAGAAAGTTTCGCGAGAAGTCTCTGAGGCCTATTTTGCTACCCGCCCGAAAGGCAGCCAGCTCGCGGCCAGTATTTCACGACAAAGCCAAGACATCCCCTCACGAGATGTTCTGTCTAAAGAATTTGCAAAATTAGAGCAAGAGTACCAAGACAAAGATCTACCGTGTCCTGATAACTGGGGAGGATATTCTGTCACTGCGACATCCATTGAGTTTTGGCAGGGTCGGCCGAGCCGACTGCACGATCGCATTGTCTTTACACTTAACGAAAGTGGCAAATGGAAAGTGGTAAGAAAAGCACCTTAATCGAATATCCCGTCACCCTCTATAGCCGTATAGAAGCTTCAGATGTGTCTATACGGCTTTTTTACGACCAATAGAATTTAACTGAATGCTCGCCTCTAATTTGCCCGTCATACGTTATAACTTGCTGGATAATTATCGTGGCCTAGCGGTCATTTTAATGATCATCTTTCATTTTTGCTGGAACTTAAAAGACTTCGGCTTTGTTCATTTTGATGCCTACAGCGATTTTTGGGTAAACTTTAGGGCCTTAATAGTCTTTATGTTTGCCAGTGCCGTAGGCTGGTCAAGCTACCTTGCTATGCTTAATCATCAGCCAATCACACGTTTCTTAAAAAACCAGTGCAAAGTCGCCTTTGCCGCCAGCTTGATCACTGTCGGTACTTACTTAGCACTACCAGACCAATGGGTATTTTTCGGCATATTGCACTTTATCTTTTTAGCAGGCTTTATTGTTCGTCCATTATCAGTACACCCTTATACCTCTTGTCTACTAGGTTTATCACTCATTGCCACTAGCTTCCTATTTAATATCAGCTCCATCAGTGCGCACAAATGGTTTATTCAGGCTTTTTCTGTACCCAGCACAACTCTGGATTTCGTCAACCCTATTTTATGGTTGGGGGTCGTTTTGATTGGTCCAATATTTGGTTACATGAATTTGCATAAAGTACACATCCCTCAAAGCCAGCTAACTAAACTGTTCTCGTTTTTAGGGAAACATGCACTATTGGCCTACCTATTACACCAACTCATTCTTTATCCACTGGTTATGGCGGCTTACTTTATCGTTAACTAATTGACCAATGATCAGCTTGTAGCCATTACGAAAAACGAAAGAAAATTTGTTAATTTAGTATTGCAATTACTGGTTCGAGAACTATTGGGCACGCTCACGTAAGTGGTCACTTCATTGCGCGGTAAGGCTTAAAAATTTGCATTTTTCAAGCCTTGATTTTCATCGCCATGAGCACTATTGTTCGTGCCATCAAAATCGAATTACACTACATCTAGTATCAAGCAGTACTTGTAAATACTATATACAGTATATCCACAGGTTTTACTGCAGCAATGGGAATCTAAGGCATGAGCACTCTGACAGTCACCAAGCGGAACGGCACCACCGAGAACATTAACCTTGATAAAATCCATAAAGTTATCACTTGGGCGGCTGAAGGGCTGGAAAATGTTTCCGTTTCCCAAGTAGAGCTCAAAGCGCAAATTCAGTTCTTTGAAGGTATTCGTACAACCGATATTCACGAGACTCTAATCAAGTCTGCAGCCGATTTAATCTCTGAAGACACACCAGATTACCAATATCTTGCCGCGCGCTTAGCCATTTTCCACTTACGCAAAAAAGCATTTGGTGAATTTGAGCCACCGCATCTACAAGAACATGTTCGCAGCTTGGTTGAGCAAGGCCGTTACGACAAACAAATTCTTGAGAAATACAGCGCCGAAGAGTTAGACACTATCAATGACTTCATTGATCACTCTCGTGACATGGATTTTTCGTACGCGGCGGTTAAACAATTAGAAGGTAAATACCTCGTTCAAAACCGTGTAACTGGCGAGATCTACGAGAGCCCACAGTTTATTTACATTCTGGTTGCGGCTTGTCTGTTCGCCGAATACGAAAGCACCATGCGCCTTGATCTGATTAAGCGCTTCTATGATGCGGTTTCCAAATTTAAGCTATCGCTTCCAACACCGATCATGTCAGGTATTCGTACACCGACACGTCAGTTCAGCAGCTGTGTATTGATTGAATGCGGTGACTCCTTGGATTCTATTAATGCAACGTCCAGCGCTGTCGTAAAGTACGTGAGTCAACGCGCAGGCATTGGTATTAATGCTGGCGCTATTCGTGCCATTGGTAGCCCGATTCGTGGTGGTGAAGCATTCCATACAGGTTGTATTCCATTCTACAAACACTTTCAAACAGCCGTTAAAAGCTGCTCTCAAGGCGGTGTGCGCGGTGGTGCAGCAACGGTATTCTACCCAATTTGGCACCTAGAAGTTGAAAACCTGTTGGTTCTTAAGAACAACCGAGGCGTAGAAGAGAACCGCGTACGCCACCTAGATTATGGTGTTCAATTTAACCGTCTAATGTATCAGCGCCTGATCAAAGGCGGCAACATTACACTGTTTAGCCCATCAGACGTGCCAGGTCTTTACGATGCCTTCTTTGCCGATCAAGAAGAGTTCGATCGCCTGTATACCATGTATGAAGAAGATAAAAATATCCGTAAGCACACGATCAAAGCTTCTGAACTGTTTACTCTATTCGCTTCTGAGCGTGCTAGTACGGGTCGTATTTACCTACAGAACGTCGACCACTGTAATACTCACAGTCCATTCAATCCTAAAGTAGCGCCGGTAAAACAAAGCAACCTATGTCTAGAAATCGCGTTACCGACCAAACCCCTGAATCGCATTGACGATCCAGAAGGTGAAATTGCTCTATGTACTTTGTCTGCTTTCAACCTAGGTGCGTTGAAAAACCTAGACGAATTAGAAGAACTCTCTGAGCTTATTATTCGCGCGCTCGATAGTTTATTAGATTATCAAAACTACCCTATTCCAGCTGCGCAACGCGCAACTGAACAGCGTCGTACGCTAGGTGTGGGCGTTATCAACTACGCGTACTACTTAGCTAAGAATGGTGTACGTTACTCTGATGGCAGTGCCAATGACCTAACACACAAGACGTTTGAAGCGATGCAGTACTATCTACTAAAAGCATCAAACAAACTGTCGAAAGAGTTTGGCCCATGCCTTGGCTTCGACGAAACGACTTACGCTCAAGGTGTCTTACCAATTGACACCTACAAAAAAGAGATCGACAACATCGTCAGTACAGAGCTGCAATATGATTGGGAAGCGCTTCGTGAAGACATCAAAGCACACGGCTTGCGCAACTCTACTTTGTCAGCATTAATGCCATCTGAAACTTCCTCTCAGATCAGTAATGCAACCAATGGTATTGAGCCGCCACGTGGCTTTGTTTCAGTTAAAGCGAGTAAAGATGGCATCCTGAAGCAAGTTGTACCTGAGTTTGATCGCTTAAAGCATAACTACGAGTTACTTTGGAGCATTCCATCAAATGATGGCTATCTACAGCTGGTGGGTATTATGCAGAAATTTGTCGATCAATCGATCTCTGCAAATACCAACTACGATCCAACTAAGTTTGAAGCAGGCAAAGTACCAATGAAGGTCATCTTGAAAGACTTGCTAACGGCTTACAAGCTGGGCATCAAAACGCTTTACTACCACAACACACGTGATGGTGCGGAAGACAAACAAGACGATATGGCTGATGATTGCGCAAGCGGTGCTTGTAAGATCTAAATCGCCAAGCCCTGCGTACTAGTGACGTGGGGCTTTCTACCCAATTACCTTTTAATTGTTAGACGATCATATTTAAGGATCACCGACAGCAATGAGTTACTCTACTTTCAATCGCAAGAAATTTGACAGCTTACAACAACCGATGTTTTTCGGGGAAAACGTAAATGTAGCGCGCTACGACCAGCAAAAGTACCCTATTTTTGAAAAACTGATTGAAAAACAGTTGTCTTTTTTCTGGCGCCCAGAAGAAGTAGACCTATCTAATGATCGCAAAGATTTTGTGAAGCTTGAGGAACATGAGCAGCATATTTTCTTAAGCAACCTAAAATATCAAACACTACTAGACAGCGTGCAAGGCCGCTCACCGAACGTTGCTTTGCTACCGATTGTCTCTCTTCCTGAATTGGAAACCTGGATTGAAACGTGGTCTTTCTCTGAGACCATTCACAGTCGCTCTTACACACACATCATTCGTAACATCGTCAATGATCCAACTAAGGTCTTCGACGATATTATCGTGAATGACGAGATCGCTAAACGCGCTGTTAGTGTGTCTAAATACTACGATGACTTAATCGAACTTGTTAGCTTATACAATACTATGGGTCTAGGTGTGCACCACGTTCCTGAACGTGGTGACATAACAGTCTCTATGAAGGCACTCAAAAAAGCGCTGTACCTAACTGTTGCATCGGTCAACGTATTAGAAGCCATCCGTTTCTACGTGAGTTTCGCCTGCAGCTTTGCTTTTGCCGAGCGCACATTGATGGAAGGAAATGCAAAGATCATTAAACTGATTGCACGCGATGAAGCCTTGCACCTAAATGGCACACAACACATGCTAAACCTAATGACGTCCGGCCGCGACGATCCTGAAATGGCTGTGATTGCACAAGAGTGCAAACAAGATGTAATTGATATCTTTGTTGAAGCAGCTCAGCAGGAAAAGGAATGGGCTCAATACTTGTTCAAAGATGGTTCTATGATTGGCTTAAACGCTCAAATTCTAGGCCAGTATGTTGAATATATTACTAACGTACGCATGCAAACAGTCGGTCTTGAACCATACTTTAGCACTAAAAATAATCCAATCCCTTGGATCAATGCTTGGTTAGTCAGTGACAACGTACAAGTAGCACCACAAGAAGCGGAAATTAGTTCTTACCTTGTGGGCCAAATTGATAACGATCTAGATGGTGCCGACTTTGACGACTTCGACCTCTAATAAAGGCCACGAAGAAGAAGCCGAAGTCCATCGCGTGTTACTGGGAAAAAAGCAGATTCTTGTCACTGAAGACGAGCCTCTGCTTCCTCAACTTGAACGAGCAGGCGTGCTCGTTGAATATCAGTGCCGCGAAGGGTATTGCTCGTCTTGCATGATCAAACTGCTTTGGGGCAAGGTCAGTTATCCCGTAGAACCCTTAGCATGGGTGCACAGCGGCTATTTGCTGACATGCTGCGCCATTGTTAAAAGTGACATCGAAATCGCTTTGCTGGGCTAAAGGTCGGCTTTGCTCAGCATTCGGTAGGCGGCCCAAATACGGGTACCAGTGGTCACCCAGCATAACAAGCCAAACACAACAGCAATGATCGCAAACTCGCTAGGCCAGAGGCACATTAAGACAAAACAACCTATGGTTTCAGCACCTTCTGTAATACCTCCCAAAAAGTACAGTGACTTTTTGCCATAGTCTAGTTGCTCAATCCCCCTTTTAGCCGCCATAACAGAAAAGGCTAAAAAACTACTGCCCGTTCCCATAAACGAAAAGATCAGAAACGCCGCCGCTAAGGCATGATGTTCAGGGTTCGCCACTGCAAAGCCAAATATAACAGCCGAATAGAAAATGAAGTCCAACACAATATCTAAGTAACCACCAGCATCGGACGCACTGCCATTCAACCTTGCCACCGCGCCATCTAGTCCATCAAAAATACGATTTATCAGTATCGCGATGAGCGCCACACTATAAAGTGCTTGGGTAATAGCCACTGCCCCCAACATACCAACCACAAAACCTATTACCGTTATTTGATTTGCGGTCACGCCTTTAGCAAGCAGAGGCTTCGCGGCTGCGTTTAAGGGCCACTTAATCACGGCAATAAAATACTTATCGAACACCTTGAATCCTTAGGTCAGACGTACGCTCAAAAGAATTAGTTTGTTACTATAGAGCAACGCTCACAGTCACAGCACAGGAAAATATGTATGATCCACGCAATTCAATACGGCCAAAATCTTCCACCATTAGTCGTCTTACATGGACTTTTTGGTAACGCCGATAATTGGCACTCTATTGCGCAAAAGTGGTCTGAGTATTTCACAGTGTATTGCTTAGACCTACCTAATCATGGCCAGTCATCCGCGCTAGATCCTGTCACGTTTCCTGCTATGGCAGATGCTATCAATGAATGGCTCGAACAAGAACAGCTAGATCACATCTATTTATTAGGACATTCACTTGGCGGCAAAGTTGCGATGCAGCTCACCAGTGATCATCCTGAAAAAGTTCGTAAACTCATCGTTGCCGATATTGCTCCCGTGGAGTATCAACCCAGTCACACAAAGATCTTTGAAGGCCTACAGGAAATCAACCACCAGAAGCCCGAGAACCGAAAGCAAGCAGACAAAATTTTATCTGCTTTCGAGACAAATGCAGGCATAAGACAATTTCTTCTTAAAAACCTGAAGCGAACAGACCAAGGACATGCGATTAATCTGGGCTTAGAGGAATTGCACAAAGGCTATAAAACAATTCTTAAAAAACCAGCACTAAACAATGATATTGATACCCCAACATTGTTTATAAAAGGTGAGAATTCATCGTATATTTTGCCAGCTTATCAGGCACAAACCTTACAGCACTTTCCCCACGCAAGTGTAAAAATGATTCCTGAAACGGGGCATTGGCTGCATGCCGAAAAACCGACTGTTTTTGCAAGCTTAGTAAAACGCTTCCTGACAGCCTGACTCTGGGCAGACACCAAATGTATCTATCAAAAATTGATCTGTCGGCAACACTAACCCATACATACGAATCAAGTATGGGTTAAACGCTACTCTTAAAGGAGAAGGGTAGCTTGAAGGCAATAACGTTGCGCTGGCCTTAAACACATCAATATAGGAACTAGTAAGTGCCAATTTATCTTGTGAGGTACTGTAGACTGAGAATAAAGCCCCTGCTCTGACTAGCTGAAGAGAATGAGCCGCTAACGATTTTTTCTTGTGGAAAATCAAACGAATCGCATCTTTAGAAAACTGCGCATCAAATAACATTGAGTCATAGAGAGACAGCACTAAATTCGAGCGCTCAAGCACATTGGTTAATGACTTTAGCTTTTCCTCACGACTGCCTAAAGGAATTGCACTCGTAATAATCTCAAACCTCTTATCCTCTGCGACACCTAATGTCTCGTTAGATACGTTTAATCCCTCACTATAGATAATCCCTAACGGCGCATGATCATCCCAAAAGGTACTCAATATGTCTAAACGAAGAGACATCGGCGCACCGGAAAATATTGCCGTAGATGGCTTACTGCAATGTTGTTTTAGTTGATTATATTCTTCCTCTCCGAGAAACAGAGCAATCAGCACGACACTCTGGTTGACATCGCACACTTGCCGAAAACTGTCTCGGCCAACAGTGATAACTAAGTCGCCATCAACGAGTTGATTATCAGGAGAGAGGAGCGCAGGAACATCAACATCGGTTGAGGCACTCAAAGACAAAGACAACACTCGAGAGACGGTTTCACGTCCATCATGGTATACGTAGGTACTGGCATGAGCCAGTACCTGAAGCATACAACCAATTAACACTATGAAAATCCGTCTCATAATTTCAATTTATGCTCTTAAAAAGATACGTTTGCGAACATAAATACGCTGGTCTTATCTTCCGTTACATTGTTAACACGGATATATGGATTATTATCCAAACGAGTATTTCCTCCTAAACCAGCTGTAAATGTGTTCGATCCTTGAACCATACGATAAGCTAACCATAGACTTAAAAATTCATGATCGTATGATGCGACTTCCTTACCATAAATATAGCGAGAATTTATAGAAATACTATCACTGACCGGTATACTCGCAAAAAGTGTTGTAACAAACGGCGCAACAGTTTCAATAATATCTTCTTCATCCGTTTTAGTGTCTTGATAAGCAATAGTGGCGCGCAGCAATGTTCCTTGGGCGGAACGCCAATCCAACTCTGCCTCTATCCCATCAATCGTAAACGCGTAACTCTCATTAGGTGTTAAAAGCCCGCCATCTTCAATAGCGTCTTCATATTTCTTGTTCGAGCCAGATAGATTCATCAATTTCTCACGATAAGCCGAAATATCATAAGACAATCCTAATGTCGGAATATTGTGATAAAAGCCAACTTCGTATGAGGTGATTTTCTCAGCAGGTATACCTGTTGAATAGGCAGGAATGGAACGAATACCATTAAACACATAAGACCATTTTGCTTTTTGATCGTACAAGTCTGGCACTCGATACGCTTGTGATATATTAGCTCGAATCGAAGACTGCTGTGTCAATTTATACGTAGCCCCCAGCTGAGGTGACGTGTAATCACCTGTCAACTTACTATGCTCGTACATGACACCACCATTAATAATAAGCGGGTCAAAGGCTCGATAACTTAAATTAGTTGAAGCCCTAAACAGCTCCTCTTTGTAATCACCGTCAAAATACGTCTTAGAACTAACACGATCTTGTCGATAAGACAGGGTATTAACTAAGCGGTAATCACTGGTCGGCGTCCAAATACTTTGCACTTCAACATCGTGTCGATTCTCATCTAAATCCGAAACCAAGTGCCCTTTGTAAATTTCATTTGCCGGCAAATCTTGGGCAAACAGCTGATTCAATACCATACCGTAGACATCAATGTCATGATCTTCAATTCGTTCAGAACGGTCATAATAATACTGTGCTCTGAGCGTGTGTTGCGCAGACTGATCGACTTCCCAACTGACTTTAATGTGCTCTCGATCGCGATCTAAGACAGGTCTGGTATTGTCATAACTCACACCAGGTACTTCGTAGAACTCCACATCTGCGGCTAAATTAGCGGCACCGATATCGATGTCGACCTTCTGTTTATTGTCTTCATATAAAAAGAACATATTGCCAGATGTTTGGACATGACCATCATTTCTAGGATCACCATCCCCTTTACGCGCATATCCATCTACTGTGCCTCGGGACGCCGATACTCGGTAACTCCAGTTTCCAGATAAGCCACTATGCTGGGCGTACATCCGGCGATTACCTTGATCATCTGTAGCAAACGCAAGGTCAGAGCCAAGTGTCTCGATTGGGCTGCGCGTGATGATATTGATCACCGCTAAAAAAGAATTACTGCCATAACTTGATGCATTAGGCCCACGATTTACTTCTACTCGCGCAACATCTTCAATACTCAACGCTAAACTAGCCCAATCTACGCGCGCGTAGGCAGAGCTATAAACTGAACGGCCATTGACGAGAACTTGGATACGCCGAAAGCGATCTTTTTCAGTACCATGATAGGCCACCACTTTACGGTAGGAATTCCAGTAAGGCCCTACATAAAACCCTGGCACATAGAACAATAGGTCTTCCACATATTGTACGTTTGATCGGCGAATAAACTCCCCCGACAATACCGATAATGTAGAGGATACCTCTACTCGTGGCTGTTCAACTCGAGCTGGGGTTACTACTGCCGGGATATTGTCCCCTAACAATAAACCTTCTAAACTGGCTAATGAGTTATCTATTGTATCGGCTGATGTCAAACCAGCATAAGTGGCCAGCAAGGTGCCTGTAGCGTATCGGATCATATTATCCTCACTTACGAAACGAGTCAGCATAATACGTCCCTAATATACGTACTTCCTCGGAAAAGAAACGAAGCTCCTCCAATGCAGCCTGCATTGCCGGAGATTGGAAATGTGCTTCTACATCGACATAAAACTGGGTCGCAGTAAACTGACCATCCAGCATATAGCTTTCTAACTTCAGCATATTAATGCCATTCGTTGCGAAGCCACCCATTGCCTTGTAAAGCGCAGAAGGGATATTCCTTACTTTAAATAAAAACGAGGTAATATAACGCTGCTGCTCTTCATAGATTGGCGTTTTTTGCTGTTTCGCAAACACCAAAAAACGTGTGGTATTACCTTCTACATCATTAAAGTGTGATTGTAAGATCGGCAACCCATATAAATCCGCCGCTAACGACGACGAAATCACGGCCAAGCCTTGCTGCTTTGATTCTGCTAAATGCTTCGCAGCACCCGCAGTATCATACATAGCTACTTGCTGAGCCCCTAAGCGACTTATATTGTGGTTACACTGAGCCAATGCTTGAGGGTGACTGCCAACTAATTGGACATCTGCTAACATCATATCTGGTGTGCCGATCAAACAGTGATTCACTGGCTCAAAGTGCTCTTTCACTACATACAATTGTGTTCCTTTCAACTCTCGGTAGATTTCCTCTACTCGACCAGCTGTCGAGTTTTCGACCGGAATCATGGCATAATGTGCATTGCCCTGTTCAACTTTCGCAAGTGCTTGGCTAAAACTGGCACAATGAACCATATCCCAATCAGGAAAACAGTGTTTGCAAGCTAAATGCGAGTAAGCGCCAGGCTCTCCTTGATACGCTACAATTTGGTCTGCATGCAGAGGTGTCGCGGATTGGGTCATGGTTTAAATACCAACTATTGGATATAGAAGATCAAGAACTTTACCAATTTTTTGCTATTTCCAACACTAAAATTGACAGTAAAACCAAACATTTACCTTGATAGAAGGCACCTGTGAAGAAAATCTTTATAAAATTTGTCCGTATCTATCAGTACTTGGTCAGTCCTTTGTTAGGTAATAACTGCCGCTACTACCCTACTTGCTCCGCGTATATGATCGAGGCGATTGAACGTTTTGGTATTCTAAAAGGGACTTGGTTGGGAATAAAAAGATTGGGACGCTGCCACCCTTTCCATGAAGGTGGCATCGATTTAGTTCCAGATAAGAGGTGCAACTCGCATACTTCATGCAAGTCATCACATAAAGACTCTAGTTAAGCTGCAAGTTTAAATCACTGACCACTAGCACCGCTTGAGTACGGTTGTTAATATTAAGTTTTCGGAATATAGCCGTAATATGCGCCTTTACAGTGGCTTCTGAAATATTCAGCTCGTACGCAATCTGCTTATTCAAAAGCCCCTCATGAAGGTAACACAATACTTTGTACTGCTGCGGCGTTAGCTCAGCAACACGACGCTGCATATCCAAATTTGGGGCAGGTTGATTTTCTAATTTATCCGCCATACCAGCCGGCAGCCATGTGTCACCCTCTAAAATAGCGCCAATAGCTTCTAGATAAATACTCGGCTCACTGGTCTTAGGAATATACCCTAACGCACCGGCTTCAATAACTTTCGCAACGACTGGAACCTCATCACTGCCAGATATAACCGCCACAGGGATATCCGGATAGTCGGCACGAATACGTATTAATCCATATAAATCACCACTGCCCGGCATATTGAGATCCAGAAGCAACAAATCCACATCAGGATTTGCTTTTAAGCTACCTAATGTGGATTCAAGGTCATGTGATTCTTGGATCTCTACTTCACCGAGTTGTTCGCGTAGCGCGCCCGTAAGGGCGCTGCGAAATAAGGGGTGGTCATCAGCGATAAGAAGTGAAATCACTAGGTTTCCTTAACAAAGATGTATGGTTTACTTATTTAACCTGTTATCGATCAAATCATCAACCACACTTGGATCCGCTAAGGTACTTGTGTCACCTAATGCGTCATGTTCATTGGCGGCGATCTTACGCAATATGCGCCGCATGATCTTGCCTGAACGCGTTTTCGGTAAACCGGTTGTGGCCCAGTGGACTAAATCAGGTGTAGCAATTGGACCCACTTCTTGGCGTACCATCATCTTCACAGACTTAGTAAGTTCTTCATCTGGCTCAATACCCGAGTTAGGGATAATGTAGACGTAGATACCTTGTCCTTTTAGATCATGAGGATAACCGACAACCGCCGCTTCCGCGACAGAAGGATGTGCCACCAAAGCACTTTCGATCTCAGCCGTACCTAGACGGTGACCCGATACATTTAATACATCGTCCATACGCCCCGTGATCCAATACGCACCGTCTGCGTCACGACGAGCGCCATCACCGGTAAAGTATTTACCTTCAAACGTACTAAAATAAGTCTGTTCAAAACGCTCATGATCGCCATAAACCGTTCGAGATTGACCCGGCCATGAATCAAGAATGACTAAGCCACCTTCGACGTCTTTACCCATTTCGGTAATTAGATTACCTTCAGCATCCACCAAAGCAGGCTGAACGCCATACAAAGGCGCTGTACAAGAGCCTGGTTTCGGATTCTTTTCCGTCACACGTGGCGTCATCATCAGGCCACCGGTCTCGGTTTGCCACCACGTATCTACAATCGGACATTTACCATTGCCGATGTTTTTGTGATACCAAACCCATGCTTCAGGATTAATTGGCTCACCAACACTGCCCAATACTCGTAAAGAATCACGGGAGCTGGTCGCCATAGGTTCATCACCTTTTGCCATCAAAGCGCGAATGGCCGTCGGTGCCGTATAGAGTTGTGTCACCTTGAACTTATCGACAACTCGACCAATTCTCCCAGAATCCGGAAACGTCGGCACACCTTCAAATAAGACACTGGTCACGCCATTAGCAAGTGGCCCGTATACCATGTAACTGTGCCCAGTAATCCAGCCGACATCGGCGGCACACCAATAAATATCATCAGGTTTGATATCAAACACTAATTCGTGCGTAAGAGACGCGTATACAAGATACCCGCCTGTTGTGTGCACCACACCTTTAGGTTTACCAGTAGAACCGGACGTGTACAGAATAAATAACGGATCTTCAGCATTCATTGCCTCTGGTGTCGCGTCAGCGCTTTCTTGGAATGTAAGTTCCGCCCAATCTAAATCACGACCTTCAACCCAATTTACATCCGCTTTGGTATAACGGTAGACAATAACGTTTTCGACAGACGGACAAGCGTTGTTGTCTAAGGCTTTATCCACGTTATTTTTAAGGGGTACAAAGTTACCGGCGCGCTTACCTTGGTCCGCCGTGAGAACAACTTTAACTTTACAGTCGTTTAGACGATCAGCAATTGCAGACGCAGAGAAACCACCAAAGATCACACTATGAATTGCACCAATGCGAGCACATGCAAGCATGGCATAGGCTGCCTGAGGAATCATCGGCATATAAATCGCAACACGATCTCCTTTTTGAACCCCCTGCTTACGTAGAAGGTTCGCAAGGCGCCCTACTTCATCATACAACTCCTGATAAGTAACAACGCTGTCATTACCCTCTAAGTCGCCTTCAACATAAAAAGCCACTTTGTCGGCTTTTTCTGGCAAGTGGCGATCAATACAGTTGTACGCCGCGTTCAGCTCACCGTCTTCAAACCATTTGATACTAACGTTGCCACGCTCGAAACTTGTGTTTTTAACTTTTGTATACGGCGTAGACCAATGTAGGCGCTTACCTTCTTTGCCCCAAAATGTCTCTGGGTCATTAACGGACTCTTGGTAATGCTGTTCAAATTCAGCTGGGCTTACATTTGCGTTGGAGTAGGTGTAATCCATCTGCTCCGTATAAGATGACTGTGACATGACTCGCTCCATTGTTATTTTTAAATAAGGATGCTGAAAACTACTATATAGCTTGGCCTCGGACAGGCTATCCCACTTTAGTCTAAGTCATTGACCGACTACTCCGAGAATGAACCCGCGTACACAAAAAAAGGAAACTTGGCGGGTACTTTTTCCAACGGGTCTTTCCAAACGTATTCAATCGCTTTTTCAGCTTCTTGAATTTGAAAGTCTCCATGTTTTTCGACCATAATTTGTGATGCAGACCATGACCGCATAAAGGCAAACGCTTGCGTCATGGTCCAATGGCACTCCAAGTCAAATGAAGGCGACTCGATTTGTGTAAACGGAAAATCAACCGAAAGATACTGCCCGCGCAATAGCGCTGTTTGTTCAGGCCAGAAAGGCTGTAAAATAGGCAGTAAATGCTCTTTGATCGCTTGATCTAAACCATCCCCAAACTGAATCCAATTGTAACCCCAGATAAATAACTTGCCCCCAGGTTTGAGGACGCGTTTCACTTCTTGCCAAAACGTATTCAAATCAAACCAATGCAAAGCATGGGCCACACAGACAGCATCAAAATAGTGATCTGGAAAGTTAGTTTTTTCCGAAGGTTGTACAGAATAGTTGACCTTACGATGTGGCGTTGCTTTTGCAATTTGAGCTTCTGATATATCGGTCGCTTCTACGTGTTGAAAATAAGCAGCAAGATCAATCGAGGCCTGCCCAGTACCGCAAGCACAATCCCAAACACGCTCGGTTTGTTTGACTTGATGACTTAACCAGTAATACAACTCTGGAGGATAAGTCGGTCTAACTAGAGAGTAGTTAGCCGCCGAAGAGGGATCGAACGTACGCATAAATTTTCCAAATCAATCGGTATACAGAAACAGTATCTACTTAATCACACTATATGTATAAAGGATTTCTTGTGCACATGCGATACCTTTGACCTGCTCCGCCTGAATCCCCTTTGTAATAGCGGCCTCCACATTTATTTGATTATCATCTAAAAACAAAATCTTTTTGGGTTCAACACCTAACTCATTAATAACATGATCAAATACGTTTAAATCCGGCTTCACCAACCCTATTTGATGGGACGCAAAGTAACTATGGAATAAGCCTGCTAACCCCATCTCATCCAACAAACGCCCCCAGTGAGCATCATTGGTATTGGACAGCACCGCACGATGATAGTGAGGCGGTATACTTCGCACCAGTTCAACTGCCCCTTGAAACAACCCTTTGGGCCAATTGATAAAGCTCTCAGTGAAATAATGAGGATCGATGTTAGAGCGCGTTTCCTTCAGCAAACGCTCAACAAATACCGGCAAAGATATCTGACCACTATCAAAGGCTTTCACCGAAGGCGACTTAAGCCACATACCCCAAAGCTCTGACTCACTGCCCGCTTCCACTTGGAAAACTTTAGCAAAATCCTCCTGTGTGCCTAAATCGACCAACACATTGCCAAGGTCAAATAGAATTACTTTTATATCAGCCATTATTTATGAAGATAACCTTATGAAACAAAAATTAATTTGCATTGTATTACTTAAATTAACTAAAGTTTTGAATATTCATGACGAAAAACAGAAATGGTCTAATCTATAAAGGTAATACACCATGAAAAAGATTTTCAAATATCTACCTATAGTTGCTTTACCTGCCATTGGCATGTCATCGGCCTTTGCCCTTGAGCAGGTGAATGGGTCAGCAACCGTTATTGTACAAAACTCCTTTACCCTACAAGAAGACAGCGGCCTTGACTTTGGTACAGTGCGAGCTTCAGCTGACACAACTGGTACAACTGTTGCGACCTTAACGCTTCCAGCTGACGGGTCGGCTTCTTCTGTGGTACAAGGAACAAACGCTACCATCCAAGAGATCACCCCTGGCGCTGCAGCAACTTTCTCAATCAGTGGTGCAGCCCCTTCGACCGCTCTTACTCTAACACTACCGACCTCGACTACCTTGACAACTGGCGGCGGCACAGCATCATTTACCGTTAATAATTTTATTGCTGAAGTAACGAGCGGCCCTAGCAATGGTTCAACCTATGCTGCGTCAAATCTCATAACCGACACGGCTGGAGCTGTAACTTTCAGTGTAGGTGCTGACTTAGTTACTGACGATGGAACACCTTCTGCAGACTACCTAAATGGTACGTATACTGGCACATACCAAGTGTCTGTTGACTACTAATCAATCAAACATGCGCATCGACAAAGCTAGTTTTGCTTTTGTTGCAATCTTGTTTATGGACATGGCGTGGGGCGATATTATTGAAGTATCGTCCCTCGACTTTGGCACCGTTGCAGTTTCTCAAAACTCAACCCCGGGTCAGGTTGATGTGAGCTTTACTGGACTTGTGAATTATACTGGTGGTATTTATGGGATTACACCTCCCAGTAGAGGGGAGTTTTTTCTAAACAACTTCCCACCCAATCAGTCCCTGTTTATCACAAGTTCCAGTATACAGGCGACCACCAATAGCGATAGCACTTCACAGGATCAGTTCACACTTGACAGCATCAATGCACCCTCTGTCATTACAACAGACAGTAGCGGAAACGCCACTCTTTATGTCGGTGGGGTATTAGAAACTTCTGCTGATGGGACGAATAACTATACAAATACTCGCTACACCATCTCCTATCAAATTTCAGTGAACTATTAAAAATGATATATATCAGACCGAAAGTTTTAATTAAGTCAGCACTTTTAGTCACTATAGGACTAATCGTTGCCACTCAAACCTATGCCAGTTTACTCATATCACCTGTTCGAAGTGTATTAAGTGAACGAGATCGCACTCAAGTAATTACTTTAATTAACACTGGAAATGAAACACGAAGCTACCGAGTTGAATGGCGACAATTGATAGCTGTCCCAGAAGGTGGCTATCGGGAATACACTGAGGAGGAAAAAAAGCGTATTGCAGGGCTTGAGAAAATAGTTCGCGTGACCCCGAAGCAAGTAAGTTTACAACCGGGACAACGACAGTCTGTGAAAGTCCTACTTAGAAAGCCAGAAAGTTTGGCTGAAGGTGAATATCGCTCGCACCTAAGTTTTGTTGCACTTCCACTTAATTCAGCTCAAGAAAACAACCAAAGTGAAACATCACTTAAATTGCAGCTGCTGATGAGCTACTCCATGCCCGTCATTTACCGTGTTGGCTCCGTTTTCGTGAACCCACAAATCACTGATATTTCTCTTGTCCATAAAAAACAAACCGGCACCACCAATATCAAAGTGGATCTTTTCCATGATGATTTATTCAGTACTCATGGGCGACTCATTGCTTTTTGGACCCCTAAAAATGGGCAAACCAGACAGGTGGGCCTATTAAATGGATACAACTTTTATCCAGAAACCAAAAATGCGACGACTCAATTCCCGTGGCAAGACTTTAAGCTTGAGCCAGGAACCTTAGAAGTACGTTACGAGGGGCAAAGTGAATTTGCAGGTCTGTTATTAAGTCAAAAAATGCTGACGATTACGCAGCAGATGGTCAATTCCGTTAGGTAATTATTATGCGCAGTCTTTGCTTCGTTTTACTTGCATCTTTGGCTGCGCAGCCTTTATACGCGAATGATGCCTTCGAGCGCTTAAAGGCCAAATATAAAGCCTTACAAGACGGCGAAACAGCGTTACCCAGTTTGACTGATACCGTCATCACAGAGCCTCTGACTACAGACAGCATTACACAAGTCATGCGCCCTGAGGACTTATCCGGCACCATCCCTGCGGGCGAGGAACTGATTTTAGGTGTACAGCTCGGCAAGTTGGTTCTAGGACAGGTCTTTGGCTTTAAAACCGAAAGTGGCGCTAAACTGAGCTTATTCGATATGACACAGGCCTTTGATTTCGCTATCGAAACAGACTTTGACAACGAATCCGCATCAGGTTGGATTCGTAACCCTGCGAATACGTTTAAGCTTTCTCATCTTGAAAACGGTAACTGGTCAGTTATCGAGAATGGACGAGCCTCTACTCTTCATGCTCAACAAGTCAGTTTAGAAGACGATTTCTATATTGAACTCGGCCTTTACGAGCAATGGTTTGATGTGAGTTTTGATGCCGATTACGGTACGTTGACCCTTAAAACTCAGAGTAACCGCCCGCTTCCTATCGAAGAAAAGCTGGCCCGTGAGCAGCGCGCTAAAGATTCGTACCGCACACGAAATGAAGCCCGTGCTCCTCTACAAAAGCACGATTACCAGCCAATTTCTAAGCCATTATTGGATGTTCAGGCATCGGTTAATGCCAGTGAGCACAGCGATACCAGTCATAATATTTCGATACTGGGCTCCAACGATGTGGCGTATTTTAATACGCAATACTACGTTGCCATAAATGATGATAACGAGATTAACTCAGCACGATTATCTGGCCGCCGCTACTCTAATGACGCCGACCTATTGGGGTTTCTAAACGCCACCACAATTGAGTTCGGTGATATCAGAAGCACGCAAATCAACCCTCTTCAGAAAAGTAACACCTACCTTGGTGCTCGTTTTAGCAACACCCCACTCTCCTACAATGGCGGTAACAGCATTAACTTGATTGGAAATATTCAAGCGGGCTGGGATGTGGAGGTATATCGGAATCAACTGCTACTAACCAGCCAGTTTAATGTCACCGACGGCCAATATGAATTTCAAGATTTACCCTTGGTGTTTGGCTACAACGAAATAGAGTTAGTGTTTTATGGCCCTCAGGGCCAAGTAAATCGGGAGAATCGCAGTTACTACGTCAGTTCAACTGGCCAATCTGCCGGAGAATTTGTTTACGACATTTCGTTTGTAGACGAAGGTGAACGCTTATTTGATCAAAACACTCTCAACGATAACGACAAACATGGTTTCAGCACATTGATCCGTGCGGATTATGGCGTGACAGATTGGTGGTCTCTAAGCATTGGCTCGCAGATACATCATGAACAAGGCTTTGAACAATATGACCAGCAATCCTTTGGCAGCGAAATTTCTCTGTTTGGTGAAGCGTTATTGTCTATTGATTCTCTTGAGCAAGATAACGGTGATTATGAGCACCGCTATCAAGTTGACACCAGCGTATGGGATCAATCACTCAGTTTTATTCATAGAGAAAACCAACGCACTAATAGAGACGACGGTGACATCAATTCCTTTGAGTCGCAAGAGTTGAGACTTTCAGGCGCCATCCCAAGCTTGAAACTGTCTTACCAACAATCCATCGAGCAAATTACGCCAGACAATGAAGAAGAATACTTACGGCTCACAAACCAAATCGGTACCAGCATTGGTAGCAGTTACTTTTCTAACCGTTTGACATGGACGGATCGTGACGATGGCGAAACAACTGGTGACTGGCAAGTCCAGCGCTATTTAAACGATTTTTTTTGGCGTTTAGGCAACGATTACACCATTTCACCAGATTTTGATATTCAGTCATTTTTCACTGAGATCAGTGGTGATATGAGCGCCAACACCAGTGGCCGCGTAAGATGGATTTATGATTTAGAGAATGATGCCAGCGAAACGACACTGATTGCTAGCTGGCAACCAAATGAATTCAGTCTTACTTCCAACTTTTCTTATAACGATCGGACTGGTTGGCGCGCCTCTCTACTAGGGCGTGTCGGCATTGGCCTGACCCAAAACAACAGCACCTTTTTCACGCGAATGCCTGTCTCTTCCCAAGGCACACTGTCTACACGAGTCTTTTTAGACAACAACCGTAATGGTCGTTTTGATTTAGGCGATCGTCCTCTGCAAAATGTCGAGGTTGAAACCCTACAGAGCTATCGCAAAGCCACCACCAACTCACAAGGGATAGCAGTGCTAACGGCCTTGCCAAGCTATCAACAAACCGATATCGATATCGATTTGAGACAACTGGACGATCCCTATTTAATTCGTGCAGATCAAGGGGTTTCCATTGCGCCACGCCCAGGCTCTGTGCAAACCCTAGACATTCCAGTAGTGCCCTCCTTGGAGATTGAAGGCTATGTCAAAGAGCTCCAACAGAACGGCAATTTAGCTAACAAAGCCCGCGTCCCTGTATTGCTAAAAGACGCCTCTGGCACTGTTATCAAAGAAGTCACCAGTGAATTTGATGGCTACTTCTTAATCACTGAGATCGTACCAAAAGCCTACACATTAGAGATTGATCCGGTTTACCTACGCAATTTCAAATTCCAACAGGGGACTCAAATCCCGCTTACTGGTGCTGAGTCCGGAATATTGGAAGAGCAGAATCTGATTTTACGCAAGTCATTCGAAGTACACGGCTACAGCGCACAACTGGCGTCCTTCAGCCGCCTTGAATCTTTGCGTGGTTACTGGCGCATACTGACTAAACGCTTGCCTGAAATCACTCAATATCGTTATTTTTATAACCAAACGGCGGCAGGCTATCAGCTGTATGTAGGATTTTCAGAAGACAATCAAGAAGCCAACAGCCTATGTACTCTATTGACAGAGAATGGTGTAGATTGTGCGGTCACAGGCATCACTCGCCGCTAACTTTCAGCTAGCGGCACTTCCATTTTACAACGACAAGAACGGCTCACCTTTATAACGCGTAACCAGACAGTCCTGTTGCATTTGCTTCAGCATGTTACAAAAGTCGACACTGTAGGCTTTCTTAAGAAATGGTCCAACAATAAGCTGATGGTAAGTTTTACCATCAATTTTATGCTGATTAATCAATGGTGCAGTATCAGCAAACTCTTCAGCGTATTTCTGCGTAATCGAACGCCAGCCTTGAATGGCTTGTTTCTCGGATGCGTACGCCGCTAACTGTACGCCGTAGTATGGCACATCCGATTTCGTTTCGGAGCCATCATAAAACTCCGCTGTCACGGCATTACTAGGTGGGGCTTGACGAAACGGTTTCTCATTGCGACTGGAAGTAGAAGCGTTTACCAAAGCCTCTTCTTTGGGAGCATTAATATCCGCTAAAGCAGCGGAAGGCATCACGGGGGCTTGATTCGCTTGTTGAGCAGCTTCTGCTTTCGGGGCCAGTTCTTGTGTTAGACTTTCACTGGATTCAGGAACGGTATCTAACGTTTCCACCAACAGTTTCAAATCTGATTCCAAAGCAAGCACTCGCTGCAGCTGAGGCTTCATGTCTTGCCACTCTTGCTGCTGTTTCTGAAGTGCTTCTTGTAATTCTACATTTGACATGGTGCCAGTTTTTTCAGGTGTCAGTGTACACCCTGCCAACCACACGGCCCCTGTGCATATCACTAATAACTTCAGTCTCATAATTCCCTCCATCACTCGAGACATCTTACGATAACACTAGGGCGTTTGTCCCCCAAATAAGTGCACCATAACGCATGCTTTTTCCAACAACGATCCAAATAAGACTTTTAAACCAATGCAATTTAGCGACACCAGCAGCCAAACATAAGCCATCACCTATGAGCGGCATCCAGCTTAACAGCAAAATCGGCTGTCCATATCGATGAAATATTTTCTGCACTTGCGCCAAACGTGACGCTGAAACAGGAAACCAACGACGATCTTGAAAATGAAGCAAATAGGAGCCCAGCCACCAGTTCGTCATTCCACCCAAGGTGTTGCCTAGCGTCGCAGAACACCATGCATGCCAAGCAAACTCCGGATGCTGATTAACCACACCTAACAACAATAATTCTGAACCCAGAGGCAATAAGGTTGCAGCCAGAAACGACACAAAAAATAAGCTGAGTAGTTCTGGCACAATATCAGTGAAAATCACAGTAATTGGATTATCCTTACGTTAAAGCTGTCATACTCATCGCAACATTAAGAAACGCAGCAGATATCGTCATTATGCTACGAAACATGGTACTAATGAATTCAGCACACATTAAATCTTCATATTCTTACGACAGAATACTAAACATTCGTATCTGTCTTAAGGTTTTACCTATTAAGGCCTTAAACTTGCATAGGCCAATACACGCTCACACTTTGAAAGGGATCTTTTTATATGTCGATTGATATTGCATCTGAGCTCGACTCCCTCTACCAGCACATTGATAAAGTTATATTGTCACGCCAACACCCCGTGACAGGACTGTTTCCGGCTAGCACCAGCATTAATAATCATGGTGATTATACTGACGCATGGGTACGCGACAACGTCTACTCTATTCAAGCTGTCTGGGCGTTATCGTTAGCGTATAAACGAGCGTCCAACCCAGATAACAGAGCTCATGAACTGGAGTATGCGTGCATCAAAATGATGCGCGGCTTACTGTTTGCTATGATGCGTCAATCTCATAAGGTAGAAGTATTCAAAGATACACTCGATCCGAAAGATTCATTACACGCAAAATACGACACTAAAACCGGTTTGGAAGTGGTCGCGGACGATGCATGGGGGCACTTACAAATCGATGCCACCAGCCTATATTTGCTGACGCTGGCACAAATGATTAAGTCAGGCAGCAGTCTAATTTATTCTCGAGACGAGTTTAATTTTATTCAGAATTTGATCTATTACATTTCTCGAACCTACCGTACACCCGACTTTGGTATCTGGGAGCGTGGCAATAAGGTCAATAACGGAAAAGCTGAAATTAACGCCAGTTCGGTAGGCATGGCGAAAGCAGCTCTTGAAGGTCTGGATGGCTTAAATCTTTTTGGTGAACAGGGTCCAGAATGGGCTGTTGTACACTCCTTTGCGGATGCTGTCGCGCGCGCTGAATCAGTCCTAGAATCCTTGCTTCCTAAAGAGTCTCGCTCTAAAGAAGTGGATGGTGCATTACTTAGTATCCTTGGCTTCCCCGCTTTTGCCGTTAACGACGAAAAACTTAAACGCAAAACTCGTCAAGAGATTATCGATAAACTAGGCGGTAATTACGGCTGCAAACGTTTCTTACTAGACGGGCACCAAACGGTTATTGAAGATCATAACCGCATCTATTATGAATACGATGAGCTTATTAACTTTGAACACATTGAGTCTGAGTGGCCATTGTTTTTCACTTATCTGTACATTGACCGTCTCTTTGCTCGAGATTGGGAAAGCGCCAATTATTATCGTTACCGACTAGAAAGTCTGATGGTCGAAAAAGATGGGGAACGCCTGCTGCCTGAACTGTATTACGTCCCTGAAGAACACATACTGGCGGAAAAAGCCAACCCAGGCTCACAACCCCGTGTGCCCAATGACAATATACCTTTAGTTTGGGCCCAGAGTTTGTATCTGGTCGGTCGCATGCTGGATGACGAATTAATTACGACAGAAGATCTGGATCCATTAGGGCTTCATCGTAAACAGCACAGTCGCCAAAACGTAAATATCTCTATGGTCGTGCTGGCCAAAAACAATAAAATCAAACAACAGCTTTTAGACGCAGGCTGTCTATGCCAAACCATCGATGAAATCGCCCCTATTCAGGCCATCAGTTCGGAGCAATTAATCGAGCTATATCAAAATGTCGGCGCCTCAAAGTCATTGGGACTAAGCGGTCGTCCGAATCGTGCGTTAGGCAGCTTGGCCATTGCGCAGCCATTTGTCATTAATAACCAACGATGTTTGTGCCTATCTTGGTTCCAAAATGAAGACCGAGATTACCGTAAAACCGATCCTGCACTATTCGAAGAGCACATTCGCAACGAATTAGCGAGTATCTCCGAATATTGGTATTACCCAGCAAATGCCGTGTTTGCGGTATTAATTGATGAAGCTGTCGCAGAAATGGGCGGCTCCGAAGAACTGTTTGAGTTCATCCGGCGCCTACAAAATCGTGAAGTAAGCGAATTTCGTATCATACCGCAGTCGGCTAAGAATGCCTTTAAATCGGGCAGTCGTCGTGTCATGAATTTTGACGTGCCATATGGCCATGAATTGGGCACGAAGCTCCCTATGTATGAAGCACCGTGGCCTCTGTCCTCAAGCACAGAGAATGAGATCCATGACTACCGAAGCTGGAGTGTAAGCAGTCTTATCCAACATCTACAAGATACTCCAAGCCTTGAAGGCGCTACAGAAATTTTGCTGCAACTTGGACTGCGCGACGCATTACATGAGCAAGTCATCAAAGAAAACGATCAATGTATTAGTATTCGCAGTATTTTAGATTCGGTATACACTAATGCTTTGGTAAATAGAAATTGGTTTTGCGCTCGTCAACTTTACTCGCTGATGCTGAAACCGACAACGGATATGGCCACGCATGCAGCAGAAATCACTGTACGTCAGCGTGTTCTTATCATTGGTTCAAAAGCCGACCAACAAATCAGCATATCAACGCCGTTACACCAAGATGAAGTCTTTAAAGCGTTTGTTGAAAGCTCTGATTCACTGATTGCACAGGTGGTTTACCACGAACTTCTGGCCATCACCGGCACACTTATGAAAATACATCCTGAGTATTTTTCAGGCGTAAGAACGATACGCCTACACAATCTTAGTTTGCTGTGTGCGGATGAAATAGCCGATATTGAGGTAAATGAGCAAACGGATGTCATTGATATCTTGGCACATCAATCACCTATGACGCTTTACAGCACTTTAAAACAAGTGCTCATAGAAAAGCACAAAGAGTTTACTCACGTTGTTGCCAGCGTGGGCTATCAACGCTTAGACACAACAGACGTCAAAGCCAAAGACATTGATTGGTTTGAGTGGCGTACAGGTCAAGGGCTTATCACCAAACTCCCTGAAGCCATGTTGCTACAATTGTGGGACAGCTTGAATCAAACAGATCGTATCGTATTTGGTGATTTGCAAAGCAACACAATTCTTGACAGTAAAAGAACCCTTAACTCCATGACACCAGGCGAAGACACATTCGCCCTGCTGATCGAGTCACTCACCTCAGACATTGCTCCAAGCTGGTATAAAAGCCTGATTTTTGAAGGTCTGTATGCATTTATCCAATTCTGTGAGAAACATCCCAACGGCGAGTTTATTGAAGAAGTGAATTTACCGGTTTTAGTTTCCAAAGCCGCGATGGATCATGTAAAACAGTATAAGAACGCTCACCCTGAAGTGGATAATTTTGACATGGCATTAGACGAATTTGCCCAATTAACACCAAACAGGGTAAATCACTATTTAAGCTGGGCTGTTTCAAAGCTACATAGCCAGCAACGTCACACATCTAAACATTTGTAATAGGTTGGAGAAGTAAATGGATCTTCTGAACGACGTCATCAACGCTCGCTGTTCCGACCCTTTTAAATGTCTTGGTTTAAAACCAAACCAAGACAAAGGATTGACACTAACAGTATGGCGCCCTGATGCGACAAAAGTCGAGGTGCTAGAAATTGATTCTGACAAAATTATTGGCACCATGACAACCGGTCAAAACGGTGGAATATTCCTATTTGACTGGCAAAAAAAACGCACACAAACACACTACCGACTAAGAATCCATTACGGCGACAGCCAGTTTACTATTGTTGATCCGTACCAATTTCCAGAAGCTACTTTCTCTGACCCTGAGAATCACAGTGCAACCCTTTATCACAAAGAAGGGGCGATCATTCGCTCAGCAACGGTTAATAACAAATTAGCGATTCGCGGTACGCGGTTTGCTGTCTACGCGCCCGCCGCACGCTCGGTATCTGTAGTGGGCGACTTTAACAGCTGGGATGGCCGTCTACACCCGATGTCGAGTAATGGCGATGGCGTTTGGCGCTTATTCATACCTGACGTAGTAGAAGGCGCGCGCTACAAATATGAAATTCGCGCCGCCAATGACGATATCCTGCCACACCGCACCGATCCGTTTGCCAAAACCATCGAACAATTCCCTTCTTTTGCCAGTGTTGTCTGTGCACAAAACAGTTACACCTGGCAGGACAAGGATTGGACAGAGCGCCCCATTGTCGATATTTATGAACAGCCTATGAGCATTTATGAAGTGCATTTGGGCTCATGGCGTAAGAAAGCGGACGGCGACGCATTAAGTTATCTCGAACTCAAAGAACAGCTGGTACCGTATATTGTCGATATGGGCTACACCCATGTCGAGCTGTTACCCGTGATGGAGTTTCCGTTTGATGGCTCATGGGGTTATCAGCCTATTGGCTTATTCGCCCCCACATCACGCTACGGCACCGCCGATGAATTCCGAGAGTTGGTAGACGCTTTTCACCAAGCGGGAATCGGCGTCATTATGGATTGGGTACCGGCCCACTTCCCTACAGACAGCCACGGCTTAGCCAGCTTCGATGGCAGTAAACAATACGAGTATCCGGACCCTAAAAAAGGCTGGCATACTGAGTGGAATTCATTGATTTATGATTTTGGCAAAGATCATGTGGTCGATTATTTGATCAGTAACGCTAACTACTGGTTAGATGAATTTCATATCGATGGCCTACGTGTTGATGCCGTTGCCTCGATGCTCTACCTAAACTATTCGCGCAAAGAAGGCGAGTGGATTCCTAATGTCGATGGCGGCAATCATAACTATGAAGCCATTAACTTCCTACGTAGACTTAACGAAACCATCTACTTAAATCACCCACGCTGCTTTACCGCGGCGGAAGAATCGACGGCGTTCCCAGGCGTATCCAAGCCCACTTATATGGATGGTTTAGGATTTGGCTTTAAGTGGAACATGGGCTGGATGAACGACTCTCTCAGCTATATCAGCAAGGATCCAATCTATCGCCAACATCATCAAGGGGATTTAACCTTCTCGATGGTTTATGCCTACGATGAGCAATTTATTTTGCCGCTCTCTCACGATGAAGTCGTACACGGCAAAGGCTCCATGATTACCAAAATGCCAGGGGATGCATGGCAAAAATTCGCCAATCTGCGTGCGTTTACCAGCTACATGTATTTCCATCCTGGCAAAAAACTTAACTTCATGGGCAATGAGCTTGCACAAGGCCAAGAATGGAGCCATGAGCGTTCTTTGGACTGGCATTTGTTGGATGTGGATTATCACCAAGGTCAACAACAAGTCACTAAGGCTTTGAATCATTTATACCAAACAGAAGCCGCGCTTCAGCTTGATCATTTGCCTTCAGGGTTTGAGTGGATCAGTTTAGATGACAGCACTAATTCAACACTGGCCTTTGTGCGACGAGAAAAAGAGTCGGCTGAACACATATTGGTACTAGTGAATTTTACTCCGACCCCACACGGAAACTACCGTATCGGCACGCCACAGGCAGGTCGTTATGAATTGATCTTTAACTCAGATGAAACGCGTTTTTCTGGTAGCGGCTACCCTGTCAAAACATCGTACAAAACGACAAATCAAGCCAGCCACGGCAAAGAGCAAAGCATCGAAGTGAAATTACCACCGTTAAGCACCATTGCATTCAAATGGCACGCTAAATAACGCATAAGGAACAAAGTATGACTCGCAACTGGCACACGCAAGAAGGATTCCCTTTGCCTCTAGGGGCCACAGTAACGCCAGGAGGAGTCAACTTTGCCGTCTTTTCAGAGCATGCAGAGCAACTCTATCTATGCCTCTATAATGAAGCTGGTGATGAGCTTTCTAAATTACCTTTTACTCATAAGCAACGCGGTATCTGGCATATGGAAGTCCTCGATGTTCACGAGGGACAACATTATGGGCTCCGTGCTGAGGGGCCATTTGACTTAGAAGCGATGCACCTATTCAATCCAAGTAAGCTACTCATTGACCCTTATGCAAAGCGCTTAAGCAGTCGTTTGGTCTTTCATGATGAACAAATCACGCTGACACCTAATGGTCAATTAGACACCCGTGACTCTGGCGCTTGCGTCCCAAAAGCCATTGTCACAACTTCTAGTCCGAGCAAGCATTCACTCACAGCGAAACCAAAAGCCTCCGCAAGAAGCCTTTACGAGATGCACATTAAGGGGTTCAGTCAACAGCTCGATATTGACGCATCTCTTCAAGGCACTTACCTTGGAGCCTGCAGTGAGTCAGCCATTAATCACTTGACCTCATTGGGCATCTCAACCATTCAGCTAATGCCGTGCTTCGCCTTTGCTGATGAGATCCATTTACAAGAAAAAGGCCTGTCTAATTATTGGGGTTATAACCCGATCAACTTCTTCACGCCTGATGATCGTTATGCCATATCTGACGCAGTGGAAGAATTTAAAACGATGGTGGCAACGTTTCATAAGGCGGGTTTTGAAGTCATCCTAGATGTGGTTTATAACCACACGGCTGAAAGCGAGTTAACGCATGGGACGACCTGTTACAGAGGACTCGATAACAGCAACTACTACCGCCACATCCAAGGTCAGTATCTAAACTTTACCGGCTGTGGCAACTGCGTTGATACTTACCACCCAGCCACCGTTAGACTGGTCTGTGACAGTATGCGCTATTGGGTAGAAACCATGGGGGTGGACGGTTTCCGCTTTGACTTAGGTGTCGACTTAGGCCGCGAGCAGCATGACTTCTCGCCTAATGCACCCTTGTTGCAAGCCATCTTACAAGACCCTGTTCTAAGCCAAACAACATTAGTGATGGAGCCATGGGACATCGGTCCAAACGGCTATCAAGTGGGGCATTTTCCACGTGGTTTTATCGAATGTAACGATAAATACCGCGATACCATCCGACGCTTTTGGCGTGGTGATGCCAACACAATACAAGAATTTGCAACCCGTTTAATGGGTTCTAGAGACCTGTTCCACAAGGGTCACAAATGCGCGTTGCATTCGGTTAACTACATTACCTATCACGATGGGTACACGTTACGCGACCTTGTGTCATACCATCGTCGTCACAACTTAGACAACCGAGAAAACAACCGTGACGGGCATACTGATAACATCAGTCAGAACTTCGGTGTTGAAGGCGAGACGAACGATGTACGCATCAGAGAAGCGCGTCTTACTCAACAAAAATGCTTTATGGCCACACTCCTGTTTAGCCAAGGCACGCCTCATATATTAGGTGGCGATGAGTTGTCACATTCACAAAACGGCAATAACAACGCCTATTGCCAAGATAACGAAATCACTTGGTTAGGCTGGCACGATAGTGAAGAACGGCAAGTACTCAGCAACCTTATTTCCGAAGCATTATCGTTAAGACAACAGTATCCTGTTTTAGCTGAAGCCCTACTTCCAGACGATCCTTTATATCGACATAAAACGGCTGATGACATCGGCTGGTTTAATGAATTTGGACAGTCTATGAGCCTCGATGACTGGCAACATCCAGAACGAGATTACCTATCGGTTCAAATGATTGAGTCATCTAGCAACACCAAACTTTGGTTGGTATTTTATCGAGAGGATCAACCTATCAAGGTCCGCACACCAGATGGTTATGAAATAAAAAGCGTGCTATTTTGTACTGATAACAATGTTCAAACCCAACAAAATGAGTTCGAACTGACTAGACGCTCAGTGTTATTGATTGAACTTACCTCTTAGTAGAACGAGTTCCTTCTGATTTAAGCCGAGCCATATGAGAGAGGCGACACGTGGCAGAAGTAAGCATTCCTGATTTTAATAACCTTAAACCATCAAACGAAGGGGCGAGTAACGCTTCGGTTGCGAATAAACGTGTATTAATCGTCGAAGACATCGGTGAGATGCGTCTCATGTTGAAATCCTTAATGACCAGTCTTGGTTACAGTAAGATTGAAATTGAACCTTCAGGTCAGGCTGCTTTAAAACGTATTTTAGAGGGACGTTACGACATTGTTCTATCAGATTATAATTTAGGTGGCAGTGTCGATGGTCAGCAGCTTTTAGAAATCACTCGTAAAACATACTCGCTAGATCATTCGACCATTTTTATGATGATCACAGCCGATACCGCTTATGAAGCCGTTGTCAGTGCTTTAGAATATCAACCGGATAGTTATTTAGTTAAACCCTTCCCACCAGAATCTTTTATGCGCCGATTGGGGCGTGTGATTAAACAAAAACAAGCATTTCATAACTTAAATCAAGCTCGCTTAAATGAGGACTGGGACCAAGTTATGGAAGAAGCTAAGTATGTTATGAGTAAGCATGCTCCCTACGCCAGCCTTTGCTTAAAATCCATTGGTGAAGCGTTATTTGCAAAGGGCGAGTACAAACAAGCTAAAACGCACTATATGCTGATTACTCAAAAACATAAAAATCTCGCATGGGCTTATTACGGTATTGCCCAATGTGAAATGGAAATGGAACAATACGCTGGCGCCGCTAAAAACCTTCAAACGACCATTAACCTTAGTAGACACTTTTTATCGGCTTATGACCTGCTAGCAGATGCCTACGAGAAACTTGAAGATTTAGAGCAAGCGCAAGCGGTTTTACGCTCAGTTCTTGAAGTCTCCCCACGATCTCCAGAGAGAAGCAAACGTATGGGGGATATAAGCGCAAAACTAAACGACTGGTCTTCAGCGGAACAAGCGTATGGTCGAGTCATTAGAGTTAGCCGCGACACGATTAATGAAACAGTTGAGATGTATTACGATCACCTCCAAGCCATTACCAATTTAATAAACTCTGGCGAAGAAGGTAAAACACTCAATGACAAGTTTAAACGCTCATTAACGCGCTTACGTATTATCGGCAAAGCGAGCCCAGTATCGGTCACTAACTCGTTTCGCATCGAAGTACAGCAGTACGTAACACGTAATCATATGGGCGAAGCCATAAAAACTTGGCACAATTGGAATCGTCTAATTGCCGATGGTAAAGCATCGCCCCTATCAGAAGGTCAAGAATACTCGCTTAAAAAACGTCTAGGCCTACTTTAACCCCTTTTTGAATGAGTAATATGGCCACTTCCAGCGACCACCCTTACAGTGCATTAACGCCCGACACCATTATGGATGCAGTAGAGTCAAAAGGACTTTACTGTGATTACCGTTTGTACCCTTTAAACAGCTATGAAAACCGCGTTTATCAAGTCGGCATTGAAGACTCTACGCCTCTTATCGCTAAATTCTATCGGCCACAACGATGGTCTAAAGCGCAAATCCAAGTCGAGCACGACGCCTTACACGCACTCGAAAAAGAGGACATTGCAGTCGCTGCCCCCATCACTCTTGATAACGAAAGCCTGTTTGAACATAACGGCTTTTACTTTTCGCTAACACCCAAGATCATAGGTGACTCACCTGAAGCAGGGGATTTAGACCAGTTATTTCAAATCGGTGAGTTGATTGGCTCAATGCACGCGGCGTCGGTTGACTGGACAACCGATGCAAAGCCTTTCATAGATTCCTTACAGCGCGTTAAACAAGCTAAGAAGAAAGTCGAAGCATGCCCTTTTGTACCGAAATCGATGCGTGATGGATATGAGAAAGTTGTCGTATCTCTCGGCAAAAAAATGGAAACGATGTTAAAAACGCACTCAACGGCCCGTATTCGATTTATTCATGGGGACTGCCACCGCAGCAACATCATCAATGATCAAGGCCGCTTAACCTTGGTCGATTTTGATGACTGCAAAATGGGTTACGCAGTGCAAGATTTATGGTTACACATTACGGATGCCTCGGCGAAACAAACACAACTGAGCGAACTTATAGAAGGCTACGAAAGTTTTTGCTCATTTGATGCTCAAGAGCTGGATTTAATTGATGTCATGATGGCCGAGCGCCATATTAGTTATACGGCGTGGATTGCTGAACGCTGGAATGACCCCGCTTTTCCTGCCATTTTCCCTCACTTCATTGGCGAAGACTTTTGGCGCCAACATTTGCATGACCTAAATGATATTGTGGCTCATTGGGGAAAATGGCGCTGATTCATTACTCGCTGCTTCCGAGCTACAAATCTGTATAAGGTTGTTATCTGGGTCATTGAACGTGAACAATACGAAGCTACCACGATCAATTGGCCCTTCTAACAGCTCGATGTCGAGCTGTTCAAAATGCAAAATAAGTTGTTCAGCGGTTAAATCGCTTAACAAAGAGAAATGTGCTGCACCTTCTAATGCATGATGACGCATTTCTTGCCCAATGCTTTGAAATACTAGCTTCTCTTCACCTAATAACACGCCATGTCCCTGCTCACTGGGCAATAACTTCAACCCCAGCACGGTTTGATAAAAGGCCAAGGATTGATCAATATCCGCGACGGTGAGCACGACTGAATCAAAACGTCTAATCATTTATATTACCTTCCATTTCTGACGCCCTATCACTCTTATCGACATCCGCTTGAGCAAATAATTCAGGGAATATGCACGTGATACTGGTACCGCCTACGACTAACTTATCTTTGGTCGTACGAGATAAGCGTTTCACTCTGTATTCGAGTTGCATAGCCAATTGCTTATGACAGACCTGCTCATACCAAACTAATGTTAAAGGCGCTTTGCCTTTTAAAAATCGTGCACCTTTACTTCCGCCAGCTTGATGTTCTTTAAAGCGGCGCTCAACATCTTTCGTGACACCCGTATACAAGGTGTTCTGACACGTTTTAATCATGTAAATATACCAAGGTAAACTCATTTTAAAAGTGTACTCACACACCAAGTTGATAAAAATATTTGCTATGCCGAGAGGCACTTAACTCATGGTTATTAAACTAATAGTCAGAAAGCATGTCTATTCATTACAGAGCTGTTTACACTGCTAAGTTGTGTTATGTAAATCTATGAAAAGTGTCTAGTCTTTGTGAAGGTCATCCTTCATATTCCTGTTGAATCTACCTAAATAGTACGGAAGCCTAACCCAGTGTTCTCTTCGAGACTCATTTCTTTGCTACTTACAGCCATTTTAAGTCTTAGCTTAATCGGTTGTAGCGTAACGCCTTCTGAGCAACAGAGCCATTCTCAAAACGCGAATAACACCTTAGCAGCTGAAAACCAACAACTGTTCAATCGCGGCCTAAGTACTCAACAAACAACAACGTTATTAGACTTAATACCAGACCCAATTCTTTTGAATTTAATAGAGCAGGCACTCAAAGGCAATCCGAGTCTACAAAGGACTGCATTGTCACTCGAAGCCAATCGGTTATCTGTAAACGTCTCGCGCGCAAACCGTTTACCTCAAGCCAATGCCAGCGTATCGGCTAATCAAGTGGAAAATAGTGATACGCGTTACTCTAGTAGTGTCAATATAAGCTGGCAATTGGATGTTTGGTCCAAGCTTGCCGACGCCGACAACGCCGCTCAGAAAAATCTTGCTAGCGCCCATGAACTTTTTCGAGCCAGTCAGGCGACACTTGTCAGCAGCGTCATGAAAAATTGGTTGCAGCTTGTCGCCAATCAACATGCAATCTCGATTGAGAAGAAGCGTTTAGCTTTGCTGGAAACTAACGAGCGCTTGATTGTACAGCGATTTCGAAATGGCTTGGGAACGTTAGAAAATCTAGACGAAGCTAAGACTGCGACGTCTCAATCCCGAGCATCGCTTGCTCAATATCAAGAAGAATTCGCCAGCAGCAAACGAGCACTACGCCTATTAATGGGCTCAAATCAAACGGAGCCGTTTACTGTTCCAAAGAATTACCCTTCGGTTTGGCTAGATCTCAATCGATTGCCGATACAAGACTTAAGTCAGCGCCCTGACTTACGTGCCGCTTATCTGAGCATTGAAGCCGCTGATTTGGAGACCAGTGTCGCCTATAAAGATATGCTTCCATCGCTTAGTCTGAGTGCCGCATTAAGCGATAGCGGATCGTCATTGCGAGACGCATTATTTGTGTCTCCTATTTGGTCTTTGCTTGGACAACTTAGCGCGCCGTTATTTCAAGGTGGCCGGTTAAAAGCGAACTATAAAATCGCGCAATTAGAGACAGCACAAGCCTATCAAGATTACCGTGAAACACTGTTAACGGCCGTGAACGAAGTGGAAAATACACTGGGTCAAGAGCAAGTACTCACCCAACGCCGACAATATCTGCAAGCCGCCCTCAACAGTGCAGAGAGTAATCGCCAACAATACGAGCAAAAATATCGCTCCGGAATTGTTGCACTGAACGATTTAATCAGCGCGCAACAGGCCGTGTTTAATCTTCAAGCACAACTCGATACCTTGTTATTTCAGCAACTGAGTAATCGCGTGGATTTAGGCCTCGCTTTAGGACTAGGAATCACCCAACCATGAAACGTTTTTTTCCTTGGATTACCCTAGGTCTTTCTATCATCGTGTTAGCCGCCGTTTACGTTTACATCAGTGCCGCGATGCATAAACAGGACGCCTCTTTTAGCCGGCAACGTCCGCCGGCTCAAGAAACGCCCTTAGATGTCAGTGTCATTACAGTCAATGTTTCGTCTCATGCTGCGGCCATCGGTGCGGTAGGGATTGCTCAACCGCATCAAAACCTGACACTCACCTCTCAAGTCAGTGGCGAAGTCATGACACTTGCGGATCAATTTGAAATCGGCTCTCAGGTTAAACAAGGTCAAACATTATTAACGTTAAGCAATATTAGCCTAAAATCTGATCTAGCCAGTGCGCAGAATCAGTTAGCCAATGCGGCTCTGGCATTGAAAGAAGAACAGCGTCAAGTCGAACAAGCCAATGCAGAATGGCGCGCAGCGGGACTTGACGGCGATCCGGCTTCGGACTTAGTACTGCGAGCACCACAATTAGCCTCCGCAAAAGCGGATGTCACCGCCGCAAAGGCGGCATTAGCGCTCGCAAAAGACAACGTTGAAAAACTATCTATTAAGGCCCCTTTTGACAGCATTGTCGTTTCCAAGGATGTCTCTCTTGGCAGTTACCTAAGCAGTAACACACAAGTTGCGACGCTATACAGCACAGGTCGTGTCATGATCAATATTGAATTGAGTTTGCAAGATTGGCAGAAACTGCCCGATGCGCAGACGTTAATAGCAGAGAGGTGGCCCGCCACCGTTCAATCGGTAAACGGTCATAACACATGGCAAGGCTATGTCAAACAAGCAGGGTTTCATGTGGATTCAGCCTCAGGATTACGCAGTTTATTTATCGCCGTAGATCGCCCCCTCGAGCAAACACCTGCACTACTGCCAGGCAGCTATGTCAAAATTGCGCTCGAGGGAGCCCAGCAACAACGCCTTTGGCAACTGCCAAATTCCGCACTCAGCCAAAAAAGCCAAATTTGGTATATTGACCAAGATAATCGCTTATCGAACTTTGATACAACACCGGTATTCGTAGACCAAACGTCTGTCTATATTGAACCGCCTGCCGTCTTGCAAAACACTCCGCAACAAGTACTGACACACCCTTACAACAGTTATTTGACAGGGATGTTAGCTAACCCGCTACAGAGAGCGACGCAATGAATTCTGAACAAGCCAGAGGTATTATTCCTTGGTTCGCGAACAACCCAGTTGCCGCTAATTTATTATTAGTTCTGGTCATTGCGCTGGGCGTTATCAATATGGACAGCCTAAACCGAGAAGCGTTTCCAAGCTTAACGCCAAATGAAATCTCGGTCTCCATTCGTTATGACAGCGGCTCAGCCCAAGCCACTGAAGAAGGTGTTTCAATTCCAATGGAGCAAGCACTCCAAGATGTACTGGGTATAAAATCCATCACCACGACATCAAGTGCCAGCAGTGCCAGTGCTCGTATTGAGATGCAAGATGGCTATGATATTGACGAATTAATGGATGATATTAAAGACGAGTTGGACCAAGTTACGTCTTTTCCAGATGAAGCTGACCCGCCTGTCGTCAGTAAAGCCATGCGTCAAGAACACGCGATTTGGATTCAACTGTATGGTGATTCGGACCGACGGACATTACAAACATTAAGCAAAGAGCTCGAATCAGACTTACTTGAACAGGCGAATGTAAATTCTGTCTCTATCTCCGGTTGGCTGGATCCCACCATGCTTATCGACGTTGATAAGACAAAGCTTGAAGCCTATGGCTTAACCTTATCGGACGTAGCGACTGCAATTAACAGTGAATCCAGTCCTGCACGTGTGGCCACTCTTCGTAACGAAGACCTTTACTTGCATGTTCGCGCGTCTTCTCAAGCATACGTCAAACAAGAGTTTGCTAACATTCCTGTTCGTACGTCTAATAGCGGTGCTGTATTACGCCTAAAAGACATCGCTACCATTACCGATGCCTTTGATGACGAAGATTTTATGCTATCTCGTTTTAACGGCGAATCGAGTTTAGCATTGCAAGTACTGACAACAGGCCGCGATGACATCAGTAAATCTGCCGAAGCGGCCAAACAGGTGGTTCAAGAATGGCGACAAAGCGGGCGCTTGCCACAAAGTGTGTCATTAGACACTTGGTACGACCGCAGCGAATCCATCAACAGCCGTTTGTCTCTGATGATCAAAAACGCCATCACAGGGATTGTGCTGGTATTCATTATGCTGGCGATATTCTTGAACTTAACCGTCGCTTTTTGGGTAGCGATGGGGCTGCCCTTTATTTTCTTCGGCACCCTATTTGTAATGGGCTTGGACAGCATCGCGCTGACGCTAAACCTGTTTACCACTTTTGGCTTTATTATGGCGCTGGGGATCGTCGTCGATGATGCCGTGGTGATTGGCGAAAGCGTCTACAGCGTTCGTTCAAAAGAAGGTGACACACTCGCAAACACCATAAAAGGCACCATGCGCGTGGCCGTCCCCACCTTGTTTGGTGTTTTTACGACGGTTGCTGCATTTTGGGCACTATCGAATATAGAAGGACGACTGGGACAGCTATACGCTCAATTCGCCGCCGTTGTTGCCATTTGTTTAATCTTGTCTGTTATTGAGTCTAAACTCATCTTGCCGGCTCATTTAGCCCATCTGAATACACACCGGAAAGCGCGTACCAATCTATTGGCTAGAGGATGGGGCAGCATTCAGAACTCAGCTGATGCGGGCTTGCAGTGGTTTAATCACCGCATCTACGCCAAGCTGATACATCATTCGATCAACCATCGTTATGCTGTCTTAGTACTCTTTATTACGGTATTCGCCTTAGTCATCTCAATGCCCTTTACGGGTGCCATCCGCATGAGTTTTTTCCCGAATATACCTGGGGATACCATTCGTGCCAATGTATCGATGTACAGTGATGTGAGTTATGGTCAAACACACCGTGTGCTTACCTTACTCGAACAAACCGCACGTGCAACGGATGAAACCCTACGCAAGGGTTCCGATGCGCTCGGCATAGAGCATTTACAAGTCACCGCCAATGGCGATCAATCAGGCCGACTACGTGTCGAATTAGCGTCCTCAGCCCCCTATTCCGCTGCAGAGTTTGCTCGTACTTGGCAATCGTTATCGGGTTCACCGGAAGGGGTAAGCAATCTGCGAATCAGAAGCTCCTGGCAATCTATTGATGCCCTACGCATTGAGCTTCGCGGCAGCGACAACACGGTACTAGAAGGTGCCATGGAAGAACTGACCAACAAACTAGGTAGCGTCTCTGCGGTTCGAGGTCTAGAGCAAAGTGATTCAGCCACTGAGTCTCGATTGGTATTACGGCTAAACGATCAAGGTCGCGCCTTAGGATTATCGACCAATACGCTAGCGGGTCAGATCATGAGCAACTTTGATGGGCAGGTGGTCCAGAAATATCAGCGCGACAATGCGGAAATCGAAGTTCGCATTGGTTATCCGGATAACCAAAGAGAAAGCCCGGCGAATATTTTAAACACATTGGTGACTTTAAACGATGGTACGCGCGTGCCACTCGACTCGGTGGCGACGCTAAGTCAAGAAACCGCTCAAACGAAGATCACTCGCATCGACAGCAAGCGCTCTATTTACTTGTCCGCCGAAGTAGATAAAGACTTGATGTCGGCGACAGAAGTCGTGGATTACTTAAAGAATGCCATCGAACCTGAAATGAATCAGCGCTTCCCATCCGTAGACATGTATTACTCTGGTGAAGCTGAGGAGCGTGAAGAAACAGAATCGTCTATGGTGCAAATGTTTGCTATCGCCCTGTTGATTATTTACGGGTTGTTGGCCATTCCATTAAAATCTTACAGCCAGCCCATCATCATTATGATGGCCATTCCGTTTGGGATTGTTGGCGCATTACTGGGTCATTGGTTTTATGGTTTAGCGCTGGGTATTTTCTCGCTCAATGGGATCATTGCCCTGTCAGGCGTTGTGGTCAATGACAGTCTATTGCTTACCGCTCGCTTTAATGAGTTGCGCAAAGAGACAAAGCACTTACGCAAAGCCATTATAGAAGCCTGTCAAAGTCGTTTGCGTGCCGTATTGCTCACCTCAGTCACGACTTTTGCGGGGCTAATTCCGATCCTTGGAGAAACATCAAGACAGGCACAAGTCATGGTCCCCGCTGCCATATCCTTGGCCTACGGTATTCTCTTTGCAACGGTAATTACACTGGTTTTGATTCCTGTATTATTGATGATTCAAGAAGACTTCAAACAGCTCTTACGTCGAATCAAACCTCTGCTGTCAAATGACAGCCGCGAATCGACTTCTGACTCACCAAAATAGTACTAAACAGCTCCCATGATAAAAGCGCCAGCCCACACCGTGGACTGGCGCTTTTTATTGGCTAAAAACATTTCAAATTGCTGTTTTTATGCACTCTTCGACTAAAGTCTCAATTCTTCTTTACATCGTCACTGCTACATTCAATGTGCAAATAAAAATAACAAAGGAGTCGACGATGTCGGATCATACTCAAAACCAAGAAAACTACTGGAAGGCGAACGTCAGATTGATATTTGGCTGTTTAATCGTATGGGCACTTGTCTCGTACGGTTTCGGCATTCTGCTTCGTCCAATGCTATCAGGGATTGAAGTCGGGGGGACTGATTTAGGATTCTGGTTTGCTCAACAAGGCTCAATTATCAGCTTTATTGTCCTAGTGTTTTTCTACGCATGGCGTATGAATAGCCTAGATAAAGAATTTGGACTTGAGGAGTAATGACCATGAGTCAATTCACGATTAACTTGTTGTTTGTAGGGGCATCCTTTGCACTCTACTTTGGTATCGCGATTTGGGCACGCGCAGGCTCAACAAAAGAGTTCTATGTTGCTGGCGGTGGTGTCCATCCGGTCATGAATGGTATGGCCACTGCAGCTGACTGGATGTCTGCGGCATCCTTCATTTCCATGGCTGGCTTAATTGCAGCAGGTGGTTACGCCAACTCTACTTTCTTGATGGGTTGGACAGGTGGCTACGTATTGTTGGCAATGCTGTTGGCTCCTTACCTACGTAAGTTCGGTAAGTTCACTGTGCCTGATTTCATCGGTGACCGCTTCTACTCAAGAACAGCGCGATTAGTCGCTGTTGCCTGTTTGATTGCAGCGTCTGTGACCTACGTTATCGGTCAAATGACGGGGGCTGGCGTTGCGTTCTCTCGCTTCCTTGAAGTAGACAAAGATACCGGCTTGATCATCGCTGCTGTGGTTGTATTCTTCTACGCTGTATTAGGCGGTATGAAAGGTATTACCTACACACAGGTTGCGCAGTACTGTGTATTGATCGTAGCTTATACGATTCCAGCGGTCTTTATCTCGCTTCAACTGACGGATACATTCATTCCAGCCATTGGCCTATTCTCTGAGCACACTCAGTCCGGTATGCCTTTGCTACAAAAATTGGATGAAGTCGTACGTGAGCTTGGTTTCAGAGACTACACCGCTGATGTAGACAATAAACTGAACATGGTTCTGTTTACTTTGTCACTTATGATCGGTACAGCAGGTCTACCTCATGTCATCATTCGTTTCTTTACAGTGCCTAAAGTGGCTGACGCTCGTTGGTCTGCTGGTTGGGCACTTGTCTTCATCGCGTTGCTTTACCTAACTGCACCAGCAGTGGCATCTATGGCTCGCTTGAATCTTATGACGACTATTTACCCTGATGGCCCAACAGAAAACTCAATCGCATACGATGAGCGTCCTGATTGGATCCAAACGTGGGAACAAACAGGTCTAATCCAATACGAAGATAAAAATGGTGACGGTCGTATTCAGTTCTACAATGACACACCTGCCTTCGCTGAAGAAGCTACGGCACGTGGTTGGGCTGGAAATGAGCTAAACGTTAACCGTGATATCTTAGTATTAGCAAACCCTGAAATTGCTAACCTTCCTAGTTGGGTTATTGGTTTGATTGCGGCAGGTGGTTTAGCCGCAGCGCTATCAACGGCAGCAGGCTTACTATTGGCTATTTCGTCTGCTATTAGTCATGATTTAATCAAAGGCTCTATCAATCCTGATATAACCGAGAAAGGTGAATTACTTGCTGCACGTGTGTCTATGTTCTTTGCCATTATTATTGCAACGTATTTAGGTATGAACCCACCGGGATTTGCGGCTCAGGTCGTCGCTCTGGCGTTCGGTATTGCAGCGGCGTCTATCTTCCCTGCGCTAATGATGGGTATCTTCTCAAAACGTGTAAACAGTAAAGGGGCGGTGTTAGGTATGCTAGCGGGGCTAGGCTCTACACTGGTATACATTTTCACGTACCTAGGTTGGTTCTTCATCCCTGATACAAATACACTTGCGAATACGCCAGATAACTGGTTATTCGGTGTGTCTCCGTTATCGTTCGGTGCCATCGGTGCAGTCATCAACTTCGCAGTTGCGTTCCTTGTTTCAAGCATGACAGAAGACGTTCCTGAAGAAATTCAAGAACTTGTTGAAAGTGTTCGTTACCCTAAAGGGGCTGGCGGCGCTGTCGACCATTAATTGTTAGCCTTGCTGACGATGCCTAGCTCCCTTGGAGCTAGGCAACTTTATAACAAATAATAAGAAGGTGACTTTATGCTTTGGGAATTAATCGCGACCATCTGTGCTGGCTTAGCTGGGGCTGGTATCGCACTCTTTATCCGCAAGCTGTCCTTTAAGAAAGCACCTAAATGGCTGGTTCCCACTTTAGCAGGACTCGGCATGATCACGTTTCAAATTCAGAGTGAATACACTTGGTATTCACACCAAGCAAGCTTACTTCCTGAAGGGGTTGTGGTTGTTAAAACAGTCGAAGAAGAAGCGCCTTGGCGCCCTTGGAGTATGTTTTATCCTCAGACAACACGCTTCATTGCTGCAGACATCAAAAATGCGGCACAAAACCATGTTAATCAAGATGTGTATTTAGTCGATTTGTATTTCTTTGAACGTCGCTTGGCCGCTAAACGCGTGACACAAGTGATACATTGCGCGGCTGGCGCTCGAGCAAACTTCACTGATCAATTACATGTTCCTAATGGTACTCAGCTAAACAATGATGATTGGGTTCCATTAGCCGATAGCGATCCATTACTTGAAGCTGTATGCGATCATCGCGCTTCATGAAAAGAACTCAGGTAATAACGCTAAAGTAAATTTGTTCTAAGAAGCGTTTTCTCTGACAATAAAAGGCCCTCTCATTGGAGCCTTTTATGCTTTTTGACGATTCTCATCGCGATACTCTCTATAACATCATCTTCCAACGACGAGATGTACGAAGAGACTTCCTCCCCACACCGATCCCTGACGACATCATTCTGCGCTTATTAACCGCTGCACATCACGCACCTAGCGTTGGTTTTATGCAACCTTGGGACTTTATTGTTATAAAAGATCCCTCTACGCGTCGCAAAATTAAAGAAGGCTTTCTAATTGCCAATGAGGTTTCTGCAGATAAGTTTCAAGGGGATAGGAAAAGCCTGTATCGAACGCTCAAGCTTGAAGGGATCGAAGAAGCGCCACTGGGCATCTGCATCACTTGTGATCGCTCGAGAACAGGTGATGTCGTGTTAGGCAAGACGATAAAACCTGAAATGGATCTCTATAGCGCCGTATGTGCCGTACAAAACTTGTGGCTGGCGGCTAGAGCAGAAAACCTTGGCATGGGATGGGTGAGCATTTTAGACGATGATGTACTCTATAACACTCTTAATATACCGCGTGATTTGAATATTATTGGTTATTTTTGTATTGGTTACGTCGAGCAGTTTCAAAACACACCCGATTTACAACAGTTTGGCTGGCAGGATCGACGCCCATTGAAAGATGCCATTCACTTTGAGACCTGGAATACAAAATAGATGAGTTTTATTCAACTGTTAGACTAATTTATATCGTTTGAGTTTAGTGAGTGCTGCACCTATCATGTGCAGCATAAAGTGATGCACTTACCATGAGCAAAACTACTTTAGATAACCAAAGGAGAGTTATATGAAAACTAAATCACTAGTTGAACTAATCGAATCTGTTGATACCAGTTACCTAACAGAACAAGAGCGAGTTGAAGCCATCGCACGAGCACAAGCAGCAGAATACTTTGCTGAATTAGTCGTTTCTGCAATGTCTTGGGTTAAGAACAAACTTGTTGGTAAACGCACTCAGTTCAACCCAGCTAAACACTCCCACGCTTAATCATTGCTAGATTAGCGTTAGGTTAAAGGCGCAAAAATAACACAAAAACGCGCTTACCTAGCCTACCTTCCCTTCTTGCACACTCCTCCTTGTTAGACCTTCAATTTATTCTTATCGCACAAATATTCCGCTACCAGTAAACCAATGGGCATAAAAAAGGCCGCCTATGGCAGCCCTTCTTAGTCTTAGCAAATCAAGCACTGTTAGTGCTGATGACCGCCTTCACCGTGAACGTGACCGTGCTCAACTTCTTCTGCCGTTGCTTCACGAACTTCCACGATTTCTACTTCAAAGCTAAGTGGCTTGCCTGCTAGCGGGTGGTTACCGTCTAGTACAACACCATCTTCTTCTAGACCCACTACTACAACTGGCTGCTGACCATTTGGCGTTTGTGCCATGAACTGCATGCCAACTTCAATAGAATCAACACCTTGGAAGTTTTCACGTGGCACTGATTGAATAAGTTCGTCATGAACTGGTCCGTAACCTTCTTCAGGAGTCACGTCAACTTTCAAAGCATCGCCAGCTGATTTACCCTGAAGTGCGTTGTCTAGACCTTCAATGATATTACGAGCACCACTAAGGAATACTAGAGGCTCTTGACCTGCAGATGAATCTAAAACTTCACCGCTCTCATCAGTCAGGGTGTAGTGCATGCTCACAACTGTGTTTTCTGCGATTTGCATTGTTTTCTCCTAAGTTTGGTTTGGGGAACGAGTGTTTGATTAAAGCAATATATATCGCATCACACCGTCACAACACGCACCCTAAGTTGAAATCGACCACAATGGTAACTAAGCCAAACTTAGTTGACTACCGTATAGGGCGTTTTCTCTTTAATTTCTGTCAATTTGTTTATATTTTAGGCAAAAATTGACTGATATTCAGCGTATGGCTATTGCCTAACCATGATGCCCCCTGAGTATGGTCAAATAATGCGTCGCCACTTAAAGGGTGGAACAATACATCCAAGTTCTGTCGATGGTAAATCAACCATGGGAGAACTCGGTCAAACAGATGCGCAGAAAATGTGATTTGTACACTCCACATGGGGTGAGGTCCAACTTTTTTCTGATGAAAACGCCCTATTGTCACATCATATTGATCGGCTAATTGCTGTGTAATATGCTGTGCGGTTTCAAGTCCAGCTTGATCGTTGTAATAAAGATGGGCATGGTATTCTTTTATATCTTCTACTCTCATAAGAGGGTTTACCTATCCATTATCTAGTGTTGGTAACATGCTACCACTCTATAAAAATGAAATAGACTAGAGCCAAAGAAAAACACCGTTTCATCAGGTGAAATACTCCACTCAAGACCAATGTCTAAAGGCAAGCCCTGCCCGCTGTGCTAAATTAAGCCTCATATTCTTTAGTTAACAGTATAAGAGTGCCTGCATGACGGCTTTTTGGGTTTTACTCGCCATCCTCTACATATTAGGGCTGTTCTGGATTGCCAATTGGGGCGACAAAGACAGCCCTATTGCGAGACGCTTTACTCGCCACCCACTGGTCTACAGCCTTTCTCTGGCGATTTACTGTACCGCTTGGACGTTTTATGGTGCCATCGGTGAAGCGACACGCTCAGGCTGGAGCTATTTACCTATTTTACTTGGCCCGATATTGCTCTACCTCTTTGGCTTTGGTCTTCTACGTAAAATGATCTTCGTAAGCCGTCGGCAAAACATCACCTCCATTGCGGACTTTATCTCATCACGTTATGGGAAACGTCCACTGACCGCGCCTGTCGTCATTTTAATCTGTATGTTAGCGGTGATCCCATACATCGCACTGCAACTTAAAGCGATCGGATCTAACTTTGCTTTATTCGTAAACCAAGACGAAAGTTCGGCAAGTTTAGTCGTGTTTGTCGCGACGGTGCTAATTGGCGTTTTCGCCATGTTGTTTGGTACGCGTAAAGTAGAAGTGACCGAATATCGCTCCGGTATGATGCTAGCGATTGGCAGTGAGTCTTTATTCAAGCTTACGGCCATCATCGCAGTGGGAATGGTGGCTATTTTTGCGGTACCTCACGACTCATTTAACGCATTTTTCGCCTCAGCTGATTTAAAGGTATGGGACACAGGCACCCTCTTTTCCTTTCCATTCCTAATGCAAACCGCAATGGCTGCCGCTGCCGTCATTTGCTTACCACGACAATTTCATGTCACCGTGGTGGATCACCAGAACGATAAACAATCTAAAACCGCTCGTTGGGTGTTTCCACTCTATTTACTGATTTTTGCCGTGCTAATCCCTCCGATTGCGATTGTCGGTCAGAGTATTTTTAGTAGCGATATAAACGGTGATACTTATGTCATTCAACTGGCACTAGAGTCAGAAAACCTTCCTTTACAAATGCTGATGTTTTTAGGGGGCATGTCTGCAACCACTGCGATGGTGATCATCGCCACCTTCGCTTTGAGCATTATGATCAGTAACGATGTAATCCTACCTTTAATGTTGGCACGCAATAAAAACCAACGCCAATCGCTACCAACGTACAATCGACGAATTTTACTTATTCGCCGAATCGCTATGCTGGGCATTCTGGCTTTGTCATTTGTGTATTATCAAGAAATGGCGAACAGTGAATCCTTAGCCAGTACGGGGTTAATCGCATTCTCATTGGTATTTCAGCTGGTACCGGCAGTCATTGGTGGACTGTACTGGAAACGAGGGCATGCATACGGTGTTTATACTGGGTTAACGCTTGGTTTCCTTTGTTGGTTCTTGTGGATGCTTCTGCCCATTACTGGCGGCAGCGACATGTCCTTAGGCAATTACAACTCTCGTTCCGAGTTAATTAGCTACGGGGCTCTGATCAGTTTAATTGCAAACATCATCGGCTATGTCATAGGGTCACTGTTAGCGAACGAACGTTTAGTCGACCGTATCCAAGCCACTGCGTTTGTTACGCCTACGTCGGAAGTCGAAAGCCGTTTCTTCAAGCCTAAAAGCAAAGCCACCAACGGCGACTTATTTGTTCTGCTAGAAACCTTCCTTGGCCAGCAAAAATGCGCTGAGGTAATCAGTAGCTTTAAGCAAAACTATAACGAAGAGCCACTTGCTAACCAGCTCCCTACTAGGCTATTTATCGAGTACTGTGAACGTGTTCTCGGCGGCGTCTTAGGCGGCTCTTCAGCGCGAACCATTATTAACTCACTATTGGTCGACAAGCAGATCAAAGTTGAAGAAATGGTGACCTATCTAGATGAAGCCACACAAGCGATTCAGTTTAACCAAAATCTTTTGTTTATCTCCCTAGATAACCTTGATCATGGAATCAGCGTTGTGGATAAAGAACTGCGAATGGTCGCTTGGAACAAAACCTATATGTCACTTTACCCCTACCCTGAAGGCATGCTGAAAATAGGTTTACCCGTCGAAGAGCTTATTCGTTTTAACGCCGTTAATGGCGAATGCGGCGTCGGCAATATTGAAGAGCTGGTCAATAAACGCTTGGAACATCTACGCAAAGGCACAGGACACCGATTCTTACGTCGCCGAGCCAATGGTCGCGTCATCGAAATGGTAGGAAATCCTCTACCTAACGGTGGGTTTGTGACCAGTTTTACCGATGTCACCGAGCACATTGAAAGCCAGCAAGCGCTAAAAGATGCCAACATCGATCTTGAAAAGCGAGTCGTCGCGCGCACCCAAGAAGTTCAAGGTATCAATCACGAACTCAGACAAGAAATCGACCGTCGTGGGCAAGCTGAACAAGAGCTGATGTCCGCTAAAGCTGAAGCGGAACGAGCCAATGCGTCAAAAACAGAGTTTTTGGCATTGGCCAGTCACGATATTCTGCAACCTTTAAATGCTGCAAAATTGTATCTAGGCGCTTTGCAAGACAGTCATGTTTCTGCCGATTTCGCCAAAACGTTACATAAATTAGGTGACTCTCTAGAATCGACCGAAACCTTGATTTCAACACTGTTAGAAATCGCTCGCCTTGATCAAGGCGCGATCAAACCGGCTTTAACAGATTGCGATATTCAACCGATTATTGAGCCAATTATTGCAGAGTTTGGTGTCATTGCAGAAAGCAAAGGTTTGCACTTAGGCACTCACCTGCGTCCGTGTCGCGTTCACAGTGACCCGATCTATTTGCGCCGTATTATTCAAAATTTTGTATCTAATGCCGTTAAATACACCGAATCAGGTCGTGTATTAATCTCTGTTCGCCCAACCAAGGACCATGTCCGTATTCAAGTGTGGGACACCGGTGTTGGCATTCCTGAAAGCGAACAAGCAAAAGTATTTGATGATTTCTACCGTTGGGAAAATAACCGCGAGCCAGGTATGGGACTAGGGCTTGGATTAGTCCGACGGATGCAAAAACTGCTGGGGGTCTCTACGAACGTACGCTCAACGCCACACAGAGGTAGCTGCTTTACTATTTTAGTTCCTAAAGCTCGTCATGCGGCCAAACCCAAACACAAAGAAACCGTGGTGCCACTGACCACCATCAATAAAGCATTGGCCATGTGCCACATTTGGTGTATTGACGATGACCCAAACAACCTAGAAGCCATGACGACTTTACTCGACAAATGGCATTGTACCTACCGTACATTCAGTCGCTATGAAACAGCTCTAGTAAACGAAGAAGATATGATCCCCGAACTGTTGCTAATGGATTATCAACTGAATGACGGCAACGACGGAATTGAATTGATTGAACGCTTACGTCAACGCTTTAAGCGAGACATTCCTGCTGTTCTTATTACCGCGGTCAGGACGGATGAGCTGGCACAAACTTGCGCCGAGAAAAATATTGCGTATATGCCAAAACCAGCAAAGCCCGCAAAATTGCGAGCTTTGGTTCAGCATATTATTACTCAGCGAGGTCAAGCTGACTAAGCTTGGCTATGAGGAGGCGTTAACCCACAGCCACGTAGAATAATGTCACTTAAGGTATTTCCGACACGTTCTAGATCTGTCTCTTCGTATCGCTCTTTGCCCGTTAAGGCCAAAATCTGAGCTTCGAAGTCTGCATAATGCTGCGTTGTCGACCAAATCATAAAGATGAGTGCTGTGGGCTCAACCTTGCGCATTTTTCCTGATTCAATCCACTGCTCGATAACCCCCACACGCGATTGCAGCCATGGGCGTAGATCTTCTTTAAGGTAGTCGCCAATGTATTGCGCCCCCTGAATCACTTCTTGAGCAAAAATACGTGATGAGCGGCCGTTCTCAAAGCTTTGACGCAACTTAGTACGAATGAACCCATCTAATACAATGGCAGGATCGTCCTCAGCCGTTGCTTTATCGAATAAATCATTCCAACTGTCGGCAATGTTGTTCAACACCTGCTTGTATAGGTTTGCTTTAGAATGAAAGTAATAAACAATATTGGGCTTTGGCAATCCCGCACGTTCGGCGATATGCTGCAGACTCGCACCACCAAAACCTTTCAGACCAAATTCAATTTCAGCCGCTTCTAATATACGCGAAAACACTTCTTCGCGGTTGGCTTGACGCTTACTCATGAGTATTCATATTCCTTCAATTTATCCACGTATATGATCCAATTGATCCGATACAAGGGAATTTGGCGCCAGCTCATAGGCCCGACCAAAACCTTTAACAAAACGTCCGCAGTGCGGCGTTAGTTTAAACATTTGAAAATCGCCTAGCTGTAGTAGCTGAACCACGATATCACCATGACGTTGCACTAATGCGTCGCCGATAATCGCCCAGCGTTTATCGTTTCGCATCACTGTACTAACCGCCATGTCATACTGTAGGCGCCTTCTGGCGTATACTGTATCGCATTCCGACTCATCATCAATGATCAAGACCGACGCTTTTTGTGCTTTTCTTAGGGCTGCTGTATGAAGCGCTAAAGCACTCACTAAAATGTACAGTGAGTTTTCATAAGCGACAAATGGCGAATAGGAAGCAATTGGCGACCCATTCTCATCCACCACCGCCAACATCAGAGATTGTTTGGCTTCCAGAAATAAAGAGATCTCTTGTTCAAGCTCACTGGCTAAGCGCTGATTTTTCACTCTTCCCTCACTGTACTACATCGTTAAATTTACGCGTTAGCTAACAATGCTTTCAAATCTGCTGCGGTGGTTAGCTTGCCTTCGTCCTCAATATTTGGAAAAACGGCTAACGTAATGTTGTCTTGCTCTAAGCTCGGCAGCCACATGCTTAGAAACGTTTCTAACGAGACTTCCACTGGTTCACAGTCATCCCATTCTTCTACCGCCCATTGCGCCGCAAAATCCGCATCTGGCCAAACCATCACACAGTCGCCATCATCGGTTTCGACCATGACAAAGCCTTCTTCGTTACTCAAACTCCAGACGACTTTGCTTTGATTGACGCTGTTAACAAAATACTCAAGACGCACATCGTCAGGAGATGCCAAAAGCTGAATTCGTTGATCTAGGCTCAGTTCTTCGCTCATGTTTAATTCTCTATATTCGACAGTTTAAAATAACGCAACTTCTGCTTCGGTTAACGAGCGGTACTGACCCTCAGCTACATCCGCTACAGTTACAGTGGCAATGGCTTCACGATGTAATCGTTCTACACGATTGCCAGTAGCAGCCAGCATTCGTTTCACTTGGTGATATTTGCCTTCGGTAATACTGAGCAAAATCTCATGGCTTGATACGCGCTCAGCCACAGCAGGCTTAGTCAAACCTTCTTCGTTATTCAGCTGAACACCTTTGCTTAACATTTCAAGATCGGCGTCCGTCACTTCGTCTATTGTCCAAACACGGTACTGTTTAGCACAATCGCTTTTCGGGGACGTAATGCGATGCAACCACTGACCATCTGTTGTCAGCAACAACAGACCTGTGGTGTCCATGTCTAATCGTCCGACAACACGTAAGTCTTTTTGCTCATGGGTTTCGATCAAATCAAGCACGACAGGATGTTCGCCGTCTTCAGTAGCGCACACGTACCCTGCAGGTTTATTAAGTAAGAAGTATTTTTCTTGGGGCCATGCCAAACGTTTATCTCGTAAAAAGATCTCATCCGTCTGTTGTACAGAGTGGTTGGCTTTTTTTATTTCAACACCATTAACTGTCACATTTCCTTTGCCAATTAATACTTTGGCTTCTTTACGGGACAAGCCCAATGTGTGGGAAACATAGAAATCTAGGCGCACGATGGCATCTGAAAAAGATTTTGACATATATTTTTTGGCTGGCTCATTTGATTGGTAAAAGACGTCCTAATAAGACACGCAAATAAGCCATAAAGCAGAGGAAAGTACGACGTTGCGGGCCTTTAGGGCATGATGATAATCATACCTGACCCGCACCGTTTAAGAAATGGAGATTCTAGATCGTTATTAGAAGGAAACGCTGTAACGACCCGGTTTGTGGTTCATGACCAACATAAAGTTAAGCACAATCGCACCCAGCACTGAAATCGCAATCAACGAAATATCGACGACGAAAATGGACATCAAAACGACTGAACAATCGACGGCCATCATGAATTTACCAATCGGCACACCACGAGTTTGGAATAAGTAACGCGCTAGGATATTCAATCCTCCCAAGCTTGCATTATGACGAAACAACATCACAAACCCGACACCAATCAAAAAACCGCCTGCAATGGAGGCATAAATTGGGTTGATATCATTCAAATGCAAAAACATCGGCGTGATATCAGAAAATACCGAAACGAGGAACACAGCGGCAAACGTCTTTAACGTAAATTCCCAACCAATACGGCGGATCGATAACCAATAGAAAGGTAAATTGATCACAAAGAAAATCTGGCCAAATGAAAACGATGTCAAATAGTTTAGCAAAAATGCGATCCCTGCCGTACCGCCCGTCAAAAGCCCAACTTGCGTATAAAAATTAATGCCTAGAGCAATCATCAAGGTACCGGCAATGATTGCTTGCGCATCTTCTAAAAAAGTATGGCGCTTGATATCAGACACAGCCACAGACATATAAACCTCACACTCAATAATTCTAATAAGCGTGTATTTTAGTCTTTGACATCGGTCTACTCTATGGGAGCAGCCTTTTTAAATAGATACATCGACCGTAAAGTGTCCATATTTATGGACACCTTAAGAGCGCAGCAATGTCATGATCAACAACAGCAGTATTCCGCCCAATGCCAGCATCAACAAATCAGTAACCATAACTCCCCTGCCATACCGTTACAGTAGAGGCTTGCTGCTTAAGCCAATTAACACGATGAACCCGTTGAGCAACGGCCAGTTTATTGCCGTACGTCTGCTGAAATAACCCCCACTCAAAGCGAATATGATTCGCAACGTGGTCAATCAATTGACGATGTTCTGGCAGGATATTGGGAGCAACAATGACACTTTGTAGAAAATGTACGCCGCGTTCAAAATAGTCGTTCGCCTGAAGCCATTCCTTCATTGAAATGGACACTTCAGCCAGACTCATATAACTGACAACCACCGCCGAAACGGCAGATTCCGCATCGAGCTGAAAATCGTCTTCAAAGGTAGCTTCAGCACAGGCTAAGGCTTTTTTACCCAATTCCTGTGCATCAACATAGTCTGCACGTGTATGTGCTTCATTTGCTTGTCGAGTTAAATGTTGCCAGTAAACCATAAGACTCCCCCTCCTTTAGATAACAATGATTATCATCTACAGGATAAAGAAAGTCCACACAAATGAGAAAGATTCTCAAACTACCATTCAATTCCCGGTTGCGCTTTGACGCCATGCTCAAACGCGTGACGCTCGTTCGCAATTTTACTATGTGTATCAACACTATCGAGTAGCTCACGCGGTGCTGTCCGCCCAGTCATCATCACATTCTGATGCGCTGGTCGATGAGCAAGCGCTTGCACTAAGTCTGCCGCATTTAAGTAGCCGTACTTGTACATATAAGTAATTTCATCTAACAAAACAAAATGCACCTCTGGGTTAGACAACGCTTGCTGCGCGACCTCCCATGCTTGATTAGCCGCTTTCTGCTCAAGCTCAGGATCACGTGTTTCCCAAGTAAAGCCGTGGCCCATCACATGAAAGTCTACTTGCGGGTGCTGGCCAAAAAACAATTGCTCGCCGGTTTCTTTGCGACCTTTGATAAACTGCACAACTGTGGCTTTTTGACCATGACCAAGGGAACGCGCCATGGTACCAAACGCACTGGAGCTTTTGCCTTTACCGTTGCCTGTCAGAAGAATGCTGACACCGCGCTCTTGTGTTGCAGCAGCAATCTTTTTATCGACCACTTCTTTTTTCTTTAAGCGCTTAGCCATCTCGATGTCTGCTAGCTGTTCTGGTGTTCTCTCCATTTTATGAGTCTCTTTTTTTAAATAGTAACCAGCTTGGGTAATACAAGCCTTTATGGATTGCGAGGATTCTAAGTATAAAGATCAAAAAGGCCGCGTAAATCGAGTTATATTCATGCCAAGGCAGATTTTGTTCCAATAACACCATCAGCATCGCGCCTAAAAATGCGGGGGTTGCATAAAACTCTTTACCTAATACCAACGGCGCACGGTCGCTTAACAAGTCACGAATGATACCGCCTGCAACCCCCGTAATAACCCCCATGGTGATGGCTATAATCGGAGAGAAGCCAAGCGTTAATACGCGCTCTGTTGCCACGACGGTAAACAATGCCAAACCAAATGAATCCGCATAATGGAACACTTGTTGACGGTGTTCGATAACACGCACACCAAAAAAAGCAAACACAGATGACACAATCGCGATCCAAAGATAAGACGTATCTTCGACCCAATACACCGCATCCATTCGTAGCACGACATCTCGAATCGTGCCGCCTCCTAACGAGGCGACCATCCCCAACAGTACAATGCTGAAAATGTCCATATTACGACGCCCAGCAGAAATCACGCCGGTAATTGCAAAGGCCGCAATACCGAACATGCCTAATACATAAAGCAGCATCTTGTCTCCTCGCTTACGCGGTCCAGTCGCCGGCACCTAATCGGTTAAGCAAAGCAAAGCTTTCTCCAACATCAAGTTCAGTGATACTGGAGTAAGTCGGATTAAAGCGGAAACACTGCTCTAGAGGAAACTCACACAACGCCACCAACAACACCTTAATCACACCAGAATGGGTCACCAATACCGTATCTTGGTCAGCCTTTCGTATGCTTTCAAACCAAGCCATTAACCGTGACAATAGGTCATTTAAGGATTCCCCTTGATAAGGCGAAGAATGCATCAGATCGGTGCGCCAAGCATCGATTTCAGACTTAGGAATGTCATTCCACAAACGATTTTCCCAATCACCAAAATCCACTTCTTTTAACGCCTCAACAGGTTTCGAAGCTGAGTTCAGTTGTTCGGCTAACAGACGTGTTCGTGTTAACGGGCTATGATAAAACTGCCATGCTTTGTCTGGATAATAACGTGCCAGCCAATCGTCAATTGCTTGAGCATCACTCTGCCACGTCGCAACCAGCGGTACATCCGTTTGCCCATAACACAACCCTTTCGCAACATCTGGCTCTGGATGTCGAATCAACAACAGCTTCATTACGCTTGCCCCCCTAATAATGTAAACAATAACAACAGTTCTGCGATTTGCTCACTCGCACCTAACGTGTCGCCGTTATACCCTTGTATGCGTCGGCGCAAATACACTAAGCACGCAATGAAACACAGGACCAATGTAAACAGCATCGATACAAACATTGCTCCACCCACCATCAGGGCAACACACAGCATCGATAACACCACCCATAGAACACCACGTACAGTAAAAGGTGAGATCATTGCCCGAGCTTTACTATCACCTTGATTGACATAATTAAGACTCGCCATAATCGCCAAAGGTAGCCAGCGAGCACCAACATGAACACTGATCCACCCCATCAACACAGCTCCTATATCGGCGTGCCAATTGGCTTGGGTCAACCACTGACTCAGCAGCCACCACTTCAAAGCAAAACTAAACAGTCCAGCTAAGACGCCATAACTGCCCACGCGAGAATCCTTCATAATGGATAAGCGCTGCTCAGGCGTCCAACCGCCGACTAAGCCATCGCAGGCATCCATTAAGCCATCCTCATGGAAAGCCCCTGTCAGCAACACCGCTGACAGCATCATTACAATGGCCTGAAACGCAGCAGACCAGTCTGACATCAGCAATGGCCAAGCACTGATCAGTGCGACAACAACACCGACCCATGGTAAAAAGCACACGCTAGGCGTGTGCTTTTTTGGGGAGCCCCACTCAATGTTTAGCGGGATTCGTGTGTAGGTAGCAAGGCTTCTTAAAAAGCCCTGCCAATCCTGATCAAGTCGCATTGCTCACTCCTGCCGACTCAAAACTCGCCATCTCATTAAAAAATGCTACCGCACTTTGAATAATCGGATAACTCAGAATCGCACCCGATCCTTCGCCCAAACGTAGATCCAATTTCAGAATAGGCTCTGCATTGAAATACTCGAGCAGCGCTTGATGGGCTTGCTCATTCGACTGGTGAGCAAAAATAGCGTAATCCACCACATGGCTCTGCAGCTTACTGGCAAAGAGCAACGCTACTGTACAAATAAAGCCATCTACCACAAACGGTTTGCCTAACTCAGCGCAACGTAGCATCGCACCTGACATCGCCAGTATCTCTAAACCGCCCACTTGCGTCGCTACTTCCCAAGGCGCCCACTCGCCGATTGGCTTATTCAATTCCGCCTCAGCACGCTGCAATGAAGCCGCAATGATATCCGCTTTTCGCGAAACACCTTGTTCGTCTAAGCCTGTGCCTCGACCTGCTGTTTGCTCAGGAGCTTGGCCGGTCATCGCACTCAACATGCACGACGACACACCAGTATTACCAATGCCCATCTCACCAAATAATAAGATGTCGACCCCTGATTTCTCTGCACTCTCAACTTCCTTTGTGCCTGCTTCGAGCGCTTGATTCACTTGTTCAAGCGTCAGTGCCGGAGCCATAGAAAAGTCTTGGCTTGCGTAGGCCACCTTACGTTTTGACAGTAGCGGATGATCCGGTAGATCGACTTTAACCCCTACGTCCACGACTTTTAGGGCCACACTATGCTGACGACAAAAAACACTGACGGCGGCACCACCGGCCAAAAAATTCGTCACCATCTGTGGCGTCACTTCTTGGGGGAAAGCACTAATACCTTGATCCACTGCGCCATGATCGGCCGCAAAGACCAGCATCTGCGCACGTTGCAACGACGGCACCAAGGTGCGTTGAATACGCGCAACTTGAAATGCAATCGATTCTAACCCACCAAGCGAACCTGGTGGTTTCGTTTTAAAATCAATTTTATGTTGAATATCGTTGTCTAACTCACCACTTAGCGCAGTGACTTCAAAGCTTTTTAACACAACCGTTTCACTCACCTAATAACCATCAACGTAGGTTATACACCTGCTTTCACAGCACGTTGACGTACAACTTCATACAAACAAACGCCCGTTGCCACGGAAACGTTCAAACTGGTGACAACACCCGCCATTGGCAGTTTGATCAGGTAATCACATTGTTCGCGTGTTAAACGACGCATGCCGTCACCTTCCGCGCCCATAACAATGGCTGTTGGAATGGTTAAGTCTTGCTGATAAAGCGTTTGAGTTGCTTCGCCTGCGGTGCCAAAGATCCAAACACCCAGATCCTGAAGTTTCTTCATCGCACGCGCCAAGTTTGTCACCGAATACACAGGCATACTTTCTGCCGCGCCACAGGCTACTTTGCTCACCGTTGCGTTTAACGTCGCTGATTTATCTTTTGGAATGACAAGTGCGTGCGCGCCAGCTGCATCGGCACTTCGTAAACAAGCGCCTAAGTTATGCGGGTCTGTGACACCATCAAGGATAATGATCAGTGGTGTTTCCTCGAGGTTTTTCACCATACGCTCGAGATCTTTCTCATCACCCATTTTAGTCACTTCAGCGTAGGCAACCACACCTTGATGAACCACACGATCTTTACTGCTGGTAAACAGCTGATCAAGGTCGCGGCGTGGCACTTGCTGAATGCGAATTTTTTGTTCCTGACACAACTTAATAATACGCTGCATCTTCTTGTCGTCTCGCCCCTCTTGAAGGCGAACTTCTTTCACTTTACCGTCTTGGCCTAGCGCGTTTTCTACGGCATGAAGGCCGTATACCCAATCTAAATCTGCCATTTGGCTGTACTACTCTTTTCAGAAATTGTGGTTAATCTTTAGCACGCGCTTTGGCATTGCTTTTCTTTTTCACCTTGGTCTTAAGCTTCTTGGCTTTGTTACCAATGGCTTTCTTTGCTTTTTTCAAAGGTGATTTTTTATCCGTTTCAGCGGCAGGCTTTTTACTTTTGGGCTTTTTGCCTTTGCTTGAATCCTTTTTCTTATTGGACTTTTGCTTGGGCTTATTGCTCCATTCCTCTTCAGCTGGCGCTTTTTGGCCTGCACGATCACCCGTTGCTTCGGACTTCGAACGTCCACCAAGCTCGATTGGAGGCAGTTGAGCCAACTGCATTTCAAGTTCGGTCAGCTCATTACGATCCATACGAGGCCTAGACTTAGGTTTTGGCTTCGCACGGTTATTAACCATTTTTAGGTCAATCTTGCGCTGTTCTAAGTTAACACTCGCAACTGTGACACGAACCTGTTCACCCAAACGATAAACTTTGCCCGTACGTTCGCCGATCATCGCTTGATGCTCAGGGTCATGCACAAAGTAGTCATCGCCTAAGCCTGATACGTGAACCAAGCCATCGACATACAAACCACCGAGCTCCACAAACAAACCAAATGGTGTTACAGCTGTTACGATGCCATCAAATTCTTGATCAAGATGCTGCTCGACATATTGGCATTTCAACCAAGACTCTACATCACGAGTGGCTTCATCAGCACGACGTTCAGTAACCGAACAGTTTTCACCAAACTGATCCATTTCTGCATCATCGTAATCGTAAATTTTGTTGGCTTTTATCGTCGGGCTACCCGGTACTTTATAAGCTTGACGCATTTGTGGCGCGCCTTCACCGCGGATCAAATAACGAATAGCACGATGTACCAATAAATCTGGGTAACGACGAATAGGCGAAGTAAAATGCGTGTAGGCGTCGTAAGCTAAGCCAAAGTGGCCAACGTTATCAGGCTGATACACCGCCTGAGACATAGAGCGCAATAGCATTGTTTGAATACTGCGTGCATCCGCACGATCACGGATTTTCTCAGCAAGGTCTGCGTAATCTTGTGGTGTTGGTTTAATGCCGCCACCCATTTCTAACCCAAGTACTGATAAGTAAGTGCGCAGAGTAATCAACTTCTCTTCACGCGGGCCTTCATGGATACGGAATAACGCCGAAATATTCGCTTTAAGCAACAACTCAGCAGACGCCACGTTAGCCGTTAACATGCACTCTTCTATCAGTTTGTGCGCATCATTTCGCTCAATGGGCACGATTTGATCGATCTTCGAATTCTCGTCAAACACCATACGTGTTTCGACAGTATCAAAGTCCATGGCGCCACGAATTTCACGTGCTTCACGCAATACTTTATAAAGACTGTACAGCTCATCGATGTGCGTGATGATATTTTGGTAACGCTCGCGCAGCTCAACGCCCTGTTCATCTGGCTCAGGTGCAATCATTTTTGCAACTTTTGAATACGTCAGACGAGCATGAGAATTGATAATGCCTTCGTAAAATTTATAGCCACGCATTTTGCCACGGCTGGTCAACGAAATTTCTGCCACCATCGCCAATCGATCAACATTTGGATTCAAAGAACACAAACCGTTCGACAGCACTTCCGGCAACATTGGGACTACTCGCCCAGGGAAATACACTGAGTTACCACGTAGAATGGCTTCCTCATCTAAAGGAGAGCCTTTTTTCACATAATTCGAAACATCGGCAATGGCAACGTACAGTTTCCATCCGCCAGCGGTTTTTTCACAATATACCGCGTCATCAAAATCACGTGCATCTTCGCCATCGATGGTTACAAATGGCGTTTGGCGCAAATCCACACGGTGTAGTTTATCTTCTTCGGCCACTTCCGTAGTGAAGTGACGAACTTGTTTTTCAACCTCTTTCGGCCACTCGTTAGGGATATCGTAATTATGAATCGCAACATCGATTTCAAGACCTGGCGCCATAAAGTCACCAAGGATCTTTTTCACGATGCCTTTCGCTGGCGTACGACGGTCTGCGTAAGTCACAATCTCGACCAAAACGTATTGGCCATGATTCGGATTCAAACCTGATGACTGCTCGATCATTACGTCTTGCGAAATACGCGGGTTTTCAGGTGTTACAAAAGCCGACCCGCTCTCTTCATAGTAACGCCCCACCAAGCTGGTGTGCTTGCGCTGCTTGACTTCAACCACAACGCCGTCAAGTCGACCTTTAATGGTTTTACCGGATAATCGCGCTACCACGTAATCACCGTCCATCACCGACTGCATCTGGCGCGGCGATAAGAAAACGTCATCGGCATCAGAGCGAAGCAAGAAGCCATGGCCATCTTTTTGACCTTGGACATAACCTTCAATCAGCTCGCTATCCAACACAGGTGCATAGGCATCGTCTGCGTTACTGACCAACTGATGGTCACGACACATGGCAATCAAACGTCGACGAGCGGCTTCAATGGAATCTTCGTCTTTTAAATTAAATGCTTCGCACAGTTCAGGGTGAGTAACAGGATGACCCACCGAGGCAATGTGCTCTAGAATGTATTCGCGACTTGGAATGGGATTATCGTATTTTGATGCTTCCCGATCTCGAAATGGGTCATGAATGCTTTTTTTACTCAAACGGTACCGTCCTATAAGTAGAAGCTCGCCTTTGCGCACTTCTTTAAATGTGTGTTTATCTATGGGTTAAGTATAAGTTATTCTTAAACAATACTCTCTAGCTCACACTACAATCTTCATCATAGCTGCAAGTTACCTCGCTTAATCTTAGTAATTACACAACATATCTGTCGCTTCATGACTATTTTGGTAACAAACTTGAATTAGATTAACCTCTAAAAACCATAAAAATGCGCTTAAAGCGCTCGATATACGATAAAAAATAGGCCATCTGGCCGACATATCAACTTTTTAGATGGGTTTCTATGCTTTTCTCTTAACCTCGATTTCGGCTTAAATGCATCTCTGCCATGATTCTGGTGGAAATTTCCTCCACTGATAAAAACGTCGTATTCAAAAACGGTACACGTGCTTGACGATAAATCGCCTCAACTTCATCCAGTTCATAACGACATTGTCGCGAGGACGCATATTTACTCGCCGCCATGCGTCCCGTGCGAATTTCATGCAAGCGATCTGGATTAATCGTTAAACCAAACAACTTGTGTTTGTGCGGCTTCAAGACTTTCGGCAACCCCACATTATCAAAATCGTCTTCCGTTAATGGGTAGTTTGCCGCTTTAATGCCATACTGCATCGCTAGATATAAACTGGTCGGCGTTTTACCTGAGCGAGACACGCCTAATAAAATAATTTCCGCTTCATCGTAGTTTTTGACAGAAGCCCCGTCATCATTAGCCAAAGCATAGTTAATCGCGTCTATCCTGCAATCATAAACCCCCGCCTTAATACCATGCGCTTTTTGCGCATTAGGCTGCGCAGGCACACCTAACGCTTTTTCTATAGGTGATAACAATTCACCAAACAAGTTATAGCAATGACTGTCACAGGATTCGATCACGGCACGAATCTTTGGATCCGAAATGGTAAAGAATACTAACGTCTTTTCGCCTCGACCAGCCTCTTCTTGAAGCTGACGGCAAAAGCCATGCGCTTGATCCAAAGTACTGAGAAACGGCACACTTTCTTGCTTAACCGCCACATCAAAAAATGACAGCATGGCCTGACCAAATACTTCCGCAGTGATCGCGGTACCATCTGAAACAAAATATACTTTCACTGTAACACTCCATTTTTGTTGTAAAACAACCACATGAAAAAAACTGATTGAAATAAAACAACATCAAATAATCAATTTTATTCATCTACGTGTCTCTTTTTACAATGACTCTATTCGTTATTGGTTGGCAAGCTAATGAACGACAACAAAAAATAATCATTTTCATAGAGCAAGCTGGAGTACAGTGTGAGCAATTTTATTAAGTGGTTTAGTGATCTTCGTCTTGAAGACGTAGGCGAAGTCGGTGGAAAGAACGCGTCTTTAGGCGAAATGATTTCCAACCTGTCTGATTTAGGTATTCAAGTACCCAACGGCTTTGCTACCACTGCTTATGCTTATCAAGCGTTTCTAGAGGAAAGCGGCCTAAATAAGCAAATTCACGATTTACTGGATTCTCTAAACGTTGATGATGTACAAGCGCTAGCGCAAGCAGGCAAATCGATCCGCACATGGATCGAAGAAGCGCCATTCTCTGACGAATTCAATCAAGAAATCGAACAAGCTTACTCTCAGCTTTCCAATGACAACGAAGGCGCCTCGTTTGCAGTACGCTCTTCTGCGACCGCTGAAGATTTACCGGACGCCTCTTTTGCGGGTCAACAAGAGACGTTTCTAAACGTGCAAGGTTTAGACGCCGTCAAACTGACCATCAAACAAGTATTCGCCTCTCTATTCAATGACCGCGCCATCTCTTACCGTGTCCACCAAGGCTTCGAGCATAAAGGTGTTGCCTTGTCAGCGGGCATTCAAAAAATGGTACGCAGTGACATTGGCGCATCAGGCGTATTGTTCACGCTGGACACAGAATCTGGTTTTGATGACGTTGTGTTCATCACTGCGGCCTACGGTCTAGGCGAAATGGTGGTTCAAGGAACCGTTAACCCGGACGAATACCATGTACACAAAGCAACCTTAGATGCAGGTCGCCCTTCTGTGGTTCGTAAAACGCTGGGCAGCAAAGCTCAGAAAATGGAATACGCCGCAGCGGACAGTGACGAATTTGTTCAAATCGTTCCCGTCGCACTGGATCAGCAAAACAAATTTGCTCTAACAAACGAAGAAATCGAAGATCTGGCACGTCAGTCATTGATCATCGAAAAGCACTACCAGCGCCCAATGGACGTTGAGTGGGCGAAAGACGGCATCGACGGCAAAATCTACATCGTACAAGCGCGCCCTGAAACGGTTCGCTCGCAATCCAATGCACAAAGCATGGAAAGCTACAATCTTAAAGACTCAGGCCCAGTCCTAACGACTGGCCGAGCCATCGGCCACAAGATTGGCTCAGGTTCTGTAAAAGTGCTTAGCTCCATCACTGAAATGGACCGCATTCAAGAAGGTGACGTACTGGTAACAGACATTACCGATCCTGATTGGGAACCTATCATGAAGAAAGCCTCCGCTATCGTAACTAATCGTGGCGGTCGTACCTGTCACGCAGCGATCATCGCGCGTGAATTAGGCATTCCAGCGGTTGTGGGGACAGGTGATGCAACAGAGACACTTAAAAGCGGACAAGATGTCACCGTTTCATGTGCACAAGGCGATATGGGCTTTGTTTACCAAGGTGAGCTGAAATTCGACGTTGTCACGTCTGAAGTGGGCAACATGCCTCAGCTTCCGGTAAAAGTGATGATGAACGTAGGCAACCCAAACCGCGCTTTTGACTTTGCTATGCTACCCAATGCAGGTGTGGGTCTAGCGCGTCTAGAGTTCATCATCAACCGCATGATCGGTATTCACCCGAAAGCTCTGCTGAACTTCGACAAAATGGATGCCGGTCTTAAAGAAGAAATCAATCATCGTATCGCAGGCTACGCTGGTCCAGTTGAATTCTACGTTGAAAAGCTTGTAGAAGGTGTCTCGACACTGGCCTGTTCATTTGCAGACAAACCCGTGATCGTGCGTTTATCTGACTTTAAATCGAACGAATACCACAACATGGTCGGCGGTCCTCAGTTCGAACCAGATGAAGAAAACCCAATGCTGGGCTTCCGCGGTGCGGCGCGCTACATAGACGAGTCGTTCCGTGATTGCTTTGCTCTCGAATGTGAAGCCATGCGCCGCGTTCGCAACGAAATGGGCTTCACCAACGTACAAATCATGATTCCATTCGTGCGTACGCTTGAAGAAGCAGAACAAGTGATTGCTCTACTGGCGGAACATGGCCTAGTACGTGGCGAGAACGGTCTTAAAATTATTATGATGTGTGAGCTACCATCAAACGCTCTACTGGCGGATGAGTTCTTAGAATTCTTTGATGGCTTCTCAATCGGCTCAAACGACTTAACACAGCTGACACTGGGCCTAGACCGTGACTCTGGTTTGATTGCAGACAAGTTTGATGAACGTAACCCTGCGGTTAAGAAACTGCTCAAAATGGCGATCGAAGCCTGTAAAGCAAAAGGAAAATACGTTGGTATTTGTGGCCAAGGCCCATCCGATCACGCAGATTTTGCCGACTGGTTGGTGGCACAAGGTATCGACAGCGTCTCTTTAAACCCTGACACAGTGGTTGAGACATGGCTGCATCTTGATGAAGTCTTAAAAGCTAATGCTTCATTGAGTCAGAACGCTGTTTAATTAACAGCACTCTCTAAGTTCTTAGCCCCGCAACTGCGGGGCTTTTTTTTGATCAAATGACACCCTATGGTTCTTATGTGTCCAATCCATCCTAGGTACAACGCTAACGCAACTGGCTGTCTTTACTGCCACTACGGTTATAAAGACTCTGAGCCTTGTCGCTGCTTTCTAATTCGGACTGACAAGCGATGCACAAACGCACACCAGGAATCGCATTGCGGCGCTTTTCAGGAATCTCTGCGTCACATTCTTCGCAGAACTCTAAACTATCACCCACCGTCAAACGACTACGCGCACGCTCGACCGCCGAGTTAACCGTTGCATCAATTTGTTCTTGCACCGCACCTTCGTGCGCCCATCCGCTTGCCATAGGTACTCCAATATAAATTCAATTATTCAATCTAGCCGATAAGTATAGAAAGCAAACTGGATAGAAACAACCAAGATTAAAACCGAAAAAACCGCATTGTGTTGCCATAACGACACCGTACAGCAATACGTCAAATAGCAACAACCAGCAGCTAAGATGCCTAAGCGTGGCGTGTTACATTTTTTATTCATGAAGGAGTTTTCATAGGTGCGCTCAGTCCAGAAACGAAAAAGCCTCGCTGATCGCGAGGCCTAGAAATGACAAAGCCCAACACGTTGACTGGGCTTTGATATGTTTGGTTGCCGCTTAGACAGAATCTTCACGGCATGGACAAAATGTACTCGCTAACTTTCTAGGTCGCAGGCTCATCGCGTGCGCAAAAACTGGAATGTCGTTCTCTTCTTATGAAAGCGACAAAACGCCCCGAAACACTTTTAACTCGTGCACTCTCGGTTTATACAGCCACTTTTCAATGGCGGTATTCTGGCGGTATCTTATAGCAAAGATAAAAAAGTGCGCTTAAAAGCCTGCTTCATCTACTGCACGCTCTACAGCATCGTATATATCTTTTTCAATAGCTTTAACTTGCGCCTTTTCTTTCTCTGTCAGTTTCGGCCCAGAAACCGCCTCACCAGTCAAACTTATTGGTGGATCATCAGGGCGTCCCATTTGGTAGTTTTCTTCTTTTTCTCGCTCCCTCAGGATATCACCTAATGCACCACCAATTGCATCACTGCGAGGCGTACCATTTTTAGCGATATCTATTGCGGCAGCTCTGCAAACGTCATCGATAATAGAGCCTCGTTGCTCATCCATCATGTCTTGATAGTCATCCATTTCAATCTCCTTGATGTTTAGGATTGGCCGTGTAGAGTATTGTTTAAAATTGAATTTAGCAAACGTAAGACATAAAAAAGCCCAGTAGAGGCAATAACAAGACAAGCTCTGCTTTAGTATCTGGCAGCATTAGTTGATCACTTCACTATAATCCTAGCTGGTAGCTATTTTGCTTGTACAAAAGCACTTCTGTACATTTGTACAGTTTGGCTTCCCACGGAGATTCGAGCAGTTATAATCTCAAGTTCTTATGATGAGCATGGAACGGAAGAGCGTTGAGAAAGATAGATGAAGTTGAGGCTTGGAGGCCGTATGTAGACCCGCTTGATGGAACGGTTTACGGCCTAAGCCACCTTAACGCTCACGAGGTTACCTATTCAACTGTTTTTAAAGGACAAACAGAAAAATATACCTTTATTGTCTCTTATTCTTTCCATTGCTTTGCTAAAGACTATGAGCACCAAGTTCAAGAAGAATTGGAACGGTTGATGTACCACGCCCCTAATGCAAGTCGTCCATTTTGCGTTCAGCGGTATGAATTATCGAAGAAATATCTGAGGCAAATCGTGGAGAGTTTGGGAGATAAGGGCACGTATATTGGGCATGCTGGCTTTGGCAGTTACGCAACCGTATCGATCCCAATTGAAGATGGCAGTAGCATGTACTATTTCGTTCCTTTCAAAGCTTATCGCGAAAAGAAACAGCTACGAATACACATCACTAGCGCGTACCCAATTGATGAGCGACAGAAGCTAAAAAAGGTTAACTTTTTCAGCATCGCGAAGAATCTTAGGCAAGGTAGACAACCACCAAAGCCTTAAAATAACAAAACCCGCCTAAAAGCGGGTTTCGTCGAGCATTGATTCTAACTTGAGCCTATGCCCGATATTCAGATAGCCTTTACCGGATTGCCCTCGACCAATTGGTAGCCGGATGTGTGATGTTAATCACTCTGCTGCATCCATTGTTATCAGGTTACCCTGTAACTGGCTTAAGATTAGCCAATCCGCCCATAGCTGTAAAGTGATTTTTAAAAATCAATTTACACCCCATCCCCAAATCCCCTGCCCGCTGCGGTTTTCACACGCTCGATGCTCTCATCCACCCAATGTAGATTGGTTTGCATGCTGGCGATTTGGTGTTGGTAGTGGCGGAGTTGGTTGACGAGGCCCATGACATCGACGGCGGGTATAATGGCGATGTCTTGTTCTATGCCTATGGATCGGGCGATGTTATTTAGGATTTGGTATTTGTCGAGGGATTCTGGTGCTGGTAGGCTGGGTTGCTCGCGGAGCTGGCGTTCGCATTCGATAAAGTAGCGGCGGGCTTATTTGCCTTTCTCGTTGCGTTCGACCATGGCGAGTTATTTCGCCATATCGAGGGAGATGTAATAGTCTTTTGTCGCGCCTCGATTCCCGTACGCCCGTTTTGGCGAGCGGCTAATAACAACGAAGTCGGTGTCTTCTTCAAAGCCATCATTGACCTCCTTCGGGTCATCATGACCACCCGGATCAAGGCTCCAATCTTAATTAGGGTAGTGGGTCAACTACTCAGGCTGGAACTACCATCCGAAGGTACGGCCAGCAAAAGGCTGCCCAAACAGTGACCCACCACATAGGCGGATTCCGACCACAAAAAAACACGCGGTGCGTTTTTAGGCCATTGCTGCAAAGCGAGATCTTAATCACGACACTGGGATTTTGCAATTGCATGGACAATAGCATAGGCATGCTTAATATATTTCAATATTTTAGAGCGAATTCCATTCAACATTTTCCAAATAAATGCAACCATACTCATATAAGTCAAAGCGGTTAAAGGGAGAGTAATACTAATGGGTATAAAGGACTACGAATGGTGGGCATGTTGCACTATGCTCGGGGCAATATTCTATACGCTAGGTACTTTAGTTGGTTACCCAATATGGTCAAGTGATACTGATGCCATGTCTATTATGGCTAATTTAGCAACTCTATTAGCTGGGATTGGTGCAGCTATCGCTGCATTTTATGCTTACAGATCTTTCGAATCATGGCCAAGCAGACAACAGCAACAACACACAAATGAAGTAATAAGACAAAAAGAACTTCACAGATTAGAGCGTTCATCTGAAAGCCTCAAAGAACTCAGTCGAGCCTACGAACAGACGATGCTTGAACTTTTTAGGTTCTGCAAACAGACAGTTAATACTCAAGCAGCCGAAGGTTTTGCTAAAAGTGGTGGACATTTTATAGATAAATATCTAAAGCAATATAAGGACTTAATTGAAGCACAAAACAGGTTTATGGATAATCTATCATCTTATAAATCTGCCTATTCTAGCCATAGATACATTCTTGGCGAAGATACAATTGACGTATACAGCGGTGAAAAAATTCTAAAATTTTATGAAGATTTAACCGAAGGAAAAAGACAATTTAATGATGGTGACGTTAAGAGTATCACTGAGTTTCATAACAAGGGAACAGCTAAGATAGAGACATTATTTAAAGAGCTTTACGCTACCAACTAAACAACATCGTTCAATTTGCCATTGATCCAAGACTCTAAAAACTGAGTGTTGAGCTCTGTAAGAGAATCGATCGGAGTCAAAGTAAAATTAAATATTTAAGATCAGCCATCGCTACTTTTCAGACAACCTTCTTTCATTCAACTCCCCTCCAGCATTTACCGTTACCATATTAGTAGCATCATTCATTGTTAGCAATCGTATGAAAATTGCATCTAACTTGCTTAGCCATTTAAGGAAAGCAGTTTAGTTGCCTTTAATGGCTGATCTAAGAACTAACGAGAAAGTAGCTCGTGATACGCGACCGTTTATAAAAGACCATAAAGCCACTTATAATCAGTAATATAAGTGGCTTTTATATTCATTTTGCTCAAGCAATACTGGATTTTCACTTCCATAATGGCTTGCGGGTTTCTTGATCAACATCGGCTGCTGTGAGCCCAATGTCTTTCAGTTGCGACTCATTTAACGTGTGCAATCTACTCCGTGTGCGCCAGTTGTGGGCCACTTTTTTAAAAAGCTGCTTCCATGCGTTTATTTTAATTTTACCTAATATATATCTTCCATTTGATGCTACGCCGATCGTGCAAGGATTAACGCACTTCAATTGTACCTCTGGATTCGTCTTCATCACGTTTCTCCTGTGTTCTCATTATCGCTGGGCTTGGTTTGTGATTAAATAATCAACAATAAGCTGTCATAGGACAAACGAGAAAAAGCAGACTATGATTTAGAAAAACTTATTCATAGGAGAGATAGATGTCTTCGAGTCGCGCCTTACCGCCTCTTAAATCCTTGCTCGCATTCCGCCACTCTGCGCAGACATTAAGCTTTAAAAAAGCCGCTGAGCATCTATTTGTGACGCAAGCCGCCGTAAGTCAACAAATCAAAAGCTTAGAACAAACTTTAGGGGTTGAGCTGTTTGAGCGACATACTCGCCAAGTCAGTTTAACGGCGGAAGGTCAGTATTTATCGGACTATGTGGAGAAAGCTTTCCTACTTTTAGAAGAAGGCATTAAAGGCATCACAGAAGATCCTAACCCGAATACGCTGGTGATCAGTTCTCTACCCTCTTTCTCGAGTCGTTGGCTGGTATCGCGCTTAGGCGGCTTTCAAGCTCAAGCGCCCGATATAAATCTCCGCCTTAATCTTGATTCCGGTCTATCAACGTTTTCCGACAGCGATTTAGACTTATGCATCCGTTTAGGACGTGGGCAATACGAAGGGCTTATGTCAAAACCTTTATTTGAGGAGCATTTGGTGCTTGTCTGTCACCCATCTTTGATCAATATGGACGAGCCCATAAAAGCGCAAATAGGAAATATTCCCGTTATTACGGACACGGGGCCCGACGTAAAGCATGTATGGCCAGTTCTGCAGCATTTTTTAGAGATGTATGATTTGCCAATGAGATCCCATTTGCATACAACGGACTCCACCACACTCATAGAGGCACTACTTTCTCGCCAAGGCCTTGCCATGGCCCGCTATGGGTTGGTATATGATCAGATCGAAAAAGGGCACCTGATCTGCCCCATTCCTATCTATATGAAGTCTCAATATGACTTCTACCTTGTCGCCCCAGCACCGCATTTTAAATATCAAAAAGTGCAGAACTTTCAACTTTGGCTAGAAACAGAAGTAAAAGCGATACAGCAATCTTGGAAGTTGTATTTACGGAAGCATCCAGAAATGAAAGAAGTGAAGGTTTAGAACTAGATAAAAGACGTTAGAGTCCATGTGCTAAAAACAAGTCTGAAAAATCATAAAGCACTGGCTATAAGGAAACAGGCTGAAAGCTTTGATGAGAGTGAACTAAAGAATAGTTAGATAAGAATTTCAGGCATAAAAAAAGGCACCAAATGGTGCCCGGGACCGGAATCGAACCGGTACGATATTTCTATCGCAAGATTTTAAGTCTTGTGCGTCTACCAATTTCGCCACCCGGGCTTGGTACTGATGGAGGCCGGAGTCGGAATCGAACCGGCGTACACGGAGTTGCAGTCCGCTGCATGACCACTCTGCCATCCGGCCTCATATATCAGTAACTCTTAAGAGATTGGAGCGGGAAACGAGGCTCGAACTCGCGACCCCAACCTTGGCAAGGTTGTGCTCTACCACTGAGCTATTCCCGCGTCTCAAAAGATGGAGCGTATTCTATATGAACTGATTCATACGTCAAGAGAAAATACTAAATAAATTGCTAACTTAGTCACTTTTTTTAGAATCGCTCAATCTTCAACCAATCGTGATTATTCCTTATACAACAACGACTAAGAATCGTTCGATTTACTCGCACTCAACTCAGGCCAAGCCGCTTTTAGGTAGATATACATAGACCAAAGCGTTAGCAGAGCTGCAATTATCAGCACAAATAAACCAAAATCTGCCCACCCTGTTCCCGGCGCATTTGATAATAAAATAAAGATCGCGATCATCTGCATAGTGGTTTTGAACTTACCGACAAATGACACAGCAACGCTTGCACGCTTGCCCATCTCAGCCATCCATTCACGCAATGCAGAAATAACAATCTCACGCCCAACAATCACCGCACTGGCCAGCGTCATTAAAGGGTTATCGTATGCAGCCACAAGAATAACCAATGCCACTGACACCATCACTTTATCAGCAACCGGATCAAAGAACGCACCAAAAGGTGTAGATTGATTCAGTGCGCGTGCGAGGAAGCCGTCTAACCAGTCGGTGATGGCAGCAATACCAAATATCGCGGCACTGGCATAATAACGCCCTTCCCAAGGTAGGTAGTAGATAACAATAAGAACCGGAATCAAGAAGATACGTAATGACGTAAGAAAATTTGGAATATTCATAAAAGCCTTTAAAAAGAATGCCCAACGCTGAAAGATAGGCTTAGCTTAACTTTTATGAAGGTAGAGGTATATCTCTTGCGCTTTATTTCCACCGATACCTTTGACTTTCGCGATATCTTCTTGTGATGCCGCTAACAGCTCTTGATAACCGCCAAATGCAGTAAGCAAGTCCTTACGTCGTTTCGGCCCAACGCCTGGAATATCTTCTAGTACAGAATGTCTGCGCTTTTTATCTCGACGACGACGATGGTTCTTTATCGCAAACCGATGCGCTTCGTCGCGAATATGCTGAATCAGATGCAAAGCCGCCGAATCAGGAGGCAAAACCACTTCGTCTTCTTTTGAACCAATATACAAGGTTTCTAAACCCGGTTTACGCGTATCCCCTTTCGCCACCCCAAGCAAAAATATATCAACGAGACCAAGCTCAGCTAGAACCGCTTCTGCTTGTGACAGTTGGCCTTTACCACCATCAATTAGCAACACATCAGGCGCATCAATTTCGCCGTCTTTGACTCGCTTATAACGCCGAGTTAAAGCTTGATGCATCGCGGCATAATCATCGCCTGCTTCAACCCCTTCTATATTGAACGAACGGTAGCGTTTTTTATCCGGTCCATCAGGGCCAAAGACCACACAAGATGCGACTGTCGCTTCACCGCTGGAGTGAGAAATATCGAAACACTCCATATGCAAAGGCGGCTCTTTAAAACCGAGCACTTTCTGCAATGCTGTAATACGACTAAAATGGTTACGCTTGTCTGTTAAGCGCGCTTGAAGGCCCTGCTCTGCATTAAGTTTCGCTAAGTCAAGCCAGCGAGCACGCTGGCCTCGCACACTGTGCGTGACTTCTATTTTTTTGCCCGTGGTTTCAAGCAAGGCATTGGCGATGGTCTCTTCATCCTCAATGGGATGACTAAGAATCAAAGATTTTGGCAGCTCTTGAGCGCCACCGATATAAAGCTGCGCGATAAATGAAGACAACAGTTCGGACTCATTCAGCTCAATGGGCATTTTAGGGTAGTGGCTTTTGCTGCCAATTACCTTACCCTGCCTGACCATCATTACATGCACACAAAAACCGCCAGGCTGAATTAGCGCTGCAATAATATCTGCATCGCCAGTTTGGCCATAAACGTGCTGCTCTTCTTGCACATGCTTAAGTTGAATAATTTGATCACGCAATGCCGCCGCACGCTCAAACTCCATGTCCGCCGCGGCGTCAGTCATTTTATCAGTTAACTCAGAGGTTAACTCTTGGTTTTTACCCTGCAAGAACATATGAGCATGATGAACATCTTCTGCGTATTCGGCATCACTGATAATCCCGACACAAGGCGCTGAGCAACGTTTGATTTGATACTGAAGGCAGGGGCGAGTTCGATTACTGTAAACCGAGTCTTCGCATTGACGTACACGAAATACTTTCTGCATGGCAATCATGCTTTCGCGAACGGCGGTACCGCTCGGAAAAGGGCCGTACAATCGACCTTCTTTAGACTTACCACCACGACGGAATAGAATGGCCGGGTGATCGTGGTTTGAGATTAAAATGTACGGGTACGACTTATCATCACGCAACAAGATATTGTATGGCGGACGATGTTGCTTAATTAAGGTTTGCTCAAGGAGTAAGGCTTCAGTTTCACTTTTTGTAACCGCAATTTCTATGGTGTCGATACGACTGACCAACGCCATGGTTTTGGTCGTTAAGCCTGTTGCTCGAAAATAACTAGCCACACGATTTTTGAGGTTTTTCGCTTTACCGACGTACAGCAATTCGCCTTCGCCATACATGCGGTATACACCTGGACGCGTTGTTAGATTTTGTACGAAATATTTTGGATCAAAGTCTTGCGACACTCAATTACCTTTAAACTAGACCAAGCACATTGTAACGCATAGCAAGCCGCGCGAGTTCAACATCACTTTGGATTTCAAGCTTGGTGAAAATACGCTTACGAAAGGTACTGACCGTTTTGTCAGATACATGAAGCCTATCCGCAATCTCTTTTGTTTTCACACAATCGACGATCATTTGTGCCACCTGAAGTTCACGCTCAGACAATTCACTAAACGGTGAATCAGACCCATTCTTGGTCGTTTTAGATAACGCTACTTTTTGGGCAACAACCCGTGAAAGGTATTGTTTGCCTTGAATAACCGTTTCAAGTGCTTCAACTAGTTCAGACTGATCTGAACCTTTTGCGACATAGCCACTTGCACCCGCTTCCATCATCTTTGCTGGATAAGGCGCATCATCTGTACCAGATAACGCAATGACTTTTGTATCAGGGTATAAGCGTTTAATCTCAAGCGTTGCGCCAAGACCGCCGATACCAGGCATATGCACGTCCATTAAAACAATGTCGATGCGTTCATTTCTCAGCACCTTAAGAGCGTCCTCACCACTGTGTACGGTTCCCCATACATTCACGCTCGGAATGTCTTCAATGACACGCTTTATCCCTTCACACACCATGGTGTGATCGTCGACAATCAGAACCTTACGCATCTCTACCTCATATAAAGCACGAAACCCTGTATACAATGTTATCGTTTACGAAACTTTTCGAAAAGAAGTAATGTCTTACTCAACGTAGTTATTTGTAAGGTAAAACGTCAGTTTTCACCATACTTTTTGTCAATATAACTTAAAGCAAACCCTTATATGTATGTTTTTGTTAAAGAAATACCTTTGAGTTCACTTAATCACATATTTGCATAAGCTTCTAGTTAGGCAACTGACCCCTGTAACCCAATGCCTTAAGCGCCTCTTGCGCTCGCTCACGGTACAAAACGCGAATCTTTGTGCCTTTGGTCTTGTACAAGTAGTACAAGTGCGGGGCTATATCACTTTCTGTTAGATTTAACTGTTTAGATAAGTCATTTAACAGGTCGTCAAGTACAGGAGCCGACTTGTCTTCTATCATGACTGGTTTCGGTATCACCAACTTCTCGCCATTGATCACTTTATCGACTAAGCGCGTGTAATGCTTTTCGAATATGGGCCTAGTCGTGCGCTCATCTTCGGTGCTTAAATAGTGCCAGCCCGTCTCCGAGCCAGCAAAATAAACAGCGGCATGCGACCAGCGGTTTTCTTGGGGATTATGACGGCAACCACACGCTTCCATATACGCTTGGCGTGGCTCTGGTAAGCCGTACGCTTTGTAAGCAGTTTGAATAACCGATAAAAACTCTGAAATAGTAGGTGGCCATGCAAAACGCTCTTTGGTGCGCTCGACAGCGTACGCCAAAAGCGGCTCTTGGAAGCCTTTCAAGGCAATCGCCCATTCACGTTTAGCCAGTTTAACTTCTTCAGTTGTCGAATACGCCGAGGCAAATTTATGCGTGTAAATCGCTTTGAAGCGAGCAAATAACATGTTCACCAGTACACGAGTTCGCTGCTCAGCTTCTGGAGAAGCTTGGCTCTGCTCTCGCTCGGTGTTACCAGTCTGTGTCGTGTATGTTTGTGAGGGCGCTGCTAACTTGCTCTCGATTGGACTTAGAATTTGCTGTATAGGTTGCGGTTCCTTCATAGGACTGACGATCCGATTGTTTGTATTGCCATTGACGTTTCACGTATTTAAAGAATTCGCTATTCCAAGTACGAACATTTTTACGCTGCTCTTTAATTCTTAGCAAAAATTCAGCTAACAGAGACTCTGCAAATTCTCGCTCTATACCCGCCTGCTGAATTTGCTCAAATGTCGCCTCTTCGGGTAACCATTGATCAGGCTGACGCGTGCGTTCTTTTGCCTCAAGATACAAATCAAAGTCAGTTAGACCTCGTCGATCTTTTCCCGAGGCAGGCATTGGCATTGCTGATTCAGTATGTTGCGGTTTAGAGCGTTGAGTAAATTGCGGCTGTGGTGTTGCGCCTTGATTATAGGCTTCTGTTTGCAAGCGAGACAATTTGCTCATCGCATCTTCTTTTGGCTCAGCGGGCTTCTGAGTAACAGGCGCAGCAGCCTGCTGCTTTGTAGCCGGAGCATCTGTGTGCGCTTGTTGCTCACCAGACTCTAATAGTATTTCTACGCCGGAGTCTGAGCGACGGAACTGTAAAACCTGCGCCATTTGAAGACTGCTCAGTAAGCGCACCACATACGGGGCGGTCCAAAAAGGCAGCATTTCGACTAATTCTCTATGAGAAATTTTCATCTGACGTGTATTAAGGTAATGCGATCGCTGCTGCAAATAGGTCAGCAATACACTTTCCTCTAGACCAAGCTCACAAGCTAGGTTAAACGAGACGGGTAACAAAAAATCAGGGGCAGCCATAAACACGACCATTTCGTTCGGGATTATTCAGTTTACCAAACAGCAAAGCTTTTAGCACGATAACTCGCTTTTCTCTTACGAAGCAAGCATAAAAAATATGTGTTTCAGAAAATTGTGACAGCAACATTTCTTTACCGTTAAAGAGTGTTGACAGGGAAATTTTGGACTCCTATGCTGAAACTGTGCCGCGGAGTTGGACACCTTCCATTCTCCAACATTCGGCCGACTTTACTGAGGAGAAAGTTGCATGTATACAATAAATATTACTGGTCACCACGTCGACATCACTCCAGCAATCAAAGATCACATCAATGAAAAAATGAACAAAATCGCCAAATTGAGTGATCAAATAACATCCGTCAACGTGACGCTTGTACAAGACAGTAAAGAACAGAAAGCAGAAGCACGAATACATTTACCCGGCAAAGAGCTATTCGCCACCGCGTCTTCTGAAGATCGCTTATTTTTCGCTATTGATAATATGATCGATAAATTAGCTCGCCAAGTGGATAAACATAAAACCAAACAAGCTTCTGGCACTCATAAAGCCGCCGTAGCTTCATAGAATCTAACGATTTCCCGACTCTCGACGCCCGCTTATCCAGCGGGCGTTTGCGTTTCTAATTAGATACGCACAATAAATATTGAACTTTGGAACTTCTGCCCGCATAGTCTGTCTTATATTGAAGGTTAATTTAACTAGGAGAGCACTATCATGCGTTACACTGATGCCCTTTCGACGACTCATACGTCACAGGCGGCCAATAAGACGCTGCGCAACACGTATGGATTACTATCACTAACCTTGCTTTTCAGTGCGTTTACCGCTGGTGTTAGCGTGGTTATGAATTTACCGCCTATGGGCTTAATTATTACTTTGGTCGGTTTCTACGGTTTACTATTTTTGACGCACAAATGTAAAAATAGCGCCGCTGGCATTTTATGCGTCTTCGCACTGACTGGCTTTATGGGACTAACACTAGGCCCTATTCTTAACATGTATCTAAACATGGCCAACGGTGGGACACTGATCATGAGTGCCTTAGCAATGACAGGACTCTCTTTTATGGGTCTTTCTGCCTACGCGCTTATATCTAAAAAAGATTTCAGTTTCCTTAATGGCTTCATCACCATAGGCTTCTTTGCATTGCTGTTTGCCATGATTGCTGGCTTCTTTATTCAACTTCCAGCGCTTCAGATCTTTATTTCTGTTGGCTTCACACTGTTCTCTGCAGCCATTATCTTACTGCAAACCAGTGAGATCGTACGTGGTGGAGAAACTAACTACATTATGGCTACAGTGAACCTATATGTTTCTTTGTACAACATGTTCCTAAGCCTATTGTCTCTATTCGGTATGGCAAGCGACGACTAATCGCGCCATAGGATATTAAAAGGCCGCAGACTGCGGCCTTTTTTATGTGTAAAATTTGCTTTATTTAAGAAGCAACTCTATGAATTACTCTCTTTTCATAACGGGCAGCCCTACAAGCAGTAAAGCCTGCCATACGGCACTAGACTTTGCTGAAGCAGTCGTCCAAGACAGCAGACATACATTGTCAGGTGTCTTTTTTTACGAAGAAGCCGTTAACATAGCGAATGCGCTGGCCATGCCACCACGCGATGAGTGCAACATTCGTGATGAGTGGGTGCAGTTCGCTCAGCAACACAGCATCCCTTTATATGTGTGTATCGCAGCAGCATTACGTCGTGGCGAACTCAATGAAGCAGAAGCTAAGCGTCATGAAGTCGATCAACACAATCTTGCCAGTGGCTTCCTGTTAGAGGGGCTCGGCAGTTTATTAAGTTTGACGCTTGAGTCTGATCGCACCATGAGGTTCAAGTAATATGTCTACTCTCATCTATCTGTCAAGCTCCCCTTATAGCAGCAATTCCATTAAAGAAGCTCTGGATCTGGCACTAGTCTTTGGCACCTTTGAGCAATCAATCAGCATTGCCATAACGGGTGACGCCTTAGCATTATTAATTGCCTCTCAAACACCAACAGTCCGACAAGGAAAGCATTTATTCAAACTGCTTGATGGACTAGAGTTTTACGATATTGAGAATATTTATGTAAAACAGGAGGAGATTGCTAAGCTCGCTATTGAAACATGGCCTGGTGTATCCCCTTTAGCACAAGAAAGCTGGCTCGACATGCTCGATCAACATTCAGACATCTACCACTTTTAAGGGGCATCCATGAAGCTGTATCAAATAAATAAAAGTATGTACCCACAAAGCGTCGAACAAGACTGGCAATTAAGTTTGATGTCTGGCGATGCGGTATTATTAATGGAAGTGGGTGTACTCCGAGGCCTAACCCAGCAATCAATGCTCACTCAACTGATCGAAAAAGGCGTTACTCTCTACTTTAGAGAGCACGATTTAACCGCCAACGGTCTATCCGTACCTTTTGGTGAGGCCATTTCTGATCCGCAGTGGGTCGATTTGACCACGCAATATGACAAAATTGTTTCTTGGTGATTTATGACATTATCAGCTAAGCAGTTCGATGAAGAAGGCTACCTGCTCAATCTCAGTGATTGGAGCGAAGCCCTAGCAGAAGAAATAGCCACACAAGAAGGTCTTGTACTCACAGCAGAGCATTGGGCGGTTTTAACAGTGTTGCGCAATTTCTATCAACAGTTTGAAGTATCACCCGCCATGCGCCCTTTTGTAAAAGCCGTCGCAAAAGAATTGGGAGCAGAAAAAGGGAAAAGCATCTATCTCATGAAGCTTTTCCCTGGCAGTCCTCCTAAGCTAGCTGCCAAAATTGCGGGATTGCCTAAACCGGCAAATTGCCTTTAGAAAAGGCAGCGAATGCTGCCTTTCTTCTCTCAAAGATTGGTTACTTTCCAAACCATGATAGCTTGTCTTGTAATGCGACAACTTCGCCAATGATCAGCAAAGCGGGTGACTTCACTTCATTGTCTAAGGCCATTTGATGCACATCTTTCATTGTTGAAGTGAACACTCGCTGCTCTATTGACGTGCCTTTTTCGACAATGGCCACTGGCATAGAGGGACGCATACCAAAACGAATCAATGACTGACTGATGGATTCTAGCCCAGTCAAGCCCATGTAAATAACCAACGTTTGTGATGGGTGTACCAGCTCATCCCAAGGTAAATCCGTGGTGCCATCTTTAAGATGCCCGGTTAGAAATCGAACCGATTGAGCATAGTCTCGATGTGTAAGTGGAATACCAGCATACGCGGCACAACCGGCTGCTGCCGTCACCCCTGGGACGACTTCAAATGACACCCCTTCGCAGACTAACTCTTCTAGTTCTTCGCCTCCACGACCAAAGATAAATGGATCGCCGCCTTTTAGACGAACAACGACTTTACCCTCTTTCGCTTTACTCGCCAGCAACTGATTAATTTGATCCTGCGGCAAGCTGTGCAATGACTTCGCTTTACCGACATAAAGCTTTTCTGCTTTGTCAGGGATCATTGCAATGATTTGTTCACCGACCAATCGATCATAAAGCACGACATCTGCAGCTAAAAGTAAACGATGCGCTTTCATCGTTAGCAAGTCAGGGTCACCTGGACCTGCTCCGACCAAATATACTTTACCCGTCATAATTTTTCTTTCTCAAACAGAAAAGCCCCACACCGGGGGCTTTTAAAATATTGTTGCAAACCCGATTAACCGATCAGAGTCTTACCGCCCATGTAAGGCACAAGTGCTTCAGGTACAGTAACCGTACCATCTGCATTCTGGTAGTTTTCAAGAATCGCCACCAGAGTACGGCCTACAGCTAGACCTGAACCATTCAAAGTATGTGCCAATTCTGGCTTACCTGTTTCAGGGTTACGCCAGCGAGCCTGCATACGACGTGCTTGGAAGTCCCACATGTTTGAGCAAGAAGAGATCTCACGGTATTTCTGCTGACCAGGAAGCCACACTTCTATGTCATAGGTTTTATGCGCAGAGAAACCTAGATCACCACCACAAAGGATAACAGTGCGGTAAGGTAAGTTTAGCTTTTGTAGAATGACTTCAGCGTGACCGATCAACTCCTCAAGCGCTTGCGTAGAACGATCAGGACGACAGATGTGCACTAGCTCTACTTTTTCAAATTGGTGCTGACGGATCATGCCGCGAGTATCACGGCCGTAGCTACCAGCTTCACTACGGAAACAAGGCGTATGCGCAACAAACTTCTGATGCAAATCTGCATCGTTTAAAATTTCATCACGAGCAATATTGGTAACTGGAACTTCTGCCGTTGGGATCAAATACAAGTCACTATTGCCGCTGTCTTTATCAACGGGTACTTTGAACAAGTCATCTTCAAATTTTGGCAGTTGACCTGTACCACGTAGCGATGCAGCGTTCACTAAGTAAGGCACATAGATTTCAGAATAGTTATGCTCTTCGATGTGTGTGTTCAACATAAATTGAATCAATGCGCGATGCAGACGAGCTAGATCAGTACGCATAACAGCAAAACGAGAGCCAGTAATCTTGGCAGCCATTTCAAAATCCAGCATACCCAGTGCAGCACCAACATCAACATGGTCTTTCACATCGAAGTCAAAGGTACGCGGCTCGCCCCAGCGACGAATTTCAACGTTGTCATCTTCCGTCGCGCCCGCTGGTACAGATTCATGGGGAATGTTTGGAATGCTTTCAAGAAACGCTTCCATTTCGGCTTGAACCTGAGAAAGCTGCTCTTTCGCGGCGGATAAGTCATCACCCAATGTGGCCGTTTTTGCTTTTAATTCATCCGCCAAAGCTTTGTCGCCCGCTTTCATTGCTGAGCCAATTTCTTTGGATGCGGCGTTACGGGACTGTTGCAGGTTCTCTGTTTCAATCTGAATTGCTTTACGACGTTCTTCTAAACTAGAGAAAGTCGCCACATTTAAATCAAAGCCTTTTTTCTTTAGTAAAGCGGCAATCGCTTCTGGATCCGCCCGTAGAGCTTTAATATCTAACATCGCTGCAACAAAACCTTATATAGTTGAATATTGAAATAACTGTTGTAGATTGGTCTTAAACAAAGCGCGCAAGGCCTACGCCTGCGGCTAATGCCAATATACCTAACAAACAGCTTAATGATAAATAGCTTAAGGCACTTAGCCAAGCCTGCTGATTCACCAGAGAGACAATTTCTAATGAAAAAGTCGAGAAGGTAGTAAAAGCCCCCAAAAAGCCGACCATAATAAAGGGCCTTAGTGACTCTACGCTCGGAATACGCTCACTGATGATCACAAATGCGACTCCCATGAGAAAACTCCCTAGTACATTGATCGACAATGTTGCCATAGGAAATGGTGCCTGCCAAAAACCATTGACCCATTTAGCTAAGGCATAACGTGACACAGCGCCTAACGCACCACCTAAAGCAACCATCAGATAAAGCACTACCCGTTTTCTCCTTCATGATAGCGTTTTTGTGAACTCTGCAAGTCTTGCTCTTCAAGCCAAGCCAGTTTCTCAGCAATTTTCTTTTCTAACCCTCTATCGGTCGGAATGTAATAACGCTCATTAGCCAATTCAGCCGGTAAATAAGATTCGCCTGCAGCGTAAGCATTCGGTTCATTATGAGCATAACGATAACCTTCACCATGCCCCATGTCTTTGGCAAGACTCGTTGGTGCGTTACGCAAATGATTTGGCACTTCCAAACTAGGCTGGTTTTTAACATCACTCATCATTTGGTTAAACGCTTTATATAACGCATTGCTCTTTGGTGCACACGCCATATAAACCGCCGCTTGAGCAATCGCACGGTTACCTTCGTATGGGCCAACTCGCTCAAATATATCCCACGCATTTAAACCAATCTGCAAGGCTCTTGGATCGGCATTACCGATATCTTCTGAGGCAATCGCTAATAATCGGCGGGCGATATAAAGTGGATCACATCCCCCATCGAGCATACGCGCCATCCAATATAATGCACCATCAGGAGAAGAGCCTCGTACCGACTTATGAAACGCGGATATCTGATCATAAAACACATCACCGCCTTTATCATAGCGACGAATGCTGCCCCCTAGTATATCTTCTAACTGGGCATTAGTGACCGCTTCCCCGTCCTCAACGAAATCCGCAAGGATTTCCAAAAAGTTCAAGCTACGACGAACATCACCATCCGCAGCCTGCGCTAAGATCGCTAATTGTTCATCTTTAATTTGGATCTTACGATCGCCTAAACCTCGGCGACAGTCATTTAGAGCATGCTTCATCGCCGATAAAAGGTCATCAACTGTAGGGGTCTGTAATCGGTACACTCGAGCACGGGATAACAAAGCGGAGTTGAGTTCAAAGGCAGGGTTTTCAGTGGTCGCACCAACAAATAGAAACGTGCCATCTTCTATATACGGTAGAAAAGCGTCTTGCTGCGATTTATTAAATCGGTGTACTTCGTCGACAAACAGTAGCGTCGATTTTTGAGTCATTAAACGCCATTGCTTGGCATCGTCAACCGCCGCACGAATGTCCTTTACGCCTGACATAACAGCCGATAATTCAATAAACTTAGCGTCCAATGAATGGGCAAACAACTGTGCAAACGTCGTTTTTCCTACGCCTGGCGGCCCCCATAAAATAAACGAATGCCCTTGGCGACGTTCCACCATTTTACGCAGTGGCTTTCCTTCGCCAACCAAATGCTCTTGCCCGACATATTCGTCTAATGTTTTAGGGCGCATGCGGGCAGCCAACGGTTGCATTAGGTTAACATCATCGGAGGCAAACAAATCGTCCATTGGCTACTGCTCAATAATTACATCGACGGACTCTGGTAGGTCCACATTAAAATTTTGTTCTGATACCCCTTCATGAGCCTCTATATTCGAGAACTCAATCACGGTTGTTTGACCTAATACATCTTTGATGCTCATCGCACTGATCGCCTTATCATTAAACGACAGTGTTAATGAATCGAACAAGTCTTCTTGATCGTTAGGCGCTAGCTTATAGCTGTCCTTACCAACGCTTTCGACAGCATAATGACTCAATACATTAGCAGCAGAATCCCCCAGCAAAGCTGCAGGTGAATTACCGACTGTTCCTGCAAAAGGTTTACGTGTGGCCTGCTCTAAATCAACATCCCAAATCGTAACCCACTCGCCGTCTGAAATAATTCGCTGTGGGAAAGGTGAAATCGTATCCCAGACAAAACGATTAGGCGCTGCAAGCAAGAAAACACCTTCGCTGTGCTGCACTTGCTCCCCCTGCTCGTTATACGTAACTTGACGAAACTCACCCTCAACATTTCGATTTTCTTCGAGCAATTGTGTCAGTGAATCGACTGATGTGTCAGCCCAAGCATTCACTGCTAAAAACATGCCTAGCGCACAAATAAAACGACTCATACATTTTCCTCGCGTAACGGATTCCTACTCAGGAATCAGAATCTCTCGTTGACCATTGGTTCCCATTGGTCCGACTAATCCAGCAGATTCCATTGCTTCGACCAAGTTTGCAGCTCGGTTATAGCCAATTTTTAGACGTCGTTGAATAGAGGAGATAGAAGCTTTACGCGTTTCTATCACAATTTTCACGGCCTCGTCGTATAAGGCATCTTTGTCTTCACCACCGCCAGCGGTAAGCTCTTCCGCACTCACGGTCACATCATTAATGTAATCTGGCTCGCCGCGTGCTTTCCACTCCTCCACTACAGCATGCACTTCTTCGTCCGACACAAAGGCACCATGCACACGTATTGGGGTTGGCAGTCCAGCCGGTAGATACAACATGTCACCTTGTCCAAGCAGCTGATCTGCACCACCTTGATCAAGGATGGTACGAGAATCTATTTTCGAGGATACTTGGAACGCCATACGTGTTGGTATATTAGCTTTAATCAAACCCGTAATAACATCCACTGAAGGACGCTGGGTCGCTAGTATTAGATGAATACCCGCCGCACGAGCTTTTTGGGCGATACGAGCAATCAGTTCTTCGACCTTTTTACCTACAATCATCATCATGTCGGCAAACTCGTCGACGACAATAACGATGTACGGTAAAGGCTCTAGATAAGGTACAGTGCGTGCCACGCCATCTTCCGAGAACATCGCCATTTCAGGTGTCCATAATGGATCTTCAATAGGCTCGCCCGCCGCCGCGGCTTCACGTACTTTTTTATTGAAACCGGCAATATTTCGTACGCCTAACTTGGACATTAATTTATAACGGCGTTCCATTTCGTCTACTGACCAACGTAAGCCATTGGCAGCATCTTTCATATCCGTGATAACAGGCGTTAATAAGTGTGGGATACCTTCGTAAATAGAAAGTTCCAACATTTTAGGGTCGACCATGATCATGCGTACTTCGTCAGGTGTCGACTTTAACAACATACTGAGAATCATGGCATTAACCCCCACCGACTTACCCGAGCCGGTAGTACCTGCCACTAACACATGAGGCATTTTAGCCAAGTCGACCACCACCGCTTCACCCGAAATATCATGTCCAAGTGACAAAGTTAAAGGCGATGTTGCATTGTCATACATAGGTGTATTGATTACTTCAGAAAAGTAAACGGTATCACGATGTTGGTTTGGTATTTCAATACCAATAGTAGATTTACCAGCGATCACTTCGACCACTCGCACACTTAATACGCTTAATGAGCGCGCTAAATCTTTGGCCAAGTTGGTGATTCTAGAAACTTTTACACCAGGCGCAGGCTGGATTTCAAACCGCGTAATCACTGGACCAGGGTTGACCTCAACAACTTCGGCTTTCACACCAAAATCTTGTAGCCGCTGCTCTAATAACGCAGAAAGATCCAACAGCTCGTCTTCGGTATAACCACCTTGTTTAGGCTTCGGCGGCGTTAATACAGCTCGATCAGGCAAACTGTAAAGTGCTTCAGAGCGCTCAATTTCAGTCGATGGTCCACCAAGACCATCAAGTTGCTTGGCCTCAGATAAGGTTTTCACCGCAGGTTTGTGCGCCGCTGAATCAGGAGTAGGTTGCGCTGATAATTGTGTTTTAGGTGGCTTGGCCACTGTTTCTGTTATAAATGGTGGCTCATCGACACTTTGATCCGCAGCAAATTGAAGCTCTGTTTCTTGCTGCGAACGAGTCTGGCTAGAAGGTTGCTCCATCGCTACTTGCTCTACAGGAGATGTCTCTGCATTAAACCTTTTCTGTTTATGCTGAATGTTCGCAGATGACAACTTTGTTTCAGATACTGCACTAGGTTCTTTCTTATCCCAGACGTCATCAAAGCTGATGTCTCGATGATCTTCTTCGACATATAAGGTATCTGTAAAATCAAAAGTATCATCGCTGTCATTAAAGGACGCTGAGTCCAGTCCATCAAAACTTGGTTCTCGATGCTCTCTATTGGCTTCTAGTTGGACTGAATCTTCTATCTTAGACGAACGCGTAAACTTGCCTTTCATTTTTTCCCATAAAGACACTTTTTCTTCCGTCTCATCTAGACCTGCCTCGTCATCGATCACTGCTGCCACTTTCTTTTTACGGAATATAGCAGGCTTTTCTAGTTCGTCGTCTTCAACTGCTTTTTTAGCTGCTTTCTCAGCAGCCTTCTTTGCTTTCTGTTTAGTTGATTTATCATTTTGTTCTTCTACGTCCTCATCACGTTGAAAACGCCTAATGACCCACAGATAAGCCATTTCCGTTCGCTCGCCAATGAATTCAAGTGCTTGGGACCAATGAACTTGAGCTAAAAGAGTAAACGCGAGTAGAACTAAAGCAAGACTGACCAGAGTACCACCATCATAGCCAATCCAATGATAAAGCAACTGCCCAAGGGATTGCCCTAGAATACCGCCTGTTCCAAACTGCAGTGAAGCATTTCCTACCGTGTGCAAAAAACAAAGCGCGGAGCCAAAACTCAAATATAAAATACTACCAACGCAACAGAGAATGGCATTATTAAGCGGAATCATTTGATGTGGGTTGCGCCATAATATAAAGGCAACCAATAAGAAAAGTAGAGGTAACGAATAAAACAGGCTGCCAAAGAAGGCTGACAATAAATCAGCTAACATTGCACCTATCGGCCCCATAGAATTTTGAACGGCACTACCACTGCCAGAATAAAACCAACCGGCATCTTCTGGATTGTAGGTATAAGTCGCGAAAGCAAAAAATAGAAAAAACAACATTGCGGCAATAAACGCCGCCTGCTTCGCAAATGTTCCCCAGACAAGTGATCGTACAGACTCACGCCCTACTTGTGTCAAAAGCCACCTTCCAATGTCATCAGCCAATGTTTAGGGTGCAAGCTTACCATAAAAAAAGCCAGCCCGAAGGGCTGGCTTTCGCTTTTACTAAGATAGGGAAATCTTAGAAGAATGCTTTAACACCAACTGTGTGATGCTCAGAACCTTCATAAGCAGAATCTGCCGCTAGATCACCGTTGTAGTTTTTGTAGTAGTACGTTAGGTCACCTGCAGCGTACTCAGCAACAAAGTAAGTACCATCTTCTTTATCGCCCTCTAGATCTTTAGAGTACTGAAGAATTAGCGTAAGCGCATCTGTCGCAGCAAGTTCAACACCGAAACCAGCTTGTTGAACATCAGTGGTATTATCTGTACCTGTTTCGCCTACACCGTAGTTAGCAGACAAAGTCGCTGGACCAGCATTGAATTGCGCGCCCACGTTTACAGAATTAGCATCGCCGATGGCACCACCAGAAATACCTAATTTGACTGCATCTAGATCAACAACATAAGAGATTGCCGCGCCGATATCGGAATCATCGTTAGAATTTGTAGTTGCTTCAAGTGCTACAGTTAGACCAGGTGCTACTGCGTAACGAAGACCTGTGTTATCAGTGTCACCTTGAGCTGTGCGAAGATCTACACCACTTTGAAGCTCATCCATGCCCATGAATGCGCCAGTAGAAACAGATCCATCAAAACGACCGAAAGATACCGCACCTTGTTTCACATAAAGTTTTTCAAAGTTGATATCAGTGCCTTCGTCATTACCCGTTGTTTTAACTTCGATCTCAGCGTATACAACACCAGTATCGATCGATAGCTCAACTTCACCAAGATCCGTACCGTCTGCTAGATCACCGGTATCTTTAGATTCGCCGTAGTAGCTAACGTATTCGATGCCCGCTTCACCAGAAAATACTGGCTCAACAGCGAAAGTAGATGTAGATACCGCAGCTGCAACAGCAGATACCGCGAAAACAGAAGCAAGTTTAATCGCTTTCATTCAAGATTCCCCTTTAATTATATATGTTCGGTCTCAAGACCTTTTGAAAGGCTTAGCACCTAAAAATCATTTAACGCTGAGATATCAGCGACTTAAATATAGTAAAGCCTATCAATTTCAGTTTTGTGACAAACCCACAACACCGAAAAATTTTTAGTCCGTGAACAGCGATTCGTTTAATATTTTTATTCGCCGCTCTGAACGTACTTGATTAAAACCAAGTTTTACTTTGCTGGTCAAGCACTACGAACACTTTTTTTGATTTTTTTTTGCATTTTTCATGTTTTACTCATGTCTAAGGAGCAAAAAAAGCATATCAGAATGCAAAATCAAGCAATAATCATACGACTTCGATACGAAATACCTACAAAGCGACCAAAAAAAGTGTATTCACTCACTAAGTACTGGTAAAACGGGGTAAGAATTGTGGATAATAACAGCACTCCAACACGTCTTTTTAAGAGAATTCATGCGAGATTCCACTGAAAAAAGCTCAGAAAACACAAAAGAGCTCGTTCTGTTGACAGAATCTATTTATGATACGCCGGACCCATTTAAGTCTCTGGATGACCCTGAAGGCCTTTCTGCGGTCGGTGGCGATTTAAAACCTGAGCGATTAGTTCACCTTTATCGGCATGGATTCTTTCCATGGTACAGCGATCCTGACCCAATCCTTTGGTGGCATCCACATGAACGCTGCACACTCACTCCTTCAGATTTCCATACCAGTAAATCGCTGCAGAAGAGCCTTAGAAATAAAAACTGGAGTTGGAAAGTAAACTCAGACTTTAGGCAGTCAGTCGACATCTGCCGTCAACTGCGTGCAAATAATGAAGGAACCTGGATATCTGAAGACATCATTGACGCATACTCAAAATTGAACAAGCAAGGCTTTGCTTTTTCGGTTGAATCTTTTTTGGATGGCGAATTAGCCGGCGGATTTTACGGCGTGGCAATGGGGAGCATGTTTTTTGGGGAATCGATGTATTCTCTTAAAAACAATGGTTCAAAGGTGGCATTATGGCAGTTTTGCCAGTTAGCGCATGATCTGGGTATACAAATGATCGACTGCCAAGTATATTCGGAGCACCTTACGTCATTGGGTGCAAAAATGCTTAACAAAAAAGATTTTGTTAGAGCGTTACAGCAACTGATACCCAGCCCATGCCCAAACAGCCAGCTAGCAGCACTAGCGAAGCATAAAGCGCCTTTGCCCATCACTAATTTTATGGGCTAAATTTGCTTTTTAGCGCTATTTTGGGCAAAATACGGCCGAAATTTTAGCAAACTCGCCAATCACAAGCCTATTTTTAGCCTAAATAGCGAGAGAATGCTTAACCTTAATTAAGAACAGGACACTGATTGTGGCAAAAGAAGATAGCATTGAAATGGAAGGTACGATTGTCGATACCCTTCCAAACACTATGTTCCGTGTGGAACTTGAAAACGGTCACGTTGTGACTGCGCATATTTCCGGAAAAATGCGTAAAAACTACATTCGAATTTTGACCGGAGATAAAGTAAAGGTTGAACTAACACCTTACGATTTATCAAAAGGTCGAATCGTTTACCGTTCTCGCTAATACACGACGAGAATGTGATTTACAAAAAAGCCGCTTAATACTTTAAGCGGCTTTTTTGTGCTTTGGTATATAGGAATTAAGCCCTCCATGGAGGGCTTAATGTTACATCAACAGCGCACAGACTCTTTCCTAACGGAGAATGACAATTCATCTTTCTCTTCATCTAATGCAACTGCGACAACACCACCCTCTACTAAATCACCAAATAAGATCATGTTAGCAAGTGGTTTCTTCAGATGCTCTTGGATCACGCGCGCCATCGGACGGGCGCCCATCTGACGATCATAACCTTTACTTGCCAACCAACCGCGAGCCGTATCACTCACTTCGATCAGAACACCTTTAGCATCAAGTTGAGCCTGCAATTCAACCAAGAATTTATCGACAACATTAAAGATAACCTGCTCATCAAGCTGCTTAAATTGAATCACCGCATCCAATCGGTTACGGAACTCTGGCGTGAAGGTCTTATTAATGGCTTCCATACCATCGGTTGAATGGTCCTGCATAGAGAAGCCAATCGATCTTTTAGCAAGCACTTCAGCGCCAGCATTAGAGGTCATCACTAACACCACATTACGGAAATCCGCTTTGCGGCCATTATTATCGGTCAATGTACCGTGGTCCATTACTTGTAACAGCAAGTTGAAAACTTCAGGATGCGCTTTTTCAATCTCATCCAACAACACAATACTGTGAGGGTTCTTAGTCACAGCCTCTGTCAACAAACCACCTTGATCGAAACCAACATAGCCCGGCGGTGCACCGATTAAACGCGATACCGCATGGCGCTCCATGTACTCAGACATATCAAAGCGAATAAGCTCAAGCCCCATGATCTTCGCCAGCTGACGCGTCACCTCGGTTTTACCAACACCGGTTGGTCCAGCCATCAAGAATGAACCAATCGGCTTCTGCTCGGCTTTCAGGCCTGCACGAGACAACTTAATCGCATCCGCTAAGGATTCGATGGCACCATCTTGACCAAACACCACCATTTTCAAGTTGCGCTCAAGATTAGAAAGTACCTTTTTGTCATCCGAATTGGCCGCTTTCACAGGCACTCGTGCGATCTTAGAAACGATATCTTCAATGTCTTCTACGGTGATGATTTGTTTGCGTGTCTCTTCTGGCTGCAAGCGCTGATAAGCACCCGCTTCATCCACTACATCAATGGCTTTATCTGGCATATGACGATCAGGAACATAACGTTGCGCCAGCTCAGACGCGGCCTTCAACGCTGCGTCTTCGTATTTAATTTTATGATGCTCTTCAAAGGCACCGATGATGCCCTTCAAAATCTCATAGGTATCATCAACACTAGGCTCATTGACATCGATTTTCTGGAATCGACGAGCCAAGGCATGATCTTTTTCGAAAATGCCACGAAATTCTTGGAACGTTGTTGAGCCAATGCAACGTAACTGGCCTGAGCTCAATGCAGGTTTCAGTAAATTCGAAGCATCCATCACACCACCTGACGCAGCGCCCGCACCAATAATAGTGTGAATTTCATCAATGAATAGGATCGCATTCGGGAGTTTTTTCAATTCGCCCAACAGATGCTTTAAACGCTTCTCAAAATCACCACGATATTTGGTACCCGCTAAAAGAGCACCAAGATCTAACGAATAAACAATACCGTCAGCTATCACATCAGGCACTTCGCCATCTACAATACGCTTAGCAAGACCTTCAGCAATGGCGGTTTTACCCACGCCTGATTCCCCCACTAAGAGCGGGTTATTTTTTCGGCGACGAGAAAGCGTTTGTACGACTCGCTCAACTTCATTTTGACGTCCGATCAAACGATCTATTCGTCCGGCTTTCGCTTCTTCATTCAAGTTTGTCGCGTATTTCTGTAGTGGCGCTTTGGCACTATCTTCGCCGTCTTCATCTTCCTGCTCAATCGATTCATCTGGTGTTGAACCGCCTAGCTTTGAAATGCCATGCGCGACAAAATTGACAACATCAATGCGCGCTACATTATGGCGGCGCAGCAAATAAACGGCTTGGCTTTCTTGTTCACTGAAAATCGCCACAAGAACATTCGCACCCGTTACTTCTCGTTTGCCAGATGATTGAACGTGGAACACCGCACGCTGGAGTACACGCTGAAATCCTAGGGTAGGCTGCACTTCCCGCTCTTGATCGTCTTCTGGGATAAGGGGGGTTGTGCTGTCAACGAACTCTTCTAACTCCTTGCTCAAGGTTTCTAACGTAACACCACAAGCCTCTAGCACTTTGCTTGCGGCAGCATTGTCAATCAAAGCCAATAAAAGGTGCTCAACAGTCATAAATTCATGACGCTTGTCACGAGCGGCTTTGAAAGCATTATTCAAGGTTTGCTCTAGTTCTTTATCTAGCATCGCTTATCCCTCACTAAAAATCAGTCGACTTTTTGCAAGTCGCACATTAGGGGGTGCTCGTTTTGCTCTGAAAACTGCTGCACCATAGCTACTTTAGTTTCCGCAATACCAAAGGGGTAAATGCCACAAACACCTTTACCCTTGGTATGTACTTCCATCATTACATGCTGTGCTTTTTCTGAATCCATATTGAAAAAGCGCTGAAGAATAAATACGACAAAATCCATTGGCGTATAGTCATCGTTAAATAAAACCACCTGATACATAGACGGCGGCTGAAGATCAGTTTCATCTGGTGCGATAGCAACCGACGAGTGACCGTTATCATCGTCCTCTAAACTTAGACTAATTTGCTTCGATGCAAACATCTCGGACCTCAAACACTACAAATATTCACGTTAATTAGCATTTCCTCAATCCCTAGTAACCCAGAAAGTGGAAAACAATAAGAATTTTACAAATCCACAATAGAGTTCTACTCTCAAGTAATATGTGGTCAAAAGTCACACAATTAAACCCTATTGAAATCATGAAAGTGAGTTTAACAGATCTTTAATCACATATATCAAACCGAATTCATTAACAGCGTTTATTTGCGGTTCGGCTAATCGAGCCTACAGAGTATTGAAGGAGTGACTCATGCATCGTGGATCCGTTAAATGGTTTAATAACGCAAAAGGGTACGGCTTTATTGTATCTGACAGTTTCGACGAAGATTTGTTCATCCACTATTCAGCGATCAATGTTGAAGGTTACAAAACCCTAAAGGCAGGTCAAACCGTAACATTTGACGTCTCTCCTGGTAAACGAGGCTTACACGCCATTGAAATTACCCCAGTTGAAAGCGGAGCCAACGTTGAGGAAAGCATCACAGAATCAGCTTAACGGCATTTGAAATAGCACTAGACATCTTAACTATTCAAACACCTCTGGTATGATCAGCAGTTCCAGAGGTGCTTTATTGCATCCTAAACTTTCGTTTTAAGTGTCCCTTGCCATGCTTTTGCTACTAAACAAGCCTTTCCAAGTCCTCAGTCAATTCACTTCTGATGGAGGTAAAGACACACTCGCTCGCTATGTCGATATCCCAGCAGTTTACCCTGCTGGCCGTCTAGACTATGACTCTGAGGGGCTGCTATTACTGACTGACCAAGGCCCTTTACAACATTTGATCGCCTCTCCAAAATTCAAAATGTCTAAGACCTATTGGGTGCAGGTGGAAGGCGATATTAATGATGATGCCATCAAAGCACTTCAAGCAGGTGTCGAGTTAAAAGATGGTATGACTAAGCCAGCTGAGTGTCGCAAGATCGCTTCGCCTAACATATGGGAACGAGTCCCCCCTATTCGCGAACGCGCCAATATCCCAACCAGCTGGATTGAACTTAAAATAACAGAGGGCAAAAACCGTCAAGTCAGACGTATGACAGCCCACGTTGGCTTCCCGACACTTCGCCTGATTCGTGCTGCAATAGGCCCTTACAGTGTTGAAAATCTTACACCTGGACAATATCTTATTACCGAACCTACAACAGAACTTGATGAGCAGGTAACTCAATTTGAACGAGAAAAAGCGAGAAAGACTCCCTCACCTAACCGTCGCAGCCCTAGTAGTAGATCAACACAATCGCTATCTAATGGTCACCGAGACTCAGGACGGAGAGATCGTCATCAACCAGCCAGCCGGTCACGTGGAAAACGGTGAGTCTCTGCAACAAGCGGTTATTCGAGAAACCCTAGAAGAGTCCGGTTGGCAAGTAGAGCCTGAAGCCATTTTAGGAATGTATGCTTTTACACCCTTCACAGGTGCGGATACGTATCATCGTGTATGTTTTATTTGTAAGCCGATACACCAAGTCGATATGGCACTCGACGATGATATTATTGAATCAAACTGGCTAACAAAAGATGACATTGTAGCTCGCAAACAACGTAGCCCTTTGATTATGCAATGCATAAACGATTATGAACGCGGCCAATCACTCGCAATTGACGGCATCAATAACAGGCACATTTTCCCGAGCTAAAGACCTCAAGCGCGTGATCCGTTACAATACGCCCTTATTCTAATGACGGGCCTTTACCCCGTTCCCACTATTAGAGAGAACCCATGAGTACAGAGAACCCAAACGCATCGATTAAAGTCATCGTTGGCATGTCCGGCGGTGTTGATTCATCAGTTTCCGCACTTCTTCTGCAACAGCAAGGCTATAAAGTCGAAGGCTTATTTATGAAGAACTGGGACGAAGATGACGGCACTGAATACTGCACAGCGAAAGATGACTTAGCCGATGCTCAAGCCGTCTGTGATAAATTAGGCATTCATCTTCACACTGCCAACTTCGCTGCAGAATACTGGGACAATGTCTTTGAACATTTCCTCGAAGAGTACAAAGCGGGTCGCACGCCAAACCCTGACATTCTATGTAACAAAGAAATTAAGTTTAAAGCATTTTTAGAATACGCACTTGAACTTGGAGCGGACTATATCGCGACAGGGCACTACGTTCGCCGAGGCGAAATAGACGGTGAACCAGTGTTACTAAAAGGTCTTGATAACAACAAAGATCAAAGCTACTTCTTGTACGCCGTTGGTAAAGACGAAATTGGCCGCACATTCTTCCCTGTTGGCGAATTAGAAAAGCCCGAAGTGCGTCGCTTAGCCGAAGAATTTGACCTTGTGACGCACAACAAGAAAGACAGTACAGGTATTTGCTTTATAGGCGAACGTCGCTTTAAAGATTTTCTTGAGCAATATCTGCCAGCACAGCCGGGCAATATTGAAACGCTTGATGGTGATATCATCGGCAAGCACCATGGCTTGATGTACCACACGATTGGCCAGCGCCAAGGGCTCGGCATTGGCGGTTTATCAAACTACCCTGACGAGCCATGGTATGTCGTTGAAAAAGACCTAAATCGCAATGTTTTAGTCGTAACTCAAGGCGGTCAACATGAATCATTGTTTAAAACGCACCTGATCGCCGATGGGTTTGACTGGGTAGCACGCCATAAGCCAAACATGCCATTAACTTGTATGGCCAAATGTCGCTACCGTCAACCGGACCAAGAGTGCACGCTAACTGAGTTAGCTGATGGTCGAATTGAGGTCAGTTTTAAAGAACCTCAAAGAGCTGTGACCCCAGGCCAATCAGTCGTTTTCTATGTTGGCGAACATTGTTTAGGCGGCGGCATCATCAATGTTGCATTTAACAAGTAAGACATTTTATTCGCTTGGAGCGCACTATGCAGCACAGTGAAAAAGAACAAGCCATTGCATTAGCGGCCATTTTCCAAGCCGCGGAGCTGGTTGCCAACCTAGCACGTAAAGGCAATACAGATCAGAGCTATGCTGAACCAATACTCAGTAGCATATTAATGGTTAATGCCCCTACGACCGAGGATATCTACGGTGGTCCATTTGACTGTCAGAGCAACCTGGCTTTGGGGCGACGCATTGCGACAGAAGTTATGGGCAAAGGCAAAGACGCCGTCAATCCCGATACCATTCGCTACGCGTTAAGCATGATCCATCTTGAATCTAAGCTACACAAAGACTCAGATATGCTAGCCGCAATCGGTCAGCGACTGAATCAGCTGGAGCGTCAATTAGAGCACTATGACTCTGTAATGCATGAAAATGTGATCGCTGGCATTTCTGGAATGTACCAAGATACTTTAAGTAAGTTATCGTTTCGTATTCAGGTGCACGGAGATAGCCGTTTCTTACAGCAATCTCATGTAGCTCACCAAGTACGCGCTATTTTAATGGCTGGCATTCGAGCAGCCATGCTTTGGCGACAAGTAGGTGGAAGACGCTGGCATCTGATCTTTAAACGCAAAGCTTTGCTTAAGCAACTTGAAGGTCGTTTCTAACCTCTTTTTACACTTCCGACACCAAGGGAAAGAAGCCAATTCAACATTTTCTTCTTTCCCTTCCCCCCTTGATTGATAACAATCATTTAGATCAATCTTGACTATATTCTTAGGCAATATTTCTCGACCTCTTAATTGAGGTAGTATAATGACCAAAAATTTAATCAAATTTGATTTGATTTAGAGAATGGCGGCCATAAGTCACCTTCTATCCAAACGGCTAACTAGCCAGAATGTTAGGGGAAATACATGTCAAAACAAACGATTTACTATACGTTGACAGATGAAGCACCGGCACTAGCGACGGCTTCTCTTCTGCCAATCTTTCGCTCTTTCGCGAAAGAAGCAGACATCGAGCTAGAACTTACGGATATTTCATTAGCAGCCCGTATTTTAGCGGCCTTTTCCGATCGCCTACCAGAAGATCAACGCGTAGAAGACGGTTTAGCGTTTCTAGGTGAATTAACCGCTGAACCAACAGCCAACTTCATCAAGCTACCAAACATTTCAGCCTCTATTCCTCAGCTAAATGCAGCCATCAAAGAGCTTCAAGGACAAGGCTACGACATCCCTAGCTACCCAGAAAGAGCTGCATCTGAAGAAGAGAAAGCCGTACAAGCACGTTACGCTAAGCTACTTGGCAGTGCAGTAAACCCTGTTTTACGTCAAGGTAACTCTGATCGCCGCGCTCCAGCCGCTGTAAAAGCATTCGCACGCAAACACCCACATTCTATGGGCGCATGGCTGAAGACATCTCAAACTCATGCTGATTACATGCGTGATGGCGACTTCTTCTCGTCTGAGCAATCTGTGACTATGGACAAAGCTCAAGACGTACGCATTGAGTTTGTTGACCAAGAAGGCAACGTAGACGTTAAGAAAACACTACCTTTACTTGAAGGCGAAGTACTCGATGGCATGCGCATGAGCGCCAGCAAACTTCGCGACTTCTTTGAAGAGTCTCTTCAAGAAGCAAAAGATGCTGGCATTATGTGGTCACTACACGTCAAAGCGACCATGATGAAAATCTCTCACCCTATTGTGTTTGGTCACGCTGTTACCGTTTTCTACAAAGAAGTTTGGGATAAGTTTGGCGATGTATTTGAAAAAATCGGTGTGAATCCAAATAACGGTATTGGCAGTGTCTACGACAAAATTAAGACACTTCCTCAGTCTCAACAAGATGATATCCTTCAGGCAATCCACGATTGCTATGAACATCGTCCAGAAATCGCCATGGTTGACTCTGTTCGCGGCATTACTAACCTACACGTTCCTTCTGATGTCATTGTTGACGCTTCTATGCCGGCTATGATTCGTAACTCGGGCAAAATGTGGGGCCGTGATGGCAAGCCAAAAGACACTAAAGCCGTTATGCCTGAGTCTACTTACGCTCGAATTTATCAAGAAGTTGTTAACTTCTGTAAAACAAACGGCGCATTTGATCCAACTACAATGGGCACTGTTCCCAACGTTGGCTTGATGGCTCAAAAAGCAGAAGAGTACGGCTCACACGACAAAACTTTCGAAGCTAAGAAAGATGGCTTGATGCGTGTTGTAGATACAGACGGCAACGTTCTAATGCAACACGATGTTGAAAAAGGCGATATCTGGCGCGCATGCCAAACAAAAGATGCTGCGATCAAAGATTGGGTTAAATTAGGCGTCACTCGTGCCCGCAACTCCGACACACCAGCTATCTTCTGGTTAGATGAAGAGCGTGCGCATGATAATGAGCTTCGTAAGAAAGTGGAACGATACCTTCAAGATCACGATTTAGAAGGTCTAGACATCCGCATCATGTCTTACAACGAAGCGATCCGCTTCTCTATGGAACGCATCATCCGTGGTAAAGACACCATCTCTGTCACAGGTAATGTTTTACGTGACTACCTAACAGACCTATTCCCTATTATGGAATTAGGTACTTCTGCTAAAATGCTGTCTATCGTTCCGATGCTAAATGGTGGCGGTATGTACGAAACAGGGGCAGGTGGTTCTGCACCTAAACACGTACAACAGCTTCAAGAAGAGAACTACCTACGCTGGGACTCTCTAGGTGAATTCCTAGCAACCGCTGTATCATTTGAAGAAATCGGTATTAAGCAAAACAACGAGAAAGCAAAAGTTTTAGCGAAATCCCTTGATAAAGCGACCGGCAAACTTTTAGACAACAACAAGTCTCCTTCTCGTAAAATTGGTGATATTGATAACCGTGGTAGCCACTTCTACCTTGCAATGTATTGGGCACAAGAACTTGCAGCGCAAACAGAAGACGCGCAACTAGCTGCTAAGTTTGCACCATTTGCTAAAACTCTGACTGAGAATGAAGCGAAGATTGTTGAAGAGTTAGCTGCTGTACAGGGTAAACCTGCTAATCTAGATGGTTACTACCATATGGATCTAGAGCAACTATGGAAAGTAATGCGCCCAAGCGCCACCTTTAATGCTGCCCTAGCATCACTATAGCTCTCTTTTTTAACCTCTAACTCAAAGCAATTTGAGTTAGAGGCTCACAAAATTTGAGCACAAAAAAGGGAGCTAATTTAGCTCCCTTTTTATTTAACTCTATGCTCAATTAACAACTGCAACAGACCCAAAACTAGGCTCTGAATGCGCATTGTTTAGCGCATGCGCTGAATGCGGCATATACACCAAATTCCCCATACTCTGTTCAGCTGGGGTAATATTTCCCATCCAAGCTACTTTACGCTCATCACGTGGAGAAATACCTAAATGCTTACGGTAACAGCGACTAAAATGCGGCGTTGAAATAAAGCCACACGCAGCCGATATCTCAACAATAGACATACTAGATTGTTTCAATAGCTGTCTCGCTCGATCTAATCGAAGGCGTAAGTAGTAACGTGAAGGAGAGCAATCTAAATACTTATGGAACATCCGCTCTAGTTGACGACGTGACACATCAACAAACGCGGCCAATTCATCAAGGTCTATCGGCTCTTCTAAGTTATTTTCCATCAACTCAATCACATCAACCAATTTAGGCTTACAACCCCCCTTATTAAGCTGACGCAATGGCACACGTTGCTGATCAAATTCACTACGAATACGATCACATATAAACATATCTGATACTGCACCAGACAATTTCGCACCATGTTCTCGAGCAATAATGGTCAGGAACATATCTAGTGGTGCACTACCGCCGGTCGCAGTAAAGCGATTTTCATCCATTGAGAAAAGGCGATTATTACAACGAACTTTAGGGAAGCTTTCTTGCAAAGCCGTCATACACTCCCAATGAACACTGCAGTTATAACCATCCAACAAGCCTGCATGAGCAAGTACGTACGCTCCTGTACATATACTGCCTAACGTAATTCCTTTACGTGATCTTTGTTGCAACCAGCTCACTTGCTTGGAAGTAAAACCGCGAGTGATGTCTAAACCACCGGCAACAATAATCATATCCAGTTCTGGACATTCAGCGATTGACGTATCGGCTGATAAACTTAATCCATCACTGGCAACGACAGGTTCGCCAGATTCGGAAATCATATGCCAGTTATACAGCTCCTCACCGTACAGCTGATTGGCCATACGTAATGGCTCAAGAGCTGAAGCCAACGCAATCATAGTAAAATTATCTAGCAGCAAGAAACCAACTCGCGTTACTTTCTTCTTGCTAGTCGCTGTAGTAGGGGAAGATGAGACCATGAATGTGCCCTCTTATACGTGATATATAGCGTAAGCAACTATCAGGCCAGTATTGCTATAAACACCATTTTTATTATGACGGACCGACAGTAGCTGTTGGGTGAACGTCTCTTCACTTTCTATTCATTATATGGCTATTCTAAGCCGTGAAACAGAACCCGTATAATAATTGACCCGAGCCTTATAAATATCACATAAACGACAAAATTTAAAACATACCACACAAAAAACGACACCACCCTAGCGCTACCTTAGAGATAGAAGAAGTCGCTTTTAATGCAGATCAACCTTAACTGTAGACCATTTTCGCCATATTAAGCTTCATATCGCCCAAAAAATAACACCTTTCACACCATTTAAGAGCAACAACACTATTATCTACTGTTTTACTGCCATAAGTCTGTCACACGTACTGACTCATCAAAGCGATGGCGAATTTGAGCCTGCAACAGCTCCGCAGTAGCAATTGCATCCGTCATCGCACTGTGCATATGATAGCGAGGCAAGCCATACCGCAAACGACTGTCTACTAAACGAATAGAAACCAGCTTACTGCCGAACAATCGCTTTAATTTGGTGCGCCAGCCATCACGATAAAGCATCGCTTCTAAACGCATGGTATCTAACATAGGAAACCAAAGTTCTTCTCCTAACACACCCTCCACTGCTCGGTTCAAAAATTGCCGTTCAATGTACTGGTAATGAACAACAACGACCTTACCTTCAAGGGCCTTGAGCACTTGCTCTAGCACTTCTGAAATACGAGGAGCAGACGACACCTCACTATGGGTAATACCATGGATAACAATCGAATCATCGCTTAATTTGCATTTAGGCCGAACAATCCAATGTTTTGCTTCCGCTACTTTTATGCGCTTTAAATTAAAAGGCACTAAACCAATACTGACAATTTCGTCTGTTTTAGGGTCAAGGCCCGTCGTTTCGAAATCTAGGGCAACAAACTCAGCTTGATCCAAAGTGAGATCTTCTGAAAAGTTTTGCGAGGCATAAAAGCTTTTAAGAAGTGGTGAGTTAACACTGGCCGTCTCTTGACGAATAAACTCATGCCAAGAAAATGCATCACTAACACGAGCCATAATTGTAACTCACGAAAATGGATAACGATATTTGAGGAAACGTTGGCTATTGCTCAACACGTTGAACGCTTCTTTTAAGTTGCGTCGCTCGATGTCAGACAACGTATCAGGTTCAATATTATTATCGACCTCAGACCCATCTTCAACGTCTTCTACTTGGTGCCTAATACGAACCATGGCCAGATACTCCAATGCATACTTAAGTTCTTGACCACGTTTATCAGGCAGTATTCCTGATTTTATTACGTCATCAAGGCGATCTATTGAATTACGCGACGTGGATCCTACGGCCAAAGCATGGACTCGAATTAGATCAACTAACGGGGCAGTTCCTCGACGTTTCAAATTAATAGTGCGACGATGCTCACCATCTTTTTCCATCACAAACTCTTTGAAGAAGCCTAATGGTGGCGTACGGAGCAAGGCATTTCTAGACAAGCTTGCAAGAAACTTAGGCGAGTTTTTGGCTCTATTGACAATGAACCGGTACAACTCATCAGCCCATTCTGTTTTACCCCAAACACCTTCAAGATCAAAAAACACTGAACTATTAAGTAATGCATCAGGATTGGGCACATCAATCCAATCTGCAAAGCACTCACGCCATTCACTGATCGTTTTTCGCCAGCGCGGGTTGGTCGCCATAATACGACCAGTACAGTAAGGGTAGCCACATTTATCCAAACCTTCTGAGACAAACTCCGTTAAAGCTTCAAAATATTCATTATGCTGGCGGGGATTATAATCGTTGGACAAGATCAAGGCGTTATCTTGATCGGTAATCAACAGCTGCTCATCACGCGCCATAGAGCCGAGGGCCAAAAAGCAATAAGGTACGGGTGGTGGACCAAGCTTCTCTTCGGCAAGCTCAAGTAAGCGCTGCTTAAAACTACGCCCAATAACCGACATAGCACTACCGACCATTTGAGCACTAGACTCCTGCCGCACCATGCGAACAAAGCAAGATGGAACATCTTTAGACACTTGAACTAATTCTTCAATAGAATGTTGTCGATGAATCAGCCCCACGATATACAGACTATTTTTAGATTCATATCGAACAATATCTGAAATCGCAATCACACCAATGGGGACATTGTTTTCTACGATAGGCAAATGATGAAGATTAAAACGCAACATCATTAACATCGCTTCAAAAACAAACGTATCCTTATCCAAGGTCTTAGGCGTTTGCGTCATCACTGAAGATACCGCACTGTCAAGATCGACACCCTGCGAGACAACGCGGGTTCTCAAATCTCGATCGGTTAGTATGCCAACCAAATGTTTAAAACTATCGCCGAAGTCTTCAACGGGGGCTATTTCATCGTAAATCAGTAACGACGAGACGGATTCATCCGTCATCACCGACGCAGCTTGGCGAATACTGGCATCGGATGAAATCATAATAGGAGGTCGAGCAATCAACGTAGACACTTTCACACTGGAAAGATCATTCTCTTCACGTTTCTGCTGTATTTCTTTATTCATCTTACGCTTGTCGTCTACTTCAACAAAGTAAGCAAACTCATCGTAATTATCACACAACTCGTTAAAAAGGGTTTCAGGAACAAAATAAATTAACGAATCTTCAAGCGCTCTCGATGGCAAACGAATGCGATTATTCATCAGCAAACCAAGCTGACCAAATACATCACCAACACTTAAACGATTGTAGAGAACACCATTACGCCGATAGATCTCTATAGAACCACTGCGAATAAAACATAAATCATGAATCTCATCGCCAAATTTATAGACATCAGCACCTTGACGGTAGTAGCTAATCTCCAAAGAAGCAGCCACCAAATTCAGTGTTTTTTCAGGTAAGAATGAAAAAGGAGGATAGCGCCCTAAGAATTCAGCTATCTCGATTTGCTCAGCTTCCATAGGGCGCCCTTAATACTAGTAATTAGTATTCGAATACAACATCAGATTTCGCGACTGTACAACATGAAAGAACGTAACCGGCTGCTACGTCCTCATCCGTAATACCACCGTTGGCTTCCATGTGTGTATCGCCTTCTTTGATCATCACTTTACATGTACCACAGATGCCCATACCGCAAGCTTTAGGAATGTGAAGGTTAAGCTTAGCGGCTGCGTTGTGAAGTGTTTCACCTGGAGCAACTTGAACACTCATCGTCATACCTGAGCTAATCACTTCTACACGATGCATGTCTTCACTATTGATTGCATCCGCTGCTTCTTGAGCCACTTCTGCGTTTTCAATCGCTTCTTCTTCAACATCAGTAGGTGTCGCACCAAATGCTTCTTCATGGTAACGAGACATGTCGAAGCCTTTCTCTTTCAAAAGCTTCTTAATCGCGCTCATGTATGGTGTAGGTCCACAACAGAAAATTTCACGCTCCATAAAATCAGGCGAAATCATCTCAAGCTTAACTGCGTCTAGATAACCACGGAAACCATGCCATGCCTGACCATTCTCTACACGTTCAACAATCAAGTTAAGATTGAAATTATCAACACGAGACGCCATGTGATCTAATTCACGTGCGTAAATTAGATCTCGAGGAGTACGTGCACTGTGGATGAATACCATATCAACTTCGGCATTTGAGTCAAACCACCAACGCGCCATCGACATAACAGGCGTGATACCAACACCACCAGATAGAAGTAGTACTTTATCTGCAGGGAAATCGATACAGTTAAAGTTACCAACTGGACCGTGAACGGCTAGTTCGTCACCCACTTTCATGTTGTCATGCAACCAGTTAGATACTAAACCACCAGGTGCGCGCTTTACAGTAATGGAAAAACTGTAAGGTACAGATGGTGCACTAGAGATGGTGTAAGAGCGCATTACTTGCTTACTGTCGATCTCAAGCTCTAAGGTTACAAATTGACCTGGCTTAAAGAAGAACATAACTGGCTGTTGTGCCATAAAGCAGAAAGTGCGCACATCCCAAGCTTCTTCAATAACCTTTACACAACGTACGTTATGACGGCCATTTACCCAAGTTTGAGTATTTACTGGTGCTAAGTAGTCTGCAGCGGATGCGACTGTTGGAGGAGTTGTCATGGTTATTCTCTCTTGATGGCGTTGACGTTTCACCGATTTGAGCAATTGTCGTTCGAGTGCTAGGATTTCAGTTGACCTTTTGCGACACCAAGTTGCTCATTGAAGCCATGAAAATAGCGCTAACTATCTGATGTAGCAAGAAGAGTCGATTTATGTATGAGAGTATGTCGCAATTAGTCATTTCGCAAACCCTAACTTAGGTGAGGATAGCGTCATTATTATAACGACAAAGGGAATATAATAAAAATTCCCAACTATGTTGCTCCGACGAGGGAAACAACATCAACTCGGCTTTTGTTATTGAGGATCACTCTAATGAATCAATATGATCTGTTAAACATGCGTTACGCGACTGTTCAAGAAGCTCGCACAGAAATGTCTAAATTGCTTGAGGCTCGCCCAGCCAATTACTCGTTGGATGCTCCACTATACAACGACCCTCACATGTTCCGCGTTGATGTGGAAGAAGTGTTCCAAAAGGAATGGCTATTCGTTGGTATGACCAGCGAAATTCCAAACCGTGGCGATTACTTCACAGTGGAAATTGCGCAAAACCCAATCCTTGTCATTCGTGATGCAGATGGTTCTGTCAATGCTTTCCACAATACATGTCGTCACCGTGGCTCTCGCGTATGTCTTGAGCACCGCGGCAAAGTAGCAAACTTAGTATGTCCTTACCACCAGTGGACGTACGACCTTAAAGGTAACCTGCTATTTGCTGGTACAGAGATGCAAGAAGGCTTCGATAAGTCTCAGCATGGTCTGAAGAAAACACATTGTAAAACAGCGGGAGGATTCGTCTTTGTCTCTCTTGGTAAAGAAGAACCAGAAGGCGACTTCGATGAGTTCCTAGCAACGCTTGAAGAGTACATGGCACCTTACGACGTGGAAAACACGAAGTTAGCGGCTGAGTCCAACATGTACGAGAAAGCTAACTGGAAACTTGTACTTGAGAACAACCGTGAGTGTTACCACTGTGCAGGTAGCCACCCTGAACTATTGAACACAATTTTAGAGTGGGATGACACGAATGACCCTCGTGCACCTCAAGACTTCCTAGACCATTACGCAGAACAGTCTGCTAAATGGGATGCAGAAGGTATTCCACACGAACACAAGAGCTACGGCCCAGGTAAGCGTAACCGCATCGTTCGTATGCCTTTGAAGAAAGGCACAAAAGTAATGACGATTGATGGTGAAGCCGGCTGTAAGAAGATGCTAGGCAACATCAAGAACCCTGAGCTTGGTTCTATGCGTATCCTTCACCTTCCGAACTCTTGGAACCACATGCAGTCTGATCACTTCATCGTGTTCCGTGTTCTACCAATCTCTGCTCAAGAGTCTATGGTGACCACTAAATGGTTCGTACACAAAGACGCAGTAGAAGGCGAAGACTACAATCCAGATCGTCTACGTCAAGTTTGGGATGCTACTAACGACCAAGACCGTGTACTGGGTGAGCAAAACCAATTGGGGATTAACTCTGTAGGTTACCAGCCTGGTCCATACTCTGAAACTTACGAGTTCGGTGTTATGAACTTCCTAGAATGGTACACAGATACTATTCAAAAGAACCTTAAGAAATAATAAGGTTTTACCCTAAATTAAAAAGCCAGCTTTAAGCTGGCTTTTTTTGTGGCTCACTTCTATAAGACTAAAATGATAGATTAGAAATAATGGAAAACAGATAATTGCGTAACGCCCCACTCATCATCACGAGTTTTGCTATATTGCCCACCCGCTCGCCATTGCCAATCCTTAGCAATCGTATGAGAATATTCCACTTTAACCTCCTGTCGTTCAGCATTATGTCGGTTTACATCAAACAAGTACTGGTAACTGGTAGACAAATTGGAAACGTCTCCATTCCAAATCCATTTTATCTGCGGCCCTGTTTCAAGTTGGTATCCATCGTGATAGTCATTATCAGCCGACGCACTACCATTCCAAAAAAAAGCTAACAATGAGTTCTGGCCAATTTGTTGCGTCACCCCAGCCCCACCCTTCAGACGAAACACCAAATTATCCTCAAGCGTAATATCACGTATAAGGCTGGCGTTCACATGCCAAGATTTTGGCAACATCAGAGCGTTTCTAGGAGCCATAGAATGAATATTTACGAAATTAAAATGGTTTACCTGAAGCTGTTCGGAATCACTCCAACGCAACGAACCACCAAACATCGAAAGCTCAGCACCTGTTAGATACCCACCCTTTGGATCCAACACATCATGGTATGAAGGCCGGTAATCCAATATCCCATAACTCCGACCATCTCTAGATTCTGCAGCCACACCAACTCTAGCTGTTTCATGCCCCTGATCATCACGAATGAGAGGCGGCTCTACGACCTCAAATACTTTGGGTACTGCAAGCTTGCTACGCAAAGAGAGAAGCTTGATTGAGCGGCTACTAAGATGGCTAAGTGTTGATTTTTTCCGTGCCGACAGATAACGACTGTATTCGTATGCCACATCTAATGTTTGCGCTTGCTGCACAACACTCAATTGGTTTAATTGCGATAAATCTAAAGTCTCAGGTTCCACCAAATTTTTCGCTAATTCGATTTGCTTAGGAGACACTTGCGCTAACATATTCTGAATTTTGTTGAGGGTGGATGGACGGTAATTCGCCTCATCAAGCACACCTTGACGCTTCATTTCACGTACCGTATCTGCAGGGATAGCCCAGATAGAAAACTGTGAAGCAAGATTCAAACGCGGACTGGCAGCATCAAGCATCGTCAACAATTGATAGGAGCAATTTTGTGAAAAGAAATAATAAGGCATTGACGTCCCTTTCATTTCCCAAATGTGCCGCACAAATTGATCAACCTCTGAAGGCGTAAGAGAAAGCTCATATTCCCAAATGTCACGATTTTCTAAGAAATTATACTCTTTAACTTTCTGGTAATAAGGCATCACGGATAGGACACCAGGATAGCCCCCAGTAAGGCCCTTATAACTGAAGACCAACTGATTATCTTCAGGATCAGTATTGGCTGCGTAATTAACCGCGTAATCTAACAATGGAGTTTCGTTGCCACGCTTTTTTACACGAAACAGTGTATGCCCATACATGGAGGAGGGACTGTTAAGGTACGCGGCAGGGAATACAAGAAAGATCTTTTCTGCATCTAACTGAAGGCGCCATTCTTCAAAGTCAGAGCATGAACGTTCAACCCAATCACGACCTGGAAGCTTAGCCTGCAACCAAGCTAAGCGCCCAGGAAAACGACATTGAGCAGATTCATTGGGGTTTTGCACAGAAAGCTTTGACGTAAAAGCTTTATATGTTGCCAACAGCTCAGCTTTAGCCGAAATCTGACCTTCCGAAGAGAGAAAAAAGTTTGGATCTTCTATTTGACTACCGACTTGCTTTACAACACCAATTTTGTCGTAATGGAGCATACTAAGCCACTGAGGATCTTGTGCTAAAGAAGACAACACGCTGTCTTCAGCAGCATGTGCTTGGGGAAACGTCGCCCCAATAGCGAGACAGGAAAAAAACGCTAGTGATCGCATAAAAATCCGTTTAAACAAAAAGAGCGGGCTAGCCCGCTCTTTCATAAATTAACTAATCAACAACTCTTAGCCTAGGTATTTAGCTAGCTCTGGAGATTTCTCCATCACTGTCACGATATCTTGGTAAGCTGTTTCAGGAGTCACCTCTGCTGACGCAAAGATAGTATCAAAGTTCGACTGCATTACTTGGTTGAACGACGCTTTGTCATTACCTTGAACACCAATCAAATCTGCTAATGCATTCAATGTTTCGCCGTCACCTTTTGCAGAATCTACTGCCAAAGGCTCTAGGTTGTCATTAATAAACATCGCTACACCACCAGCCAAAGGAGCATCAGGAACATCACAACCTAGCGTACCTGAAGTCATACCAAAAGTTTGGTTACCGGAAGTTCCGTTTGTAGTTGCAGCAAGAACGTGCTCATGCCACTCGTCCGCATTTTGGAATACAACTTCTGTACCTAGTCCACAACCCGCTGGACCGTATGCAGCAAAAGAAGAAACAGACGCCGTTGCTAGCATTGCAGACAAAATAACTTTTTTCATAATATTTTCCTTGAATTCCATTCAAATAAGATTTTTATATTAGCATCTTAGCTACTCTAAAAGAGGTCACCATAATCGCGCTGCAGAGTATTATGCATTCACTTCAATTACTCCAGCATTTGAAGTTATTTTTATGGATTTATACAAAAATCTTACAAAAAAAACCGCACTAACATTTGCTAGTGCGGCTCTTATTTAAAGCTAACCTAATTAATCAATATAATTGGATTAGTTCAACTCTGAACGTAGACCTTTGTAGATGCTCACACACATCAACAGAAGGATTACGGTAAACGGTAGACCCGTTGTTACAGCACCAGCCTGTAGAGAGCTTAGAGCCTCTGAGCCACCACCGAACAATAATACACCAGCGATCAGACCGACCATAGTCGCCCAGAAAATACGCTGTGGCACAGGCGTCTCAACTTTACCGCCAGCGGCAATAGAGTCGATTACCAATGAACCTGAGTCCGAAGAGGTAATGAAGAACACCAATACAAGAATAATGGCAACAATCGAAGTCAATGTTTGCAGAGGCAAGTTCTCAAGCATCTGGAACATAGCGCTAGATACGTCACCTAGACCACCAGCAAGTTGACCTACGCCACCTTGTACTTGGTCAAGCGCTTGACCACCGAATGCAGACATCCAGATGATGGAAACAACTGTTGGTACAAGTAATACCGCGATCATAAACTCACGAACAGTACGACCTTTCGATACACGTGCAATGAACATACCTACGAATGGAGACCAACTAATCCACCAAGCCCAGTAGAACACAGTCCAACCTTCGTAGAATTTATTGTCATCACGACCAATCCAGTTACTTAGAGGGAAGATGTATTCCGCGTAAGAAACAGTTGTGCTGAAAATATGGCCAAAGAAACCAGTAATTGAGCCAAAGATAGCAACAAACAGTACCAATATGCCCGCAAGGATCATATTGATGTTACTTAGTACTTTAACGCCACCATCAAGACCACGCATTACAGAAACAACGGCAATACTTGTTACAACGATGATGATTCCGATCTGAGTAGAGATATTGTTCTCAATACCAAACAGGAAGCTTAAACCACCAGCAGCCTGAGACGCACCTAGACCTAAAGAAGTCGCTAAACCGAAGATCGTCGCAATAACAGCAATGATATCAATACAGTGACCAATAGGACCCCAGCAGCGCTCACCCAATAGAGGGTAAAAAGCTGAACGAATGGTAAGCGGAAGACCTTTGTTAAACGAGAAGAACGCTAACGCTAGCGCAACAACACCGTAAATTGCCCATGGGTGTAAACCCCAGTGGAACATTACTGCGCCCATCGCAGCAGAAGCCGCTTCTGGTGTGTTTGCTTCTACATTTAGAGGAGTACCCCACCAGTCTGTGTAGTATGCAACTGGCTCAGCCACACTCCAGAACATCAAGCCGATACCCATACCAGCCGCGAATAACATGGAGAACCAAGACATAGTGGAGAATTCTGGACGCGCCTCATTACCACCAAGACGAATTTTACCAACCGGCAAAACAATCAACGCAAGACAGAACAACACGAAGATGTTACCGCCAATCATAAACAACCAATCAAACGTCTCGATTGACCAACCACGCGCACCCACCATCCAGTCTTTAGCTTGACCAGGGAAAATCAAAGCAAAAGCAATAAAGGCAATGATCGCCACAGCACTTGTAGTAAATACTGGGTTGTTGACATCCATACCGAGGATTTGGACGTTATCCTGCCCCGCTTTGTAGTCGGACGTATAATCCGACGACTTAGGACGTTTTTTAGTTTTTTGGTCCATTCTGTTACTCCACCTAGTTTAAGTCAGCAACCGCTCACCTAGACTCGCCAGAAATCCAGCCTAGGTGAACAGTCATTGTTTTGGTCTAACACTATAAATCTTTTGATAGGTCAGTGCCTATCTTTTTCGGACGCACATTTTTTGCACCGTCTTATGATAGTACGACGACTATTTGCGCATTTGGTGCCTAAAGGCGACAGGCTTTGAACGCATTATGACCAGACACGACAAGCATTGATTTTAGGCATAGAAATAAAACAGAAGACCAAGACAGATTCTTTACATCTGCATGATATTAGCTCAGGCGAGCCATAATGGAGCACACTAAATTATCAAAAACGCTCTAAATTAACGCGCTAAAACAAGAGGTTATATTTGCACAATATAAAGACTAAAGCATACTAGACACTAGCTAATATGCTTTAGGGAAACATAAGAAAAAGCTTATTGAAAGCAATACTAGCTCGGTATTTTCAAAAAGTTTTTTATAACAACGTGAACATCTGGAAGGATTGTTGCACCAGTCGCCTCAAGCTCACTGCAAGCACTTTGTATCACTGATATATTTTGCGGCGCATCATTAGCCCAAACCTTCAAAGCACTATCCACTTCTTCAAGGGTTTGGCAATCTTTTACTGGGGCACCCACGCCAAGCATTTTCTCTTTGAAGTCAACTTCATCAATCAAATCGACAATCATCATAAGAAACAGCCTTAATCATAGAAACTTGAAATAACAGGATAGGGAATGTAACTCAAAAAAGGGGGGATTAACAGCTGTTAACCCCCCCTCTTTATAATAAAGCCACTCTATCGAATAACTTTTTCTTCTATAAGAAGATCAAATATAGCTTGCGCTTGCTCTTGCGCAGACTCATTCTTCATCACCTTACCAGAACCGCCTTGTGGTTTTGCAGTAGCCGCTTTAAAACGATCGGCAGCGGTTTTCGCTTTCACAATCTTCAGACGCTTTGGACGCGCTTTAGCAGGCGCTTCGCTCCAATCCACACGAACAGAATCTTCAACTGTAGAACCCTTTTGGCTATCCATCTTAGCGCGTAGACCTGGGCCAAACGCACTTTGTCGTGCTGCTTCAGCAGCATTATCAATGGACGCAATAAAAGGAAGCTTGACGGTTACTTGACGACGTTGACCACGAGGAAGCGCAAGTAACACTTGAGCCTCACCCTCTTTAATGTCAACGATGTCAGCAACGCGTGCAACAATCGGCCAACCTAGCTGCTCTGAAAGAATGTAAGGCGTCATACCTGATGACTCTCCACTCTCTGCACGAACACCCGTTAAAACGATGTCGGCTTTTTCGCTTTTTAAGTAATCAGCAATAGATACTAATGCGTCGGCACTTTCGTCTTGTTCAAGCACTGTGACTTTTGGAAGCCCCATGCCGGCATATTGACGAAGCACAGGCTCCTGCGAAGAACCGGCATGAACGACGTCTAAATCAGTGCCAGCTAACTTAAGGCCTAACTCAACAGCCCTACTATCTTGGTCCGCACGACGAGAGCGACCAGACTGAGGGTGACGACCTACCGAGATTAAAGAAATCACTTTATGCGGCATGACTGTCCTCCTCTGCTTGATCACTTACACTTGTGTTTTTGTGCTCAGCAGCCAGTTTCATCAACTCACTAAGAATCTCTTCACTGTCACCAATAACACTTAGCGCGGCGCGTTTTACCATGTCACAACCAGCGTCCGTATTGATCGCAACTACTTTATCTACTTGACCAATACCTTGCATGTGCTGAATCGCGCCAGAGATACCAACAGCGATGTAAACCCGTGCCGTTACCCACGTACCAGTAGCACCAACCTGACGTGAACGAGGCATGAAGCCATCGTCTACCGCCACACGACTAGCACCTTCTGTCGCACCCAACACTTTCGCGGCATCGTGGAATTGATCCCAGTTATGGATACCATTACCAGCCGATAATATAAACTCGGCTTCAGCCATTGGGATCGCATTTGGATCGACGTCCATAAGACCTTGGTCTTGAATCGTTGGCGCAGACACAGAAACGCCGTCCAACGTAATCGGTGTTGCTTCATGACGCGTCTCGTCAATTGCATCCGCACACTCTTCAAGAAGCATAAGTATTTTTGGTGTCTTGCGCGTTATATCTAAGCTAGCAGAAGCGCCACGGCTTACTGTCTGCTCAGCATTTACTTGCCAAGCTTGTGTCGCAGGGCGCTCACCTAGACGAGCCGCTAAACGAGAAGCAAGATCACAACCACCATGAATACTGTCAGGGAACAACCAGTGCTTAACTGGGTATTGAGCCTCTACTTGAGCCAATGCTTGTACACGAGCTTCAGGCGAATAACCTTCAAACGCTTCACCATCGATATGCAATAGGCGGTCAACGCCCGCTGTATCGAAATGCTCTTCTTTTACCTCACCGAAACACACAGCAACGACGGCGCCATTACCGCCTTGCTCTGCAATCAATTTATGCGCAAGACCTAAAATATCTTTATCGTGACCAGTCAAACGACCACCCACTAGATCCGCGACAACCATGATGTAGTACTCAGGGCTATCCACTTTGTGCAGAGGCAATTGAACCTCTTGAGCAGCGGATGAACGCTTCCCTTTCGGTGCAGATGAGTTACCTTTTAAACGGTCAATACGCTTAATGCCATTCGGTCCGATAAACCCAACTTTATGTGGGAATTTACGGAGCAAACCTGAAGGGCCACGAACTTCGCCGCCCTCTTCTTGGTTTGCGTATTGATCATGTAGTGGGTGCAGGCGGTTACGAATAATCCACTCTGCACGCGGGTCACGACGAATGATGTCACTCATTAGTGAACCTCCTCAGCTAATTGATCCACTAGGATTTCAGAGATGTCTTTGACCACTGGACGAGGCTCAACAACACCTTCAAGCATGGCAGTACATTGCTGACAACCTACGGCTACTAACTCAGCACCCGTTGTGCTCGCATCTTCCATACGCATATCAGCAATACGACGTTCACCTGGAATATCCGTGATTGGAGCACCACCGCCACCGCCACAACAGCGTGAACGGAAACCAGAGCGTTCCATCTCAGCGATTTCGATACCCAAAGAACGCAAGAGCTCACGTGGCGCTTCGTACTCACCGTTATAACGCCCTAAATAACAAGGATCATGATAAGTTACTTTGCCACCCTTGAACGCATCAAGCTTCAAGGCTCCAGACTGAACCAGTTGATTTAAGAATGTAGTATGGTGCAAAACTTCAACACCTTCCAATGCACCCTCTTTATCAAAGTCAGCGTATTCATTACGTAGACAATGGTAAGCGTGTGGATCGGTTGTCACAATTTTCTTAAACTTGTACTGACCAAGCGTTGCTAGGTTACGCTGCGCAAGGCTTTGGAAAGTTGCATCATCACCTAAACGACGTGCCACATCACCACTGTCTCGCTCTTCATCACCTAGAATTGCAACATCAACATTTGCATGCTTCATTAGTTTAACGAACGCACGAAGGATACGCTGACTCCGCATATCAAATGCACCGTCAGAGACCCAGAACAATACGTCGGTTTCTTTTTTCTCTTTCATTACCGCTAGATTTTGGTCGGCCGCCCAGTTAGTACGACTACCTGGAGCATAACCCCCTGGGTTATCTGTAGCGATAATATTCTCAAGTACTTCTGAACCTTTGTTTGGTGTCTCACCTTTTTCCATAGTAAGGAAACGGCGCATATCAACGATCGCATCAACATGCTCAATCATCATCGGACACTCTTCAACACAGGCACGACAAGTCGTACATGACCATAGTGTTTCTTGGCTCACAAGACCCGCAGTGATAATCTCATTCGGACCACCTTTTGCGTTGCCTACTTCTTTACCTGGGTAAGGACTACCTGCGTAGTTCGCATCCGTACCACCAGCAAGACCAACAACCATGTCTTGAATAAGCTTTTTCGGGTTCAATGGTTGACCCGCAGCAAAGGCAGGACACATCGCCTGACATTTACCACACTGTACACACGCATCAAAACCAAGTAGCTGATTCCATTTGAAATCACTCGGTTTAGCAACACCAAGTACATCACCATCAAGGTTTACCGGCTTAAGACCTGTAGAACGGCCACCGCCAAAACGCTCTGAGCGCCGATGGAATGCTAAATGAAGTGCACCTGCGAAGGCGTGTTTCATTGGTCCACCCCAGCCCATACCGAACAACAGTTCGCCAAGGCCGATGACAATACCAACACTCAATACAGCGATCATTAAGACACTGCCTGAAGCGTCTGGCAAAATGCCCGCCGCTGGTAGGGTCAAAACGATGAAAGTAAGCGAGTAAATAATCAAACTTTTCGGCAAGCGCATCCAAGGCCCTTTTGACAGGCGCTCAGGTGGATTAAGACGACGTTTGAAAACAAAGAACGCACCTGTCAGCATAATCAGCAACGCACCAATCAACGCCCAAGCAACAATTTGTTGTTGAACATTGAATACATGCACGATCAGCACAAGCACCATAGAAAGAACGAAACCACCACCCGTTGCAACGTGTGTACGTGACATATATTTGTCGCGCTCAACTACGTGGTGCAAATCTTTAAGGTAGCGTCCGGGCATCGCTAGCAGACCAGCGATGAGATTGACTTTTTCAGGTTGGCCTGCACGCCATAGACTGACACGGCGTAACGCGCCGATAACACCTAAAGCAAGCAGTACAACAATAAGAACAGAAGGTAACCAGTCGATAACCATCTTTCAACCCTCATATAGCAATAAAGAGGCGGCCGCATTGCCGCCTCTTGGGTTCGGTTTTGTTGGTTTAGTTTTGAATGGCTAAACGATTATAGATCTTTACATAGACGTAGAGCATCGTACATTGCAGCGTGAGTGTTACGTTGAGATACGCAATCCCCTAGACGCCACAAGATCATGCCATCACCACTTTCAGAAAGTACTGGCTGTGGTTTGATGTCGAACATTGCTTCAACATCAAGCTGACCTTTGTTACGAGACTCTTCTTTCAGTTCGTAGTAAAGCTCTTCGTTTGGACGAGTGCCGTTTTCAATAACTACTTGGTCTACAACACGCTCTTCATGCTGACCTGTGTACTCGTTTTCAAGCACCGCTACTAGGTTGTCACCTTCACGGTAAACTTTCTCTAGTAGGAAGTCAGACGTCATGACGACTTCTTTCTCGTATAGAGAGCGGTAGTAAGTTGGGAACGTTGTACCACCGATACCAACACCAGGTTTAATATCGTCAGTAACGATTTCAACCAATGAACCTTTAGAAGATAGGTAGTCAGCTGCTGACAAGCCTGAGAATTCACAGATTGTATCGTAGATAAGAACATTCTTACCTGGTTCAACTTTACCGTTTAGGATATCCCAGCTCGATACACATAAACCCTCTTCCGCACCCCATGCTGGGTTTTGCTCCATGTATGGGCGGCCACCTGTCGCCATGACACACACGTCCGGCTTCAGATCACGAATCATCTGAGCATCGGCAGTGACACCAGTGCGAACATCAACACCTAGGCGATCAAGCTCCATCACCAACCAACGTGTGATACCAGCAATTTGGTCACGCTGAGGCGCTTTAGATGCGATCGTAATCTGACCACCTAACTCATCAGCACGCTCTAAAAGCGTAACTTTGTGCCCACGTTCTGCTGCAACACGCGCTGCTTCCATACCACCAGGGCCACCACCAACAACCACTACGTTGCGGATAGGTCCTTCAGTCTTCTCAATAATATGAGGCAAGCCCATGTATTCACGAGAGGTCGCCGCGTTTTGGATACATAGAACATCAAGACCTTGATACTGACGGTCGATACAGTAGTTTGCACCCACACATTGACGAATCTGATCAACTTGGTCGTTTTTGATTTTCGCGATCAAGTGCGGGTCAGCAATGTGTGCACGTGTCATACCAACAAAGTCAACATAACCCGCTTCAACGATACGTTTTGCCTGGTTTGGATCTTTGATGTTCTGTGCGTGAATAACCGGAACACTGACTACTTCTTTGATGCCTGCTGCCAAGTGTAGGAATGGCTCTGGCGGGTAGCTCATGTTTGGAATTACGTTCGCTAGCGTGTTGTGTGTATCACAACCAGAACCAACAACGCCAAAGTAGTCAATTAGACCTGTGTCGTCGTAGTACTTAGCAATTTGTTTCATGTCGTCGTGGTTTAGACCATCAGGATGGAACTCGTCACCTGTGATACGCATACCTACAACAAAGTCTGGACCTACTTCAGCACGAACCGCTTTAGCAACTTCAAGACCAAATTTCATACGACCTTCGAAAGAACCACCCCATTCGTCAGTACGTTTGTTTACACGAGGAGACCAGAATTGGTCAACCATGTGTTGGTGTACCGCAGACAGCTCCACACCGTCAAGGCCACCTTCTTTCGCACGACGTGCCGCTTGTGCGAAGTCGCCAATAACACGCCAAATTTCTTCTACTTCAATTGTTTTACATGTCGCACGGTGAACCGGCTCACGAATACCAGAAGGAGACATAAGGTTAGGCCAGTTTTCACCGTCCCAACGAGAACGACGACCCATGTGAGAAATCTGGATCATGATCTTACCGCCGTGCTTGTGCACTGCATCAGCAAGATTCTGGAAATGAGGGATAATACGATCTGTCGATAAATTGACAGAGCTCCACCAGCTTTGTGGGCTGTCAATGGATACAACACTTGATCCACCACAGATACACAAACCACAACCGCCTTTCGCTTTTTCTTCGTAGTACTTAACATAGCGATCGGTAGTCATACCACCGTCGGTTGCATAAACCTCTGCGTGAGCCGTACTGACAATACGGTTACGAATGGTTAATTTATTGATATTCAGTGGCTGAAACAGCGCATCAAACTGGGACATAGTGGAACCCCGCCTTTTTTAAACGATAGACTGACAATTAATATAATAATAATTAAAGCGGTGTTACTTCGAAGTAACCCACATCACAACCTTCTTCGGCTGCACATTGCGTTTGCTCTGCTTTAGTGCGAACAGATAGACCTTGCGCTTCCGCGATTTGGTCAAGCGCACCCGCAAACCAACCAGTAAACATGTAATCGATTTTACGATTGACTTTTTTACCGTGAATTTTTTCGTAGTGGTAAACAAAAGCTGAATTTTCTAAACGTACTTTTGCTGTACCTTTTTGGATATCTAACTCTTCAGTAATGAAGAAGCCCCAACCGCGTTGAGAAAGGCGTTTTAGGTAGTGATGCCAAACATCAGCACCAGACAGACCGTGACACTCAGCTTCTTGCTCACACCAGAAATAAGCTGATTTATAGCCAGCTTTGTAAAGAATCTCAGCGTAACGTTCTGCGCCGATTTCATCTTCGATACCCATGTGGTTGTTTACAAAGAAGTGACGTGGAACGTAAAGCATTGGCAACGCATCTGTTGTCCATACACCTGTTTCATCATTTACTTCGATTGGCATTTCTGGAGCATGTACACCCATTTTTACACCTCAATTCTTATTGTAAGCTGGAACCGCATCGCGACTCCTAAAACTCTATTAAAACAAAGTTGAAGCCGATGAACTTTGCAGTTATCGACTTCCTTTGATCGCTATAAGCCGTTTTTCGGCATAAACGTAAAAAAAAACTACTCGCCCCATACTTCAGCAAGCAGGTTCACCCAGTTTTCGCCCATAATCTTCAGCACTTGGCTTTCCGTAAAACCATGACGAAGAAGCGCTTCAGTCAAATTAGGGAATTCACCAACAGTACGAATGCCTTTCGGGTTAATGATCTCTCCGAAGCGAGTAAGACGACGTGCGTAACCCTTATCATGAGTTAGGTATTCAAAGAAATCTTCGCCGTGACCTTGAGTGAAGTCTGTACCAATACCGATCGCGTCTTCGCCAACGATGTTGTAAACGTATTGAATCGCTTCAACATAATCATCAATCGTGGCATTAACGCCTGCTCGTAGGAATGGTGTAAACATAGTGACACCAACAAAACCACCATTATCAGCGATGAATTTCAACTCTTCATCGGAGCGGTTACGTGGATGTTCTTTTAGACCTGATGGTAGGCAATGAGAGTATGCAACAGGCTTTTTAGACTCAAGAATTACTTCTTTTGCTGTATTTGGCCCCACGTGAGATAAGTCACACAACACGCCAACGCGGTTCATTTCTGCCACGATTTCACGACCAAACCCCGACAAACCACCGTCACGCTCGTAACAGCCTGTGCCCACTAAGTTTTGGGTGTTGTAACACATCTGTGTGATACCCACGCCTAGGTCTTTTAAAATTTGAACGTAACCAATTTGATCTTCGTAAGGATGCGCATTTTGGAAGCCCATAATAACGCCAGTTTTGCCTTCTGCCTTGGCACGATGAATGTCTTTTGTGGTACGAACTTTCGTAAGTAGATCGTTGTTTTCATCGATCATCTTATTCATGTCAGCGATGTTTTGCACAGCACCTTCAAAGTTTTCCCAGAACGACATTGTAAAGTTTGCCGCAGTCAGTTTACCTTTGGCCATGTCTTCAAATAACTCGCGATTCCAATTCGCACAAATCAAGCCATCGATCACAATAGCCTTATCATGTAATTCTGCTGCATTCATCGTTCTTTTCCTTCTATATCGAATATAGGATCAAGTGGAAGCAATACCTTCCGATTGGGTCAGTTTATGACTTACCCTAAAACTATTAGTGGCTGTAAGCGACTTTAGCGATACCAAAACCGACCTACACTACGGCACAAGCCAAGCAGGAATGATATAAACAAAGGGCGCACTGTTGCGCCCTTAGAAATGATAGTAGAAATATGCTTAAACGCGATATGAAGAAACCAAACCACTCAATTCTGAGGCTTGTTTCTGAACCTTTTTGCTTGCCTGATTCGTCTGAGCTGCATTAACACTGGTTGTCGCCGCCTCATCACGAATCATACGAATACGAACATCAATTGTTTCAGCAGAAGCCGCTTGCTGCTCCATCGCTGCCGCTATTTCAGTTGCTTTGGCAGACATATTACTAATTGAAGCTTTTCGCAACATCCGCCAATTCGTCATCCCCTTTTTCATCCAACCTTACCGTCAGATCACGCGCCCCTTGAGCAATATCATGCAGCGATGCTTCTAGCTTTTTAATATCGGGTAACGTTTTCTGACGTAAGACAAATAATGCAGCAACAATCAGAATCGCGGACAACAAACTGCTGATCAGAGCCACCCGTTCGGTTTGCTCTATATTGCTAATGGATAATACCGAGCTAACTTTTAAACATGTCGCAATCTCATTTGCCAGCACATTAAGAGAATCTGAAAGTTCAACCGAAGCGTCATCAAGGCCGCCAGCTCCTTTCATAAGAATATTACCTGCTTCAGTGCCATTATTTATATACGCCATCGCCATCTGGAAACCCGAGTTATAAAGCGCATCAAGCTGTTTTTTAAGATCAGCGACCGTAGCGGTGTACTCAGGTAAATATACCGTCAATCTGTCTAGACTCTGCTTTGCCCCTTTTAAGCTTTGTTGCGCCTCTGGCAGTGCGTCATCACCTCGGGTCGCCCCCATATCCGTTAAAAACTGCTGCACCTGAACCGTGTAATAACGAGCATCTTTCATAGCGCTCATCGCATTAGCTAGCCCAAACTCTTCGCGAATGGATTCTTGATTACTACTTAAACCATACTCTGTGACCGCATACAGTGCCGTCAAAATAAAAATCACACCGCCGATCACTAACCCATACAGACGATTAATTGTCATAACTACCCCAATAAACTAGCTTCAATAAACATAATTCCATACTAAGAAAAATCTTTTTTAATATAAAAAACTTTAATGTAGTTATTTGGCTAAATCATATTATTCCAATTACAAACCGTTAACGTAGCACCAAGATGCCCTTTCCCTTATAATGGCCTTTCCCTGAAAACCATGTTCGAGGCGTTAACTCAATGCAATTAACCAGCTTAAATGCGATTTCTCCGATCGACGGGCGTTATGGCTCAAAAACCAATGCTCTGCGTCGCTCTGTAAGCGAATACGGCTTACTTCGTATGCGTGTAATCGTAGAAGTTCGTTGGCTACAAGCACTTGCTGCTCATTCTGAAATTGTGGAAGTGCCAGCGCTTAGCGCTGAAGCAAACACTATCCTTGATGACTTGGCGGCTAACTTCTCAGAAGCCGATGCACAATCTATCAAAGATATCGAGAAAACGACTAACCACGATGTAAAAGCGGTTGAGTATTTCATTAAAGATAAGATTGCTGGTAACGCCGAGCTGGCTGCTGTTTCTGAATTCGTTCACTTTGCGTGTACTTCTGAAGACATCAACAACTTGTCACATGCATTGATGCTTAATGAAGCATTGGCTGAAGCCATCCTGCCTGAGATGAAAGCCGTGCTTTCTTCTATTGAAACGCTCGCGATCGAACATGCCGATCAATCTATCCTATCACGTACACACGGCCAAACGGCTTCGCCAAGTACTGTTGGTAAAGAAATGGCAAACGTTGCTGCTCGTCTACGTCGCCAAATCAAGCAAGTAGAAGCAGTTGAGTTTCTTGGTAAAATCAACGGTGCCGTAGGTAACTACAATGCTCACTTTTCTGCGTACCCTCAAGTAGACTGGCAGGCACACGCGGAAAAGTTTGTAACATCCCTTGGTTTAACGTGGAACCCGTACACAACTCAGATCGAGCCACATGATTACATTGCTGAGCTGTACGATGCTATCTGTCGTTTTAACACCATCCTGATCGACTTCGACCGTGACGTTTGGGGTTATATTTCTCTTGGCTACTTTAAACAGAAAACCATCGCCGGAGAAATTGGCTCGTCTACCATGCCACATAAAGTTAACCCTATCGACTTCGAAAACTCGGAAGGCAACTTGGGTATCGCAAATGCTATCATGGGCCATCTGAGCGCTAAACTGCCTATCTCTCGCTGGCAGCGTGACCTAACGGATTCGACTGTTTTACGTAATCTAGGTGTTGGTTTAGCGCACAGCCTGATTGCTTACCAAGCCTCTTTGAAAGGCATCAGCAAGCTTGAAATCAATGCAAAGCGCCTTAATGAAGACCTAAATTCTTCATGGGAAGTGTTAGCTGAACCTATTCAAACCGTTATGCGTCGCTACGGCATAGAATCTCCTTACGAGAAACTAAAAGAGTTAACGCGAGGTCAAACGATCAACCAAGAAATTATGCAAGAGTTTGTTGATAAGCTTGAACTTCCAGAACAAGCAAAAGAAGAGCTAAAAGCTCTAACGCCTTCAAACTACATTGGTAATGCTGTTGCTCAAGCGAAAGCTATCCGCGACTAACCTCGGCCAATAACTGTTTTTCTTATATACAAAGAGCCGCTCTTATGACGGCTCTTTTTTTTGATGAGAACCCATATGAATATCGATACGCCATTAAGCATACTCGCAGGCATCAGCGCCAAAACATTCTACCAAGACTATTGGCAAAAGAAGCCTCTATTAATTCGTGGTGGAGCAAAAGACGTAGAACTACCGATAAGCGCCGATGAGCTTGCAGGTCTTGCTATGGAAGAAGAGGTGGAATCGCGTATTGTTATTGAACACGGTGAAACACCTTGGCAGCTTCTACAAGGCCCATTCGAGGAAGAAGATTTTACCTCCCTACCAGAAAAAGAATGGACACTTTTAGTACAAGCCGTCGACCATTGGGTCCCTGAAGTTCAGGCATTAAGAGAACGGTTCAACTTCTTACCGAGCTGGCGGGTCGATGACATAATGGTAAGCTATGCAACTGAAGGAGGCAGTGTTGGGCCTCATTACGATCAATATGACGTATTTTTAGTGCAAATGGCCGGTAAACGCCGTTGGCAAGTTCTGTCACCAGAGCAATACCAAGACAGCGCCTTACAAAACTCTCAGCTTCACATTTTAGATAATTTCACTCCTGACTCGACTCAAGACTATGAACTCGAAGCGGGTGATATTTTATATCTCCCACCCAACTTTGCTCACAACGGCCGCGCCTTAGACAATGAATGTATGACGTTTTCTGTTGGCTTTCGTGCGCCCTCCACTCAAGCAGCCTTACAAGGCATTACCGACAAACTTTGTGAAGAAGTAAATGAAAAGAATCGTTTCTCTGCCCCTGAGCCATTGGAACGCGATCACCATGCCGAGATTCAAGCAAGTGACATTGAACATTTAAAGCAAAAACTCCATGAGTTGATTGATTCACCAGAGCTTTTAGCTAGCTGGTTAGCTGAATCCATGAGTGAGTTAAAATACCCAGAATACAGCGTACAATTAAATGACGAAGAACTCTCTGAAACTTACCAACAGGCACTAAATGGCGATACTTTCATTCGACCTGGCGATGCTCGGATCTGCTATTTTCTATCTGAAGATAAGCAATCATGCTCTTTATTCTGCAATGGCAATTCTATTGTTGTCGACGTAGAACTTGTACCTTTTATTCAAGCCATTTGCGATCAAGAAGAATTTGATTTCAGTGGACTAAAAATTGAGCAACATGCTCAATTACCGGATACATTGAGGTTTATACTTCAACATCAAGTAATCATTGCATTGCCGCACGAAGACGAGGACGCATAAAACATGAAAGTTTTAACGTCAGACTGGAACAGCAGTAAAGCTCAGCTTATGTTTGTTCGTCGTCAGGTTTTTATTTTAGAACTTGGCGTGGATGAACAGGATGAATGGGATGAACAAGATACTGACGCAGTGCACTTTGTGGCATTTGGCACAACTGCGGTCCCCATTGGTGTATGCCGCTTAACAGAAGACGGGCAAATTGGTCGACTCGCGGTACTACCTAATTATCGCCAGCAGGGTAATGGCACTTTACTGCTTAGAAAAGCGTTGCAAGTTGCACGTGAAATGAACCTTAAAGACCTCTATTTACATGCCATGGTGGATGTTCAGACATTTTACCATGCGCATGGGTTTGAAACGGATGGGCGAATATTCATGGAAGCAGGCAAACCACACGTCAAAATGGTTCGAGCACTCTAATTCTGCTTAACTACGCATAAAAAAATAGGAGCTAAAAGCTCCTATTTTTATCATTTTTAGATGATAGCGATTAGCTCAACATCAAATACTAATGTAGCGTGAGGCGGGATAACCGCACCCGCGCCTTGCGCACCATAGCCAAGTTCAGCAGGAATAGCGAAACGGTATTTAGCACCTTCTTTCATCAGCTGTAGACCTTCCGTCCAACCAGCGATAACGCCAGCTAATGGGAATTCAATTGGCTCACCGCGCTGGATTGAGCTATCGAACACCTGCCCATCGACCAAGCGACCTTCGTAATGTACACGAACAGTCGAAGACGCTACAGGTTGGTTACCAGTTCCCTCTTCAATGACTTCGTACTGAAGACCAGAAGCGGTTACCTGAACACCTTCACGCGTTTTATTTTGTTCAAGGAAAGCTTCGCCCGCTGCCACAGTTTCCGCCGCAGCTGCTTTTGATTTTTCTTCCATTGTCGCTTGAAGCTCAGCAAATGCGGCTTCTAGTTGCTCAGCTGGAACAGCCATTGGCTGGTCATTTAAAGCATCTTTAATCGCAGCAAATAGGTGATCTAGGGAAAGCTCGCCTAGATCACTACCACGAAGTTGATCACCGATCTGACGACCGATACCGTAAGCAATTTTCGCTTCATTTGTGTCAAAAGACAGTTCAGACATGATGTTATCTCTTTGGTGTCGTTAAAAATTCGCGCAAAGGATAACATAACCAATTAACGTTGCCGACTATCGGCAACAAACAAGCTATAGACACCATTAATGATATCAATTATCATTTTCACAAATTCCACTGTAGGACAAAATCATGAGAAACTTGGTTGCTATTATACTAGTTCCAACAAAATCTCAACAAAGATGGAGCACGTTCCTATTTGTTGGTGCGATTTTAACCATTACAGCCTTTGGTTTTATTTTTGACGGATATCAAGACAGCGCTAACCAAAGCAATCTACTTTAAGGCAACGCAAATTTGATTTGCGTCACGTCACCTTAATATGGAAGGATTAGACTTAGTAATCATCCTGATGAGGAGAAAAGTGATGTTACAGAAAATCCGTACGATTCTATTTGCTTGTGATTTAGAGCCAAAAACTAACCAAGCTATGGAGATGGCTTTGAATATGGCAATTGCTAATCAAGCAGAAATCGTTCTAATGCATGCCATAGAGCCCGTTAGTGCTCAAGCTGCCAATATGATCAACAATTACATCTCAGATGTAACCATCAAAGAAATGCGCGAAGAAGCTGATCGTTCTACCTTGGAACGAATGCAAACCTACTTAGGTCAGTTTATGGAAGCGTACGCAGAAGAAATGAAAGAGCTGCCAGCTTTCCCTAGACTTGAATTAGCACACGGTGCGCCAGCAGAAGTCATTGAAGCGACCGCCGAAAAAGTAGGCGCTGACTTAATCATTATGAATAGCCGTACACATAGCCGCATTGGCCAAATGGTTATCGGGTCAACCGCAAATAAAGTAGTTCATCACAGCCGTGTACCTGTTATGGTTGTACCAATCATCAATTAAGAAGCACTCTTAATATAGACTTGGGCACGCAAAGTACTGTATAAATAACCATAAATATACAAAATTTGTGTGTCCATGATCCTTTATATTGCCGAAAAACCCAGTCTTGCAAGAGCGATTGCGAGCGCCCTACCTACTCCACAAAAAAAGCATGATGGCTATATTCTGCTTCCCAATGGGGACTGTGTCACTTGGTGCATTGGACACTTGCTAGAACTCGCCGAACCACATGACTATGGCCCACAATATAAGCAATGGAATCTAGATCACCTACCAATAGTGCCTGCCGAGTGGCAATGGAAAGCAAAGAGCAATACCAAGAAACAGCTATCCGTAGTTAAAAAGCTAATAAAAGAAGCCAAGCAAATCGTACATGCTGGCGACCCCGATCGTGAAGGACAATTACTGGTAGATGAAGTATTGCATTTCGCTAAAGTACCGAAGCGAAAGCTTGAACAAACTCAACGCTTGTTGATCAACGATTTAACCGTCGCTGCCGTAAAAAAAGCCTTAAATACACTACGATCCAACCAAGAGTTTGCCGCACTTTCTCGTTCAGCTTTAGCGCGTTCTCGAGCAGATTGGCTATACGGCATTAATCTAACTCGAGCCTATACAGTGAAAGGCCGTCAAGCAGGCTACAACGGGGTACTATCTGTTGGCCGTGTGCAAACACCTATTTTGGGGCTCGTTGTACAACGCGACAAAGAACGTGAGAATTTTGTCTCGAAAGCTTTTTACCAAGTCATCGCTCATTTAGAAACGAACACACTCCCCTTTCAGGCCAAATGGCAGCCTAGTGAAGCCTGTGCCCCCTATCAAGACGAAGAAGGGCGTGTCTTGAGTCGCCCTTTGGCTGAAAATGTAGCCAAAAGAATCACTAACAAACCAGGGCACGTAAAACAATACGATAAGAAGCCAAAGCAGCAATCAGCACCGCTTCCCTATAATTTATCGGCCTTGCAGATCGACGCAGCGAAAGCCTTTTCAATGACCGCACAAAAAGTCCTTGATGTTTGCCAAGCACTTTATGAGCGCCATCAAATGATTACCTACCCGCGTTCAGATTGCCGCTATTTACCAACCGAACAGTTCAAACAAGCGAAGACAATTATTGATCAGTTAAAGACGTTAGCCCTTCCCTTCTCTGCAGCGGCACAAGAAGCGAACCCTGCTACACGTAGTAAAGCCTGGAATGACAAACAAGTGGGTGCCCATCACGCCATTATCCCAACCTCCCAAACGGGTTCATTTAGTAAACTGAACAATGATGAGCAGAAAGTCTTTGAACTGATCGCACGCCAATATCTTATCCAGTTTATGCCAGTCCACAAATACTTGGCGACCAAGATTCTAATTGAGATTGAAGGTGGGAACTTTGTTGCGCAAGGTATCACGGTTACAGAATTAGGCTGGAAACACCTAATGCCCAAGTCCAAAAAGGAAGACACTGAACTACCTATATTGGTCGTAGGGCAACAAATACACTGCCAAAAAGGCGAAGTTCTCGACAAGGAAACCACACCGCCAGAGGCTTTCACCGATGCAACACTGCTTGCAGCAATGACTGGGATCAGCCGCTTTGTCAGCGATAAAGAAATCAAAGCCATCTTGAAAGAAACGGATGGACTCGGAACAGAAGCCACGCGCGCGGGTATTTTAGAACTACTTTTTAAACGGAGCTTTTTGACCCGTCAGGGGAAGCAAATACATGCGACGCCAACCGGACGAGCTTTAATTGAGGCATTACCGAACAGTACAACCGTACCTGACATGACAGCAAAATGGGAATCCATGCTAAATGACATTAGTCTGAATAAGCAGAGCTACCAATCCTTCATGCACGAACTGGATCAAGCGCTACGTAATCTAATACACAGCGCCCGAGAAGGCTCTATGAGCCAATTTGCCTCATTACCCAAAACAAGCAGCACACCTAAAAAGAAACGCACCTACACTCGTAAGAGTAAACGCTCTAGTAAAGCGAAACCCACAACCTAGCCAAGTGCCAGCCAGATCCCGACACCGACCATCAACGTACCTGCGATACGGTTCATTATTCGAACATTACCACTCTGCATTAACAGAGTACGCATTGTGCGACCACCCGATGCGTAAATCAGCAGGCATGCAAACTCTAAAGTCAGGATAATTGCGACAAGACTAACAAGTTGTTGCGCTAACGGCTGCTCGGGAATGAGAAAAGGCGGTAATAAAGCAACAAAAAATGCCCACCCTTTAGGATTAGCAATGGCCGTTATAAACCCCTGAGACATTAATTCAAACGCGCTTGCTGGACGCCCACTATCACCATCAGCCTTGATCGCCATTTTCCCTCGTGACAACCACATTAAAACACCAATGTAGGCTAAATAAGCTCCACCAACATATTTAAAAATGATAAAGATAGTCGGGTAATTTAGTAAAAGCGCTGCGACACCTATAGACGACAAGGTGGCCACTAAGCCAACTCCAGCTAACTCGCCTACCATCATCCATAAAGAACGCTTAACACCAATGGTCATTCCCAACGTCATAGCAAGTGTCATACACATACCAGGCGTGATAGAAACAAAGAAAAAAGTTGGAACAAATACCGACAAAAGAGCGAAGTTCATTGCAGCTTACCGAATTAGATTAATAACCGCATTTAAATTGCCAGAAGCCATACGAATTGACAACATCTAGCCAGTGAAAATAATCGCAAAGCTGTTTGCTTTTAGAAGTGCTTCTTACGTTTAAATTCACCGTCTTCCATGAATTTTTGCCATTCATCATCAAGACCTTCTTCCGCCTCACTGTCCTCCAGCGTTGAAGCTTCCATTTCGGCTTCACGCTGCTGCAGAGCTAAATCATCTTGAATCTCTTGGATTATTTCCTGATATTTAGTGATTAGCTCAATCGCTTCAGTTTTCTCTTCAATGGGTCTTAACTGATTGATCGCCTCATTGTACTCACTGATCGCGTCTTCCATTTTATGAGTAAGAAAAAACTGCCTAGCCAAGTAAGAGTGATGATCTGCATTGATTTTGTAGCGAAACCAATGAAGTAATTCATCGTATCGCGCAAAGCTATCCTCATCAATTTGCTTAGCCGTTTTTGCCGTCTGCAAATAGCCATGGAATGATTCAAACAGACGCTTCATTTCCATTATTTGAATTTCGTCAACAACCGGTTTCGCTCGACGCTTCTCTTTACTGCTTTGGAACTGCTGCATCTCCTCATGAAGAAAACGTCGACGTCGTGATAAAGGCTCATCAGGCTGAACAGCCAATAGCTCGTCGCAAATAGCAATCATACGAGCGTACAACCATAAACGCATATCTTTTGGTTGATACTGAGCGGGCAACTCATCTAAATAGCGGCGCACTTGACGCAACTGATTGTTAAGCAGCGCGACTTTACGCAACCGCTCAATCCGAGCCTGTTCTTTTAATTGTAGATAAATAGCAAACGCAATAAAGCCACCGATTACCATCAACAGTAGCGTTACGATAATTGCAGTCATATTTTCGTTTTCCGAAGCGCTAATACGTTATTGTTATATCAACCAATCTTCCCCAATAAAAAAGGGCTTAACTGGCTGTAGAATTGTTTCCAAATAGTTCTGTTTCAATCCGCTGGATAGTGTTTTGCAGTTTTTTGAGCACCGGGTCTGCCTGCTCAAATGTCGCTACTTTTTCCATCTCAGCAAGTGCTAAACGAAGTTTTTCAAGCGCACTGGCTTTTTTATCAAGTTCCAAACTTGCTTGGGCTTCTTTCACAAGCAAATCATGATGCGCTAAGCAATACGAGAAACGAATCTGTGCCACTTGGTCCTTTGCCGTTGCTTTATCAACTAAATCACTATTAACCAGCCCTCTTAATAACAGCGGTACAGATTGCAACCCTTGTTGCACGTGAGACAACTGAACATGTGTCTGCACTTTGTCATTAATGGACGCCTGCTGACCTAGCTTGAGTTCTTCTAAAAGCTGCAGATACCCAGGCAATGCACTTTCTAAGTCTACTACCAGTTTATGTCGGCCAAGTAAGTGAATACTTGAAATTAAGTATTCCAACAAGACAACTTTCGTTGTCAGAGGTAAATAGCGATCAGGTAATACATTCAATAAGTCTGCAACACGGTAGCTACGCTTACTGAGCTGTTCTAGTTCGCGTTGCTGCTTCTCTTGGCGCTCTTTATAGAGTCTCAACAGCGATATAATCAGTATCGCCAATAGCAATACCACTGTCACGATAATTATAATTGTTACGATAAAGCTGCCCGACACGAGATCACCATGAAGATTAGAAAAGTCTAAACTCTAAGCATATAAAAAAACCGACCATTATGCATGATCGGTTTTTAAAGTATTCAAAACTAAGATGAGGTTTACGCGACTGAGAAACCTAGCAACGCATAGAAAATAATCGCTGATAGTATCCCTGAAGCAGGAACAGTAATAACCCATGCCGCAGCAATACGTATCAGTGCAGAGCGCTTCACTAACTCTTTCTTAGTTGCTTTCTTAAGACTCTTACGCTCATCACGTGAGATTGGCGCAGCGCTACGAAGAGACTTGACTTCACGTAAAATCGCACGTTTTTCCGCCACATCCGCTAACTTAAATCGCTCAACGAATGCCTGCGTTTCATCTTCACCAAGGCCTGAGCTAGTCGAGTGTTTCTCTATTTGAGCCAATTTTTTCTCGTAAGAAAGCTTCAAATATTCGCGCAAGAAGCCAACACCAAAGATACCACCGACCGCAATGTGCGTAGAGCTCACTGGTAAGCCAAGCTGAGAAGCGATAATTACCGTAATTGCAGCGGCCATTGCCACACAGAAAGCTCGAGTCTTATCCAGCTCTGTGATCTCTGAACCCACAGTACGAATAAGCTTAGGGCCAAACAATGCTAAACCAATGGCAATACCCAAACCACCTGTCAACATAACCCACAGCGGAATAGACGCTTTAGCAGAAACACCACCATGCATTAGAGCATCATTGATTGCAGCCAACGGTCCAATTGCGTTTGCAACGTCGTTGGCGCCGTGAGCAAAACTCAATAGTGCAGCAGAAACAATCAATGGAATAGTAAATAAGCTATTGACCGCGTCTTTATCATTCTTAAGTGCATTTGCTGCACGGTCGACTGCAGGGCGAACAATAAAGTAGACGGTTAACGCCAGACCTAAGCCTATCAATAAAGCCGTAACAATATCCAGATTCCAGATCTTCTTGAGACCTTTCATTGCTAGATACGTTGAAAAAGCCCATACCATTAGAGCAACCAAAAATGGCACGACTTTTTTAGCCGCTTCTATCCTGTCACTCTTGTACATGACGGATCGTTTAATATAGATCAAAAAAGACGCAGCGATAATGCCACCCAATGCAGGTGAAATCACCCAACTAGCAACAATCGCGCCCACTTTATCCCAGTTGGCGATATCCCAACCACCGGCGGCAATACCCGCTCCCATAACACCACCCACAATCGAGTGAGTCGTTGAGACTGGCGCACCTAAATACGTTGCCAAGTTCAACCAAATTGCGCCAGCCAATAAAGCAGCCATCATAACCCAGATAAATGTTTCTACATCTGCAATCGCATTAGGGTTAATAATGCCTTTTTTAATGGTCCCAACAACACTACCGCCAGCAACAATTGCCCCCGCCGCTTCAAATACTGCTGCAATTAGAATCGCTCCAACCATAGACAAAGCTTTAGAGCCTACTGCAGGGCCAACGTTGTTCGCTACGTCATTGGCACCGATATTTAACGCCATATAAGCGCCAAAAGCGGATGCAATAGCTAAGATAGAAATGTTTGAGATGCCCTCTCCATGCGTATACGCATAGTAGCCAGACAAAACAACGAACGCTAGAGCGATCAAAATCCGAACGATATCACCGCCACGGGTAGTCTTTGAGCTTGTGCCGTAATCTGTAAGATCCATAAAAAGATACTTCTTAAAAAATTAAACGACGCTGGTTGGCGAATCTTCACCTAGCCGCTCTTTTCCTAGAGGGCCCAAACCAGCCTTTCAAATTAATCCGTCAAAATTCATTAAACTGAAACGCGCGTCATTCTACACTTAGAACATTTTTATAAAAACCCAATAGAGCCTGAATCATGATTTAAGTAAGAGGTTTTTTGGCGCACATTTCATTTCGGTTGCATTTATATGACTTTAATGTGACAGCAATGTTACAACCAATACCATTCTGAATATTTTATTAAATTTAGGCAAAAAAAAGCCCCAAAAGGGGCTAAAAAGTTAGAATTGGGGGGCCAATTCTCAGGGTAAAAAGTAACTGGGACTTAGAAGAAGCCCATTGGGTTAATATCGTAGCTTACTAACATATTCTTAGTTTGCTGATAGTGATCAAGCATCATTTTGTGGTTTTCTCGACCAACACCGGATTTTTTGTAACCACCAAATGCTGCATGTGCTGGGTATTGGTGGTAGCAGTTCATCCACACTCGGCCGGACTGAATACCGCGCCCCATGCGATAAGCGCGATTGGTGTCACGGGTCCATACGCCAGCACCCAGACCAAACTCAGTATCGTTGGCTATCGCTAACGCTTCAGCTTCATCTTTAAAGGTAGTCACGGATACAACAGGACCGAAAATTTCTTCTTGGAAGACACGCATGTCATTGGTGCCTTTGAGCAGTGTTGGCTTAATGTAAAATCCATCATTGAAACCCTCAACCACTTCTTGATCACCACCAACAAGTACCTCAGCCCCCTCATCGCGGCCAATTTTTAGGTAACTTAAGATCTTTTCAAACTGCTCTTGTGACGCTTGAGCCCCCACCATGGTGTCAGTATCCAGTGGGTTCCCACGTTTAATCTTTTCAATGCGGTCTATGACAAGCTTAATAAAATCATCGTACATATCTTCTTGGATCAACAAACGCGACGGACAGGTACATACTTCACCTTGGTTAAAGAACGCCAATACGGCACCTTCAACACATTTGCTAACAAACTCGTCTTCAGCGTCCATGATGTCGCTAAAGTAGACATTAGGTGATTTTCCGCCTAACTCAACAGTGGATGGTATAATGTTTTCAGCGGCACATTTTAGGATGTGTGAGCCTACGGGGGTAGAACCAGTGAAGGCAATTTTGGCGATTCGTTTACTGGTTGCCAACGCTTGTCCGGCCTCTGCGCCGTAGCCGTTGACTATGTTGAGCACGCCAGCGGGTAACAAGTCACTAATCAATTCAGCTAATACTAAAATAGAAGCAGGTGTTTGTTCGGCAGGTTTTAGCACAACACAGTTACCCGCAGCGAGCGCTGGCGCTAATTTCCATGCTGCCATGAGCAAAGGGAAGTTCCACGGGATAATCTGACCCACAACACCTAGTGGTTCGTGAAAGTGGTAGGCGACGGTGTTCTCGTCGATTTCACCGATGGAGCCTTCTTGAGCACGAATAGCCCCCGCGAAATAGCGGAAGTGATCCGCTGCAAGTGGTACATCTGCAGCTAAGGTTTCTCGGACTGACTTCCCATTATCCCAAGTGTCTGCGACTGCCAAAACTTCTAAATTTGCTTCAATGCGATCAGCGATTTTTAACAGCACTAATGAACGCGCTTGAACCGATGTTTTACCCCAAGCCTCTTTTGCAGCATGCGCTGCATCAAGTGCAAGGTTAATATCTTCTTCGGTAGATCGAGGAATACGACAGAATGGTTTACCATCGACAGGGCTGACGTTGTCAAAGTATTCACCTTTAACTGGGGCTACCCATTCGCCACCGATAAAGTTTTCATACTGCTCATTAAAGCTAACAACGCTGCCTTCAGAACCTGGTTTTGCATAGATCATACTGTTTACTCCGGTTATTGTTGTTTTCAGTAATTCAATTACTATGCATTCAATGTAGACCTATGTTTTGGAAGTTTCTTGTCTGACAGTCTAAAAAACTTGTCTAGCAGTCCATAAACGTTGACCGTACTCTATAATTTAGGTTAATCATTAAACAACCCTTACTCAGCACTACCATCAAACAACAATTAAAGAGGTGTGTATGACTCATCAAATTGCGAGCCTTGGGACGCTGCGACAGCCCACAAAGCTTGTAGAAAACCGCGTTTGTTTTGCTGGCCCACACGCCGAACTCAGCATCTATGATACTTATGAACAAGCAGAGCGAGTTAGCTTGAAATCGGATTCACTACTCTATTGCGGCATGGTCACTGGCGCCAAAGTAATGCATACCAAAAGTGAAGAAAACATTCCCTTTCTACCGCATGAATCCTTTATTCTCGCACCTAAAGAAGAAGTCTTTATCGATTTTCCGGAAGCGTCACTAGATCGACCCACAACCTGCTTAACCGTTGAAATATCTCAAGAGCGCATTGCACAAATATGCGATCGCATGAATGATGTGACTAACATGAATGGATTGTCGCTAATCAATCCAAATAAACCACTGCACGCACTACACACACAAGGCACGCAACAGGTACTGGATCGCCTAGTAAGCGACTTTGTACAAAATGACCCTGACCGCGATTTGTTGGTCGATTTTGGGGTCAGCGAACTGGTCACTCGTATTTTGCGTCATCATGGCCGTGAAGCCTTACTACAATTCACTAAGCTAATGCCCGATGCCAACGGCTTAACAAATGCGTTAAGCTTTATTGAATCAAACTTAGCTATGCCGTTGGACATTGATCAGTTAAGTAAGCTCTCCTGTATGAGCCGAAGCCGCTTTTATCAAGAATTCAAACGTCACCTTGGGTGCACGCCTAACGAATATCAGCATCAACGGCGCATGAGCGTTGCCTTGGAGTTTTTAAAACAAAAACGTTCTGTAACAGAGGTCAGTATGGAGCTAGGCTATCAAAGTTTGAGCCACTTCAGTCGTCGCTTCCATCAACATTTCGGTGTATCGCCACGCCAAATCCAGAGTCAACTCAACCTGCAACACTAGCCCCTCTTTTATAGTGATTATAAGGGAGTATCCAAAAGCTCCCTTCGTTTTCCCTGACGTTAGTTGATACTATTAACTTCATTCTACTGTTTATGGTGATATAAGGGATCTCCATGCCATCCTTACCTGATTCGCTGCTCAGCCAGCCTAATTTTGTACATTTTTGGACTGGGCAAATCGCCTCTTCTTTCGCATTTCAGATGCTTGCTGTCGGCATTGGCTGGCAAGTCTACGATTTAACCAGTAGTGCGATGGCACTTGGTTTAGTAGGGCTATTTCAATTTTTACCACAGCTTATGCTGACGCTTGTGGTTGGACATATAGCAGATCGATATAACCGTCGTCTTATCTGTGTTTGTACTCGTTTAGCCATGGCTGCAACCGTTGGCATATTGGCCTACGGAAACATATCAGACACAGTATCAGCAAACATGATCTATACCTGCGCGGTTATGCTAGGCACTGCGCGTGCTTTTGAAATGCCTGCAGGACAAGCTATTTTACCTAACCTTGTCCCCCCAGAACTACTTTCTAAAGCCGTAAGCGCTATCGCTTCAGCCCGCGAAATATCCGTGATTGCAGGGCCTGCTTTAGGTGGTGTCATCTATTTACTGGGCGCACCTACACTCTATTTTACTAGCATGGCTTGTTTTTTAGTGTCTTGCTGTATTTTGTTTTTCTTACATTACAACTATGTATCCAAAGGAAAACAGCCCGTGAACCTGCATCATTTATTTGGTGGATTACGCTATATTAAAAATAACAAACTGATTCTTGGATCCGTATCTCTGGACATGTTTGCGGTGTTATTGGGCGGCGCAACAGCCCTACTCCCTATTGTCGCAAAAGACATTTTGCAAACGGGTCCTTGGGGGCTTGGCTTACTACGTTGTGCGCCAGCAGTGGGCGCACTATTAATGTCTGTCTATTTGGCTCGACATCCTTTAACCCACAGTGTTGGAAAAATCATGTACGCCGCCATCGCCCTATTTGGCTTAGCCACCATTGTATTTGGGTTATCGGAACATTTACTTCTATCTATGTCAGCACTGTTTGTATTGGGCGCCTCAGATATGATCAGCGTAGTCATTCGCTCAACCTTAGTTCAATTGGAAACACCGGATGATATGCGAGGACGAGTCAGTGCCGCCAATTCAATCTTCATTGGCAGCTCAAATCAGCTTGGGGAATTTGAATCGGGTGCAACGGCGGCGTTATTTGGCACTGTACCAGCCATTGTGCTTGGAGGCTTTGGCACGATCGCTGTAGTCGGTATATGGGTGTACTTATTTCCCAGCCTATTCCACCGCAACGCTCTAGAGAATGATAATGAACCCACAAAACCAGCATAGAGATCATATATCGGCGTATTGACTAAGATGAGCGCAATATTCACACAAAATGTATAGGTGGGCATAAATTTCAGGCAACAAAAAGCCGATCTAAATAGATCGGCTTTTTTAAATTTGGTGCGGAAGGAGAGACTCGAACTCTCACGCCGTGAAGCACTGGAACCTAAATCCAGCGTGTCTACCAATTCCACCACTCCCGCAAGGAATGAGGCGTATTATAGGGATACGCATTTTAAGGTCAAGTATTTTTTAGCGCTTTTATAAAAAAAGCGACTCGACTTAATATAAATAAATGCTTTATGTATCAACCATTTATTTTAGGCAATAAAAAAGCCGATCTATTTAGATCGGCTTTTTTAAATTTGGTGCGGAAGGAGAGACTCGAACTCTCACGCCGTGAAGCACTGGAACCTAAATCCAGCGTGTCTACCAATTCCACCACTCCCGCAAGGAATGTGGCGTATTATAGAGAAACGCTTATACAGGTCAAGCTTTTTATTTCATTCTTTAACCACTAAGCGTCAAACCTCTAAACAGACTGTATAAAATACATTAGTAAACCACACTTTACTGATAAGTTTACTGACAATTTCACGTGTCGTCTTTATAATGCCCGCGTCAATTTCGGAGAGTTATCTTATGTGGATCTTATTGGCCATGACTGGCCTATGGGCATTTTCATTCAGCCTGATCGGTGTTTATCTTGCGGGGCAAGTAGATGCTTGGTTTTCTGTTTTAATGCGCATAACACTTGCCATGCTCGTATTCTTGCCTTTCATTAAGCTTCGCCAAACCCCTAAGCCACTGGCTTTGAAACTTATGGCGATAGGTGCTTGCCAGCTAGGCGTAATGTATGGCCTGTATTACCAATCATTCTTGCATCTTTCGGTGCCAGAGGTGCTTCTATTTACGGTGATGACACCTATTTATATCGCTTTGATCAACGATATTCTCGAGCGCCGCTTTCACCCCACTTACATTATCAGCGCCATCATTGCTGTCGCCGGAGCCATCAGTATCCGCTATCAAGGCATTGATGAAGGCTTTATCCAAGGTTTCTTACTCGTTCAGGGCGCTAACCTATGTTTTGGTTTAGGACAGGTTGCGTACAAACGTCTTATGGCGAATACCAAAACAGAGCTTCCACAATTAACGCTGTTTGGATGGTTTTTTATTGGCGCATTTATTGTTGTTGTACCGTGCTTCTTATTACTCGGTAATACCGATAAGCTACCAACTACAAACCTTCAATGGGGGATTTTAGTGTATCTCGGTGTGATCGCATCAGGAGTAGGCTATTTCGCTTGGAACAAAGGCGCCACGTTGGTCAACGTAGGCGCCCTAGCGGTTGCAAACAACTTGCTGATACCTGCGGGAATCTTAGTAAACGTTTTGTTTTGGAATCGTGATGCCGATATCGTTCGTTTAGCCATTGGCGGCGGCATCATTCTGTTCGCACTTTATCTCAACGAGTGGTTTATCAAAAAAAACGAACGAGCAAAGCTAACCACCGCTAAGGCGTAAGCTAGGGTTTAGATCAGCTCAGTACATTAAAAAAGGGAATCGAATGATTCCCTTTTTTAATGTACTGAGCGCATCGAATGATTTAATTCGCTAGAAATTCACTACGCGTTTTATCGCTACGTTTGAACAGACCACCTAAGGCCGTAGTTTGAGTCGATGAGCTGGCATCCATCACGCCACGCGCTTTGACACAATAATGCGTTGCGTTAATGCTAACCGCCACATTGTCTGTTTCAAGCAATGCTTGCAAAGTCACCAGAATCTGTTGAGTAAGTCGCTCTTGTACCTGTGGACGCTGACCAAAGAAACGCACGATTCGGTTGATCTTTGATAAACCAATGATTTTGTTCTTCGGTAAATACGCCACTTTTGCTAAGCCATCGATGGTGACAAAATGATGCTCGCAAGTACTGGTAAACGAGATATCACTAACCTTAACCATCTCGTCCACTTTCATTTTATTTTCAATGACAGTGATTTTTGGAAATTGGCCGTAATCAAGCCCAGAGAAAATCTCTTTCACATACATTTTTGCGATTCGGTGCGGAGTCTCTGACAGACTATCATCCGTTAGATCCAAGCCTAATGTGTAGACAACATCTTCAAACGCAGATTTGATACGCTGATACTTTTCTTCTGTTGTAAACCCGTTGTCTATCATTGGCGTTTCAAGGCCATGCTTGATGAGCGCATCACGAACACGACTCGCTTCTTCGGAAAGCGCAATAGTGCTAACTTTATTGGTTTCTGCCATTGCAGTTGTCATATCAATACCTTGTCTCGCTAATTCGTTGATTCATGATGCCTAGAGCGTCATAGCTTGCTTAGTAAAGCCAAATGACGACCTCCGCCAAAAGCCAATGTACGCTTGGTCATGTAACGACTACTTAGGAGGTATTGTACCGCTGCAACCCCTTCCTGTTCACCTGATTCTAGGCATAATAACGATTTTTTTAATGCTTTCTGCTGATATTCCTTATTGTCGCCTTCCTGAAACATCAAAAGTGATGGTGCAATTGCATTAACTTTTACATTGGTTGCCAACTGGCGAGAGAAGGATAAACTTAAATTAGCTAGGCGCGCTTTGCTAGCAGCGCACGCAATATGCTTATCACTGCCTTTTCCCGCCACATAGTCGGTTAAATATATATATTTGCTCATTCTGCCATTTTGGCAGCGTTAATGAGTAAATTCCTGCTATAACGCACTTATTACGATTGCGTAATACTTTTAAGCTTCAATCATACATCAAGCCATTTTTTTCATTTGATAACGCAATCAAATTTAGGTTGATTCGCAAAAGTAGTCTAACTTTTATAGATCCTTAACCCATGCCTACTCTTAACGATGGAGCGCACTATGAGTTCACAAGAAAAGCTACCTAGCATCCCCCAAGCGGCATTTGATTGGTATGACGAGTACGCTCACGGTGATATCGACCGCCGTACTTTTATTCGCCGTTTATCAACGCTAGGCGCAGCAGGAATTACAGCATCGGCAGTATCAGCTGCTTTACTACCGAATTACGCTTTAGCAGAACAAGTCTCATTTAATGACCCACAGATTTCAGCTCGTTATGTTGAAATTGATGCACCCAATGGACATGGCAAAGCGCGCGGCTATCTAGTAACCCCCGTTGGTGTAAGCAACGATAACCCAGCCCCAGGCGTCATTGTGGTCCATGAAAATCGGGGCTTAAATCCCTACATAGAGGACGTCGCTAGACGTCTTGCTAAAGACGGATTCGTCGCCTTCGCACCTGATGCGTTGTTTCCATTGGGAGGCTATCCAGGCAATGATGATGAAGGCCGAGCAATGCAAAAGACCTTGGACCGAGACAAGATTCTAGGAGATTTCAGTGATGCGGCCACGTACCTTAAATCATCTTCCATCACGACCAATAAACTTGGCATTGTTGGTTTTTGCTTTGGGGGTTATGTTTCCAACCAATTAGCCGCTTCTTGGCCTAATATGATTGATGCTGCTGTCCCATTTTACGGCACACCGCCAACGACTGACTTACAAAATTTAAAAGGCCCTCTCTTGCTACACTTCGCCGAACTCGATCAACGGGTCAATGCAACATGGCCCGATTACGAAAGTGCTTTAAAAACCATGGGAGTGGATTATCAGGCGCATATGTACGAACGGGTTAATCATGGTTTTCATAATGATTCCACTGCTCGCTACGATGAAGACAGCGCCGAACTGGCATGGCAGCGCACTGTCGATTTTTTCAAGCTTCAACTAACCTAACAACCCTCATCTAGAAATAACAAAGGCCTTTTTGGAAGGCCTTTGTTTATGACGCATCGCTCACAATTATTATATTGCTGCAGGCATGATGTCATTTTTGCAAAAATACACGCCATTACTTGGCAGAACATGCTGCCACATCGCCGTACTCAGTTCTTCGATCGGCGTTTTTGCGCCAGCAGCGACCCACTCAGCAATACCACGAGCAACATTCGGGTAGGCAACTCTGACGACTTTGGCATTATCAAGCCAATCACGAATCACATCTGACGATAAAGCACTCGTCGAACTCGCAAACCTTAAACGCTCCAATGCTACGACATTAGACAGTTGCTCCACCTGACCTTGTAAGGGTTTCACCATAATTCGTCGCCCCAAATGCAGCGCTTCAGAGTTTAATTCAAATCCTGCGTTGCAAAGTACAGATTCACATTCTCTTAAGTTTTTCTGGAATCCCTCTCGGCTAAAGGGAAAGACTTCGATATTTCCGTAAACACCTGGATCAATGTCTTTGCAATGCATTCTGAAACGGTGTGACGTGACACTTTCCAAGCACTCCATAACCTCTTCACTGTTTTCAAACGGTAGATATACCAATACGTTATTGTCTGCAGCAGAGTTCATCGAATATTGACTAGAATGCTGAATAATAGGCGGCAAAATAGGCTTATCAAAATGATGCCAATGTACCCCGATACCTTGCGCTACTGGTGCAAAATTGGACATTACCCAGGCACCAAGCACATCCCCTTTAAACTTAGGAATATCATGTTGAAAGGCATATTGATGACCAACACCAATACAGTGTTTGCCTTGTCGCTTGGCCGCCCACGCAGTAATCGGCTCAAAATCCGTTAGGACAAGATCATAAGAGGACAAGTCTAATGCACGAATATCGCGAAATAATTGAACTATCTGAGCTTTTCGATACGTTGCCAACAAGTTCACCTTGCCATCTTTAGCAACAAACGATAATCCACTAAACGCACGAAACTCACCAAAACATTGCATATCAAAATAGTCACTTCTATCTCTTCCTGAAAAGACATAATCCACTTTGATACCGAGTCGCTCGAACTCAACACTCATTGCTCGGGCACGGGTAATGTGACCATTTCCGGTGCCCTGTACCCCATATAGAATTTTCATGCTAAAGCCTCAAATGTCACCATGGCACATGTCGTTCCCAACAAAGCCCCCATTGCCGTATCCGTTGGAAAGTGCACGCCTAAAAAGATTCGAGACATAGCCACCATGGCAGACCAGCTGTAAAAGCTCATATAAAATTCAGGAACCCATTCACTCAAGCAGTACGCCATAAAAAAGGCACCTGAAGTATGTCCGGATGGAAAGGAAAATTGATCAGAAGGACGGATAAAGCTCGTAAAATCATCCAGAATGTCGGCGGGACGGTTTCGTTTAAAACTCTTTTTCAGAAGCAGATACAGTATGCGCTCAATTGTGAAACCTACAGCAACGATCAGAGCACATTGAGAATACCCCATAGACCACATTGAGAAGGCTAATAAGACGTACAAAGGCCCATCAGCAGACATTGAAACAACACGACTTGCTCGTGTCATAATTTGGCGATGCTTACGTGCCATCAGCCAATAAAACGTCGAAACGTCCATGTTGTGAATGCTGTTCAGTATGTTCATAACCCCCCCGCCTCTACACGTCTTCTATACTTACAACATAGAAAGTTTGGGTGTCATTTTCGTGGCAGGAGGATGATGCTTTTATGACAAAAAAACGCTCCCGAAGGAGCGTGTAATACAAATATGATGTTCTACTTATTAAAACAACTATAACCAGTTCGACAACATAATTCCTAAACCAAATGAGCGCGTGTAGTTATCATAGTCTAATAATGACTGCCCATACCCTTCGAAATATTGCGCGTAACCGCGCGCCTTGCCCCACATTGGAAAACTCACGCCCAGCTGCACTGCTCCACGATTGTCGGAGAAATTAAGATTGTTGCGCAGTACCAAATCGTATGTCACATCATTGTCCACATGCACAATGGTCAACTCGCCATTTCCCATGTAGTCATCAATATCCGGGTTGTCATCGTCCTCATCGGATTCAGGAATGCGATACCAAGGTTTGAACGACACAACAGTGTTATTACGTTCAAATATAAAATCCGCGTACACTCGATTCCATGATCTAGACAGAGGATCAGCACGACCATTAGATTGATGATTGATGCCGTAATTAATGTGTTTTAGCTCAGTCCCCCAAAAAGAAAAATTGGGCTCCGTGGTAATGAAGGCCTCCGGTTCGTAATTTGTATCTCGAAATGGGGCAGATATTTCACTATTGTAGGCTTGCCAATAAGACTGCTGCGTGTAAGCAAACCACAGTTTAGAGTTTCGACCCAGTACCCCTTTTGCAACCGGAAATTTAAAACTCAATTGGAACTTAAACTCTACATCCTGTAATTCATTGGACTCAATACTGTTATATGTGTCGCGATCCCCTGTCTTTTGTGTGTAATAAACAGGCAGAAAATAATTAGGACGGTGAGGCGTTAAAACAAAAGGTTCATTAGAGGTTCTTTCTTCTCGCTGAACACGCTGCTCAATCATGCCATTGGCTTTTCTAGCGCGCTCAGCAATTGGCTCAGGCACATCAGGTTCCATCGATGATTTCGTTTTTTGCGTTGTACTAGAATCGTCTATTGACGGTTGATCTACAGCCCAAGCACTAGAGAAAACCCCTAAGCTGATTAAGAGCATACTTACCTTTCGCCAATTCATGACCTGATCCTGCCTATTGAAATGTTTATTTAATAAAGGGTAATTAACTAGAAAAGACTTTGCGGATGTAACTGTCTTGCACCATTTCACATATCTCTACTGACAGGCTAACCTGTTTCACGGCAAAGCGGCACAAAGCATCAAGGACAGACTGTGAAAGTTGAGATTTTTGTTGCGATGTTCGCCCAGGCAACAGTCGGATTGTTACATGCACAAAGGCATCCTGAACACCACCCGTTATAAAATGCTTACAGGCAAAAGCGCGTAGTTTAATATCATTCGCTTCAAATAAGTTGGACTCAAGACAAGCTTGCTGAACCGCCTCCATCCAATCTAGTGGTGGCACTTCTTGCTCAAGATTTTGGCTGTACTCAATAATACAATGCGGCATAGTGACTTCCTTTTATTGTTTTATAACGAAAGTATTAGTACCCAAGCTGGGTATTCACCGTGTCAGGTAAAACCCGCAAATGGCGGTAGTTACGAACATTTTGAGCCACTATTTCACTTGCACTTTGCACTGTCGTAGGGGCCGATATATGAGGCAGAACGGTGACTTTAGGATGAGTCCAAAATGTATGCGAAACGGGCAAAGGTTCGTAGGCAAATACATCTAATACAGCATGCTGAATATGCCCACGATTGAGGTCATAAAGCAAAGCTTCATCATCAATGATTCGTCCTCGCGCAAAATTAATCAGTTTTGCCCCTGGCTTTAATTTGCTTAAGTTCTCGAAGCTTAAAAGATTTTCTGTGGCCGGGGTGTGAGGCAATAAACAGATTAAGATATCGCTTCGCCCTAATACCCTATCAAGACCTTCACTCGTTGAAAACGTTTCAATCTGGTCAATCGTTTTCTGACTTCGGCTCCAAGCAATCACATTAAAACCGAGCTTCGCTAACAACAATGCAGCCTCTTTACCTAACTCACCTAGGCCAAGCACGCCAACCGTTCGTTCGCTAGCAGAAATATAAGACAATGGCTGCCAAACTGCTTTTGCTTGCTGCGCAGCGTATTCTGGCATATCTCGATGTAGGTATAATGTCCATGCTAATACAGCTTCAGCCATCGTCTGACTAAGTTTAGGGTCAACTAACCGAACAATACTAAAATTATGAGTCACTGGGCTTTGGAGTATTTTTTCAACTCCCGCCCACACACTGTGAACCCAGACCAGATTCGGCAGTGTTTGCAACTCTTCTGGGTTTGGATTCGCAACTATGGCAATGTCGACTAATTGACGTGCTTGATCGTTAAGCATTCGTAAAGGAAGAATCGTCTCATCAGGCATTAACTTAGATAAAGCTTGTAACCAAACATTCTCATCGGATTCGTTCATCGTACTTACGAAAGGAATAGTAGGGGTTGTTATCATGCTTCAGCCTCCATTATTTCGTACTACTCTGCTGTATTCTGAACTCAGAGTGCAGCAGATGAATTTTCACAAAATGACTCGAAATCGACCGCACACATAGGTCGACCAAAGTAGTACCCCTGATAGGTGTAACAACCCATTAATTTCAGTTGTTTAAAATGTTCATTTGTTTCTACGCCTTCCGCTAATACTTTCAAGGATAAGGCATTAGCCATGGCAATCACAGCTAAAACAATTGCGTAATCATCCTTATCAGCAATTAAGTCGCGAACAAAAGACTGGTCTATTTTAAGGCGATCGATAGGTAAATCTTTCAGATATTTGAGCGAAGAATAGCCCGTACCAAAATCGTCGATTGACAAACTAATTCCCAGAGAGCGAATTTTCTCCATTTTAGACAAAGCACTGTCCAAATCCGTCATCAAGGTATTTTCAGTGATCTCAATATCCATCAACTTAGCAGGTAAACCACTTTTTGTGAGGGCAAACATAATACCATCGATCAGACTTTCATGCGCAAATTGCAGCGGGCTCACATTTATCGATATGCGCCAATCTTCTTGCCAAACACCTTGCTGAAGCCAAGTCGCTACTTGTGATGTAGCCTGCTTTAAAACAATCCGGCCAATATCATGAATTAAGCCAATGTCTTCAGCGATACCGATAAAATCCATTGGGGAGACGCGGCCCATATCTTTATCATCCCAACGCAATAACGCTTCGGCACCAATGATCTCGCCTTTTTCATTATTTTGAGGCTGGTAATAAACCTCAAACTCTTCATTTTTAACCGCGCGATACAGCGATTTCTCCATTTTCAAACGCGCATCAGACAGCGATTGCATGTCCTCTTGGAAAAAAGCAAAGGTGTTTCGCCCGAGCTCTTTCGCTTTGTAAAGTGCGGTATCCGCCTGACGAACGATGATAGCAGTGGACTCTTCACTTCCATCAAAAAATGAAACGCCCATACTTGCTGTTATATGCAAATCATGACCACTTACATGTTTGAGATCAGAACAAGACGCTAACACCCTTTGCATAAAGCTAATAATAGGAACATTGCTCTCATTCATGGAGCCACGAACTTGGCTCCACAAAAAGACAAATTCATCCCCCCCCATACGGGCAAACGTGGTATTGGGTGGAACTAGCGGCAATAAAGACTCAACAACTTCCACTAAAAGCTGGTCACCAACATTGTGGCCTAGTGCATCATTGATGGTCTTAAAGCGGTCTAAGTCTAAAATGATCAAAGCCCCAAAATGACCTTTTGCCATATGGTCCATGGACTTCTGTAAATGATCAATCATCAATGTTCGGTTAGGCAAACGTGTTAACGAATCGTAATACGATAAACGATTGATTCGCTGTTGCGCTTCTTTTCGCTCAGATAAATCTCGCATTAGCAGTACAACCTCTGTTTCACCTTGAACTTGATATTTGCTAATACGAATTTCAATTGGAATAAAATGCTGGTTTGTCGATAAGGTAGTCTCCGCCGTCATCACCTCATCGACAGGTAAATTATGCAACGACTCTTCTAGAGACACCCAAAAGCTTCCACCCTGCAAACTGGCTAAAGAGATACCTGTTAACTGCTCTGAAGGAAGACCCATCAGTTTTTCGGTGGCTTCGTTTACAACACAAATCGTTAACGCTTCATCCAAGACAATGATGCCATCTGCTGCGTGACTGATCATTGCTTTAGAGTGCTGATGGCTTCGCTCTAATGCATCAAGAGCACTGGTTAAACGACGCCACAATTCACTAAATGTCGACTTTAAACGACCCAGTTCATCGTGCCGATGCAGGGCGTCAAATGAAGGTGGCATCACCACATTTTGGTTTTCATCGACACGACTGATCGACCACGTAAGCTGTTTGAGTGGACGTGTAACAATAAAATAAAAAAGCAGAGAAAGAATAGACGCCAGTAAGATATCTTTTATGAGGTTTTGTATGAAAAGGTGGCTGTTAAAACCAATAATTTGCTCTATTAGATAACGTCGATCGAGCTCAACTTGAATGATCCCCAGCTGTATTTCTATACCACTGTAATTCAGATTACGGGTTACCGTTAACTCATCTCGTATTAAAAAGTTCGCTATCTCACCACTCCAAGAGGGCTCCATATACGGCGCACTGGCTTCAGAAAATACGTTATTGTTTTCATCAAAAACAACGGCTTTAGCTATAGCAGGATTATACAGCAGGCTTTCGACTTGCTGTTGGGCAAAGGCTTTATCTAAACGAAACAACGCTTGAGCCAACGGTCGCTCAACAATGGACAAAAGATCGTTAAACTCTTTTTGAATTCGGTAAGGCTCTTGCTGGATAGTTTGGTAAGATTTGAAAAAGCTAAGAACTAGGCTCAATACTACGGCCAGTATAAATGTGGCCAGCGATTGTTTTATATACAGTGATCGATTCAATTTTGATGCCATTACTGCCCAGCCGCTGTCGATAAACACAGTACCTATTTGGTACACCTAACTCTAACGATAGAGAAAGACTATACAGCGTTAAGGGTTGTATTAAAACAACCCTTAACATGACATAAAACAGAATTATCACACAATTGTATAAGCTTATTATTCTCTTCGACTAGTACCATTAAGTTTTTCAAAATCAGCTAGATACACATTAAGGATTGCTAATTAAGATCTTGTGAAAACGTTGCTTCTTCTAAACGGCATTAGAAGTCAAGCTACCGGTAGACAGCTTCGATTGCTTTAGATGATATTGGGACAAAATCAAAGCCACCACAAACACTCCGGACAAAATCAGCCAAGAACCAAGCACAACTCCTATCCAACCTCCAGCCTGCCAAAATGGATCTAAGTAGAACCCACCTACACTTGCCCCTAAATAGTAAAATACTAGGTACAAAGACGATGCGCTGGCTTTTGCCTGATGAGCATTTTTGCTTACAAAGCCACTGGCCGTGGAATGACATAAAAAGAAGCCAAAACAATTAATCAGCAAACCAATAATGATGCTAGTTAACGACCCGTATAAAGTGATCGCAGAGCCTAGCATCAGTATAAGTGTACCAAGTGCCATAATTTTTGGTTGCGAACAATACGCCGCTAATTTTCCCGAGAACGCTGACCCTATCGTCCCGGTCAAATAGGTTAAAAAAAGCAGGCTGACATACGTGGCAGACAAAGAGTAAGGCTCAGCTTCTAAAACAAACGTAATATAGCTGTACTGATTAATGAATATGAAAAAATTAAAGCCGCCAATCAAATAGCACATTAACAAAATAGGATTGCTTATATGCAGCTTTACATTCGTGAATAATGTAGCAGGGTGAAAACGCTTAGCATGAAAGTTCTCGGAATTTGGCAGTAATACCCAGAACAGAAAGAAACATACCATACTGACAACAGACATTACGAAAAACGCCGCAGAAGGCCCCTGCCATTCACCCACAAACCCGCCAATTAAGCGCCCCCCAATACCGCCGATCGTATTGCCACTAATATACAAACCAACGGCTACAGCCATCGCTTGCGGACGATATTCATCACCCAGATACGCAACGGCAATAGCAGGCAAACCAGCGAGAAAAAATCCCTGTAAAGCTCTGAGTAATAGCAGCTCACTGTATTGAGTAACAAAACCAAGAGAAAATGTCGTCAGTGTCACCCCAAGCAACGCCATGATCATAATATTTTTACGGCCTAACGCGTCAGATAAGGGCCCGTAAACCAGCAAAGATAAGCCTAAGGTCAAAGTGGTAATGGTAAAGCTGCTTGCGGCTTGGAGCTCGGAAATCGAAAACTCATGCGCAATCATTGGCAACAAGGGCTGAGTGACATAGACGTTCGCAAAAACCATAAACGAACCAATCACCAGTGCTAATGTACCGCGCCAAAATGCCCAACTACCTGTATCAATCACCTTATCCACTCCGATAATAGAAGAATAAAATGACTATACGTATTATATTTGCATCAATAAAATATATTTAAATTATCGATTGGATAACATAAATTGATAGAAATAAAACCTATACGCTATTTTTTAGCTGTAGCGGAAGAGCTCAGTTTTACACGTGCAGCGGAACGACTGCACATTGCTCAACCCGCCATCAGTATGGCAATCAAAAAGCTTGAGAAAGAAGTCGGCGTCGACCTTTTTCATCGACAAGATAGAAAAGTCAGTCTTACCGATGAAGGTCGCGTACTGCTAAATCATGCAAAAAAACTCATTCAGCAAGCAGACGAAACGGCACTCGCTATGCAAGAGCTTAGCGGTCTTGAAAAAGGGGAAGTACGCGTCGGCATCCCAAGCATGCTTGGCTCGTACTACTTCCCTCCAATATTAATGGCATTTCGACATCAGCACCCGAACCTGACTCTGCAAGTCATTGAGGGTGGCACATGGAAACTTCAACAAATGCTGGAAGTCGGAGAAATTGATTTAAGCGTTATCGTCGCAGAGAAGCCCAGCGAACAACTTGAAACACGTGCCTTACTTAAGGAACAAATGATGGTCACGGTTAATCAAGAGCACCCTTTCGCACAATATGAAAGCGTCACGTCTGAGCAATTTTTTAAAGAAGAATTGGTGATGTTTAAAGAAGGTTATTTTCATCGCAGAGTCATTGACCGACTGGCACAAGAACAAGGGGTCACACCGAACTTTGGCTTTGAAACCAACCTTATTCCACTGATCAAATCCATCGTCAAACAAGGTTTTGGTATTACCACCCTACTTGGGATGGTCATTGAAGAAAATGACCATCTTGTTACCCGCCCTTTTTCGGAAGCAGTATGGCTGGACATTAACATCGCTTGGCGCAAAGATGGTTACTTGTCCAAAGCAAACGCAGCCTTTCTGTCCTTCTTAATTCAAGAAACAGAACACAAAAAGCCAGCGTAAACGCTGGCTTTAATACTACTATTTTATGTTATTTAGTTTGGTATAAGCGCTCTTCTACTAAGCGTGACCCCTGCAAAGAACGACACGTCTTTGCACCGGCCAAGATTGCGAGATCCAAAATAGGCTCTAATAGCACAACGCTTAAGTACGCCATACCAAATGTCGCGACAGAACTAAGGTTTTCAGCGCCAAACCCCTGACCATAGAATGCCCAAAAGGCAACCCAAGCAACGATCCCGCTTTGATACGTTAAAGACAGGCGCAATGCTTGGCTATAACGGATATCGACGTACGCTGTTTTCTCAGAAATAGTTCGACGTGCGATGGCCGTCATCGCAAATAAAGGCAATAACAACGTGGTTACGTTCATGGCGTATTGAGGCAGATCAAACGGTGCGAAAAACACTCCTTGTAACAATAACCCCACACTTAGCCCGATCGCTGCTGCAGCCGAGCCAAAGATCAAAAACAGTGTCGATCCCAATATAAAGTGCACTTCCGATACACCTACTGGCTGTTTTGGAAACACTTCAAAAAAGATAAATACCAGCAAAGCTGACATCAATGCCCGACTTAAAAGACTGACTAAGCCATCTTTTTTGATCGTGTCTAATGAAGATTTTGCGGCAATAGCAAAAGCCAATGCCGCAGTTGCGTAACTCAATCCTAGCTTAGCGCCTGTGACAACGCCTGGTTCGATATGCACAATGTGCCTCCTAATGGTTTTCATACCACCCGTATGAGAAAAGAACAGAAGTCAAATGGCCGGTCTCCGGACTCGGTAACGTTTACAGCCACCTTCCCAAAAATCAGTGGTGACTGCCGTGCAATCCTTGCTGTTACCTACCGTTGCGGGGGCAGTATAGGATCATCAGCACTGGCTGATTCCCTATTTCCCGTTTCACTTTTTACAAAGCACCGTTCAACAGGCGCACTTTAACAACTTTAGAGGCAATAAAGAACTGAGTATATTTACTGATCCGAGTGGTTTGATTCATGAGTACGCGAAAATAATAGTTCTGATAATCGGCTACGTTCGTCCATTTTTTGTTCTAACGAGCGAAATAGGCCCGTACGATGAAAAATTGCCCCAGCGACAAAGCCGATGACACTACCCAGCACAATATCAATCATGCGATGCTCAAGTAACACCGACGCATCCATCCCACTTGAGGTAATCTCTGCCATAATGACGGTCAAAGGCGTGATAAAAATCACCGCCAGTCCGTAATTTTTGACGATTAAAACTTCGACTATGGTTTGCAGCGCACATATCCAAAGAGCCAGTACGATGGGTGATGGATGAAACGCGAAAATAAAACTGGCAAGCAGCATCCCGATAGACGTCCCTACTATACGGTGGATATTACGATGCCAAACCATTCGGAACGTCGCACCCTGTAATATCGCCGCACACGAGATCGGCACCCAATAAGGATTGTCAAGATCCAAACTCAATGCGAAAGCATAAGCACCGCTGATGCAGATACTTAAAAATAACGCTTCTAATAATATAGCGTTTACTCTCGGGTCGACTTCTACTGGGATCGAGGTCGTTCTGTGTGCACCCGTACAAAGGCTGTAAATAAATGCCATTAATACAGCCCATAACCCACCTAATGCAATCAAGCCAACTCGCATGGGAATTGCTGCAAACTCAAACGGCATTGCCATCGCGACACACGACGACAAAATAAAAAAGAAACTGCCTGGTGGAGGAAGCCGATAGTAGCGCGTGATCACAATAACGGTTAATGCAATTAGAAATAACCCAACCGGAGCTAATCCAGGTACCGCAGCGGCAAGCGTCGCAACCGTTAAACACGCCATAAAACCAAACGTACACAGAATCATCGTCAACATTCGAGACGTTGTACGATTTGGGCTCATGTATAAAAATACCATCGCGCCTAAGCTTGCAATCATGGCATCATTAAATGTCCCAGTTAACGCACCAATAACAGCGGGCGCGCCAATCGCGACACCAGCCGTCACAGGTAAATGCCATGGTCGACTAGCCTTATTCAAAGCCACTAGACCTTTTAGGGTTGTTCGAATACTCACTTAATTGAGCCTTTTAAAATTGAATCATTAATAGGTAGATCACTTTATAATAAAATAAATATTTCATTGATTAAAAAGTGTTTGTATCGTGTAAAAACCTTATAGCATCTAACTGTCATTTGCACATTTAAAAAGGAACGCCCAATGAACCTCTCGTTGCAGACTAAAATCACCCTACAAAGTATCCTTGCAACAATGATCGTAACCATTGCGGTAGCTTGGTTAGCATTTAGCAAGTTTGATACTGCCAATCAAAATAGCATTCAATCCGAGTCCGCCTCACAAGCCTCCGCTATTAATATATACCTAACCAACTGGTATAACGACCGCGAAAGCACCATGCAAGCCATTAAGCAGCACCTACAGACAAAACTTTCGCAAGGAGAAAACGAGACCGATATTTTACCCATTTTGCAACAAGCGCAATCAAGCCTTGGGTTTGGTATGACTTTTTTGGGTCTGGAAAACGGCCATATGTATCGTCATGATCCAAGCTTGAACAGTGCGGATTACGACCCTAGAGCTCGGTCTTGGTATAAAGAAGCCAAGTCTTCTAATGCCGCCTATGTCACAGCACCTTATGTTTCTGCGTCGACAGGAAAGCTGTCGATGACCTTTGTGCAGCCGATCATCGTCAACGGAAAATTCATTGGCGCCATTGGCGGGTTGGTGTTCTTAGACGATTTGCTCGACCGCATTCTTGAACTGGATGTTCTTGGTGACGGTGAGCTGATGCTAATAGGTCAATCCGGTGAAATATTAGCAAATCAGAATAAAGACCTGATTCAGAAAAACATTACCGAAACAGACTATTCGATTACGCCTGCAGACCTAAAACAAGCGGCCACTTCTTTTACCTACAAAGAAATTGATCTAAACGGATCTACTAAGTTTGCCTATCTAAAAGAGCTGGGAAAAACGAACTGGACGTTAGCACTGATCATGGATAAAGACACTCTGATGGCGCCAATACACGATTTTGCAAAAACTGCATTACTCTTCGCCATCATTTTGCTAATCATCATTTCCATTGTCATCTTTAAAGTATCTCAGCTACTTTTAAAAGGCTTGCGTACTGTAACAGCTCGCTTACAAGACATCGCAGAAGGAGACGCGGATCTAACGGCGCGAATTACTGTCAATAGCCGTGACGAAGTCGCCGAACTCGTAACTGGGTTTAACCAATTTGTTGAGCGATTGCAAGGCACTATTAATAATATAAAATCCATTGAAAACCGCCTATCAAAGCAATCCCAATCTATCAATTCTACCTCTAGTCACAGTCATGACCGCTTAATTGCTCAACAAAGCAGCATTACGATGGTCGCAACCGCGGTCCATGAAATGGCGCAAGCAACACAAGAAATTGCTACCAATGCTCTGGAAACTGCCCGCAATGCTGATAATGCGGTTTCATCCAGTGAAGCCGGACAAGCCCAAATAGATGCCAGTCAGCGTAGTATTCAGCAACTAGCCAACGAAGTCAGTTCCGTTTCAACGGTCATCCAGCGTGTTAGCCAAGATGCAGAAAACATAAACTCTATTCTGAATACGATCTCGGGAATCGCAGAGCAAACTAACTTACTGGCCTTAAACGCAGCCATTGAAGCCGCTCGTGCAGGTGAACAAGGGCGAGGATTTGCGGTTGTAGCGGATGAAGTTCGTGTTCTGAGTCAGCGCACTTACAGTTCCATAGAAGAAATCCAAAAAATGATCGAAAACCTGCAAGTCAGCAGTGGTAACGCCGTCACACAAATTCAGCGTAGCCATGATCAATCAGAGCGCAGCGTCGAAGATATTCGTACCGCTCGAGAAAGTTTCGATGATATCAAGCAACTTATAACCAGTATTAGCGACCGTGCGACTCAAATAGCCAGCGCCACGGAAGAACAAACCAGTGTTTCAAAAGATATCAGTGAAAATACAGCGGAAGTGGATGAAGGCGCTCGTGAAATGGTGACTTTTGCTCAGGAGAATTCAGAAACAGCCAAACAACTGGCACAGTTGACCAATGATCTAAAAGAAAACGTACATTACTTTAAAAGCTAAAAGCACTATAAATAAAAACGCCCAGCATAAAGCTGGGCGTTTTTATTTGGATTGATCTACACCGCAAAAGGTGCAACACCAATTAATAATCCGTGTAGATAAAATGCAACAGCAACGTACGCTAATACGCCCACCACCACGGCAATAAAGTCATACTTGAAATCTGGCGCCAAAAACGTCTCACCTTGCTGCTTAATACGACGTCGTGAAATCACGAAGTTCGCTACCGCCCAAGCTAAAAAGCTACCGAAAAGTACGACATCCGCGGTCGTTCCATTGCTGATTAAATGAGCAAATGCCCAGAGTTTTATACCGACCACCATTGGTACACCAACACGGGCCTTAATCTTCGAATACGGCATAGCGGCAGCGGCGATATAAATAAACGCGAACAGGATGATTAGCGCAGCAACATGACGCGTCCAAACAGGAGGAACCCATAACCATTCGGCACTGTAACGAGCATATCCATACCCCATGATCGTTGTCAGCAACCCGATAATAGCGACGACAGCATGCAGCATTTTCCAGTTATTTTCACCTAACTGCTGCATCATAAATTCCCGCCAATCTGGGGCGAATAAACGTATCGAATGAATCCCAATAAACAATACCAATCCAACCAGCAATAATGCCATAGAGCACTCCTATAAAGTCATCTCTCAGTGTTAAGCATGACGTATGCAAATATGGGCCAAAAACGCCTTTTTATGGTGCAAAAGCGCCTTATTTGTATACGATATTTCCTTTCTTAATCAGTCAATTATACAGTCTTTACAGTGTATAAATGCAGCCCCTATACATTCCGTTTTCTTTGCGCTTTCTCGACAGCAAAATCACACTGTTGTGCTTATTAATCATTATCATAATAATTAGATAATTAGATAATTAGGCTAGCTAAGTAACTGTTTAAGCTGAACCTACCCACTTTTTTTGAGACTCGAATTGTTCACTTTTATGAAAAAACTCACCACGTTCACATTACCACTGATTGCATCCGTGTGCTTTAGCTCAGGGCTCATGGCAGAGAACAATACAGCTTCGCTATCGGCATCCGACTCAGTGGAAGATGCTAACACCTCTGAAATGAATCAAGGCTACAGTTTCAATCGCAAAACAGTCATTGACTTGGCACAGCAGCTCGCACAACAGCCGATGCAAGATCCAGCTCGAGCGCCTGATGCTCTAAATAACCTTGATTACGATACTTATCGCCAAATTAATTTTCAGCAAAACCAAGCCGTGTGGGGCAAATCCCCTACCCAATTTTCTATTCAGCTGTTTGCTCCTGGCTTTCTATATAAAGACTTAGTGGAAATCGACGCGGTTGAGAGTGGTAAAGCGTATCCGATACAAGCAACTAAGGATTCATTTGTAACGCCTACAGATGAAATCGATCAACTTATTTCAGACGTCGGTAAATTTGCAGGTCTACGTTTGCATTACCCGATTAACCGTCCCGATTACAAAGACGAATTTATTGTTTTTCAAGGGGCAAGCTATTTCCGCGCAGTGTCCAAAGGGCAGAATTATGGTATCTCAGCGAGAGGACTGGCACTGGATGTGGCTCAGCCAACAGGTGAAGAGTTTCCGGTGTTTCGTCATTTCTGGATAGAACGTCCTTCCTCTTCGCAACAAGCCATTGTTGTGCATGCACTGCTAGACAGTAAAAGTGTCACGGGCGCTTACCGCTTTGGCATTTTCCCAGGAGCGCCAACACGAATCGATGTGGAAGCCACGCTCTTTCCAAGAAAGGATCTTCAACATGTGGGACTCGCACCACTAACATCAATGTATATGTTTAACGGTGCGATGGATCATCCTGAAACAGAGGATTATCGACGCGCTGTACATGATTCTGAAGGCTTACAAATTCAAACGGGGCGTGGTGAAACATTATGGCGCCCTCTTATGAACCCTGAGAACCTTCAAATCAGCGCATTCATGGATCAAACCCCTCAAGGATTTGGTTTAATTCAGCGTAATCGAGACTTTGAGGACTATTTAGATTTAGAGGCGCATTACCAAACGCGCCCATCTATCTGGGTAAAACCCCTGAACGACTGGGGAAAAGGTCATGTTGAGCTTGTTGAGATCCCATCAAATTCAGAAGCAAACGATAATATTGTCGCCTATTGGCAGCCTGAGAAAACCTTGAAAAAAGGTGAGCCTTTTAACTATTCATACCGCTTAACGCTGACAAATGACACACCTGTACTGTCTGGTAAACCACATGTGGTGCGCAGCGCACAAGGCCAAAAACTCGCCGCTGAGCACCCTCAAGTTGTTATAGATTTTAACAACATTGAAGTCCAAGACATTAACTCTGTCGAAATAGAAGCAAGTATCAGCCAAGGCAATATTATTGAAGCACATGTCGCACCTAACCCTTACGAACAAGGCCTCAGAGCGTTCGTGACATTTGACCCTGACAATGCCAACTCAGCTGAATTACGAGTGCAATTAAAACATGATGACACGCCTCTTGCAGCGACTTGGCTATACCGTTGGTTAAAATAATGATGGATCATAAAATGAAAGAATCAGGACTCTACGCATTACCCAGTGAGGCAAATCTAGACATGCCTCGTCATGAAGTTGATGAACCTAAAAAAGCCGCTAAAAAGCAGAATCAGCGTTTTTTGGTTACAACATTGCTGTCGCGCCTATTTATCATCGCAGTCACCTTTGGGCTATCAGCCTACGGTGCTAAAGAGATGTATGAGGTATTAAGCACTAATCAAATCACTTGGTTACAGTGGTTATTCCTAACGCTTTTCTGCATCAATTTTACTTGGATTTCATTTGCGTTTAGTCAGGCGACATTAGGCCTTATTTTCAAGCTTTCGCCGTTCCGCCAGAAGCGAAGAGAAGAAGATACCGAGAGGGTAACGGCTATTCTATTACCCGTTTATAACGAGGATCCTGTTCGTATTCGTGCGAGTATCGAAGCCATGCATGATGACCTCGTCGAAAAAGCGCCAGGGAAGTTCGCATTTTTTATTCTAAGTGACACAAACCAAGCTGAAAACAGCATAAAAGAGAAACAAACCTTCTACCCTATTTTGAATCAAGACGAGCATGCTTGCCCTATTTACTACCGTCGACGCCTTAATAATGCAGAACGTAAAGCCGGCAACGTCTCCGAGTGGGTCACTCGCTTTGGCAGCGATTATGAATGCATGATCGTGCTGGATGCCGACAGCTTAATGAGCGCCGAATGCCTTACTTCAATGTCACGCCGTATGGCAGCTGAACCTTCTTTAGGTTTGATCCAGACACTACCAACTATTATACGTGCAGATACGCTCTATAGCCGTATTCAGCAGTTTGCCAACCAATGCTTTGGCCCTATCTACGCAGCGGGCTTAACCACATGGCATGGCAATGCGTCTAACTTTTGGGGTCATAACGCTATCATTCGTACCAAGGCGTTTGCAGAGGCTTGCGGACTGCCTATCTTGCCAGGTAAAGCACCATTTGGCGGCCACGTAATGAGCCACGATTTTATCGAGGCGGCATTGCTTCGTCGTGCGGGCTGGGGAGTTCGCTTTGATACCGACTTACAAGCGTCCTATGAAGAAGCACCGCCATCACTTATCGATGTTATGGTGCGAGACCGACGTTGGTGTCAAGGGAACTTGCAGCATAAAGCATTTGTTAATGCGAAAGGGCTCCATTTTGCTTCTCGCATGCACCTAATGACGGGGATTTTTTCTTACTTTAGCGCCGTTTTTTGGTTTGCGCTGATCTCAGTCGGTTTTGCTCTAGCTGTACAAGCCCACTTTGTTCGCCCTGAGTACTTCAGTAACTTATCGCTTTTCCCAAACTGGCCAGTATTTGACTTTGAAAAAGCTCGATCACTGTTTGTGCTTTCCATGGCGCTAGTATTAGCTCCTAAACTTTTTGGCTGGCTTAATGCCATGCTTCATTGGCGCCAGTGCCGAAAATTTGGCGGCCCAATCATGTTGACATTGGACACATTACTAGAGGTCCTTGTCTCTGCATTGTATGCCCCTATTCTGATGTTCTCTCAATTCCTCGTCGTAATGGATGTCCTTAAAGGAAGAGACAGCGGCTGGAAGCCTCAATCGCGTGATGACGGTGCTAATAAATGGTCTGAAACGACCCGCGCTCATATTTATCACACTATTTTTGGTCTACTTCTAGCTGCAAGCGCCTATTTTTTAAGCGCACAATTATTTTATTGGTCTCTACCTATCACATTCGGACTTATTTGCTCCATTCCCTTGTCTTGGTTAAGTGGTGGCGCTAAACGCGGTAACTTGCTATCGAAACTTGGCTTACTAAAAGGTCCAGAAGAACGACGACCAACAGCCATCGTTAAACGACTTGAGCAAAAAATACATCAATTAGATCAGAATAATCCGCTAGACTTGGATCAAGACGTGCCACTTAAAAGCTACATCGACAATGTCAGCTTTTACACGTGGCACTTAGCTCAGTTACCGGAGCAGGAAGGCCAACAATTCGACCGTCATAAAGTTTGCGCCGCTTGGCAAATAGAGAGCAGCGACAGTATTGAAGAGCTTATGAGTCATTTAAATGAACAAGAGCATCTGGCCATTATCAAATACCGATCCCTATTCGTGAAGTTGCAGAAGTTTTTACCAAAAAATAAGGCCTGCGCCTAATCCCCAAAACCGCTACGCTGTAGCGGTTTTTTTTTATACTGAAGCACACAGATATAACCACTATGATGTGTATTTCTAGGTTGATATAAAAAAGAATGAATCACGCATAACTTCAGTAAGTGGCGCTTACCTCTCCCCATTAAGCCTATTTTCATGACGTAGATTAATAAATATCTCTTATTGAACACACGTATCTCTCATAAATTGATCTAGGTTAATTTCTTTATTCTGCTAAGGCGTATGGTTAGCACATCTTACTTGCGTCCATCAGGAGACTTTGATATGAAATCTGTAACTAAATTCGCTCTACTTTCTGCTGCAATCGTTAGCGCACCATTCGCTATGGCTCACGAAGCGGGTGATATGTTTGTTCGTGGCGGTCTAATCAATGTTATGCCAGACGAAAGCAGCACTGGTCTTGACCTTAGTGTGGGCAACGATCTTCAAGTTGGCCTAACAGCAACCTACATGTACTCTGATAATGTCGGTATTGAATTGTTGGCAGCTACGCCATTTACTCACGATGTTACGCTAGCCGGTGCAGGTAAAATCGGTGAAGTGTCTCACCTTCCGCCTTCATTGATGGCGCAGTACTACTTCGGCAATGCTGAAAGCACTGTACGTCCTTACGTAGGTGCAGGCTTGAACTACACCGTTTTCTTCGATGAAGAAACAACGGGCGCCATTGCCGGTACTGATCTTGACCTTGATAACTCGTTTGGCCTAGCGCTTCAAGCTGGTGTGGATTACAACATCTCTAAAAACTTGTTTGTAAACGCATCTCTTTGGTACATGGATATCAGCACTGATGTGAAACTCGATGGTGTTAAATCTGCTGAACTTGATATCGACCCACTAGGCTTCATGGCAAGCGTTGGCTACACTTTCTAAGCATTGATTCGCTGCTTATGCTTTTATAAAGCCCTAATGGCATACCATTAGGGCTTTTTTACGCCTTAAAAATATGTCAAGAAACACCCAAATCACTACTACTTTGGCAACTTCATGCATATAACCTGAAGCAACAGCACATCAAAAAAGAAGACGTCGCACTTTGTATTTACTCCATTTCTAATTCGGTCAACACTGAAATAGTTCAAACCAAATTGGTCACAAGGAGTAATACAATGAAAAAAGTAATGCCTATTTTAGCAAGCACCCTTGCCCTTACATCTTTTGCATCGGTTGCTCAGGCTCAAGACTGGAGCACGAATGAAAGTGGCTTATACGTTGGTGGTAATTACGGCTACCTTAAAGTAGATGGCGATGATGACTTCGATGACAACAACGACGTTTGGCAAGGTTTAATTGGTTACCGCTTTAATCAATATATGGCATTAGAGGGTGGTTACACGGACTTCGGTTCTTATGGCAGTGACATTGCTAATGCTGAAACGGATGGCTACAGTGCAGCGGTAAAAGGTATCCTACCTCTAACTGAGTCTATTGAGTTCTTCGCCAAAGCAGGTCAAGTATGGTACGACACTGACTACTCCGTTGCAGGCTTCAAAGGCAGTTCAGATGATGAAGCCCTATTTGCAGGAGCAGGTTTTAACTTCAAGCTGTCCGATCAATTACTATTAAATGCCCAATACACTTGGTATGACGCTGATCTGAGTGTAGATGAAGCTGCGGATGATATTGAAAATACCGACTTCGACACAAACTTTAATCAAGCAAGTGTCGGTGTAGAGTACCGCTTCTAAATGTTTAATTTAAAGTATCAAAAGCCCGCACAAGAAGTGCGGGCTTTTTTGTGTCCATAAGCTAACGAGATGCTAAGTCAAAACGTTTTACTTGACGATAAAGACTGGTCCCCGCTATTAATGCGATAAGAGCAAAACCAACCCAAACGAACTCCCTTGGAACCGTTTCTGCTGATAGCAGAGCTCCAACACCGACGTTTCCGGTAAACGCAGCGATACCACCTACACAGGAATACAACCCATAGTAGCTGCCTAGCTCTGATTTATGACAAAACTTAGGGACATAAGAGCCAAGTAGAGGCAACACCAGCATTGAACCAAGACTGAATATTATGGCGTAAGCGATAAAATTTGCCCAAGGAAAATGTGTCACGTGCGCGAGAAAAAACAGTGAAGCGTTCCCCATCAAAAAGATCCCTAGGCCCATGGCTTTAGCGCTCCCCATACCATTAGCCACCCAACGACTGATCGGCATTTGCAGTAAAATCCCCATAATTGAAGACGTCATGAAGACCCACGTAATCACATCGGTGCCTAATCCACGATGCTCCACTTCACTGGGCAGTGATAAATACAATTGGTGAAAGAACAAATGGAATGCACAAGCGCAAGCAATAAACTTCATGAACTGTCGATTCAGCAGCATTGAATGCCACTGCTGCCAAAATGAAGCGCCCGGTCCACTTCGCTTTTCTTGCTCCACTAAATCGGGTAAAAAGCGCCACTGAATGACAAACAAAAGTGAGAATAATAATGCCGCACCTAAGCCTACCCATTGAAAGCTTAAACTAATCAGAGAAATCCCAAGTAATGGCCCTAAAAACATTCCTGCTTCGCTGGTCCAGTTTTGCATGGCAAAGATTCGATCCCGACGAACCTGATCGGGCGCTTCATAGGCCAAATAAGCATTACTTGAAGGCGTAAACAAAGCACCAGCAAACCCCGTCAGAAAGGCCCCAAGCAGCAATAACGGTAAATTGGCAGCAAAGCCTAATAATACAAACCCAGCCACTCGAACTAGGCATCCCATTAAGATTAAACGTCGGTAGCCTAAATAATCACCTAATGTACCACCGACTAGAAATAAGCCTTGTTGGCTCAATACTCGAAGACCTATTACTAATCCTACATGCCAAGGACTTAGCCCTAAATTTCGCTGCAGATGATCAGCTAGATACGGCAGCAACATGTAAAAACCAAGATTGAAGGTAAAGCCATTAATCACTAATACTCGACCCGCCGCAGAGAGCTGTCGCCAGTCGGCTAAGAAATGATTTGTATTCATATAATTAAAAGTCGTCTGTATAGAAAAGGGCCTAGCACAATAAAAGACTAGACCTTTGTTTGAATAAACGGCGTTTATAGAAAACTATAGAGCTCGTTCTTTAGTAGACTGCTCTGAGGTGACAAGCGTGTCTTTCATCGACATAAATGCTCTCGCACCACGTCGTTGGGTTCTTACAAAAGGAACACCTAGGCTATCGAGCTGAATATCCGCTTTGACCCCATAGACGTCTTCGATTAAATCAGCCGTTAAAATGTCTTTGGGAGCACCTTGCGCGACCACTTTCCCACCTTTAAGTACCAACAGGTTATCCGCGTATTGCGCCGCTAAGTTTAGATCGTGCAAAATCATCAGCGAAATCCAGCCTTTCTGCTTAGTCTGCTGGTCAAGATGATCTAAAAGCACCTGCTGAAAGTGGAGATCTAACGCACTCACTGGCTCATCTAGCATCAATATTTCAGGTTTTCGCATAAGTGCTTGCGCAAACAAGATCATCTGGCACTGTCCACCACTCAAAGTCCTGACATCTCGATTAGCCAAATGTAACAAACCTATTTGATCCAACGCCTGAAGTGCTTCTTCTAAAAGGCTGTCTCCGAGTTTTAACGATAATGCATTTAATTGGCCCAGCAGTACCACTTCCAACACACTGAGGCCTACATCAAGGTTAATGTCCTGAGGCATATAACCAAAGCGCTGACGCCATGGGTTAAGCGTCGCTTTGGTTAATGCTGCACTTTGGTATAGCACTTCGCCAGACTGCGGTTGAATATCACCGAACAAGGTCTTTAACAAAGAACTTTTACCCGTGCCATTTGGCCCAATAATTACATGTGTTTTACCCTGATCAAGCGTAAAATTCATGTTATCAGCCAACACAAGATCATCAAATGCTAGTGATAAATTGCGAACTTCCAACATGTTTAGCGCCTCTTACCAATAATTAGCCAAAAGAAAAACGGCACCCCAATAATGGCTGTGACGATTCCTATTGGGAATAACGCTCCCGGTACAATCACCTTCGATAAAACGGAGGCACTGGATAATAGGAATGCCCCGACCAAAAACGATAGTGGCAAGAAATAGCGTTGATCTTCGCCTACCAACATTCGAGCAATGTTCGGAGCAACAATGCCGATAAAACCAATGATACCAACAAAACTGGTTGCGGTGGCGGTCATAACCGCAACAATAATCAATGTTTTCAAGCGTAATTGAGTGACATTGACACCTAAGCTCTTCGCACGCTCTTCGCCTAGTCTTAATGCCGTCAGTTTCCATGAGTCTTTCATTAATACTGCGGTACAACTCAAAGTTACGACAGCGGTAATGGCTACGTTGCTCCATGTCGCTTTAGTTAAGCTGCCAAATAGCCAGAATAGGATTTGCTGGCTCAACTCAGGGGATGAAACAAACTGCACTAAAGACAAAAGCGACTGAAAAAGAAATAACAAGGCAATGCCAGACAAGATTAATTGACCCGATGTTATATGTCGCATCATCGCTAACCCAAAGAGTAAGCTTGCTGATAACATACAGCAGACAAACGCTCCGACAGGCACAGCGATTTCAGCACTCATGCCCAACGAGCCCGCATACAACATTAAGGCAGCACCAAACCCTGCGGCTGCGGCCATCCCCAAGGTGTAGGGACTCGCCATAGGGTTGTTTAATAAGGTCTGCATTTCCGCTCCCCCTACACCCAGCGATCCGCCAACAATTACCGCCATTAAGGCAATCGGTAAACGTAAATTGGTCACGATCACTTCGGTCGTTCGAGCCACATCTACAGGTAGTCCTAGCATGTTCAAGAGGGCGTTAGAGACATCCTGAATGCCTAACAAAGAGGGTCCGGTGGCAATATCAAAAACAAACGAGCACAGTAACAGCAACAATAAACTCGTTAGAACAAACCAACGACGCTTTTCAAAACGACGCTGTGTATTGACGGCTTCGGTGATTAGGGCAGAATTCAGCATACATCTATTTTCTAGGCCACCCTTAGCCGCTAATAGGCAGGGTAGGAGTTAATGAATTAAAATTAGCCAGCAAAGTATAAACGATAATGGTTTGCGAAATCATTTAAAATCAAAGTAAAATGTGATGCATAGGTATTTTAGATATCGAGTTTCATTCACGGAATATTTTACAGCGAATTTTACAAAGGAAATTCCCATGATGCCAAAATTAGTGGCGCTTACTTCAATCGCTCTAGCATCCAGCCTCAGCTTCGCACAAGACGTCACTATTTCTGATGTGTTGGATCGTCAAGTTACCTTCGATGCTCCTGCAAAACGTGTTGTAGTGGGTTTCTATCCTGAAGACTACATGGCGATTGGTACTGAGATTGCCTATGACAATGTTGTTGGTATGTCTAAATACATTTGGCAGGCACGTCCATCGAATTGGGATATGTACGTTGAACATCGACCGTCTTTAGCAGAGATTCCAGGGATTGGACGTGTTGACACTAAAACCTTTTCCGTTGAAAAAATTATTAGCTTAAACCCAGACCTTATTATGCTGGCTGATTGGCAATTCAAAGGTCTAGGCAGCGATGTCGAACGCCTAGAAAATGCTGGTATCCCTGTCGTAGTGGTGGATTATAATGCTCAAACTCTTGATCTTCATATGAAAAGCACTGAAATCATTGGTGTCATTACAGGTCAAGAAGAACGGGCTCAAGCGATTGCTAATGAATACAAACATAACTTAAGTATGATTCAGGAACGTCTTGAAGAAGCAAACCTACCTAAGCCGACGGTATATACTGAATACGGCGCTGCTGGCGTCGATGAAGTCGGCTATACCTTTGGTAAGAATATGTGGGGCGCTATTTCGACCATGGCTGGTGGTGAAAATATTTCAGCACCCTACGTCGAATGGTGGGGCAAGCTTAACCCTGAACAAATCCTTGCAGCTGACCCTGATGTCATTGTCATGACTGGCTATGAGACAGGTAATGGTGATACCTCAATGATCATGGGGCAAGGCGTCGACGAAGCGACAGCAAAACAACGCTTGGAAGGCTTTAAACAACGTACCGGGTGGTCTACGCTGACCGCTGTTAAAAACAACCGCATGTATGGGGCATACCACGGCGCGTGCCGTACCATCCTTGATGGGGCCATGATTCAGTTTTATGCAAAAGCCATGTATCCAGACTTATTCAGTGATCTAGACCCTGATGCAGCCTACCAAGACTTTTATAAAAAGTACTTACCTGTGACACCTAAAGGTACTTTCGTAACAGAGCTATAGCTATCAAGTAACAAGCAGGGCAACGACCCTGCTTGTTCTCATTTACTGAATTTGACTCTTTATAAGATCTAAGCGTTCCGGATTGACCACCACTTTATCCTTAATGGCATCATAAGCCTGGTCAAACTGTGCCTGATTACCGGCCTCTCCTACTTGAATAACCCCCACCATGCCCATCATCAAATGCGGCGGACAAAAATACAACGACAGTCCTTCATGAGTCAGTTCTACAGTGTAGGTTTGATTAAACTTAGAGGTCCAACCCGCTTGCCCTGCTGGCGTTAATTGAGACTTAGTGTGATGTCCTGGCTGAGTTGGCACAAAAGTAACCGTATCACCCACGTCCGCTTGAATGTAATCAGGCTCAAACACCATCGGCCCTTTTTCGCCATAACTTAACATCTTAACCTGCCAATCTTTCGCTACTACAGTGCTACTGAGCAGTACACCGACTCCTAGTACTAACGTTTTAAATACCATCATTCACAATACTCACTTTTACAATAAGAATACGACCAGAGACGCTTATTTTGGTTCGCAGACTTATTCCTAATTTACATATATCCCATTAAAAACGTTCGTTACTTAACAAAAGCGTCATATAAAGTGCGCGTAACTGAAAACTACTCATCGTACCTTAGAAGGAATTTATTCTAACAACTAACGGAGTTACCTATGTTACGTGCTTGTTTTCGACGTACTTTAATTGCAACGTGTTTAACGACTGCTGGCCTATCTGCTTCTGCCGATTCATTTAACCGAATAGCAAGCTTCCCCGTCGCTCAGAACCTAGGCAAAGAGTCGATCAACACCATTACTTCAGCAGAAATTATCACCGCTTCTGAAGATGGTAACACTTTGATTTATTCTGACAGTCCACGTGGTGGTATCGGTTTAGTAGACATTAAAGACATTCATAGCCCAAAAGCAAAAGGTTTTGTTGACCTAAAAGGCGAACCGACATCTGTTGCCGGAGTAGGTAAATGGGTCGTAGCGGGTGTCAACACATCAGCAAGCTACACAGAGCCAAGTGGTTACCTTGCGATCGTTGATCAAGCGACACAAAAAGTTGTTCAGCGTTGTAATCTAGACGGTCAACCAGACTCTGTTGCGGTGTCTAAAGACGGGCGTTACATTGCCGTTGCTATCGAAAATGAACGTGACGAAGATCTAAATGATGGTGCGATGCCTCAAATGCCAGCAGGCTTTGTCAGCATCATCGAGTTCGACAGCGAAACTGGACAATGTAAAGCCACACACAAAATCTCGGTAGAAGGTTTAGCTGAGATCGCTCCAACGGACCCGGAGCCAGAGTTTGTCGCATTCAATGATAAAAATGAAGTCGTTGTTACCCTACAAGAAAACAACCACCTTATTATCATCGACGCAGAAAACGCTAAGGTTATCAATCACTTCTCAGCAGGCAGCGTTGATTTAACTCAGATTGATGTTAAGCGCGATGGCGCACTGACCTTTACTGAATCGCTAAACAATGTAAACCGTGAACCGGATGCGGTTAAATGGTTAGATGATGAACGCTTTGTTATTGCCAACGAAGGCGACTACCAAGGTGGTGCACGCGGCTTTACCATCTTCAACAAAACAGGCGACGTATTATTTGAAAGCGGTGCTAGCTTTGAACACGAAGTTGTCCGTGTAGGCCATTACCCTGAAAAACGTTCAGGTAAAAAAGGTTCTGAACCAGAAGGTTTGGAAGTTGCGACATTTAACGGTGAAACATACATTTTTGTAATGTCTGAGCGCGGCTCAGTAATAGGGGTCTACCGCGATACTGGTAAAGCACCTGAACTGGTACAAATGTTGCCATCAGGCATCGCCCCAGAATCCGCTATTGCGATTCCAAGCCGTAATATCATTGCGACAGCAAACGAAGCAGATCTTGTTGAAGACAAGGGGCCACGCTCTCATGTCATGTTGTATGAATTACAGGATAAGGCGCCTAACTACCCTCAAATCCACTCAACACTGGATGATGACGGTGCACCTATTGGTTGGGGGGCATTGTCTGGTTTAGCAGCTGATCTAAATAAATCAGGCATTTTGTATGCTGTAAGCGATAGCTTCTATTCTTCCCAACCTGCTATATTCACGATTGATGCAAACCAATCTCCTGCGAAAATCACTCATAAGATGACGCTTACTAAAAACGGTAAAGCCGCTGAAAAGCTCGATCTTGAAGGTATCGCAGTAGACCCTGAAGGGGGTTATTGGTTAGCGTCTGAGGGCAATGCAAAGAAAGACGTTCCTCACGCTATTTACCATGTCACAACAAAAGGCAGCATCGACCAAACAATTACTTTCCCTGAAGCTTTACTAGAACAGCAAGAGCGTTTTGGTGCAGAAGGTATTACGCTGGTTGATAACACTCTTTGGATTGCGATTCAGAGACCATGGAAAGACGACTCGAAAGAGCAAACTAAGCTACTCGCTTATGACCTTAATAACCAAACATGGGAAGCTGCGCACTACCCTCTTGAGAAAGCGGAAAGTGGCTGGATGGGATTGTCTGAAATCACAGCCCATAATGGTAACTTGTACATTCTAGAACGTGACAATCAACTTGCTGAAGCGGCTAAGGTAAAACGCTTATACAAAGTCGAATTAAGCGCTGTCAAAACTGGCAAACTGGGTGCAACATTACCTGAAGTACATAAAGAACTCGTATACGATTTCCTACCAGAGCTTCAGTCTGGCAATGGCATCGTAGTTGATAAAATCGAAGGCTTTACCATTGATGCCAACAACATCGGCTATGCCATTACTGATAACGATGGCGTTGATGACAGCACTGGTGAAACGTTCTTCTTTAAAATAGGTAAATTTAAGTAACACTTTACCCTACTAGATAACGGCGCTTTTGGTGCCGTTATCTTATTTACGCCCTCAATAACAGCTCTAATTGCTCGAAAGCATGTGACCATTGAGCTTCTTCTTCATATAACTGTCGTAGCCTATCCGCTTGTTGATCAGTCCATTGTGGAGCCTCCCACAACGCTTGGTTACTTGGCACTGGGGCAATACTAACCACCAACTTCTCAACCCCCCCTTTAGAGTCGTCTAGCTCTAACTGCTGGAATAGTGCATTCAGTGAATAAGTTTGAAATTCCATAGTCTCCTCCAAGTCGCTGTAACTTACGTTTCACTAAAAATAAAAGCCTAGATGAAAAAAAAACATCACGCTAAATTATGAGTTTAATAAATCGAGCTTTTACAATTAATAGACGAAAAAAGCCCCCAAAATTGAAAATCCCAACGTTGGGTGCTTACTTTTCAAACAGTTTTTATCAATGGACTAAATTTTAAACCGAGAAATAACATCTTCAAGATGATGAGCCTGCCCAGAAATCTCAACACTGGACTTAGAGTTCAACCTTACCGCTTCACTGGTATCCATTGAAATTTCACGAATAACCGTTACATTTTGATTGATTTCATTTGCTGCAATCGACTGTTGTCCAATCGCAGAGGCCACAGAGTGAGCCATATCGGCAATCTCATTTATCTCATCGGTAATACGCACCAACACATCACCAATCACAGACGCTTCTTCGCTACTGCGTAGACCATCTGCACCACATTCTTTCATGATAGTGACAATCCCTTGAGTACGATTTTGTAATGATGAAATAATATCTGAAATTTCAACGGTTGCGTCGTGTGTCCGGCTAGCAAGAGCACGCACTTCATCCGCCACCACTGCAAAACCACGACCTTGCTCCCCAGCTCGAGCAGCTTCAATCGCGGCGTTCAACGCCAATAGATTAGTTTGCTCGGCAATACCTTGGATAACATTAAGCACCGTACCAATACTCTGACTCTCTTGAGCAAGGGCTTCTGCTGTCTCCATAGAGCTATCTAAACGAGATGATAAATCATGCACTAAAGACACTGCGTTACTCACTCGAGCTTGGCCATCACTCACCCCTTTTTGAGTAGAGTTTGTCTTTTCTGCGACGAGCTCCATGTTTCTAGAAATGTCTTCGATGGTTCCCACCATTTCAGAAACAGACGCTGCTACCATATCGGTTTCATCGCGTTGGCGCTCCGCGTCTGTCGCTGTTCGCTCAGCGGTCTCCGATAACATTTTCGTTTGTTGGTTCATACTGATAACAGTGTCATTGACCGAGCCTACGACCGTCTGAAAACCTGCCAACATTTGGTTCATACTACGTGCGACATCGCCAATCTCATCCTTTGCATCGTACGAAACGCGAAGATTCAGATCACGTGTTTCATCAACTTTAAGCATGGCATTTCGAATCAATGCAAGAGGGTAATTAATCGAACAACTAATACGCCACGCTATAACAATAACTGCAAGCGTAACGAGGACGATGATTGCAGACAAAGCCACTTGGATATTACTAAACAGCAGGTCGGTTTGATTCGTCATGCTCTGCCCCATCAACTGGAGTTTACTTTCCGTCTGATGAATCGTATTACGCATCTTTCCAAGTATTCCTTGATCACTGCCTAGACCGATACGTTGCTGTTGCTCGACATAATTGGTGAAGCTTTTTTGATAGGTACCGGAGAGTTTCATCAACGTATTTTTAGTTTGCTCGTCTATTTGAGCATTCTGGATTTGGTTATTTAAGATACTAATTTTCGATGCAAAACGCTCAGCATATTTCATATCAAGACGTAGCATGAAATCCTTCTCATGGCGACGCAGCTGAAGCATAGTCACAAGCATTTCAGCCTTATCTAACTCGTTGAGCGAGGTTTCAATTTTATGGACCGCATTTCTGAGGTTCCCATTAAGGCCGTCTTCTGGAGTCAACCCCATTGTCTGCTTCGCCGTAACAAGCTCTTTGAAATTATCGCCATACTGACGGAATAAGTTGTCTAACTCAGTAAAGTCAGTCGAGTTAATATCTAAGTCGACAAACATACGATCCAACTCTTGTTGCTGACTCATTGTACGCTGTAATGTTTCGTTGAAACGCTCAACGTACTTAACGTCATCTCTCGCTAAAAAGTCTTTTTCATGGCGACGTAATAGCAGCATATTTGATTCTTGTTTTTGCGCCAGCTCTTTACCAACAATCAAATCTTTTAAACTGTTCTCGGCGACCAGAAATGATGTAGCTAATACCACCATGGCCAAAACGACCACCGCTGTATTGAGGATAAGTTTTTGCTTTATTTTCATGCTGTACCTGACGTTATAAAATGGAGTCCATCAATCAATATAAGTCCATTTTTTTCAGTCTATCACAGACTAAAGAGCAAAAATAAAAGGTGCTTGTTAAGAAATGTGTGACTTTGTTTTGTTGATACACTACATGTAACCATAAACATCAGAACGATTCTTTCAATCTAAACCCTAACAGCGACCGAATACGACGTAGAAAAAAGAGGTAAAAGGAATCAATAGACGGCTGTAGACCAATATTGATGACGATTTTTGTAAACCCAGTATCAAATTAAGACTTATTGCAAAAATTATTCAGCAGAGTCCTTACTGTATAAACTCTACCAGTAGCTTCAATCGCTATAATGTAAATATTCAATCAGAATTTACTCTATAAGTGATTATTATGAAGCGACTTAACTTACTCAGCGCTGCTTTCCTTACTTTAGCAAGTAGCAGTATGTATGCCAGTGATAACCTTGTTAGTCTTACAGTCGATAACGATTTATTTCTTCAACAAGATGAAGGCTATACCAACGGTCTGTATTTAGCACTCTACGAACGCGGAGGTATTCCGGACTTGGAAGAGTCAGGAAGTTCACCAAAGCACAATTTCTTAGTCGCTCCCTTGATGTGGTCTATGCCTTCGTCGAATAACCTAGGGGCTGTTAACGCACTTAACATTGGTCAGACATTATTCACTCCCAGAGATTTATCATTAGAACAACCTGATCCAAATGATATTCCCTACTCCGCGATGATAGCCATCACCAGCTCGTACATCACGTTAGCAGAGAATCATGCTGACATGATCAGCACTAGCATTGGAGTGGTTGGCCCTGCGGCACTAGGCGAACCATCACAAAAGCTCATGCATAAAATTTTAGGCTCTGAACAACCGCAAGGATGGGACGCGCAGCTCAAAAATGAACCGGTATTTCAATTTGGCCGTGGCCGAGTCTGGCGCACGTGGGCTGCTGAATTAGACAATTATGATGTATTGGCCACGGCTAAAGCACACCTGGGAACGATTCAAAGTTCTGTCAATAGTAGCCTTATCATGCGCTATGGACGCGACTTAAAAGATTCGTTTGGCAGTGTTTTACTAATGGACTCGCGTACCACAAATCCGATTGCGGTGAATGGCGAATGGTACGTTTATGCGGGACTCGAAGCGGAGTATGTGTTCAATCAAGTTTTCACTGATGGCAACACATTTCGAGACAGTGCTTCAGTCGACTATGATAGAGAGTTTTTAGGCCTGAACTTTGGCATGACCTATTCTTGGGGGCAAAGTGCAATCACGTTTGCAGTAAACCATTCTGATATTTTTCAAACTCAATCAGACCGATACCGAAATGAAACGCGCTACGGTACGCTAACACTTGCTTGGCAAATCTGAAGAATAGCCTTTTTACTCTTCAACAAACCAATCTTTAGGGATACTGTCGAGAGAGGCTTTCAATGCTGCAAAACACGTTCGGTCAATCGCAGTATCTAGGTTTTCTTCCATAATCGACAACACTTTTGATACTGGCATAGCGCTACGATAAGGCCGTTCTGCAGATATCGCATCAAAAATATCCGCAGTTGTAATGATGCGTGTAATTAACGGGATATCTTGAGCGGCTATGCCTCGCGGATATCCCGTACCATCTAGCTTTTCATGATGAGAGGCTGCCATTTTAGCTAGCGATTTCAGTGGCGTGATTTGCTCTAAAATTATCTCGGTGTTAGCCGCATGTTGCTGGACCGCAAGCCATTCATCGGCATCCAACTTATCCGGTTTATCAAGGATCTGATTACTGACTCCAAGCTTACCTATATCATGTAATAAAGCCGCACGTTTAACCCATGTACATTCTAATTGACTGAGTTCCAGCTGCTCTGCAATCAAGGCCGAGTAAACCCCGACACGTTGACTATGACCGGATGTATACGGACTTTTTGCGTCAACGATTTTGCCGAAGGCGCTGACAATACAGTCAAAATATTCTTCGTCGAGTAACACATGTGTTTGCGCTGGCCCCAGAGCCATAACTTGCTGACGAATGCAGTCTGCATGCAGGCCTTCAACAAAACTTTGGTCTTTAATCAGTGCCTCCATTTCTGCCACTAAATAAGGATCAAACCATGAACCACTGCGCTGCTTTACTTCGTTCATGGCTGCCGACAAATCATGCTCTACTTGAAACACATCCACTACTTGAGCCATTAAAGCAATTCGAGAATAAAGCGGAATCTGGTCCGCTTTCAATTGCTCCGGACGCCCCTGTCCGTCCCAATGCTCGTCAAGACTTGCAATACCTAATGCAACAGGCTCAGAAAAGCGCAGCTCACGCGCCACATCAGCACCTCGCGAGCAACGAGTTTTAATTAACTCTTGAGCATAGTCTGCACCATTTTTCAAAATATCGATCGTAGTGGAAATACGAGATAACCAACTTTCCCCTTTACCTGCATTACGAACAACAAAGTTAATAACACTCGATAAGCTCGTTCCGACCGTTTTGAAATCTTTTTTAAACGCTCGGTCATCGGTTAAGTAAAGCTCGCAGATGCGTGCGGCGTTACTGCTACAGCCTGCGTCTTTTAGAAGTAAGGTGAAAAATAAATCGTGGAGGTCCTGCTCGGCTAACTCTAAGCGTTTACCTAGATGCATACCGATCCAACAGCAACGAATACAGTGCTCTGGCGGCTGACCTTCAGTCATATCTAAGGCCGTGGTGAGCGACAAAACAAGCTCAGATAATGGGATTTGCGCGCTTAGTTTGGATAGCTCCATAAGGATGTCCCCTTGCTCAAGCAATAAACTGTCAACTCAACGTAATAGCTATCTATATAAAACTAAAAAAGGGCTATGTATGAATAGCCCTTTGATTTTTAATTATGACACAACTTACAGTTCGCGCGACGAAAGAAATTCATCGTAGTTACCTTGGAAGTGTTCAACCTTACCATTCTTAATATGCAGAATTTCAGTTGCTAACGACGATACAAATTCACGGTCGTGGCTGACAAAGATCAACGTGCCAGGATACATTTCCAGTGCCATGTTCAATGACTCAATAGATTCCATATCCAAATGGTTAGTTGGCTCGTCCATGACTAATACATTGGTTTCTTGCATGATCAATTTGCCAAAGATAAGGCGGTTTTTCTCACCACCTGAACACACTTTGGCTTTCTTTTTAAAGTCATCTGCAGAAAACAACATACGACCTAGGGTAGCACGCACCGCTTGATCATCGTCGCCAGGTTTACGCCACTGAACCATCCAATCAAACAACGTTAGATCATTATCAAATAGATCGGTACTGTCTTGCGGGCAATAGCCTAATGAGGCATTCTCTGACCACTTTACCACGCCTTCTTTCGCTTCCAGCTCAGACATCAAACAACGCAGCAAGGTCGTTTTACCAACACCGTTTTCACCCAATACGGCAAGACGAGCACCTGCTTCAAGTAGCAGGTTCGCGCCACTAAACAATTTTTCACCTTCAAATCCATGACCTAAATTCTCTAGAATCAAAGCTTGGCGGTGTAGCTTTTTCGTTTGGGTAAAACGAATAAATGGGTTTTGACGGCTAGACGGTTTAATGTCTGCTAGCTCAATTTTTTCAAGCTGCTTCGCACGTGAGGTAGCTTGTTTCGCTTTCGACGCATTGGCAGAGAATCGTGCTACGAATTGCTTCAAATCCGCAATTTGCGCTGACTTCTTAGCATTCGCGGCCATCATGGTTTCGCGTGCTTGAGTTGACGCCAACATGAAGTCATCGTAATTACCTGGGTAAACACGCAGTTCACCGTAATCTATGTCTGCCATGTGAGTACAAACAGAGTTTAAGAAGTGACGGTCGTGTGAAATGATGATCATGGTTGAGTCATAGCGATTCAGCAGCTCTTCCAACCAACGAATCGAATCAATGTCCAAGTTGTTGGTCGGTTCATCTAACAACAGAATGTCAGGGTTTGAAAATAGCGCTTGAGCTAGCAATACGCGCAATTTAAGGCCAGGAGGTACTTCACTCATCGGGCCATAATGATACGATTCAGCAATACCCGCGCCTAATAAGATTTCGCCCGCTTTACTGTCGGCACTGTAGCCGTCCATTTCAGCAAATTCACCTTCTAAGTCGGCTACTTTCAAGCCGTCTTCTTCACTCATTTCTGGCAAGCTGTAAATGCGATCACGCTCTTTTTTAACTTCCCACAGCTCTTTATAACCCATGATTACCGCATCGATTACGCTGTATTCTTCAAAGGCAAACTGATCTTGGTTTAGCTTACCTACGCGCTGGTTCGGGGTGACGGATACGTTACCCGCTGTCGGCGTCAAGCTACCATCAAGAATCTTCATCAGTGTCGACTTACCACAGCCATTTGCACCAATTAGACCATAGCGATTGCCATCGCCGAATTTAACAGAAATGTTTTCGAATAGAGGTTTGCTACCAAACTGCATGGTAACGTTAGAAGCTACTATCATGGGGAATCCAGAAATTGAGGAGGCACTGTTTTGAGCGCTCGATGAAACGATGGGCGTACTATAAAGGCTGTATGTGAAATGTCCATGGCATTGATGAAAAAGTCATCATTTTTGATGTGTTTATTGTGCTAAAAATGCCTCTGAATTCCTGAAGAGTGTGGTCACTCTCATAAATAGCATCCTCTCTCTTTGAAGGGGAGCAAAGAGAGAGGGCTATGACCAAACTATTTTAGTGCCTTATTGACTTTGACCAACAACGCTTCGATCTCTTTATGACGTCCTTCATCGGCCAAAGGACGGTCTGGTCGTGGCGCAGCACTTTGCGCCATCTCTAAATATTTTTTTGCTTCTTCATATTTTCCATCATCGTATAAAAATTCAGCAAAGAAGTAATTACTGTCTATTCCGTTAGGGTTTTGTTTCAGAGATTGTTGCAGTAACTTTTTGGCTTTTTTATCGCTACCAAAGCCAATCGGCCAACCTGGTACTTTATGATACAACACACCTAAGCTGGTAAATGCTGACCCCTGAAGCACTGTTGCGTCTTGCTCAATCGCATCTTCAAAACTCTTTTTCGCTTCTTTTGCTAACGATAGCGCACCTAATCCGCCCTTCGCACCAGCGGTGCTAGACTGAATGATGCCCAACCAGACACGGTATTCTGCTTTTTCAGGATGCGCATTCAACTTCTGTTGCGCTTGCTCAATCAACTGCGCAAACGCAGCCTCTTTCTCATCGTCTGGGACTAAATAGTTAATCTCCGCCCATGTTCTCTGCAGTGTCTGAAGCCCTTTATCTGTCTCTTCAGCCCAACTATTTGACGCCATAGCGAGGGTGATAAGAGCAATACTTAGAATAGATTTCATAGAATTTTCTCCTTCAAGGTGGGTGCGATAAAGCGCTTAATGATGGGGAGCTTTTTAATAAGTGCTTTATCAACTAATGATGGGAATGCGCCATTTATTTTTACGAATAGGCGCTCAGGGAAGCCTATAAAAGCACGTGTCTTATGCTGCTCTAGCAGTAACATAAATTGTTTAGCAACCATTTCAGGCGTATCTACTTGATTGCCGAGCGCTTTGTTCATAGCAAATGACGCATCACTGTTAATCTGTGTATCCGTGGCTCTTGGCGCTAGATAAGAAACCTTTATATTGGTATCAGCAAGCTCACGTAACAGGGATTCGGTAAAGCCTCGCAAACCGAACTTACTGGCACAGTAAGCCGTTTGCCCAGCAAAGCCGATACTGCCAAAAGTTGAACCAATATTAATAATATGAGTGGTTCGACGCTGCTTCAGTTGAGGTAGCAACGCTTGTGTTAATAGCATCGGAACCATCAGATTCGTCTGAAGAACAGACTCTAAGACTTCGGTACTGGTATCTTCTAATGTAGATAAATGGCTTATACCAGCATTGTTCACCAGCATACTCACGCCACCCTGTTCAGTCAGTTTGCTTACTAATGATTCGCGCTCCTGAGCGTTCGACAAATCGGCGCAGCATACTTGGTGCTCTCCAGGTAGTTGCTCCTTTAAGGCATGCAGACGTGCGCTATTTCGTCCCACCAATACTAAGCTTACACCTTTTTGCGCTAATGCCTTGGCAATCGCCTGACCAATACCACCAGAGGCTCCGGTCAGTAAACAACGCTGATTACTCCACTCCATAACGACCTCTCTTATGCCGCTTGAACCGTAGCTTTAGAGTCTAAGCTACGGAAGATATTGGCATACAACGTAAAAAACATTTTGGCGCAATGAATGATGAGATCTTGTTCTTTAGGATCATTGATTTTATTCATTAAATTTTCAAAAAATACGATATGCTCTTGATCTAATGCACCATGGGAACGTAAGTAGCTGAAGGCCTCACTTTTAAGAGCTAATTTGTCTTGAATGTGTTGAGCGGCATTATCCGCTAAGGCAGTACTGGTTCCTTCTAAGACAAACACCATGCCAAAAAAACCCAGTGGATTGACACGGTTTACCATGTCATAGGCATAGGACACCATTAACTCAGTGGCTGCAGCAGGCTGGCTTGCACGAACGGCTTCTTTGTTCGAACCACATGCCGCGATGTCATTGAGAATCCACTCTTGGTGTCCCATTTCCTCTTCGATGTACTCCCCTACCGCTTCCCGCAACCATTCTTTTTCTTCTGGAAGACGGGCCCCAACAGCCATCAATAAAGGAACGGTATGCTTAACGTGGTGATAAGCTTGGGACAAAAACGCAACGTATTCATCGAGACATACTTCGCCATGGAAACAACGCTGAATAATCGGAGATGTCACCAAATAATGACGTTCCACTTGTGTCTCGTTTTGTAGTCGTTGGTACAAAGACATGATCTATCTCCTAGTAATCTGAATTATGGTTGGACTGGTACAAATCATTAATGCGATCTTTGTAGTGATCCAGAATGGCGTCTCGAATAGGTTTACCTGTGGCAGTAACAAGCCCTTCAGACGCTTCAAAAGGCTCCATTGCAAGCACCCAACCTTTGATTTGAGCGTAATCTGGCAAACCTGCATTCACCTGCTCTATCGTAGTTTTAACAAGGTCATCTGGAATTTCCGATGACATAAGAACGAGAATAGCGCCGCAATAAGCTCGTGCTTCACCAAAAACCACAACGCTTCTAAAAATCTGACTAGCAAGTAACTCTGACTCAACCCATTCAGGGGAAAGGTTACGCCCAAAAGAATTGATAATGATATTTTTTCTGCGACCTTGAATGGTTAATACATTGGCTTTCAAATCAACCAAATCGCCCGTTGCAAACTGGGTTGGATAAAAGCTCTCAGGGTGATTCATATAACCCAAAAAGAGGTTGCCCCTGACGATTAATTCACCCTCAACGACATTAGCCTCATTGTGCTCAAGCAATGTACCAGCACTTGTAAGATGGTCGTTATTTGGGGTATTCAAAGCCACGACCGAAGCACATTCGGATAGGCCGTATCCTTGATAGACAGGCAGTCCGAGCTGTCGCGCTCTACTCAGCATTTGTGCAGATACTTTGCCCCCTCCCACAGCGATAAACACTAATGACTCAGGTGGCTGCCAGCCTTGATTGCAAGCCTGCACCATAAACGATAATAATTCAGGCACCAGTATTAAGCTGGTTGGCTGTACTTGATTGATTAGCGCCAACATCGCTTTCGGTTGAACCATTCGGCTCCCCTCAAAGCCACGTTGCTGCTGACTAGCAAGATACACGCTACCCCCTACTAATAAGGGGGCATAAATACCTGCTATGTTTTCAAGTAGCGTCGCCAAAGGAAGCAAACACAGGTGTTTAACGTCTTGCAAAGCAAGTGCAGCAACTAATGAGCGCGCTACAACCAGCTGAGAATCGGTACTTAAACAAACCCCTTTTGGCGCTCCTGTTGTACCAGAAGTAAAGGTGATTTTATGGGTACCCTCAGGCAATTCCGGCTGTTCGTGCGGCTGGAAACTTTGAGCCTTTAACGTTTTGAAAGGCGTATCAAAACTTGCTACTGCAAATGCATCAGCCCGCTCAGCTTCAACAATCAGTAATTCAATAGCGCTGGACTCCAACAAATACTCAGTTTGCTGTACGCTAAAAAACACTGGAACAGGAACACAACATACACCTGCTTGTTGACACGCTAAATCAAACAATACCCATTCAATTTGATTATCCATTAACAAAGCAACACGACTCACGTTTTGCTTGAGCAGCCAATCACTGCGTGCCTGAACAGCGGCTTCAAGTTGAGCGTAAGTAAGTTGTTGCCCGGCGTCGATTAAAGCAATGTTCTGACTCCATGCTGGATGACTAAACCACATCATAAGCTCCGTAACGATGTCAGTAGTTGAGTGGAGTGGTTTTGTACTATGGACAATAACCCATGAAATTCTTTGCGTTGATAAGCCACTTTGATCGAAGCCTCAATGTCTAACACCATGACTTCGGGATCGTTATCGTAATATCGGCCCCATTCAGAGATAGCTGTGCCTACGCATTCGGCTTTCGCGGACGACAAATGCGTCATCGCAAAGCCCATCGTACCCAAAAGTTGGCGTACTTTATGAGTGCCTGAAAAAGCTAAATACCGCACATCTGTAAGAAACAGCCCCATGACAACCGTCATAATCAGAGGCAAGGTAAAGCGTGGACTTTGCGAATACAAATTGCCCATTTCAGCGATCTGAAAGCGCTCCGCCAAAATGCCATGATTGGCTAATACTTGCGTAATAGGCTTAGAAAGATACTGTTCAATAAACAATGGTTCGCTAGCGCGACGCACACCGACAGCGGCTCTCAGCTGCTTAGTTTTGATACCTAACAGTAAGGGAAGGAAGGTTTTCAAATCCGCTTCGTAACACTGACTAAAGCCTGATTTGATAAAGCACTCCAGCTCTGACCGAATGACCCCTTCATGTTTTGCCATGACAAATTCAAAGGACTGTTTTGGTCCTTGAAGCCGGTTCATTTTTACTGGGTGATCTTGAACTAGAAGCTCTTGCATCGTCTGTTCCTCATACTGAATAAGTACAGACTAAAACGCGAACCTTATGGGAAGCTTATGTGGTGAGTAATATTAGTAGAAAACAGGAATCGCTCCTCAGATATTAAACGTAATCTGAAGGTGTATTGATCACCCCGTTGTCTTGCATCAGCAAGTTAAAAAAGTCTCGATGATGCATTGGCTTTGAAAAATAGTATCCTTGGTACAAAGAGCACTCTCTCTGGGCCAAAAATTGATGCTGTATTTGAGTTTCAACACCTTCTGCGATTACTTCTAGGTTAAGCTTTTTAGCCATTAATAGAATCACATCAATAATCGGCGCATCGTCATCAAGGTTTGCTATGCCACTAACAAATGATCGATCAATCTTCAGCACGTTGATCGGTAATTGATTTAAATAACGCAATGAAGAGTAGCCCGTTCCAAAGTCGTCAATGGAAAACGAAATACCCTTTTCTTGCAGCACTTGCATTGTCTCAATGGCTTGCTTGAAATTATTAATCAAAAGGTTTTCAGTAATTTCGAACTCTATATTAATACCAGGGACTGGGTATCTTTCTAATATTGGTAGCATGCGTTGAATAAAATCTGCCTGCATAAAGTGAGACGGGCTAATATTAATAGATAAATGGCGGAATGTGCTTGGCAGGTTCGTTGCTTGCCAACGAGACAATAAACTCAGAGACTCCTCTAGAACCCATTCTTCAATAGCACTTATTTGCCCAGACTCTTCGGCTACAGAGATAAAATCCATTGGCGATATCATGCCTTTTTCTGGGTGTCTCCAACGCAGCAACACCTCAGCCCCCGTAATGACATACTCATTAGATACTTGCGGCTGTATCCAAATTTCCAGTTGATTACGCTCTACAGCTTTATACAGCCCTTCTTCTAACTGCCAACGTTTTTGAGCTTCTTGCTGCATGGTGACATCAAAAAATCGATACCCATTGCGACCTTCCGCTTTTATGCGATACATAGCCGTATCCGCTCTGCGCAATACCTGACTACTTGTGTCGTCCAACTGCGGGAATGTTGTCAGACCAATACTGGCCGAACAATGAATCAAATTTCGACCTATTTGTACTGGTACCGCAATAATACTGGCCACCTCAGCGGCAACAGACATCGCTTTTTCTGCAGCTTCATCTTCTTCGGTACTCAATCCTGGCAACATCACAACAAACTCATCACCGCCAAATCGAGCAACGGTCACAGATTTCTGCATAACACCTTTTAATCGTTGTGCTAAGGTCGTCAAAAGCTGATCACCAACTTGGTGACCCAAAGAGTCATTAATGGTTTTAAAGCGATCTATATCTAAGTACATCACCGCACCAACATGTTGCTGCTTAACACCTAACTCTACAGCCTTATCAAGTTGTTCAACAAAACGACGACGGTTGGCAAGATCCGTTAATGGGTCAAAATAAGCAAGCGTTGCTACCTGTCGACTTGCCAAGTCTTTCTTATGCCAAATCTGTTCAACATTTTGCACCAGCTCGCCCAATTCATCTTGTTTTTCATAGGGCGGAGCTAAGCCGCGATGATCTTGATCCAACTCTGCCACCCAGCGAGAAACCTGCTGAATAGGCTTAGATAACACGTAATAGAATACAAGAAATAAGAGCAAGCTCAATGCAAAGGTAGCAACCAGACCACTAACCGCAAGGGTCACCGCGCGATTGGTCAAGCCATTAGCAACATATTGCTTATCTAATTTAAGGACTAACAAGCCGTCTGCTTCTTCACTCGATTTAATAGTGATCGTTCTTTTAAACGTATCTGGAAGACCGAGTAAATTAAAACTGTACTCATCAAGCTGAAGACTTTTTGGATGTTTTTTTTCGACGCTAGCAGAGGCAATTTTCTCTCCGAAATCATCGTATATCTGAACATCGTAAAACAAAGGATCATTAATAAGTGTATCAGCAATTGTTTGTGTCTGAATGGAATCTAAATTATAAATGGCTCGCTCTAAATTGGGTACATACAATTCAATTGAGCGCCCCACGTTGGCACGCAAGTTATCACGTACATGATTAAGATCCATGTAGAATTGAACTAGCGCTGAGCAACCGCCAATCAGAAAAGACGAAATAAGAATGATTTTAGCTTGTTGATACGCTATTCGCTGTCCAATTTTCAATGAAGAGTTTCCTTACCTGTCACTGGTCTGTAAATACTCAGACACAATACTATCGTATAAACCATTGGCTTTAATTGTCCTTAAACCGTTGTCCATCTCGAACTTCAAACGTTCAGAATTAGGGTATTGTTGACTGATACATAAATATAGTGGAAGTGATTTTTCATCCAAAAGAGGGCTTATTTTGATCTCGGACTGCATTTTTAGCTTTTTAACATTATAAAGCGCAGGATACTCAGCCATATAAAGCACATCAACATTTCGATATCGCACAGCTTTTAAAGCACTGTCTAAATCTGGAGCTACCTGATGGTCTACGCCACCGTTGATCAACTCTTTTTGCATTCCCCAATCTTTGACAGCCACTACTGAGTATCGGCTTAAATCTGTGATCTTTCTAATAGTGCCCGTATCTAAGCTTTTTTTACTTACCACAACTCGACTAGCATAAGAAATTGGGATACTAAAAAGCATGTAGTCGTCACGGGCCTCTTCTTTAGAACAAGATACCGTGCCTGCAATCCGGCCTTCTTGCATAGATTTAATAATCCGTTTCCAAGGTAGCCTTTCAAATGTCACATCTACCCCTTGGCTATCAAACGCAGCTTTTACTACCTCGATATCAATACCATGAATCGTTGAGTCGTTATTTGGTGCCATAATATAAGGAGGGTAATCCACAACATAAAACGTATATACGTCATTTGCTTTGACTAAGCCCGAAAACGAAAGCATCAGGGGAATCATCAGAGACGTTAAAAACTTGCTCATATTCAGGCTCTAATTATCTGTTATGCTCAAAAGATATATCTCATTAAAGACTAGCACATTTGGGCTTCACTGCAGCAACTAAATTGACCTAAGCAGCATGCTCCCTATGTCGAGCAGCTGTTTAGGCATTAGTAGCATGTCGTTTCCAAGTCTAACCAACACTCTTGATATAGCAATACTTGATCAACTGTCGCGGACATAAAAAAACCCTAAACCAAAGTTTAGGGTTTTAATCATGTCGTCTTTATAAGAGAAAGTTATTCACTCGATTTAAAACGACTCACCATCGATTGCAATTCATTTGCTAACTCATTAAGTGACGCCGCGGTATGAGACACTTGAGACGCTAAGCTACTGGAGTCATTTGCACCATCATGAATAACCAATACATTATTATTAATTTCTTCAGCCACTAAATGTTGCTCTTCCGCAGAAGCACTGATTTGAATCATCATATCTTTAATGGTCAACACTGAAGCCAATATTTGCTCGAAGACTTGGTATGTTTGACCCGCTAACTCGACTGAGCTGTTAGCGACCACAACACTATTCTCCATTTTGCCTGCGACAATATTAGTTTGTTGTTGCAAGCGCGTCAGTAGTTTATCAATTTCATCTGTTGATTCCGCAGTACGACCCGCTAACGTTCTAACCTCATCAGCAACTACGGCAAAACCTCGACCCTGTTCACCCGCTCGCGCGGCCTCAATAGCGGCATTCAATGCTAGCAAGTTTGTTTGTTCTGCTATGGCTTTAATCGTATCTAGGATGCCAACAATATTCTTCGATTCTTGAGATAACGTCCCCATGGATTCGTTTGAACTGTTAATTTCAGATTCAAGCTTATGAAGTGAGTCCATTGTCTGTTGAATCAAACGATTACCTTCTTGAACTTGAGATTCACTGTCTTCAGCTGAGGCTGCAGCGGAACTACAGTTTGAAGCCACTTCGTTAGCCGTAGCAACCATTTCATTAAAGGCGGCAGAAAGATGATCAACTGAATTCGCTTGTTTAGAGACGATGCCACTTAAATCAGCGGAAAGTGTTTCTGAATGATGTGCCACTTTACCAATTTCATTACAAGAGTTTTTGGTACGCCCAACGATACTATCAATGGATGCCACGAACTGATTAAACGCATGAGCCATTTGTCCAGACTCGTCTTTTGAGTGCTCTTCAAGACGCTGCGTTAAGTCCCCTTCACCTTGACTAATATCCGTTAAACGCTCTGCCATAACCTTCACAGGTTTGATAATCACGCTTGAAAGGAAAGAACCAATAACGATGAAGATAATCACCATAATGACTGAAATAATAACAATGTTCGTAATTAAGTTATTCGCCTGCGCGTACACTACACTGCTTGGGATTAATCCAATGAACTTCCAGCCCAGCGCTTCAGACGTATAGACTCGAGCGAACCACTCATCACCTTCAATCGTCAATGTCTGGATCGTATCGCTACTGCTTAAAGAAGCGTAGGGGCGTGATGCGTCAGAGATATCTTTAAAGTTGTTTTCAGGATCCGCTGGGTCAGCCAATATAGTATTGGTATCTTCCACCATCACCACATAGCCCTCGCCACCAAACTTAACTGTGGCTAATAACTCTGTCAGCTTCTGTAATGTCACATCCACACCCACTACACCATAGGCACCGTCTTTACCTTCAAAGCGCTGCAAGTAATCCACTAGCGGCGCACCGGTAAAAGTATCTCGGTAGGCAGGAATGCGTTTGGGAGTAGTAGAGTTAATGGATTGTGTGTACCAGCCCTTTTTAGTAGGGTCATAATTTTCACCGCTGTTACCGTGCGGCCATTGCAAATAGCCTTTATCGGCTGTGCCAACCCATATGTAAGCAAGGTCAGGATGCGTTTCCCCGAAATCTTCGAACAATGAAAAGGCTGCTTGCTCTTGCGGCGAATTTGACTCAGGCGTCATTTTTTTAACTGGCTGGTTAGCATAGCTCTCAATGCTATTCGGCATAATATTTTGAACTGCGTCGGCTCGCGCAAAAAACGCGGCGTTCTCAGCCAAATTATTCAAGTACATTGAAAACAATGCGTCTACATAGCTGATTTCAGATTTACTTTGGTTATCAAATTTATCTACGGCATCAGTACGCACGCTGCTAATGATAACTAAAGACACCAGTAATACCGGTAAAATAACCCCAGCAGCGACTAATGCAATGATTTTTGCACGAACTGTCATACGTACCTCTCAAACTCTCAGTTTGGGCTAATCCCAATTTTTAGAATAGAATGCCGTATCGAACTATGTCATAAACATAGCGCTGGACGACTTAGGCGTTTGTCCAGAACATCCTTATTCATAACTGAGCGGTACATGCACACATACACGCCAAGTAAAATCCAAAGTATTGCCCTAACACTATAAATTAGAAAAAACTAATTTAAAATACTTAAAAAACACTTATCCAAAACAATCGTTTCAAATAACGCGACTAGCGAAAAGTTAAAAATGCCTTATCAATAATTATTCGACCTAATCATCTAAATATAGCAGCGCTCAGGTCATGTCGAAGTGTTAATTCAGTATTAACCGGAGCAGTGGCAAGTTTTTCTACTAGTAAAGGATAAGAAAATGATGCTGCTGTCAGCATTCTAAGCTGCATCGGTCATATGTATTAAAATTGTTTTATTCAAACAAAACAATCTATTACGCATTTATTTTGATACCTCTAGCATAATGCTTCTAAGCAAAACTTTGAAGTTTATTATTGTGAAGTGTTGTAGCGAAAAAGCTCAACTCTGATGACCATGCGTAAACACTCGCACAATCTTTCATTTAGCTGACCCCTAACAGAAAAGTAAAGAGGATTATTCTTCCTTACGTTCTAAACGTATACGTTAGAATATCTGCAATTTTTCGATCTACCTCGACGCCAACTGCAGCAAAATCCTCACGCTCAACTTGGTATAGAAATGGTTTGATCTCACGAAGTTTAACGATCGCTTTTGGGTCTTCTGTTAGTAACACGGCTACGTATGAGAAAGCATCGTAATAGGCAAAACCGTTATCTTTTAAGGCGTTAAGATAAGAGTCCAGTGTTTCTTCACCAAACACCTGCTTAATGGCTGTTATGGCACCATACACAGCCGTTCCTTCACTTAATACCGAAGCTTTATCCTCTTTTCCAAGTGGGTACAATCCACGTACCAGCTCTTGTACGACATCGGCAAGCAACATAACATCGTTACTAAATCCTCTCGCAGGCATACGAATTTTATAGCGATAAGGTAACTCATCAGACTCAAGAAGTATTTCAGGCTTGGCAATATCTGAATCCACTTCAAAGCCTACAAACTGCGCTTCTTCATTGGATACTCCAAATAAAAACTCTACCGCAGGCAACCATGCTGCACGGATTTTATCCAGTTTTTGAACCTGCGTAAGTTGAGACTCTGACACCTGCTGTACCCCGTTAAATCAATTACATGACACTAAGTCGCTGCTTAGTATTTCTAGACAAGAACTTTATCATACCGATACCATTTGCGACCAGAACGAGCATTAAATACTGCGACACATTCACTGTGCTAAAAGAGCCCCATGAATGCAATGAGGCTCATTGTGAGTTAACGCTTATGGGCTAACGCTGTTTTAGTGCAATCCCCATCGATACGGTGTTTTTCTTGCTCCAAAATTTCTTCGGTAAACTGCCCCATAAAGCAACAGCAAATGCCCTCACCGATCATGGTACGCGGCCCCATTGGGTGGCCAATATGTTTATAAACACCATGGTGGTGATGCCCTTCTCCATGACTGTGCCCATGAGAATGATCATGACTGTGAGAATGACTATGTCCATGGGAATGTCCGTGATCACTATGCGAGCGATCCATCACATGAATACTGTCAAAGCTAACCGCATGCTTCGTATCGGACTCAGATAGACCGTGAGTATCGTCTTGAGGGTCTACAAACTCCGCATGATGGTGATGCACATCGACTTCGCCTGCTGCTAGGCGACGCTTAAAAGAGCTCATTAACGTTTCATCAGATGAGCTGAACAATGAACCGTCCATGATTTCATTTACGCGGTTTACAAACGCATCGATAACGCGTTCGTGATCGCTTAAATAATGTGCTTGAATAAACTCGATAGATGGATGCTCTTGCGCCACTTTGTCCACATAACCTTGGATACGTTTAATCAAGCGTCCGGTAAATAGGAAGTATGGGGCAATAACAATACGTTTGAATCCTAGCTTTACCAGTTTATCAAGACCGACACCCACAGACGGGTATGTCACGCCGGAATACACTGTATCAGCCCAGCCAAAGCCCATGTTCTCATTCACGATACGCGTCAATTTAGCAGCTTCAGCATTTGCTGAAGTGTCTGATGTACCACGCCCCACTACCACGAGCATAGTGTCATACAGTTCACTAGGTGGATTCTGAGGATCCAAGCCTAATGATTCGTAAATTCGTGCTTGAAAGGCTTCAATCATGTCTTCTTGTAAGCCCAACTCCCGACCGTAATGCATAGATAAGCCATCCTGCTTTTCTTGAAATGTGGTCAGTACGGATGGGATATCGTTTTTTGCATGGGTCGCAGCAAACAACATACCTGGAATCGCATAGATGTCTTCAACCCCCTGTTTAAGTAGATTGTTTAAGCCCATATGAATGTTCGGTGCTGAAAACTCTAAAAAGCCATATTCAACAGGAAGATCCGGAAAGCGTTTTTTCAAACCTTCCGCCACCAAACCAAATTCGCGCTCCGCATCCTTATCGCGACTTCCATGGCCACAGATCATAATGCCTTTTTGTTTTACTGGATTTGAATTACTCATGCTTTTTCTCAAGTTTATTTAACGCTTTAGCGCTTATGTTAATGGGTCAATACCAATTGGTAGATCACAAAAAGACGCTTAACCTTGCTGCTCTTGACGCTGATCGATCTCTAAAAGAAAAGACTGGATCTTGCCAGCGTATTCCTGCGACTCGGTCCACATGCCACGTTGAATGGCTTCCAACAGTCGCTCAGCCATTTCGGCTTGTGCGTATGGGTTGTTGTCCGCCATAAATTGCTGGTTGGCTGGATCAAACAGTAAGGCATCTGTCACTTGTTGGTATTGATAGTTAGCAACCAAATCCGTGGTTGCATCGTAAGCAAATAAATAATCCACGGTTGCGGTCATTTCAAATGCTCCTTTATAGCCATGCTCTTGCATCGCTGAAATCCATTTCGGATTCAACACACGCCCTCGAATAACGCGATTAAGCTCTTCTTTTAAGGTGCGTATTTTCGGTGTGGAAGGATTTGAGTGATCACTGTGGTAGACGCTTGGAGCCTTACCACTTAAGTGGGTAACGGCATTGGTCATGCCCCCTTGAAATTGATAGTAATCATCCGAATCCAATAGATCATGTTCGCGATTGTCTTGATTTTGCACTACCGCCTCCAGCTTAGATAAGCGCGTAGAAAATGCCTCTTTGGCATCCACACCATCGCGCAAGTCGCCGTCGTAAGCGTAGCCTCCCCAATTCAGATAGGCTTCCGCCAAATCGGCTTTAGAATCCCAACAGCGCTCATCAATCAGCCCTTGAAGACCGGCACCATATGCGCCCGGCTTGCTACCAAACACTCGATAGGACGATTGTCGAGCAGCTTCCGCTTTTGATACACCCTGATCTATTAACTCACTTTCACGGGCACGAACATTCGCTTGAATCGTATTCCCATTACCGGGTTCTTCATACTCAATAATGGCTTGTACCGCAGCATCGTATAAGCGCATGACATTAGCAAAGGCGTCCCGAAAAAAACCCGAAACGCGTAAGGTAACATCGACTCTGGGACGACCTATTTGCATACAAGACAACACTTCAAAATCGCTCACACGATTCGAACCTGGTGCCCAAATGGGACGTACGCCCATCAGCGCAAAGGCTTGCGCGATATCATCACCACCAGTGCGCATCGTAGCGGTTCCCCAAACAGACAACCCAAGGTTCGTCGGATAATCACCATGCTCCTGCAAATGACGCAATATCAGCGCCTGCGCTGATTTTTCACCAATTGCCCAGGCCGCAGGAGAAGGTATCGCACGATTATCAACAGAGAAAAAGTTACGCCCTGTCGGCAACGTATCTAAACGTCCTCGCGTAGGGGCACCACTTGGGCCAGGAGGGACAAATTGCCCCGCTAAACCGTTAATCAACGCGGCAATTTCATCCTGTTCACTCTGTCGCAAGGCTTGCATTAAAGTGTTATTAGCATGGTTGAGTAAGGCCGCGGTATTAGGCCACTGATCTGATGATAGTGGCTTGTGATCCATCAACACTTGCGTGACACATTGTTGTGCCAATAACTCTAAACGCTCTTTAGCGTCCGCATGAGTACGCCATGGTGCCGAGCTTATCGCCTGCAATACATGAGGCTTATGACTCTGCCAAGGTAGAGTTGCTGATTCCATTGGGTTGAACTCAGCCTCACTCAAAGCTAGGTCAATAGCCAGTGAATGCAAAATCCCTTGGCTAGTTGTCTCTCTACCACGCGGTAGTCGCAATAATGCAACAATGGTATCCGCCAATTTATCGCGTTCCGGAAGCTCACCTAGACGATGCAAGCCGTGGCGAATTTGTGACTCTTTGATCTCACATAAATAGGCGTCTAGCTCTTCTAGTACAGACGCCTCATCATCCGCTTTAACGCCGGTCAGCTCTTCTAACAAGTGACTTGAACGGACTTTTTCTAAAATAGACGATTTTAGCCACGTCTCTCGACGCTCATCCATGCCAAGCGCTTGGTAGTATTCATCAACCAACGTTTCCAACTCTGCCATGTCGCCATAGCTTTCTGCTCGGGTCATCGGTGGCATAAGATGATCAATAATAACCGCTTGAGTGCGTCGCTTTGCTTGCGCTCCTTCACCGGGATCATTGACGATGAATGGATAAAAATGCGGCATAGGCCCCATCGCGATGTCGGGCCAGCATTGGTCTGATAACGCGGTACCTTTGCCCGGTAGCCATTCTAGGTTGCCATGCTTACCGACATGAACAATCGCATCCACTTGGTACACATGACGAAGCCAGAAGTAATAGGCTAAATAGCTGTGTGGCGGAATCAAATCAGGATCGTGATAATTCGCCGCAAGATCGAGATTAAAACCACGGGCAGGTTGAATTCCAATAAAGGTTTCGCCTAACCGAATGCCAGCCAACATCATGCGCCACTCACCTTCTACAGCGCGACATTTATGGTCTTCTTCTGGCGCCCCCCAACGCTCCCAAACCGCTTGTTGAGACGTAAGCGGTAGCTGATAGAAATAATGCAAGTAGTCATTTAGCGCCAAACTCTGCCAACATCCACGTTGATGCAATGTGTTCGGATTGTTTGTAACTGCTCCCAGCAGCGCCTCGATGAGCGCATTGCCATCTTCGGGTATGCCTTCTATTGGATAGCCCGCCCACTCTAAAGCTCGCAATAGATTGATCGTTGAGGCAGGTGTGTCTAAACCTACTCCATTACCAATTCGACCATCTTTGGTCGGGTAATTGGCGAGTATAAAAGCGATCCGTTTTTGTGAGTTTGGTATGTGTTTAAGGCGGCTGTATTGCTTTGCTAATTGCGCCACAAATGTAGCCCGTTCCGTATGCAACTGATAACGAATTAAATCGATTTGAGCTAACTCATTGAAGTGAGATAAGGCTTTAAAGCTCACAGCGCGCGTGATGATTCGCCCATCCATTTCAGGTAATACAATTTGCATTGCTACATCTCGGCTGCGTAAGCCTTGGGATTGTTCTAACCAATCTTCTTCCGTGCTACCGGATAAGATGAGCTGTAATACAGGAATAGGCTGTTCAAAGACCGAGGCAAACTCAGTGGGTTCAGACGCCAAATCAGGGCTACCAGCGCGATTAGCTGAAAATCCGGTGCAATTTAAAATAATAGTCGCCTCAGATCGGTCGATCATAGACTCTACCAATTCAATGCTCACGCCATCCTTCAGAGAGCTCAACGCTACCTGTAGCGGAATCACGCCCTGCTCATATAGGATTGAGGACAAATCACTAAACACTTGCGTGTTACCGCTTTGAAAGTGCGAGCGATAATACAACACCAATGCCACCGGCCATTGCTGTGCTAACGCCTCTTGATAATGGGTTTGCCAATCCAAATAACGCACAGCTTGGCCTTGATCGACAATAAACGCATTGGGAATCGTCGACGGTTCGCACCATTTAGCTTCACCGTCAAACCAGAGTGACTGCAAGTACTGAAGCATTTGTACCGCATTGCTTTGCCCGCCTTCACGAAGGTAACGCCAAACACGTGTGACAGTTTCTTGCGTGGCGGATGAGGCACGCATGATCTCTGGGTCTGCGCTGTCATCTCCAGGCACCACAATAAGATGTCGATGATGTTTAGCATTTACCCATGCCTGTAAGCGCTCAAAGCCGTAAGGCCAATAATGCTGTCCGCCTAGCAGTGATAGAATCACCACTTGAGCACGGTTTTTTTGCGTTGGTTTATCCAGTACTGTGGATTCATAGAGGTCGAATGCCGCCGGTTTGACCAGCTGCATCCAATTGGCTAACCGTACACTTGGGGCTCCCTCATGATGCCATGTATCGAGCGCTGTCCCCAGAGCGGTTAACAGTGAGTCGGCAGCCGCCAATACAACAATATCAGCCGGGGTTTGCCCCAAATCGATGATGCCTTCATCGTCAACAAAGCCACCTGGTTTGGCTGCCAGTAAATGCACTCTTGCTCGCTTAAGCGGTCAACGCCGCGTTGAGTTTATCTTCAATCAGATCTTTACTGATGCCTTTACCAATAAACACAAGCTGTGTTTGGCGTAGCTCATCCGATTGCCATAAGCGATCAAAGTAACGCTCTAAACGTGTACCTACCACTTGAAAAACTTGACGCATTGGCTTCCCATTTACAGCGGCAAACCCTTTGACACGATAAATATTGTACTTCTCTACTAAGTCTTCAAGCGTATCTTGTAACGAGTCGGCATCTACTTCTCCCAATTTCACTACGAACGATTCAAAGTGATCGTGAGCATGCGCATGGTCATGCCCATGGGCATGATGGTGATCATGATGATTGTGAACGTGATCAATGCGAGACTCGGTTTCAGCTTCAAGGCCTAATAGTACGTCTAACGCTGCCTCGCCATTTTCGATGTAAGCAATCTTCACGCTAGAGTCGACTTCATTTTCAATGATTTGCGCGACGCGTCGACGCTGGACATCATCAAGCAAGTCATTTTTACTGACCACCACAAGATCCGCCGAGCTCAACTGATCATCCAGTAACTCTTGTAGTGATGGATCATGGTCTAACGACTCATCCGCTAGACGCTGAGCTTGAACTTTGTCTTCATCGTGAGCAAAACGACCTGCCGCAACAGCAGGGCCATCGACCACCGTAATAACAGCATCTACGGTGCAGTGCTCTTTTATACCAGGCCAATTAAATGCCTGTACCAGAGGTTTTGGTAATGCTAGACCACTGGTTTCAATCAGAATGTGGTCAATGTCATCACGTCGTTCTACTAATTGCCTCATAACCGGAAGAAACTCTTCCTCTACCGTGCAGCAGATACAACCATTGGCCAGTTCATAAAAGCCATCTTCTGTGCGCTGGGCGGTGCTGTCATCGTCACAATCTAACGGACAAGATCGCAATAAATCGGTATCGATGTCCAACTCGCCAAACTCATTTACAATAACAGCAATACGTTTGCCTTGAGCTTGCTTAAGGACATTTGATAAAAGCGTTGTTTTACCACTGCCAAGAAAACCTGTCACAACAGTGGTGGGTATTTTATTAAGTTGCATAATTGATCCTTACGCTTGGCCATCACCTTTACGATGAATTTTGCGATAAATATGAGCTTGAGACTTGTCGTATAAATAAGAGTCATCAAAATCCTCAGCATCCAACACTTGTCCTACTAAGATCAAGCTGGTACGTGTGAACTTTTTCGCTCTGACTTTTTCAACAATGTCGCTTAATGTTCCTGAGACATAATCCTGATCAGGCCAACTGGTTCGATAACACACTGTCACAGGGCAGTTGCCGCCATAATGAGGTAACAACTCATCAACGATTTTATGGATTCGAGTCACACCTAAGTGGATCGCTAACGTGGCACCACTTTGTGCCAACGTTGGCAAACGTTCACGTTCTGGAAACGGTGTTTTGCCTTCATAGCGCGTCATAATCACAGTTTGTGATACACCTGATAGCGTCAGCTCTTTTTTCAACATAGCCGCTGATGCCGCAACCGCACTTACGCCAGGAATCACTTCGTAGTCAATGTCTAAGGCATCAAGACGACGCATTTGTTCCCCTATTGCACCATACAATGCAGGATCACCACATTGTAAACGCGCCACATCTTTTCCCTCTTCAGCGGCCAGTCGAATAATCTCTGTCGTCTCATCTAAATTTAGCGCGGCCGTATCATAAATTGCCTCAGCACGACCTCGCACGTTATCAATCACTTGAGCGGGAATAAGCGACCCCGCGTATAAAATGATCGGACAACGCTCCATCGTTTTTACCGCTTTAATGGTCATCAGCTCAGGGTCGCCAGGTCCGGCACCAATAAAATACACTGTCATTGAAACTATCCTTACTTCAATTTATAGCTTCTTGGAATAACCCCTTGGGGTATATATCCAATGCTTTTCACCGTTTACAATGTGGCGTGATTCACTATTACCGATGCTGACCATGGTAAACATGTCCACGTCTTTGGCTTCTAATTCGGCCAAGGTAGTAAAGGTAATATGCTCTTCTGGGCGTGTCAGTTGACGGCCAATCATAACGGGCGTGCTGGCAGGACGATATTGCAGCAAGACATCACGGGCGTGATTCAACTGCCAATCTCGTTTTTTCGATACGGGGTTATAGAATGAGATCACAAAATCCCCTGCGCCCGCAGCATGAATGCGCTTATCAATGGTTTCCCAAGGCGTTAAAAGATCGCTCAAGGATACGGTACAAAAGTCATGCCCAAGCATAGCACCCACACGACTAGCTCCAGCCTGCATGGCGGAAATCCCCGGTACCACTTCAATGTCTACGTCTAACCACTCTGGGTGATTCTCTTTACCTTGAAGCTGTTGGTCTAATAATTCGAACACCAAAGTCGCCATGGCGTAAATACCAATGTCGCCACTGGATATCAGTGCTGTTGGCTTACCTTGAGCAGCAAGCTCTAACGCTAAACGGGCACGGCCGATCTCTTCGCCGAGAGGCAACTCATGAAACGTTTTACCTTCGCTCAGCGTCCCCAATAGTTCTAAATAGTAGCCGTAGGCGACCCAATCACTACAAGCGTTTAATGCTTTTGTTGCATTCGGTGCAACCAGCCCTAAATCTCCAGGCCCCATCCCCATGACGAATAATTTGCTCATAACATTTCACTCAATAACGTTGCAGAGAATTGTACACTTTTTGCTTTCTAACAATATGAAAAGCACAGCATTTACAATGAAGGAAACTCAGGCGTCAGGATGATCTGATAATCGTGAGCAATGCAGCTGACGGTCATTACGATAAATCAATGTCGCATTTTCACCTTGATCACGAAAACTTAAAATATCTCCAACATAGAGACTACCAGGGGAAGGACGGGTCAAATGCAGCACATAGCTAAAATGGTTGATTAACAGATGAGCTTCAGCGGGCTCAAACGCAACGATGACAAGCAAGTTTTCACAACGGTAAGTAATTGTCTTGTGAGCAATATATGGATGCAGGTTATAGGCGCTTGCAGGGGGGATTAATAGCATACTGACGAAACATAAGAGCCGCTTCATTTTGAATGTGAGTCCGTTCAACTGTGGTCTGTATCAGGAGAGCATTCTAAAGGAGTACTGACAAGGTGTCTTATAAAATCCATTAAAAATACTTATAAAAAATTGATCTTTTTAATTGAATCGTTTGATTGGTTTTGTCACTTATTTTAGTGATTTCAAGTCTACAAACTGACAATCACCAAAAACCTCCTTTTTTGATAACTAAATGTTCGTTTTTGAACCCGTTTTTACGAATTTTGCCTTTGACACATCACCGTAATAACCACTAAAGTAAGCACGTCGCTTACGCGACTTCGTTCTCGGGGCGGGGTGAAACTCCCCACCGGCGGTAAATGAGCTCAGCTCAAAGCCCGCGAGCGCTTTCTAAGTAAGCTTAGAAAGGTCAGCAGATCTGGTGTGACTCCAGAGCCGACGGTTACAGTCCGGATGATAGAGGACGGCGTAGACAAGAAAGATCTTGACAGCCTTTGATCTTATTCAAAGCGGTTTGGCTTGCCTCCCGTTCGCCCTGATTCAGCATTTTTTGTGGAAGACATACTAATGAATCAGAGCTCAACGAATTCTCAAACGTTTAATACTTCAACTAAACGTGTCGCATTTTTACACGCATCTTGGCACAGTGACATTGTTTTGCAGTGCTGGGAAGGCTTTAAAGAAGTCATGCTGTCTCATGGTTACCAAGAAGATAATCTTGAGCTTATTGCAGTACCTGGCGCATACGAAATTCCACTGCAAGCGAAGCTTTTAGCAAAAACGGGCAATTACCATGCTATTGCTGCCAGTGGCCTTGTTGTGGATGGTGGCATCTATCGTCATGATTTCGTTGCGCAAGCCGTTTGTACAGGCCTTATGCAAGTTCAGTTAGAAACAGAAATCCCTGTTTTAACAGCGGTCCTAACACCACATAACTTCCATGAGCATGACGAGCACTCAAGCTACTTTAAGCGTCACTTCGTTAAGAAAGGACAAGAACTTGCCGGCGCAGCTAACCGTGCAATGCTATTAACTGAGCTAGCTAAGTCCTAACTAAGCCCTCATTATTTTGACAAGGCAGCTTCGGCTGCCCTTTCTCTCTCTGCTAGAATTTTATTACCAGACAACATTGATACCAGCAACGAATCCACTGCCTAGACGATGCTCTTCAAAATCATCTAATATCAGACTCTCATGGTAGTACTTAGCATACAGGCCAATGTTTTTCGCCAGCCGTGTATCCACACCAATTTGTAACGCTAGTTCCGTAAGTGCATCATTATCCCAGTCAAATGATAAAAAGGTCGGGCGAACATCACCTCCGACAAACCAAGTGGTATTAACAAACAAAGGCATATGTAACAAGCCTCGGGCACTGAATCCTGTTCGCTTATAGTCTCCAGAGACAGTTTTACTCAACCCCATTGTGATATCCGCACCACGCGCCTCTTCGCCCACTCCTTCAACACTAAATCCACGAAAGCCAAGGGTCTTAATATCTGTTTCGAAGCGATGCTTCAGTTCGACTTGCTCGTAGTATAATCCGCCAAAACCAGAGCGATTGTTTTCAGGCTTAATACCTATGCCTAGCCCAAACTGTGAATAATCAGCCCCCGCAGACGCTTCAAACAACAGCGTACTAACATTGTTCTCTACCGTTTCTGTCGCTGCAACTGCAGCATTAGCGCACAACGAAAGTCCTACTACACTGATTATCTTTTTCATTTTGTCACTCTTCTAATATCCATACATTAGTCATTGGGCTCATCCTGCTCCCGATCCATCCCCATAGGATAAGAAGAATGGCGAATCGAAACAAATAAAAAAGCCCTTTTTGCCTGATGTGAGACAAAAAGAGCTTTTACTTCGAGCGGTGGCTTATTTGTGCTTAAACTCTAAACGGCGGGCGTGTAATAAAGGTTCAGTATAGCCATTAGGCTGTTCAGTGCCCTTAAACACCAAATCACAAGCGGCTTTGAACGCCACACCATCAAAATTAGGCGACATTGATAAATAAGCCGTATCATGCTCGTTCTGTTTATCAACAACCGCAGCCATTCGTTTCATTGAGGCCATTACTTGCTCAGGGTTACAGATGCCATGCTCTAACCAATTAGCGATGTGCTGTGAAGAAATACGTAAAGTGGCGCGATCTTCCATAAGACCGACATTGTTAATGTCTGGCACCTTAGAGCACCCTACTCCTTGGTCAATCCAGCGTACTACATAACCTAAAATGCCTTGGGCGTTATTGTCTAATTCAAACTGAATTTGCTCGTCCGTTAAACTCGTTGGATCCTCCAGTAATGGTATAGACAATATATCATCTAGGCTTGCTCGCTCACGCGAGGCTAATTCAGCCTGACGTTCACGTACATTCACCGTATGGTAATGCGTCGCATGCAAAATCGCCCCATTCGGTGATGGTACCCAAGCGGTGCTTGCACCGGCCATAGGATGACCGATTTTTTGCTCTAGCATATCCGCCATTTCATCTGGCATTGCCCACATACCTTTGCCAATTTGTGCTTTACCCGGCAACCCACATTCAATGCCTACATCAACGTTCCAGTCTTCGTAGGCTTTTATCCATGCTTCTTGTTTCATGGCTGTTTTGGGGACAAAAGGACCTGCCAACATCGAGGTATGAATTTCATCGCCCGTTCTATCTAGGAAACCAGTATTGATGAAGACCACTCGCTCTTGCGCTTGGCGGATACACTCCTTAAGGTTAACGGTCGTTCGACGCTCTTCATCCATAATGCCTATTTTTATGGTGTTTCGATTTAGCCCCAACGCTTGTTCGATACGACTAAACAACTCTACTGTAAACGCCACTTCTTCTGGGCCATGCATCTTAGGTTTTACGATATTCACACTGCCCGCTCGGCTATTACGTCGTTTGGTATTTCCTTGTAAATCATGCATCGCAGCCAGTACTGTAATCATGCCATCCATAATCCCCTCATGAACTTCATTACCATTGGCATCTAAAATGGCAGGATTGGTCATCAAATGACCTACATTACGAATAAACAACAAACTGCGGCCATGTAAAGCAAAGCTTTTACCTGACTTATCTAGGTATTTTCGATCAGGATTCATTGCGCGGGTAATACGCTTGCCACCTTTATCAAACGACTCTTCCAGCGTCCCTTGCATCAGGCCGAGCCAATTACGGTAAACCTCTACTTTGTCTTCAGCATCCACAGCAGCAATAGAGTCTTCACAATCCATTATCGTGGACACAGCCGCTTCTACCAAAATATCTTGAATCCCTGCTTGATCATATTGACCAATAAAACCGCTCGCATCGATCTGGATCTCAAGATGCAGCTCATTATTTTTCAATAGCACAGCCGTCGGTGCATCAGGCTTACCTTGATAACCAACGCATTTCGATGTGTCTTTTAGTTGAACCACTTCCCCATTCTTTAAGGTAACAGCCAGCTCACCGTCTACCATTTGATAATGCAACGCTTGAGCATGAGACCCAGTTACCAATGGTGCAGCTTGATCTAATAGCTGGCGACCGAATGCAATAACACGTGTGCCTCGAAAAGGATTGTAGCCTCCAGAACGCTCCGCTCCCTCTTCCTCAGGAATCGCATCGGTACCATATAAAGCATCGTACAAACTGCCCCAACGCGCATTCACGGCATTGAGGGCAAAACGAGCATTCTTCACCGGCACTACAAGCTGTGGCCCAGCTTGCAAGGCAATTTCTTCATCAACGTTCTTAGTTGATACTTTGAAGTCGTCACCCTCAGGTAATAAGTAGCCAATTTCGATCAAGAAGTGCTTATAAGACTCAGCGTCATGGGGCTGATCTGAACGGGCGCGATGATAATCATCTATCTGTTGCTGAATTTCATCGCGCTTTGCCAACAACGCGGCATTTTTAGGAGCCATGTCATTAACGATTTCCTCAAAGCGCTGCCAAAACACCTCTGGCTCAATGCCGGTACCTGGAGCAATATGTTCGTTAACCAAACTTAAAAGGCTTTGTGCGATCTGAAGACCACCTTGCTGAGTTCGTTCTGTCATAGCTCTTTCCTTTCATTGACTGACGAGTACTTAAAAGCATCCCGTGTATTTATTATTGGTAGGTCATCGAAATGAATAACTTTGAACAATAAAAATAGATTCAACAACATTCACAACATGAATGACCTTTAGAATTAAATCGAATATTTATTTTTAAAAAGTCAGTATTTTTTAACATTCATTCTGAATAGACGATATATCATTCACTATGAACCGATGTAGCTCAAAAATCACATTCATAAAAGATATGGCTACAATAACAAATATAGATTAGACGAATCATACAACTCGGCACAGACTGAAAGGGTGATCAAGAAATGCACGACCGCAAACAAGCGGCGCAGCAACCGAAACACCAAGAGGAAAATGCCATGTCTAATTACAACAATGATATCGACGCAACTGCTACCCTAATCGCTCAACATGGAACACCCTGGGCAGCTATTAATCCTGAGTACGCCGCTCGAATGCGTGCTCAGAACCGCTTTAAAACAGGCTTAGACATTGCACGATACACGGCAAAAATCATGCGTTCAGATATGGAACGCTACGACCAAGACCCTTCACAATACACACAATCTCTAGGTTGCTGGCATGGTTTTATCGGTCAGCAAAAAATGATTTCCATTAAGAAACATTTCAATTCTACTGATCGCCGCTACTTATACCTATCTGGTTGGATGATTGCAGCGCTACGCTCTGAATTTGGCCCATTACCCGATCAATCCATGCATGAGAAAACCTCAGTACCCGATTTAATTGAAGAGCTGTACACTTTTTTACGCCAAGCAGATGCTCGAGAAATGGGTGGACTGTTCCGTCAGTTAGATGACGCCAAAGGTGCAGGAGATGAAGTCAAAGCCGCATCGCTACAAAAGCAACTGGATGAATACCAAACTCATATTGTTCCAATTATTGCAGACATTGATGCGGGCTTCGGTAACGCAGAAGCGACTTACCTACTTGCGAAAAAGATGATCGAAGCCGGCGCATGTTGTATCCAAATTGAAAACCAAGTGTCCGATGAAAAACAGTGTGGTCACCAAGATGGTAAAGTAACCGTGCCTCACGAGGATTTCTTAGCCAAGATCCGCGCCGTACGCTACGCCTTCCTTGAACTAGGCGTTGATGACGGTGTGATTGTGGCACGAACTGACTCACTCGGCGCTGGCTTAACGAAACAAATTGCAGTATCCCAAACCCCCGGAGATCTTGGTGCGCAATACAATGCTTTTCTTGATGTCGAAGAAATTGAGCTTAGTAATACGACTGAAAGCGATGTACTGATGATGCGTGATGGTAAACTGGTACGTCCTAAGCGTCTAGCCAGCAACTTATTCCAATTCCGCAAAGGATCAGGCGAAGACCGAGTGGTACTGGACTGTATTACCTCATTACAAAATGGTGCGGACTTACTCTGGATCGAGACTGAAAAGCCTCATGTCGGTCAGATCAAAGGCATGGTAGATCGAATCCGCGAAGCCGTACCAAATGCCAAACTGGTTTACAATAACTCACCATCGTTCAACTGGACACTTAGCTTCCGTCAACAAGTATTTGATGCATGGGAAACAGAAGGTCTTAATATCTCAGCGTACGACCGTACTCAGCTAATGAGCGTGGAGTACGACAACAGCGAACTGGCCCAAGAAGCGGACAATCGTATTCGTAATTTCCAATCGGATGCGGCGCGTGAAGCCGGTATTTTCCATCACTTGATCACTTTGCCGACTTACCACACAGCCGCATTGTCTACCGATAACCTAGCCAAAGAGTACTTTGGATCCGAAGGCATGCTGGGCTATGTGAAGAATGTTCAGCGAGAAGAAATTCGTCAATCCATTGCCTGTGTGAAACATCAAAACATGGCAGGCTCGGACATGGGCGATGATCACAAGGAATATTTCTCGGGAGAAGCTGCACTCAAGGCTTCAGGTAAAGATAATACCATGAACCAATTTGGCTAAACCATTTACCTCAGAACGATCAATACGCCACCAGTTTGATCTTTTCCCCCGCATTGGGCCGCATACGCGGCCCATTTTTTTATGGCAAATTTGACCATACCGCAATCCGCATTACACTGAACATTCGTATTGTCACATGCTGGTCATTGGTTTTACGTCAGAATGACCAAAGGAACTTATTGAGAGAATAAACAACCAAGTTTATTCACGATAACAAAGGGGTAAGAAGATGACGGATATTTACGATATCGCAGTGAAGGACATCGACGGAAACGAGATGACCCTAGAACCTTTCTGCGACAAGGTTCTACTGATCGTTAACGTTGCATCAAAATGTGGCTTAACGCCACAGTATGAAGGCCTTCAAGCCCTGTATGAGCAAACCAAAGACCTTGGCTTTGAAATACTTGGCTTTCCGGCAAACGACTTTGCTGGCCAAGAGCCTGGCACAGACAAAGACATCAAATCGTTTTGTAGCACACAATACAATGTCACGTTTCCTATGTTTAGCAAAGTACAAGTAACAGGAGAAGACAAGCATCCTCTGTATGACTATCTGACACAAGAAGCACCCGTTACGATCAATCGTAGTGAAATGGAAGAAAAACTAAAAGGTTACGACATGGAGCCGACTCAGGCACCTGAAGTTGTATGGAATTTTGAAAAATTCATCATCAGTCGCTCTGGCCAAGTTTTGGGACGTTTTGCCCCCAATACGCCACTAGATGATACCAACCTCGTTAGCACCATTCGTGTAGCTTTAGCGAACGGTTAACACGTATTAGGGTTATGATGCGAAAAAACATAACCCTAATGCTTTTCAATCATGGCTGCTTTACGATTCACTCATCAGCCCATAAAGATCACTGGAAGAGTATCGTAATTCAAGGCTCTCACGATCTTTTTTCGTCAGACCGTTAACAACCAGCGCATAAGAATGATCAACCATACGCATTACCTCACCGATTGGTAACGAACCATCTAGAGACACTGTATTCCAATGCTTTTTGTTCATGTGATAACCCGGCTTTACCGACTCAAATATACTACGTAACTCGATCGCATGATCAGGATCACATTTTAAATTCACTGTCGGAATTCCCTGCTGTTCAGTGATCAAGGCAAACATCTTCCCGTAGACTTTAAAAACAGGAACATCAGGTTTAAAAGGATACTCCTCCCTAGCTTCAGGTTTCGCTTTTAAATACGCTTTCACATCATAAAATAGGCCAGTCATCACCGCTTCCCTACAATTGTCTAGATTCATCAATAAAGCGCCACCTCCATAACAAGCAGATACGGAATAGCCGCGTCTTTTAAAACTAAATGAACTTCCCAGGCATCACAATAATAAGTCCTCCATACTACTGGCTGTTACAAAGCTTTGTCTTGCCCATTGCCTTGCTAAGCCACGATAACCAGTTTTTTAAATTGAGAAGAAACTAGATAAGAACTGCCAAATGTTAGAGCCAGATCAATACATTCAATTGATTAAAGACAATACCGAGCCCAAGCGTGTTAAATTTTTACACAATTTTTAAGAATAACGAGGCGCATCTATGCATCAGTACATCTCCGTTCGCTGGAAAATACTCCTTCCGATGGCTGGCATTTTAATTTTCATCATCGCTGCGCTAAACCTCTACTCGTCTCACCAACAAAAAGAGCGCCTTTTAGACCTAAGTGAACACCAACTTCTAGATATCGCCAATGGCTATATGGACAGTATGAACGCTCTGATGTTTACCGGTGCGATGGGCAGTCGAGAGATTTTGCGAGATAAGATTGCTCAACGAGAAGGTATTGCCAGTGTTCGCATGCTGCGTGCAGACGCAGTGAGTAATATTTACGGTCCGGGGTTTGAGCACGAGAAGCCACAAGATGAACTAGATAAACGGGCTTTGAATGGTGAAACTATCATCGACGTGGATACTGTTAACGGTGAACGACAAATCACATTGCTACTACCCTTTGAAGCCACTAAAGATCGTCATGGAACGAACTGTTTAACCTGCCACCCTGTTACGGAAGGTACTATTTTAGGTGCCGCTCGCATCACTTATTCTATGGCTGAACGAGATAAAGACATTGAAAACGCCATCATAAAAAACTCCACCATCAACTTTATTGCTATTTTTATCGGCATGGTGATCATTTACTTCATTTTGTTAAAAGTACTGATCCAACCCTTAAACCGCCTGAAAGACACGATGTCTGTTATTGGCGAAAATGCGGACCTTAGACCGAGAATAGAATTAGGCGCTAACGATGAATTTCGTATGGTAGGCCAAGCAACCAACAATATGCTCGATCGCTTCCAACCGACGATCCATAGCCTTACCAAAACCATGGATAACCTCAGCGCCTCAGCAGACCAATTAGCTCAAGTTACACGAGAAACCAGTGAAGGCGTTGATAAGCAAAAGAATGAAAGCAAACTGTTAGCGCAGTCTATTCAAGAATTATCCAATGCCGCTGAAGAAGTAGCACAAAATGCCGCAAACGCAGAAGGCTCTGCCAGTGATACTAAGTCTCTCGCAGATGAGGGTAAAAATATGGTACTGCATGTGGCGAAAACAAACACCGAACTGGCACAAAAAGTCGATGCCGCTACAGACGTGGTTAAAAACTTAGCCGAAGGTGCTCAAGGTATCGGCCGCGTATCACAAGAAATCAGTGACATAGCAGAACAGACTAACCTACTTGCCTTAAATGCTGCGATCGAAGCGGCCCGTGCAGGTGAGCAAGGTCGAGGATTTGCCGTGGTGGCCGACGAAGTTCGCAGCCTAGCCAGCCGCACGCAACTTTCAACAGAAGAAATTCGCTCTATCATTAACAACCTTTCAACCATTTCTAACGAAGCAGTTCAGGCAATGGAAGCCAGTAAAGCTCAAGCAAGCGATAGTGTTGAGGATGCAAATAAAGCGGCTCAGGCTTTAGAAGACATCGCTTCGAGCGTTGATAAAATTCGTGAAATGAACACCATGATTGCTGCCGCCGCGTCAGAACAAAGCGCTGTCGTAAATGAAATTAACAATAACATTCACGCTATCAGCGCGATTTCAGAACAAACTGGCTCTGGCTCACACAAAACGTTAAAACAGAGTGAAGAAATTGCCAAAATTTCACAATCGCTCGATGAAACGATTAACCAGTTCAAGTCTTAACAACTGCTTAACCCAGTACTGTTCAATCGATAGTGCGAACAGTACTGGTGAACAAGTAGCACCCATAAAATCCCCAGTAACCAACCCGCCAAGACATCGGATGGCCAATGTACACCCAGCATCACTCGACTGATTCCAACCATTAAGCTACTCAATACCGCCGCTGCAACCAGCGTACGTCGTGCCGAGCGTTCTGACCACATTTTTGAAATAACCAATGCCCCGCCCAAAAAACACACCATAGACATGGTCGCGTGCCCTGAAGGAAAACTGGGGGTATACACTTCGATGAGATGAGGGACCAGATCTGGTCGTGGACGCTCAAATAGGTACTTAGCCCCCATACTAAAGAACACACCACCTAATGCCATAACAAGTAACTCTATGGCTTGCAGATAATGTCGTCGTAGAGTGAACACCAAGCTCATCACTGCCATGCCGAATAACAAGATCCAATTGCTGCCCAACGCAGTAATGTCTCGGGTGATAACACTAACCCATTCAGGCCCTAGCAAATGACCTTGCTCGTCTCGAAACAATAAAAGCCCAGTTTGATCAAAGCTCCCTGCGTGACCAATACTTAACCAAATACACAACATAATACCTAAGAGCAAAATGGGATAACCTAATCGATACAACAAGTAGCCTCCAAGACACACTGGAAAGTTAATAATAATGAGTAAATATACATGGCTTAATTGTATTGGGGCGAGTTTGCGCGTAGGTTTCACCTTATTTTGACGTTCTGTCACGCTTTATTTTAGTTACTGATCAATAAGGGATTTGCGATGCAAGCATATCAATGGGGCGTTTTTGCTCTAGCACTCGGAGCATTCGGTCTTGGTACCACTGAGTTTTTCCCCATGGGCTTACTTCCGACTATTGCCGAAGGTGTCGAGGTCTCGATTCCAACGGCTGGCCTCCTGATCAGTGCTTACGCGGTTGGCGTTATGTTTGGAGCACCACTTGTGACGCTGTACTTAACACGTTTCAGTCATAAATTTTCGCTGATTCTGTTAATGGCAATTTTTTTTATTGGCAACGTTTTTTCAGCCTTGGCCATCGATTACAGCGTACTAATGATCTCGCGGATCACCACTAGTCTTTCCCATGGTGCGTTTTTTGGTATCGGAGCATTGGTCGCTATGAAGCTTGCGCCGCCTGGAAAACAAGGCACCGCGGTTGCTTCTATGTTTTTAGGGCTAACCATTGCCAACATTATTGGTGTCCCTGTGGCAACATGGCTTGGACAAAGTCTTCATTGGCGAATGGCCTTTGCCGCGACGTCAGCACTGGGTTTAGTCGCTATGATTGGATTATGGCGCACCTTGCCACAAATGGAGAAACCAAACCGCCCGAACGTCAAACAAGAACTGCAGGCCATTTTACAGCCAGCGGCACTGCGTACCTTCCTAACCACCGTATTATGTGCGGGCTCTATGTTTACGTTGTACACCTACGTCACACCAATCTTACAAACATTAGCCAGCATTTCAGACAGAAATATTGCCTATTTATTAATGATGGCAGGCATTGGTTTTACCCTAGGTAACTTCATTAGCGGTAAATTGGCAGATCGATCACCCGATTTATCATTGGTCGTAGCGCTAACGGGACAAGTCATCATTTTGGCTTTATTTAGCTTATTAGTAAGCGACTTATTTTCTGCTATCGCCATGATTTTTGTCTGGGGCGTAGTAAACTTTATGATTGGGCCACCGTTGCAAATGAAGGTAATGACCATTGCTGACAAGGCTCCAGGGTTGGCTTCTTCAATCAACATTGGTGCGTTTAACTTAGGTAACGCACTGGGCGCAGCTATAGGTGGCGCTGTCATTACGCTTGGATTTGGCTATGCCTGGATACCTGCTGCGGCCGCTACGCTCTCTTTAAGTGCTCTGATGTTACTAGGTATAAACCGTAAATTATCCGCGCAAGCGCCATCCGCTAATTAATAGCTAAAAACAAGAACGTAATAATGGACGCTCTGGTAACCATGATGCTCGATGCGGGGAAATCCGGATTGAATATGGCACTGTATATACTCTTGCCGATCATGGTTATTATGCTAGCGTTTATGAAATTGCTCGATGCGAAAGGCTTGCTGACGTGGGTTTGCCACCAACCCATTCGATGTTGCGGGCGTGGCAATTTTTGCTGCCATAGGTAAACGCGTTGGCAGTGTCGTGCGCTGTGCTTGCTATGGCTGTTTAGTGGGCATAGTGGTTCGCGGCATCATCCATATTGCTGTATTTTATTAAGCAAATGGGTTACTTAGCACGTAAAGTTCGCTCCAGCCAGTCTAAAAAAATATGCGCTTCCACTGAAAGCGTCTTCCCAGAACGTTGTACTAAATAGAATGATTCACTGGCTTCTACCTGTTCTGTCAGCGGTGCGACTAAACGCCCATCGGACAGCATGTCTTCGACCATAGAAGAGCGGGCCAGTGCAATTCCCATTCCCAGTTCTGCCATGCGCAATGATGCTAAAAGCGTATCAAGCTGCATGCCCCGTGAAGGGTCCACCTGTGTCTCATTCATCATCGATAACCAATATCCCCAGCCTTCCTCATAGCCCAATACATGCAACAAAGTATGCGCCGACAAATCAGAGGTTGAATGAATCGGTGAACGTTCTAATAAGTCGGGACAGCAGACTGGGAACAAGCGATCCCAACTAAGGCGCTGAGAGACGTAACCGGGCCATTGACCGCTGCCCCACCGAATTTCAAAATCGTCATCAACTTCCGAGTCTTTCACCCAAAGAGAGCTGATGTAACGAATGTCGATGTTAGAATGCAATGCATGAAAATCGGTCAGTCTCGGTGCTAACCAATGTACAAAGAAAGATAAACTTCCACGAATTTTGACCGGAGTTCTTTGGTCTTGGCTAAACAGCTCATTCGTCGCTGCCGCCAGCCGAGAAATAGAGTCTTGCACCACTGGAAGGTACGACATGCCTTCGTCAGTAAGTGCTAACCCACGAGGAAGGCGAGTAAATAACGCCACCCCTAAATGACCTTCTAATAAACGAATCTGTTGACTGACGGCACCTTGAGTCAAATGAAGCTCTTGCGCAGCCTTAGTAAAATTTAGGCTGCGCGCAGCGACTTCAAAGGTTCGTAACCAGTTTAATGGGGGCAGTGACTTTGAGTTCATGCGGTCTTCAACCATCGCTCGAGAAAAATACGAGGCGTTAGAGTACCTGACCTAAAAAGCGTTGCAAGCGCGGATGCTCAGAATGAAAGAAACGCTCTGGGGTTTCTTCTAATACCAGCTCCCCCTCTTCCATAAACACCACTCGATCGGCCACTTCACGGGCAAACCCCATTTCATGAGTCACCACGACCATGGTCATACCTTCACGAGCCAGCTCTTTCATGACGTCCAATACTTCCCCTACCATTTCTGGGTCAAGGGCACTGGTGGGCTCATCAAACAGTAGCGCTTTGGGCTTCATAGCCAAGGAACGAGCAATGGCGACACGTTGCTGCTGACCTCCCGATAAGCGGGACGGGTAATTATTCATACGATCGGCTAAACCCACGCGATACAACAAATCCCGAGCACCTTGCTTGGCCTCTTCTTTACTCTGATTCAGCACCTTCATAGGCGCCAACATGACATTGCCAAGCGCCGTTTTATGGGGAAACAAGTTAAACGATTGAAACACCATCCCCACCTCTGTACGAACAGCATTGATATCTGTACGTGTATCAGTCAAATCCACTTGATCTAATAAGATGTTACCTGACGAAATGCTTTCTAGCTGATTCAATGTACGCAAGAAAGTAGATTTTCCCGAGCCGCTTGGCCCAATGATAACAACCACTTCACCGCGCTGAATGTCCAATGACACATCTTTCAACGCATGACAGCCATTAGGGAAGATCTTGTTTACTTTATTGGCTTTGATCAGTATCTGCGAGTCTGGCTGTGTTAAATGATCAATCACTGGCTGATAACCTCTTTTCTAAACGCTGAATAACCAGTGACAAGCCTCCCGTCACAACCAAATACAAGGCGGCTACAGTAAACCACACTTCAAAGGGTGCAAAGCTACCGCTAACGACTTCCCGACCGGCTTTGGTTAAATCGGTTATCGAAATAACTGAAACCAAAGATGAGTCTTTAATCAAATTAATAAACTGTCCCGCTAGAGGCGGCAAAGTACGTTTAATCGCCTGTGGCATAATGACATACGCCATCGCCTGTACGTAGTTCATACCCAGAGATCGAGCGGCTTCCATCTGCCCAACTGGAACCGACTGTATTCCAGCACGCACAATTTCAGCAACATAGGCACCAGTAAAAATGGACAATGCAGCGACACCGGCGGTGAAGCGGTCTAAATCGAATACCGTGCCAATAAAAAAATAGACAATAAATATTTGCACCAATAATGGTGTACCGCGAATGACTTCTACATACGTCACCGCAAGGTTACGCCATACTTGCCCATGAGCCACTCTCATCAAGCCAAACATAACGCCCAATAAGACAGCAAAAATCAGCGAGATAAAGGATATTTTAATGGTGACCCACAAGCCTTCAGCAATCGGGCCAAAGCGCCAACCGTCAATGCGAGCAACGGTATCGCCTTGAAAGATTAAGTCGCCATTTCGAGAAACCAGCGTGTCGTACCTTTCGATTATCTGTGGGTCATCACCATAATCAGGTGTAATGGATAAACGACCTGAAGCATCCACTACGGCTGTGCCATCTGTCACCGCCACAATATCGTGGGATTCCGTATTAATAATATAGGGCCACAAGCGTTCCCAGTGCCATGTGTAATCGATTTTCTGACCTGCGAAGTACACACCAGAAATCAATATCGCCATGATCACAAGATAAATACCGTGCCCCAGCCAACGTGAAGATTGAGTTTGCATGAGCTCTCTTAAATACAAAAAGAGCCTATAGAATATAGACTCTTTGAAACACTACAAATGACGTAGCAAGGTTATTGGATACTATCGACCCACGCGTCTGACTTAAACCACTTGTCATAAATCCGGTCATAAGAACCGTCTTTCTTGATTTGAACAAGATAGTTATTTAAGAAGTTAATAAAGTTCGGATCATTTTGGCGAATCGCCCAACCTAATGGCTCATAGGTAAACGATTGGTCCAAATGCACCACATTGTCTTGATGCTGTGAGGCATACAAAGCGTTGTAAGGAAGATCATAGACAAACGCATCGGCTTTGCCATTAGCTACTTGAAGCACAGCGTCTGCTGAGGTTTCAAACAAATCTAGTTTTGCCTTCGGGAAGAATTTCTGAGCGGCTTGAGCGCCCGTCGTACCAATTTGAGAAACCAGCGTGTATTTCGGATCGTTCAGATCACGATAAGACGTCACTTTACCTTCTAATTCGGGCTTAATTAGCACCGTTTGACCAATTTCAATGTAGGTATCGGCAAACATGACTTTCAAGTTACGCTGAGGCGTGATCGCCATACCGCCAATGATGATGTCACATTTACCCGTTTGCAAAGCAGGAATAATACCATCCCATGCAGTATTAACAGGAGTGAACTTAACGTCCATAGAACGTGCCATATGCTTTGCAATATCAATATCAAAACCGATAAAACGACCGTCTTTGGTCTTCATTTCAAAAGGAATGTAGCCCGCTTCAAAACACACTTTAAGCTCACCGCTTGACAGTATGTTATCAATGGCAGGTTCGGCTGCATAACTGCTGCTAGAGAATAGGGCTCCAACTAGAGCTAAGCCTGACACGGCTTTTTTCAAACCAAATTTCATATCATTCCTCGTTTTTTTTAACCGTTTCAATGAAGGCGAAACAGACATAAGTAGGGAGTATTTGGCGGATAATATAACGGAAATCGAAGGGCTAGAGTAATCATGGAATCCACCCCTTAGACCCTGTTTTTTTAATGGGTAACGATAGTTTTTTAATGACTAAACCATTATAAACGCAAAAAAGCTAAATAGACCCAAATATTATGATCAAGCTCTTTTCCATCTCTTATTCCGTGGTTAGAATGCCCGCATTCAAAGTAATGGGAACGGTTATGCAATCAATCACAATTTTAGATGGCGGCATGGGCCGCGAATTAGAGCGTCGTGGTGCTCCTTTTAAACAACCAGAATGGTCTGCTTTGGCTATGATGGAAGCGCCAGAGATCGTTAAAGACGTTCATAAAGCGTTTATCGAAGCTGGCTCGCGTGTCATCACCACTAACAGCTATGCGTTAGTGCCATTTCATATTGGTGAAGACGTATTTCAGCAACGAGTAACAGAACTGGTGATTGAATCTGCTCGAGTCGCCCGTGAAGCTGCGAATGAGTCCGATGCTGACGTCAAAGTGGCAGGCTCTTTAGCACCTTTATTTGGATCTTACCGTGCCGATTTATATGAAGCCGATCGCGCCGAGCAAATTGCTCGCCCTATTATTGAAGCTTTGGCACCACATGTTGATCTTTGGTTAAACGAAACACAAAGCTTGCTTGCTGAAACACTGCAAGTAAAAGCCTTAGTGGATGAGATCGATGGTCAAAATAAACCATACTGGGTCTCCTTTACGCTTGAAGACGCGGAAGTCACAGATCAACCACGTTTGCGTTCAGGTGAAACGGTAAAAGAAGCCGTTGCTGCCGTGACCAAAGCGGGTGTTAATGGCATCCTGTTTAACTGCTGCCAACCTGAAATCATTGCTGATGCGATTCAAGTAGCAACGTCAGTTCTATCGGACAGCAACCAGCCCGTCCAACTGGGTGCTTACGCTAATGCTTTTCCTCCTCAGCCAAAAGATGCTACCGCAAACGATGGATTAGATGAGCTTCGTGATGACTTAACACCTGACTCATATCTTGAGTGGGCACAGCGTTGGAAAGAACTAGGCGCAACGCTAATCGGTGGCTGTTGTGGTATTGGGCCTGATCACGTAAAAGTCTTAGCAAAACACTTATAATAACAAAGCAGCGTTACCAATCCGTAACGCTGCTCCCCTTTCTTTATGTGCCCCTGCCCTGCGGTATTTTTTATTCATTTACTTTTATCTGTGCATACTTGGTAAATATTGAGTAAGTCAACCAAATTCATTGATGGCATGACTCGGTATTTCGTAAGATACCTAGCAAGCTAACTAAATGAGTTTAATGATGGACAATAATATTGGCTGGAACCTCGCACGAGCCGCTAATAGCTGGCGACATGCGGTAGATAATCAGATGTCCGGCATTGGTTTTACCCAATCCAAATGGATTGCCATGATGCATCTAGATCGTTTTGGCGAAGGTTGTACTCAAAGCGATCTTGCAAGCCAGATGGGCATAGAACAACCCTCTCTTATACGAACCCTTAATCAATTAGAGGCCGCTGGTTTCATCATACGACGTGAGTCTGACGTTGATGCTCGCTGTAAGACGTTATGGTTTACAAACGATGGTAAGCAGCAATTAGCCAAAATGCAGCACATCGCACAATTAGGGCGTTCAGATCTTCTCGATGGTCTATCTAAAGAGCAGCGCGAACTTTTAGATCACGCGTTGCTAACCATTATTTCTAATGCACATAACATGAGTTTTGAAACATAACTATGACGCCTGATATACATTTTAATCGTTGGATGAAACGAGCAATTGCTCTGTTTTTGATTATTTTTGCCTATCTTGTCATTGCTGATGTAACCATTCCAATGACAAGTTACGCGACATTACAACGCCCAGTGTTAAGCATAGCGCCGCAAGTGACAGGAAAAGTGGTTGAAGTCGCAGTGCACAACAACCAACACGTTCAAAAAGGTGACTTACTCTTTAAGATTGATGATTCAGACTATGTTTTAGCCGTTCGCGAAGCAGAGCTATTATTACAGCAAGCTCATCAAAGTAATCAAACGCTTAAAGCAAACATTGCCGAAGAGGATGCCAAACTTGCCTCTGCAAACGTAACGTTTAAGGAGAATAATCGTGAATACCAACGTTTACGAAAGCTGCAAAAGCAACACGTCATCAGTGACCAGCAAGTGGAACAAGCTCAAACACAAGTTCAAGCAAGCCAAGCAAACTTAAAAGCGATAGAAGCTCGAAAAAATGCCATTCTGATTGCGCTTGGTGATGATGAACTCAACAATATCGACGTCAATAATGCTCAAAACTCTTTAGACAATGCCCGTTTAAACTTATCCCGAACAGCTATATATGCCCCCCAAGACGGCGTCATTTCGAACATGCAGTTGGTCTCAGGTATGGTCACTCAAAGCAATCAGCCTCTGCTTTCTTTAGTCGTAACGGGCTATGACCAAGTAACGGCCGACTTTCGTGAAAAAAGCATTACCAACGTTCAACCGGGTACTGCGGCACTGATTGTTTACGATGCCTTTCCTGGTCAGCTATTTGAAGCCGAATTAGTCAGCCGCGATTATGGTATTGCTCAGGGTCAGAGCATGGCAAACGGTGTTCTCGCAACACCTAATGATAGCGATCGTTGGGTGCGCGATGCTCAACGAATTAGAGTTTATATTCAACAAAAAGGAGAGGTACCAAACTCCCTCGTGAGCGGATCTAAAGCCACCGTAATGTTGGAATCTTCAGACTCCGCTGTATTCCGCTTTATTGGCCATCTTCAAATGCGCATTGTAAGTTTACTGCACTATGTTTATTGAGATGCAAGCGAGCGAAAAAAAGCGGTTGTTACGTATAGCATTCGGCACCACCATTGGCTTTTGTATTTGTAAGCTCATGAATTGGCCTTACGGAGTATTCTTTACCGTATTTCCCATGCTGTTATTAGGCATGATCCCTACTTTTAACCGTACTTTAGCAATTGAATTCATTGCCGGAGCGTTTATTAGTGCCGCTGAAATGTGGGTACTTCAAACGTTTTTCAAACCGTTTCCAGTGGCTATGACTTTGGCTGTATTTTTTATCTTTGGCTATCATTTTCGTTTTATGCTGAAAACTAAGTATTTCCTACTATGGGCATCTGGTTTGATAACCCTTTCAACGCTTTTGAATTTTGCCAGCTACGATGCAGGTCAAGCCACTGATATGGTCGTAGCGACTGTATTAGCAGCCATCATTTCAGTAGCAAGTGCTTACTTACTTTACTGGTTAATCCCAGAAAGTGCGGAGAGTGCAAACAGTTCATCAGCAGCAACAAGTCCGACCGCAGCGCAAATCAACCATCGAACACTGTTAGGAGCATCGTTAGCAACGATTTCTTTTTTAGTCTTTCAAATTTTCGATTTGAAAGACTCCTTATCTGCTCAAGTCGCTACTATGCTGATACTCTTTCCGATGACCTATCAAGGGTCCATTGCTAACGCTAAAAAACGCGCTAAAGGTGTGACCTACGGCTGCAGCCTCGCTTTGATAATGCAGATCTTAATGTATACCTTGATCGGCAACTTTTTCTTAGTCGCGATCTCATTATTTATAACAGTAATGATTACCGCATACTTTCACTTAGTCGAGCGCTCAGGTTCAGGGATAGGCTTTGGGGCATTAACGACCATTGGAATTCTATATGGTCAATACTTAACGCCGCATAGTGATATTTTTTATAGTGCAGCATATCGCTTCAGCTCGGTAATCATAGCTATGGGGCTTGTAATAATGACTGCCTATCTCATTGATTTATCATTAAATAAATTTAAATCCACTTGTAATTATAGCTAATATTTTGCTTCTCAAAAAAGCCTCTCCTACAAAATGAGGCTTTTAAAACAACTCCTCCCTCCCCTTAGTTTTTCACAATCCGCTACAAATATTTTTGGAAAGCTTTTCTTTTTTTAACTAAATTAAATAGTAATTTGATTAAAAATAATTAGATGTGTAATTTAAATATACACAATAATTAGAACCCTCAACAATTTATCTCTTCACTTAAGGACATAAGAATGATTAAAAAAGCTTTAATTTCTACTGCAGGCATTCTGTTTGTCAGCACTTCTTTTGCAGCCGAATGCGGCAAGATCACGATTGCTGAAATGAATTGGAACTCCGCTAGCTTGATGGCTAACGTGGACCAATTCATTTTAGCAAACGGCTACGATTGTAATGCTGAACTTGTACCTGGGGATACCATGCCTACAGGTACGTCTATGATTGAAAAAGGTCAGCCAGACATAGCACCTGAACTTTGGACAAACTCGATGAAGGCTGCCCTTACCAAAGGGGTCGATGAAGGTCGCTTAAAGATCGCTGTGAAGTCATTGTCTGATGGCGGAGAAGAAGCCTTTTGGGTACCCAAATACATGGTTGACGAAATGCCTGAGCTAGCAACGATAGAAGGTATTCGACAGCACGCCGATCAATTTGAGCACCCAGAAGACCCATCTAAATCCGCTTTCTATGGTTGCCCTGCAGGTTGGAATTGCCAAATCACGGCTAGAAACTTATTTAATGCATTAAAGCTTGATGAAAGTAACTTTGAGCTCATAGATCCCGGCTCAGGTGCAGGTCTTTCAGGCTCTATCGCTCGGGCTTATGAGCGTCAGCAACCTTGGTTTGGCTATTATTGGGCACCAACAGCCATTTTGGGAAAGTACGAAATGGTTAAAGTCGATTTCGGTTCAGGCATCGATGAACAGCATTATATTGACTGTATTTCTATGGATGACTGCTTAGAGCCTAAAGCCACTATGTACCCACCTTCCCCTGTATATACGGTTACCACAACAGAGTTTGCTGAACGCGCACCAAATGCATATGCCTATCTCTCTAATAGGTCTTTCACAAATGTCCAAATGAATAACTTGCTAGCTTGGATGGAAGATAACCAAGCTGATGGAAAATACGCAGCAGAGAACTTCATGTTCGAACACGAAGATATCTGGTCCAAATGGGTCAGCGAGGATGTGAAAGTAAAACTAAACAAAGCACTAGATAATTTATAGATAAGCGCAACGATTATGGGGGGCCATCGCTCCCCTCCTCTTTTCGAGTATAGTGAGATATGATTTATGGCAGACGCATCCTGGTTAACTGAATTTCCAGATATGAGCCGTCGCGAGTTGCTTACGATCCGCAAGACACTAGACAGTGCCTATCGTGATTTTTCCCGTGAATATGGCGATACTATCGAGTCCCTTTTTGACCCACTTTTGAGCTTTTTGGTCTGGTTTGAAAACTTACTAATACAAACCCCTTGGTGGATAATTCTCTTCGTTATCACAGCCATTGTTCACTTTGCTACACGTTCATGGAAGCTGAGCATCGGTGTCGTCATTTCCCTTATGCTTATCGGCTACTTCGGCATGTGGGAAGATACCATGCGAACCTTAAGCATCATTACTGTCTGTACACTCATGTCGATCGTTCTGGGCATCCCCATCGGTATTTTAATGTCACGTTCTGATCGAGCTCAGTCTATTGTTACCCCTCTATTGGATGTCATGCAGACAATGCCTGCTTTCGTCTATTTGATTCCAGTCGTCATGTTACTCGGTATCGGTAAAATTCCTGGCGTAATCGCCGTCGTAATCTATGCCATTCCTCCTGTTATTCGACTCACCAACCTTGGTATCCGGCTGGTTAGCAAGGAGATTCTAGAGGCCGCTACAGCTTACGGTGCAACGCCCACCCAACGCTTATTTGGAGTACAGCTCCCACTTGCAATGCCAACTATTATGGCTGGTATCAACCAAACTATCATGATGGCACTCGCTATGGTGGTTATTGCTTCGATGATCGGTGTGAAAGGCTTGGGGCAACCAGTACTGAAATCCATTACCAATCAGTACTTTACTCTTGGCTTATTAAACGGCTTAGCCATTGTGGCCTTAGCCATTATTTTCGACCGCGTTTCACAAAGCTATGCGAAACGAACTCAGAGGCATTTAGAGGGGCATGATCATGGCTAGCATAGACAACCCGTTGATTGAAATTGAAGGCTTGTACCAAATTTTCGGGACCACTCCTGAAAAAGTTCTACCTAAAGTGAAAGGCGGTGCCACTAAGGACGATATTTTAGCTGAAACAGGCCATACCGTTGGCCTACAAGATATAAATCTATCCATCGAAAAAGGAGAGATTTTTGTCATCATGGGGCTTTCAGGTTCAGGCAAGTCTACGATGATCCGACACTTCAATCGTTTAATTGATCCAACCGCCGGCAAGATAAAAATAAATGGCGATGACATCATGCAGTTTACGATGAAGGAGCTAACAGAGTTCCGTCGGCACAAAATGTCGATGGTCTTCCAGCATTTTGGACTTCTCCCTCATCGAACTGTCGTCGAAAATGTAGGCTATGGACTCTCTATCAAAGGACAGAAGAAAAGTGAATGGGTTGAGCATGCCAAAACATGGTTAGAAACAGTAGGCTTAGCAGGTTATGAAGAACAATACCCTTCTCAGCTATCTGGAGGCCAGCAACAGCGTGTTGGTCTGGCTCGCGCTCTATGTACAAATGCCGAAATTTTGCTGATGGATGAAGCCTTTTCCGCTCTTGATCCGCTGATTCGTTTCGAAATGCAAAGTCAGTTGATTGAGCTTCAAGAGAAGTTACAAAAAACGATTATTTTCATCACACACGACTTGGACGAAGCATTACGTCTAGGCGATCGAATAGCCGTTTTAAAAGACGGGAAGCTTGTGCAAGTAGGAAAGCCTGTCGATATTATCCTAAATCCCGCCGATGAATATGTCCGTGCTTTCGCTAAAGATGTGAACCGCGCGCGGGCTTTATTAGTTAAAAATGTAATGCAAAGAGCACAACCCCTCGTCGATAATGACGACCCCTATGCAGCAGATGAAGCGCTTAAAGAATATGGCGTAGCATTTAGACAACCAACAAAAGGCAGATTTGAAGCCTATGCAAAAGTATCTGAAAATATTTCAGCATCGTGGTCAGCCGTTCCAACGTTAAAACGAAGTGAGTTACTACAGGATATTTTACCTACCATGCTGCAAAGTAAAGTATCTCTCCCCGTGCTTAATAAGCAAGGTGAGCTATGCGGCTTCTTAAGTCATCAATCTCTAGCTGAAATGCTCGCACTTCAGCCAACGCCTTTGAACTGACCTTATTAAACCTTCCTGAGCTATACATTACAGTAGCTCAGGAAAATAAGTTATGCCCTCCTGATCATTATTCCACGCGGGTAGTTTTTTCATCACGACATCAAAACAGTCACTCTTTAAGAACCGATTAAGCCAATTTTTTAAATATAAGTATTCACTAGACTCAAACCAATCAGGATTCACCCCAGAGAACTGACGTACAAATGGAAAAACAGCAATATCTGCTATCGTCATTTGCTCTCCAAGTAGGTAGGTAGAGTGCTTCAACCTTGTATCTAAGCGCTTCAAGAAACATTCCCCTTTTGTACGATAATAGCTTTCAGGTTGTTCCGGATGTCTATCTGCGTATTTATATCGGTCTAACCAAGGTTTAAAACAATGATCATTAAACCTAATCCAGCTCATGATTTTTGCCCTAAGTGTTGGATCCGTAGGCCACAATTGGCTGACTAGGTCGTCATTTGAAGATGTTTTCAAAGCCCAAAAGATGATGTCTAAGCTTTCTGGAAACCTATCACCATCTACTAGTAACTGAGGAACCGTAGAGCGCCCACCTAATGCCAACAAATCAGCAGGCTTATGTTTAAGTACCACTTCACGAATTTCAACTCTCAACATTAAAGTTGCTAATGTATAGCGTGCTCGTATGGCGTAAGGGCAGCGACGAAAACTGTACAGAACTGCAGACAAAGAAGCTCTCCAAATCAATATGTTACAAAAAACTGCTAAAAGTATATGTTATCAGGCTGAGTAATTAGTCTATTCTGTAGTGACTATTTAGGAATACGACTACTCCCTATCTATTTGCGACGCACTGACTATAGATTAAGCAACAATGTTCATAGAATGAGTAAATAGTATAGAATTTTATCAAAACAAGAGGATCACCTACATGAAAAAACTTACGAAGTTCTTTTCCGCATTAGCTATTGCTCTACCTCTTACGGTCCAAGCTCAAACAGTCGACCTTACTACTATGAACTGGCCGCCATTCTATGGCGATAGTCTAGAAAAAGGCGGTTTCATCTCCGCAATCGTTGACGAAGCACTGGCTGAATCTGGCTATGACAGCACAATTGAGTTTACCGCTTGGCAAACGGCATTAGATACCGTTAAAGCAGGTGATAAAGATGCAATTGTTGGCGGCTACTACTCTGAAGAACGCGCTCAAGAATACTACTTCTCAATTCCAATCTACACGGTATTAGCTGGCCTAATCAAAAAGCCAGACTTCCCACTTAGCAATTACGATTCTTTCGAATCGCTAGACCAATACAGCATCGCTAAATTAAAAGGCTCTGTCATTGGTGAATCTTTTGATAATTTCCCATTCTCTGATCTAAAAGAATACCCTGAAGTTTCTGATGCCATTAAAGCATTAGATTCTGGCGAAGTTCAGCTTTATGCTGACAGTCTAGCGGTAGCAAAAGAAGCGGCTGAAGCAGCTGGCATTGATGCATCTCAACTACAAATTCTTCTACCGCCACTGGAAGAAAATGACCTTTACCTTTTGATTTCAAAATCCATTCCAAATGCAGAAGAACTTCGTGATGCATTTAACAAAGGTTTGATGGAAATTCAAATGTCAGGTCGTTACGATGAAATCCTTACAGAGTTTAACCAGCAGTAAGTTAACTATCTTTCTGATATAGCTACTTCAGCGTAAACTAACTAAAGCCTTCAAAGACTTTCTTTGAAGGCTTTATAATTTTTGGAGCAAGGAATGTTCTCACCCAGTTCTATTTCATTGGTGACTACACCACCAAAATTAAGTGACTGTGACATTGACCATAAAGCATACTCTTTAAAGAGCAAAGAACAGTACCGAAAAAAACTAAAGAAAGCTCAAGAGCTCATGCTGCAAGTACAGCAGGCCTATTACCACCAAGGCAAACGGGCCATCATCATCTTTCAAGGCTGGGATGCTGCCGGAAAAGGCGGGGCGATTAGACGCATTACTGAAAAACTTGACCCTCGTGGTTATCGAGTCCATCCAATCTCTTCCCCAACTGACGAAGAACAAGGCAAACATTACCTTTATCGTTTTCAAACTCGCTTACCTAAGCCTGGAGCTATCGCCATATTTGATAGGTCTTGGTACGAGCGAGTACTTGTTGAAAGAGTGGAAGGTTTCGCATCGCCCTTTGAGTGGCAGCGAGCCTATCAGGAAATTAATGAGTATGAACGTATGTTGATAGATGATGGTGTACGCATCATCAAGGTCTTCATGCACATATCTAAAGCTGAACAACTGAAACGTTTTGAAGAGCGATTGAACAACCCAACGAAGCAATGGAAACTCACAGAAGAAGATCTACGCAATCGCGCAAAATGGGATGAATATGAGAACGCTACAGACGAAATGTTCCAACGCACAGCAACCCTGTCAGCGCCGTGGCACATTATTCCAAGTAACAAAAAGTGGTACGCTCGCGTACAAGTGCTTAATACCATCACTGATGAGCTTTCTAGGGAAGTTGACCTAAGCCCACCTCCAGCTGACGAAGCTGTCGTAAAAGCCGCTAAAGAGCAATTAGGCCTAAAATTACTTTAATTGAAAAGGGCCAATAATTGGCCCTTTTCAGCGGCATTACCACATTAGGTCATCGGGAATCTGGAACTCTGCGTATGGATCATCTTCATCGTCTTCTTGAGGTTGAGCTGTATTTAGTACAAGAATCATCTCCGGTGCTTTCTCAACAATCTTCTCGGCGACACCTTTCGCTAATACTTCGTATTGACCTTCTAACTTAGCAATCGCTAAACGCCCTTCTGATAAGTCTTTATGCATCTTATCTGACACATAAAGCTTTTTAACTTTCTTATCATCTGTAAAGTTATAAGCGATCTCACCGTCATCTTTAGCAACACGGTTCTGAAGGATTAACTGTCGAATTTGACCAAGAATCGCTTTATGCTCAATTTCTTCCTGACGTTGGCGGTTCAGCTCTTTATCACGCGCAGCTTTCTCTTCTTTTTGACGTTTCAGCTCTGCCTGACGAGATAACTCTTCACTGTTATCAACCTGCCCTTTTTTCGCTTTTTGCTTAGTCTGCAACTTTTCTGCTTTTATTTTTTTTGCTTTCTTCTTATCTACGATACCAGCACCTAAGAGCTGCTCTTGTAACGACTTAGCCATAATTTCCTCTACACTGATTCAAGCCTTAATTGGCAGCATTATAGCGCCTTTTTAGTCGCTCGCTAACCATAGTGTTTGTAACGCACAACGATGAAACAGTTTTAGAAAATGAACTCTTTTTTTGAGCTGATAAATCTTATACCTATCAACTAGAGATCTATCTTATTTAACTTGGGCACTGAACTCATTTAATGTGCGTTGTGAGACAGATGTAAACAGGCAGCATGGTTTGTAAAAGGCCTGACAGCAGACAGTCAGGACCTCCTTTGTTGATGTATCTTGTTATAGAAAACGATCATGTATGTACTCACACGCCCATAGCAGCGCTTTGAGAGCCACTTCTGAGTTCGGGATGGGATCAGGTGGTGCTCTGTCTCTGTTTTTCTAAACACCTTCTCTGACTGATGCCATAGGGCACACGCTTTTGATGTCACGCGCTGACGCGTCGAAGTATGAGACAGACGCAAGTGGGGCATAAAAGGGATACTCAATCTAGCTGCGTTGATGCGTTGAGGTGCGGAAAACCGCAGACACAAAAAAGCCCTGACAGCGTGGCTATCAGGGCTTCCTTTGTATGATGCTTGACGATATGTGCCTTTCCTACCATCGGCGATGGTGAACGCCTACGGCATGTTGAGAGCCACTTCTGAGTTCGGGATGGGATCAGGTGGTGCTCTGCCTCTGTTTTTCTGAACGCCTTCTCTGGTCGATGCGAATAAGGCGCACGCTTTTGATGTCACGCGCTGACGCGTCGAAGCATGAGACAGGCGCAAGCGGGGCATAAAAGGAATGCGCAATCTAACTGAGTTGATGCGTTGATGCCTGAGATGAGGAAAATCGTAGACACAAAAAAGCCCTGACAGCATCGCTATCAGGGCTTCCTTTGTATGATGCTTGACGACGACCTACTCTCACATGGGATCTCCCACACTACCATCGGCGATGGCGCCTTTCACTTCTGAGTTCGGGATGGGATCAGGTGGTTCAACGCCTCTATGATCGTCAAGCAAACGGGTTTGCGATCGTTTTGGGGGGCTTCTGTTTGCCTTAGCCAAAACACGCAAGTTCGTGAACTTGAGTCTTTAACAATAAAACTTTTGAAATAGTGATAACCAAGTATCAAACCAGTACCTCCAAGGATGGAGGCAATACTGAAAATTGTCTGGAACAATTTCAGTAGTGTCGTAATCTGTAGTACAGCGAGTATGTTTTCTTCACACTCTTAAAACCATTTTGGTGTTATATGGTCAAGCCTCACGAGCAATTAGTATTGGTTAGCTCAATGCCTCACAGCACTTACACACCCAACCTATCAACGTCCTAGTCTCGAACGGCTCTTTAGGG
>NZ_LTAX01000010.1 GCF_001639745.1 Marinomonas gallaica
ATGCGGGAATAGCTCAGTGGTAGAGCACAACCTTGCCAAGGTTGGGGTCGCGAGTTCGAGCCTCGTTTCCCGCTCCAAGTTCTCCTTGCGAGAAAATCCTCGAAAGAGGGTGCTTCTACGGAAGCAAATGATGTGTCCCATTCGTCTAGAGGCCTAGGACACCGCCCTTTCACGGCGGTAACAGGGGTTCGAACCCCCTATGGGACGCCACCGACTTTCTTTTATGAATGTGGCTCGGTGTAAAATATAGTCACTGAAGTACGCTTCAATTACGTCCCATTCGTCTAGAGGCCTAGGACACCGCCCTTTCACGGCGGTAACAGGGGTTCGAACCCCCTATGGGACGCCATTCTTCAATCTGATATGATTCACCTTTCGTTTGAGATCAATCATATGCAGTGGTTCAGAAACTATCTTCCTGACTCCTCGCTATCCATCACTGACCGTGGTTTATCCTACGGAGACGGATTATTTGAGACAATTGCAACGCATTCAGGATACATCCCAAAACTCGCTATTCATCAAGCTCGCATCAAACGCGGCTGTCGCCGATTAGGCTTTAATATTTCGCCTGAGCAATGGCAAATTTGCTGGGCCTTTATTGCTCAACAAGCGCTTAAAAATCCCAATTGCGGCATCAAGCTCATGCTCACGCGTGGTTCCGGTGGGCGAGGTTATAGACCGCCTACGGATGCAGCTTACGAGTTCCTTGTCGGTGTCTTTGATGCGCCTAATTACTCACAGCAACGAAGTGAGGGGGTATCGCTTGTTATGTCTCGTATTCAAACATCGATTAACCCTTCTTTAAGCGGCATGAAGCATTTAAATCGATTGGAAAACGTACTTGCCAAACAAGAACTGGCTGATCGTGCTTATGAAGCGGTTATGTTGGACGCGAATGGACATGTTATAGAATGTGTTCAAAGTAATATATTTTGGATTACACGTGGTGAACTGTTCACGCCAGCGCTTTCAAAATCAGGCGTTCAAGGAAGTTGTCGAACAAGTATACTGTCAAATTTTGTCGGTAGTGTTAATGTCGGTCATTTTTCATTGGCCAGTCTTCAGCAAGCCGATGAGATCTTTGTTAGCAATGCCCTTAGTGGTATTTTGCCTGTTGTAAAGTTTGATGATCGTATTCTTCAGCTTGGTAAACTAACCCGAACACTAATGGATCAAGTAAATACATAATGAAATTCGTTAAATGGATCGCCCTCGCTATCGTATTAGCCATCACTTTAACTGCAGTTGCTGCAACGTGGGCCTATAATGCGCTAACAGAGCCTATGATGGTGTCTGAAAAAGCAACCTTTGATGTGAAACCCGGGGCGTCGATTATAAAGCTTGGCCATCAGTTGTCAGAACGAGGATGGATTCAGTACCCTCAGCTTACCCGTTTGGCATTTAAGTTGGATCCAACCTTGGTGCCTAAAGTGGGGAAATATGAGATTAAACCAGACATGAGTTTAATGGATGCCTTGGCCTTATTTGATTCTGGCGACACATTGTTTTATCCCATTACCTTACTGGAAGGTCATACATTTCGTGATTATCTTGCTGCGATGAAAGCGAAGGGTAATATCGAAATGACCTTATCCGAGCTTACGGATAAGCAAATAGCTGAAAAGATGGGGTTAGAGAGCAACTCGCCAGAAGGTATGCTGTTTGCCAATACCTATCGCTATCACGATGGCGATACGGACTTAGATATTTTCATGCAGGCGAATGCATTGCTTGAAGCCGCATTGGATAAAGAATGGTCTGGCAAAGCGAAAGACTTACCGTACAAGACCCCTTATGAAGCATTAATCATGGCGTCTATCATTGAAAAAGAAACCGGTGTAGCAGATGAACGGCCTTTAATTGCACGCGTCTTTATCAGTCGCTTAGAAAAAGGCATGCGTTTGCAAACCGACCCAACGGTGATCTATGGTATGGGCGATCGCTACAAAGGTAATATCACTCGTGCCGACTTACGTCAGCATACACCTTACAATACTTATCAAATCAATAGATTGCCGCCAACACCGATTGCCAATGTGGGTGTTGAGGCGATTAATGCAGCGTTAAACCCAGGTGAAACCAAAGCACTGTATTTTGTAGCGAAAGGCGATGGTTCGCATGTTTTCTCGAATACATTGAGAGAACACAACAATGCGGTTGCGCGTTACCAGCGTTTTCAAAGACGTAAAGACTACACGTCTGCACCGGCGCAATAGAGGTTATTATGAACGCACAATTTATTTCTCTTGAAGGCGGTGAGGGGGCAGGAAAAAGCTCTGCGATTCAGTGTATCGAAGCGTGGCTAACTGAGCACGAAATCCCGTATGTATTGACGCGAGAGCCTGGTGGCACACCGATGGCTGAAGAAATTCGCGAGTTAGTTCTGTCTGCTCGTGATGAGCAGGTGGCTCCTAATACGGAACTGTTGTTGGTCTTTGCCTCCAGAGTTCAGCATTTGAATGAAAAGATACAGCCAGCACTGGCACAAGGAAAATGGGTTATCAGTGATCGTTTTGTTGATTCGAGTTATGTCTACCAAGGTGTAGCGCGTGGTATTAACGAATCCGTTATTGATAACTTAGTCGACACCTTTCTTAAAAATCAATTGCCGAATAAAACGTTGTTATTAGATGTCCCGGTAGAGTTAGGGCTGCAGCGCGTACAATCGCGCGGTGAATCAAACCGTTTGGATGGCGAGTCGTTAGCGTTTCATCAAAAAGTGCGTGATGGTTTTTTGCATCGGGCCAGTCAAGATCCAGAGCGTTTTGTGGTAGTGGATGCCAGTCAATCTATCGCATCGGTAGAAGCTCAAATAGTGGCTCAGCTAAATGCACTCTTGGCTGGACATAACGCATGAGTGTTTTAGCGCCTTGGCTTATGGCTTATTATGAGCAAGCGCAAGAGTGGCGTCGTTCGGGCAAGTTTCATCATGCGTTACTGATTAGTGGTATTAACGGTGTTGGCCAGAATGCCTTCGCAGAAGCGCTAACGAAGCTTTTATTGTGTGAACACATTGACCGCGCACCCTGTGGCAAGTGTCATAGTTGCCAGGTCGCACAAGCGGACACCCATCCGGACTTACAAATACTTGATGGGCAAGACGGCGGAATAAAAGTGGACGCCGTTCGACAAGTGGCAGCAAAAGTCGCCAATAAACCACAGCTGGGTTATTCAAAAGTTGTGCTAATACATGAAGCGCATCGTATGAACACCAATGCGGCTAACGCAATTCTGAAAGCGCTCGAAGAGCCGCCAGCGGCTACCTACTTTGTATTGACTACGCATACCTCCCGCGCCCTAATGCCTACCATTTTGAGTCGTTGTCAGCGTATGTTGCTCCCGACACCGAGTGAAGTGCAGGTGACGGAGTGGCTATACCATGAAGCTAAGGTAGATGTTTCCAAACTCATGTGGTTCTCGCAGACGCCTTATCATTTGTTGGCGTTATCTACGTCCAATAGCTTTGATATGTTACAGCAGCTTCCTGATTGGTTAGAGCAGTGGTTGCAAGGCGGGATGCGTACTGACGAGTTTGCTGGGAAGGCTAATAAAGACAATACGGCTGATTTTATTGATGGCTTATTAGCTTTACTCAGTGCCGCGGTGCAGTATTCTGCGTCGGGACAATGTAATGCTTTAGTGCAAGGTGCCTGTACAAGTTTATTAACACGTTACGATATCTATCGATTAATGGGCTTTGTTCAAAGTCTAACCGAATTGAAATCGCAACTTGATAAAACCCATTTAAACCCCACTATACAAATAATTGGCGAATTAAATTCTTGGTAAGGTAAATGTTAGTAGATTCTCACTGTCACTTAGACAAACTTGATATAAATGCTTATGAAAACGGTACCGAAGGTGCTATTGATGCGGCACGTGATGCGGGGGTAAATCAGATACTGACAATCTCTGTGGATCTTGACAGCTTTGAGAATGTTTATAAGTTTACAGATCGTTCTGGAATCATCGCCAGTTGCGGTGTTCACCCATTGCATAAAGAAGGTTTGCTGCAAGATCCTGAATCGTTGCTTGAACTGGCACGTCGCCCCAAAGTTGTGGCCATTGGTGAAACAGGGCTAGACTATTTTTATGACAAAGAGCCGGAGCTGCATCAAGCGCAAAAAGACAGTTTTGCCGTGCATTTAGATGTGTCGGGGCAATTAGCGCTACCGACGATCATTCATACTCGTGATGCGAAGCAAGACACGTTAGATTTAATCAAAAGTCATGGTGATCAAAACGTAGGTGGCGTATTGCATTGCTTCACCGAAGACTATGCCATGGCTAGGAGTGCTTTAGATTTAAACTACTTAATTTCTATCTCAGGCATTGTTACATTCAAAAATGCTGAGGATTTACGCGACACTGTGCGCAAATTACCCTTAGAGTCATTGATTGTAGAGACGGATTCTCCCTATTTGGCTCCCATTCCACATCGAGGTAAAAAGAACGAGCCGAAGTATGTTCGTGATGTGGCTCAGTTCGTTGCGGATATTAAAAAAATTCGCTTAGAAGAACTTATGGAAATCAGTTCTTCTAATTTCCATCGTAAGTTCTCTAAAGTGAATCGTAACGACGTACTTAACTAATAATTACACCATAATACAGTGTTCAGTGAGCCTGAGCGCTGTCCTCAAAAGGACCTGTTAGATGTCAGAAATGGTTCAACCTTTAGCGCCGAGCGCGCTGGCTGCCAAATTACAAGAAGGCAAATTGCCCTTCAAAACATTAAATGAATTAGAGTCACTAAGCGGTATTTTAGGTCAAGAGCGAGCAGTAGAAGCGATTCAATTTGGTGTGGCAATGCACCGCCCAGGTTACAATATTTTTGTCATGGGTGGCTCTGGAACCGGGCGTTCATCTTATGTGACTAGCTACCTAAAAAGCGAAGCGAAACGTAAAGAGTCGCCAAGCGAATGGGTCTACGTCAATAATTTCAAAGATTACCGCACCCCAAAAGCGATCGAATTTAAACCTGGTCAATCGAAAGAATTTGAGCAAGACATTCGTGCACTGATCGATGGCTTAATGGGAACATTCCCAGCAGCGTTTGAAAACCCAAACTACCAAGAGCAAAAAGGCGCTATTGATCGCGTCTTCAATGAACAATATGAAACAGCGATCAACCGAGTTGAGCGTCATGCTTCAAAGATTGGCGTAGCCATGTTTCGCGATGCCTCGTCAGTTAGCTTTGCGCCTATGCGTGAAGGCAAAGCATTAGATGAAGCTGACTTTGCCACCTTGTCAGATGAAGAGCGTGATGCGTTCCAAGCGGGTGTGTCTGAATTAGAAGGCATGTTGAACAATGAGCTGCTTAGCCTGCCAACATGGAAACGAATTTCTTACGAGCAACTGCGTGAGCTGAATCTTGAAACAGTGAAAGAAGCACTGGATCCATTGATTGAACCGCTTTTCAACAAGTATCTTGAAGAAGAAGCCGTCCAAAGCTTCTTAAAAGAAATGCGCGAAGACTTAGATAAAGTCATTATCGACCAGTTTGTTGACGATAAGGCATCTGATAATCGCGATGAAACCAGCCGTCGTGCCATGTACGAAGAAATGTACCTGCCTAATGTAGCGGTGACACACACTTCAGATGGCGGTCAGCCCGTGGTCTATGAGCCACATCCAACGTATCGCAACTTATTCGGTCAGGTTGAGTACAGCTCTGATCAAGGTATGTTGATCACAAGCTACCGTTTGATCCGCTCTGGCAGCCTACATGCTGCGAATGGCGGCTATCTGATTCTAGACGCTGAGAAGCTACTGACAGACCATTATTTGTGGGAAGCACTGAAGCGCGCTCTAAAAAGCAAAACGTTGAAGATTGAGCACCCCTATGCAGACATGGGTCTAATGAATACGACCACCTTGTCACCTGAAGACCTTCCGTTACAAGTGAAAGTGGTGTTGATTGGTTCTCGTGATATTTATTACTTATTACAAGATGCAGATCCTGATTTCCAAGAGATGTTTCGCGTATTAGTCGACTTCGATGACTCGCTAAAACGTAACGAAGAAACAGAATTGGCGTTCGCTCGATTGTTAAAAGACCGTATTGCCAAAGAAGGGTATTCCGATGTCTCGCAAAAAGGTGTCGCGCGTCTGATCGAATACAGCAGCCGTTTAGCTGAACACCAGAAAGAAATGGCGGCTAAGATCGGCGATGTATTTGAGTTATTAGGTGAGGCGGACTTTAACCGTCAACTTGCGAAAGACGATGTGATTACTGATGTGCACGTAGCGCGCGCATTGGCGGCTAAAAAAGACCGTACCGGCCGTGTTGCCGAGAAAATCATTGAAGAGATCGTAGACGGCACCATCTTGCTTGACAGTGATGGCGAAGCCATCGGTAAAATCAATGGCCTTACTGTCATGCAGATTGGTGACAGCAGTTTTGGTGCGCCCGCTCGTATCTCTACGACAGTGTATCCAGGTGGTAAAGGCATCATCGATATCGAACGTGAATCCAATTTAGGGCAAAACATTCACTCTAAAGGCGTGTTGATTTTGTCTGGTTTCTTGGGTCATCGTTACGCGCAAAGATACCCACTGGATATTTGTGCATCGATTGCAATGGAGCAGAGCTACGGCTATGTCGATGGCGACAGCGCTTCAACCGCTGAGTTGTGTTGTTTGTTGTCAGCATTGGTGAATGTACCATTACGTCAAGATCTAGCGATTACAGGCTCATTGAATCAATACGGGCAGGTTCAGGCGATCGGTGGTGTGAATGAGAAGATTGAAGGTTTCTTTAACGTTTGTAGTGCTCGTGGCCTAACGGGAACGCAAGGTGTCATTATTCCTAAATCAAACGTGATCAACTTGATGTTGAGTGATGAGGTGATTGAGGCCGTTGAAGCGGGTAAATTCCATGTTTACGCGATTGAAAATGCCGATGAAGCACTGCATTTGCTAACGGGAATTGAACCGGGTGTTCAAGACTCGGAAGGCAATTACCCAGAAGGCACGTTATCGAATATGGTTTTGAATCGACTAGAAGAGATTTCTAAATTGGGTCATGAAGACGATGAAGAATCAGAAGGCGAGTCGGACAAAGAAAAAGCTAAGTCAGACAAAGATAAATCAGACGACACTAAAAAGTCTTAATACTTGCCTTGGGTGCGTTTGATGAAGCCTGCTTTGCAGTCATCTGAAACGAGCCAAAAAAGCGTGTAATAGAGGTCGCCACTACGAAAGTAGGTGGCGACCTCTTTTCGTTTACTGGGATGATGACGCTTAAGAACTCTTGGTTTTCGAAAACTGTCGCCACCTACGATACTCCCCGAAGCCTGTATTGCGGCTTCAATAGCATTTCGATCAGAGCATTCCGCGGCCTTAGCTGTATTTAAGGAAAAAATACCGACTACGATAATGAATGCTGCGCACACATGTATATACTGTTTTCTGTTCATGGCATAACATTCAGTTATAGGATTAGGGGATTGTTTAACATATCTGCTGATTATAACGATTTCTATAAAACTTCTAAATAAAATGGAGTGGTCAATGACTCTTAGGCGTAAATTTTCAATGTTGGTTTTTGGTTGTGCTGTTTTGACAGCATTTGTTGTATGCAGTATCAGCTACATACAACTTAAAAGCTCTATTGAACAAAATATACGTAATGAAATATCTGCCATAGGTAATGGGCAAGTTGAAAAAGTAGTCGAGTGGACATCGTCTAAAGAAGCTGCCGTATCCGCACTTGCAAATTACTTGTCCACTTCAGAGGTTTCTCAGCAGTCTTTACAGCAAGCCACTGAAGCGGGCCGTTTTGCAATTGCCTATTTTGGTTCAGAGAAGGGTGTGATGTTGCAAAGCGATCCAAACGACATATTGCCTTCCGATTACGACCCAAGAAAGCGTCCTTGGTACAAAGCAGCTAAAAGTAAACAGGGCGTGATCTTTACATCGCCTTATGTGGGTGCTTCTACAGGTAAACTGATGATTACAGCTGCACAATCTGTCATTAAAAATGGGCAGCAAACGGGTGTCGCTGGCGCAGATATTAATCTTGATGATGTCACAAGTGGTATTCTGGATGTCAAACTGGCTGGCAATGGACACGCTTATTTGGCCGATAAAGACGGTTTAGTGTTGGCAGACAGTCAAAAAGAAAATTATAACAAGCGCGTGGAATCAGTATTTGGTTACCCATTATCTGATCTTACTAATGGGCAATTGGTGACGCTTGATGGTGATCTAATTGCCAAGTTTGATGTGCCGAACAGTAACTGGACGATTGTGTTTGAATTGGATCGTAAGGCTGTCATGGCGCCACTTAATACATTGCTATTCACTTTAGTGCCCGCGGCACTGGTGATTGCATTAATTATCTCAATGTTAATTTCGGTCATCAGTTCAAAGTTGCTGGTTGGTATTACTCAAGTCAGCGCAGCCTTAGAGGAAATCAGCAAGGGTGAAGGGGATTTAACGAAACGAATTGAAGTAGACAGTAAGGATGAGGTCGGCCAATTAGCGGCCCACTTTAACGGGTTCCTTGGTACGTTGAGCGGTTTGATTGCTGACATTAAATCGATGTCCAGTAGCCTGAACACGTTAGCGCACGACTCTAAAGCGTTATCGCAACAGTCTAGTAAAGAGCTTAACGTACAGCTGAATGAAATCACTATGGTCGCAACCGCAGTCAGTCAGTTATCGACTGCCACTCAAGAAATTGCCATTAATGCTGAACATACGGCCGGAGCCTCTCAAGAGGCGGCTGAAAACAGCAATGAAGGCAGCCGTATTGTCAATGTTGCCCAGACTGAAATAAAAAGCTTGGCGGATGAGGTGCATCAAGCTTCAGAGATAATTGCTAATCTTGGCGTGCATGTCCAAGGGATAAGCTCTATTTTGTTAACCATTCAAGACATCGCTGAGAAAACCAACTTGTTAGCCTTAAATGCGGCGATTGAAGCTGCTCGGGCTGGAGAGCAAGGTCGAGGTTTCGCTGTTGTGGCTGATGAAGTGCGACTGTTATCTCAACGCACTCAAAGTTCAACAGAAGAAATTCGTGATAAGATTGAAGGCTTAAATTCTGTTACATCTAGCGTAGTATCTTCAATGGAGCGTTCAACTACGATTGCGGACGGTGCAGTAAGTGAGTCAGCGGCCGCGGCCATCGCCTTGGATTCTATTCTTCAAGCGGTGCACAAAATAAGTGATATGGCGATGCAAATAGCCAGTGCGGCGGAAGAGCAAAATATTGTGACGACAGATATCTCTAAAAATAGCGAGTCAATTCAAGAGATTTCTCAGCGTTTATCTGGTGAAGCGAACAAAACGGCAGACGGTGCGGAGTCACTGGCGCAGCTCGCTGATCGCCTAGAGCATCAAATTGCACGCTTTAAAGTGTAAACAATAGGTTCCTGAAGCATTTTTTTATACGTTTCAGGAACCTTAATGCGTAAATCGGTTCTATAGAGTGTTTTTCGAAGATAACTTAACAAATACAGGAGAGAGAGGATGTTAAGTAAGAAAGTTTTAGTAAGTGGATTACTGTTATCTGTTAGTGGCTTGACGTTTGCTAATCAGTCCTGTGATGACACGGCACTTCATGAAGACATGTCGACGTTGAAAACTGAAATGAAAAGTCTGGCTTTTGACGTGAAAAAAGACAATTACGCGTCTGCTGAAGAGCGTATCGACACGATTATCACGGTGTTGCGTGATGCTCGTGAAGAAACGCCTTATCTTTTTGAAGAAAAGGGTCTGAGTGGAGATAAGTTGGCCGCACGTCAAGCCGATTACCAATCCGTTATTGATGACACTATTGCCGCCTTCATGGCGTTAGATGGTGCGTTAGAAGCGAAAGACAGCAGTAAAGCTAAGACCATGCTGGGTGAAATCGGCAACTTGCGTAAAAAAGGTCACCGAGCATTCAAAACTGATTGCTAATGAGTTTGTGTTCAGCGTGACCTAATTGAACTTGATTGCTACAATAGGTGTCTTGTTAGAGAGGTTAATTATGGCTCGCGTGAAAAAGTCCCGTAGTCTGAAAGGGAAACTTGGTAAAACTGGTACCAAGGAAATGCATAAAGAGCAGAAGAAGGCTCGCAAAGCTGCGAATCCTACTCGTTTTGATGCAAAGAAAGAAAAGCAACGTAAAGAGCAAGCTAAGAAAAAGCTTGAGCGCCTTGGCCTATTGCCAGAGCCTGAGGCAGTTCAGCAAAAAGTTCGCCCGAAACGCTTCACGTTTACTCCTAAAGTGGATGAAACAGCGAAGAAGGTGGATACGAAGGTTAGCGAAGAAGATACTGTCGTTAACGATTTGCTTGATGCGTTCACTGAAGAAAACTAATAATAAAACTAAAAGGCTGCATTCCTATGCAGCCTTTTTTTGTGCTTGATATTTTTAAGGAAGCTTTGGATGGAAATAAAAGCGACTGTTCCTGCACAGAGTGTTCGATATCTTCTTAATGCGGTTGAAAATCAAGGTTGTGATATTGCACCGCTGTTAAACGAAGTAGGGTTATCGCGCTCTGAAGTAGAAGAAGCGAAAGGTATCTCTGTATACCTTTATGGTTTGTTATATCAACGTATCATGCAGATGATGAACGATGAGTCGTTCGGTATATTAAGCGGTGGCCGAATGCCAAAAGGCTCATTTCGTATGATGTGTCTGTGTATTCTGCATTCAAAAAATCTTGGCCAAGCCCTTAAACGCTGCAGTGATTTTTATGAAATCTGTCGTGGTCCAACCATCAAGCCAATCGTCGTTAAAAAAGGGCGCTTCGCGAAAGTGACGTTTGCTCCGATCGAGTCACTTGAAGAGGGCGCTAATATTTCTCTAGATAAGGCGTTTGATTCCCCAGAACGTGTTCGTACCACCCTCTCAATGTGGCATCATTTTATCAGTTGGTTTATTGGTCGCCGTTTGGTATTAAAAGCGGCTTATTTTACCGCCACACGTCCAGACGACGTGGAGTATTATCAGACGCTATTCCAATCTGATGTGAAGTTCTCGCAACATGGCAATGCATTAGTATTTCCTGCCTCTTATCTAGACATGCCTTTGGTGCAGAACGACGACAGTTTACGCAGCTTCCTCAAAACGGCACCTTATCAGCTGTTAGTAATGGTCGATAATGACAACAGTTTGAAGTCTCGGGTGATTTCCATTTTGGGAAAAGATTTCTCACAAGAAATGCTGTCAGCCGAAGAAGTTGCATCCATGTTGAATATGAGTGTTTCAACGTTACGTCGTCGCCTGACTGACGAAGATACCTCTTTTCAGCAAATCAAAGATGAGTGCCGTAAAGAGGCGGCGATCACCTATATCAACGCACCGCAGCTGTCGTTTAATGAAATTGCAGCATTGATGGGATTTGAGGAGCCGAGTGCTTTCTATCGCTCGTTTAAGAAGTGGACGGGCATGACACCAGGTGAATATCGTAAACATGCCGATTATCAAACACTGAATTAACCCGTGTTGCCTGTGAGCCTATTTGTCAGCAAATTAGCAACCATTTGCCATTGTTGAATAGGCTCTAATTATCCACTCTTAAAAATAAAAATATGAGGAGTCGATCAATGAGTGGTTACCGCTATCCAGCCCAAGAAGTACAGTTTTGCTTAGAGCATATTGCAGGCATTGAGCGACTGGAACCGCATTTCCCAAACTATGGCGCCGACCTTCTTGAGCCTATTTTATCCGAGGCCGCTAAGTTTTCTGAACAGATCGTTGCGCCGAGTAATCGATTAGGTGACGTAACACCTCCTAAAATGGTGGAGCGTTGCGTTCAAGAAACGCCAGAATTCAAAGCGGTATACGAAGCCCTCCAAGACGCAGCATGGACAACACTGAGTGCCCCAGAGCAATACGGTGGACAAGAACTTCCGCGCGCACTAGAAGTCGCCTTCAACGAAGGTATTCAGTCTTCTAATTTATCTTTTTCGTTGTGTCCGCTGCTGACTCAGGGGGCTGTTGACGCGATTGATACCCACGCGAGCGATGAATTAAAAAACACTTACTTGCCAAACATGATATCTGGTAAATGGACCGGCACCATGAACTTAACTGAGCCAGGTGCGGGCAGTGATTTGGCAGCCATTAAAACCAAAGCGGTTCGTGATGGCGAGCAATATCGAATTTACGGACAAAAAATCTACATCACTTGGGGAGACCACTTGATGAGTGAAAACATCATTCATTTGGTGTTGGCTCGTCTACCGGATGCACCTGAGGGTGTGCGGGGAATTTCGTTATTCTTAGTACCTAAATATCTGTTGGACGACAACGGTCATCCAGGTCGCCGCAACGACGTATACCCCTTATCGATCGAGCACAAAATGGGCATTCATGGATCACCAACCTGTGTGATGCAGTTTGGCGAAAGCGAAGGCGCCATTGGTTACCTTGTCGGCCAAGAGAATAAAGGCCTTGCCGCCATGTTTACGATGATGAATAACGCGCGCCAGAGTGTGGGATTACAAGGCTTAGCCGTAGCAGAAGCGGCCTATCAAATGGCTTTGTATTATTCCTTTGATCGTGTTCAAGGTGCAGCAAAAGGTTCGAAAGAAAAAGTTGCTATTGCTGAGCATGGCGATGTGAAACGTATGTTGTGGCAAATGGCGAGTACCTTATCGGCGATGCGAGCCTTGATGTACACCGCCTCAGTGGAAAGCGATTTATCTGACCAAAATGGACAGCATTTGGCTCGAACGGAACTCTATACCCCGATCGTTAAAGGCTGGCTGACAGAAATGGCGCAAGAGATCGTTTCGCTGGCGGTGCAGGTGCATGGCGGCATGGGTTACATTGAGGAAACTGGCGTGGCTCAGCTCTTTCGAGATGCGCGAATCTTGCCTATCTATGAAGGAACCAATGGTATTCAGGCGTTAGACCTTGTGGGAAGGAAACTTCAGGGAGACCAAGGGGCTGCATTAACGGCTTTAATCGAAGACATTCGTACCGACGTGAGTCATTTTAGTGGAACGGCGCATTCAGATACTCTTGCTGACTATGTGAACCTTATCGAGCAATCGAAAGCGATGTTGTTAAGCAATGAGGTTGAATCAAGCGAAGCGGCATACGACTTCATGATGCTCTCTGGTTTTACCATTGGTGGCTGGTTGCTGCTGAAAGGCAATCAAAGTGATCAAGCAAGCGCCGCTTGGCAAGCCAAAACCGAATTTTACTTTAAACATGTCATTGGTCGTGGGCGATACTATTTTGATTCGCTTAAACAATTTGGACCTAGTGAGCCGATACCTTCTGCAGAACTGCTGAAGTAATAATAATCGTAAATAATATATTTATATTACGTTACTGTGCGGGCAGTGATTGCCCGCTATAACTGAAAATAATGATATTTTATAAAAACCATCACTTTCCCTATAGCCAAACAAACGCTGAGTCCGCAATAATAGAACTCTTAGTTAAGGAGTTCTCAATGCAAATATGGGTGGACGCCGACGCGTGTCCTAATGCAATCAAGCCAATTCTTTTTAAAGCGGCTGAACGCTGTGAAGTGCTTTGTACTTTTGTTGCGAATATGGCTGTCGCCTTACCACCGAGTAAATGGCTGGTGCGAAAAGTTGTGCCAAGTGGTTTTGATGAAGCCGATACCTACATCGAAGAAAATGTTTCCCCTGGTGATGTCGTTATTACCTCCGATATCCCGCTTGCCTCTGACTGTATTGCCCGTGGTGCGTTAGTGTTAACGTCCAAAGGTGAGCAGTACACCACTGATAACATCAAACAAAAGCTTGGTATGCGTGACTTTATGGATCAAATGCGTTCTAGCGGGTTTGATACCGGCGGCGCTGCGCCGTTTGGCGATAAAGATAAAGCAGCCTTTGCCAATGCGCTGGATCGACTGCTAGCGAAACGCGTACACTAAATCATTCCTCTGTTGAGGAGTGATTTGCTAAGCAACTCCAATGCTTAGCAAATCATTCACAGTTTGGGGTTTAATATGAAAAAAATTGTAGTATTAGGTGGTGGTGCAGGGGGCTTAGAACTTGCAACCCGTTTAGGTCATAGCCTAGGCAAGCGTAAGCATGCTCAAATCACCTTAATTGACCGTTCTCAGACGCATATTTGGAAACCGCTGTTGCATGAAGTGGCCACCGGATCCATTGATATCAACACTGATGGTCTTAACTATCGTGCTCACTCAACGAAACACCACTACACATTTAAGCTGGGCACCGCCTATGAAATTGACGCCATTAACAAGACGATTAGCCTTACTTCTATAAGCGATGATAAAGGCCACGAAGTCTTACCTGCTCGAAAAGTTGATTATGATATTTTAGTGTTGGCTGTAGGCAGTGTTAGCAATGATTTTGGCACGCCTGGGGTAGCAGAACACTGTTATTTTCTAGACTCTCATCGCCAAGCGGAACGCTTTCAACAAGCGCTTTTAACGCAGTTCTTGCGAATTCATCAACTTCCTGGAGATCAAAAATTAAATATCTCTATCGTAGGAGGTGGTGCAACTGGCGTAGAGTTATCTGCTGAGCTTTTCCATGTGGCAGAGCTGCTTAAATCGTATGGCATGGAAGAAATCACTTCTGAAAAGGTAAACGTGGAGCTCATTGAGGCAGGGGCTCGTATTCTTCCGGCGCTCCCTGAACGTATCGCTAACAACGCTAAGAAGGAGCTGGAGCAACTTGGTGTAAATGTCCTCGAAGATACCTGTATTACTGAGGCAAGTTACGAAGGCTTGATGACAAAAAAAGGCGAGCTTCACAAAGCAGATTTAATGATTTGGGCAGCTGGTGTAAAAGCGCCGAAATTTCTCAGCGAAATTGAAGGCCTTGAAACCACTCGTAACAATCAAGTGTTGGTAAAAGGTACGCTGCAAAGCACGAGTTATGATGATCTGTATGTGATTGGTGACTGCTGCGCCTGCAAGCAAGCCAATGGTTCATTCGTGCCACCGCGTGCTCAATCTGCTCATCAAATGGCGGCTTTAGTACACGATAATATTGTGGCCGAGTTCAAAGGGCAGCCTCTACAAGAATACGAATATAAAGACTATGGCTCATTGGTCAACCTCAGCAAATACAGCACAGTTGGCAGCTTAATGGGCAATCTGATGAAAGGGTCTATGTTTATAGAAGGCCGTTTGGCTCGTTTCGTATACGTATCCCTCTATCGCTTGCACTTAATTGCCATCCACGGCTGGTTTAAAGCGATGATTATTATGGCTGCGCAACGCGTTGGCAAAGTTGTTAAGCCAAAACTTAAGCTTCATTAGGCGCTAACGTTATAAGGCAGTCGGATTAAAAAAGGGGTTACTTCAATGAAGTTTCCCCTTTTTTGTGCCTATTTTATGATAACTGTATATTTAAACAGTATTGTTTACATGACGGTTTTAGTGATTTTTCCAAGGTAAACGGAATTAGATGGCAATATAAGCTTGCTGTTCTCATATTGACCAACTCTCAATCCCTCAGGCATAACGATATCTGTGACCTCATAACTTAAAGGGGAAGTGAAGTGCCCCTGATCGCCTACGTTAATGCCGACAAGAAGCATTTCTTCATCATGGGTACGGGTGAAGACCAAGATATCCTGATCGCTAAACAAGAACTCGATATCACCAGAGATCAGCGCCGGGTGGTGCTTTCTAAAATGTAAAAAGTCCCGATACGCGTGCAGAACAGAATGTCGATCACCCTGTTGTTCTGAAACGGCTAAAGGTAGGTGTAGGTCGCTGATCGGCAACCAAGGAGAATGATTGCTCGAAAACCCTCCAGTCGGTTGCTTTTCCCATGGCATCGGTGTTCGACAGCCATCTCGGCCTTTAAATTCTGGCCAAAAATTGATGCCAAATGGATCTACTAATTGATCGAATTCAAGCTGCGCTTCAGGTAGACCCAGCTCTTCTCCTTGGTACAGACACACACTACCGCGAAGCGACAATAGCATGGCCATATACACTTTGCTTTTTGCAGCACAGGCTTTGCCTTGGTTCCAGCGCGACGCCACACGCTCGACATCGTGGTTACTCATAGACCAGCAAGGCCAACCGCTTTCAAGCCCTTCCTCGATGGTCGTCATAGTGTTATGAATATGGGTCATGCTGCTGTCATGCGTGAGTAAATCAAACGAATAGCACATGTGCAGCTTGTTGTTACCTTGTGTGTATTCAGCCATGGTTTTCAATGAAAAATCACAGCCTACTTCGCCAACCGTTGTTATGCCTGTGTATTCATCCAGTAGTGCTCGCAGCCGCTCTAAAAAGGCAATGTTTTCGGGGCGTGATTTATCGTACAGGTGCAATTGGTAGCCATAAGGATTGTCCAAACTGACGCCAATACTGCCTTCGACAACCTCTTGTTTTGGCGGATTATCGCGCAGTTCAAGATCATGGAAGAAATAATTCGCCGTGTCTAAGCGGAAGCCGTCGACACCTCGATCTAACCAAAAGCGTACGCTGTCGAGTAACGCGTCTACAACCTGCGGGTTATGGAAATTTAGATCGGGCTGGCTGTTTAAGAAATTATGCAGATAATACTGTCGACGACGGCTGTCCCAATGCCAAGCGGGGCCACCGAAAACCGACAACCAGTTATTGGGAGCGGTGCCATCGGGTTTAGCATCGACCCAGACATACCAGTCTGACTTATCGTTGTCACGGCTAGAACGTGACTCTTTAAACCAAGGGTGTTGATCCGATGTGTGATTGAGTACTTGATCAATGATGACTTTAATATTGTGTTGGTGTGCTTTCGTAATGAGTTCATCAAAATCTGCTAGCTCACCAAAGATTGGGTCCACGTCGCAATAATTAGAAACGTCATAACCAAAGTCTTTCATGGGGGATGTGAAAAAAGGGGATAACCAAATGGCATCGACACCGAGGGATGCAATGTAGGCCATTTTTTGCGTGATGCCTTTTAGATCACCGATACCATCGCCATTTGAATCCATAAAACTACGCGGATAAATTTGATAAATTACGGCACCGCGCCACCAATCCGTCGTTTCTTTGCTCATCGCATACTCCTTAAAAACCGACATCTATATGTTTACCCTAGCACTAAATGTCACTAAAGCGTGTGAATTTTGATTAAGGATTAGGAATTCATTGATTGCGTTTGTAACAACTCAATAAATGCTGAGGCGGCACGACTTAACGTGCGTTGCTTATGATGAATCACACCCAATTTACGCTCTACGTTTAAGTCGGGTAGGTTCACCACGGCTAATTGATCGTTGACCACCGTCGATGGAATTAATGACCAGCCCCAGCCAATACTGACCAACATCGCTAAGGTATCAAGGTTGTTGGTGTTCATTTTGACCTGTGGACGAACGTTATTCACGGCAAACACTTTCTCGGCGATCTGGCGGGTAAAGGTGTTTTCGTGTGGCAAGACACATGGGTACTTGGAAAGTTCGATCACATCCACGTCGTCTAATTGAGCCAGCGGGTGATCAAGACTCACGACACACTGTAAAGGGTCCGACCAAATGGGAATGGCATTAAGCATGTTTTCAGACTGAGAGGACAGGGTAATGATGCCAATTTCCGCTTCGCCTTTGATAATTTGACGGTGCGCATCTTCTGACTGAGTAAAGTCGATCTTTATTTCCGCTTGCGGAAATTCTAGCTGAAATCGTTTGAGGGTCTTGGGCAAACGGTGTAACCCAATATGATGGCTAGTAGCAATGTTCAGCTCACCAGAAACATCGTCCATTTGTAACGTCATGCTACGTTTAATATCATTTAAATCATTGGCGAGGCGCTTAGCTTTGGGTAACAGTCGCGTTCCGGCCTCGGTTAAATGTATTTGACGGCCAATACGGTCAAATAATTTCACATTTAAATTCGACTCTAGTGCGGCGATGCGTTTGCTGACCGCTGGCTGGGTGATAAACAGCGCATCGGCGGCATCCGAAAAAGAATGCGTTTCCGCCACTTTAATAAACGTTAACAGCTCTTGTATGTCCATCATTCCAAATACTTATCCAAAACATGAAAAATATGAATTGGAGTAATTTAAGTACACGCAGTACTATAACGCAATGCTTAAGTAGGAGAGAAAGCAATGGCAAAAACACTTTACGACAAGTTGTGGGATAGCCACCTTGTTCAACAGCGTGACGATGGTAGTGCTTTAATCTACATCGACTTACAACTGCTTCACGAAGTAACGTCGCCACAGGCGTTTGAAGGCTTACGTCTGCATGGCCGCAAACCATGGCGTTTAACATCAAGCCTTGCTACGCCAGATCACAACGTTCCAACAACCGTGGAAGAACGTAAGAGCGGTGTGAACGGCATCGCCGATCCAGTATCAAAAATCCAAGTGACCACTTTGGACGATAACTGTGACGAATTCGGCATTACAGAATTCAAAATGACCGATATCCGCCAAGGTATCGTTCACGTAGTGGGCCCAGAGCAGGGCGCAACGATTCCGGGTATGACGGTTGTGTGTGGTGATTCGCATACATCGACTCACGGTGCATTCGGAGCATTGGCACACGGCATCGGTACGTCAGAAGTAGAACATGTACTTGCTACTCAGTGTCTAGTACAGAAAAAAATGCGCAACATGCTTGTACGCGTAGACGGTGAGTTATCACCATACGTCACGGCAAAAGACGTTGTGTTGGCGATTATCGGTGAAATCGGTACGGCTGGTGGTACCGGCTACGCCATCGAATTCGGCGGTTCAGCGATTGCATCACTTTCCATGGAAGGCCGTATGACCGTGTGTAACATGGCGATTGAAGCCGGCGCACGCGTGGGTTTGATCGCCGTTGACCAAACGACCATCGACTACGTTAAAGACCGCCCTTACGCACCGAAAGGCGCACACTGGGACATGGCTGTCGAAGCATGGAAAGATTTAGTGTCTGATAAAGACGCGGAATTTGACGAAGTGGTGGTTTTAAACGCTGCCGACATCAAGCCACAAGTAACTTGGGGTACGTCTCCTGAAATGGTCATTGCCATCGATCAAGACATCCCGCGTCCAGAAGATCAAGCAGATGCTGTGACTCGTGACGGCTACGCACGTGCTTGGAAATACATGGGCCTAGAAGGCAAGAAAACCCTTGCGGACATTACGCTAGATCGTGTGTTCATTGGTTCTTGCACCAACTCTCGTATTGAAGATTTACGCGCCGCGGCAGAAGTCGTAAAAGGCCGTAAAGTCGCTGACACGTTGAAACAAGCCATTGTTGTACCGGGTTCTGGTTTGGTGAAAGAGCAAGCCGAGAAAGAAGGCTTGGATAAAATCTTCACTGAAGCGGGTCTTGAATGGCGCGAGCCAGGCTGTTCGATGTGTCTTGCGATGAACGCTGACAAACTGGGTCACGGCGAACACTGTGCGTCAACATCAAACCGTAACTTTGAAGGTCGTCAAGGCTTCGGTGGCCGTACGCATTTGGTGAGCCCTGCGATGGCAGCCGCCGCTGCGATCGCTGGTCACTTTGTAGACGTAAACGAATTGGTTAAACACTAGGAGTTAGCGATGCGCCCATTTACAACACACACAGGTATCGCTGCGCCTTTAGACTTGGCCAACGTTGATACTGATATGATCATTCCAAAGCAGTTCTTGAAATCCATCAAGCGTACAGGCTTTGGTAAAAACTTATTCGACGAATTACGCTACGAAGACGAAGGTCAGCCAGACCAAGAATGTACTGGCCGCCCACTACGTAAAGACTTCGTGCTAAACCAAGACCGTTACCAAGGCACCAGCGTGTTGCTGGCCCGCAGTAACTTTGGTTGTGGTTCAAGCCGTGAACACGCGCCTTGGGCATTGGATGATTTCGGTATTCGCTCCGTGATCGCGCCAAGCTTTGCCGACATTTTCTACAACAACTGTTTCAAAAACGGCTTACTTCCGATTGTACTTAAGGAAGAAGAAGTGGATCAGTTGTTCGAAGAGGTCGAAGCAAACGAAGGTTACGAACTAACCGTTGACCTAGAAAATCAGACGGTTAAAACACCGTCTGGTACAGAATTCAGCTTTGACGTCGACGCGTTCCGTAAACACTGTCTACTAAACGGTTTGGATGACATCGGTCTAACACTACAGCAAGCCGACGCGATCCACGCCTACGAAGAAAAACGCATTCAAACAGCGCCTTGGTTATTCGAAGCGCGCGCATTGTAAGGAAAGAATATGTCTAAGAAAGTATTAATATTGCCGGGTGACGGTATTGGCCCAGAGATCGTTGAACAAGCGGTTCGCGTACTAGACGCAGTAAACGCTTCTTTTGACTTAGGTATTGAGCATGAGTCCGCATTAGTAGGCGGTTCTGCCTACGATGAAACGGGTTCGCCACTGCCTGAAACAACGCTAGACAAAGCCAAAGCGGCGGACTCGATCCTATTGGGTGCAGTAGGCGGTCCGAAATGGGACGGCCTAGACATGTCCGTTCGACCTGAAAAAGGTCTATTGGGTCTGCGTTCTAACCTTGAGCTATTTGCCAATTTGCGCCCAGCGATCCTGTACCCACAATTGGCCGATGCGTCCAGCTTGAAGCCTGAAATTGTTGCGGGCCTAGACATTTTGATCGTGCGTGAATTGACCGGTGGTATTTACTTCGGTCAACCACGTGGCATCCGCACGATAGAAAACGGCGAGCGTGAAGGCTTCAACACTTACGTGTACAGCGAGTCTGAAATTCGCCGTATCGCGCATTCTGCCTTTGAAGCAGCACGTCAGCGTGGCAAACGCGTGTGTTCTATCGATAAATCCAACGTACTGGAAGTGACGGTTCTGTGGAAAGAAGTCATGGAAGAAGTCGCCAAAGAATACCCAGATGTTGAACTGTCGCACATGTTGGTCGACAACGCTGCAATGCAGCTGGTGCGCGCGCCGAAGCAATTTGACGTCATGGTAACCGGCAACATGTTCGGTGATATTTTGTCAGATGCGGCAGCCATGTTGACAGGCTCTATCGGTATGCTACCTTCTGCTTCTCTGAACGCAAAAGGTCAAGGCATGTACGAGCCTTGTCACGGTTCAGCACCCGATATCGCAGGCAAAGGTATCGCAAACCCATTGGCGACGATCCTTTCTGTTGCTATGATGTTGCGCTATTCATTGAATGCAAAAGATGCAGCGGACGCGATTGAAGCCGCTGTAAGCAAAGTGCTTGACCAAGGTCTTCGCACAGCAGATATCGCTTCAGAGGGAAGCGAAACAGTAAGCACATCACAAATGGGTGATGCTGTACTTGCTGCATTAAGCGCTTAATTCATAATAATTAAGCATTAACTCGGGATACTGCTCTTGGTATGAGTAGACCCACCCTAAAAAAGGTAAAAAAACCATGTCAAAACACACTGTAGGTTTAGTCGGCTGGCGCGGAATGGTAGGTTCTGTGCTGATGCAACGTATGCGTGAAGAGAACGATTTCGATCATATTGATCCAGTGTTCTTCTCTACGTCCCAAACGGGTCAAGCTGGCCCAGATATTGGTAAAGATATTCCACTTTTACAAGACGCAATGGATATTGAGTCACTGAAAAAGATGGATGTCATTATTACGTGTCAAGGTGGTGATTACACTAAAGCGGTCTACCCACAGTTGCGTAATGCTGGTTGGAATGGCTACTGGATCGACGCCGCGTCTTCGCTGCGTATGGACAAAGATGCCATCATCGTCCTAGATCCAGTCAACCAAAACGTGATCAAGCAAGGTTTGCAAGATGGCGTTAAAACTTACGTGGGTGGTAACTGTACTGTTTCATTGATGCTTCTTGCTCTAGGCGGCCTGTTTGAAAAAGGCCACATCGAGTGGATGACCTCCATGACATACCAAGCGGCGTCTGGTGGCGGTGCACGTCACATGCGTGAATTGATCAATCAGTTTGGTCTATTGAACGCAGAAGTGGCGTCTGAGTTGGCTGATCCAGCCAGTGCGATCCTAGACATCGACCGTAAAGTGGCAGATAAAATGCGCTCTGGTACGCTTCCAACTGACCAGTTTGGCGTACCACTAGCGGGTTCTTTGATCCCTTACATCGACAGCCAACTTGATAACGGCCAAAGCCGTGAAGAGTGGAAAGCACAAGCGGAATGTAACAAGATCCTAGGCATCGATGGCAAGCCAATCCCAGTGGACGGTCTATGTGTACGTATCGGTGCGATGCGCTGTCACAGCCAGGCGTACACCATCAAGCTAAACAAAGATATCCCAGTCGCGGACATCGAAGGCTTGCTTGCAGAGCACAACCAATGGGTTGATGTGGTACCAAACGACAAAGAAGCCACTATGCAGCGTCTAACGCCTACTGTTGCCACTGGTACACTTGGTATTCCAGTCGGTCGTATCCGTAAACTGAACATGGGCCCTGAATACATCAGCGCCTTCTCAGTCGGTGACCAACTACTTTGGGGTGCAGCAGAGCCACTACGTCGTATGTTGCGTATCCTGATTGAAGGCTAATTGGCTTTTGGTGGATTGAGTTTGAAAGACCCGCTGCTGGAAGGTAGCGGGTTTTTTTGTTTTAGTTTAATGTCAGCAATTCCATTTTCATATATTGTTTTTCATTGGACTTTGCACTAGTTAATTTATGAGGGAGACAAATTGAATATAATCAAAATACAAGACCAACTCGATCGAAATCGAAGGTCAGTTGCTTTTGATAGCTATGACATTACTCTAAAACAAATTTACGACATGGTGCTTGAGGGAATGGTAGATATAGCACCTGAATATCAAAGGCATTTTGTTTGGGATGATGCAAGGCAATCAGCCTTGATAGAGTCACTTTTTCTTGGTATTCCAATTCCTAGCTTATTTATGGCAACAAATCGTGATGCATCATGGGAAGTTATTGATGGTTTGCAACGCTTAACCACAATTCTTAATTTTATTGGTGATGAAGATTCCTTATCTAGACAAGGAATCCAACATAAGAAATTGAAGTTAAGTGGACTTGAAAAATTAGACTCAATGAATGGACTCAGATACGAGGATTTTCCAAAGTCAATGCAGTTCATGCTACAAACTAGGGCGCTAAGAATCACAGTTCTGAATGATCGAAGTGACTTCAATGTTCGATATGATCTCTTTGAAAGGTTAAATACTGGTGGTGTTACTCTTCATGAGCAAGAGATTAGAAATTGTGTATTTATTGGTGAGTTTAATGACTTTCTAAAGGAGCTTTCTGATAATGAGGACTTTAGATCTGTTGTAAAAATGACTGAGAAGTCAGAAAGACTAGGTAGCTATGAAGAGTTAGTTCTCCGATTTTTTGCATATCATGAGGACTATGATTTATTTGCACATGGAGTTAAAGAATTTCTAAATGACTTTATGGAGAAAAAGACAAAAGAGTTTAAAGATAAGAAAAGATTGAAAGAGTTATTTGAAAGCACTTTTAGAGTTTTGAATGAGAACTTGCCAGATGGTATTGTCAGAGGAGTAAGAAAAAATATAACTCCTATAGTTCTTTATGAGGCAATATCTGTCGGTTGTGCTAAAGCACTGTTTTCCGGTCAAGCATGTACATTTGAAAACCTTGCAGAATTATTGAACAATTCTGAATTGAAAAAATGTACTACAGGTGCAACAAACAGTAAAAAGATGCTTGAAAAGAGGGTGACTATAGTTAGGGATTCAATTCTAAATGCCATTTAGTTTCGTTCGATCTAAGTCTAGAGAGCGCTTTTCTGAAGTGTTAGTGAATTTAGCTTTCATAGAACATAGTGAAGGATTGACAGATTACTCCGTAGAGTCAAAAATTATGCGAGGGTTATATTATGTTCATTTGTATTCGGCCTTAGAAAAAACTGTTAACGAAGTAATCGAACAAACTATTTTGCTTGTTTCGCAATGTCAGGTTAAGAATAGACATTATGAGAACTCCTTCAATGTGATCTCTTTAAACTCAAAAATGCAAGCTTTCAAACAGTGTAGTAGTAAAAACTATTTTTCTAAATCTATAGAATTGTTTGAAAGCATAGAGTCTGATGAAATTTTTACTTTAAATAATACGGTTTTAGCGGAAAACCTCCAGAATGTTTGGTATAAGACTTTGGTTGAGACCATTAAAAGCTTTGGAGCAGATCCAATCAATGTAGATCCAAGAATTAGGGCTACAATTGATGAGGTAGTTAATAACCGTAATGCTGTTGCCCATGGTAGGGAGACTCCTGTTTTAGTTGGTGAAAGGCATAGAGCCGAAATCTTAAGAAGGAAGACTCAGGATATACAAACAGTGATTGAGCAATTTATATCTACTTTTGAAGACTATGTAAATAATAGAAAATATATAAATCCTTTACATTTAAGTGAATATGACATTTAAATTATTTGATAGACCGAGATTAATTGAGACATCCACCCTAAAAAGTGGCTCGTAGCTCAATTCTAATCAGTTCTTCTAAATAGGCCAGTTCTAACCATAGCTGGCTTTCTGGAGTTACTCAGAGTAATTAATTAGGACACCAAACTAATTAAGACACCCACCTAAAAAAGTGACTCATAACTCAATTCTAAAAGTGTCAAACAACCAGCCAGTTTCAATCGAGACTGGCTTTTTTGTGCGTGTTAGTTGGGAAATAGGCTTTATTTAAACTGTTTTGTTGAATTTGAGGCGAGTGGGTGCCTTACCATTAAGGTAATAGCAAAAGGGCGAAGGGGATTTGTTAGACTAGTAGCTGTCTCTTTGGCCTTCGTTAAGTTAATCAAGACACCCATCTTAAAAAGTGACTTCTAGTTCAGTTCTTCTAAGTTAGCCAGTTCAGGGTTAATCAAGACACCCACTTTAAAAAGTGACTGGCACTTCAATTCTAACCAGTGCCAAACGCCTAGCCAGATTCAGTCGAAACTGGCTTTTTTACGTCTGAATTGACACTTAAGGGGGTTATTTCGTAGATTTTAACGAATTAAAGGCGATTTATTACCCTGCAAGGAAAGCAATATAGAAAGTAGAGAATCGACAGTTATTGGGACACCCACCCTAAAAAGTGACTCGTTGAGTTATTGAGATACCCACCTTTTAAAAGTGGCATATAGTCTTTTTGTTTTATATATGCTAGATTTATTCAAATTTTTTAAATAATTTTACTTTAAAAAGTATAAGGATATATTTTGATTATTAAAAATAGATTTCTACTTCCAGCAATTGCACTATCTTTAACTGGCTGCGCTCAGCTTCCAGCAGATACAAATGAGCGTTTAGGTCAATTTACAGCGGCCTCTTCATTCAATGTCAGGCATCTGGATTATGAAAAAGATTCCAACACAGTTTCTTATACAAAAGGGAAAGCTTGTTATAGAGTAAACCTACACAATTTAGCCTATATTTCAGGCCCAAAAGATAATCTAATGCAACGCGCAATGGATGATGCTATCAGAGCTGGTCAGCAACAAGGTATTGATGGCGATCTTTTGGTGAATACAAGAATAGAACGAATTACCGAGTATGAAGAAGGCAGCTTCTTTTTGGAGCCAAAGAAAAGGTTTGAGTGTCTTGTTGTACAAGGTGATTTAGTCCGCTTAAAAAAGTAAAATGCTAATTGAGACGCCCACCTTAAAAAGTGTCTCGTAACTCAGTTCTAACTAATGCCAAACAACTAGCCAGTTTCAGCCGAGACTGGCTTTTTTGTACGTGTTAGTTGGGAAGTTGGCTTTATTTGAACTGTTTTGACGAATTTTAGGCGAGTGGATGCCTTACCGATGAGGCAATAGCAAAGGTGTGGAGGGAGAAGTTAATCAAGACACCCATCTTAAAAAGTGACTTCTAGTTCAGTTCTTCTAAGTTAGCCAGTTCCATCCAAGGCTGGATTTTTATGCATTTTAGTTGAAAGATTGGCTGTATCAGAGCTGTTTTGGCGGTTTTAAAGCGAGTAGGTGCCTTACCCATTAGGCAATGGTAAAAGCGAGGAGGGGAATAGCCCGATTAGGCCAGTAGCTTTTTAGATTTCCTGATCTTAGGTCTTCGTTTGTAGCCTGCATTTTGGTAGTAGTTGGATAGAATGGCTTCTGTGCCAACGGCGGCTAAGGTATGTTGTTCAAATTGTGTCGCGATGGTGAGCCAGTTTTCGGATGGGATATTGAGACGCTGCAAGATGGGGGCAAAAGATAAGTCGATGCTGCCGCGTTTATCTTGGCGCACAATGCGGCCAGTCAGATCGACAAGTTCAAGATAATCTTCGAGTTTAAAGGGTAAGCCTTTGGGTTGATCTTCTCGTGGATTACCAATAAATGGATGAAGTGTTTTAGGCTGTTGGTTTTGCTTAGCGCTGTGAATGCGTTTTTTGATGCTGGTATGGTCAGAGTGCTCAGGTGTATCAGTCATTTTAGCGCGTACTGGATTTAGATCGACATAGGCCATGCAGGCCATCAGTGCGGCTTCGTCGAGTAGGGCTTGGGATTTGAATCGACCTTCCCAGAACCTACCGGTACATTGGTCTTCGAAGTTGGCATGACGTGCGATATTTTCATTTAGTTCTCTCAGAAACCAACTGATGTCCATTAGCCGTTGGCGATAAGATTCGACGGTTGCATCCAGTAATGGCTGTAAGTAGTCAGGCACTTGGCCTTGCAGCATGTATTGTTGAGTGATCATTGTCCCTTTATGAATGCTGTGCCAGCGCTGTAACACTTCATCTGCTGTCCAGTTTTTGGCAGTCTCGCCATCGATGAATAATACGAGGTGGGTGTGATTAGTTAATTAGGACACCCACTTTAAAAAGTGACTGGTACTTCAATTCTAACCAGTGCCAAACGCCTAGCCAGATTCAGTCGAAACTGGCTTTTTTACGTCTGAATTGACACTTAAGGGGGTTATTTCGTAGATTTTAACGAATTAAAGGCGAGTGATTACCCTGCAAGGAAAGCAATATAGAAAGTAGAGAATGGAGTGGAGTTAGGCGAGTAGCTGTTTCGCTTTGCTGATTTTTGGCCTTCGTTTATAGTCGGCGTTTTGGTAGTAGTTGGATAGAATGGCTTCTGTGTCGACGGCGGCGAAGGTGTGTTGTTCGAATTGGGTGGCGATGGTGAGCCAGTTTTCCGACGGGATATTGAGGCGTTGTAATATTGGGGCGAAGGATAGGTCTATGCCACCGCGTTTATTTTGGCGCACGATACGTCCAGTGAGATCGACAAGCTCTAGGTAGTCTTCAAGTTTAAAGGGTAGACCTTTGGGTTGATTTTTTCGTGGATTGCCAATAAATGGATAGAGTGTTTTAGGTTGTTGGTTTTGCTTCGCGCTGTGAATACGTCTTTTGATACTGGTGTGGTCAGAGTGCTCAGGAGTATCAGTCATTTTAGCGCGTACTGGATTTAGATCGACATAGGCCATGCAGGCCATCAGTGCGGCTTCGTCGAGTAAGGCTTGAGATTTGAATCGACCTTCCCAGAACCTACCGGTACATTGGTCTTCTAAGTTGGCTTGACGTGCGATATTTTCGTTCAACTCTCTCAGAAACCAGCTGATGTCCATTAGCCGTTGGCGATATGATTCGACAGTTGCATCCAGTAATGGCAGTAGATATTCCGGTACTTGTCCTTGCAGCATATATTGCTGGGTGATCATGGCGCCTTTATGAATGGTATGCCATCGGGTTAGGACTTCTTCTGTTGTCCAGCTCTCTGCAGCTTCATGATCTATAAAGAGAACTAGGTGAGTGTGGTTGCTCATGACCGCATAAGCGCAAACCTTGATGGCAAAGGTACAGCTTAGAAATAGCAATCGTTTTTCAACCCACTCCCTTCGGTGTTCATAGCTTTGACCAGTCACTGGGTCTTCGCCACAAAGAAAGGCTCGACGAACACAACGGGAAACACAGTGGTAGTAGGGCGTGTCGGCAATACTTATGAGTTGGCTTCTTGGCTTTGGCATATTTAATTCTCGATCCTTGAGATAATTTGTTAAGTTTAGCTCATAACTGTATAAATATACAGTTATGGTTTTTTCTCTTACCGTTTATGAGTGCGATCGGGGAAATAGCTTCTAGGGTAGGGGCGGTGCCAACGGTAGAAGAAGTGTTGCTAAAACAGTAACAGTTATTCGAAGGTGATGTTGAATGATATTTTACGTATATAAGTTATCGATCTTATCTTTTTTGTGCTGCAATAAGTGTTCGGTACTTTGCTGGTGTAATCTTAACGATGCTCTTAAATTCTCTCACTAAATGAGACTGGTCAGAGAAACCGCACTCCAAAGCGATATGAGTTAGAGTGCTATCTGTTTTTGTTTTGATCTCATTCATTGCATGGCGAACACGATATATCCGCTCCAAATGCTTTGGTGTAATGCCACACTGATGCTTGATATGTCTTTCTAGCTGGCGCTGACTAAGGGGGATTTGATCGAGGGCATCAAGAAGAGAAGTGTGCTCGCTGAGCTGTTGAATAAAAGCTCGCGTGAAATCGGCAATATGATTATGCGTTTGGCTAAAGTCAAAAAAGGGCTCTAAGACTTTTTTAAAGTCTGTTAAATCGGAGCAGCATCTTGCTTTTTTCGCAATGAAAGCTAGGTTTTTAGGATCAGTTAGAGGATGTCCGAAAGATTCTAATTGAGTGAAGCCTGCCGGTTGAAAGCGAAGCCCAAAAAGTAACATTTCAGATGAGTACCTAAGCTTTTTGGATTGTATAGAATGTCGTTGAAAGTCATAGGCGTATTTGATTGGTGCATCGTCAACGAGGGCACTTCCTTTTATTAAAAATGTGACGCCTGTCCCAGCATCACTTGGAAGCCATACCTCTCCAGCCAAAGCGCTACGTGCAAGCCAAATGGCCTGCACATACTTACTGGCATCACCTTGAGGTGCTTCTATATCGAGAGAAAGCGCTTCAGTCATTGAAGTCCACGTTTGGCTTAAACATTTTGACGACTCGATTCCAGCTATTGATCGCATTAATAGCAATCGTTAGGGTTAACAAAGCCTCATCATCGAATTCTTGGGTCAATTTTGCATAAAACATATCGTCAATCGCTTCAGATTGCGTCAGTTTTTCACACAACTCAAGCGCTAGGCATTCTTTAGCGGTGTAAAAGGGCATATCACGCCATGCACTCAATCCAATAATTCTATTATTATTTTCCCCATACTGTCGCGCTTGCTTCGTGTGCATTGCAATACAGTAGGCACATTGATTTAGTTGTGATGAGCGTAGCTTAACTAACTCCCAAATCGTGAGACCAAAAGTCTCTTCCACATTTTGCTTGATCAATACCTCTTGATCAAAAAGGTGATTTAGTAAGGTAGAGGGTAAATTGACGTAATCAGCTCTTTTCATTGCTTCTCTCCGTTAGGTTTGAAAGGCAGTATAAGTGCGAAGATTGCTGAATAATTGAATAAAATCGACGTTTATTCTGAATTAAACCTGTCATCAATAATTAATGGCAGGGCGCTATTTTCCCGAATCAAGTGCGAGTATCTTGCGAGGTGAGCAATATTGTCTTTAATTAGGTAAGTTATATGTTGCTATCGGATGTGAATCGTCATTAGTCAGCAAGACTATTTTTATGAGTTCACTTTCAGCGTAAGCGATCTTAATCAGCCATTCAAAAATGGTGTGCTCACATGCTATCTAAGAGATAAAGAAGCGTTAATTAAGACACCTACCTTAAAAAGTGACTCATACGTTCTGTACAGAATTTAGTTTTTCTTTGCTTCCCGTAAGAATGATTGGTCGTAGATTAACGCGAAAAGGCTTTTTGTAGGCAAGCGTACGGTTTGGTGAGGTTTCGTTAATAAGGTAAAATTACCAGCACATTCATAGGTCTATTTAGGTGGTATTTTGGGCTTTTTTAATAACTGGAATACGGCTGGTAAGATTGGTTACGTGATGCATGGGTTAACCGTTGAGCAGGGGGCTTCTCTTAAGGAAGGGGCATGTCACTCTGTGGTGAAGGCCTATGGCTGGAAGCAGGCTACGTTGTTAGCGGAGGAGCTCAAGTTAAGGCTGGATGAGTTTGAAGCCTATCGTGTGGTGTCGAAAATGATTGCTTACTACGTATATGGTAGAGCACTAGGAAGCCAAGATGCGCAAGCGGCGGCGTATGCTTTTTTAGAAGGGACAGGTGCGCTTAATGATTTGAACTGGGAAGATGAGAGCGATCCAGTTGTGTCTAGAATATTGGCTCAGCAAAGTTCATCTGACAACGCTAAAAACTAATTTGAATCCTATATTTTGATTATATTTGTCAATTTAGCGTACAAAGTGGATCTTAACGTCGGTCGGTATTCAAAGCATTTTATTAGGCGTAGCATGGGTTGCAATATTTAAGACGAATACCGTCTCTATTGAATGCAGGCGTTCCAACAAGGAGTACCAGATGCAACCTAAATTTACTGTTCAAATTGATTCTTTCAAGAAAATTAAGCAGATCGATAATGCGTGGTCTGATTCTGACTATAAAGCCATGCTAGCGTTGATGGGCTTTGATGATGATGTTGAAGCGATGAGTTCGTCGGAGCTGCGCGAAATGTGCATGATGTCATTTAACGATCAAACACCTCAAGAGGCGGCAGCGATTGTACTAACACATCTTTTCCCTGAGTTGACAGAAGGTAAGGTAGATCAAATAAGTCACGACATGCTGGATGATCGCGCTTGGGAGCAGTATCCAAACTGCCTTTATCACGAATCTTTGTTTAGCGCCTACGCACTGTTGCGAGAAGCCTTCAATGGGACCTTTGCGCAGCCAACGGGTGTTGCATTAGAGCTGACGGTATCGGCGGCCAATGACGAGGATATGGAGATTTTTGATACCTCACCGCAGTCTGCGATGGTGCGTTTATTGGCCAACGGTCAAAGTGAAGATGCTTTAATACACCGCCTTTATGAAGATCAGATACAAGGTGATACGTTCGAAGAAGCACCTGGCATTATTTGGCAGCTGCAACAAATCACTGATAACGGCTCATCTCGTCAATTCAGCTTGCTGAGCTCTGAATTTTGGTTTGGAAGTTTTGAAGACATCGAAACATTTGAAGCTACATCACATGCGGATTCTTAAATTTCAATAACCTCCACTGACATTTTTTGCAATCAGCCAGCTTTATTAACAGCTGGCTTTTTTATAATGCCATTAAAGTGGCATAGCCATATTTTGGTTCTTTGATTGTAGTCTACAATTTCAGCATCCTAATCCTAGATAAGGTACCTGCTTACTAAAAAGTAAATTTCGTAATTACACTAATCAATAGTATTTTCAGACTTATCTGCCGCGGCATCCATTTTAACGGATTTGACGGCTTGATCTGTTACCAAGCAGAGTCCTTTAGCATGCTCGACGGCATCGCCAGCACTTTGAATAAAAGCAAAAGGTACTTGGTAATCAGCATATTCATTGGCTGCGGACGTGATTTTTTCCGATCGATCGTTAGGTTTTAAGTCACGAATATAAACGGCTAAGATCCTGTCTGGATAAGCTTTAGCAATCTTTAAATAGGCGTAAACATCCTGCTGTCCTGAATCACCGACCAAGACTAACTTTAAGTTTGGGTATGTTTTCAAGATGGTTTTAATACGATCAGTTTTATAATCTTGGTGGCCACTTTTAAACCAGCGGTCTTCACGTAAGCCAAAATCTTTTAGCAATATTGGCCCTTTTGGAAGGTTGTTGATACGTATAAATTCGGCGATCAAATCGTAAATATTCCACGGGCTGCTGGAGACATAGAAAAACGGGTTATTAGCGTTACCCGTAGTGCCTTTATGCAAGGCGCTGTAAAACTCCGACGTGCCAGGTAATAGCGTGCGACTGTGGGCATTGTTGAACAGGACGGTTTTTGTATGTTTCAAAAAGCTTGTGGCACCTGTGTGCATGATGGTGTCGTCCACATCGCTGACTACGCCAAACTCGGTATTATCATCAGGTATGGATATCTCTGCCACGGTATACTTTTGCGCTTTGGGCAGCCCAGTGTCAGCGGGTTGTAACGTGACTTTTGTCCAAGGTTGTTCGACATCTTTTTTGGGTGGAGTAGGCCATCGGTAGTGAAAGTAGCCATTGCCATCGGTATAGACATTTCGTTTGTCAGCACCAAGTGTCAGTTGAATTTCTGTGAAAGGGATTTCCGCGCTCTGGTAACGACGCATCATGTGTACGAAGTTTTTCCAGTTACTGTCTTCGATGGTTCCTTGCACACCCTTGGCTTCTAACAATCGACCGGAAACCCATAATTCATCTCTCGTACCGTAGGTCATATAAGGCTCTACGATCACTGGTGCGTAGCCACGCCAACGTTTGAAGCGATGCTTGAGCTTGTCATAGCGCCTCTCAAGGCGGTATACACATCGGCGAACAGTTTTATGCATTCTAAATCCTAGAAATAAGGCCTGATGATAGTTGAACGGTGGTTTATGCTGTGAGGCTATCAAATATGCTACGTATAGTAAAAAATAACGTATTAGTCTTGTCTTTGATGACCATTGTTCGATGAATTATAGGGGATGAACCGTATTCTTTGAACATTGTGTTTTTAGCGTACTTCTTTGCATATTCGAAGAAAGTCATCCAATCATTGAGACAGCGATAAGTTACTGCGTCATTATTAGTTTACACGTTACGAAAGGAGTAAATGAAGATGAGCAAAGATGTTGCTGAAGTAATCGTTGAAACATTGGCTAACGCTGGCGCAAAGCGCTGCTATGGCGTTGTTGGCGATACAATCAACCATTTTACAGATAAAATTCGAACCTCTGAAATAGACTGGGTGCATGTTCGTCATGAAGAGGTTGGGGCATTTGCTGCTGGCGCGGAAGCCTACATGACTCAAGAATTAGCGCTTTGTGCAGGAACATGTGGGCCAGGCAGTCTTCACTTCATCAATGGTATTTTTGAATCTCATCGAAATGGATCACCTCTAGTATTCATTGCATCGAATGTTGATCGCCAAGAAGAGGGGCTTAATTTCCCTCAAGAAGTCGATCAAACTAAGTTATATGAACAATGCTCTGTGTTTTGTGAAAGGATATCTCACCCTGATCAAGCTCAGCGAATCGTGACGCAAGCGGCTCAAGCAGCATTAGCCCATCAAGGTGTGGCCGTTGTGGTTGTAAATGGCGATATGTTCAAAGAAAAAATGCACAGTGATATGCATTGGTCAGTGCATCGAACTCAGCCTGTTACTCACCCAAATCCCGAAGAGATGGATAAGCTAGTTGGGCTTATCGATGAGGCCGAAAAGATTACGCTCTATGCGGGCATTGGTGCAAAAGGTGCCAACGAAGAGCTTATTCGATTAGCGAAATGTCTTAATGCTCCGATCGTCCACAGTACGCGCTCCAAAGAATTTATTGAGCCAAATAACCCTTATAATGCTGGAATGACAGGAATTTTGGGTAATAAAGCAGGAATGGAAGCCGTTCTGGATTGTGACCTATTAATTTGTTTGGGAACGGATTTTGCTTATACACAGTTCTACCCGACAAATGCCAAAATCGCACAGGTTAATCTCGATACCACCCATCTAGGTAAACGCTGCCCAATTGACTTGGGTTTGACGGGTGATGTTAAGGCAACCGTTCAACAGTTGTTGCCAAAATTAAGTCAACGCAGCGATGAAGCTCATCTCGATAAAGCCCTAAAGCAATGGCAGAAAGACTTAGAAGGTTATCGTAAAGAAGAAGTCTCAGATCACTCTTTGATACACCCACAAACGGTGACGCGACGACTCAACGAGTTAGTCGGTGATAATGCTATCTTTACCGCAGATGGTGGCTCACCAATGGTATGGTTGTTACGTCACTTAGAAGCAAAAGGGTCGCGTCGTTTTCTTACTAGCTTATCTCATGGCACTATGGCCAATGCTTATCCTCAGGCAATGGGTATTGCGAAAGCATATCCTGATCGTCCAGTCATCGCACTTTGTGGTGACGGTGGCATGACCATGTTGATGGGGGATTTATTAACCTTGGTGCAGGAAAATATCCCAGTAAAACTGCTTATTTACAACAATGAATCCCTTGGTTTTGTTGAAATGGAGCAGCGCGTTGAAGGGCAGCTAGACAGCTTCACTAAGTTGCAAAACCCTGATTTTGCAGAAGTAGCGAAAGCAATGGGCTTGGATGCTTGGCGCGTTGAGCAACCAGAAGACATTGATAATGCTATGAAACAATGGCTAGCTTCAGACAAACCTGCTTTGTTGGATGTCAAAGTCAGCCCTATGGAGCTTGTTATGCCTCCTAAAATTGAGGCAGGCCAAGTTGCTTCAACCGCCTTGTTCGGTATTAAAGCGGTACTAAACGGTCGTATGAGTGAAGTGACAGATTTGCTTAAAGATAACTTTCTTCGCTAAAAATCGAGCTCAGTGAAGTGATTTTTACGCAATCAGAATTCCCCATGAACAGCAACCATGTTCATGGGGATTTTTTGACCTCTATTTCTGCTAGAGATATGGGCGAAGAAATCGAGACACTGGCCAAGCAATTCGCCAGCTAAAAAGAAACGCTCATCTTTCTCTTGGCTGTTTATTCGGTCTTTGAGTCCTCTTCGCGACTCGTTAGGCTCAAAGGTTCCTTAAACGTCAGTGTACGATATGGGAATGGAATTTCAATGCCAGCATTATCAAGCCCATATTTGATAGCAGTAACGACTCGATCCCTACTTACGTGCATGCTCAGCGGGTCAGATTTCGCCCACCAGCGCACGGTAAAATCCAGCGAAGAAGCGTTAAATTCTCGGGCGTATACCTCAATACCGCGGTCTTGATCGATCTCTTCAATGTTTTCAAGTGCTCCAATGATGACCTCACGTGCTTTGTTGACATCCTCACCGTAGGCCACACCAACGACAAGGTCGAAACGCCGTATTGCAAGGTCTGTCAGTATATAAACAGGGTTTTTAAACAAAAAACTGTTCGGCACGACAATAAGTTGATCATCGACTTCACGAAGATAAGTTTCTCTAACTGTAATTTTTTCAACTCGACCGCTAATGCCTTCACACTCGATGTAATCGTTTATGCGCATAGGCTTTCGAAGCATGATCAAGATACCCGCAAAAAAGTTTTCGAAGATATCTTTAAACGCCAACCCAACGGCAACGGAGCCTAGGCCTAATACTGTAAGTAATTTGGCCGGAGTGAGGCTTGGGAATATAACAGTGACCGCAAGCAATACACCTATCGTCCATAGGGTTACTTTCGTTAAGGTAATAAATAGGTCGCGTAACGAAGGGCGTATATTGGAGCGTTTGAAAGATTGTCTTAGTAGGTGTGTTAAAACAGCGGATACACACCAAGTAAGGAATAAAACGATGGCGGCAATAAAGAACAAAGGCAACATTTCAATTGTTCCCAGCCACATGCTGTGAGCTTTCTCTTGCAAAGGCTCCATAAATTTCATCAGTATACTCCTTAAAATGACTGAAACTTGAATGCCAGCGCTCAGATTGGGGATGAATTCTAGGTCGATTATAGAACAAAGTAGGCACGCCTCCCACGCAAAAGAATTGATTTTGAGGTATCGCTTGGACTAGAAAAATACGTGTAGAGAAATGAAATGGAAAGAATGAACAGTATCCATAAAAAATAAAGCAATTTATTTTAGTTTTATGATCTGGGTGAATATCAGGCGCACTACTACTGCAGTGCGCCGCGAGCCCAAAGTATGTACTTGTCTCGATCTAATGGACTGATGCCACGGTAAGCAGTAGTTTGTCCTTGTTCGGGCGAGCAGATCTCATAGCCTGATAAGCGTGTGCTCATTTTTGCATGGCCCCCACTCAATGAAGCGAGTTTTATTGCGTAGTCTAGTGATGTAGCAGCAGGGAATTTTCCTCGTATGATGACGCGATTTCCTTGGAACTCTGGAGCGTCAAAATGCCCGCGCATTTTAGTGATGTCACTGGTGAGGGTACCAAGCAGCTCACTATCCGCTTGAATCTGAAAATCTAGAATAGGCTCGAGTAAATCGGTATCAGACTCGTTTAAACCATTCATGATCGCCATCGGTGTGGCAATTATAAAGTCACCAGGGCGGCTGTGTTGAACATGATCGGAGCCATCGATGAGGGTAATCTTAACATCCGTGATGCTCCAACCTTTGATACCTTGTTTTAACGCTTTAGCGAGATTGGCTTGAATCTCATTTTGATACTTTGCAGCGATTTGATTAACGCTGACTTTTGATTCGTAATGCACACCTGAGCCTCTTTGAGCTGGCTCAATCAAGAACCTTACAATAGCCCAACAAGGTTTCGGCATCCAGTAACACTCATACCCTTCAACAGGTTGGGTCGGAGTTTCTTTATAGATAATACTGGGTTGCTTGAATGTAGCTTGAATAGCAAAACGCTGTTGAAGTATTGCTTGCAACACTTCTACTTGAATCCAGCCATTGATGTTGACGTGAAGCTCTCGTTGTTCGACTAGCCATTCAAGATTAAGCAGCGGATCTTCATCAGCGAGCTCCGTTAGTGCACTTGCCAGCGCGCTAAAATCTTTTTCATTATCTGGTATTACTTGAACGGTTAAAAGTGGCGCTGAGAGCTGATAGGCATCAGGAACAGCATCACCAAGCCCTAATATATCACCTATTTTTGCGGACTGGAGACCACTGACAACGCCAATATCACCTGCTTCGATACAATCCATATCTTGATATTTACCGCGTATCACACGCTTAACTTGGCTTGCTTTGTCTTCAATAACATATGCTTCGTGACTACGAGTAGCGTTGTGAATTTTATCTCTTGCGTTGAGAGTGCCTTCAAACACTCGAACATAAGCCATTTTGCCAATACGCTGATCATGCTCAATTTTAAAAACGATCGCTGAAAGTGCGGCATTATTATTTTGTTTAGCATTAGGTAAGTAATGAATTATGGCGTTTAGAAGTTCATTGATGCCAATTCCTGCTTTGGCAACACCCGTGAATACAGGATAAATTTCGTTGCAAGAAATAGCATGACTAAGTTTCTGGTCCACTTCCTCGAATGTTACTGGCACACTCTCTATAATGGCCTCAAGCAACTCATCATCTAACTCGGTCAAGCGTTCAAGCAACGGCTGTAACCATGGTTCAAGTTCTTCACTTGTGAATTGGCTAGGGCAGTTTGCTTTAAACCAGCTATCCGATATTCCGGCATTCGTTTGACCTAAGTTGCTTGGTTGCTGTAATAAGACAGCATTGGGGCTGAGATTTTGATGGATTTCAGCCATGACACGTTCAACATCTGCACCTGCTCGATCAAGCTTGTTTATAAAAATAAGTGTTGGGATATTGAGATACTGTAGCGCATCAAAAATGCTGCTGGTATTGGCTTGAACACCTTCGACTGAACTAACGACAAGAATGGCGCAATCTAACGCGCGCAAAGAGCGTTCCACTTCCGCACTAAAGTCAACATGCCCTGGGGTATCAATCAGATTGATTTGATGATCGTTCCAATAGAAGGTTTCTGTTGCTAATCGAACAGAAATGCCTCGCTCACGTTCTACTGTTAGAGAGTCCGTTGCTGTCGTTCCGTCATCGACACTGCCCACTTTTCGAGTCGCGCCTGAAGCAAATAGCAACTGTTCAGTTAAGGTGGTCTTGCCAGCATCTACATGGGCCACAATGCCAATATTTTTACAAACCTTCGTCACGTGCAATCTCTAGCTAAAAATAAGCGCATAGTTTACTTTGGTTAATGCAGGAGTTCGAATGACAAAAGATTGTGAAGACAGTGAAAATAGGTATTAACGTTAATAAGTCGGATATTTGGTCTTTAATCGACACAATCCAAGCTGAGCTTTTCAATTGCCTTAAACTAAAAAGAAGGATCTCATTTTTAAAAAATGGGTGAGATCATTCTTTGTCTAAATAACTACTTATAGACTATCTTTAATGTTTAAGCGAATCGTGTAGCGCTTTAAGACGCGCGGCTAGATCGTCTAGCTGTTCGTCTTGAACTTGAGAAACACAAGCTCGAATGCCATCGGTATGCTCCGAACCGGTATTTGCTAAGGAAATTGCACTGATACCGAAGCACAACAGCGTTTTCATTAATGTGTCGCCATCCATGTCGGGATGAGACAAAGTGAAGTAAAAACCATCACTTAATGATTCGCCATTGTCATTTTCGTAAACCAACTTGAAGCCGTTTTCAAGAAACATTCGCTTCATCTTTTGAGCTCTATCTTTATAGATTTTTGTGATCTGCAAAAATGGAAGCTCGCCATCACTAGCAGCCTTTAACATTGCGGCCAACCCATATTGTGCTGAGTGAGTGACACCCGAAGAAAAGTTATGCAAAGCCCCTAATGTGATGGCTTTACCAAACAGAGTTTGACCAAGTGATGGTTTTAATGTCGGGCATTCTCGCGCAAACAGTGCGTCTGATATCACTAAACAACCGACCCTTTGACCTGCATAGCTGAATACCTTAGAGCTAGAAATCAGCAATATATGTTGGTCTGTATAGAGGGCAATGCTTGGTTGGAATGGTGCTTGGAAAGGCTTTGCATAGTCCTTTCGATAGTCCATTCCGAAATACGCCAAATCTTCAATGACAATAACATCATAACGCTTTGTTACTTTGGCAATGATTTGCAGTTCTTTCTCATCAAAGCAAATCCAAGCTGGGTTATTGGGGTTTGAGTAAAGCAGCGTTGTATACTCTCCACTAGATAAGTGTTTTTCTAACGCCTCTTCAAGTGCATCACCCCTGTGTTCGTAAACATCAAAGCTTCCCCATTGTTGCCCTAGCATTGTCAATTGACGCTTTTGGTTAGGAAACCCAGGATCAATAAACAGTGTTTTTCCATTTTCGCGAAGTCGGTTTGCCACCACAAATGAGGCTAGGGCGCCTTGAGCAGAACCAACGGTTGGAAAACACCCAGCTTGATCTACTTGAATATTTAGAAATGCTTTACAGAAGCGACTAATCTCATGCTTTAAAGATGAAACACCCTCAATCATAGGATATTTAGACGCTACACCAGATTTTAAGGCTGTGATTTCAGCCTCAATCCCAATTGAAGGCGCCTCTAGGCCTGGTACGCCCATTTCCATTCGAATAAACCGCTGCCCTGACTCGGTTTCAAGTTGATTAACCAAGGACACCAGCTCTCGAATACCTGCACGAGAAAGTGCAGAGATGTTTGCTTTGTCTAATGCGTTGTTGATCAGTTCTTTGTCGATAAGAGTTGTCATTGAATAAGCTTCATTATCAAATTTGTGAATGTTTGAAAGATGCTAACTCAACCCACCTAGTAGAATGTAACGATTAAAATGCATCAAATCACAAGATAAAATTGCGGAAAATAAATTGAAGGGGTTGCTACAGTACAACGAAGTGCCTTAGAGGCGGGCGTTTTGACAACACTCCGGCAGCCACTATTGATACTGAAAACTCGAATGTTCTAACGTTTCATTTGGATAGGTCTTAATAGACTATTCATTTTAATATAAAACAATCAATAGTTTTTAAATTTTTTAGGGTACGAGTCAATAAAACTCGTACCCTAAAAATGTATTATCGGTATTCTGGATAATCGGTATAACCATTTTCATCACCACCAAATAACGTTGAACTATCCAGTTCTGCTAGTGGTTGCTCATGCTTAAAACGTTTTACCAAGTCTGGATTAGAGACAAAAGGTCTTCCGAACGCGACTAAGTCTGCATAGCCTTTCTGAAGTATTTTTTTTGCTAGTTCTTGGTTGTAGCTGCCGGCAACAATAATAGTATTGGTAAAGAGCTCACGAAGCTCAATACGAAAGCTCTCAGGGATAATTGGAGCGTCATCCCAGTCGGCTTCCGACAAATGTAGATAAGCAATATCACGTGATTGAAGCTGTTTTGATGCCTCCAAGATCGTCGGCACAATATCTGGGCAGTTCATATCCTTAAACGTGATAAAAGGGGCCAGACGAACACCGATCTTATCAGCTCCAATGACTTCACTAACGGCATCAACTATTTCTAGTAAAAAACGAATACGGTTTTCTCGTATGCCACCATAGTTGTCATTTCTATGATTAGAGTTGGTGCGTAAGAACTGGTCAATCAGATAACCATTGCCACCATGAATCTCCACACCATCAAAGCCCCCCTCAATTGCGCATTTTGCTGCATTAGCAAAATCACTCACGACACGGTTAATATCTGATTGCGTCATAGCTCGTGGTTCCACGCAATCTACCATGTTGCCATTACCTTGCTCGTCGGCTATCCATACTTTTGTTTCAACAGGCTTACATGCTGAAGGTGCAATGGGTTGCTCACCATTTTGAAAAACAGGGTGAGAAACACGACCAACATGCCATAGTTGACAGAACATTGCGGCACCTTGCTGCTTTACTGCCTTAGTAACAGCTTTCCAGCCAGTGACCTGCTCATTAGTATATACCCCCGGTGTGAATGAATAACCTTGTGAGTCATCAGAGATTTGCGTTGCTTCAGAGATAATTAAGCCTGCCGTGGCACGTTGTTTGTAATACGTTGCCATCATTTGATTTGGAATATTACCTGGCTGACTAGTTCGTGCACGAGTCATTGGTGCCATCACTATACGGTTCTGTAGTGCCAACTTTTTAATGTGTGTCGGCTCGAATAGAGTGTTCATGGTTACCTTCTTATTTACGTAATAGTGTTTATTGCTAACAGATTAGATCTAACTCTACACGCCAGTGATGCAGTACAATTGAGTACTAATCGAAATGCGTTCTGTTAGCACTTACTATTAATACCCCATATATTGTGTCGCATTGGCCCACTTTGTTGCCTGCTGAGATGACGTCATTCTCCTGTCATCACTTCGATAAGGAGATTATAAGTATTGAATTTGATATTTATAATTGAGTAATATTTGAATTTATTATTCAGGTAATCCGAATAATGATATTTGAGGAGAGGGTATGGACAAGTTTTCTGATATGACATTGTTTGTCAGTATCGTTAAAAATCAGGGCCTGGCTGCAGCCGGCAGAGAGCTAGGCTTATCCCCCGCAACTGTAACGGCAAGAATGCAAGCTTTAGAAAGCCGCTATGGGGTTAAATTGCTTAACCGTAGTACCCGACATATTTCTCTGACAGACGCAGGTGCTATGTACCATCAATCCTGTATAGACATTATTGACAGGGTTAAGGAAACGGAAAATATACTCCATACAGGAATAATTGAGGTTCGGGGAACTTTGAAAATCTGTGCCCCTAGAGACATTGGAAAACAGTACATTTCACCTATTATTTCAGAATTTTGTGAATTGTATCCTGATGTGATCCCTTACCTATATTTGAACGACAACCTATCTAACGTGATGGAATCTGGTCTAGATTTAGTCATTCGTTACGGTGAATTAGCAGACAGCAACCTCGTTTCTCGTAAGCTTGTCTCTAGTCAACGGGTTTTATGTGCATCTCCAAAGTATCTAAGAAAAAGAGGTACTCCGATAATTCCACAAGACTTAGTAAACCATGACTGCTTAGTAATGGTACGTAGTAACGAAGAGCTAAAAACATGGTATTTTCAAGATGCCGAGCATCGTAAAGCGATTACTGTGATACCGAAGCGTTTTTCAGATGATGGTGAAATTATTAGGCAGTGGGCACTAGATGGCATAGGTATCGCTATGAAATCATATATTGATGTGCAAGAAGATATAAAAACACAGAGATTGGTTACTGTACTCAACGCTTATACAAAGAACTTTAATTCGTCAACTTCATCTGCTGGGGCTGACTTAAATGTTATTTATCCAAGTCGTCAGCATCAACCTAAAAGACTTCGCTTGTTTGTTGATTTTTTGATCGCTCATTTTTCTGAAAATACTTAGTGTCTTGTGTGCTTGGTTCAAATTTTTATGGCTTATAAAAACTCAAACTTGAAAATGAGTTGAGGCATAACAAAGTAGTGAGTGTGCCCACTATCGTGGTGATTACAACCGACAGTAGCGACCCAATCAATACGTATTCAGTCATGCTGCGATCATCGGATTTATTTAGCTCGCCAAAACGAAAGATGGATTTTGCGGCAATAACAAAGCCTACGGCGGTATAGCTTCCGGTTAATGTAAACGTCAAAATGAGTGTTCGCTCTAAATAACCGATTAGTTCACCTCCGGCGATGAGACCATTGGCTTGTGTGCTGCCTTGGCTTGATAAGGGGTATTTCTTCAAGATACTACCTATCACAATCGATGTTGGTTTTAAGATCAACAAATATGCGAACGATACCAGCATGACATTATCAAGGTTTTTGCTTTGAACTAGGGCCGCTACTGAGACACCATCGCTGAGAAAAAAAGCTATGCTAACAAGAACGAGGATATGTAAGACTTGGTCAATCAAAAAATACGAAAAAGAGTCACCTTTTGGCATGACGACTTTCCAGAGGTCAATCGCGAAATGTGTGGTGGTAACCAGCGCTATCGCATAGAGGATAAGAGTCCAATCAATTCCGAATATCAACGCTGGAAAGATCAACCCTGTGCCATGTAGCAGGGAGTGGATATACAGAGCCCAAGATCTGTGTTTATGCGTTCGTTTTGCTATAACCCAGCTTTTGGGCTGCAAGTAAAAGTCGAAAATCACATGAATCAATAAGAACGACGCAATTAGACCGATGAAATCAGGCATTTTTGTATTCCAGCACGTGGTTTTTAAACTTTATGATCAGTTCATCGATCAGCTTCCAGCCAGAAGCTTTAAGGGATTTACTGGCGGTAGCGGTTGCAATATCAAGTTTGGTGGCAAGCTCACTGACAGTCAAATCATCATCACTTTGCAGCATCGTCAGGAGGACTTCACATTGGCGCGAGGTCAGCTCAGATAACTGTTTATCTAGATATTTAAGAAGCAGTTCAAAGTGCTCGGTGAGCGAAAGGCTATCAGACGTAAAAATAATGCGATCATTTTTAAGTGCTTTTAAAGCTCGACCAGAGAGTATAAATGCAGTCCCCATTGATTCCGAAACTGAGCTACGTATATCTGCATGGGCGGCGATGGCAAGACTAATACGACTATCGAATGGTTTGCCTAGCGATTTTATAGCAACACGATAAACGATCGCATAACGTAAAACATTCTCTATGTCTTGCTGGATCACGGTTTGAAATTCATCACCTCTGTCAATACTGTGAGCATTGCTCGCATTTTTAGCGGTCACCCAAGCTTGCACAGTTTTAATCCTGCCTAACACTTCCTCAAACTGATGGGTGGTCAATTTAGTTGAGTTAATCAAATCACCCGTTATAACGGCTATTGAACTGTCGGTGTGCTGCACATCAGTGCTCCTAGAGGGTATTTATTCAAATTTAGCCAATTATAGCTAAAAATTCAAATTTTCCTTTTTATGGCTAATTTTTAACAGTTAGCCTATTTAGGCTTAATTTATATCGAACTAAAAATGTCATGGTGATGTCGACTGTGATCGCACTAAGCCACTGAATCTCGTGAGTAACTGTAGTTGCGACGCAGCTGAATCAGGTTGTTAGGCCATTATCATGTTATCTATCACGCGCTTCCTGCCAATTGAAGAGTAAGGGGCTTGGCCCCAAGACTCGGCATATAATAGGCGATATTGTTTAGCGGATTATTGGCCTAAAGGACGAACCTTTTCGCCTAGTACATCGCATATATAAAGCATTTGTACGAGGACAATCATTGATACTAGCAATGGGGTAGATAAGGCTAAACCCTGTAAGCCGAAAATAGCCCCCATTAACATTTGGCCACTCAACATAACCGCTGGCGGAAGTGACACGGCTTTCGTTTGAACATAAGGCGTTAGAACATTACTTTCCAGTAGTTGTACTGAAAAATAAACAATAACAACATATAAAGCTTGGGTTGGGCTATCAATGAAGCCAACCAAAACAGCTGGAATAGCTGCTGCAATAGGACCAATAAAAGGCACAAATGACAGTAGGCCTGCTAACAAGGCGAGAGCCATCACTAATTGCATATCGAGTAACCAGAGACCTAGCGCTGTTAACACCCCGACAGCAGCCATTGATGTTGCTCGCCCTATTAACCACCATTTTAATGCATGGTAAACTGAGAGATTAACCTCGTTCAGTCGCTCGCGTTTGTCACGCGGAAACAAATACAAGAACCCCTGAATGTAAGGCTTTGGATGCAGGGCTAAGTAAAAACCAATAAAAAACATAACGAACAAATCAGCAAAGGCACCAAATATCGTTGAAAAAGCGCCGGTCACTTTGCCCATTAACTTTCCTGGAGACAATGGGGCTTGCTCCCACTGTTCTCGAGCCCAACTTATAAGGGGCTCTCCCCATGCTTGATTTTTTAGATACCCCTGTATCTGATTAAGACCACCGCTTAGTTGCTCACTTAATTGTACCATTTGGTCAGCAATAGCAGGGCCAGCCGTTAAAACAGCAAGCAGTGTGAGACCAAAAAATAAGGCGGTTACGAGTAATACTGAGCCCCATCTAGGTAGTGGTAAAATTGCTTGAAGCGGACTAGCAAGGCCAGTCAAAAACACACCAAACAAAACGCCGCCAAAAATCAATACAAGCACATAAGCTAAATGCCAGAGTAATAAAAATAGGCTCAACGCTACGGTAATAATACCTACGGTAGCCAACAAGCGCCGCAAATATTGGCTATATTCAGATCCCATCTATTACATCCTTTGTTTGTGTAGACATCTCGACAAGGAGAAAAATTAAATAAACCGTGACACTTCGCTACAACAACCAAAGCACAGCGAGAAGTGACGAAAAGTAAGTCGTATCGCGACAATATCAGATTCATGCCTGCTTAGACTAATGTATAAGTTGTTACATAGTATATGCTTGATATTTATGATCCGTTAAGGCAACACTGCTTAAAGCATTGATTTCAACTGTGGTATGAATTTTTACAGAGGTTGGGGTGACATCAGGAAGGAGATAGAACCAGAATCTGAGACTCTGGTCCAAAAAGTACTAGTTTTGCGAGTATTTCACTCGGATTTTACTGTCATCAATGTTGGCATGGTGCAGATTTTTTAGTGCTGTATCCGCTTCTTTTTGATCTGGCATTTCAACAAAGGCAAAGCCTTTGGACAAACCTGTTTCTTGGTCTAATACCAAGGTGCATTCTTCAACAGTGCCATGAGCAGTGAAAAGAGTGCGAATTTGTTCTTCAGTTGTGGTGCGCGCAAGGTTGCGGACTAAAAGTTTCATAGAGATGTTTGCCTATTGTAATTAGTGTCTATTATCTCAGTTCTGTATGACCAAACCAAGTAAAGAATAAAATCCATCATTACTTAGCGGCGATAGAAAATGCGTGAATGGCAAAGAGTAGGGGCGAGGCTGTGGTGAATTGAGCTATTTTTGAGTATTACGCTGGTGCAAAGCAAATGCGGAACTAAAAAAACACCGAGAGTGCCGGTTGTGACAGTCTCGGTGTGAAGGGACTATTGTCCATTACCTTTTAGGGGAAGGTATTTAAAAGTCGAAAAACTTTCTATTAGAAGCTGTACTGAGCAGAGTACATTACACGAGTAGCATCTGCATCGCCGCCATTGTAGTAATCGCTCTTGAAGTAACCAACCTCAACGCCCATCATAACGTTGTCAACTGGGTACCACATGTAGTTAACGAAAGCGTTAGAATTAGATTCGTTATTACCACCAACGTTACCTAGGTCGTTATTCATATCGTCTAGGTCCATTTTCACTTTACCGTAAACAATATTCAGGTCACCATCACCCACTTTAGTGGATAAACCAATTGTGCCGCCATAAGCAGAAACTGTTTCTAGGTCGCCGTTATGAAGGTAAGCATCGGTTCCACCGAAGTTTCCACCTGAGCGGTATAGGTACGCGTTTGCGCCATCAGAATAGTTAATTGCAGCATGAAGTGTCACTGCACCCATGTTGACGTTAACGCCAGTAAATGCACCTACACCTACAGCAGACTCATCAGTAGTGCCATCATCAGATGCCAGCATGCGGCCTAAACCTGCTACGACAAAATTTACATTATCACTTGCAGAGCCTTCATAACGTGCAGTGAATGTAGGCATGCTAGACTTAGTTGTAGCGCCATTACCTAGGTTTGGATAGTAGTCTTTCTCTAAAGAGAACGACATGCCGCCATCAGTGTAACGTACTTGTTCAACACGATCCTGTACACCTGGGCTACCCGCAGTTGAATCGAAATCTAGAGTCGGAGTCCAGCCAGTCCAGCTGTTGTAGTTAGACCAAGTTTTACCAACAGTCCATTTTTCGTAAGAACCGTAAGCATGGCGTAGACGGAAAGTGCCACCACGGAAATCACCCTCAACAACGACTTTAGCGCCGTCTTTGTGTTGAGCAGAGATACCAATACGAGATTGCTGTGCATCAGCGTCAAAGTGACCTTCAGCTACATTATTAGCATCTGTTAATCCGCTGAATTGGCCAGCTTGAGTTGTAGAGCCGATGTCTTCGTTAACGTCATAAACAGCGTTTAGTTGAGCGTAGCCGTATACATTAGCTGTCACATCACCAGCATTGATATCAAATGCGTGAGCGGCTTGAGAAAGACCTAAAACACTTACACCTAGCGCTAAACATACTTTGGATTTGATCATAAATCGTTCCTATTTATTATTTATTCCGAGTTAATTTGTTATTGCCCAAATGTTTGGGGCAGAAATTAACAAATTCGTAATAAAACATATCATGCTTAAATTGTGCACGCCAATAGCAATTTATAAACAAAGCTTATTTGAATCTGATTTTTTAATTAAAAATGAATGTTGATTCGAACGGTCAGAACTCATTAACTGACATAGTATAGATACATCAATAAATATAAAATATATATATATTTATCAGTAACTTATGGTTTACATGACTGAGTATTTTTAGCGTGATTCATTAATAAATTCATATATTAGGTTTCAATAAAACGACAGCATAAACACTAATAACGACCAACAACTAATCAATTAAATTAATAAATTATGTGCAAAAAATATTTATACTTTTTTTATCTATTAATAATCGTTAGTCACAAAACGACAACTATTGAGCATGAGCGACAAAAATTATTTTCAACTCAATGTATTGCAACATGAAAATCAAGGTGACCTGATCAACTAATTGATCAATAACACCTTTTTGCCGGTCAGCGTAAGAAGGGGTTGTAAGCCTGTTTGGTTTTCAAGTCTTAAGAAACACTACCTAGATCCGTTCGCTAAATACTTCACGAAATGAAGCAGCATTCTGTAAACATTACACAAGTGCTCTCCGAGCTCTTTATGAGCCTTTCATGACTACATAGTATGGGGAGACCGTTTAAATTGGATGGATTGATCACCTAGGTTAGGTGCATTTTCAAAATTAGGGATAAATATGAGTCTTATTGATACGCTCAAGCAGCACACTGAAAGCATCGTAAATTCAAAGCACATGCTAAAAGGCATCACTCTGGCGTCTTTTTTTGAGTCCACCATTGTCCCCATTCCTCTCGAGGCCGTGATGATTCCACTTATGCAGGCGCGACGGGAAAAGCTTTGGCTGATTGCCTTAATGGCGACCATTGGGTGTATCGTCGGTGCTATAGCTGGCTATGCATTGGGGTACTACTTGTTTGACTTGGTAGGAGACTGGATCATTGAAACGTTTTCAAATCAGGATCAATTTGAACAAATATCCAGCAGGATGGAAGATCAGGGCTTCTGGTTTGTTCTAACGCTTGGAATCGTCCCCATTCCTTTTCAAATTGCTATGTTAGCGGCAGGCGCGACGAAGTTTTCTTTGATGTATTTTCTGGTTGCGACTGCGATCGCACGTTCGCTGCGTTATTTCGGGTTGGCGCTAGTGGTATTTTTAGCCGGTAACAAAGCAGAAGAGCTTATAAGGACCTATAAAACGAAAGCTATTGTCATCATAACAGCAATCGTAGCATTGCTTTGGTGGCTATCTACTTTGATTTAAAAAAGGCATGGGGTGATTTGCCACATGCCTTTGTATCTTTATGAATTGGCTATTAGATACTAATCAGCACCGTCAGATTTAATCATCGTCATTCGCGTTAGCGATTCGGTCTAAGCGGTCTTGCTCTTCTTCAAAAGCAGCTTCAATCTCGATGAGAACAGAATCTACATCCGCTTCTTCTTCCGGCTCATCGAAATGACCTGTTAACACCGTTTCGGTGGTTAACTTGCCAGCTTCGTAGATCGACCAAATTTCTTTCGCGTATTTTGTCTCTAACAGTTCGGGAGCGAAGGTGCCGTAATAGTCACGCATATTGTTCACATCACGTTCTAACATCCATTCTGCGTGGTTGTTAGCAACCGCATCAACGGCTTGTGGTAAATCAATAATGACTGGTCCATGGGAGTCTACTAAAACATTAAACTCTGATAAATCGCCGTGAACTAAGCCAGCGCATAGCATGCGTACTACGTCATTAATAATTTGTGCATGGTCTGCACGCGCTTGCTCAGGCGTGAGTACCACATCATTAAGACGAGGAGCGACTTCACCGCTGTCATCTGTCACTAGTTCCATGAGTAAGACGCCATCAAAGCAGCCATAGGGCGTTGGTACACGCACGCCAGCTTGGGCTAGTTTGTATAACGCATCGACTTCAGCATTATGCCAAAGCGTTTCCTGCTCATCACGACCAAACTTAGAGCCTTTCTCCATGGCACGAGCGCGTCGACTGTTTCGTACCTTGCGACCTTCGCGGTATTGAACGGCTTGTTTGAAGCTGCGTTTGCCGGCATCTTTATACACTTTGGCACAACGAATGTCGGATCCACAGCGCACCACATAAACAGTTGCTTCTTTGCCACTCATTAATTGGCTGATCACATCGTCAATCAACCCATCTTCAACAAGAGGTTGAATTCGTTTAGGAATTTTCATTGGGTTCCTTTTGATAGGGTTTGACGACTCATAGCGCGAGTGTAGTTATAAATTGAAATGACTTGATACCTTGTAATCTGAATGGACAATGTTTCAAATAGCGAGTATCGGACGCTTGAACGCTTTATACAATAGCGCACCGCTTAAAAATTCATTTAACCATCAATTATAAGTAGATCAATAACAAAAAAGCCTAATATGTTGGCTGTTGAAAGTGAAATAAAGGTTTATGTCTCAAGTTCAGTTAATCCAAGATGCACACTATATTGCCTTAATATTGCCTTGTGAGTGTAAGGTTCTAAGCTCTTCTGTTCTAAATGGTGGATTGAGTTGTGCGAAGTCTTTCTTAAATTTGAAAGTAGATCAATATGCTCCTCCCCCTTGGCCTGCCCCAAAAGAGACATTACGTAGTAAGGCAATGGAATTGACTCTACCTCAGCCGACTACGGCCATGATGACAGCGGCTTCAATGGATTCACTAGGGTACTGTGAGGAAAGTAGGGCGGAACTAAGGGTTGAGTGCTGGGTAACGGCTGGATTGAGTAACGTTCGCCGAGTTGGAGACCGTTCAAGTGAACAGCCAAGGGCAGGTACCATCAATATTAGTTTATACATCAATCATGTTTTGAGCGATGCAGCGTTAGTGGAAGCATTAATGATGGTGACTGAGAGTAAAGTAACAGCCATTCGTGATGCGGGAATTGTTAGTCCAATTTCAGGTTTGCCAGCCAGCGGCACAGGGACCGATAGTCATGCTGTGTTTTGTGAAAAACAGGGTGAGGCGCTTAATTATTGTGGTAAGCATACTCTGATTGGTGAATTAATCGGCAAAGTGGTTTTGAGTGCCTGTTCTATTAGCATAGAAAAATGCATGGCCCAATAAAAATATGTTCGGCTGAGACAGGAGTTCAATTAATGATCAGATGAAATCATAAATTAGCGCCTTTAATGAGTGTTTTTGATTAATACTTGATCGAATTCGTAAGCGCTGTATTTAAGTAATTGTCTTATAAAAGTTTCTTTGTATTGAGGGTGTCTTAATTTTTATCAATATTTCTTTCCCTTTTTACATAAAGGGAGTTGAAAAACATCTCTAACGGCCTTACGTTATTAGTAGTGGCAATGAAACGCTAAACGTCCCTAACCGAATGGGATAGGTAGAAGGAATATAAATTATGTATACATTAGATATCAGCGGTCACCATGTTCACACGACTGAAGAAGTTCAACAAACAATCAAAGAAGGAATGGATCAGCTAGCCGACATTAATAGCAACATCACCTCTATTAAAGTCATTGTTAATTCAGAAAGTCATCAGAACAAAAGTGAGCTGATTATTGAGGCTCGCGTCCATATTCCAGGTCACGATTTATTTGCTTCTGTAACAACAGACAAACAATTGAGTGCTGCTGTTGACGCTCTAGTTGAAAAGCTTGAAAAGCAGCTTCTAAAACATAAAGCGAAACACGAAGGTCGTAAACATCATCCAGATGCACGTGATGTCGAAACAAACGAAGAACGTGAAGAGCAAGAAGAATTCAATGAATTAGAACGTCGCGACGTCGTTTAAAAAACGTTCGACCTAATCTAGATAGAGAAACCCGCCCCGGCGGGTTTTTTTATCTCTGTCTGATTAGAGAAACCCGCCCCGGCGGGTTTTTTTATCTCTGTCTGATGGAGTAGATAGACCATAAGGGCAGACCAGTTACAGGCAAACAATAAAAAGCCGATGTTGATTCAACATCGGCTTCTTTTTAATCAAGCGTTAGCGATCGCTATTAAGCTTACGCAGAAGCGTCAGTTGCAATAACGGTTGATGCTTTCTTAACGTACTCGCTCATCTTATCGAAGTTTAAGTAGCTGTATACTTCGGCAGACATGCTGTTGATCTTGTTCGCGTATTCTAGGTACTCAGCAGGCGTTGGCAATTTACCCATTAGGGAAGCTACTGCCGCTAGCTCAGCAGAGGCTAGGAATACATTCGCACCATTACCTAGACGGTTAGGGAAGTTACGCGTTGACGTCGAAACAACCGTTGATTTATCCGCCACACGTGCTTGGTTACCCATACATAGAGAACAACCAGGCATTTCCATGCGTGCGCCAGCTTTACCGAAGATGCTGTAGTAACCTTCAGCGGTTAATTGCTGTTGGTCCATCTTAGTCGGTGGCGATACCCAAAGACGTGTTGGTACCACTTTACCCGCTGATTCAAGCAGTTTACCTGCTGCACGGAAGTGGCCAATGTTTGTCATACAAGAACCGATGAATACTTCGTCGATTTTCTCACCTTGTACGTCCGACAATAGGCGAGCATCATCAGGATCATTTGGCGCACAAAGAACAGGCTCTTTAAGGTTATCAAGATCAATTTCAATAATTTGCGCGTATTCAGCGTCTTCATCCGCACGCATCAAGCTTGGGTTGGCTAGCCATTGTTCCATCGCGTTAGCACGACGCTCAAGCGTACGTGGGTCACCATAGCCTTCAGACATCATCCAACGAAGCATAACGATGTTAGAACGTAGGTATTCAGCAACTGACTCTTCAGATAGGTTGATGGTACAACCCGCTGCTGAACGCTCTGCAGAGGCATCAGAAAGTTCAAATGCTTGTTCTGCTGTTAAATGTTCAAGACCTTCGATCTCAAGGATACGGCCAGAGAAGATGTTCTTCTTACCTTTTTTCTCAACCGTTAGGTGACCTTCTTGGATAGCTTGGTAAGGAATCGCATGAACAAGATCACGTAGTGTGATGCCTGGTTGCATTTTACCTTTAAAGCGAACCAAAACAGATTCAGGCATATCAAGAGGCATTACACCTGTTGCTGCAGCAAATGCTACTAGACCAGAACCCGCTGGGAAAGAAATACCTAGAGGGAAACGAGTATGTGAGTCACCACCTGTACCGACTGTGTCAGGAAGCAACATGCGGTTCAACCAAGAGTGGATGATACCGTCACCTGGGCGTAGAGAAACACCACCACGGTTCATGATGAAGTCTGGAAGCGTGTGGTGAGTTTTTACGTCAACAGGTTTAGGGTAAGCCGCTGTGTGACAGAAAGACTGCATAACAAGATCTGAACTGAAACCAAGACAAGCAAGGTCTTTCAATTCGTCACGCGTCATTGGCCCTGTTGTATCTTGTGAACCAACAGTTGTCATCTTAGGTTCGCAGTAGGAGTTAGGACGAACGCCTGCAACACCACATGCTTTACCCACCATTTTCTGAGCCAGTGTGAAACCTTTATCAGAACTTGCTACTTCGCCAGGTTTTAAAAACAACTCAGAACCTGACAAACCTAGAGATTCACGTGCTTTGTTAGTTAGACCACGACCGATGATTAGAGGAATACGGCCACCAGCACGTACTTCGTCTAGTAACACTTGAGTCTTAAGCTCAAAAGTCGTGATAACGTCATCAGTGCCGTGTTTTTTCACAACGCCTTCGTATGGGAAAATGTCGATGATATCGCCCATTTCCATACCGTCTACATCCATTTCGATCGGTAAGGCACCCGCATCTTCCATGGTGTTGAAGAAGATCGGAGCAATTTTACTACCAATACAGACACCACCAGCACGTTTATTAGGGATGAAAGGAATATCATCTCCCATGTGCCATAGTACAGAGTTCGTTGCAGACTTACGGCTTGAACCTGTCCCCACAACATCACCAACGTAAGCAAGAGGGAAGCCTTTCTCTTTTAGTTCGTTGATTTTAGTGATAGGGCCGATTTCACCGTCTTCATCTGGTGTGATGCCATCGCGAGCCATTTTAAGCATCGCATTTGCGTGTAGAGGAATATCAGGACGCGACCATGCATCAGGTGCAGGAGATAGGTCATCTGTGTTGGTTTCACCTGGAACTTTGAATACCGTAACAGTGATTTTATCCGCAAGTTTGGGTTTCTTAGTAAACCACTCGCCATCTGCCCATGACTGAATGATTTGCTTAGCAAACTCGTTACCTGCTTTTGATTTCTCGTCAACATCGTGGAATGCATCAAAGATTAAAAGTGTGTGAGAAAGAGCGCTTACAGCAATCGGCGCAATTTCAGCGTCGTCTAGGCAATCGATCAACGGCTGAATGTTGTAGCCACCAAGCATACTACCAAGTAGTTCAGTTGCTAACTTTTTATCGATAAGTGGCGAAGACGCTTCACCTTTAGTGATGGCTGCTAGGAAGCCTGCTTTAACGTAAGCAGCTTCGTCAACGCCGGCAGGAATACGGTTTTTCAGTAGGTCAAGTACAAACGCTTCTTCACCTGCTGGCGGGTTTTTAAGAAGCTCAACAAGTGATGCTGTTTGATCTGCATCGAGCGGCGTCGCTGGAATACCTTGAGAGGCACGTTCTTCGACGTGTTTACGGTATGCTTCTAACACAATAGATCCCCTTATCTGGACATCAGTGTAATCACTAATGTTGTTAAGCGTTGACTCTGCGGATTCGAGTTAATCTATTAAGAGTTAACTCGAGCAAAGCTCAGCACTGGCAAATTAATCTGTCCGCACATTCTATATAAAAATCAGCATCATGAGTGGGATATCACCATACATATTTAGAATAGGTAATATTTACCTTACTTATTCTGTCGCCGCTTCTTTAATAGCTACGGTGATATTAGTCGTACGATTCGGAAGCCCCAATTGCTTGCGCGTAAGGTTGGCTCTGCACGATAACGTGTCGCGCTTCGGCCTACTGTGGGCACATCAAACCAAGAACCACCTCGTAATACTCGCCCATCGCATTGATCAGACAACCACACCTGATTCGTGCTCGGAGCGCCAGCGTAGTTTTCGTGGTAACAATCTTCCACCCATTCAGCAACGTTACCGTGCATATCGAAAATCCCCAACGGGTTACTGGCTTGAGAGCCTACAGGTGCGGTTGAAATGCCATCCCATTGGCTGCCACAACTATCACACACGCTGTAGCCAGGTTGAACCTCATTACCATACCAATAAGCTGTCGGAGATCCTGCACGTGCGGAATATTCCCACTCAATTTCCGTTGGCAATCGATACTCAGAGCCAGTCTGTTCCGATAGCCAATTGGCATACGCCTTTGCGTCATACCAACTAACATTTATCACCGGACGATTACCACGTCCCCAGCCGTTGTCTGGGGGGGCAGGGCGTCCTGTAGCGGCAACAAAGCGATCATATTGTGCAAAGGTGACTTCATTTTTACTGAAGTAGAATCCTTTAGGAATGTTGACCTCATGAACTGGCGACTCATTTTCATCGCCAGCGCCATTTATGTCACCCATCTGGAAGGTTGCTGGTGCGATTTTTTCAACTTTAGGAGCTTTGCCACCATCGTTTAAGTCTTCCTCCAATACTTGAGGGAGCCCGTCAAAACGACTTTCTGCCGTCACTGTGGGAGTATTTTCTGTCGTAGTGTTAGCAGGGGGTGGTGTCGGCCATAACAGTGTTGCCGCGATTGCGGTAACGGCGACTAAGCCAAGTCCAGCACCAGCATACAATGCAACTGGTTTCTTATTTCGTGGCGGCGGTGGAGCATCTGAATTGGCCTTAGAGCTGTTTACAAATAAGTTTGCTCGAAGCAAGCGCATCACTTCGACAAGTGATTTAGGACGATAGCGTTCAGCAGGTCGCGCCCAACCTTTAATTTTTTTCCACGTTGCTTGGTCAAGCGTTTCGACATGATCAGGCAAGTTATTAAGCTTACCGTTATCCAGCCAAGATTCACCCACAAGAGAAGCGATTAATAATCGCATAAACATATAATGATCGGATGAAACACTAATGTTTGGATTGCGCTTAGTGTATTCAGGCGGGATAAAGCGGCCATCCATGTCTTGATCAGTAATTTTGTCTAGCCAACTGTGGGTGCCAAACCCTGTTAATATGCCAGCACCGTTTACAACATGAACGCTGCTGAGATCTAGATGACCATGGATATAGCCATGCTGATGCACTTGGTCTAGTGCTTTGGCAATGGGATCAAAAATACTTAATACGATATTGAGTGATGCACCATCTGGATATTTGCCTAAATAGCTAAAAAGACGTTCGCCTCCACATAGGTTGTAAATAGAAAACACCCATAAATTGGAATAAAATGGTGGATAGCTACGCGTGATAGCCGGATGTTTAAGTTTTGCGTGACGGCGGGCGATGGAAAGAAACTGGTTTACATCACCACGTTCCGAACGATAAAAGCGCAACACAAATGACTGACCGCCTTGATCGGCAACCCAAACACTTTTGTCGTCACTTAATGGATAGTTAAGAACGTAAGGGTCAACCTCTACGCCAACTTGTTGTCCAATGCTAAGTTTTGATACGTCATAATATTGATTCATTAGCGAATTGATATCCAAATCAATGTTTTGCTTCTGCTGATTAAAAGGCCTAATCAGAGTATAATCCGTTTTTTTTCAGAGAAAAGGTAGCTTTGATGTTAACTGATTATCCCGAACTGGTAGAGTTTTTACCATGTGAATCCCCAAAAGAATGGGTTCAATGGGCATTGGAAAACGAAACTTTACTATTAATTGATCATGCTCACTGTGAAAAGAAGGCTGCTTCAACCGCGATGAGCCTTATGTATCGTTACGTTGATCGGGAAAATCTGCTGCATAAAATGTCACAGCTTGCCCGTGAGGAGTTACTGCATTTTGAGCAAGTACTGAACATCATGCGTAATCGTTGTGTAGAGTACTGTCATTTGCAAGCCTCTCGTTACGCGGATGGGCTTCGTAAGCATATCCGAACTCACGAACCGGCAAAACTCATTGATACTTTAATCATAGGCGCGTTTGTAGAAGCACGGTCATGCGAACGATTTGCAGTTTTAATCCCCCACCTCGATGAAGAAATTGGTAAGTTTTATAAATCTCTACTGAAATCTGAAGCGCGTCATTTTGAAGATTATCTGTCTTTAGCAGAAGAATACGCTGGGCATCCTATTGATGATCGTATTGCGTTCTTTAGAGAAATTGAGCACCAGCTCATTATCGAGCCAGATGACGAGTTCCGTGTACACAGTGGACCACCAAAAGCGGCTTAAATCAAAAACTGGATACAAACGTTTACGTAATTAGATCAAACGTTTGTACAGTTTTCCCTTCACAAACCGTTTTGATGTGCTAATCTCGAAGTAACTACTCTCACAAGAGGAGGGCGTAAGATGGGCACACAAATGAATGATTTACTGCCAGATGTTACTTATTGGCTAACTCTACAGATTGCTAAAAGCGATCCGGGTATTGATCTTGAACAGGTCTATCAAGGTACTGTAGAGCTTGATTACTTATACCAGGTATTAACCAGTAAAGCTCAGCAGCACTGGTGGTCTACCTATGGTGTAGAGTTGAGCCCGGTAACGGTCAATAATGCATTTTTCCGTGCTATTGCCGTCCTCCATGATCGTAACCTAGAGTACAAACGATCAAAAAACCGATCTGAAACGGACTGGGTAAGAGAGTTACTACATTTATAAAAAGAGCAGTGTTACTGCTCTTTTTATGTCCTACATAAACCATTGAGGCCGTATTATCCTGTTAATGAATGGATTTTCTGCCATTCCTTAAAGCATGGTTGATCTGACAAATAATGCTCAACCAGCACATTAAGATGCTCAATGCCTCGGTCATCCATGATGGCTAACCAAACATGCTTATCCCAGTCACCAAGCACGAGACGACTGTACGTATTCGCTTTATGCAGCGCAGGGCGGTGGGTGTGACCGTGAATCAAAAGCGATACGTGTCCTACCACACTTTCTTCAACTGCGAGAGCGTTAACATCCATAATAGCGTCTTGCTTGTCTGCAGACATACTCTTTGAGTCGTCACGCAGCTTTTGTGCTAAGGCGAGTCGTTGTTCTAACGGCATGGCTAAGACTTGTTTCTGCCATATGGGTTGTCGAACCATAGTGCGAAACTCTTGATAAGCATGATCGTCTACACAATATTCATCGCCATGAGTCAGCATAATGGCCTGCCCGTTTTGATGAATGATGTGCTGTTCGGCCAACGCTGTAACGCTATTACGCTCAAACCACGCATCACCTACCAAGAAGTCACGATTTCCGGCAATGAAATAGGTCGCTATATTTGCGCTTGCTAGCTTGGCAAATTGAGCATCTAGAATCTTGATCCAGTCAGGCTGGTAGTCATCGCCTATGTAGGCTTCAAACAAGTCTCCGAGAATATACAATTCTGAAGACGGCTCTTCGCATTGGCAAAGTTGATCCGTCAGATACACAAACGCCTGGATTAAATCCAGGCGTTTGTCACTCAAATGAAGATCTGAGATGAAGTATCGAATCATGAACTTATTCTTTGATCAGTTCTGCAGACTCAATGATAACGTCTTCCGCTGGAACATCTTGATGACCTGCTTTGATCGTTGTTTGAACTTCTTTAATTTTGTTCACAACATCCATACCAGCCGTCACCTTAGCGAATACCGCGTAACCCCAACCATCTGGTGTTTTAGCGCGGTGGTTTAAGAAGCTGTTATCAGAAACGTTGATGAAGAACTGCGCAGAAGCTGAATGCGGATCCATCGTACGCGCCATTGCTAGAGAGCCCACAACATTTTCTAGGCCATTGTCCGCTTCGTTTTCGATTGGCGCACGCGTTTCTTTCTGTTTCATACCTGGCTCAAAACCACCACCTTGAACCATGAAACCGTTGATCACGCGGTGAAAAATAACACCGTCGTAAAAACCTGATGTTACATATTCTTCAAAGTTTTTAGAGGTCTTTGGTGCTTTTTCGTAGTTAAGTTCGATTGTGATGTCGCCAAAATTCGTATGAAAAACGATCATGTAACTTTTCCTTTAGTAGGTTAGGTGTAATAAATTAATCAATGCCAAGCATTTTATGTGTTTGTAAACTTAGACGCCACTGTGGATTCTGTAAACAATAGCGAATTGTCTGGGCCTGAGCGTCATCAATGCGAGCTTGACCGGCTGGAAGTGCACTTTGATCCATGGGTTGGAGATAGAAGTGCTCAAATTCAAGATCTGTAAACAAATTTGGTGGCAAATGCTGTTGAGGAAAAATAAGTTTTAATTCACTGCCTCCATTTACGACCAATGGCTCAGCTGTTTTAGGGCTGACACATATCCAGTCAATGCCTACGGGGAGCGGTAACGTCCCGTTGGTTTCAATCGCAAGAGTGTAATTAGATGCTTTCGCGGCTTGAATTAGCTCATCATCCAGCTGGAGTGCAGGCTCACCCCCAGTGAAAATTAAATATTTATGCTGTGTATTCTCTGGCCAAAGTGTATCAAGGTGTGCGATCAGAGTATCGGCGTCATGAAATTTGCCGCCATTTTGACCATCTGTGCCAACAAAGTCTGTATCACAAAACTGACATTGAGACGTGGCGCGGTGTTTTTCTTTCCCGGTCCACAAGTTACATCCTGTGAAACGACAAAAAATTGCAGGTCGACCCGCATGCGCGCCTTCTCCCTGCAGGGAATAGAACGCTTCTTTAATTGAATACATGGTTCATCCTTCAATCACCCGAAAACAGTCGGGGCTGACAGTGATAACGATCACTAGCAAATTGCTTGGCAAAAGCTAATGCTGGTTAATACTATACTTCGTATGACAGAGGGTCCGTCACACCTTGTTCGTTAAATGCTTCCATACGCTCATTACAAGCGCCACATTTGCCACAGGCTTTTTCACGACCGTTATAACAGGTCCAAGTATCACCGTAATTTAGGTCCATAGCCAAACCAGCTGCCAAGATTTCACCTTTGGAGCTGTTTAAGAACGGTGTAACAATTTCAACGGGTTCATAATTAGCAATTTGCGATACTGCATTCATGGCATGAACAAATTCAGGTCGACAGTCTGGGTAAATATGATGATCGCCTGCATGCGCACCGTAATAAACTTCAGGCGCTTCAAGGGACACAGCGTAAGCAATGGCCATTGATAAAAGCACCATATTCCGGTTCGGAACGACGGTATTCTTCATGCTGTCTTCAGCGTAATGACCTTCTGGTATCTCAATGTCATCCGTTAGAGAAGAACCGGCCATAAGACTGTTGATAGCAGAAATGTCGACGACTTTGTGTGGAATGTTGAATTTTTGACAAACCTTTGCCGCAACATCCAGTTCTTTGCTATGGCGCTGACCATAGTTAAATGACAGTGCATACACATCTTTGCCCGCAGCCAGTGCTGTATGAAGTACGGTGTAAGAGTCCATTCCTCCTGAATAGACCACAACGGCTTTGTTTGACATGAGTTGACCCCTTTATTTCCAAGGGCGCGGATTATAGCAAATCACGTTTGAGTAACTAGCCTTTGTTAAAAAATTAAAGTGAATGAGTCACAATGGCTTGTCGGTAACTGGTTACGCATATAATATAGGTAACCAGTTACCTATATTATTTAATGCATAGTTTTTGAGTAAAGTTTATGGAGCAGTTTGGTGTTTTGTCTTTAGGCAGCCGTCTAAAGCGATTGAGCGATTTCTTGTACAGTGAAGTGCAGTCTGTATATCTAGCGGAATCGTTGATGATTTCATCAACGTACTTTCCCATTTTACGTCTGTTACAGCAGCAAGGCGCTTTGTCTGTTATGCAAATAGCGGAAGGTTTGGGGCTGTCTCATCCAGCTGTCAGCAAACAAGTCAGTAAAATGCTAAAAGAAACCCTGTTAGTGAAAATTCCAGATCAACACGACCAAAGAAGATCTGTTATTTGTTTATCAGAATTCTGTTGCCAAGAAATGGTGAAAGTTGAACCGGTACTTGAAGCAATAGGTAAAGAGCTCGAATATTACTTAGATGCGCAAACGGGATCGTTTTTAACACAACTGTCAGGGCTTGAATCACAGTTGTTGAATGGCCCTTATGCCATTCGGGTCATTCTTAGGCTGCACCCCGAAAAAGTTGACATTCAATCACTGAGCTCAAAGACGGACTGCCTAGTGTTTAAGCAACTGAATGAAGCTTGGCTACAACGTTTTTTCCCAAACGACATTTATGAACGCGATCATCGTATTCTTAATGACCCTTACAGTGAGATCATTGAGCAGGGCGGAGTTGTGCGATTAGCTTTCGTCGATGGAAAACCCATTGCGAGCTATTACCTTATGCCATCAGACAATGGTTTTGAAATCGGTAAGCTGGCAGTAGATGAACGTTTTTCCCGTCTTGGTATAGGTGAGCGCATGCTTAAAGATGCGCTGACTAAAGTCGTTGAAATGGGTGGGCAATATGTCCATTTAGAATCCCACACATCCTTGGTACCGGCGTTAAATTTATATCAAAAACTAGGTTTTACTATTGATGAATCCTGTGCCGTATTCAGCGTACCAAGAGCCAACCTTCGCATGACTAAAAAACTTGGAGGCAAGGTGTGAATTCATTTCAAAATGCACAGCGTGGTGCTTTAGCGTCAATCCCTATGATTATTGGTGGCATTCCATTTGGTCTACTTTTTGGCTCTCTGGCGGCCGCCAATGACTTAAGCATTTGGTTTGCGGTAGCCATGTCGAGCATAGTGTTTGCTGGCTCAGCTCAATTTGTGGCACTGGGCCTGATTGCAGCAGACGCGCCACTTTGGGTCATTATACTGACGACTTTTGTTGTTAACTTGCGTCATATTCTCTATGCAGCCGATTTATTACGCTATGTGAGGCATTTGCCGCTCAAACTTAGACTTTTAATGGGCTTTGGTTTGATCGATGAAACCTATGCCGCGGTTAGGCCTATGTACGACATGGGATCAGCAGATAAAAGCAATGGTCATCAGGTCTATATTGGATCATTTTTAAGTTTCTATTTGATGTGGAATATCACCACAATAATGGGTGTGCTCGCAGGAGAATTTATTCCTGGGCTAAGTGAGTGGGGCTTAGAGTTTGCGATGGTGGCCACCTTTATCGGCATTGTAACCCCTTATTTAAAATCAACTCCTTACTGGGGGGCGTTTGCTGTTGCCGTGGTGTGTTCGGTGGTCTTCCGTGACATGCCGAATCAGATGGGATTAATCGTAGCAACGTTATTAGCCGTTGCCACAGGCTACCTACTGGATACAAAGGCATCAAACAAGAAAGCAAAGGAGCCTGCTCGTGTCTAATGTTGAATTACTGTTAATTGTTGTAGGGATGTTTCTAGTGACTTATGGCATTCGTGTAACGCTGTTCGTGGGCGCTAATCGTGCTGAAATGCCTGAGTGGCTTGATAAAGCGCTAAAATTCGTCCCAGTCTCGGTATTAACGGCCATTATTGCACCCATGGCGTTAACCAACGATAACGGATTGGCAGTCTCTCTGCTGAACCCTTGGTTTGTCGGAGCATTGGCTGCACTGATAACGGGGTTAGTATTCAAGCGACAGCTGTTAACCATTTCTATCGGCGTGGTCGTATTTTTTCTGATGAAAATGGTAACAGGCAATTAGAATTACGTTTGGGCGTACCCATCTTTGAATAAAATCAGATATACTTGAACGCTATTATTTTTATTCGTTACATGAACACCAATTGGGATTCGAACATAACATGTCAGAAGCGTCTAAACCTGGGAATTTCATCACCCAAATCATTGATAAAGATACCGAAGCTGGCAAACATGGTGGCAAAGTGCATACACGCTTCCCGCCAGAGCCAAACGGTTATCTTCACATCGGCCACGCAAAATCTATCTGTCTAAACTTCGGTATTGCAGAGCGTTACCAAGGCCAATGTAACTTGCGCTTCGATGACACTAACCCTGAAAAAGAAAGCGTTGAATACATTGAATCGATTAAGCGTGACGTTGAGTGGCTAGGCTTCGAATGGGCGGATGAGCCTAAATACGCATCCGATTACTTCGATCAGCTTTTTGCCTTTGCCTGTGATCTTATCAAATCAGGTAAAGCGTATGTCTGTGAACTTAACGCAGAGCAAATGCGTGAATACCGTGGCACATTGAAAGAGCCAGGAAAAGACAGTCCTTACCGTGACCGCTCACCAGAAGAAAATCTAGCGCTATTTATGGAAATGCGTGACGGCAAATACGCTGATGGCGAAAAAGTCTTGCGCGCTAAAATTGATATGGCAAGCCCAAACATCAACATGCGTGATCCGATTATCTATCGTATACGTCATGTACATCATCACCAAACTGGCGATAAATGGTGTGTTTACCCGATGTACGATTTCACACACTGTTTATCCGATGCGCTGGAAAATATTACTCACTCAATTTGTACGCTGGAGTTCCAAGACCATCGTCCGCTATATGACTGGACTCTGGATACACTTGAAACGTTCCACCCGCAACAGATTGAGTTTGCTCGCCTAAACTTGAACTACACAGTTACAAGTAAACGTAAACTAAAACAGCTGGTTGATGAAAACCACGTTGAAGCATGGGATGATCCTCGCATGCCGACGATTTCAGGGATGCGTCGCCGTGGTTTTACACCAACATCTATCCGCAATTTCTGCGAACGTATTGGTGTAACAAAATCTGACAGTGTGGTTGATTTTGGCATGCTTGAACATGCGATTCGCGAAGATTTAGATGCGAACGCTAATCGCGCTATGGCTGTACTAAATCCAATCAAGGTGACGTTGACTAACTATCCAGAAGATAAAGAAGAAATCTTCTCAGTGTCGAATCATCCAAAGAACGATGAAGCCGGTAAGCGCGAAGTGCCTTTCAGCAGAAATCTATTTATTGATGCCGCAGACTTCGAAGAAGTGCCGCCTCGCAAGTGGAAGCGCTTAAGTCTTGGGACCGCTGTTCGTTTACGTGGGGGTTATGTAATCACCTGTGACGAGGCGATCAAGGACGAAGAGGGTAACGTCGTTGAGCTGCTATGCAGTTATGATGAAAACACGTTAGGAGTGAACCCTGAAGGTTACAAGCCAAAAGGTGTGATTCACTGGGTCAGCGCAAATCATGCGGTGGATGCGACGGTGCGTTTGTATGATCGCTTATTCAACGAAGAAGCCCCAGATGCAAAACACGAAGACAAGACCTTCTTAGATTTTATTAACCCTGAGTCTATGACCGTGACAACTAATGCGAAACTTGAAGCATCATTAGCGAAAGCAGAGCCCGGTGTTGGCTTCCAATTCGAGCGTGAAGGTTACTTCTGTCGTGATCTAAAAGAAACGGGCATGGTATTCAACCGTACCGTTACGTTGCGTGATTCTTGGGTAAAAATCGAAGCAAAGGGATGATTCTGTAATGCTTAAAATTTTTAATACTTTGAGCGGTAAGAAAGAAGAATTCAAACCGATTGAAGACGGCAAAGTAAAAATGTATGTGTGTGGCATTACGGTTTATGACTATTGTCACATTGGACATGCGCGAGCAATGATTTCATTTGATGTGATCACACGCTTCTTGCGTCATGTGGGTTACGATTTAACCTACGTACGCAACATTACGGATGTTGATGATAAAATCATTAAGCGTGCCGCTGAAAACAATGAAACACCAAGCCAGTTAACAGAACGCATGATTGCTGCACAAACGGAAGACGAAACAGCGCTGGGTAACAAAGCGCCAGACCAAGAGCCGAAAGCGACAGAGTTCATGCAGCAAATAATCGACATGATTCAAGTGCTGGTCGATAAAGGCTACGCCTACCAAGGTGAAAGTGGTGACGTGTATTACCGCGCAAGCAAGTTCGCCGATTACGGTAAACTGAATAACCGTAAAATCGAGGACATGCTTGCTGGCGCTCGTATTGAAGTAGAAGCTTCTAAAGAGCACCCTGCGGATTTCGTGCTATGGAAACCGGTAAAGGAAGGTGAAGTTCATTGGGAGTCGCCTTGGGGCAAAGGTCGCCCTGGTTGGCACATTGAATGTTCAGCCATGTCGACACATTGTCTTGGTTCGCATTTTGATATTCATGGTGGGGGCCCAGATCTTAAATTTCCACATCATGAAAATGAAATCGCTCAGTCAGAAGCGGCTACGGGTGAGCAATACGTAAATTATTGGATGCATTGTGGCGCAGTACGCGTAAACAACGAGAAGATGTCTAAATCTTTGGGCAACTTTTTTACCATTCGTGAAGTACTTGAAAAGTTCAATCCAGAAGTAGTTCGTTACCTGATGGTGTCTAGCCAGTACCGTAGTAGCATTGATTACTCCGATGCTAGCTTGAAAGATGCTAAGACGGCGTTAGAGCGTCTATACACGGCGCTTCGCGATCAAGAAATTGCCTCAAGCTTTGTTGCAACAGAGTTTACAGAGCGCTTTGAAGACGCCATGCGTGATGACTTCAATACGCCTGTAGCGCTGTCTGTTATGTTTGAGCTGGTCCGAGAGCTCAATAAAGCACGTGCAGAAGGCAGCGACACAGCTGCTACGCTTGCCGCTGAATTAAAAGCGCTTGCTGAAGTGTTGGGTTTGCTTTATCAAGACCCTGAATACTTCATGCAAAACAGCACCGTGAATGAAGGCTTGTCAGCTGAAGACATTGAGGCCTATATTGTTGAGCGTGCTCAAGCACGTAAAGACAAAAACTTTTCTCGTGGTGACGAGATCCGTGACCTATTACTGGAGCAGGGTATTACATTGCTTGATAGTCGCGAAGGCACAACGTGGACTCGTGGCTAACTAGCTTATAGGCCATAAAAAAGGGAGACTCGCTGAGCCTCCCTTTTTGCTTGTTATAAAAGACAGTTAGCGCTAACTCTCCGATTTAACGCGCACAGCAAGCACATCACACGGCGCACCGTGTAATACGCCATTTGCTGTTGAACCTAGTAACAGAGCTAGCCCGTGGCGACCATGACTGCCGACGACAATTAAGTCAGCGCTCGATTCTTCTGCAACACGATGAATTTCACTTTCAATACCACCTTGAGTAACAATAGTGGAATGAACAGGGACCTCTAGTTGATCAACGAGTACCTGCATACGGCTTGTGGCCGTAGTGTGGAGTTGTTCTTGAATGTCACTTACGTCAATTGGCACATCACCGCCGTAAGCGTAGTTAAGGGATTCAATTACGTGAATAATAGTGAGCTGGCCGTCGAAGGCTTTGCACATGGCAGCCGCCTTGTTGGCAACAAGGATACTTTGGTCCGTTAGGTCCACCGCCAAAATAATGCGTTGGTAGGGCATGGGATACCTCCAATTTTGGGTTCCATTTATTCTCAACATTTTAAGAGTAAAGCAATGACAGCTTTAATTGTAGTATTTATTACCCTTTCCTTGATGGGATCGGCATTATGGATCATGCCTACACGGCGTGAGCGTGAAAAAATGGCATTACGCATGCAAGCTCGTCAACACAATATTACCGTACAGCTAACAAGTGTAAACCTGCCAGACAAGTGGGATAAGATAAAGGTCAAAGAAAGTGGTCTTTGTGCTTATCATAAATATCGTGAAAAGCCGCTTAAAGACTTTTCTGATATCAATATCTACCCTTATGAGGTATGGAAGCACGAGTCAATTTGTGAGGGCTGGTACGCCAATTTGCCGTTTTCACTGGATTCAGATATAGCAAATCTACTGGAAAAGCATCACGCTGTCTTTGTGGCGATAGAGATATCGGCTAACAGCGTGAGTTTGTACTGGAGAGAAAAGGGTGACGAAAGCACCGTAAACGATGCTAACGCCATCATTACTCGTCTTTTAGAGGTTCGCTAGCAACGCCTGCGGACAGATCCTCAATGGAGTGGACAAGCTCTGAAAGCACTTCTTCAGGGTTTTCTGCTTCTTGAATCGCCATAATTTGCGGAGCCAAGATTTCTTGCATCCGTCCATCAACAAATTTTTCTAACTCTTTTTTCTCTGGTCGATCCACATTGTTGGACTTTAAGTGTGAGTGAATAACACTGTAAAGGGTTTGCGCAACGCGCATATCACCAGAATGAAAGTTCTTATTAGCCTGAACGATTTGGCGATTCAACTGAATCCAAAGGTTCAGCCAGCGTAAGTAGACATAGCAGAGCTTGTAATGGGTATTGCTTATACGGCCTTTGCGGCGCATATAAAGCAGCATTTTTGCCGCTTTGGTTAACCGTTCTTTGTATTTTGTTTTCTCATGAAAACTCATTTCATCTGGTTCAACATTCATATGTGCTGGGGCTTCTTCCCGTTCAGCCTCAGCCTTAGCAATACGCTGTTCTATTTTTTCTGGGTCATCCGTATATGAGATGAGCTCTCGTAAATTTTCTAAATAAAAGTCATAAAAAACATCGCTGACGATCATATCGGTATTAATTGACCGTAATCCGATGATATGTTGCTCCATGCGATCAGCGCGGTTTTTTAACTGTAGAAGTTTTAATCGACGTTCTTTTAACTCCAGCTCTTTTTGATGAGCACGCGAGCCAACGACCACTGAAACCAGCACGATTATGAAAAGAATGACTATAGTTAGGATCTGAAGCGTAGCCATGATTGTCCTTTGTAAGTGATTTCAGTATGTTAAAGGGCAAATGCTAGACACAGCAATAGGAATGTTGCGAATCTCTCAGGGATTGCTTGTCATATATTAGCGCTTTGCTTAATATCTGCGCCCCTAAGGTATTCTAAGCACGTTCATCTTTCAAAAGTAATTAAGGCTCGAACAACCCAATGGCAAAATCTCTGGTTATCGTGGAATCGCCAGCTAAGGCAAAAACAATTAACAAATATCTCGGCAACGACTTCGTCGTGAAGTCGAGTGTTGGTCATATCCGAGATCTCCCGGCTGGTACGACGTCCACATCTACACCGCAGGAACGTGCTAAACAAGCCGCGTTGACGCGCAAAATGAGCCCGGAAGAGAAAGCGGAACACAAACGTACAAAAGCACGTAAACAGCTGATTAACCGTATGGGCGTGGACCCTGAACATAACTGGGCTGCACAATACGAGATTTTACCCGGTAAAGAAAAGGTTGTTGAAGAACTACGCCGACTAGCTAAAAATGCTGACACCATCTATCTCGCAACCGATTTGGATAGAGAAGGTGAGGCCATTGCATGGCATTTACGTGAAGCCATTGGTGGTGATGATAATCGTTATAAACGGGTTGTCTTCAATGAAATCACAAAAAATGCCATTACATCGGCTTTTGAGACACCATCAGAACTAGACATGAATCGCGTTAATGCTCAACAAGCGCGCCGCTTCCTTGACCGCGTTGTAGGGTTTATGGTATCACCGTTACTTTGGGCAAAAGTAGCTCGTGGATTGTCCGCTGGCCGAGTCCAGTCGGTTGCAGTGCGATTGATTGTTGAACGTGAAAAAGAAATTCGTGCTTTTATCCCAGAAGAGTTCTGGGAACTTGACGCTAATTTAGCGACTCAAGATAAAGCCAACATTCCTTTTGTCACAGTGAAACATCAAGGCAAAGAATATCGTCCGACCTCTCAAGAACAGTCAGACGAACACGTTAAACGTCTAGAAAATGCAGCGTTCAATGTTGTCAGTCGTGAAGATAAACCGACTCGCTCTAAGCCGTCGGCACCTTTTATCACATCAACATTGCAGCAAGCCGCGAGCACTCGCTTGAGTTTTGGCGTTAAGAAAACAATGATGCTTGCGCAGCGTTTGTATGAGGGGGGTTATATCACCTACATGCGTACAGACTCGACCAATCTAAGCGCTGAGGCCGTTGAAGCTGCTCGTGAGTACATTCAAAGCAAGTTTGGCGACGCTTACTTGCCACCGGAAGCATTGCGTTATTCGAGCAAAGAAGGCGCTCAAGAAGCCCATGAGGCGATTCGTCCTTCTAGTGTGGATGTAACCCAAGATATGCTGCAAGGCATGGATAAGGATGCACACCGTCTTTATGATCTGATCCGCAATCAGTTTATTGCATGTCAAATGACGCCCGCAGAATATACCTCTACCACCATTACTGTGATGGCAGACGAATACGAACTACGAGCAAAAGGCCGAATCTTACGCTTTGATGGTTATACTCGTGTTATTACACCGGTAGGTAAAAAAGTCGAAGACACTATTTTGCCAGATGTGAAGCAAGGTGAGCAGTTAACATTGATTAACTTAGACCCTGAGCAACATTTCACCAAACCTTCGGCACGCTACAGTGAAGCCAGCTTAGTAAAAGAGTTGGAAAAACGTGGTATTGGTCGTCCATCAACGTACGCGTCAATTATTTCAACCATTCAAGACCGTGGTTACGTGCGTGTTGAAAACCGCCGTTTCTACGCAGAAAAAATGGGTGACATCGTTACCGATCGACTGGTAGCAAGCTTTGATGACCTCATGGATTTCAGCTTTACTGCGCAAATGGAAGAAAAGCTTGATGATATCGCAGAGGGCGAAAAAGATTGGATAAAAGTACTGAATAGCTTTTATGCTGATTTTAGCAAAACCCTAAATAAAGCCGAAGCGGTTGACGGCGGTATGGCACCAAATGAGCCAACGCCAACGGATATCCCATGTCCAACGTGTGAACGACCTATGCAGATTCGAACTGCTAGCACCGGTGTATTCTTGTCCTGCTCTGGTTACGTATTGCCGCCAAAAGAGCGCTGTAAAGCAACCATAAACTTAGTAAGTGGTGATGAAGCGGTTGCGGTCGATGACGAAGAAGGCGAATCTAAAGCCCTGATTAACAAGCGTCGTTGTGACATTTGTGGATCAGCGATGGACAGTTACTTGGTCGATGAACACCGCAAATTACACGTTTGTGGTAACAACCCTTCTTGTCCAGGTTTTGAAGTCGAAAAGGGGACGTTCAAGCTCAAAGGCTACGATGGCCCTACACTTGAATGCGATAAATGTTCTTCTGAAATGCAGCTAAAAACTGGTCGTTTTGGTAAATACTTTGGCTGTACTAATGAAGAATGTAAGAACACACGTAAGCTATTGAAAAATGGTGAAGCCGCGCCGCCAAAGATGGACCCTGTTCCGATGCCTGACTTAGCATGTCAAAAGGTGGAAGATCATTATGTTCTACGTGACGGTGCAACGGGGCTTTTCCTTGCGGCCAGCCAATTCCCACGCAAGCGTGAAACGCGTCCACCATTGGTAAAAGAGCTAAAACCTTACATGGATCAAATTGATCCTAAATATCATTACTTTGACAGTGCTCCATTGCAAGATGAAGAGGGTAACCCAACCGTTATTCGCTTCAGTCGTAAAACGAAAGAGCAATACATTATGACTGAAATAGAAGGCAAGCCTACAGGCTGGAAAGCCTTCTACGAAGGTGGTAAGTGGAAAATTGATCACGGTAAAAAGAAAAAATGATGTCATCTAGTTTGGCAAGTAGCACTAATCAACGCTTAGATGCGGCGCGTCGCCTGCTGGTTCAAAGCCAGCAGGAAGAAGGCGAATGGCTCATGAACAGCTATGAATCTTCTGCTGTGTTCCAGCTACGCAGTGGTTTGAATGGTTTACTTCAAGAGGTGATGGCTTCTTATAATCTTTCCTGCCAAGTTGATATTGACGTCATGGTTCGTGCCAGCGAAGAAAGAGGGATTGCTGTCCCAGTGCTGTTAGAGTTAATGCAACTTAAATCATCTAGGCAGTCTTGGTTGTCTCAATTGCTAGATACATTTGATGCAGCACTTGAGTGTCGTGCTGCAAATCAGGCATACTCCGCAGCGGGTAATGTTGAGCTGATCGGTCGAGGTTCTGATGCTGGTAGCTCAACCAAACACATCTTAAGCTCTTTAACTGAGCTCGTCTTACGTTTTCGTGAAGACGCCGCAGAATATTAATGATGAAAGATACGTATTTAGAAATAGTAGAATTAGAAAATGGCGAGATTGTCTTGCGCCCAGCAGGGGAAGACGACGATAAAACACCGATTGCCACACTAACCATTTCTGATGACACGAAAGACTTTTTGAAGGATCGTTATTTTGAATTGGCCAAATGCATGTTCCATGCGGGCATAGATTTTGTTTATTCAGATGACTTCGATGGTTTAGATGGCTCTGATTCCGATGTGTATGATGAAGAATTCATGCCTCGGATATTGCACTGATAATTAAAGTTAAGGGTTAAAATTCATGGCCGCTATAAGTAAAACACTTAAAGCAGCCATGATGGGGTTCTCAAGTTTTACAGCCCACGTCGAATAACACCAACCGATAAGCCTTCAATAGCGAAATCTTCGCTTTCAAGATCAACGATGATGTCACTGAACTCTTCGTTTTCTGGAATCAGCCGAACTTCACGACCTTTTTGCTCGAAACGCTTTACGGTTACTTCGTCACCAATGCGCGCAACAACGATTTGTCCATTACGAACCGTATGTGTTTTATGAACGGCTAATAAGTCACCATCCATAATGCCGGCATTTTTCATACTCATACCGTTAACCGATAATAGATAATCAGCTTTAGGGGTGAACATTTCCGGCGCAACACTGATACGTGAATCGATGTTTTCTTGCGCTAAAATAGGGTAACCTGCTGCTACTCGACCAACGATGGGCAATGTTCCATTTTCATCGTTTGCACTGACAGGTTCAGGATCGACAAGACGAATGCCTCGCGATGCACCAGAAAGCATTTCAATAGCGCCTTTCTTGCACAGAGCCTTTAAGTGTTCTTCTGCAGCGTTTGGGGATCTAAAGCCTAGGCGCGCAGCAATCTCGGCACGAGTCGGTGGAAACCCCGTTTCGATAATGAATTCGCGTATAGTCTCTAGTACATCAGACTGTCTTTTCGTTAATTTAATCATATGGCATCTGTTTGTTTATACAGTTACTGTTATTATATACAGCTATCAATTAATTGCTCAACTAAATTCAATGCTTTCAGACTCAATTAAACAAAATATTCAAACGGCTTACCGCGCTTACCTTGAAGCAAAAGGCCATAAAGCACGTGTTGGGCAGCGACAAATGATCGCTACCATTGCGCGGACCCTTGGTGCCATTAAGCAAGGCACAGAAGGCGAACGCCTAGGTGAAAAGCACGTTGCGGTGGTAGAGGCGGGGACCGGTACGGGCAAAACCCTATCGTACTGCTTGTCTGCTATTCCGATTGCTAAAGAGAAAGGCGTCAAGCTGGTGATTTCCACGGCTACAGTGGCTCTACAAGAACAAATTCTTCATAAAGAGCTTCCTAGTCTACTAGAGCTAACCGATTACAGTTTTCGCTATACCTTGGCGAAAGGTCGTGGGCGTTATATGTGTCTGAATAACTTGGAAGGTTTTTTAGGTGCCGAAGAACAAGCCACGGATGATATGTTTGCTGGATTATTCGAACAGCATCTTGCTGCCGACGACATCAATACAGCGCTTTATCAAGAAATGGATGAAGCATTAGAAAGTGGCAAATGGGACGGCGATAAAGACAACTGGGAAGGCATCATCCGTGAACAAGATTGGCGTCGACTCACCACTGATCACCAACAGTGTACAAATCGTAACTGTGCTAACTTTTCAGTCTGTCCATTTTTTAAAGCCCGCGCAGAGTTAGAAACCGCCGATGTGATCGTTGCCAATCATGATTTGGTCCTAGCAGATTTATCGTTGGGCGGCGGTGCTATATTGTCTGATCCCAAAGAAACCATATATGTATTCGACGAAGGTCATCACCTACCAGACAAAGCCATCAGCCACTTTCGCCATGAAGTTAGATTACAGCAGAGCATTAGCTGGCTAAAACAGTTAGATAAAAACTTGATCAACTTACGTCAAGAGCTAACCAATGAGGTAAGTTTAACGGGTCAGATCTTATTAAAAATTCCACAGCAGATCCAAAGCACTATTAACTTTATTCAATACGTTCAGCAGGGGCTGGCTCCGTTTATTCAAGAGTTAGGCTTGGATCAAGATTCTCGTCAGCATCGTTTTGAATTTGGCGTCATTCCAGATGAACTACGTCAACTGGCGTACAGTTTGGCTATGTCTTATCAAAAGCTGTTTAAGCAGATTGAAAACATTCAGGATGAATGTAAAAAAGTGAAGCAGAATGAAGGAATGGGCATTAAAGAAGATACCGCAGAAAGCTGGCTGCCTATCTTAGGTGTCATTTTAGGGCGCCTAGAAACCTGCACCGAACTGTGGAAGCTTTATTCAGCGCTGGATGACCAACAATACCCACCTAATGCCCGCTGGTTGCTTGTCGTGGGGCAGGGCATGGATCAAGACATTGAATTGGGTGGTTCACCTATCTTGGCAGCTCATACGCTGCGTATGCAGCTGTGGGACAAATGCTTTGGTGCAGTCGTCACCTCCGCCACATTGACGGCATTAAACGAATTTCACCGCTTTAATATGCGCTCTGGCGTGCCCAGAGAAAGTGAATACCTTCGTGTTATCAGCCCATTTGATTTCGCCAATAAAGGCACCCTTATTGTGCCGGACATGGAGGTTGAACCAAATCAAGCCGATGCACACAGTAAAGAACTGATTCGATATTTGAATGACAAAGTAGATCCATTGTTAGGTTCATTGGTTCTATTTTCATCACGTCGTCAAATGGAAGAAGTCGCCGCAGGCTTAAAAGACACACTTAAAGATATTTTGTTGATACAAGGCGAGCAGTCAAAACGCATTATTTTAGAAACCCACAAAGAGGCGATTGACGCTAAAAAAGGCAGTTTGTTATTTGGCTTGGCCAGTTTTGCAGAAGGTGTCGATTTACCTGGTGACTATCTCACGCGCGTATACATTGCTAAAATTCCATTTGCGGTGCCAGACGATCCGGTTGAAGCGACTTTGGCGGAGTGGATTCAAAGGCGTGGAGGTAACCCATTTATGGAAATAACGATTCCTGATGCGTCTCTGCGCCTTGTTCAAGCCACTGGACGTTTACTTCGTAGTGAGAATGACAGTGGCGAAATTCACATTCTCGATAAGCGTCTTCGCACTAAACGTTATGGCTCACAGCTGATCAATAGCTTACCGCCTTATAAACAGATTTAACAAACTAAAGGTGATAACTGAGTGCCATTTAGGTACACTCGGAGCCCTGTTAACAAACATTCATTTAAAAGAGATTAAAGACTCTCACATGGAAAAACAGCAAGAAGCCGCGCGCCCAGCCTCTAAAGGGCCAAAGCGCCAGCGCAGACCCCGTCGTAAACACAACAAAAGCAGTGCTAACGCCACGGGAGCTAACGCTCCGGCTGCTGAAAAGGAAACTAATGTGCTTTGGTCTATTGATGACTTTAACGTTCCAGAAGTAGAAGGCAAAACTCGTTTCCACGATCTAAATCTTCCAGATCGCGTACTTCGCGCAATTCAAACCATGGGCTTTGAATACTGCAGCGAAATTCAAGCAGCAACGCTACCCGCTACATTACAAGGTTATGACCTGATCGGCCAAGCTCAAACTGGCACAGGTAAAACTGCCGCCTTTCTGATTGCTATGATCAGTGACTTTTTGGATTACCCTGAAAAGCAAGAACGCCAAAACCATTTTCCACGTGGTCTAATCATTGCGCCGACACGTGAATTGGCTCTTCAAATTGCTGATGAGGCAGAGAAGCTCACTAAGTTTACAAACTTAAATGTTGTGTCTCTAGTCGGCGGCATGGATTACGACAAACAACGTAAACAACTTGAATCTCTGCATGTTGATCTAGTTGTTGCAACACCTGGTCGTTTGCTCGACTTCGCGCGCAACAAGAAAGTGATGCTCAACAAAGTAGAATGCGTCGTGCTGGATGAAGCAGATCGAATGCTATCTATGGGCTTTATCCCAGACGTTAAAAGTATCATTCGTATGACCCCTCATAAAGAGCGTCGTCAGACCATGCTGTTCAGTGCTACGTTCCCAAAAGATGTTCAAGCACTGGCGCGACAGTGGACGTATCATCCGCAAGACGTATCAGTTGTACCGAAAGAGACGACGAACAAGAATATCGATCAGGTGATTTATACGGTTTCGGCTGGTCAAAAATGGCCTATTCTTAAAAAGTTGATCGAAGATAATGGCAACCAACGTACCATTATTTTTGCTAACCGCCGTGACGAAACACGTGAACTTAATGAAAAGCTAAAAAAAGCGAACATTAACTGCGCGATGTTATCGGGAGAAGTGTCTCAAGAAAAACGAGTTAAAACGCTTGAGAAGTTCAAAGACGGTAGTCTTCAAGTCCTTGTTGCGACCGATGTCGCCGGCCGTGGTATTCATGTTGACAACATTGAGCTCGTGGTTAACTACACGTTGCCAGATGATCCTGAAGACTATGTTCACCGTATTGGTCGTACAGGCCGAGGTGGCGAAATGGGTAAATCCGTCAGCTTTGCAACGGAAGATGATTCGTTCATGATTCCTGAAATTGAAGCGACAATCGGCGCCTCGATCCGTTGTGAATACATGCGCGACCAAGACTAAAGAGGGTTCATGAAGCTACACCATCATTTTGCTCAGCTGGGCAATGAGTTTTGTGCTCATACCCTTATTCAACCCTTAGCTGAGCAGCGATTGGTAGAGTATAACAAAACTCTAGCAAGCGAATTAGGTATCGACTTTTCGGATGAAAAGGTTCAAAAGATCTTAAGTGGTCAAGAGCCAATCGATGAGTCCCTTAGTATGGTGTATGCTGGCCACCAGTTTGGAGGTTTCAGTCCTCGACTAGGTGATGGCCGAGGTGTTTTGCTCGGTGAGGTAAAAGATCAGCATGGTGTATTACATGATCTTCATGTTAAAGGTGCAGGGCAAACCCCCTTTAGTCGTCAAGGTGATGGAAGAGCTGTGCTGCGCTCCAGCATTCGAGAATACCTCGCAAGCGAAGCGATGCATGCTCTAGGCATCCCGACCTCTAGAGCACTAGCACTGTACGATAGCAAGCAAGCGGTTTATCGAGAGCGCCCTGAGTCGGGCGCTTTATTAATCCGTACTGCGCAATCACATGTTCGATTTGGTCACTTTGAGTACTTTTTCGCACATAAAATGTATGACCAACTGCAAGAGCTCATCGATTTCACACTCGACACTTATTTCTCACATCACAAAGACAAACCAGAACCGCTAAAAGCTATGTTAATCGAGGTTGTTCAAAGAACAGCTCGCATGATCGCAAAATGGCAGTCAGTCGGCTTTCAACATGGTGTGATGAATACAGATAACTTTTCAATTCTGGGTGAAACCATCGACTACGGCCCATTCGGCTTCATGGAAAACTTCGATGATAAGTGGGTATGTAATCACTCTGATCATGAAGGACGATATGCCTATTACCGACAACCGGGCATTGGTCTTTGGAACCTGAATTGTTTGATGTTTGCTTTCTCAAAACATTTCTCGCGTGATGAATTGATTGAAGTGCTAAAGCATTATGAGCCTACACTGCAAACCCATTATGATGAACTAATGATGGCAAAGTTAGGCATAGCAAGTACTTCTGAGTTAGAACCTATGCTGGAAAAGTTGTTTGTTGTACTCAGAAAAGAGCATTTTGATTTCACGATTTTCTTTCGTTTGTTGAGTCAGGTCGATACAGATCAGCCGGAATTACTCATGGATGAAGTCGTAGATAGAAAAGCAATGGCAGATTGGTTGGATTACTATTGGTCAATTAGAAATGACGGACGAGATCAACAGGCCGTCAGTCAACAGATGCAAAAAGTGAATCCAAAATTTGTTCTAAGAAATTACCTTGCGCATGAAGTTATTGAAGCAGCAGAATCGGGTAATTACTTGCCGTTTAGACAGTTGCTTAACGTACTCAACAGTCCATTTGAAGAGCATGAAGAAAGTAATGCTTTTGCGATGCGAGCCCCTGATTGGGCTCGTCACCTAGAAGTAAGCTGCTCTTCATAACGATAAGGTATTAGTGTAACCATGGATAAACAATCGGTTTGTGTTTTAGGTGGCGGAAGTTTTGGCACCGCTTTGGCGAATATCATGGCCAACAATGGTCATCAGGTTAGCCAGTGGATGCGAAACGAAGAGCAGGTCGAGGAAATCAACCTGACAGGTTTGAACAGTCGTTATCTACCTAACGCACCTTTGCATCGTGAGCTTTTAGCGACTAATAACCTAGAAGAAGCGATTCGTGCGAGTGATACCATTTTTGTATCCATTCCATCAAAGTCCTTCGAACAGGTTGTTGAACGCATTAAGCCGTTGCTGACACCAGAAAAAATTCTAATCAGCACCACGAAGGGTTTTAACCCAAGTCGATTTGAGCTGATGAGCGACATTTTACGTCGCAATGGTATTTCGGATCGAATTGGGGTTCTCAGTGGACCAAACTTGGCGAAGGAAATTGCTGCTGGTCAGCTGACGGGGTCAGTCATTGCCAGTGAAGACGATGACTTGCGTGAAACCGTGATCGAATTATTGAAATCTCGCACGTTTCGAGTTTACGAAAACCATGACAGTAAAGGCGTAGAACTGGCGGGCGCTTTGAAAAATATCTACGCAATTGTCTGTGGTTTAGCAAAAGCTAAAAAGGTCGGTGAAAACACCATGGCCATGATTATGACTCGAAGTTTGGCTGAAATGAGCCGCTTCGCTGTGCACTTCGGAGCAAATCCAATGACATTTCTTGGTTTAGCTGGCATGGGGGATTTGATCGCTACCTGTACGTCGCCTTTAAGCCGCAACTATCGGGTCGGTTTTGCACTGGGCTCTGGAGAAGAGCTAGAAAAAGCAATCGGAGCGATCGGTGAGGTGGCAGAAGGTGTGAATACTTTGCGCATGGTTGTAGAAGAGGCTGATAAACACGGTCTTTACATGCCACTCGCGTCGGGGTTGTACAAATTGATTTTTGACAATGCGAGTTTAGACTCCTTGATTGGAACCCTGATGACAGGTGAACAAAAATGGGATGTTGAGTTCGCGACAGCTGGAGTAAATAGAAATGAATAAACCTGGTTACGCTAATCAAGACTTTTGGATCAGAATGTTGTTTATGCTGATTTATTGGGGGCTTCTAAACATTGCATTAACTGTGTTTGGCTTCCTTGTGATCATTACAACACTGGTTCGCTTTGGCTCTAAAACGGAACTTACTTCGTTGAACTACTGGTTATCTTCAACGGGTGTATTTATTAAGCAAACTATTTCTTTCTTGTCGTTCTCGAAAGAAGAGAAACCTTTCCCGTTCCAGTCTTGGCCTGAAAAAGATAGCCGTGAAGACTAAGCGTCTCTATATATTGCGTCATGGTAACGCTGAGCCTTATTGCTATGAGCAAGATGCTCAGCGTGCGTTAACCAAACAAGGGATTGAAGAAGTGCGCAGCACTGCTCAACAATTCTCAGTCCTTGGTGAAAAACTTGATGCTGTGTTTGTGAGCCCGTATCTACGGGCTCAACAAACCGCAAACGAATTTTTAAGAGTATCAGGGTCTCAAGCTACTCCTGAAACCCTAGACTCAATTACCCCCAGTGGTAAAGAACTTGATGTAGCGCTTTGGCTGCATGACCTTCCTTATGAGTCCATCCTGTTAGTGACCCATCAACCCTTTGCATTTGAATTAGTTGAAATGCTTGCTGATGCGCCTTTGCCATACAATTTTCAAATGACGACAGCGACCATGGCGTCTTTAGAAGGGGAACTATTTGCTACGGCATGCTGTCAATTTAGATGGGCAATTTCACCTAATTACTAAATAAGCAACGTTACAATGTCCAACGACACAGTATTCCAGCTTGGCCATACAACCATTGCAGCAACCCAATGGCTCTCTGTTAACCCAGATGCTACGCATATCGTGATGTTACACGGCTGGCTGGATAATGCCGCGTCATTCGCAACTTTAGCGCCTGAACTTTCTGATTTTATTATCACCGCATTAGATTTAGCCGGACACGGGAAGTCTCAACATCGTCCTGATGGCTGCTTTTATCATTTATGGGACTATGTGCTAGATGTCATTGCGGTGCTTAAAACGTCGACTCAAAACGTTTGGCTTCTTGGACACAGCATGGGAGGAGCAGTCGCCATGTTGGTAGCAGCGATGGTGCCAGACAAAGTCCGTGGTCTTGTTATATTGGATAGCATGGGCCCAGCAACGGCGACTCCAGATCAACGTGTAACGACAATGCAGCGCTCAATGCAAAAAATGCTTAAGAAGAGAACGATTAGATCGTCTCGTTACCAATCAAAAGAAGCTCTTGTTCATGCTCGGATGCATGGATTTACTGAACTTTCCTATGAAGCCGCTAAGCCACTTGTTGAGCGCGGTGCTACCTTTGAAAATGGTGAGTGGAAATGGCGAACAGATCATAAGCTGTCCTTCCCATCCCCCTTTCGCATGGATGAAGCTTCAGTTGAAGCTTACATTCAGGCAATAAAATGCCCAACTTTAGCCCTTGTTGCCAATCAAGGGATCTTTGCACGACAACAAGAACTGGTAGAAAAACGAGCAAAAGCATTTCCTTGGATTAAACTTAAACGATTAGAAGGCAACCACCATTTCCATTTGGAACCTTCAACGTCGGTTTGCGTCGCTCAGGAAATCCATCGATTTATCGACCAAAATTAGATTATTACAATCTAAGGAGTAGTGGTTATGTTTCGAGTTATTGGGGCAATGATGTCTTCCTTGCTATTAACCAGTGCCAGTACGGTATTGTTTGCGCAGGACACAGAAATCCCTGTTTATCGAGGGGCGAACATCGTCAAAAGCAAACCGGTAGAAAAGAGCTACATTGAAATACCTTTAGCAAAAATCTATCGCTCTGGAAGAGGTTGGGAGCCTGAAAAGATCGAATTAGTAGAAGGCACCGCTGTTCAAACCTTGTATAAAATTGGGCGTAATGTACCAATGGAAACCGTAGAACAATTTTATCAAGAGGCCATCCAGAATTTATCTGACGTCGAAATGCTGTTCACTTGTCAAAGTCGATCTTGCGGCAGCTCTAATGCGTGGGCAAATAATTTCTTTAACGATTATCTGTTGTACGGATCCGATTCCAGTCAGTCACTTTGGGTACTTAGGGACCAAAGCATGCATTACTGGGTGGTGTATCTAAACCGCCGAGGTGCAGGCGACATCATGGTTCGAATTGATGAAGTTGTTCCAAGCGGCAACGATCTGGGGATTAATATTCTGGCTCAACTTAACGCGACAGATGTTCCTCGAATTCGCCGCTTTTTATCTGATTTAGAGACATTAGATGGCCTGGTCGCGTTTGTGACCAGTGAAGCGGACAATCGTAGTGCGATTCGCGTAGGTGATGCTTACATTGAAGAAATTCGGCGCACCTTAAACCCTAGTGAACTATCCAGTATCCGGTTTATTAATTTAGCCAACATGGGTGACTCCACTTACGGGTCACATCGTGTTATTTTTGTGCGTGATTCCAACTAGCTAGGAAAGCGTACATACATGTCTCAAAAAACGGTCTCTTTAGTGCTTGGCAGTGGTGCTGCCCGTGGCCATGCTCACATTGGCGTTATTAATGCGATAGAGGAGCAAGGCTTTAAGGTGGTATCTGTGTCCGGCTGTTCAATCGGTGCCATCGTCGGTGGTATATATTTGTGTGGTAAATTAGCAGAATATCAGAAATGGGCCGAGTCATTGGATCGATTTCATGTCTTAAAGCTACTGGATATGGCCGTTTTAATGGGGGGCTATGTCCGGGGAGATCGCTATTTCCAAGTTATTGAAGACCTGATTGGCAATAAAGTCAGTATTGAATCACTCCCTTTACCTTTTACTGCGATAGGCGTCGACATTTTAAGCCAAAAAGAATTTTGGTTTCAAAGAGGCAGTTTGTTACAAGCTATGCGTGCCTCATCCGCAGTACCTTCAGTAGTCAGCCCTGTACAAGTAGGCAGTCGCGTCTATGTTGATGGCGGCGTGCTTAACCCTCTTCCTATTATACCAACCGTTTCAGCTGGTGCAGACTATATCATTGCCGTGGACCTAAATGGCCCAGCTCAACATCCTGCAAACCCTCCCTTTGTTGTACCGGAAAAAGAGTCAGAATGGTGGCACAACATCAAAGATTTTTTCAGCAAAGCGAAAGAAGAAAGTGGTGGTGGAGAGGTTATGGAGCCTGAAAAACGCTACGACACCCAAAGTTGGGGCCGCATTCAAACCATTAACATGATGTTTGAAACGATGCAGGAGTCTCTAACTCAATATAAAGTGGCAGGCTACCCACCGGATCTTTTAATTTCCATTCCTAAAGACGCATGCAGTTTCTATGAGTTCTGGCGATCGAAAGAGCTAATCAAACTTGGTTATGATGTTGCCACAGAGGCGCTATCTCAATTAACCAATCGAGAACGACGACATTACTCTTTTCCGAGTGGTGGCTAACCCACTGGATATTAATGGTAAATAAAGTAAAATGCCTATCTATATTTTACTTTATTTAACTACTCCGAGCGTATGGCACATGGCAAGAAAAGCAAACATCGCGAAAGAAGAAATCATCGAAGCGTGTTGGCGTTTAATTGAAACCAATACTTTTCCAAATATTCCGCGCTTAAGCGAATACTTTAAAGAGCTTGATGGGCGTGGATGCTCTAACACAACGTTGTTAAATGCCATTAACGACTGGGAAGAAGATTACCGCGAGCATCAAGAAACAGAGTTAAAAGACATTACTGAACAATTGACGCCTACGTTTAAACGTTTTGAACGAGATGTCATTCAGCAGCTGTCAGTTCTCCTTGATGAAAAAATACAAGCTAATGAACATCAGCTGGCGTTAAAAAAAGATGCGATAGAAGGGCGCGATAACTCTTTGGCAGATGCCTATATTCGATCTGAACAACAGTTAGAGGAGACGCAAGCACTGCTCGATTCTGTTCAGCAATCAGAACAAGACTTATTACACCAGAATCAACAGATAACGCAGCGTTATGAAGATACACTTTCACGAACGCGCGTTTTGGAGTCGGAACTTGACGACAATAAGCGTCAACTACGTGAGGCAGATACCAAACTCAATCAAGCACAAGTGGATTTGGCCAAGCAAGATCAGCAGATCAAGATGCTGACTGAAACACTTAAAACCACTCAACAACAGTTAGCGAATTTGGCACATCAGACCCAAAGCCAACACGAACAAATGTTGAGCAATGCATTGGCTGAAATAAAAGAATTAAGCAAATCACTTAAGCCCAATAAACCTGACGCATAGAGTCTCACGGTTATTACCGTTATAATGTGTCATTTGCTATAAGACTGAGTTTCATGAGCCGACACCAATCCGCCGTACGTGATTTACAATCGATCCAAGACTTTATTCGTTGGACCTATTCACGCTTCCTACAATCTGACATTTTCTTTGGTCATAGTACTGACAATGCTTGGGATGAAGCGATACAGCTTGTCTTAGGCTCTTTGTCGTTGCCACTGGATTTCCCCAAGGAATATTTAGACAGCCGACTCACTGCAAATGAGAAAAAACGTATTTTAAAGTACGTTGATCGTCGAATTAAACAGCGCGAACCGTTACCTTATATCCTTGGTGAAGCTTGGTTTATGGGGCTACCATTTAAAGTTACTAAAGATACTTTGATCCCAAGATCGCCGATTATGGCATTAATAGAAGGGGAGTTTCAGCCCTGGTTGCAACAGTACCCACTTAACATTTTAGATATGTGCACGGGATCAGGCTGTTTAGGCATAGCGGCGGCATTAACCTTTGAAGATGCAAGCGTAGACATTACGGATATCAGTGAAGCCGCTCTAGACGTTGCTGCAGAAAACATCACTATGCACGATGTGAATGACCGCGTTACCGCCATTCACTCTGATATGTTTACCTCATTGGCTGGTAAGCAATACGATTTAATTATATGTAATCCACCCTATGTGGACGCCAATGATTACGAAACAGCACCTAAAGAATTCCATAATGAGCCGCAGCTGGCGTTAACGTCAGGCGATGATGGTTTAGATTTTACCCGCGCATTTCTTGCGCAAGCAGCGAATTACTTACAAGACAATGGTATTGTTGTTTACGAAGTAGGCAATTCTGAAGTCGCACTCCAAGACGCTTACCCAGACACTCCATTTATGTGGGTAGACCTAGAGCATGGCGGCAATGGCGTTTTTGTCCTGACAAAAGACGAATTAAAGACATTACAACAAGAGTAATCTAACACAATGGCTGGCAATACATTTGGTACATTATTCACAGTCACCACTTTTGGTGAAAGTCACGGCCTAGCATTAGGAGCAATCGTAGACGGTTGTCCGCCAGGGCTTGAATTGACAGAAGCAGACATTCAACGTGATCTGGATCTACGTAAACCAGGTACGTCTAAACATACCACTCAACGCCGCGAACCCGATGAAGTTGAAATATTATCGGGTGTGTTCGAAGGCAAGACAACAGGCACGCCGATCGGCCTATTGATCCGTAACACTGACCAACGTTCAAAAGATTACGGTAATATCAAAGATACATTCCGTCCGGCGCACGCCGATTACGTTTATGATCAGAAATTTGGTTTCCGTGATTACCGTGGTGGTGGCCGTTCATCAGCACGCGAAACAGCAATGCGTGTGGCTGCCGGTGCGATTGCAAAGAAATGGCTTAAGCAACGATATGGTATTGAAATACAAGGCTTCTTGTCGCAACTTGGTCCTATCAAGCTTGATGTAAAAGACTTAAGTCAAGTGTACGATAATTCCTTTTTCAGCCCAGACCCAGATGCTATTCCGGAGCTAGAAGAATACATGACGAACCTACGCCGGGAGGGTGATTCAGTCGGTGCTAAGATTACCGTGGTTGCCAAAAATGTCACACCTGGACTTGGCGAACCTGTATTTGATCGTTTAGATGCAGACATTGCTAAAGCAATGATGGGCATTAACGCGGTAAAAGGCGTGGAAATCGGTGATGGTTTTGCGGTTATTGAACAAAAAGGCAGCGAGCATCGCGATGAAATGACCCCCGAAGGTTTCTTAAGTAACCATGCCGGTGGCGTTATTGGTGGCTTGTCTTCCGGGCAAGACATTGTTGTTCATATGGCCCTTAAACCAACATCAAGTATTACGGTGCCAGGCAAGAGTATTGATCGTCAAGGTAGCCAAATTGACGTCATCACAAAAGGTCGTCATGACCCATGTGTTGGTATTCGTGCGACCCCCATTGCTGAAGCAATGTTGGCTTTGACGTTGATTGACCATGTATTGCGCAACCGCGGCCAAAATGCTGATGTACACTGTGAAACCCCAGTGATCAAAGCAAACGCGGAATAATGTAGTTTGTGATTTCAAAAGGTCGCTTTGGCGGCCTTTTTCTGTTTAAAGGATTACCTATGTCTAATGCTGTCATCCGAGTACTAGTAGGTTCAAACAACCCAGTTAAAAAGGGCGCTGCAATGAAGGCTTTTGCTAAAGCGTTCCCAACTCGCGCTATCCACTGTGAAGAGATATCGGCACCATCTAACGTTGCCGACCAACCCATGAATGAAGCGGATACTAAACTAGGCTCACAAAATAGAGCAACATTCTGCGCTCACAGCGATAGCAAACAACAATTTGATTATTATGTTGCCATGGAAGGTGGCGTGGATTCATTCAGTGAAGGTCCTGCAACATTTGCATACGTCACCATACGTGATCAACAAGGCCGTATTGTCACGGGACGCAGCGCAAATTTACCCTTACCACGTAAGGTGTACAGCAGATTAGAGCAGGGTGAAGAACTCGCTCATGTAATGGATGATCTATTCAATGATCAAAACATTCGCCAAAAAGGCGGTGCCATTGGCATTTTCACCAATAAGATTGAAACTCGAGAAAGTGTCTACATGCAGGCGTTGATATTGGCATTGGCACCATATTTACATGAAGAGATTTATCAATGATCAATCGTTACAGTCATTTTCTATTTGACGCAGATGAAACACTTTTCAAATTTGATGCGTTTGCAGTGCTGCAACATATGTTTCAGCAATTTGACGTGTACTTTGATGTGGCACATTTTGAGGAGTATCAGAAACTTAATAAGCCGCTTTGGGTGCAATATCAGAACGGAGATATCAGCGCAGAAACACTGCAAATTACCAGATTTGAATACTGGGCCAATACGTTAAATGTTTCAGCTAAGCATCTAAATGAGCGTTTCTTGAACAGCATGGCGTTAATCTGTGAACCATTAGCGGGTGCAAAAGAACTTATTGAGCATTTGTTAGCACAACAGAAATCCTTAACCATTGTGACGAATGGATTTACCGCATTACAACAAAAGCGCCTTAAAGCAACGGGCTTAGAGTCAGCGTTTGAACACATCGTTATTTCTGAGCAGATTGGTTGGGCGAAACCAAACGTAAAAGTATTTGAACATACGTTAGATTTACTAGGATTAGGCAGCGACGATAAAGCAAAGGTTCTGATGATCGGCGATACGCTCGAGTCAGATATTCAAGGCGGAATTAATGCTGGCATCGATACGTGCTGGCTAAACCATAACAACGCCAGCCATCAGGGCATTAAACCAACATACAGCGTAACAAATCTGAATCAGTTATTAGACATGCTTAAACAAAAAATGCCACGAGATTAGATTAAGACAACACGGAAAGACGCCCACTATTTCCGATAAATGTTATTATCGGAAATAGTGTAATATTAAGAAATACGGCCTTTTTGGATCTAATTACGCTTTTTATTTAAGCTTATGCATAACTTTGATCTAAGCATCATTTTCCTTAGTGACTCAAGAACTGCACTTGTTAAGTCCTAATGCTTGACGCTGTCTACGACGGTTATAGCCGTTATCGCATATTTAGACATCAAGCTATGCACCACACCTTTTTTGTTGAAAAGTATGTTCTTGCCAATATGGCGGCTCACCATAAACTTCTGAAAAATAATCAATCACAGCCCGTACATTCGTTGATGGGTGCCGCGAGTTTGGGTAAATAGCAGCCACATATTGATCTTCTGTTTTAATGGCACATTCATGGCTTGTTAATAATCGGACTAATTCACCAGACCCTAAATATTGACCGATAAGCCAATCTGGAAATAATACAATAACGTTAATGGATGTGCCTAAATGGCAACTGCTCGGTGCTATGCTTGGGGTTCCCTACGTTGTGATCATGGTATTAGCGATGCAGCGTATTGGTATGGCGATGGCTGATATGCATATTTTTTAAACAATTTGATCGTTGACTTAGATCTCTATTTAAACGTTAATAGGACTGTCTTTTAGACAATTTTATTCTATACACATAACGCGAAATTTAGGAGGCAGTTATGGAGCATTTTCATTGCGTGGCGACATCAATTGCTAAACCTAATCTCTATGCCCGAAATGTCATCCGAACATTTGGACTTAGTCGCGTTTAGTGTTTGATTACAACATTGACCGCGGAACTTACGCGGTCAATAAAGTTTTCCTTTCTTCGTAAGTTCTATCGGTCTCATACTTTTGGAGACTTACCATGAGCTTAATCGCCTTAATGAACTACCTTAAAGATTCACTTGAGCAGCGTCGTACTAACGCAACGTTCAAACACTTAGACGATCACGTATTGCGTGATATCGGCTTTATTCGTGACCAAGGTAACATTCGCCCTCTTTCTGGCACTCAAAAAGAGCGCAGTAGACCACCCGAAAAAAGGTTAAGTGATAGTTGATGAACAACTTAGGAATTAGCTAATAAGCAGACAATATCCATTATATATTAGCTAATTCCTGATATTTTCGATTTTCTTGTGCTGCTACAGCTGTGCCTAGTAACGAAAAGTATTGTCGAAACATTTCATTAATCATCTGCCTTTGTACACCTTTAGGATATAACCCACGTTCTGCCTCCTCCGAATAACGGCTACCACGAACTAAAAATCGACTGTTAGGAGCGCAATCTTCTATAAAGGCTTCAAACGCGCGGGCGCACATTTCTTCTGGCCTTGAGTAATACAGTACGCCTAAACGATCATCCGTTTCCTGCGACGCAATAAACATATCACTGGCTTGCTTGGCATCTTGTGACAACAAGATCACTTCAAAACATTGAGCCAGTAAATCATTTAAAGCATGTGGTCCATATGGGTATTCATGTAACCAAAGTTTAGAGGCAAATTGCATGCGATCGGCGATGGGAAACATCTTTTGTCCCATATAATGATCGAACGCATGAAACCATTCGTGTGCGAGACTGCCTGCACCAGCATTTTTGGCTAATGAAAGCTTACGTATTGCAGGCACATAATGTGCTGAAACACCTGGTCGCCCTCCTTTACCGTATTGCAACCCTAACGAATGACGTAGAGAAATCACCGACTCCGGAACACTTAATACGTTCATAAGATCCATTAGAGCATAATAAAAATTGCTCGCAGCTCGATCACGCTCTTTCGGTTTAACCCACTGTCCGATCTCAATACTCTTAAAATTGAATTGCTGGCGAATCGTGACGAAATTGATTGGATGGCTCATGGGGTGTCTATAGCAACTAACAGTATTTCGGGCACTTTATCACACCCATGATGAGTCATATACAAACAAGCGACACTAGAAAGCCCTTAAGCGATCTTTCATCGCTGCTAATACATGTTAGATTCTCATTTATGGCTTTATCTTATCGCTATAAAATGAAAAATATACAGGTTCTAATACGCCTAAATAAGCCCTTGGTATTCATATGACACAGCTTGCCCCAGCAGAAAACACACCTCGCCGCATACAATATTTACGCGTATTCGCGCTTGGCTTTTGTGCTTTCATTTTTAATACCTCAGAATTTGTACCTGTAGGGCTACTGTCTGACATCTCTAACGATTTCGGTATTGCACCGTCACAGACAGGCTGGATGCTTACCATTTACGCATGGATTGTGGGCGTTATGTCATTGCCCATGATGCTGATTACCAGCCGAATGGAACGTAAATTACTGCTGCTAGTAACCTGTACGGTTTTCATTATTAGCCATGGATTATCAACCATTGCTTGGGACTTCCAGAGCCTGATGATCAGTCGAATTGGTGTAGCGTTCGCCCATGCTGTGTTTTGGTCCATCACGGCATCCATCGCCATTCGTGTTGCTCCCCCAGGAAAAATGAACTTCGCTTTGAGTGTGCTTGCAACCGGTACCGGCATGGCCATGGTTCTAGGCGTTCCGTTAGGTCGTATGATTGGACAAGCAATGGGTTGGCGGATGGCTTTTGAGGTGATTGGACTCGCTGCATTAGTGATTACATTTCTAGTCTTTCGTTTATTACCTAAGCTTCCGAGTTTGACTCGTGGCGATTTGAAAAACAAAGTCCAGTCTGTGTTTAAGAATAAACCGTTATTTGTGATGTACTTCGCTGTATTTCTCGCCTTTACCGCTCACTACGGCTCATACAGTTACATTGAGCCTTTCTTGATGGATTTTGGCGGTATCTCAAGTAGTTTCACCACGGTTATTCTGCTGACTTTTGGTCTCGCAGGTATCATCGGCAGTACACTATTTAGTTATCTTGGCGAGAAGTTTGGAAAGCAGCTAATGATTGGTAGCGCGGCTGGTATGACCATTTGCATGTTCTTTTTAGCCTATGCTTTGTCTTCCGCAACAGCCTTGATGATTATTACAGTGGTTTGGGGAGCGGCATTGTTATTAACGTGTTTAGCTATGCAGGCGCGGGTACTGAGTGTCGATAGCAATGCTTCGGACATCATCATGTCACTGTTTTCCGGCATCATCAATTTAGGAATTGGTGCTGGGGCGTTAGTTGGCTCTATTTCTATCGAACAATTGGGATTGGGAAGTATTGGTTACGTGGCTTCTGCCATTGCCTTTATTGGTATCTTTGTCGCGATTTACATTGCTCGTATGGGGATTACCCCAGTCGCCACTAACGGCGCAAGCCATTAGGTGGCTTGCCGCAGCAATGCGGTACATGCCTAGCATTTGAGCGAATGTTACGCTCTAGATAATAGACGAAAGCCAGTTTGCAACGCCACCAATAGGAGTCTCGATAAAGACGAATGCCTAATGCATCAAGAACGTCAATAACGATGTCTAATTCGAGCTGAGAAGCATCATATCGAAACGATATGATGCTTTTTTTTGATTCAAAGTGTATTCGATCCACATATTCAAGTTGGCCTAAACACGCCATTACTAGCGATTCATCTACTGACGAAATTTGTTTAAACTTTAGACGAACGGTGTGACAAAAAGCCAAATTCATATACACCTCAAACGGGCTAAACACGCAATGATTAAGCGTCTTTGTTGAACCAAAACCACCAAACAATAAATACAATCGCCGCAAAGCCCAACACATTAATAAACAATGACATTATTTAATTCCTATTTCACAAGTGGCTTAAACAAACGTAACCGATTTGCATTCAATACGACCGTAACGGATGAAAGCGACATCGCGGCCCCAGCAACTACTGGACTCAGTAGCCACCCCGTAAATGGAAACAATAACCCCGCCGCGATTGGAATACCCAAGGCATTGTAGCCAAAAGCTCCCCAAAGATTTTGTTTGATGTTACTGAGGGTCGCTTTACTGATGGCGATCACACTGGCGATATTATTTAAATCATTACCAATCAGCGTGATGTCGGCACTTTCCATCGCCACATCTGTTCCGCCTCCCATGGCAAAGCCAACGTCCGCTTGAGCCAGTGCCGGAGCATCATTAATACCATCGCCAATCATGCCAACCACTTCGCCTTTGGCTTGTAATTGTTTCACATAATCCAGCTTATCTTGTGGACGCATGTTCGCTTTGTAATGATCAATCGATACATCCTGAGCGACCGCTTTAGCAGTCGCTTCATTATCACCAGTGAGCATGATCACTGTGATATTCTCTTTGTGCAGATGTGTGATTGCTTCACGAGCCGTTGACTTGATTTCATCTTCTATCAAAAACACAGCCTGAATAGTCTGTTCATTAGCCAAGTAAACTTTAGAACCCACTATTGCATCATTTTTGTCTTCAATAACAAGGTTATGACTTTTCATCAGTGCTTCATTACCGAGAAGATAAAGCTTATTTTCAATCTTTGCTTTGACCCCTTGTCCATTTACAGACTCAAACTCTGTGACTTGCAAAGAATCCGATTGGTTAGAGTGCTCTGCGTATTCTAGGAGCGCCTGCGCAAGCGGATGATTGGCCCCAGACTCTAAAGCATAAACAATCGCTTTCACTTTATCTTCGTCGTGATGCAGTGTTACGTCCGTGACTTTAGGCTTACCTTCAGTGATGGTGCCCGTTTTGTCCAAAACGATAGTGGTGATTTCACTGGCTTTTTGTAAGGCGTCTCCATTGCGAATCAAGCCCCCATACTCAGCGGCTTTGCCGACTCCGATCATAGTAGAGATAGGCGTTGCCAAACCTAACGCGCATGGACAAGCAATAATCAGTACGGATACAGCGGCAACCAACATGTTAACGGCGACAGGTTGAGGGCCAAAGTTAAACCAAGCCAGCGCTGAACAAATTGCGATAATCATAACGCTTGGCACAAATACCGCCGACACTTTGTCGGCTAAGCGACTAATTGGTGGCTTTGAGTTTTGAGCTTTGCCTACCATGCTGATGATCTGTGCTAATAACGTATCGCCACCCACTTTCGTTGCACGATACACAATGCTCCCATTACCATTTACCGTCCCTGCTGAAACCGCATCTCCCTTAGATTTCTCCACTGGGATAGGTTCTCCAGTGAGCATGGACTCATTAATCGATGAACTTCCCTCAGTGACTAAACCATCTACTGGAATTTTCTCACCGGCTTTGACTCGAATAAAATCGTCTATAGCGATGTCAGATACGCCTATTTCGTAGGTTTTGTCGTTACGAATGACGGTTGCCTTACTTGGACGAAGGTCTAGTAAGCGCTTTAATGCCGCGCTGGTTTTGCCGCGCGCACGTACTTCAAGTGCTTGACCTAAGTTGATCAAACCTAGAATCATCGTACTGGCTTCAAAATATAAATGCCGCGCATTGCTTGGCAGCCATTCAGGGTTCAAGACGACGGCCATTGAATACAGCCATGCAGACCCAGTACCAATAGCGATTAAGGTGTCCATATTGCTATGGCGATGTTTGAAAGCTCGCCAAGCACTGCTGTAATAATGACGCCCTGCGTACACCATTACTAACAAGGAAATAAGACCAACAGCTCCCCATATCATTTGATCGTGCGTGGTTTCAACATGCATGGAGCCACCAAGCAAGCCCCAAAGCATGAGCGGCCCCCCTACAACCAACCCCGCAACAGAGTAGCGAACTTTCCTCAGGTACTCTTTTTTCTCTTGTTGAGCGCGCTCATCTTGAGCTTTTGCAGGATCAACAATTTGTTCCGCACCATAACCCGCATCTTGTATCGCTTTAATCAGCTCATCTGTACTGGCATTCCCTGATACCTGAGCAGTTCGACTCGCAAAATTAACATCCGCATGCGTTACAGTTGGTAAAGCGTCGAGCGCTTTTTGAATCGTGTTAACACAACCCGCACAGGTGATTCCTGACAAGGATAATTGTATGCCTTCATCGACGTTTTTATTTGACTGAGCGTGATCATCATCACTAGGTTTGGAACTGAATGCCTCATCCAGATGAGCATTCGATTGTGTGTTGTTATCTAGATGAGCAGGTTCATTAAAAGCCCCTTGATAGTGAAACCCTGAAGACTCAATAACAGTCACAATCTGCTCTGAATCTAATATACTTTCAACAACTAAGCGATTCTCCTTTGGGTACCCTGTCACGTCAGCATGAGGATCATGGTGCTCTATGGCTTTGCGCACCTTACTCACACATCCCTGGCAGGACATACCAGATACATTAAGCTCCAAAGTGCGCGCTGTATTCTTCTCTGTCATGCTCATGCTTGATCTCCTTTCGAACAACATTCAGGGTTTTCCCATTCCTCAATAAGACAACATATAGAGTGCCCATTTGGCACACCGTCGGCCATCTCTTCCCAAGCTGCTAAGGCGGTTTCCATTTTTGCTAGATGAGATTGCAACTGAGCAATCTGCTGTCGAATCTCAGGGACTTTTTGACTCAACAAATCTCTAACAAGAGGACATGGCGAATCACCAGAATCGGCTTGATCTAAAATTTCTTTTATTTGCTTAACGCTAAAACCAAGTTCTCTAGCTTGCTGTATAAAACGCAGTCGTCTACGGGCTTCGATACTGTATTCTTGATAACCATTATTGGGGTTACGACTCGCAATAATGAGACCTTCGCGGGTGTAATAACGAACGGTTTCACTTGTCACATCTGCAAATTTAGCTAATTCACTGACTTTCATAACTGACTCCAATGATTGAATACTTTCAGTTTAAAACCTATGTGTAACACATAGGTCAAATGCATTTTCAAAATTAACTCAATAACGAAGCAGACAGCGGCAAATCGACTGGGTAAAGTAGAGCTCTTTTATCTTCTACCTATTTGACCTTTTATGATGACAGCATTTATCACGGCGTTAACACCCGTTATATTATTAGCAAGCCTTGGTTTTTTATTGGCAAAAAGTACACCGTATTTAGACAATCCGCAGCTGAGTAGCCTAGTTTCTAATATCGGCCTGCCGGCTCTTTTACTAACAGCCGTTTTAAAAATGAATATGGATTTTGGAGGAATGCTTTTAATTGTAGCGGCCACCCTTTCCTGTTTAGCCGGCATGGCCGCAGTCTCGTTTGTTTTTTTGAAAACGGTGAGGCTTTCCACTCAATTCTATTTAGCACCGCTGGTTAACCCAAATACAGGCAACCTTGGCATTCCAATCGCTTACGCATTATTTGGTACAGAAGGACTCGCTACAGCCGTGGTCGTCAGCTCCGTAGTCCAAGTTAGTCACTTTACATTAGGTGTAGGCTTTATGTCCGGCGATTACCATCCGAAGCAACTATTAAAGAATGGGCCTGTGGTCGCTTTATTGTTAGGTTTATTGTCACTGGGATTAGGGGTGTCACTCCCAACGCCCCTAATGAGCACGCTAGAAATGTTAAGCGCAATAACTTTACCGATTATGTTGATGCTACTTGGCAAGTCGTTAGCGAACTTAAACTTTAGCGATTCAACCAAACTGTATCGTACCATTGGATTGGCCTGTTTTAGACCAATCGTTGGGGTTTTGATAGCGTCATTAATAGTACCGTGGTTTGGTTTCAACTCTGCTCAAGAAGCGACCATCATTGCTTTACAAGGCATGTCTGTCGCTGTCATTAGCTATATGCTAGCAACTAAGTTCGCGGGCCCTAAAGATGAAATAGCCTTAATGATCCTGATTTCATTACCTATTTCATTAATCTCAGCTGCAGCAGTGTGGTGGCTATACCAATAAAAAACGGCCAGGTGCCATGAAGCACTCTGGCCTATCTGATTAGTATTGGTCTTCAGGCTGATTAATTTCTGCGTACGGTGAAACAGAGCCGTCATCATTTAACAACAATACTGAGTACGACATAAATTGATTGTTGTACTCCATGCCCGGTGAGCCAATTGGCATGGCTGGGACAATCAACCCAAGAGCACCTTCAGGTGGGTTTGCTAAGAACTGAGTGACAAATTTAGCCGGTATATGACCTTCAAAGATAAACCCTTCTTTTGAAATGGCAGTATGACAAGAACGAGCATTGGCTGGTACACCGGACCGATTCTTAAGCTCCGTAAGGTTCGAGGCGTGATGTAATAGGGTTTTATAACCGTTTTCCTTCATATGCTCTACCCAACCGGTACAGCAACCGCATGTTGGGCTTTTGTGTACATCAATAACTTTCTGAACCACGCTGGTATCGCTGGCAGCAATTGCTCCACCGGCGAAAAGAGAGACATTTAAACTCAATAAAGTGGTAAGAATGGACGTTCTGTTTATCATGGTATGACTCCAAAATGCATACGTGTTAAAGCGACTTTAATTACAGTTGAATTTAAGCGTTTGCTTTTTTTGGAGGGCGCTCAAATGGCTCAGAAAACCACAGAGGTTTTGCGTTAGGATACCTTTCAGGCTTGATAATATTGGCCCTACGGCTGGTAAGGTTCTGGGGCGGCATTGCGTAAATCGCATGACATATAAAACAGCAGGATACTTTTATACAGTTTTCATCAATGTAATGATGCGATGCTGGCGCGCGCGTCATTACGCCCACAATGCGTGTTGTATCATGAGTGCTGGCATTAAGTGAACTAGAAAAGCTGAACATGCTCAGTAAAATACAGCTAATCACGAATAGTAATCTCATAGGCGATAAAAATTGATGCACCGTAAAAGTCGGTACTAATCTTATCAGCTCGGACATGAATTAAATCTGACTCAAGTTCTAAATCCCATGATTTACCTTAATTATACGTCATGTTTACATGATTTGAATAAAGTACATATCTGTTTACAGAGCTGATCTATAGGCGAAAAAAAGAGACTCAAAGCCTCTTTCTTGTACATCGTATACTGTCTTGTACTTTGACTACGCTTTTAATCGCCAGCCAACCGTTTTACCCGCATAAAATGGTACGATCGGCTCATCAGATGGAAGCATAATCGAATCAGGTACCACCCACTCATCACGTACAAGCGTAATGGTATCCGCATTACGAGGCAAACCGTAGAAATCTGCACCATGTAGACTTGCAAAGCCTTCTAATTTATCTAATGCATCCAGTTCATCAAACACTTGCGTGTAGAGCTCTATCGCAGACCACGCACTGTAACAACCAGCACAACCACAGCTTGATTCTTTACGATGTTGGGCATGCGGCGCAGAGTCTGTGCCTAAAAAGAACTTTGATGAGCCTGATTTCACCGCAGCTCGAAGTGCTTCTTGGTGTGTAGAACGCTTCAACACAGGTAAGCAATAGTTATGTGGACGTATACCGCCATCTAGCATGTCATTACGATTTAGCAATAAATGCTGTGGTGTGATCGTTGCGGCAACACCGTCACGTGCAGACATGACAAAATCTGCTGCGTCTTTGGTGGTGATGTGCTCAAACACAACTTTTAATGTTGGAATACGCTCAACGATTTTAATTAAATGCTGATCAATAAACTCTTTTTCACGGTCAAAAATGTCAATATGTTTCTGCGTCACTTCACCATGAACCAGCAATAACATACCTTCATCAGCAAGTGTTTCAAACACAGGATACAAAGAATCCAATGAACTAACACCCGAATCAGAATTTGTCGTTGCACCTGCGGGATACATCTTAGCAGCGACAACACCTGCCGCTTTCGCAGCACGGATATCTTCTACCGACGTTTTATCTGTCAAATAAATAGTCATTAATGGCGTGAAATCTGAACCGACAGGAATGGCTGCTTCAATACGGCTACGATAAGCCACAGCAAGTTCAGCATTTATAACAGGGGGAACAAGGTTTGGCATGACAATCGCACGAGCAAAACAGCGTGCTGTTGCTGCTACAGTTTCCTTAAGCATATCCCCATCACGAAAGTGTAAATGCCAATCATCGGGACGAATAATCGTAATTTGATCCATCACTAAACCTGCCTATCTCTATTTTTTACCGTTATCGCACGAGTCTATTAAATACACCATGCGTAAATATTGTTCATTAAAAAGCCGAGCTAGGCTCGGCTTTTTGCAATTAACTGTCGTTCGAACGAGGAGGACGCGGTTTGCGTTCCTTACCACTCGGTGCACCACTACGTGGTGGCTTGCGATCGTTACTTGGACGACGGCGAGCATTACCTGCAGGACGCTCAGCACGTGGTTCGAAAGCTTTCTCACCAGCATCTTCTAGTGCAGTTAGATCACAGCGTTGACCACAAACACGCGTCTTAGCCAATTTGCTAAGTGCTTGCTTGTCCATTTTCGCTGGAAGATCAACCGTTGCAAAATCTTCAAAGATTTCGATGTGACCGATTAAACGGCTATCTAGATCAGCTTCATTTGCAATCGCACCCACGATGTTGCCTGGCTTAACACCATCACGATAACCGACTTTCAGGATGAAACGTTTCATTTCAACTGATGGGTCATCTTTAAGTGGCATTGCTTCTTTAGTAACATTACGCGGCTTATTGTTACGTGGTGCGCGTTCGCGTTCACCACGATCTGGTCGATCGCCACGCTCAGAACGCTCACGAGGAGCTCTAACTTCAGCCTCTTTCAACACTAATGGCGTTTTCTCTTGAGCCATGAATGCTAGTGCTGCAGCAATTTTGGTTGGGTCAACTTCGTTATCTTTCTGATAGCCTTCCATCAGTTCAATAAAGAAGTCTAGATCGGTATTATCAATTGTATCTGTAATACGGTCTTTAAAACGAGTGATACGCTGCTCATTGATATCGGACGCAGTTGGAAGCTGCATACGCTCAATTACTTGGCGAGTAGCACGTTCAATTTGTTGCAACATACGACGTTCGCGATGACCAACGAATAGAATCGCAGTGCCTGAACGACCTGCACGACCAGTACGACCGATACGGTGAACGTAAGACTCAGTATCGTAAGGAATGTCATAGTTTACAACATGGCTTACACGTTCAACGTCAAGACCACGAGCTACAACATCTGTCGCAACCAAGATGTCAATTTGACCTTTCTTGATACGGTCAACAGTACGCTCACGAAGGTTTTGGCTGATATCACCATTCAACGCTTCACACGCATGGCCACGAGCCGTTAGCTTTTCAGCCAGTTCAACGGTTGCTGCTTTGGTACGTACGAAAATGATCATACCGTCGTGTTCATTCATTTCTAGGATACGAGTTAACGCATCTAGCTTATGAAGACCGCTTACTTGCCAGTATTTCTGGGTAATCGTCATAGCTGTAGACGTTTTAGTCTGAATCTTAACTTCTTTAGGATTGTTAAGATGCTGGTTAGCTACTTTACGAATAACCGAAGGCATTGTTGCAGAGAACAAAGCAATTTGGCGTGTTTTAGGCGTGTGCTCAAGAATCCACTCAACATCGTCGATGAATCCCATGCGAAGCATTTCATCGGCTTCATCAAGTACTAGCGCTTGTAAGCCATCCAGTACAAGCGTCTTACGACGAATGTGATCCATTACACGGCCTGGTGTGCCGACTACAACTTGCGCACCACGTTTAAGTTGACGTAATTGCGAGTCATATGACATACCACCGTAAATCGGTAATACATGGAAATTAGGAATGTGGCGAGCGTAGCTCTGAAACGCTTCAGAAACTTGAATAGCCAACTCACGAGTTGGCGCCAACACCAATAACTGTGGAAATTTGTTTGCTACATCAATGCGAGATAGCAATGGCAGTGCGAAAGCCGCCGTCTTACCCGTACCTGTCTGCGCTTGTCCTAGAAGGTCATGCCCTTCTAACAAAAATGGGATACTTTGCGCCTGAATGGCAGAGGGTTGTTCGTAACCTAGTTCGTTTACCGCTTTAAGAATTGGGGCGGCCAGACCCAGAGAATCAAAAGTAGGCTGAATATCAGCGTCAGACATGTAGATTGTAACCTTTAAATAGGATAAGAGACGTGCGAGTGTTCGCACCGAAAAAATCAATCGCGTATTCTAATGTAAAAACATAGATTATGCTAGCTCTTATACCTAGCCACTCAAAACATTCTAAATGTTATGTATTTTACGACTGATTAAGGATGTGCTTTTGAATCTAGCAGAATTGCCAACCAACGCATCTTAGGGTTGGTTTCAAAAGCAAACTTTAAAATGATTGTTAATGGGATAGATAATAGCATACCTACGGGACCAAATACCCATCCCCATAGCATTAATGACAAAAATACTACTAATGGTGACAAACCGACACCTTTACCCATAAACCTAGGCTCGATGAAATTCCCCATCACTAAATTGACCAGTATGAACCCTAATCCCGTTAACAATGCGTCAAACGTGCCCAATTGAACAAAGGCTAGGAACATCGCCGGAATCGCCGCAATAATAGAACCAATGTTGGGTATGAAGTTTAGCAAGAAAGCGCAGACCCCCCACAGGATAGGAAAATCCACACCTAGTACAGACACCCAAATACCGATAAACAATCCAGTCGCGATACTGATCAGTGTTTTAATCATTAAGTATCGATTCACTGTTGTGATAAATCGCTCAATCTTTTCCATTGATGAATCAGCATCATCCAATGCATAACTGAGTTTTTTTGGTATCTCAGCCGCTTCCAGCAAGATAAACACAACGATCATCACTACTAGAAAGACATTGGTTAACACGCTACCCAAGCTTGTTAATGTATTCGTGAATAAATTCATCAGAGACGAAGGATCGACATAGCTTTTGATTTGCTGATAAGAAATGTTAATCCCAACACCATTTAATTGGGTAAACACTGTCGACATTTCTTGTCCAAAGCGTTCACGATAGGTTGGCAATTGTTGCGAGAAATTATCGAGCGAAGCGGCCACTAGTAATCCAATCGACCCTAAACAAGCCAAGATGATCAGCACAATGATGATAATCGATATCCAAATGGGCACATTGTAGCGTCTGAGGGTGTTTTGCAATGGTGAACAAATAATCGCAATAAACACCGATAGCATGAAAGGAACAACAATCTGTGATGCTTCCTTTAACCCTGCAATGATCAAGATAAAAGCCGCTATTGCTAATAGCCATTGTGTTGTACCTCGAGAATCGCTCATTCGCCCTACTCCTTTGTGTCCCATTAAAAGGGATAAATACCTTGGGCGTAATCCGCCAAGTCCTGCAACATAATGCGCTTACTATCCGATATTGACTCATCCATTGCCAGTTCATTTAGCCTTTTAAAATATTGATCCATAGTTAGGCTGCCGCCCCCATCTTCTTGCAACAACTTTACTCGGCGATATTCTTCCCACTCTTCGCGTTGCTCGTGATTGAGCTGATCAGGATAGTTACGTGCAAGATAGCGGGTAAACATTTCAGGCAAACGACGATCATCAAATGTCATTTCAAGTTCACCTAAGATATCACTTGGGGTATTTCTGATTTCTTCCATACGCGTTTTGTCATCACGCGAAAAGAATCCACCACTGTATAGCATCAGATCAGGGTCTTTATCGATTCGCTCAAAAGTTTGCATAAACACTTGCGACAACTTGGCTGCTAATCCGGGGGCGTCGCGCAACAACGCTAGATTTTTACGGCATATATCGCCATTCAAACCAAGCCGAGTAACCACTTGCTGGTCTTTTAGAAACGTCGCTGGCGCCACAGCAGGACACTTATTTAGATGAATGGTTTTCAAAGGTAAGCGCTCAGTATCACCAAGCTCTTCCTTTGTACTAAAGACGCGCTTCTGTATTTCCTCAATAGACAAGTCTATTAGCGGTTGCGCATCCGCCATTAAATCATAAACGATCACACCATTTTTATTGGTCGGGTGTGGGGCTAAAGGCGCCACAAAGGCTGAAAACTTTTTTTCTTGGCCAAACATACCTGAGATGTGTAAAAACGGCTTCATACGAACGGGGTCTACAAACTGCTGTAATGACCCTTTATCACGCATAGAGTAATAGTAATCAAACAACTTTGGTTGCCTGTCTTTAATAAGCTTAGCGATTGCAATCGTTCCGTGCACGTCGGATAGAGCATCGTGCGCCTGTTCATGTGCAATGCCATTTTCTTTGGTTAAGTCTTCTAACTTAAAAGAAAACGTCCCATCTTCTTTTTTAGGCCACTTAATACCCTCTGGGCGCATGGCGTAAGCCATACGTACAAGATCAATGACATCCCATCGAGAGCACGCGTTTTGCCACTCACGAGCGTAAGGATCAATGAAATTGCGATAAAAACCGTACCGAACCACTTCATCATCAAATCGCAGAGTGTTGTAACCTAAAGAACACGTGCCGGGATACGAAAGTTCTTTTTCGATTTGAGCCATAAACTCAGCTTCTGATAATCCCTCACGGATTGCATCTTGTGGCGTAATGCCGGTCAGTAAGCACGCATCCGGATGAGGCAGCACGTCATCAGCGATTTTGCAGTACAGCATAATTGGCTCGCCAATGGGATTAAAATCTAAGTCCGTGCGCAAGCCAGCAAATTGCATTGGTCTGTCTTTTGCCGGGTCAACACCGGTAGTCTCAAAGTCGTACCAAAAAAACGAAGTGGTCGCACTATTACTCACAAATTAGTCCTGTTCGGTTTTATTAAAACGGGTATTATACGCATCTAAACAAGAACTTGGCGATGAAGGATTGGATATGTCTACCCCTGCTCAATGTCCTTGCGGCTCAAAAGCGCACTACGAAATCTGTTGTGGAATGTATCACAACAATCCAGGAACTGCCCCAACTGCAGAAGCTTTGATGCGTTCGCGCTACAGTGCGTTTGCGTTACAGAAGTTTGATTACATTGCTGCAACCCAGAAATTGACTGAAGATCCCGAGCAATCAGCTCAGGATGTTGAAGGTAGTAACGCTGAAACACAATGGGTCACGCTAGCCATATTGGACACTCAAGACGGCGGAGCAGATGACAAAACCGGCATGGTGTCATTCGAGGCCCATTTTAAGGAAGGCAGTAATACGGGTAAGTTAAGCGAGCGATCATTGTTTGAGAAAATTGATGGGGCTTGGTTCTACGTATCAGGTGAGCATGAGATACAAGGTCATACACCGTATGTTGCGCCCGACGCTGAACGCACCGGGCGTAATGACCCCTGTATTTGCGGCTCTGGTAAAAAATTCAAAAAATGCTGCGGATAATCACTTCCCCGCAGCATGCCACTTTTGCTTAACCGCTTTTATTTCTTCATCCTGAGAAATAAACCGCTCTACTAGTTCTGGGTCGAAGTGTATTCCCGCGTTCTCGCGCATGAATTGATAGGCTTCTTCAATCGTCCAGGCTTTCTTGTAAGGGCGTTCCATCGTCAGGGCATCAAATACGTCGGCGATGGCGACAATACGAGCAGACAGAGGTATGTCATCCCCTTTTAATTCATTTGGGTAGCCGCTGCCATTCCACTTTTCATGATGACCCAATGATATCTCAGCCGCCAATTGAAATAGTGGGGCTTGGCTTTTACCTAAAATATTAGCGCCGATAATAGGATGCTGTTTCATCAACTCCCACTCTTCCGTCGTTAACTTACGCGGTGCTTTTAAAATGCTGTCCGGTATACCGATTTTGCCCGTATCATGCATAGGCGCAGCAAGCCGAAGCGTTTCCACCTTTTCTTCTGACCAACCAACCGCGCGTGCGAGTACTGCACTGTAATCCGCCATGCGCCACATATGTTCACCCGTGACTTCATCATTGTACGTCCCAGCTTCACTGATCATATTGACGGCTGATATTAACGACTCATTCAACTGAGCAGTTCGTTTCGCTATGATGCGTCGATTTTGCTTATCTTGATTTGCTAATGCTAAGTGATTGGCGACACGCGCAAGTGTGGTCAAAGGGGTGATGGGTTTTGTTATATAATCGACAGCTCCCGCTGCAAAAGCTTTTTGCTCATCTTCAATCGTCGTCATGGCTGTAATGAAAATGACAGGAATATGCTTTGTGACAGAACTCCCTTTGATCTGCTGACAGACTTCGTAACCATTGATATCCGGCATCATAATATCTAACAGCACAATATCTGGCATCTGTGAATCAATAATTTTAAGCGCCATTTTGCCATTTTTAGCGATCAAAACATCATAATGATCTTTTAAAATTTCTTTTAAGATGTCGATATTGTCTACTAAATCATCTACCACCAAAACACGGCTTTTAATTGCTTCCATATGACTTCCTGGCATTTTCTTGCTATGAGGCATGCTTTACTAAAATTTTGTTCTCAATTGTTTTAGTTGATCAATAGCCAAATCATAGTCGTAGTTATTAATCTTATCTTGAACATTTTTCAGGTCTTTTTGGTGTTTCAGGTCAGATTGCGCGATCAGACTATCAAGCGTTTCCGAAACATCAGCGACCCCCATATCCAAAACATCAATCAGTTGATCGATACGTTGAAGGCTCTCACTTTTACTTAACGAAGCGACCTCACCTTCACTCTTCGTAGCGCGTTGAGGCGCTATGTCCTTTTCCATGTAAAGAGCAATTAATTTACTAAGCTCATCAGCCGCTTCTTGTACTCTAACAAGTTGTACCGTGTGCTCTTTATCTCCACTGTTTCCTCCTTGTGATAAATCTAGCTCAAGTTGGGCGACTTCAGCAGCAAAACGTTCACCGCCAATATTGGCGGCACCCCCTTTAATGCTATGAAGCTCATAGCTGGTTTTAGGCGTACTGGCTTTTGACTGACTCGTATAAGGAAGCAATAGTGTGACAAAACGTTCAAGCATAAGCCGATAACGTGATTGGTCGCCACCGATGCGATACAAGCCTAATTCAGGAGCAAATACACGCTTTGAGTCTATTGGTCCTTCATTGATGAACTCTGCACTGTTCCCAACCAACCATTCCTCGAGCTTATTCAACAATAACAAAGGGGCTAACGGCTTCGTAAGGAAGTCGCTCATCCCTGCACTGTAAGCATATTCACGATCCGAATCTAACGCACCAGCCGTTAATGCAAGAATGGGTGGGTGTTTATCACCAAGCTTTTGAATGATCTGTTCTGTTGCTTGATAGCCGTCCATGATGGGCATCTGCACATCCATCAACACAAGATCAAATGATTCTTTGCCTGCAGCGTCAACTGCTTCTTGACCGTTCTGTGCAACGACCACTATTACGCCAAGTTTCTCGAGTAACGCACTGGCGATCTCTGCGTTCACGGGATTGTCTTCCGCAAGTAAGATTTTGCGCCCTAAAAGGCTGTCACATTCATGGTATCGGTTTAAAGGCTCAAGATCAGAGTTCGTTTCCTCTGGCTGATGAGAAGAAAGATAGCTGTTCAATTTCGTTTTCGTGATTAGCGATAGTTTGCGCCAAGGGTATAAACTGTCATGGCTAACCGATCGACCGACTATAATCACTCTACCGGTAAAAGAACTTTGAAACAGTCTTTCTTCATCGATACTGAGCTCTGAATACTTGCTATCGCTAATTAGAAGAAATTGATCAGAATGCGGACAATATTTTTCATCAATAACGTCATGTGGAATATGAAATGCCCCCAGCTTTTCTAAAGCCAAAGTGTCATACATCAGAGCGCATAACTGAGCTCTTAAGGGCGTTGGTTTTGAATCATTTGCAGGAACTAGAGGAACCTCTACACAAAAACATGAACCCTTTCCGACTTCACTGTCATAAGAAATACTGCCGCCCATAAGCTCAAGAAGGCGTTTAGAAATACCAAGACCTAACCCAGTACCACCATATAAACGTGTGGTACTGGTATCCGCCTGGCTAAACCCTTCAAAAATATCGTTACCAGAAGCAATCCCAATACCTGTATCGGTAACCGTAAACACAATACACTGACGCCTACGTTCAACGTATAACGTTACCTTCCCTTCATGGGTAAACTTCACCGCATTACCCAGAATATTCACTAATACTTGTTTTAATCGAGTGGCGTCGCCGACTAGACCATCTGGTATGTCAAAATCGCGTGCGACGATGAATTTAAGATCTTTTTCTTCGGCGGTGTTGCGACATACTTGATATACATATTCAAGCACTTCATCTAAAGAATATAGCGTGTCTTCAAGGTGAAGTTTACCTGCTTCTACTTTGGAAAAATCTAAAATATCATTAATAATAAGCAACAGGTTGTTAGCAGAACTTTGAATTTTGGTAACGTAATTACGCTGTTTGGGTTGCAAATCTGAATCAAGCACAAGGTGGGACATACCAAGAATAGCGTTCATCGGAGTCCGTATCTCGTGACTCATTGTGGCTAAAAAGTCTGACTTTGCACGGGTTGCAGCTTGAGCGGCGACTGCTGTTTGCTGCAACTCGTTCGCCAGTTTCTTGGTTTTGTTATAGGACACGATACTCATGCGAACTTGACGGACCAAAATACCAATGATGACTAACATGACAAGCGTTAAGGCACTCACCAATAGACCGAGATATCGGTAGAGCGTGGCCATACTGTTTCGTTCAGTTACTTTATCAAGTGATCGGCGTTCCAATGCATTAAATACAATGGATTCTGTTGTCTTGAGTAGATCTTCTACCTGCTTAGAAATGTAAGTCTTATCAATTATATTTGGATCATCGACAAACAGCACCCGATCAATTAAATCTAAGCGCTTCCTAAGATCTGCTCGATACCGATCTGCGTTTGGCAACTTGTTAAACAGGATCTTCAACTGTCCAGCTGAAATAATATTTACACGGCTGTATAAGATATCAAACCTAAGTTGCGCTTCATCCAGTCTGTCTAGGCTCTCTGGGGTATTGCGAGAATCAATGAGAAGGCGCACGGCATTGCGGAGCTGAAGAGCCTCTCTATCCAATTGATAGGAAGCCCACAAGGCATCTTCTTCAGCCGCAGACAGTAGCGCCTCTTGTCGTTCTAAAAGTTGCACATAAAGAAGCACAACGACAACTAAAAAAATTGACGCCGTACCGACCAATACTCCGATAAACGTGCCGAATTTGTACTTCAGAACAGACTTCATTAATGTCCCTAAATTACTTTACGGTGATCGCTTTCACTTGCCACACCGAGCGATTATGGATGACCTCATTATTTAAAGATGGATCATCAGCAAATGGGTAAAGTACAAAGATAGGTCCTTTATCACGAACCGACATCTTTTTTCCATTTACATCCATGGCTAACATAATGTTATGGTCATACGCATCTTGGACGGGGAGATTTGCACTGTAATTATTTAACGCAGTGACTGAAAGGCTTTCTCCCTTAGCGCCTACCGTATCAAGCAGCGCCGCTAGACGTGGACCAGAGAACGTATTCACCCCTTCCGTCCACGGCGTGCCTGTGTCCATAGAATCAACCCCCAGTTCAAGCAACATCTCACGGTCAAAGAGTGCACCTTGATCACTGTTTGTTTCTGTAATATTGCCAGATACGGTTAAGATTACTCGCCCCTTTGGTGCTTCTAATGCCAGCGCTGTTTGACAAACTAGCATTGAACCGATCGCTAGCGAGCATATTTTTATATTGAGTCGTTGCTTCATGGCCAGTCTCCACTTCATAGCATAAATATGTAGGCCAGTAATAAGTAGGATTCTAGCCCAAGGTGATAAGCCTAAATATTACTCGCATAGCCTAGAAATAGTCTGCGCCTAATTACTAAACGTTACGCAAACCCAACTTATGTAAACGCAGCACTCAACTTAAGCTTACATTTGTAAGGTGTTAAAGCACTTCAGTATGCAAAACTATTGCAGTTAGCTATGAGTAAACGTATCGTACGGATACTTGTAATAAAATAACGAAACTAACGCTTCTTTGCGTGAGTTAGCATACGGAAAAATCCATGAATTCCATTACTTTAGGCCCACTTAACAGCGCCAACGGCGAGATTCAAATTCCAGGATCAAAAAGCTTATCTAATCGTATTTTGCTTTTAGCAACACTTGCCCAAGGCACCACTAAAATCACCAACCTTTTAGACAGTGATGACATTCGTCACATGCTCAATGCTCTTAAGACAATGGGTGTTCGTTATCAACTAGAAGATGAAGGACGTACCTGTATTCTTGAAGGATTAGCCGGCCCTATTAATGTTGACCATGCCGATCTTTTCTTAGGCAACGCTGGCACAGCCATGCGCCCTCTTACAGCAGCATTGTGCTTGGGTACAGGTGAATACCGTCTACACGGTGAGCCGCGCATGCACGAGCGTCCAATTGGCGACCTTGTCGATGCGCTGCAATCGTTAGGCGTAGACGTTCAATACGAAGGCACCAAGGACTACCCACCGCTAACAATTAAAGCGAATGGTATTGCTGGTGGCGAAGTATCAATCAAAGGCAATATTTCAAGTCAGTTCCTAACTGCTTTGTTAATGAGCGCCCCGCTCGCGAAAGGTGATTTAACCATCAAAGTTGACGGTGAACTGGTGTCTAAACCGTACATCGATATTACCTTGCACGTCATGAAGCAATTTGGTGTCGATGTGGACAACCAAGATTACAAAGCATTTGTCATCAAAGGTAACCAGACCTACCAAAGCCCTGGCGAGATTATGGTAGAAGGCGATGCATCATCCGCGTCTTACTTCTTAGCCGCTGCGGCAATTGCCGGTGGTAAAATAAAAGTACACGGTGTTGGTAGCGACAGTGTTCAAGGGGACGTGAAATTTGCGGAAGCACTAAAAGCGATGGGAGCTAACATCACCTATGGTCCGACTTGGATTGAAGCGGAGCGTGGTGAACTCAATGGCATTGATATGGATATGAACCACATTCCCGATGCCGCTATGACGATTGCCACCACAGCATTGTTCGCAACCGGCCCAACGACCATTCGTAATATCTACAACTGGCGGGTGAAAGAGACCGATCGTCTTTATGCCATGGCCACAGAGCTGAAAAAGCTCGGCGCCGATGTGGTTGAAGGCGAGGACTACATTACGGTTCAGCCATTGAAAGACGTGCAACACGCTGCGATTGATACGTACAACGACCATCGTATTGCTATGTGTTTCTCACTCGTAGCTTTCTCCAACTCTGCCGTCACAATCAACGATCCGGGTTGTACCTCTAAAACCTTTCCGACCTATTTTGAGCTGTTCCAACAAGTGACTCAGTAACGTCAAATAACGGTTCGCCAGTATTTCTGGCGAACCGCTTTAAGTGCACTAAGGCTTCTGCTGAGCTAACAGTGACATGGCCTGTTGCAGCAAAGCCTCCGCCGCTATTTTGCTACCTGACTCACAGTAACAGCGTAATTCTGGCGCATTTCCCGACGCTCGAACATGAATAATATCACCATTAGTAAAGGTCATCCGTAAGCCATCAGTGGTATTCACGTGGCACACTTCATCCGTTCGCCCAAGTTGTCGCACCACCTCTTCAAGGTCGTCCTGCCAACGGCGCAGCAGCGTTTGACTAAACGCCCAACTAACGTCAGTGATCCGAGAGCTCGAGGTCACCCGATGGGTTACCTGTTGAACCAGTGCGGACAAACTCACGCGCTGTTTATTAATTTCCTGCAACACCATTAACATTGGCAGCAGCGCATCTCGAGTGGGCAGCGCTGCCAAAAGGGTCTCCTGCACAGGAATCGCAGTCGCCGTCAGAAACCCACCATTGGCCTCAAACCCAACGACTTGAGGATAGGTTTGAGCAAGCGTCGCCATCGCTTCAATGACATAAGGCGACCCAATCTTTGTTCGTACCACAGGAATATTTAGATAAGACTCGATGCCACTGTTACAACTAATGGGGACTACCAACGCCGCCGGTTGCAATAGGCGTGTACACAACATGCCGATCACATCACCCGCTAACCAACGCCCTTCATCATCAGCCATCATGACTCGGTCACCGTCTCCATCGGTGGTCACAATCGCGTCTAAGTCGTATGCGGTACACCATTGTCGCGCTAAATACTGATCACGCTCACTGATTGCTTCCGTATCCAACGCCACAAACTGGTTGGTTTTCCCTAAGCTTACCACCTCGGCACCGAGCTTCTTTAAGATGGTACATGTCAGGTCACGCCCCGCCGCGGAATGCTCGTACACCCCAACCGTGAGGTTAGACAAAGCATGGCTGGCAAAGGCGTCTAGGTAGCGCGCCTGATAGTCTTCTCGGGCATGATCGGAGGGTAAAGGTAAGTGAGGTGACCAAGTCGGTAGCGCTTGACGCTGGCGAAGGATAGCTGCTTCATCTGGCTTATCGATCTCGCCATCAGGCCGGTAAAACTTAATACCATTGCGCTCAAACGGAATATGGCTGCCAGTCACCATAAGGCTAGGGATAGATTGCGAAAATGATTGTAGCGCTAAGGCTGGGGTCGGCAGGATGCCATAGTACTTCACCTCACACCCCACCGCCTTCAAAGCGGCGTAGATAGACGCAGCGATCGCAGGGCTCGAGGGGCGCCGATCAATCGCCAAGGCGATCACTGAGACGTCGTAGCCTTGATCGGCTAAGGCTTGGCGAAACGCCAACGCAAAGGCTCCCGCCACTGGGTCGCTGAATTGTGACACAAGACCTCGCGCACCACTGGTACCAAAAGCCACCCCACTGTCAGCAATGATTTGGCCGATGCATATATCAGTCATCAACCTGTCCGTTAGCGTTGTTGCCAGCGCACACGAAAGTGCCACACCAACCAAATAAAACACCACAGCAGCACCAAGGACAGCCCGACAAAGGTAGCTATCCGAACGCCATCCTGCTCAATCAAGGGCGCGCGAGTGGCCAACACAAACGCCGTTAGCAGTGACAATGGACGCAATAACCAAAGTGATGGCGCGCGATCGCCAAATTTCAACATAGTAAGCCATTTGGGCATAACACAATTCCTATGAACGTTTATGAGTTAGTTGGGTAAGAAGTTGTCCTAGTGCGGGTTGTGCATCTTTATGAGCGATGAGCAGTGCCTCGTCGGTATTCACAATGATCAAATCTTTCACCCCTACCGCGGCGGTCAGCGCATTAGGGCTATGGATGAAGGTATTGTGCGTATCGAGGAGCTGCACTTGCCCATGTACCTGATTGCACTGCGCATCCGCTTCCCATAAATTTGCCCAGGCCTGCCAAGTACCGATGTCACGCCACCCCAAGTCACAGGGCACTACACAGGATTTATCGGTGTGCTCAAACAGGGCATGGTCAATAGAGATCGAAGGTACCTGGGTAAAGGCGCCAGCATCGAGCTCTAAGCAACTGCCTGTAGCACTGTGGCCACTTTCACCTTGCCGAACAGCACATTGCACAGCTTCGACTAACTCAGGCGCATACCGTTGCATTTCACTGAGCAGCGTACTGGGCGTTAAGCAAAAAATACCGGCATTCCATAAATACTCCCCACTGGCAACGTAAGCTTGTGCGGTAGGTAAATCCGGTTTTTCAACAAAGCGCTCAACGGCACTAAAAGGACTTCCAGTAGCTACAGCCGCTTTAATATAGCCAAACCCAACTTCGGCAGATTTGGGAGGGATGCCAAACGCTACCAATTGGCCTTCGGTCGCCAAATCGTAAGCGATGCGTACGGCCTCAGAAAAAGACGCCTCATGCTCAATCAAGTGATCCGAGGGCATCACCAGCATCACAGCTTGGTCAGAATACAAGGCCTGAACGCGTAAGGCAGAGGCCACGATGGCCGCCGCTGTGTTACGAGCACAGGGCTCTAGCACATAGTGTTGTTGTCCATCTGTGTCAGGCACCACATCAACGACTTTGCGTACCGTATCTTTCGTTTGAAAATACAGCTCACGATTGGTCACATTCATTAAATGCGCATTAGGTTGAATCAATAACGCTCGTTGCAGTGTTTTGACCAACAGCGAGTCGCCATCTGGCAACGTGAGAAACGGTTTAGGGTGTGCAGGACAAGACAGGGGCCAAAGTCGACTACCGACACCACCGCTTAGCAGCACGGGGATTATAGGTTGGTCTGGGGCATTCATTACCGTTGCTCTAGATAGGGTTAACGAGAGGCGACGTATATAGGACGACAAGCCGAGGAGCGAGATGATAACTGAAATCTGCGATTGAACCTAATACTGGATAGGGCTAACCTATGATTTTATTTCACTCTAAGTATCGACTGAATAAGGCGTTTTTGCTGGTTATGAACTCTCCCCTGCCGTTAATTGACAATCTAGAGCACCTTCCCAATCCCTTTACTCAGTTTCATGGGATACTTGAGCCACTCAAAGCTGATATTCCGCAACTCCAAAAAATGGATTATCAAAGGGACTTACAGCTCGCGCTTTGCTTTATCTACAGCTACAACGGTTCTCAAGCGACATTCAACTCTTATCGTCGTGAAGTAGAACGCCTACTGTTATGGTCATGGAGTACACAGGACTCACCAGCTTTATCTTTACGCCGTGATCAGATCGAAGAATTCATTCATTTTTGTAACACCCCTCCTGAAGACTGGATCGGTACAAAAAATGTGGCGCGTTTTAAGAATAAAATGGGCGAACGCGTGCCAAATGAAGAATGGCGCCCGTTTGTTGCGCACGTCTCTAAGATGGAGTTTCGCAACGGACAAGTGCCACTTTCACAACATTACAATTTATCTCAAGCAGCTATTCGCGCTACTTTTTCTATTCTGTCCTCTTATTATGGATTTTTAATGCAAGAAGAAGCAGTTCAACAAAATCCCGTTGCGTTGATTCGTCAAAAAAGTAAATTTGTTAAAAAAGAAGTGACGAGACGCCAAGTGCGTCGTATTTCAAACTTACAGTGGGACTATGTGATCGAAACCGCAGAGTTGCTTGCTGAAGAAGACCCAGCGACCCATGAGCGCACTCTGTTCATCATGAATGCATTACTTGGCATGTACTTGCGAATATCGGAATTGGTCGCTGACGAACGTTCCGCACCCATTATGGGCGACTTTATTAAAGATTCAGACGGTCATTGGTGGTTTAAGGTCTTATCGAAAGGCAATAAAGAACGCCTTGTAAGCGTGTCTGATGAAATGCTAAATGCCCTAGCGCGCTACCGACGCTTTCGACAACTACCAGATTTACCAACCGTTGCAGAGCAAACCGCATTAATCCCCAAAACTCGTGGACAAGGCGCCATGACCAGTTCAAGGCAAGTACGCAATATCGTGCAAAACTGCTTCGACCAAGCCTATTACCGTATGTGCGATGATGGACTAAAAAGCGATGCCGACGACCTACGTGTCGCCACTGTCCACTGGCTACGCCATACGGGTATTTCAGAAGACGTAAAAGTTCGACCTAAAGAACATGTGAGAGAAGACGCAGGCCACGCCAGCATGGCCACCACCGACCGATATATTGATACCGAATACCGTGAACGTCATGCCAGCGGGCGTAAAAAAACATTAAAGCCGCATTAATAAACTTTTAACGCTTGTTAAGCCTATCTTTTAAATGCCATACCAGCCAAATAAAACTCCATAATAGAATGACGGATAGGCCAACATAAGCAATGGTTCGTTGTGTTGAATCTTGCAGTTCAGGCGCTTTCGTTGCGAGTAAAAAAGCAGTGATAAGCGATAAAGGTCGGAGTAACCAAAGCGAAGGTACTCGACCCCGAAGCATTAAAAAACGTAACCAGTTAGGCATCGTAAACCTCAATAATTTTTTTGATTTCAATACGCTATTACGTCCAGCGCTTTAAACTTGCCTCATCGCTCTGTTTCGCTTCGACCCATTCTTCTTTTTCAGGCGTGATTTCTTTTTTCCAGAATGCGGCGCGGCTTTTCAGGTAATCCATGATGAAATCACATGCAGCGAATGCTTCAGCACGATGTGCGGATGAAACGCCTACAAAGACGATTTGGTCGTCGACTGATAGTTTCCCGACACGGTGTACCACTTTTACATCCAAAAGAGTCCAACGCTGCCTCGCTTCTTCAACAATTTTCACTATATTATGCTCAGTCATGCCTGGGTAATGCTCTAGCATGAAACTCGATTGTGTTGGATCGTCGCTAAAATCACGGACACGGCCAACAAACATCGCAACGGCACCGGTTTTGTGGGCGACACAGAGGGAGTCGTAGAGAGTTTGAACATGAAAATCGGCTTCTTGAACACTGATCACACTAACCTCCAGTCACTGGCGGAAAGAAAGCCACTTCTTTCACGGTGAGAACATCAATAAGGTCTTCGTCACGGGCGAAATCAAAGTCAATCGCGGCTTTCACTTTTTCCGTCAATAAAGAAGGTTGATTAAGCTCTGACGCCAGTTGCTCCTTTAACTGACGGACCGTTAACGGTGCATCGAAACTTCTTTCTAATTCGTCACACTGCATGCTTTCTCGCAATGAAGCAAAAAATACAATTTTTACATTAGCCATTGTTTGCGCTCCATGAACCGCTTTTGCCACCGTGCTTTTCTAACAAAGCCGTTTCACAAATAACAATGCCTTTGTCAACGGCCTTGCACATATCATAAAGCGTTAAAGCCGCGACGCTCGCGCCAGTCAACGCTTCCATCTCAACTCCCGTTTTACCACTTAGCGAGCACGTACACAGGATCTCGATGTGTTGATCATCGAGTACATTAATGTCTACGTTTACTTTAGTTAGCATCAATGGATGACACAATGGAATTAAGTCTGGGGTCTTTTTCGCTGCTTGAATGCCCGCGATACGCGCTGTCGCCAACACATCCCCTTTCGGCAAACCACCTTCAATGACTTTTTTCAATGTGGTTGGTAGCATTTTAACTACAGAGCGAGCCGTGGCTGTTCGCTTGGTAATTTCTTTGTCACTTACGTCAACCATGTGTGCGTTGCCGTTCGCATCTAGATGGGTCAATGTGTCGCTCATATCACTACTGCCGTCAAAAAATGCCTATAGTGGCAAATCTTCAGGACAAATCAAGCCCTGAACAGACTACGTCTTTGTACTCAGACGTTATTAAGGCATAATGCATGCAAATTGACGTAAGTTGAACCTATGAGCCTAATCGACGATTTTAATCTTCTTGAATTGCCCACCAATGCAACGGAGCAGGAAGCCAAAGCCGCCTACCGTCGCTTAGCGCGTCGCTTTCATCCTGATAAGAACCCAGGACAAGACACAACCGAACACTTCCAACGTATTCATGACGCGTATCAAAATGTTTTATCCGCTATTAAGCGAAGTCAGGGACAAAGTTGGGAGCCTTACTCGTTTACTGAACGTGCAACTCGTTCGAATAAGTCGGATTTTACACGCCATGAATTTGAAAGCGATGTAAAACAAAAGGAATACGTTAAAGAGCAACAACGCGCCTACGAGGAAATGAAACGTGGCAATGCTGGGCAAGAAAGAGCGCGTGAAGAAGCGCTAAAAGCAGCCCGTAGCACCTTGCACCAACGCAGAATGAATGCGCTCTATGAAGAAATGCGTAAAACGGACAATACGCAAACAACTGAGCAAGGCTATGCCGAGTACGATTCCTCCGCGGATCAACCACAAAGCCAAGCGCATACAGACCCCTCTTTCACGACTCACCAAGACGCTAATACGCGCTCTAAACCAGTCAAAAAATCCATTCGTCTTAATGCGGCAAAATCCGCTTTTGTTGCATGCACCTACATTGCAACGTTTACAATGGGGCTTTACAGTGCCGCTTTTTTTGATGAATTACTCGACACTGACCAAGATAATACCGGAGCAGCGTACATCAGCGGTTTGTATCCCCAATATCAATTGGGGGAGCACTATACGCTACGAGACACCCGCTTATTTACTGAGCCCAGTGTCGCCTCCTCTATTAAGACGGCAATCCCGAGCATGAAAGATGTAAAAGTTTTAAAAGCAGACAGTGATTGGCTGACCCTGAGCTACAATGGTTCGACTGGGTGGGCGAAAGCCGAAAACTTTGCATTTGGAAGCGCTGAAAATGCGTTGCAAACTGGTTGCATTGGCCATCCAGGTATCGCCCCAAGTCATGGTCAAGTAATAGGTGATGCGTCCGGTAACAGCCGTTTACGTATATTGAACCAACTGCCTACTTCTAGCCTACTAACCTTTCAGTCATTAGAGGGACAACCCCCCTTTTCTGTCTACCTACATGCCAATCAACCCTTTGCCGCCAACTTTATACCGAAAGGTAACTACCGGTTGGTGTTGGAGACAGGTTCGCTGTATCATCAGGCTTGCCAGCGTTTTCTCTTTGATGAGCAACAACGTGTCGTGTTGGATCAGGTGACTTTCGCCAGCACTGAACAATCGCTCACACTTAGAAACCTCACTTCGCCGTAATCCGATAACGTAAACGAGTTACCATTTTCATGCTCAGCAATATTCGCATTGTCCTAATCAACACATTCCACCCAGGTAATATTGGCGCTATCGCTCGCGCCATGAAGAACATGGGGCTTTCTAATTTATATTTAGTAGACCCAAATGATTACCCTTCTGAAGAAGCAACGAGCCGTGCAGCCGGTGCCGTCGATTTACTCGAAAATGCAACGGTCGTTAATACGCTTGAAGAAGCCATTTCTGATTGCAGCCTTGTCATCGGAACCAGTGCTCGTCATCGTACTTTCCAGCTGCCAATTATGAATGCGCGCGAGTGTGCAGAAGCGGTTATTCCAGAAGCGAAAGATCATAACATTGCGATTTTGTTTGGCCGCGAGACAATGGGCCTATTAAACGATGAAATTGCTCAGTGTCACCGCCAAGTGTACATTGACGCAAACGATGAATACCCTGTGCTTAATATCTCTCAAGCTGTACAAATCGTCTCCTACGAAATTTGGATGGCGCACCAAAATGAAACCATGCACGAGAAGTCTGTTCCTGAGTATCCGCGCAAAAAGGAAATGGACTTATTCTACGAGCACCTAGAAGAAACCCTGTATGGAATTAACTTTGTCGTACGCAATCACCCAGGCAAGGTATTGGATAAGCTCAAGCGCTTCTTCAACCGTTCTCGCCCAGAGAAACAAGAACTGGGGATCTTACGAGGCATGTTAGCTGCCGTCGATCGCGAAGCGGGCTTAAACGAAGGCATGAGCCACGAAGTAAAGAAAGCCAAACAAGAACAAGAACAAGAATAAACAAACGTACGACCCGATTCTATCGGGGATCTACAGATTCTAAATCGCCGTCGGGAGACGGCTCGTACGACCTGATTTCATCTGGGATATAACTCCAAATCGCCGTCGGAGAAACGGCTGATAGGTTTAATTTTTATGTTCGTTTTGCACAGCAAGCTTAGCCTGAATAAATTCAGAATGCTGCATAAACAAAAGTTCACTGATTTTACGAATTCGTTGATCTTCGTACGCGTCTAGATTGCCATCTGCGTAGGCCACTCGCCATAAGCATTTTAACAGCTCAAATTTTTGCTCTAGTGTGGCTTGTTCATTAACAACTTTGGTAAATTGATAGGCGTCGTTTGCATCTTCAATGGTACTCTTAACCTCATCAAAAAGACGGTCTACGTCGTCGCCTAGATCACTAACGGCTTTAATGGCGTCTTTTGCCGCCTGCTCTTCATACGGGTGAATTTCATTATCGGCAATTATCACTTCAAGTAGCAACGCCGTCACGGCACGTTGATAGCTTATGGGGTCTTGTGCTTCTTGAGCTGAGCTAAACAGACTTTTAATGGCGTTAATCATAATATTCATCTCGATAAATTTGGTGGCGGAGCGTGTCAATTAGGGCATTGGGAAACTGCCGATAATCCAAATATGGCACCCAATAAGTCGCCCCTTTTTTGATTGCATGATGTTTCTCATCCCCCAAATACGTACCATCAAATGGAATGGCGCACTCTTTCTCAAAAGTTTTACCGACAATAAAAAGATATTGCTCAGTATTTGGTAGGTCGTTAAAACAAAAATACAAACGTACACGCTGCCAAATGTATTGATCTCTAACTATACGCCAATCTTCATCAGGCTTAGCGCTCAATTTTGCAATGATTGTGAGAATTTTGCGCCAATGATTGCCATTGATCGAAATGAGATCAACGGGACTGCAGTGAAGGTAGTTCGCGCAGCCATCCGGTAATATAGGTGGGTTAGGTAATAGGAAATTCATAGACGGATAATAAGCTTATTTTTAACAAAACGACAGATGCTAGCTTCCTGGTCAATTTCCTTAATCGGCACTACACACAATAGATATATTAGATTATACTTATATTAAGTTCACTTTTTGAGACTAAACCTATATGGATGCTTACATTTACCCTCTTATGGGGGGCCTAATAATAGGGCTTTCAACCGCTGCATATTTACTACTCACCGGCAAGGTGGTTGGTATCAGTGGCATATTGGCACAAGCACTTTTTAGTAAAGAGCGTCTGTTACCAGTTATATTTATCGCTGGGCTTATTATCGGAGGCAGTGCATACGGTGTATTGATCGAACCGTCTGTACCTTTTCCTGAGCTGCGTAACCCCTTGCTATTGATTGTTTCGGGGTTATTGGTCGGTTATGGCACCAGGATGGGCAGTGGCTGCACCAGTGGACACGGTGTGTGCGGCCTATCAAGGCTTTCGCCTCGTTCTCTTGTTGCGACAGTCATTTTTATGGCGACCGCTATTTTGACTGTGTTCCTAACTAAATAGGAGTTTATGTATGATCGCACTTGTAACGTTTTTAACGGGTCTTTTATTTGGCTTAGGGCTTGCTGTTTCTGAGATGACAAATCCTGCAATTGTACTGGGATTCTTAGACATCTTTGGCAACTGGAACCCATCCTTAGTATTTGTTATGGGGGGGGCTGTAGCAATAGGTATGCTAGGGTATGTCATTCGTAACCGCCGCACGAAACCTTGGTTAGCCGATAAATGGTATGTGCCAACGCGCCGGGATATAGATAAAAACCTGATTATTGGCTCCGCTATGTTTGGTATAGGTTGGGGGTTAAGTGGCTACTGCCCTGGTCCAGGCTTAACGGCACTTACCAATAACCCAGCCGAAGCGGTTTACTTTGTCGGAGCATTAATTGCAGGGGCTGGATTATTTCACTTTCAAAACCATCGAAAAAATAGTTAGAACACTATACAATCAGAGGCTCTTCGGGGCCTTTTTTATATCTTTAAAAAAGTACAAAAAATTCTTGACGCAGCGCACTTTGCATCATAAATTTCGCCTCGCGTCGTTGCTGAACATTTTCCGCACCGCTTCAACTGCTGCGCTCGTCGCTTAAGGCCAAATTGGCCGGATAAGTAACAGCCAAAAGTAGGATGGAGGGAGGTAAAGGCGTATTTTCGGATTATGTTTTTTCAAGATGAGGAGCAATGCGCCATGTCAATTGACGTTCATTCTTTTTACACACCAGAGCAATTCAACCGTATCAAAGCGGTTGCTGATACCAAAGAAACCCCCTTTGTTGTCATCGACACACAGATGATTGACGAGGCTTATACTGAGCTAACAAAAGGCTTCCCTACAGCCGATGTGTTTTACGCCATCAAAGCTAACCCAGCACCAGAGATTTTACGTCTCCTTCGGGATCGCGGCTCAAACTTTGATGTCGCTTCACGCTACGAATTAGACAAGCTGTTTGCTATTGGCGGTATATCTCCTGACCAAGTCAGTTACGGTAACACGATTAAAAAAGCGGCGGATGTTCGTTACTTTTATGAGCAAGGTGTGCGTATGTTCGCGACTGACTCAGAAGCGGACCTTCGCAACATTGCAAAAGCCGCACCTGGTTCACGCATTTACGTACGTATTTTAACGGAAGGCACTGTATCCGCTGACTGGCCTTTGTCTCGTAAGTTTGGTTGTCGCCCAGACATGGCCATGGATCTGTTGATTCTTGCTAAAGAGCTTGGCTTAGAACCCTACGGTGTGTCATTCCACGTAGGTTCCCAGCAACGTGATATCGGCGCATGGGATGCCGCAATCGCGAGCGTTCGCTTTATCTTCGAACGCCTTAGAAAAGAAGATGGTATCGAATTACAAATGATTAATATGGGTGGCGGTTTCCCTGCTAACTACATTAGTCGAACAAATGACTTAGCAACGTATGCTGAAGAGATCACGCGCTTTCTTGAAGAAGACTTCGGCGCAAAAATGCCACGCATTGTTCTTGAGCCAGGCCGCTCACTGATTTCTAATGCCGGCATTTTGGTCAGTGAAGTGGTCTTGATTTCACGTAAATCGCATACAGCATTGAACCGCTGGATTTTTACCGATGTCGGTAAATTCTCTGGCTTGATTGAAACACTGGATGAATCCATTAAGTACCCTATTCATGTTGAGAAAACAGGGGAACTTGAGGAAGTTATTATCGCAGGACCCACCTGTGACAGTGCAGACATCATGTACGAACATTACAAGTATGGACTGCCACTGAACCTAGCTATTGGCGATCGGTTGTACTGGCTATCCACAGGCGCTTACACAACCACTTACAGCGCGATTGAATTCAATGGTTTCCCACCATTGAAGTCGTACTGCATCTAATTTAGCGCCCTACTTCACTAAAGTAATACCTAAAGCCCCTCTGGTTTTTACCTGAGGGGCTTTTTTGTGTTCATTCGGTATTTTTATCCTTTTTTGAACGTAGTAATCTAATGACTACCCATTCAATGCAGCAAGGATTCGTCGTGTCCCTTATCGTTTCAGGCCTCTATATTTACCCCGTTAAATCTTGCCAAGCTGTTCCGCTTCAAGCATCTCCAGTCACTCAAAGCGGCTTGCTATTTGACCGACGCTTTATGGTTATCAATAAAGAAGGTCTATTCCTAACCGCACGAGAATACCCACAATTAACGCTGATTGATGCCAAATCGGTGCAACATGGCCTAGTATTAACGCACCCGAGCATGAGCAATCCTCTACCTTTAGAGATTGAGACCTTTACAAATGAATACCGAGAGACCGAAATATGGGAAAAGCTTGTTTCAGCGAACATCACCCATCCTTCAGCAAATGCTTGGTTTAGCGAATTACTGAATCAACCGGTTGAACTTGTGTATTTTGGTGAGCATTCGACACGCTTTACCAGCCGCAGGCCTGATCAGCCAGTTGCCTTTGCCGACGGCTATCCGTTTCTATTGACTACCCAAGCCTCATTAGATGATCTAAATAAAAGCGGCCCCCAAATAAACGAGATGGAACGCTTTCGGCCCAATATTGTTATCTCCGGTAACGAAGCCTTTAACGAAGACACATGGAAACGCATACGTATTGGTGATGTCATTTTTGAAAATGTGAAACCCTGCGTAAGATGCCTTTTCATAACACTAGATCCTGATACCGCTGAACGTAGCCCAAAAGGTGAACCACTTCGAACTTTAGCAAAATATCGTTTATTTGATAAAGAAGGCGTTACCTTTGGGGTCAATCTTGTGACTGAAAACGAGGGAGTAATCGCGGTTGGTGATGAGGTCGAAATACTTGAATATCAAACACCGTACGCTTACACAGATAAGCGTTAATGAGATGTTGCTTACGCAGTTCATACATTTAAATTGAACAATGAATTAGTTTGATTACGGTTTGAAACGAAACTCTATGGAAAGTATATGGTTAATTGCTGGGTTCAAGCATAAGCTTAGTTCATAGGGAGGTGATTGTTATGAATACAGTCAACGCTAAAAACTGCCCTTACGATCTCAGCCCAGAGACGCTAAAGACAGGATCAATATTTGGTGCGCTTAGTCCTTCTTCTATTGAATATTTAGTTCATAGAGGAGACCTAATAGAGCTTAAAGCTGGGGAGCAACTTTTCAAAGATGATGACAAAGGCGACAACTTTTACATCATTATTGAAGGCACCCTCTGCTATTACCGTGATAGCGATGATGCATCATCACTTATTCGTAGAGTATCGTTTGGGCAAGCGCTTGGGTATGTAACAATGATTTCACTGTCATCCCGCAACGGCCATGCCGTCGCAGAAACAGATTCAGTGCTATTGAAAATCGACTACAACGTGTTTGGTGAGTTCCACGATCGCTTCGCGTTCGATTTTGGAATTTTGATATTAAATCTTTCACGAGATATGGCTCGCAACGTTCAAGTATTGAGCCGTACACTGGCCGACGCTGGTATTAGCGTTGATTTAAGCAAACATTAAAACAGCTTATTTCTCTGCAGCAACAACAGAGATTTCTACTAACAATTCAGGACGCGCCATTCTAGCTTCAACACAAGCTCTTGCTGGCGCGTGACCTTCAGGAACCCACGCATCCCAAACGGCATTCATCGCAGCGAAGTCTTTCATGTCTCGTACATAAATGGTTGCTGAAAGCATGTGCTCGCGATCTGAACCTGCTTGCTCAAGTAAAACATCTACTTTATCGAGCATAGTTTGCGTCTGTTCAGTGATATCCGTATTGGCATCAGCCGCCACTTGACCACATAAAAACACCATACCATTATGCTTAACAATACGACTCATGCGCTGGCTGACTTCTTGACGTTCAATGCTTGACACTGGCTTTCTCCGTTAAGTTAAAAAGCCTATCTTAACAGGCAAAATACAGTTTATTAAACTGAAATCTATTGGAAAGCAATGCTATAACACTGTAAAGATAAGCACTGGAAGCTGAATCGACTATTTCTTGCCAAGTTTTCTGCGGCCTATTAATATTCAAGGCCTTTTTGCGCTTTAATACCACGCTTGAAGGCATGCTTTATTTCTTTGATTTCGCTGACCGTATTAGCTAGCTCAATCAGCTCATCACTCGCACCGCGGCCAGTTACAACTAAATGCTGCATCAATGGGCGATTCATAAGCGCTTTCAGCACATTGTCGGCATCAAGGTATTCGTAATGCAACAAATACGTCAGTTCATCTAATACAACCAGATCGTATTCTTCATCTGCCAATAGAGCTTCTGCTTTTGCCCAAGTTTGAACCGAACTGGTAATATCTTGTTCACGATTCTGACTCTCCCAAGTAAAGCCCGTATCCATTATATGCCACGTTACGTTCGGGTGGGCTTTGAAAAAGTCGATCTCACCGGTGTTCCACTCACCCTTAAGAAACTGCACAACACCTACCTTCATATTGTGGCCTAACGCACGTGCCACCATACCTAATGCCGAGCTAGACTTACCTTTACCGTTACCCGTTAATAGCACAAACGTGCCCTTCTCTTCTTGGGCTTTTTCAATGCGCTTATCAACGTGCTGTTTGATTTTTTGCATGCGCTCAGCATGCTTCTCTGGATCATGAATTGCTTTAGCCATAGCTCTACATCCTCTTAGCTTGTTGCTTAATACTTTCTAACCATAAATTTAATATATTATTTACGATTAATTTCTTTTCATCCCAAACCCTTGCAGCGAAGGCACCCGATAAACTGTATCGAATTGTTAAGCATACCGCTGAAGACGACTCTTCAATAAACGTAAATGACCAATTCTCATGATGTCTACAAAACAGACATCGAAACGAACTCTCGAAAGTAAGCAATTTACCCGGAGTCGATTCAACCACTTCCGCAACCAAAGATAACGGCCCTCGCAATGATTGAAGCGTTAATTGCAACTTTGAGCCGGTATGGAACCCCAAGCTCGCTTCAAACTTCTGCAAAGCGCGGTTCCATTGATATTGAGTAGGAGACGTTAAAAGATCCCAAGCCATAAGGCTTGGGATCGGCAGCAAGACATCTGCTTGAAGAGAGAAAGGGGAATTAGATGCGGTCATCCTCTGGATCATATCCTAAATTAGGTGCTAACCAACGCTCAGCATCATCTTTGCTCATACCTTTGCGCTCTGCGTAACTATCCACTTGGTCTGGACCAATTTTACCAACACCGAAGTAATTACTTTCTTCGTTACCAAAATACCAGCCACTGACTGCAGCCGTCGGCAACATTGCATAACTTTCCGTGAGATTGATACCAGTCTTTGCTTCCACATCTAGCAGCTGCCATAACTTGTCTTTCTCGGTATGATCAGGACAAGCTGGGTAGCCCGGTGCAGGTCGAATCCCTTTATAGCGTTCTTTAATCAGCTCTTCGTTTGTCAAAGACTCATCCGACGCGTAACCCCAAAGCTCTTTACGTACTTTAAGGTGAAGGTACTCAGCCGTTGCTTCTGCTAGTCGGTCAGCAACCGCTTTAATCATAATCGAATTATAGTCATCATGATCGGCCTCAAAACGGGCGACAATCGGATCAATCCCAAAACCTGCCGCACATGCGAACGCACCAATGTAATCATTACCCTGCTCTTTTGGTGCTACGAAATCAGACAAACACTGGTTGTATTTGCCAGCGGCTGTCAGCTCATTCTGATTACGCAAAAAGTTCAGGCGCATCACTTCACTTTCACGACTTTCATCGGAGTAAATCGCAACATCGTCATCATTGACCTGATTCGCTGGGAACAAGCCAACAATTGCTTTGGCGTCCAACCAACCTTCATTAATAACTGTAGCCAACATTTCTTTAGCGTCTTGAAACAAGCGCGTTGCTTCTTCACCCACAACGTTATCCGTTAGGATTCGAGGGTAAGCCCCCGCCAACTCCCACGTTTGGAAAAATGGCGTCCAATCAATGTAGTTCTGCACTTCATTAAAATCGATGTCAGCCGCGTCGAAAACCGTGACACCCAATTTGTTTGGCGTTTTGATGCTTGAGAAATCAATGGGCGTTTTATTTAAGCGCGCTTTATCAAGCGATACGCGACGCCCTGCTTTGGCACGGTCTTTATAACGCATACGTGTTTTTTCATAATCGTCTTGAACTTCGGCAATAAACTTCGCACGACGCTCTTCATCTTTGGTTACCAAGGCGCTGGCAACGCTAACACTGCGCGACGCATTGGTCACATGGACAACTTGGTTGTTTTTATAGTTTTGCTCGATCTTAACGGCGGTATGGGCTTTAGACGTTGTCGCCCCACCGATCATCACAGGGATATGAAAATCTTGACGTTGCATTTCTTTAGCAACGTGCACCATTTCGTCCAAGGAAGGTGTGATCAAACCAGACAAACCAATAATATCTGCATTTTCTTCTTTCGCAGTACGCAAAATCTTTTCAGAAGACACCATGACACCCAGATCAATCACTTCAAAGTTATTACATTGAAGGACCACACCTACGATGTTTTTACCGATATCGTGCACGTCGCCTTTTACGGTGGCCATGATAACTTTACCAGCACTGGATGACGCCGTTGACTTGTTACGCAGCTTCTCTTCTTCGATAAACGGCATCAAGTAAGCGACCGCTTTTTTCATAACACGTGCGGATTTGACCACCTGAGGCAAGAACATCTTACCGGAACCAAATAGATCCCCCACTACGCTCATGCCATCCATCAATGGCCCTTCAATCACCTGTAGCGGTCGATCAAACAGTTGTCTAGCTTCTTCGGTATCATCATCAATGAATTCCGTGATGCCTTTTACTAAAGCGTGAGTCAGACGCTCACCAACGGGTAAACCTCGCCACTCTTGCGTTTCTTTTTCAACCGCTTCGCCCGTGCCCACAAACTCACCTGCAATGGCCAACAAGTTATCCGTTGCATCTGGCGTACGGTTCAATACAGCATCTTCTACGGCGTCACGCAGACGCACAGGAATATCTTCATAAACGGCTAACTGACCAGCGTTAACAATACCCATTGTCATGCCATTTTTAATGGCGTGATACAAGAATACGGCATGAATGGCTTCACGAACTGGATTGTTACCACGGAACGAGAAGGACACGTTCGATACACCACCAGACACTTTGGCATACGGCAGTTCGCGTTTAATATCCGCTGTCGCCTCAATAAAATCCAATGCGTAGCGGTTATGCTCCTCAATACCCGTTGCGATGGCAAAGATATTTGGATCAAAAATAATGTCTTCTGGCGGAAAACCAACTTGGTTCACTAAGATATCGTATGAACGACGACAAATTTCGATTTTACGCTCGCGTGTATCGGCTTGACCTACTTCATCAAAAGCCATCACGATGACCGCAGCGCCATACTTCATCAGCAGCTTGGCTTGTTCAATGAACTTTTCTTCGCCTTCTTTCATACTGATCGAGTTCACAACACCCTTACCTTGGATGTTTTTTAAACCCGTCTCTAAGATTTCCCACTTAGAGGAATCCAGCATAATCGGCACACGAGAGATGTCTGGCTCAGAGGCAATCAACTTCAAGAAGCGTTCCATGGCCGCCTCTGAATCCAGCATACCTTCGTCCATGTTGATGTCGATGATCTGAGCACCGTTTTCAACTTGCTGGCGAGCGACATCTAGCGCTGTATCAAAATCGCCTTCTTTAATAAGGCGTTTAAACATCGCTGAGCCGGTTACGTTGGTGCGCTCACCTACGTTAACAAACAAACTTTGATCACTGATATTAAAGGGTTCAAGACCAGCAAGGCGACATTCTTTAGGAATATCTGGAATTACACGAGGCGCTGCATTTAAAAATGCATCAGCAAACGCTTTAATGTGGGCAGGCTCAGTACCACAACAGCCACCAATGATATTCAAGAAGCCCGAATCCGCCCAAGACTGAATTTCTTCCAGCATTTCTTCTGGCGACTCATCGTATTCACCAAAGGCATTTGGTAAGCCCGCATTCGGGTGAGCTGAGACGTAGGTATCAGCGATATTGGATAACTCTTCCACGTATTGGCGAAGATCTTTAGGCCCCAAGGCACAGTTAAGACCCACGGATATAGGTCGTGCGTGAGATATAGAGTTCCAGAAGGCTTCGGTTGTTTGCCCCGACAGCGTGCGCCCTGATGCATCGGTAATGGTACCGGAAATCATAATCGGGTAACGCATATTGTGATCTTCAAAGTATTGCAGCGCAGCGAAGATTGCAGCTTTCGCATTCAACGTATCGAAAATGGTTTCGATCAATAATAAATCGGCGCCACCTTTGATTAAACCATCAATCGAAGTGGTATAGGCATTCACCAGCTCATCAAACGTAACGTTACGATAGCCAGGATCATTAACATCTGGCGAGATGGTGCAAGTACGGCTAGTAGGTCCCACTGCACCGGCTACGAAACGAGGTTTATTTGGGTTTTGTGCGGTGAATTCATCCGCTGCTTCACGAGCTAACTTCGCAGCCTCAAAATTAATTTCATAGCTGAGTGATTCCATATGGTAATCAAGCATTGAAATGGAGTTGGCGTTGAACGTATTGGTCTCAATAATATCTGAGCCCGCTTCAAGATACGCTGAATGAATCGCCTTAATGACTTGAGGCTGAGTTAATGACAGTAAGTCATTGTTGCCTTTTAATTCACTATGCCAATCGCTAAAGCGCTCGCCACGATAATCCTGCTCTTCAAATTTATAACTCTGGATCATGGTACCCATACCACCGTCCAGAATTAGGATATTATCTTTTAAACGACTTTCGATAACGTCATACGAATCAGACTTAACCACTGTCACTACCTCTAAAATTTATGCGAGCGTACTATAGCAAACCCGCACCCTTAGTGGTTGAATTTTAGTAATGGCAAGTTGAGTGATTGTGGATCAGTGGCGCGATCAAGCATGGCAATTGCTTAGACGCGTCTTTCAGAACGATTGCTTTGACCTAACTTTCCAACAGCAAAGCCTAACAGCAAGCCACCCAAGATTGCAGCTCCCCAAAAGCCATATTTATTAAGCCAATCAGTAGAAATCAACTCGACACTTTCAGTGTCTCGGTAAATCTTACGCAAGATAATTTCACCGTCATAATTCACTTCTTGTGTAACAGAAACATTCATGGTTGCATTGGGACGCTCATTTAAACCACTTAAACGCCAACGAAAATTCAGCTGACCTTGATTAAGAGTGGACTCGGCTTCAGCGGCACTCATCATATTCAATGCACTGTCGACAAACAGCTCGGCGTAATAAGTTTGGCCTTGCACAGGGCTCGCCACATCGGCTGACAACTGTATTTCAAACGTATCATGAAGATTCGCAGAGGTCGGCAGCGACCAGCGAACATTGGTCAGCTCGCTTTTAAGTTGGTTTTGAAGAGATAAAACCGCTCCTTCAAAGGGAATCAAGTTGTTCACTTGATTCTCAAGCAAGGCTTTTTCTTCAGCCTGTACAACGGATTGAGCTTGTAGTGTTTTAATTGCTTGGGCAGAGGAATCATTGCGTGCTCTAAGCTCTACTAGCTGAGCCATCATCTGCTGTTTTTCGGCTGCGCTTGATTGCAGTTCCTGAGCCAAGCTCTCAGCCTTGGTTTCTTGTGATGCCAATCTCTGTTTAAGCTGTGCCAACTCACGTTCAAGCTCACGATTGCGCTGCGCTGCGGTTTGATAGGTAGACTCCAGTGATTGCAGCTGATTACCCAAATCATCCTCTTGACGCTGAAGCGCCGCTTCTAATTTCACGACATCGGATTGGTAGCCTGAAATCAAATTGTTTTGCGCCGACAGTTCAGCCTGCAATCGCGCTACTTTCGCTTCTAATTGCGCGCTATTATCAGCCGCCTCGGGGGCTGAATCATCCGCCGCAATAACAAGCCGCCCTTTTCGGTGCAACTCGGCATTTTGATTTTGCAACGTATCAATAACATTGCTTTGTACGCGAATTTTGTCCCACAGTACTTGGTGCTGAGCACGCGCCTCTGACAATGCACCACCAAGCGTCAAATTCTCTTGCCCTAAGGTGTCCAAGGTTTCAGCTAACTGGAGATTTTTGTCTTGCAGCATTTTATACTGACTTTTAAGGTGCGCATGCTCAACAGAAAGATCTCGATAATCTTTTGACAAAGCAAAATGCGCGCTGTCTAACGTTCTGAAGCTTTTATTAAGCTCCATAAAATCGACTTTACGCTCTGATATCGTCTGTTGAGCGATCTGGACGTCATTTTCTAAACGCTCAATTTTAGCCGTGAGTCGATCGTTCTCCAAGCGCAGTTGATTATACTGAATTTCCAAGGCATCACGCTCAGCTTCGATCTGACGCATTTGAAGTAGCAAGCTGGCTTCTTTATCTCCCTGCATTAACTGAGAAAGCTGGCGATCTTTATCATCTAACTTAGCCGTCAAACGAGCCATTTGATCGGCATTCTCAGTTAATTGTTGACGCAACGCTTCCATTTCAGAACGATTATCTGAAGATGAAACATGTTCGGAAGTATTTTCAGAAGCCGCTGGCACAGAATGCAACTTGGTTTGTTGAACAGCGCTGTCTTGATATGTTGTTTGGGTGCTACAGGCAGATAAGGCAACACCTAAAGCGACCGGCACAACATAGCGATATGGCTTTTTCATTATTATTACTCCCACTCCAGCTAATTTTCTTACTTCCGAAAGGTATTCATTTTATTGTAGTGTGCTTACTTGACGTTTACCTTACAAAAAAAAGCGCTGGTATGACCAGCGCTTTTCTATTATTTAAGCAAGGCTTTTAGATACCACCTCATAAACATCTTTGGAGAGGTCTTCTCTTGCGATTCGCTCCAGTTCTGCTTTCATTTTCTCAGCTAATGCTGGCACCATGCGTTGCCAACGCGTCAATGGTGTACACAAGCGTGATGCAATCTGCGGATTACGCTTATTCATCAGAATAATTTGGTCTGCCAAAAACGCATATCCGCTGCCATCAAGGTTGTGGAACGTCGCCACATTCTGACCAAGACCACCCATCACCGCACGCAGTTTATTTGGATTCTTGATGTCAAAGTTGGGGTGAAGCATTAACTGCTTGATTTGCTCAAGGCCGTTATCTTGTTCACGTGCAGCACTCAGCATTAACCATTTATTTACCACTAATGATTCATGCTTCCATTGCTCGAAGAAGGCGTTTAGCAACTCATCTGCTTCCGCTAATTCAAAGTGCACAATGCAACTTAATGCTGCAAACTGATCCGTCATATTATCCGCATTGCGGTACTGACGCACCACCGCACTTTTCGCTTCAGCACTGCCTGATGCCACCCAGTACATCAAGGCGGCATTTTTCAATGAGCGCTTAGCGATTTGCTCAGCACTTGCTTGATAGTCACCAGTTACTGTGTTGCTTTCGTACACCTGTTTGAACTCGGTTTCTAAAGCCTGAGCAGCCAGTTGACGAAGGTGCTCGCGAGCCGCTTTAATGGCTTGCGGATCAATTTTAACGGCTAACTCAGACAAATAGGCTTGGCTTGGTAGTGACAAGATTAATGCCACCATCGCGGGGTCGAGTGTTTCATCTGCAAGCAATGATTTAAACCCGTCGACTAGACGCGTTTCAGTTGATAACGCTTCGCCTTGTTGGAACTGCTCAACAAAACCATTAAGTTCATTGACGGCCAGTTGCTGCGACGCACTCCAGCGGTTAAAACCATCAGGATCGCCAGACATCAATTGCAGCAGCTGTTCCGTGCTGTAGGCATAATCCAATTTCACCGGCGCAGAGAAACCGCGCAGCAAAGATGGTACGGGTTTCTCTGATACATTCTCAAACACATAGGTTTGTTCAGTATCATTAACATGTAACACCACTTCGTCGGTACTTTGGCCGTCAAAGGTAAAGCTTAACGCTTGGTTATTCTGACCCACAAGCCCTACTTTCACCGGTACATGCAATGCTAACTTCGTCGGCTGGTTAGGCGTTGGCGGCGTCATTTGGTCAATGGTTAAATGGTATGTCTGGGCTTGCTCATCATAATGATCTGTGACCTGTAAACGAGGTGTGCCTGCTTGAGAATACCAACGCTTAAACTGACTTAAATCGACATCGTTAGCCGCTTCCATCGCATTAACAAAGTCATCACAAGTGACTGCTTGGCCATCATGACGCTCAAAATACAAGTCAGAGCCTTTGCGGAAACCTTCTTCTCCCAATAGCGTATGAATCATACGCACCACTTCCGCGCCTTTTTCATAAATCGTCAATGTGTAGAAGTTTGAAATCTCAATAAACGAAGCGGGGCGAATCGGATGTGCCATCGGACTGGCGTCTTCGGCAAACTGCGCAGTCTTCAAAAAAGACACATCTTCTACACGTTTTACGACGTCTGAATGCGTATCTGCAGAGAACGACTGATCACGGAAAACGGTAAAACCTTCTTTAAGGCTCAGCTGAAACCAATCGCGACATGTAACGCGGTTGCCCGACCAGTTATGAAAGTATTCGTGTGCAACAACGGCTTCAACACGTAAGTAGCCATCATCTGTCGTCGTCTCAGGGCTGGCCAATAAACAACTGGAGTTAAAGATATTAAGGCCTTTGTTCTCCATTGCTCCCATATTGAAATCATCAACAGCAACGATCATAAAAATATCTAAATCGTATTCGCGACCATACACTTCTTCGTCCCATTTCATAGAACGCTTTAAAGAGTCCATGGCAAAATCAACTTTGTCGATATTGTGTTTCTCGGTAAAGATCTGCAACGCAACCTTTCGACCACTCATGGTTGTAAAGCTGTCGTTCAACACTTCTAAATTACCAGCCACCAAGGCAAATAAGTACGCAGGTTTTTTGAACGGGTCATGCCAAGTAACAAACGTTTTACCTTCTTCAGTTTTGCCACGTGCCACTTCATTGCCATTTGACAGCATCACGGGATAACGTGACTCATCGGCAATAATGGTTGTGGTGAACACTGACATGACATCCGGACGATCTAGGTAATAGGTAATATGACGGAAACCCTCGGCTTCACATTGGGTACAAAACATTGAAGAGGAACGGTACAGCCCTTCAAGTTTGGTATTATTCTGTGGTTCGATCAGCGTCTCACAAGTCAGGACAAACTCATCAGGCGTTGCTGTAATTACTAGCTTGTCATTTTTAATTGCGTACTCTGCTTTGGGAAGCGTGTAATCATCAATCGCCACACCAATTAGCTTCACATCCTCACCGCCATTCAATTCAAGCGGCGATGTACGAGCCTTACTCTCAGGGTTACGACGCAGATGCAAACGCGAAGTAACAATCGTTTGTGTTTCATCTAAATCAAACGTCAATTCCGTTTTATCGATTAGAAAATTTGGAACTGTGTAGTCTTTTAAAAAAATTGCTGACGGTTGTTGCTCTGCCATGATTTGGCTCCTATAGCGTAAAGGACGCTTCGTATCCGGTGTACTTCCGTAAGTTGATAACGCCTGTATCAAGCATCCAATATTGGCCCTTAATACCCATTAAGGTACCTTCCACTAGGGGCGTTTTTTCAGCATTGATACTTGTCACTTTGGTTGGGTATTCTAAAACAGGGTAGCTGAATTCGTGCGTCACGTTGTCGTCACCAAGCTCTTGTACAGCTTGCAATCCGAATTCATTCTGCAAGCTGTCTAAGCCTTCCCATAATCGATTGATCAGTCGTTCCTGCTCCGCAGCTAGATCAATGGTGAGATCACTGCCTTTCAGCATGTTGCGCCAATTAGTTTTGTCTGCCACTTCATCTTTAAATAAGGTTTCTACCAAACCAGACGTACGACGGTTATCGACTAAAAACATCGCTCGTGCCTGAGTTGCACCCTGATCCAACCAACGAGTTGGCAATTGATCGCCACGCGTAATGCCAACTTTCAAAGCGGTTGTATTAGACAAATAAACATAGTGGCTCTGCATACAGAACTTTTCAGCCCAGTCCGGCTCACGGCATGTACCTTTGTGGTAATGACACTTTTCTGGACTCATGATGCACGTGTCGCAAGCCGCCAATTTTTTGAAACAAGGATAACAGTAACCTTGGCTAAACGATTTATTACTTGCTCGACCGCAGTGGATACAGCTAATCTGACCGCTAAACTGAATCGACACTTTTTGCCCAATTGCTTGTTCAAGAGGAAACTGCTCGTCACCCAATCTGAGCTGATAACTAACTTTGCCATTCGAATCAGCGCTGGCCATCATTTTTCTTAGATTACCATGCATCATTTTTTTGCATCCGGGTTGCTAACCCATTTCACCGTATCATGCTCGAGTGTTTCTTTCTTACTACCGCAACTACTGTGGACTTCTCGGTCAATATAGCCGACACGCTGCTCTTCAGGCTTATTCGTGTAGTCATAAGTAATGACAGCTTGCATGCAAAGCTCAGTTTGTTCTGGCGTCAGTTTTACACCATTCGGCCACTTCCCCAACTCCACTGCCTGCTTTAAGCGACCGTAGATTTCTGGGGTCATATTTTCGATCATATCTTTAAAATTCATAAGTCACTCACACCAAATTCATTGGTCACATCAATATTTTTTGAATAACTTCCATATCACGCTATAGAAACCCGCAAAGGCCAACCCTGATACCAAGCCCAATAAATGCGCTTCATTCGCCACAGACCCTAAACCAAATACTGATAGCACATCGGTATAACCGATTAACAACCAAACAATAAAAAAGGCCATCAACGGCTTTGAAATAATCACTGGCCAGCCACGAATCAGGACCGGCATCACCCAAGCGAATCCCACTAGTCCATATACTAATCCCGATAAGCCACCGAACAAGGGGTAACCATTAATTAGGTACTGGCCAACATTACTGGCGATCATCACAAATACGGCAAAAATCAACCAGACGAAAGATCCCATCAGTCGTTCAATTTTTCGTCCCACTTCCCACACCCACAGTGCATTGAAAATTAAATGGGCCGCACCAAAGTGAATTAGGGCTGGCGTAATCAGCCGCCAATACTCACCTTTAGCCAATACTTCTGACAGCGGATCGAACTGAATTCGGTTTCCGATAATGTCAAAGGAGGAAATCGTAAACCATTCTAGAGTATCAAGATAATCACCAAGCCCTGTGACGAGGCCAACAACGGACGTTAGAATTAATAACGCCAATGTCATAGGGGATTTGTGCCAATCTTGGAAACTATTGGGGCGGGATTTTTTTACTTTGGGGCTGTCACTTGCTGACAGTGTCACATCTGGATCGTGTTGCCAAAGCTGCAGGATATTTAGCGCTTGCTCACTGTCCGAGGGGTCAAGGATCCATAACTGATCGTGACCGCTGGCTTGAACAATGCGATGACTGATTCGTTGTTGCCAAAGTAATTTACTGACATTCTGAGGGTGTTCATTGGCAGCGAATTCGTAGATTAAAACCATAGTTATAGCCCGCCCCTATTGGCGATAGCTTGATTGCCATCCTAGTTTAGTGCGACAAACATCATAAAAGTCATGATCTTTAGGATGTATCAAACGGATAAAGCCTTTACGACGTGTAATGTGAATTTCGTCACCCGGTGCAGCGGTAATATTGAGTTGCCCATCACAGCTCACACTTGGGTAAGTGAGGTTTGACTCACAGACTACGATGCGTATATTCGCATCGGCGTCAATCACAATCGGACGATTACTTAATGTATGTGGGTGCATCGGCACCAAAACCAGCGCATTAAGCTTTGGCAACATTATTGGACCACCGGCAGATAAAGCATACGCCGTTGAGCCTGTTGGGGTTGCTACGATCAAACCATCAGACTTTTGATTCATTACAAATTGATCGTCAATAAAGAGATCAAAACGAATCATACGAGCAGATTTGCCCGGATGAAGAACCAAATCGTTTAACGCGATGCCTTCGCCACTGGGACGATTTTGACGTTTAATCTTAGCTTCTATCATAAAGCGTTTTTCTTCTAGATACTCACCACGAAGAATCGGCTCTAATTCTTTCTCAAAATCAATTGGGGAAATGTCCGTTAAAAACCCTAAGGTGCCACGGTTCATACCCAGTACAGGAACATCGTAATCAATGATGGCTCTCGCCGCACCAAGAAAACTACCGTCACCACCAACGACCATGACTAAGTCACAACGGTCACCCAATTCTTTCAGCGGCGCAGCTGAAATGTGAGCACCCGACATCATTGTCGCCAAATCTTCTTCCAGCACAGGCTCAACACCTTGCGCAATTAGAAAATCGGTTAAGCGTTTTACTGTTTCAAGGATTTGTGGCTTATCTAAGCGAGCGATAATACCAATTCGTCTAAAAAGACTCATTTAATCAATCTTTCCTGTCACTGATTTTTGCTCTCACCAGCACTTTTTGTAAGTACCGGCCATCTTTGCAGTTAATTTTGTATTGGTTTCAATTAATTAGAGATAAACCGAATTACGTGAGAATGTAACACGAAGCTACCATCTAAGCTATTATACAACCGATCAGACAATGTGAATTAGCACGAAAACCGCACCGGATCACCGTAGGGCTGCTGATCTGACTTCATTCCTAGCCATCCTTGTAACCCACCAGTATGAACAAATAATGTTCGTTTATGAGGCCAGAGGCCTTTTTTTTCCATTTGATAGACTTGGTACACCATCTTAGAAGTATAAACAGGGTCCAATACGATGTCGGGATTTAACCTATAGAGTGTTTGCAGAAACACCAACAGCTCTTTGCTCATACACCCAAAACCACCATGCAAGCACTCGTCAAACGTCGTTAACTTTGCTGTCACTTGCAAACCAGCTTGCTGACATGACAGTTGGATATCCTCCGCAAGATTGCTCACCCCCTTCAATGCCGAAAAGACACTAAGTGAATCAATACCGCAAGCAGCAAACCCTGACGCCGTTACCGCGGTGCCACTGGCGACACAAAAGTGAGCCCCCTCTGCTTGTTGATCTTGGCTAATAACTCTTGCCCAATCCAAACAGCCTAGGACACCCAAAGCGCCCGCCCCACCTTCTGGCAACCAATACACATCAGAATAGTAAGCATCAACAATCTGTTTCATTTCTGAGGCCAACCCAAGGCGATAATCCTGACGACCACAGGGAAATAAAGTAGCCCCAGCTGCTACAGCAGTCCTAAGTGTCGGCGTCAACTCAGCCCATGTTTCGCCACGCACTACAATCAGAGGCATAACCCCTAACGTCTGACAACGAGCAACAAACGCAGCTATGTGATTTGAGTGCGGGCCACCAAAGGTAGCAACATATTGACAGCCTTCACTTAAGGCCTTTTGCAAATGGTATTTCAGCTTATGCTGTTTATTCCCAGGCGCAATATTACATTCCAAATCACCACGATAAATCAAGAATTCCTTACCAGAATCATCAACCTGATCAGGCATTACCAATGAATCAAAACGCACAGCCTCTCCAAAAAAGTCGCTAGACAGCAAAAACAAATAAAAATACGTCGCTTTATGAATACAAAGAAGGTTGTTATGCGTATTTTTTCATCTAATGCCCACCATTACACGTACTTTCTTTGTTAGAATGATTTCGCAAAGGTTGCACACATCGGAGAACACTACATGATTCCTAAATTGTCTGAAGTCTCGCCAGTACAAGCTAAATACCTCGCATTTATCGAGCGCTTGAAGACTTCAGGATTCCAAGGGGACACAAATCCAGATTATGCTAATCGAGTCGTACTTTCGACCGACAACTCAATCTACCAAGTCCTACCCCAGGGCGTTATTTATCCCAGCTCAGTTGCAGACATTCAACTGCTAACTCGCCTTTCTAATGAAACAGAATTTCACGGCATTGTTTTAAGCCCTCGCGGCGGCGGTACGGGCACTAATGGACAATCTTTAACAGACGGTCTTGTGGTGGATTTATCCAAACACATGAACAAAATCCTTGAAGTCAATGTCGAGGAAGGCTGGGCCCGAGTCCAAACAGGGGTGATTAAAGATCAACTCAATAAAGCAGTCGAGGCGGATGGTTTATTCTTTGCGCCAGAATTGTCTACCAGCAACCGAGCGACCATTGGCGGGATGATTAATACTGACGCGAGCGGACAAGGCTCGGTCATGTACGGCAAAACCCGTGACCATGTACTGGAATTAAAGACAGTACTATTAGATGGTGAATTAATCAGTAGTGCTGCTATGGACGAAGATGCTCTCAACAGCATTAAGCAAGGATCAGACTACGCTGCTCACGCGCACCGTGTGATTGATACTATAGCGCAGACCAAACAAACCGCTATTAATAACACCTTCCCAGAACTGAACCGCTGCATGACTGGTTATGATTTGGCACACATACGTGACGATCACGGCCACTTCAACCTTAACAACATCCTTTGTGGTTCAGAAGGAACACTTGGCTTCATCGTAGAAGCAAAAGTTAACTTACTCAAAATTCCAACCTTCGCAACTTTAGTAAACATTCGCTATAACAGCTTTGAGGCCTCCTTACGTCACGCCAAAGAGCTACTTAATGCTCAACCAACATCAATTGAGACGGTTGACTCTAAAGTTTTGGGGCTGGCTAAAGGCGATATCATTTGGAATTCCGTCGCAGAGTTTTTCCCCGAGCAACCAGGTGAAGACGCTCAAGGCGTTAATCTTGTTGAATACACCGGCGACAGCGAAGCTGAAGTGGCCGAGCGTGTAAAAGTTTTGACCGATCGACTGGATGCACTCAGTGCTGATCCGAATGCAAGCACTCTTGGTTATACCGTTGCAAACGGTCACAATAACGTCAATAAAATCTGGGGGATGCGCAAAAAATCCGTTGGTTTACTAGGTAACGCCAAAGGTGAAAAACGCCCCATTGCCTTTGTCGAAGATACGGCCGTGCCACCAGAAAATCTTGCTGATTACATCATGGAGTTCCGTGCTGTGTTAGACAGCTATGGCGTTACCTACGGCATGTTTGGTCATGTAGACGCGGGGGTTTTACACGTTCGACCAGCACTCGATTTAAAAGATGAGTCGCAAGAGCCAATGATTCGTGACATCACTGATAAGGTGGTGGCATTGACTCAAAAGTACAATGGATTGCTTTGGGGTGAACACGGCAAAGGCGTTCGCTCTGAATACGCGCCCGCTTTTTTTGGTGATTTGTATCCGAGCATCCAGCAAATCAAAGGCGCATTTGACCCGCGCAACCAACTCAACCCTGGTAAAATTGCCACTCCCTTTGAGCTCGGCGCAGATTTGCTAAAAATCGATGAAGTTCCTATGCGCGGACAACTGGACCGACAAATCCCATTAACTAATCGCGATCAATTTAAAGAAGGCATGTACTGTAACGGCAATGGTGCCTGCTTTAACTTTGACCCTAACGATGCCATGTGTCCGTCATGGAAAGGTACACGGCAACGCATTCACTCTCCTAAAGGACGCGCTTCATTGATGCGCGAATGGCTGCGAGGCATGAGTGAACAAGGTGTTGATGTTCGTAAAGAAAGCTATAAAACACGCCACACCAGCTTTCTAGCGAGTTTCGTTCCAAGATTGCGTAATACGCTGGCCAAACGAAAAGGCGAATACGACTTTTCCAATGAAGTTCATGAGTCCATGATGGGCTGCTTAGCCTGTAAATCGTGTGTTGGGCAATGCCCTATTAAAGTTGATGTGCCTGAGTTCCGCGCCAAGTTTTTAGAGCTGTATTACAGCCGCTACCTTCGTCCAGCAAAGGACTATTTTGTAGGCTCATTGGAATACATGATGCCAACAATGGCCATCTTTCCGCAACCATACAACTGGATGGTCGGCAATCGTTTTACCAAAAGCTTAATCAGCAAGATTGTTGGTTTCGAAGACAGCCCTAAGCTATCAAAACATAATTTAAAACGTGAAATGTCTCGTCGTGGTATTCGCTTGGCCACACCTCTGGCCATTGAAGCCTTAAGCCCAAAAGACCGTAAACGGGCGGTAATCGTCGTTCAAGACGCCTTTACAAGTTATTTTGAAACAGAACTGGTGTTAGATGTCATGGAGCTGTTAAGCCGGCTCGGCTTTCAAGCCTACTTAGCGCCGTACCTACCAAACGGCAAGCCTCTGCATGTACACGGCTTTCTACGCCCTTTTGAGAAAGCCGCTAAAAAGAACTTGGACATGCTTCAAAATTTAGCGTTTTATGGGCTCCCCATGATCGGTATCGATCCATCTATGACACTGACGTATCGCTCTGAGTACGCTAAGACATTCGGCACCAGCCGCCCCATCCCTAAAGTTCAATTGATGCAAGAATGGCTGGCAAACCAATCTACCCATTTAGAAAAACAAGCCATTTCTGTGAAAGACGATACATTTCATATGATGGCTCACTGTACCGAGAAAACAAATGCAGCGCCGTCTATTAAAGACTGGCAAAGTGTTTACGAACTATTGGGGCTCAAACTGGCCGTTGAAAATGTCGGCTGCTGTGGTATGGCAGGCACTTATGGCCATGAATCCAGTAACAAGGCCACCTCTGAGACAATTTACAATTTGTCATGGAAAGAGAAAGTGAACGACCCTGCACTGCATAACAAATTGGTTGCAACCGGTTATTCTTGTCGCTGTCAAACTAAGCGAATGGATGACATTAGCATTAAACATCCAGCTCAAATACTGTTAGAACATATAAAAGCTGATTTAGCTTAACGAAAAAAAACCGTATCATGCCACTAAAGACCAGACATCCGTCTGGTCTTTTCTTTTTCAAGAAGAGATTAGCAATGTCCTTAGTATACGAAACGCAGGATGAGCACGGTGTCATTCGCGTATTTGACGATGGTAAATTTCGCACACTGTCATTTGCCGATGGCGACGAACAAAGTCGCGTGCAACTTAAGCAGCCACATGTACTGCAACATGAATATACTCAAGCCATGTTATTGGCGTTAATTGACCGCAAGCCAAAACGTGCCTGCGTATTGGGATTAGGGGGTGGCGCACTAGTCCACGCACTGAGTAAAGCGGTGAGCGGCATACACATTACGGCAGTTGAGCTAAGACCAGAAATTGTGAGCATTGCCGAAGAATTCTTTCGCTTACCCAAAAGTAAACGGATAGAAGTAATTACCGACGATGCGATTGCGTTCGTTGAAAGCAATAAGTCAAAGAAATTTGATATTTTGTTTACAGATTTATACCAACACTTTGGTATGGATAAACGCGTCGCAACGCAGTCTTTTATTGAGCACACAAAGACTCAAATCAAAGACGGCGGCATGCTAGTACTTAACTGCTGGGAAGAGCACCAATATCAGCTCGACTTAAAAGAAACTTTGTTGGAACAGTTTAATACTGTCACAGCATTAGACACAGGCTGTGGCAACTGGGTTGTATTTGCCACCAACGCTCCGCATAGCTTAAATCTAAAGCAGCAGAAAGATGAATGCACACAATTGAGCCAATCATTGGGTTTTCCACTCACTAAATGGCAAACTCGTTTAGAAGAGGTTGTGTAACCAACCCCCTCTTCTACCTCATTATTACCCAAGTACTGTATTCACAAGCTCAACGGCCTCTTGTTCCAGTTGAGCTAGGTGAGACTCAGAGACAAAGCTTTCTAAATAGATTTTATAAACATTCTCTGTACCAGATGGCCGCGCGGCAAACCAACCATTATCGGTAGAGACCTTTAACCCGCCTATTGCTGCACCATTGCCCGGCGCATGGGTCAACTTACTTACGATCGGGTCACCCGCCAAACTTTGCGCATGCACAGAGCTCGCTTCTAGCTTTGACAGAACCGCTTTTTGTTCAGGTGTTGCGACGACGTCAATGCGCTTGTAGTAGGGCTGACCAAATCGTTTAGCCTGCTCCTCAGCTAGCTGAGCTGGGTTTTTACCCGTGACAGCCAATATCTCAGCGGCCAACAAAGCCATAATGAAGCCGTCTTTGTCTGTCGTCCAAACATTGCCATCTCGGCGTAAGAATGAAGCACCCGCACTCTCCTCGCCACCAAAGGCTAAGTTACCGTCGAATAGACCATCAACATACCACTTAAAGCCAACAGGCACTTCACATAACGTTTTACCTAAATCCGCCACTACACGATCAATCATTGCACTGGAAACCAACGTTTTGCCATATTGGATATCAGCAGGCCAATCTCGATGTGTCGCCAGATACTCTATGGCAACCGCAAGGTAGGCATTTGGATTCATTAAGCCGTAACCTGGACACACAATTCCATGGCGATCAAAGTCAGGGTCATTCCCGACAGCCACATCGAATTGATCTTGAATCTTTAGCAGGTTATTCATCGCATAGGGCGACGAACAATCCATACGAATGCGTCCATCCTTATCAAGCGGCATAAACGAAAACGTTGGGTCTACACGATCATTTACAACGTCGATGTTTAAACCATAACGCTCAGCAATTGGCTCCCAGAAAGCAATTCCCGAACCACCTAACGGATCCACACCAATACGTACATTGGCCTTTTTAATAGCGGCCATATCAATAACATTATCTAGATCACTAATGTAATGCTCAATGTAATCAAATGGCTCCACAAGATCACTGCTCAACGCCTCATCAACTTCAACCTGCTTGACGCCTTTCATGTCATGCCACATCAGCTCGTTAGCACGCTCCGCTATCCAGTCGGTAATATCCTTATCGGCCGGACCACCTTTAGGTGGATTATACTTAATACCACCGTCTTCTGGGGGGTTATGAGACGGCGTAATGACAATACCATCAGCACGCTCAGATCGTGCCGATAAATCGCGATTGTGCGTTAGGATGGCGTGCGAAATAACCGGTGTAGGCGTATAGCCATCATCTTGTTGCACTCGAACGGTTACATCGTTTGCAACAAGCACCTGTAACGCGCTGGTAAAAGCCGCTTCAGACAGTGCATGCGTATCTTTGCCAAGATAAAGCGGCCCTTCAATGCCGTGCAACTGCCTGTATTCACAAATTGCCTGGCAGATCACGAGGATATGCGCTTCATTAAAACTTTTAGTAAAAGCACTACCACGATGCCCAGACGTTCCAAAACTGACTTTTTCAGCATCAAACTGTGCATCAGGGTGTAAAGTGTAATAAGCACTAATGAGCTTAGGGATATTAACCAATGACTCATTTGGAGCGAGCTGCCCTGCTTGAGGATGAATTGCCATATGAATAAAGCTCCTTAATTAAAGTGACGATGGTTTTATAGTCGTGAATTACTTTCTTAGTTGCAATGCTAAGCAATAGAAAATCAATAATTTATTGTTTTTACAGTTAAATTCTTACAGTCGTAGGCAGATTTACAAATACTTTTAGCAGCTAAACGTAAAATTACTGAGACACCACAAGATAACACTGCAAACCCAACAGACTCGACTAAGCTAAATTTGTGGACTGAGCAGTATTGGAGAATCTATATGTCATCTAAAGCAGCCCTACTTTTATCCGGGGGTGGTGCGCGTGGCGCCTATCAGATAGGTGTATTACAGGGTTTAGCAAAACTTGTGCCGCAATATAACGCCCTACCATTCCCAATCCTTTGCGGGACATCGGCAGGTGCCCTGAATGCGGCGTTACTAGCCACTCGAGCAAGCAATTTTAAACGCGGCGTACGACAGCTCGCTTACATTTGGCGCAACTTAACAACAGAACAGGTTTACCAAGTCAGTCGCTGGCCGATTGCTACTTCCATTACACGCAGCATCGCTAATATTTTTCTAAACCAAAGAAACGGCCGCCAACTGTCTCTAATGGTAAATACACCATTGGAATCACTACTGCGAAAACATTTAAACTTAGAGGACGTATCGATCGCGTTAAATCAACGCTTACTAGAAACGCTTGCAATAACGGCCATTAATTACACTAACGGTAACTCCACCACGTTTTACCAGTCATCCAATACGGACATTGAAGATTGGCAAAGTGCACGTAAAACCGGCATAAAACAAGCTATTTCTATCGAGCATTTGCTTGCTTCAAGTGCAATTCCTGGCATCTTTCCATCACAAAAAGTAGGTAACCACTATTACGGTGATGGGGCCGTCCGACTTGGCTCGATTATCCAGCCTGCGATACGCTTAGGAGCCGAGAAACTGTTTATCATTGGCGTTAGCGACAATCGACAAGCAAGAGATTGGAATTACGTAAAGGACAATCAAAACAGTGTGCAGCCCTCGATCGTACAAGTGCTCGGCCAACTCTTTAACAGTGCTTTTTTGGACACTGTCGATGACGACATTACTCATATAGAGACACTTAATCGCCTACTCTCTTTAGTGCCCGAAGATAAGCGTCCGGCCGATTTACCCTTACGTAAAACGTTAGTAATCTCACCATCTAAAGGCCTCAATGTACTAGCCAATGAACACTTGGACTCTTTACCCCGACACATCCAAAAACTACTCAGAACAGCAAGTGGCAACCAAAGCGGCAACGCATCATCGGCTGCTAGCTACCTTCTTTTTACACCAGAGTATTGCTCTGCTTTGATCGATTTAGGCTATAAAGATGCGATGTGGCAACAAGATAAGATTCTAGATTTCTTCAGTGATTAAACGCAAAAAAGGCAGCCTTCGGCTGCCTTTTGGACATCATTTAATCGCCCTATTACTATAGCGTTAAACGACGCACATCGCTTAGCAATGCATTTAGATACGTCATAAAGCGACCCGCATCCGCTCCGTTGACAGCACGGTGGTCGTAAGACAAGCACAATGGCAGCATTGTACGTGGCTCAAACTCATTACCGTTCCAACGAGGCTCAACATCTGCTTTAGATACACCAAGAATGCCCACTTATCCAATACGGACATTGAAGATTGGCAAAGTGCACGTAAAACCGGCATAAAACAAGCTATTTCTATCGAGCATTTGCTTGCTTCAAGTGCAATTCCTGGCATCTTTCCATCACAAAAAGTAGGTAACCACTATTACGGTGATGGGGCCGTCCGACTTGGCTCGATTATCCAGCCTGCGATACGCTTAGGAGCCGAGAAACTGTTTATCATTGGCGTTAGCGACAATCGACAAGCAAGAGATTGGAATTACGTAAAGGACAATCAAAACAGTGTGCAGCCCTCGATCGTACAAGTGCTCGGCCAACTCTTTAACAGTGCTTTTTTGGACACTGTCGATGACGACATTACTCATATAGAGACACTTAATCGCCTACTCTCTTTAGTGCCCGAAGATAAGCGTCCGGCCGATTTACCCTTACGTAAAACGTTAGTAATCTCACCATCTAAAGGCCTCAATGTACTAGCCAATGAACACTTGGACTCTTTACCCCGACACATCCAAAAACTACTCAGAACAGCAAGTGGCAACCAAAGCGGCAACGCATCATCGGCTGCTAGCTACCTTCTTTTTACACCAGAGTATTGCTCTGCTTTGATCGATTTAGGCTATAAAGATGCGATGTGGCAACAAGATAAGATTCTAGATTTCTTCAGTGATTAAACGCAAAAAAGGCAGCCTTCGGCTAATGCTGTTCACTTAAGCGAAACAGCATTACGAGATACTGGATACCTCGTCTTTGATTGCTTTACCATGCGGGGCC
>NZ_LTAX01000097.1 GCF_001639745.1 Marinomonas gallaica
ATTGTACTTTGCAGCGATTGCTCAAGTGATAAATACCACTTAGCGCTATAAAAATAATATTGAGGATACAGGTCATGCCAGAATATAAAGCGCCACTGCGTGATATGAATTTCGTACTTAACGAAGTTCTTGATGCTGAGAGACATTACCAAAGCTTACCGGGTTGTGATGAAGCAACACCCGATATGGTGGCAGCAATTATGGAAGAGGGTGCCAAATTTTCTGAGCGCGTTCTGTCACCATTGAATCAA
>NZ_LTAX01000098.1 GCF_001639745.1 Marinomonas gallaica
TTTCCCACTTTGGCCGTACTGTAGATGTAGAAGCGTCTGAAGGTGAGCATAAGGGAGACATAATCCGCTGCCATATGCGTACAAATTTAGGTCAGCTTGTTACTGGCGATCGCGTCATCTGGCGTCAAGGCAAAGATACCGGAGTCGTCGTTGCCAAACTAGAGAGAAAGAGCGAACTACTTCGCCCCAACCCATACGGAGAGATGAAGACTGTAGCCGCAAACATTGATTTTATCGTTATTACTGTAGCC
>NZ_LTAX01000099.1 GCF_001639745.1 Marinomonas gallaica
CGATTAAGGTCGATGTAAATCAATCCATGGCCTTTTTCGAGAGCTTGTTTACGGATACGGTTTAAAGCATGGCGATTTTTGAGTTTAGTCAGTGCATCATGATTGGCTCGATGATTGGTAATGTAACCGAAGAAAAACGTCACTAGCACTAGCAGTGCTAACAGCGCATTGATGATATTCAAGCGACGTTTGTCACTCTCTTTTTCATTCAGTTCACGCCAGTTTGCTGGTGGTTGATAACGGCGGTT
>NZ_LTAX01000100.1 GCF_001639745.1 Marinomonas gallaica
ACGGGCACCAATGACGCCGCGCAGATCAGCGGCGATGACAAAGGTGCCGTGACGGAAGGTGACGGCAATGTGGTCCTTGAAGACAAGGGCACACTGACGTCTGTCGATGTGGATGGCAACAACGCGAACGACACCTTTAAAACTGAAGTGACGGTGGTGAATCACCCGACGGAAGGTGCGCCACTGGGCAGCCTGACTATCACCTAAGGCGGTGAGTGGACGTACAACGTTGACAACAGCAAAGTGGA
>NZ_LTAX01000101.1 GCF_001639745.1 Marinomonas gallaica
CATCGATTTGAACCACGGGACATCTGGCAGTCAAGCGTACACATACGACTGTACTGATGGAACAAACTTCACCGACCACAAGTACATAAATGGTGCTTATTCTCCCCTAAACGATGCGCACTATTTTGGCAACGTTGTATTCGATATGTACAAGGAGTGGATGAACACCGCGCCACTGACGTTCCAGTTAACCATGCGCGTGCACTATAGCTCTGGGTATGAAAATGCGTTCTGGAACGGTTCTTCG
>NZ_LTAX01000102.1 GCF_001639745.1 Marinomonas gallaica
TCCCCAGTAGTTATATGCTGTGTGTTTTTTTTTTTTTTCAAGAAAAAGACGGCATACGAGATGCAAAGATTGCCGCCACAAAAAATGTCAGAATGACACCCGCACCACCCAAATGGATTTTTAGAAACTTACCCAATAGCAGCAAGATCAATCCAAAAAGAACAATCATGAATACAGTTGAAGCTAATGCATACGCAGCTAAAAGACGGCCATTCGCTTCTTTGTACGTATCCCCTTTCAGCTTGTT
>NZ_LTAX01000103.1 GCF_001639745.1 Marinomonas gallaica
AAGAAGGGCATAAGAAGGTATCAAACGCTTAAATTTGTTTTAAATTTAAGAGCCTAGTAAGCTATTTCTATTCAAAGGAGCCACATTGGCTAATGCCGATCAGTTAAGCCTAAAATGATCGGTTGAACGATCCTCCAAAGACGTTATAAAGGTCCTAACTTTTGATAGTTAGGACCTTTTCTTTTGCAACTCACAACCGCTCTTGCGATGGCTAACGGCTACGCACCTAATACCGATAAACTCGGG
>NZ_LTAX01000104.1 GCF_001639745.1 Marinomonas gallaica
CCATTAGATTAAGTAACGCACTATCTTCAGAGCCTCCAGACAAGCGATTCACTTCACGCTCCATTTCGCGCTTTAAATAACTGACGGTTGGAATCTTATTTTTACCCGGTAATGACTGACGGAAAATCCGCTCACTCTCTACACGATAGGCACTCGCCTGGGCTTCATACTTTTGAATTTTAAGCACATTATCGACCACGACCACGGCCACTAATAAAACAGCCGCCACCGCAACCTTCTGCCAC
>NZ_LTAX01000105.1 GCF_001639745.1 Marinomonas gallaica
GCTCTGTATATGGACGAGGGCTCTCTGTCATATGCTTGAGCCCAGTTTTCGCTGCAAACCCAATCGCTAAGATGATGCCTAGTTGAACTATCTTGCTGAGAATTAGTGAGTTAGTGCCCACTATCTTCCAAGTAAAAAGTATCAGTAGAGTTAGTGTAATTAAAAACCCCTTTGAACCTGCGGAATCAGTCAGAATGGTGTAACTCAATCCCGTCAGTTCAGACACCTTGCCCAATAGGTCAAG
>NZ_LTAX01000106.1 GCF_001639745.1 Marinomonas gallaica
GGCATTGCTTTGTAGCGCTGAAACTAAATCTGTATCTGCCGCTCCTTGTGAAGACCATGCTTGTACCGCTCCCATTAAAGCTGCATTGGCGATTGTGCCATAATTGCTTTCAGTCGCACTTGCCTGATCATCGCTCGAAGTATTTTGGCATCCTACTAAAGCAAGACTTGCTAAAGTTGCAAGCGCTAATTTCTTGTACATTGTCTCTCCTTGTTTCAATAGTACCAATACGTGTTGTTTT
>NZ_LTAX01000011.1 GCF_001639745.1 Marinomonas gallaica
GGCCCCGCATGGTAAAGCAATCAAAGACGAGGTATCCAGTATCTCGTAATGCTGTTTCGCTTAAGTGAACAGCATTAGCCTTTAATCGCCCATTTTTTTGCTTTGTATAATGTGAAGTGATCTAACCTGTGGCTTTAAGAGGGTGATCTTCTGGCAGCATTTTGTCGATCCAAATAGCCAGCTTGTGTTTCATGCTTGGTAGGTCTTCTTTATCGGGTGGTAAAGCGACCACAAGTTTATCTTGCACCAGCAAACGATACAGCGATTCTACTTTTTTATTAGCCGATGTTTGTGCAGAGAAAGCTGCGTAACCACGATTCTGTGCGTAGGTTTCGCCTACTTGCATGGCTTTTTTAATGAGTTGAGCTTCATTCTTCAGTTTTTTCATAAGCACCTCAGTTATGGCGTTCTTAGCAGTCTAAAGCAAAAGTCGTTTATGCAACACAGCAATGTCATGACAATTCATTGATTCTATTAAAATTTATAAGCGACTGTTAAGCTCCCGCCCCACATATCAGAGCGCTCTACAATAGAGCTGTCTTTAATGCCGCTGCCCAAATTAGTGTAGCCAACATTGGTGATGGTTTGCCAATGATCGCCTAACGGAAAGATATGCGTTAATGCTAGTCGGCTTATGACCGTATCATCACCTTCGTAGGCAGCAAATCCATTGCTAGACTCTTGCTGGCTTACGCCATAGTAATAGTCGACAAGTTTGTCAGATTGATAGCCAACTACAAATGCAGGAATAAACATACCCAGTTGAGTTTTAAAGGATTTGGACAATTTCACTTTCGCTTCATAGCCTTGATGCTTGTCACTGATGTCTGTTGCAAGACTGGAGTCAATATTGAGGGATGATAAAGACGTTGACCATTTTAGGGTTAATTCCGTTGCGTTGTCGCGCTCTCGAAAATTTCGCAATGCATTATTGTCATCAACATCGATCGGAGAGTGGCGCAAAGTAACTAAAGCACTGATTTTATTGCGCTCATTGAGCGGTTGGGTAAACCCTATACCACCTGTACTAACGCTGAATTTTTCGTATGCTAGATTAATGTAAGGTAAAATTTTCTTACGATCGTCTTCGCCGACAACATGGCTTTGCTGCCATAACCCTGTCGCGCCTAATGATGCATTCCATTCAGTAGCGTAGCCATTTGCAGTGAAAGTGAGCAACACCGCCGGTGTGAGAGATAATAGTCCGAAGCGCTTGCGTAAAGTCATATCCATTGCCTTGCTATTTGAATTTATAAGTCACTCTATCCTACGTGAATGTGCTTGATCAAAAGTGACAAATAAAGCGTTAATTAAAAAAGCCCATGATTTGAAAAAATCATGGGCTTTTTAGTGTGCGATTTAGCAGTTCTACAATAGTGGTTCTACAAGGGCTTTTTGCCTCTTACAACATGCAGTACCGCAGATACGATCATCAAGATCAAGAACACAAAGAATAAAATTTTAGCGATACCGATACTAGCACCGGCAATAGAAGTGAAACCCAGTGCGCCTGCAATCAATGCCACAATTAAAAATAATAACGACCAGCCTAACATAATCCTTTCTCCTGTAAGTGTGTGCGTTTTTGTCTAGAACATTTTCAGAATAGAGCAGCTAAAAAAGAATTAAGCGCAAGAAACATGTTATGAATGGGGATAAAAAAACATTACTGTAAAGAAAGTGTACAATTTGACTGTGAGTTCATAATGTTGTGTTTGAAGATAAAACTTCCGTCATGAAATGGCGCAAATTAATTATTGCGCTCTGAGTCGATCCCCCCATTTTCCCTCATGAGTGCGTAGACAGGCCGCTTCATTATCAAGAAAAAGATGCTTATCAATGTCCTTTAGCGATATGCCCATATCTTTAAAACGAGTGAGCAGATCGTGTTTAAGGCCATTAAAATGGGAACTGCTCAAAAAGGCCTGTTCTGTTTCATCATCGGTAAAGATACAGACTATTTTTAAGCTCTGGGGGAAACGCTTAAAATCAACTAAATGAGTAATCCATTCAAAGCCCATTTTTAGTTCAAGTAACTCATCACATACTTCAGTGAGACTGTTACGAATGTCATTTTCGATCTTTTTATCTGTTTTACGCATGTTTTAGCCTCTGTTAAAGAATTTAATTGTCGCTGTGTCTAAATCGTTGTTTTTATGGAATGGTCTGTAAATACTAATTATATATGATGTGTCTCCTAGGTTGGCTTATACCTTGAAAGTTGAGAAGTCGTTAAACTCATCTAATATAGATATAAAGAGATCAGTGTTGACCTTCGGTAGGAGTAAGTATGTTAGAAGTCACTCAAGGTCATAGTAGTGAACATGAGAAAATTAGGTTGGAGCACGAGGCAGCCAAGTTATTTATGCGCTGGTATGAAACCAACACTCATAAGCCTATCCGTCATATTTGGCATAATCAACCTATGCGGCCAGATGTGTCATGTGTACTTGAAGGTGAAAAGCTGGATTTGGAAATCGCGCATCTTTATGGTTCGGAAGCAGAAGCGATGGCCATTCTAGGTCGAGACTTAACCGATCAAACAAAGCGTGAGCTTCATTCGCTTGACCAAGAGGTGGATGAACGCTTGCTCAAAGCGCTGAATCGAATATTGGAGAATAAAGCGGGTAAGCGCTACAGCTCGGACCGAACTTGGTTGGTCATTCGTAACGCGCACCCTCAATGGACCAAGGCCGATATTAAAGGTCTGATCGGCCATATCTCTGTGCCAGAAAATCATCCGTTTGAAAAAATTTGGATGGTCGGTGATATGGAAGGCAAAACAGGGATAGTGAGACTCTATCCCTAGCGTTGCCTAATGTGATTATTCCTCTCTACGGTGAACACACTTGCCCATTGAATAAGTGGCCTTCACGACGCGATCATCAGCCAAAATCATCAATGCAAACAAGGTGTCGGCAATCTCTTTAGAACGCGCCAAGCGGGTTTTGATTAACGGTGTAGCAGTTTTGTCTAGTATCACAAAGTCTGCTTCTGTGCCGACCGCCAAATTACCTACCTTATGTTCCAGTCTTAGTGCTTTGGCACCTCCTAGAGTGGCTAAATAGAAAGACTTTATTGGATCTAAGTTCTGTCCCTGTAGCTGAATGACTTTGTAGGCTTCGTTGAGCGTTTTGAACATAGAGAAGCTTGTCCCGCCACCCACATCGGTACCCATGCCGACATTCAGTTTATGAAACTCAGCCTTGGATAAATCGAATAATCCGCTACCAAGGAATAAGTTGGATGTTGGACAAAATGCAACGGCCGACCCGGTTTCACTCAGGCGTTGATATTCATGGTCACAAAGGTGAATGCCATGAGCAAAAACGGAGCGTTCACTCAGAAGCTGATGTTGGTCGTATACATCTAAATAGTGTTTCGACTCTGGGAAGAGTGCCTGTACCCATTCACACTCTTGCATGTTTTCCGACAAGTGGGTGTGTAAGTAAAGATTATCGTATTCGGTGAGTAGTTTTCCTGCGGCGGACAGCTGTTCTGATGTTGAAGTCGGGGCAAAGCGAGGTGTAACAGCGTAATGTAAGCGACCTTTCTCATGCCATGTCTCGATCAATGCTTTGGAGTCTTGATAGCTGCTTTCAGGTGTATCCGTTAGGTCATCCGGTGCATGACGGTCCATCATGACTTTTCCGCAGATCATGCGCAGATCGAGCGACTCTGTTGCTTCAAAAAATGCATCAACTGATTGTTTATGTACCGTACCAAATACCAATGCCGTCGTTGTACCGTTACGTAGGAGCTCTTTTAAGAAACGGTCTGCTACGTCACGGGCATACTCTTTGTCTGAAAATTTACTCTCTTCAGGGAAGGTGTAGTGATTTAACCAATCTAATAGCTGTTCCCCGTACGAAGCAATCATGTCGCTTTGCGGGTAATGAATGTGCGTATCGATAAAGCCTGGAATGATCAAAGCCTCAGGATGATGCTCAATGTCCATAGAATTGGGCAGCTCAAGAAGGATTTCCGAGGCATGTCCAAGAGCACTGATGATGCCATCAGTTACGACTAGAATACCATCTGGATAATATTCAAAGGCCTTCTCAGAGCCAACGTCAGTAGGGTTTTCGATGCAGTGGAGGATAGCAGATCGCCATGCTTTGATGTATGCCATGAGGCCTCGATGATAGATGTAAATGAATGGTTAAAACTTTGACCGATCGTTTATACACAATCGATGAACCAACTTCAAATGCTTGGTGCGTGGTATTGCAGTGCTACTCAGGCAGAGAATCGATGAAGATAGCGCGAAAGTCGTTCACGTTGGTGAGAGTCGGTCCTGTTATCACAGATTGGCCTATTTTTTCAAAAAAGCTATGTGCATCGTTATTGGCTAAGTAGTTTGAAGCGTTGATGCCTTTGCTGATGGCGTCGTCTAGAGAATGCTCCGTAATCATGGCGCCAGCGATCTCTGCACCGCCATCAACACCATCTGTGTCGCAGGCAATGGCTGAAATACCAGGCTGCCCCTGTAACTCAATGGCAAGGGATAAAAGGAACTCAACATTTCGACCACCAACGCCATCCCCTTTAATGGTGACAGTCGTCTCGCCTCCGGACAATAACAGACAAGGTGACTTGATGGGTTGGCCAAAGGTACGTACCTGGCGAGTGATGCCGGCCATGACTTTGCCTACTTCTTTGGCTTCTCCCTCGATGCTGTCCCCTAAAATCATGCTGTGAATGCCCAATTCTTTGGCACGCTTTGCCGCAGCTTCTAACGCCATTTGGGGGGTGGCGATGAGCTTAGTAACGGTGTTTTTGATGCGCGGATCGTTGGGCTTGATGCTTTCGTAGGCGCTTTGTTCGAGCTTTTGACGTACGGCTTTAGAAATGTCGATTTGATATTTATCGATAACAGCTAATGCGTCTAGGCAGGTGGTGTGGTCGGCTACCGTTGGCCCTGAGGCAATCGATGACAAATCGTCTCCTGGGACATCGGATATTAATAAAGTGGTGACTTTTGCGGGAAAGCAAGCAGCGGCTAAACGACCTCCTTTAATTTGTGACAGGTGGCGACGCACCGTATTCATTTCTATGATGTTTGCACCACTTTTAAGCAGCGCAGAGTTAATTGTCTGTTTATCGGATAAACTGATTTCATCGTAGGGAAGAGGTAACAGGGCAGATCCACCGCCAGAAATGAGCACGACAACTTGATCGGCCTCGGTTAAATTGGCGACCCTTTGGAGGATATCTTGAGCGGCAGTTAAGCCGTTTGCATCCGGCACAGGGTGGGCGGCTTCCACAATGTCGATATGCTGACACGGTACAGCGTAGCCATAACGAGTCACGACTAAACCGCTGACTTCGCCTCCTGTCCAGTTTTGTTCAAAGGCTTGCGCCATGGCGGCGGACGCTTTACCGGCGCCAATGACAATGGTTTTGCCTTTTACTGGGCATGGCATATGCCTTGGAACACACCGATGAGGTTGTGCCACATCCAATGCGGCTTCAAACAGTGAATGCAATAACTGCGTGTGGGCGGTTGTAGAGCTGGTCATTGTAAATCTCCCTCTGTAAGCATTGGTCAAGCATGACTAGTGTGTGCCTGAACATACAAAGTAAGACTATGCAGTATTTGTACCACGCTTTTTAACATGGCGGATAACGAGGTGTAATAATGAAGCCAAAGCAACGCCTGCGGTATCGGCCCAGAAGTCGTTCCATTCTCCATGACGGTGAACAAAGGGCTGTATGAGTTCGATGGCGCCACCTAGGGCAATGATGATGGATGCGAAGACAAAATAACGGAGGCTCGAACCCCATGCACAGAGGCTTGCCCAGAAAGCGAAGCCCAGTACATGGTGTAATTTATCCGAACCGGGTGGTGTCGCGATCTCTGAAACCGGTAACAGTGTTGCTAATAATACCGTTGCTGCACCTACAGTAAAACCAAGGTATTGAGTGCGCGCGCTGTACAACCATTGACACCAAGCCATAATTAACGAAGGACGCGAGATTTAATGGTGCGGCCCTTAATTTTTTTATCGGAAAGGGATTTCACAATTTGTCGGGCTTGGCCTTTTTCAACCGCTACATAGGCCTGAAAGTCAAAGATATCAATTTTCCCGACAGCACTTTTCTCAAGGCCGAGGCCTGCGGTTAAAGCGCCTAGAATGTCGCCAGCGCGTAGTTTGTTTTTCTTGCCTGCATCGAACAAAATAGTCGCCACTTCAGGCTGTAATTGATAGCTGCTTGGGCATGTTTTCAAGTCTAAAAACTCGGGTTCAATATTAAAACGTGTTGCGATGTCAGCCAATTTCCGATCATCTCGGTCGGTAATAAAGCTAACGGCGATACCTTCAGCACCAGCGCGACCCGTACGACCGATTCGGTGTGTATGCACATCCGTATCACGTGTTGTGTCGTAGTTAATAATCAAATCGATTTCTTTTACGTCGATACCACGAGCGGCGACATCGGTAGCGACTAATACTGAACAGCTTTTGTTAGAAAAGCGCACCAACACTTGGTCACGTTGCTTTTGTTCAAAATCACCATGAATGGCTAAAGCACTGATGTCATGATCGACTAGCCACTCGGCAACGTCGTCACATTCTACTTTTGTGTTACAGAATACAATGACCTGAGTCGGCTCAAAATGCGCTAAGGTGTCCAGTAGACGATTAGGTTTTTCTGGGTTGTTTGCGCGAACAAAGTATTGATCAATGTTTGGGCGCGTTTCTTCTGCGACTTCTACTTTCACGAAACGAGGCTGACGTTGGAACTCATTACTAATACTAGCGATGTTGTCACTGTACGTGGCAGAGAAGAGCAATGTTTGACGAGATTTAGGAGTCATCTCAACAATGTCTCGAATACTATCGATAAAGCCCATGTCTAACATGCGGTCGGCTTCATCAAGTACGAGATTATTCACGCCACTTAGGTCTAAATGGCCTTTGCGCAAATGTTCCATAATGCGTCCAGGAGTACCGACTACAATATGAGCACCGTGTTCTAAGGAAGCGATTTGTGGCCCAAACGGCATGCCGCCGCAAAGTGTTAGTACTTTAATGTTTTCTAAATAACGTGCCACTTTGCGAATTTCTTTGGCAACTTGGTCGGCTAATTCACGTGTTGGACACATCACTAGACTTTGGCAACCAAAGTAGCGCGGGTTCAATTGCATCACCAAGCCGATCGCAAAGGCCAGCGTTTTACCACTACCTGTTTGTGCTTGTGCGATCACGTCTTTGCCATCTAGCACGTCAGGCAGAGCTTGCTCTTGGATAGGGGTAAAGGAGTGAATGCCCATATCCGCTAAAAGCTGGATAAGTTTTGGTGGTAGTGTTTCAGAAAGCTGCATGGGTGTTGGTGCGTTCAAGAGATGATCCAATTGATTAAAATTTGTTGCAGTCTAGCAAATTTTATTGATCGTCACTATTTATAGGTTGCAAGTATGCTGATTAAAATTTGTAAGAGTTTGTTGTGAATTACGTTGCTCATCTCCATTTAGCCAAGATTACCCAAACTTCCTATGCCGGAAGCCTGTTAGGGGATTTTCCGTGGCAGCCAGACCCTAGTGCGCCAAAGCTATTGCAAGGTTGGCGTTTGCATCAAGCCGTTGACACGTTTGTTGACGCACACACTGAATCCGATCGCTTTAAATCTATGCCAAGGCAAGGCCGTCGACGTTTTGCTGGAATCGTACAAGATATTGCGATGGACTATTGGCTGATTCGCCATTGGGCGGATTATGACGTACAGCCGTTTGATGCGTTTGCTTCAGAGGCCGTATTGGCTCTGATCGCCGATAAGGCCTATTGCCCTGAGCGTTTGCAACGCATGATTACGTCATTAGAAGACTATAATTGGCTAAAAGAGCTGGGCACTTACGAGGGAGTCGAGCGGGCAATCCATTCGATTCAGAAGCGCTGGACATTGGGGCATTATTTGGCCCCCTTTATTGATGAATTGGATGTGCTGCTAGAGCAAGCTCATGTGCCGTTTAATCGGTTGTATCCTGATGTTATTAACGAAGCACAAAAAAGGGTTTTAGAGGGGATTTGAAAAAGAAAAGCCGCAGCGAAAAGACGCTGCGGCTTAAGGGGCGATAGCCCGATCGAGAGAACACCCAGAGAGAGCTTCAAGCGCCTAAACACCTGATGTTTCTGGATGTTTTGCAGTATAGGGGGGGAGCGATTTTAGTGTTTTGACGCAGGTCAGCTTTAGGGGTCGATAGGATTTAAAAGGCTTTTCTGCTTTGACTTGCACTCGAATGGTTTGTTTTTAAAGTTCGGTACGGAGTTTTTGCCGTAGTGCACTAAACTTTGTGGTAGACTGCGCGCCAATTTTTGAATCGTAACAAAGAGGTGAGAACGTGAGCGTTCAATGGTTCCCTGGGCACATGAATAAGGCTCGACGAGAAATCGAAGAGGTCATGACCCAAGTAGACCTGGTCATCGAAGTTTTGGATGCACGTATACCAGACTCGAGCCAAAACCCAATGTTAACCACATTGCGTGGCGATGTGCCGGTTTTACGTTTGTTGAATAAAAAAGACTTAGCCGATCGTAGTCGCGTCGACCTATGGTTAGAGCACTGGCGTGAAGCGGACCAAATCACTGCTTATCCATTTAGTACGCAGGATAAAGCCGACTTAGCAAAACTGTCAGGTTGGGTGCAAAAGCTTGTGCCGCACCGTGGTTCGGCGGAAAAGCCGATTCGTGCCATGATTGCAGGCATTCCCAATGTCGGAAAGTCCAGTTTAATGAATGCTTTGCTGGGTAAGCGTGTTGCTAAAGTGGGTAATGAGCCTGCTGTGACAAAAGCGCAGCAGAAGTTGCGTGTCAGCGATGGTTTTCAAATCTTAGACACTCCGGGTATTTTGTGGCCAAAAATTGAAAACCCTGATGCCAGCTATCGTCTTGCGGTGACTGGAGCGGTGCGTGATACCGCGATTGACTATGAAGATGTAGCCATTGTTGGCCTGAATTTCTTCATATCCGATTACTCTGATGCCATGATGGCCCGCTACAAGCTTAAATCTCCGCCTGTTGACGCTGTCGAGACGTTGAAAATCATTGGTTCTAAGCGTGGTGCGTTGCGTTCCGGCGGCAAAGTCGACATGCATAAAGCAGCCGAAGTATTTCTTGTCGATGTTCGAAGCGGCGCTATCGGCCCCTATGTTATGGAGACGCCTGACATGGTGGCGCAAGAATGGGTCAAAGTTGAGCAAGTGAAGGCGGCGAAAGAAGCGGCTCGTAAAGCACGTCTTGCGGCCGCCGTGCCACAGCGACAGCAACAAAAAAATGTGGAATACCGTCAAGATAAACATGACAGTGCGCCAGTTAGCGATGATAAAGGGTGAGGTATTGCTCTATGGATTATGAAATAGCATTTGATCAAGAAGAAGGCGCATACCGCGTGATCGCGGAAATAGAGTTTGCCGCCATTGCTGAATGGGTCAGCGAGTACCTAAAAGATAAAGAAGCGGTGCAGCGTGTATGGCAGGCCGCTTCGTTAGCTGAAAAGGATAACGAAATTACTGAGTTTCAACATGGCATTTTTCATGTGCTGATCAGTCCAGAAGGCGTCGCTGTTAAGCGTCGTGTGGATATGAGCCAAGCTGAAGACGAAATCAAAGCGATGTTTGATACTCAGAGTGGTTTCTTTCAAGCGTCAAATGATGGTGTTGAATCCGAGTGCGGGTTAGATGATCTAATTGATTTGATTGAAAATTGGCATGATTTTCAGCAATGAGTTGTCCCTTTGTTAGCCAAGGTTTAAACTAGCCACTGTTTTTAATGATGTCCTTTAGGAGCCATTATGCTCATCGAATTGGAAAAAGCCCGAACGCGTAAGAATGTCGTACGTATCTTTCGCGAAGAAATCGACGGACCAGATAATTGGACTGACGGTTTTATTATTGCGGCAAACGAAGAAATGGTACTGATGCAGTTAGTGGACGACGGCGTTCACCTGAATGGGTATCAAGTTCTATTTTTGGAAGACATTAGCGATTTTATGCATCCTGCACCGTTTAATGATTTCCAAAAGCGTGTCCTAGAGCTACGTGGGGAAGACATTGAAGATCCTGAAGTTGAGCTTGAGGACTTGGCTGTTTTGCTAATGGATGTCAGTGAAGAATACGGTTTAGTGACACTTCATCGTGAGGAAGTCGATCCAGATGGCTGTGAAATCGGTCGCGTGGTTCGTGCAGACTCAACGACGTTTGAATTGGAAGAAATTGGTTCCGATGCGCGTTGGTTTGATGAGACTTACGAATATGACCTATATGACATTACTCGTATCGAATTCGGTAGCTCCTATGAGGATGCCTTGTTACTGGCCAACGAAGACATGGGCGAAGACGCTTATGAATTGGTTGAGTTTGATGACGAAGAAGAAACAAAATAACGCTTTCTTGTTAAGGCGTTAATTAAAAGGGGGAAGTTCGCTTCCCTTTTTTTGTTTTTGTACAGAGGGTAAACCAAATGTTTTGTTTAAACGTAAAGAAAATTTAAGAACGAGTTAGGATGAGTGGATGAAGTTGATTTCGAGATGGTCTTTAGTGCTGTTATTAGTCGTATTGTCTGGTTGTGCCGTCTATGCGACCAATAATCTAGATGACGTGTTTGGTCCTGCTGATATTGAAAACCGTCAGGTAACGGCTAAGGCTATTCCGGATAATTTTTACCAAGATCAAGTTAAGCCGATTCTTGAAAGCCGTTGTATTAATTGCCACGCCTGTTATGACGCTCCTTGTCAAATTAAATTGACGGCGTTCAGTGGCATTGAACGTGGCGGCAGCAAAGAAAGGGTCTATGAAGGTGACCGTCTTCTTGCTCTAAAGCCTACACGGTTGTTTGAAGATGCTCGAACAACTGAAGAGTGGCGCGAGAAAGGATTTTACCCCATCTTAAATGAACGAGAGCAAAGCCCCGCAGCCAATTTGCAGGGCAGTGTAATGTATCGAGCCATTGCATTACGTCGTCAACAAGGTGCCTTCCAAACTGATGTCCTGCCTGCTGATGAGTACGACTTCTCCTTAAATCGTGACCAAGTTTGTCCAGCGGTTGAAGAGTATTCCAACTTCGAACAATCGCATCCCACATGGGGCATGCCTTATGGCTTGCCTGAGTTAAATGATCGCGAATATGACATACTAACAACATGGCTAGCAAAAGGTGCGCTGATGAATGCCACTGCTAATGTTCCTGTAAGCGTGTCTCAGCAAGTGCAGACGTGGGAAAGTCGCTTTAACGGCGACTCAATGAAAGAGCAGTTGGTTAATCGTTATATTTTTGAGCACATCTATCTTTACAGTTTGTATTTTGATGATGAAGCGCGTTATACGTTCAAATTAATTCGCTCAAGTACGCCTCCTGGAGAACCTATAAAGCGTATTAGCACTCGACGTCCTTATGAAGATCCCAGCGTGGACAGAGTGTACTACCGACTTTGGTTGGACCCAGAGAGTCGTGTACAGAAAACCTTTATTCCGATGCATCTGGATGAGGCTCGTTATAAACGTTGGTCTGCTTGGTTCTACGGCGAAAAATATGACGTGACTGAACTTCCAGGTTATGACGTTGAAATTGCCAGCAATCCATTTAAGGCGTTTGAGCAAATCCCAGCAAACAGTCGTTATCGGTTTTTGTTAGATCATGCGCAAAATACCATTATGGCCTTTATCAAAGGGCCTGTCTGTCGAGGTCAGGTCGCCGTTAACGTAATCAATGAGCAGTTCTGGGTTTATTTTGTTGATCCAGAGTTCGAATTACATAACATCGGTAGTGACTTCTTACGACAAAATGCGACATCGCTGGGCCTGCCTGCTTCGCTAAGCAATAATGTGCTGCCGATTTCAACCTGGATTAAATACTCAGAAAAGCAGAAGGATTATCTTTCTTCAAAAGCGCAACTGATTGATAACATGGGTCAAGAAGGGATGGAGTTCACCACATCAATGATTTGGGACGGTGAAGGACGGAACCCTAATGCTGCGCTGACCGTGATGCGTCATTTTGATAATGCTACGGTAGAAAAAGGTTTGGTAGGACCTTCGCCTAAGACAGCATGGGTGATTGATTATCCACTGCTAGAGCGTATTCACTATCTATTGGTGGCGGGTTTTGATGTCTTCGGTAACGTTGGGCATCAGTTAGTGACACGCCTCTATATGGATTTTCTCCGTATGGAAGGCGAGATGAATTTCTTGATGTTCTTGCCACGAGATGAGCGCGCCGCGGTTCGAGAATACTGGTATCGCGATGCCGATCAGACAATCAAAGATTATATTTTCAGTGACTTATTGAAAATTGATGTGGCGTCAGCGGTCGATTATCAAACCGATCACCATAACGAAGAGTTGTTTGCTTTAATCAAAGAGCGTTTAGCTCCGGTATTAAGTCGTCGGCACGAATTGTCCCAGTCCGCGTTAAGCGCTGATTCTCAAGAAATGTTACTGAGCTTACAAGCATTGCAAGGAAAAAGTGCGTCCGTGTTTCCAGAGCTTGCAATGTTGATGATTACACGAGGCGATCAGCCAGCGGAATTGGCAACCATTATTCATAATCGAGCCCATTCAAGTATCACCAGTTTGTTGGATGAAGAATCGACTCTTTTACCAGAGGAAGACACGTTAATCGTAGCGCGAGGTATTGTTGGAGATTATCCAAATGTGTTGTTAAAAATGCGTGAGCAAGACATACCAACTTTTGTTGGGATGGTTAAAGAACTTCGCTCGGAAAAGGACTATGCAGAGTTGTTGAATCAATTTGGTGTACGCCGAACCAGCAGTGAATTTTGGGCGACCAGCGATGAAATTGCGCGTTTAAATAAAGCGATGAAGCCTTTGTCGAGCGGCATCTTAGATTACAATCGCTTAGAAAATCGCTAACGTTAAGTAGTGTGATGAATAATGAAAAAAGCTTTGTTGGTTGCCCAGCAAAGCTTTTTTCATTTTATTAAGACTGGCTATTATGATACCCGTCTAATAAATGTTGCCAAGCTTGAGTTGAGAACTCGAAGCGATTGAGTTTGTTTAGTTCTTTTTCAAATGAGCGGTGTAAGCGCTCTAGGTTGTCTTTTTTCCAGCGGCCTTGATTGCTCTTTATCGCGCATTTATCAAAATCGATCAGCCATACCTTTTTATCCTGATCAAGCATGATGTTGTGACAGTTCAGGTCACTGTGATAGACGTTTTTATCATGGAAGCGTTTGATGGTGCGACCAATTTGGCGCCAAGTGTCCATGCTTAAAGTGTGTTGTTGTAATATCTCAAATAAGTCTTGGGCTTTAGGGATCACTTTTGTAAGCAGCCACGCTTGGTAAAACACGCCTTCTCTGCGCACCATCCCGGCAATAGGTGTCGGAGTAGGGAGGTCAAATTGCTGCAGCGTTTCCAGCAAAGCGAGTTCCTTAAAGGCGCGAGTTTGCTCCATTGGCTGAGCTAAGAATTTAAATTTATTAAACTTTGCGATCAGTCCACCGCGCCGATACTGGCGCAAAACAGCTGCGCCTTGCGGAGTGTCTAAAAACCAAACGGTACCACGCCCTGTTGCAGTATGGGTAAGTTTGCCTTGTGCTTGCCAGTACTCGGGTTGGAACCAATCCTTGGTGACCCCTTTGTAATTGGGGCTGATAAAAACAATGTCGCTACTTGCGGTCGGGTGAATGCTTGGCATGTAAATAATCTAAAAAAATGAATGAGATGACGCAATAAAAGCGTCATTTTGAGCACGGCTATTTTATAATAGTTCTCATATATAAGCAGCCCCAGAGGAACAAATGGATCAGACAATTCAGAATATCGCTGTGGTACGCCTCTCAGCACTTGGGGATGTTTGTCATGCTATGGCGGTGGTCGCCGCGCTTCAAAAGCGTTATCCCAAAGCTAGGATTACTTGGATTACAGGTCCCCTGGAAGCGCAGCTGGTGCGTTTGTTACCTAATATTGACGTGCGAGTATACGAAAAACGATCTGGTATAAAAGGCATGCTTGCTTTACGTCGGTCTTTGGTGACGACTAAGTTTGATGTATTGCTGCATATGCAATGGTCTCTAAGAGCCAGTTTGTTAACGAAAATGCTAAAAGCGACCCGAAAAATAGGCTTTCATAAAGCCTATTCCCGTGAAAAACAGCATTGGTTTGTCAATGAATTTGGTGTTGTGCCTCGTTCTCCTCATGTGTTGGACTCATTCTTAACGTTAACAGCTAAGTTAGATGTTCATGAGGTTACGTTACCTTTGCCACTGACGTTAGCTAAGCAGCCTGCGGCTTTGAAAAGTCCTTATGTCGTGATTAACCCAAGCGCCTCCAAAGCGGAACGTAATTGGACGCTAGATGGCTATAAATCAGTGATCGATTGGTTGCAAGAGCAAGGGATACAAGTGGTTTTGACCGGAGGCCCTAGTGATTCAGAAAAAAGGCTAGCGCAATCCTTGCTGCAAGAGGGTGTAGTGAATCTAGTTGGGCGAACCTCATTACCGCAAATGTTGAGGGTGTTGGCTGATGCGGAGTGTGTTGTCAGCCCGGATACTGGGCCTGCTCATATGGCAACGTTGGTTGGTACAACCGTGATTGGTTTGTATGCGCATTCTAATCCCATGCGCACTGGCCCCTATAATGATTTAGATAAGGTCGTCAGTGTGTACGAATCCTGCGCAGAGAAAGAATACGGTAAGCCTGTAGGGGAGTTGCCTTGGGCGTCAAGAGTGCATGATCCTAACGCTATGACGCTGATTGCAGCCGAGCAGGTCATAGCTCAACTGCAACAAGTGATCAAACCTTCTAATTTAGGCTAGATTTTGTTCCGCAAGCTTAAGGTCTAGTGTGGCCTTAAGTAGCTTGTAAAGGTTGATGGACGCGTCGATTTCTTCCTTGCGGTTGGTCAAACTTTCGATGTTTAGACCTAGCGGAATACCGAGAGGTAATGCCACTTCAATGATCTGCTCTAATGCCGAGCGACAGATCTTGATCGACTCATCTAATGGTAACTCGGCATCCAAAATACGGTGCTTCGTTGCGTCAGGCACTGAAATGCCTAGCCATTCCATAAACTCTAATGTCTTGATGCTACCGCAAGGCGTAAAGGTCAGAATCACCCGCTTTGGTTCTTCGCCGTTGTCACGACAAGTGCGAGCGTATTGGCTTAGCATATCAACAGTTGCTTGCGGGTTGTAGACCGCTTGAGAAACAAAGAAATCACAACCGGCAACGGTTTTGTTGATCAATCGAGTATGCTCATTGCCTTTCGCTGCATGACGCTCTGCAATCGTAACGCCACCCAAATTGAAGTCATGTTGGCTGTTGGCCAATGTTTCGTAGGCCTTCGCAAGAGGTAATACGATTTGACCGTCTGATGAGGGGGCGCCGACCAAAACGATGTCACGAATACCGTACTCATCCCAAGCAGAATCTAGCCACTGATTAAACTCTTCAGTGCTACGAGATGACACGCTTTTGTAGGTAATCACAGGCTTAATAGCAAGTGTTTGTAAGCGCTTCGACCAATCTAAAGGATTGTGAGTTTCCATGTATGGAAATGGACGCGGCTTTGAAATGCGGCTGCTCTCGTCTTGGATGTCGTATACGATTAAGCCATCTACTTCAATTTGGCCTAGGCGGTCCAAAAGTTTTTGGCCGATTTGGTTAAGCTGTTCATCGTCGTTGATTGTATTTTTCGGCGGTGTTGTGCCGATAAAATAAACCCCACGATTTGGGTCTTGAAATTTTCGTGCTAATTCAGTCGTCATTGGGGGCTCTTTTTAAAATAGTTATATCAGCTATGCTGTAAGTGAAGTCTCTATGCTGTGTAGTGTAACAGTGAATCTAATTCAAGATCTCTTTTGGACGTTGAATTATATTGTAGTTAAATTGAATTTCGTTAATCTGCTGTCTAGGAATGTTTCATGCCCCCTATCAATTTAGACCCAATAACATTGGAAGACGGATACCCTCCCGTGGACAAGTGGCATCCAGAGTACTGCGGTACGATGGATATGGTTATTAAAGCTAATGGCGAATGGGTGCATGAAGGCCAAGTGATCAAGCGCGATAAAATGGTGACCTTATTTAGTCGTATTTTATGGCGAGAAGGTGAGGATTACTTTCTTGTTACCCCGTCTGAAAAGGTTCAAATAGAGGTAGAAGATGCACCGTTTCAGGTCGTTCGTTATGAAGAAAGTGTTGATGAACACGGTCAGCCAGTATGTTGTTTTTATACAAAGACAAATGATGTATTAACCCTTGGTGTGGATGCTGATGTGGCATTGTTTGAATACGATGATGCGCTTTTGCCTTATGTGTCTGTTCGGCATGGTATGTGGGCAAGTTTTCATCGTAATGTGTTTTACCAGCTAGTTGAGCAAGCGTCGGTGGTAAATGATGGCGATACTCAGTTAGTACAATTGATAAGCGCTGGTAAGGCTTACACGATTGGAACTTTTCACGAAATGTAGCGTATTTGTGGTGTCCGAAAAGAGGCCGCCTACGCTATAATGCGCATCCGAAAAATTACTTTTATAAGGTGAAGCGATTGTTATTTTCTGAGTTTGATTTAGATAGCCGATTAATAAACTCTTTTAGTCACTTTGGCTATGAGCACGCCACAGAAATTCAAGCGCGTGCAATTCCAGAGGCGATGACGGGTAAAGACTTGTTGGCATCATCGAAGACTGGCTCAGGTAAAACACTGGCTTACCTGTTACCTGCAATTCAGCGATTATATACGCGTCGAGCACTGGTTAACCGTGATCCGCGAGTGTTGATTCTTGTGCCAACGCGTGAGTTAGCAAAACAGGTGTTTGCTACCTTGCGCACTTTAATCGCAGGCACTCGTTACAGCTCAATCTTGGTGTTGGGTGGTGAAAACTTTAACGACCAGCACAAAAACTTTCAAAAAGACCCTCATTTTGTGGTCGCTACGCCGGGCCGTATGGCCGACCATCTAAAGCAGCGCAATGTCTTTTTAGAAGGTTTGGAAATGCTTATTTTAGATGAAGCGGATCGTATGCTAGACCTTGGCTTTGCCGCAGATCTTCGTGCGATTAATAACGCTGCTAACCATCGTCGTCGTCAGACTTTGTTTTTCTCTGCCACATTGGAAGACACTGAAGTAAATGAAATGGCTCAAGAGTTACTACGCGAGCCTGTTCGTGTGGCGGTTGGACATGGTCAAGATGAGCATTTAGACATTAAACAGCATGTTTACTTGTGTGATCACCTAGATCATAAGCAGGCCTTGCTGCATCACTTTTTTGATACTCTGACTATAAAACAAGCGATCGTGTTTACTGCAACCAAGCAAGATACCGTCCGTTTAGCGGAGCTTTTGAGCACGTGGGGTTTGACAACGGGCAGCTTAAACGGCGATATGAGCCAAAGTGGTCGTTCTAAAGTGATGGACGATTTTTCCCGTGGCAAGTTTAATGTCTTAGTCAGTACCGATTTAGCGTCGCGTGGCCTAGATATTGCTAGTGTTTCTCATGTGTTTAACTTCGATATACCAAAGCCTGCAGAAGAATTTGTGCATCGAACAGGGCGAACAGGGCGAGCAGGCTTTAAGGGAGATGCGATTTCTCTAGTCGGCCCCAAAGACTGGTTTAACTTTAAAGAAGTAGAAGAGTACTTGAAGCGTACGTTGCCAACGTCGACGATAGAAGGGTTGGAGCCAACGTTTACGGGTATTACGCAAAAGCGCGCACCTCAGAAAGATGCTAAACCGAAAGCTTCCATTAAGAAAAAAGCACCGAAAACCCAGAAGAAGCCGACGTCTCGTAAGAAAGCTGTGTTTCATGAGAACGATCAGCAAGGCTTTGAACCGTTTCGTTTACCTAAAAAACAAATGGATCAAGATGGTTGATGGTATTTAAACGCTTGTTTTAGCCCCTTTGTATTTATCTGGGTCTTATAAAATTCGGAGTGTCAGCTATTAACAGATTACCGCCTTTAAACTCGCTAAAATGCTTTGAGTCCGCAGCTCGTCATGGAAGTTTCAACAAGGCGGCGCAAGAGCTTAATGTCACGCCTTCAGCAATCAGCCATCAAATTAAAGGCTTAGAAGGTTTTCTAGGCATTGAATTGTTTCGTCGCACAAAGCGCAAGGTGGTGTTGACCGAAGCGGGCGAAAGCTACATTAAACCGATTAAGAAGATCTTCCAGCAGCTTGAGCAGGCGACGGCTGACCTGAAAAGTGCTCAACATGCTGGCTCACTGAAGCTTGCTGTTGCACCCTCTTTTCTCACACGTTGGCTAATGCCACGCATGGAGCGGTTTCAAAATCGTTATCCTGACATTGAAATCGAAATTCGTTCCTCCATGGGTTTGATTGATTTCTCATTGGGTGAGATTGATATGGCGGTTTACTTTGGTAATGGTGAATGGGATGGCATAGAAGCGCACTATTTGCGGCCAATCCGGCTGGCGCCTGTGTGTTCGCCTAAGCTAATTAAGCCGAACCAACCGATCAAGGTCCCAGAAGACATGCGTTTTTACCCATTGCTGCATGTGAGCAAACGTGGCGACGAGTGGAATGATTGGCTGCAGCAAAATGGTCTAGATCCGAAAGTATTTCGTCGTGGCTTGATGTTTTCAAGTGGCTCGTTAACCGCAGGTGCAGCAGCGCAAGGGTTAGGCATTGCTTTAGCAGACATTAGCTTGGTCATGCCGGAAGTGGATTCTGGGCAGTTGCAGGTGTTATTTGATAAACATTTAGAGACGAATCGCTCTTTTTACTTAGTGTTTGAAAAGAATCGCGCATTAAGCCCAGCCATGGTCGCGTTTAAAGAATGGATTATCGAAGAAATGAATGCAGGCTGATGTAGTCAGCCATTTTAAAGTGGGCTAGCAAGCTAGCCATGTTTGATCACAGTGAGTGTTTTATGTCTCTACAAGTAAATAGCTATTTTGATGATGCGGTGAAATCGATTGCGTTAGAAAACGCAGAAGGCACGTCTACCGTTGGTGTAATGAACATTGGTGAATACGAGTTTGGTACTTCTCAACGCGAATACATGAGTGTTGTTTCTGGTTCCTTAACGGTCCTTTTGCCGGATGCGACTGAGTGGAAGACGTATGCTAAAGGTGAAACTTTCATTGTTGAAGCTAACCAAAAATTCGGCGTTAAAGTAGCAGAAGTTACCGCTTACTTATGCCGTTACGAGTGATCTTTAAGCAATTCTAAGCATTAAAAAAGAGGCCCATTATCATGGGCCTCTTTTTTTTGTCATCGAAAAGGTTTTAGCCACCGACTACGTTTACCAGTAAGGTTACCTTATCACCTGGTTGAACGTATTTCTGACCACCCACTTTCGGGTTCCATTTACGGATATCACCCACGCTCACCTTAAACTTATTTGCCACAACGGCTAATGAGTCACCAGAGCGAATGGTATAAATCACGCGTTTTACGACAGAACGAGCGCCGCGCTGGCTCGTTTTGCCCGCTTCAGGTTTCATCCAGACGGCGAGTTTTTTGCCTGGGATAAGAGGGTCGCCAAGTCCCATACTGTTCCAGCGTGCCAGCGTTTTTGTATCGGTATTATACTTTTGTGCAATACTCCACAGGCTGTCTCCACTCTCAACGGTGTAGTTGACCTTGACGCGGTTAGAGCTTGGCGCACGAGACTGCTTTGACAGTAAGCGTTGATGGGAGCTTAATGTATAGCTGGCGGCGCTTTTGCCTGCTACAGGAATCATAAGTTGCTGCCCAACACGAATCAAAGATGTATCAATTTTATTGATGTCCTTTAAAACGTCCACAGTCGTATTGTGACTACGGGCTACGCCGCCTAAGTTGTCGCCTGCTTGGACGGTATAACGAATCCATGTGACACGCTCTTTTGGCGGTAGTTTCGCCAATTTGGTACGGAAGGCATCTGCGGAATCAATGGGTACCAATAGCTTATGGGGCCCATCTGGTGAAGTTGCCCACTGGTTAAAGGCTGGGTTCAGCAAATAAATTTCATCGATACTTACGCCTGCCATGTCAGCCGCTTGAGCAAGGTCGATTTGGCCGCCAATATTCACTTCATCAAAGTAAGGTTCATTAGCAATAAAATGTGTCTTATAGTCGTAAGCATCAGGGTCTTTCATGATTTTAGCTAATGCCAGTAGCTTGGGCACGTAAGCACGTGTTTCCGCTGGCAAATCTAGATTCCAAAAGTCCGTCGGTTTACCGGCTTTCTTGTTGCGGCGAATCGCGCGCATGACGGTGCCTTCACCTGAGTTGTATGACGCCAGTGCATGCAACCAGTCACCATCAAACATCTTGTTTAGGCGAGTTAAGTAAGCAACGGCCGCTTGAGTAGACAGTTGAATATCACGTCGGCCATCTAACCACCAAGTCTGCTCTAGGCCGTAGATATGGCCGGTTGATGGGATAAATTGCCACGGGCCGGAGGCGCGTCCATGGCTGTAGCCAAATGGGTCGAAGCCACTTTCGACAATAGGCAATAAGGCAATTTCAAGCGGGATGCCAGCTTCTTCTAACTGCTCAACAATGTAGAACATGTAGCGTTCACCACGCTTAGACACGCGATCTAAGTAGGATTTGTGTGTACTGTACCAGCGTAGTTGCGATTTCAGGCGTGGCTGATCAACGTCTAGGTTAAGTTGGTAACCTGAGCGTATGCGATCCCATATATCTTCTGGCGGTAAATTGGCATCGATATCAACTTGGTTGTCGATGACTTTGGCAATTTTTGCGTCGTCCGAGCGAACAGGTTTGACCGTATCGATGAAGTCGATTTCGTTTGCATCGGCTTCTGGGGCACCAATGGCCTTATTCTCAGCATCGATGTCGGCAATATCCGCAGGTGTATGGGTCAAGGATTGACAGCCCGTTAGGATACTGCCCGCCATAAGGGCGATGAGTATGTTTTTAGTCATTCTGCTCACATTTTATATAAATTTGCCTGCATTCTAATGATTGGCTTTTAGAGATCAACTAAAAGCCGTCTTTGGCGCGTCGAATCTGTGCAAAACCATTGATCAAATCCTGTGCAGGGTCTTCGTTGAGTAGATGCGCAGCTCCAGCGACTACTTGTTGCCAATCGAAGCGCATAAACGGATTTGTTTGCGCTTCCAAGGCGATGGTTGTTGGCAGGGTTGGGATATCTTTTGCCCGTAAGGCTTCTGCCTCATGATTGGCATTCACCAGTGCCGTGTTGTTTGGGTCGATGGCCAGTGCAAAACGGTAGTTAGCAAGAGTGTATTCGTGGGTGCCGTAAACTTGTGTGGCGTGTGGTAGCGCTCGTAAACGAGTCATTGCGTTCAGCATTTGCGCTGGACTGCCTTCAAATAAGCGACCACAGCCACCGCGAAATAGCGTATCACCACATAGTAACTGTGGTGCTTGTTGTTCTGGCTCAGCAAAATAGCAGATATGATCTAGTGTATGACCTGGGGTTTCTAATACGAGAAACTCTTGGTGATGAACGGTTACGCTTTCACCTTGTCTTAATGGATGCGTAACAAGAGTAGGCGATAACGATTCAGGGCCATAAGTAGGGCAGTTGAATTCTTTCTTAAGTGTCTCAACACCACCGGTATGATCTTTGTGGTGGTGGGTAATTAGGATCCCTGCCAGTGTCAGATGTTCTGCTTTGCAGTAGTCGAGCACAACTTGAGCGTCGCCGGGATCAACAGCCCATATGGTCTTTCGCGTAGCGTCTTTAGTGATCCAGATGTAGTTGTCATTAAATGCGGGTAACGGAAAAAATGTCATATGGCCAACGTGTATGTTTAAATATTAATGAATGGGCTACGGCTCATTTTGGTTTTGCAGCCCCGTAACGAAAGAGAGCATTGTATGTTGGATAACCAATCAAGACAATTATTCCAAGATTGGTATGACACTGAATTAGGACAGCGGCTTTTAAACGAAGAGCATGATTTCGTTGAGCGTGAGCTGGATAACATGGTGGGTTACTATCTGGTGCAGCAATCTCCGTTAAAACAGCTCACGTTTCATAACCATCGTATGCGAGAAAATATTTGCTTGTCGCCTGTGCTTGAGCTTGGCGCGAGTCAATCTACGGTGGTGGCAAATATGAGCGAACTGCCTTTGGAGTCTGACGGTATTGATGCCATAGTGTTGCATCATACGTTGGATTTATCCGAAAACCCTCATCGTGATTTGTACGAAGTAGCGCGTACATTATTGCCAAGCGGTAAATTGATTATTATTGGGTTTAATCCATTTAGTTTCTGGGGGATTCGTCGGGCATTTTCTAAGCGTATGCGTGCGCCATGGTCCGCCAGTTTTATCTCCCATCGCCGTTTAGACGATTGGTTGAAGGTAGCAGGATTAACCCTCGAAAAAGTTGAGTTTATTGATTACGATATGCCGTTTAAATCCAGTAAATGGCGTCAACGTATGGGCTGGTTAGGGAATTCGCTCAAAGCACTGAAATTGCCCATGGGCAGTGTCTACATTATGACCGCCACTAAGCAAACTCGTCGCTATATTCCTCTTAAACCGCGTTGGAAAGCGACCAAAGTTCGTGTTCCGCCATTGACTAAACCGACCATCAAAGAGATTAAGTAATTTAATGAAAGAAGTAACGCTTTACACCGACGGTGCATGTAAAGGCAATCCCGGCATTGGCGGATGGGGTGCATGGTTAACATTCGGTGCCCATGAAAAGCGATTGTGTGGTGGTGAACATGATACAACCAATAATCGTATGGAGTTGCTGGGGGCAATTGAAGGCTTAAAAGCGTTAAGAGAACCATGTCAGGTAGATTTATATACAGACTCTTCTTATGTTCAGAAAGGTATCACGGAATGGCTGGCTGGCTGGAAGCGTAAAGGCTGGAAAACGGCATCGAAGCAGCCGGTAAAGAATCAAGATCTATGGAAGCAACTTGATGAGATGTGCCAAAAGCATCAAGTGGCATGGCACTGGGTAAAAGGCCATGCTGGTATCGAAGGTAATGAGATTGCGGATGAATTGGCCAACCAAGGCATTGATGAATTGAGGGCAAAATCGTGAGACAAGTGGTACTGGATACCGAGACAACAGGTATCGACCCTAAGCAAGGTCATCGCATTATCGAGATTGGTTGTGTTGAAATGGTGGGGCGCAAGCTTACAAAACATCACTTCCATGTCTATATCAACCCTGAGCGTGAAGTCGAAGAAGAAGCTTTCAATGTTCATGGAATCAGTAATGAATTTCTACAAGATAAGCCTAAGTTTGCGGACGTCGCACAAGCGTTTTTCGATTTTATAAAAGGTGCTGAGCTAGTCATCCATAATGCACCGTTTGACGTTGGTCACATAGATAATGAGTTCTCGAAGCTGGGTGGTTTCCCTAAAGTTGCTGATGTCTGTAAGGTTTTCGACAGCTTGGTTTATGCGCGACGCAAGCACCCAGGTCAGAAAAACAATCTAGACGCCTTATGTAAGCGTTATGGTATCGACAACTCTCATCGAGAGCTGCACGGCGCCTTGCTCGACTCGGAAATCTTAGCCGACGTTTATTTGCTAATGACCGGTGGTCAAATCACGATTGGCGGTTTTGGAGGGGATGGTGACGAAGGTGAAGAAGCTCGATTGGCTGTTCGTCGATTGTCTTCTGATCGCCCGAAGCTGAAGGTGATTAAAGCCAGTGAATCGGAACTTGAGTCACATAACGAAAGACTGGATCTGATTGATAAGAAATCTGGTTTGTCATTATGGCGTAAGCTTGAAAACCCTGCTTTGGAGCAGAGCGAATAACAGTCACATCCCTAATAAAAAGGCCCAGTAGAGACATTTTACTGGGCCTTTTTATTTGCTGTGAATTACATGGCTAAGTAACTCACACAAATGCCACCAACTACGGATAAAACAATGGTGTACGGAAGTGCCATCCACACCATTTTGCCATAGGATAGGCGCAACAGAGGCGCAATAGCAGAGGTCAGCAAGAATAAGAAGGCAGCCTGACCGTTAGGCGTTGCCACACTTGGTAGATTGGTGCCAGTGTTTACGGCGATGGCTAATAGGTCGAAATGTTCACGTGTAATTAAGCCTTCATCCAAAGCGCTTTTTATTTCGCTGATGTAGACGGTGGCGACAAAGACGTTATCACTTATCGCAGATAAAAGACCGTTTGCAATGAAGAACATTATTGGTTGCTTATCGGTGGGGAAACTCAGTACAAAGTCGATAAACGGCTGAAATAAATGTTGGCTATGGATCACCGATACAACACTGAAAAATACGACTAATAATGCCGTGAACGGAAGCGCCTCTTCAAACGCGTGGCCAATACGATGCTCTTCGGTAATGCCATTCATGGACGTTAGTAGCACAATCACCATCAGTCCAACCAAGCCAACTTCAGCGACATGTAAAGCCAGAGAGAGGACCAGAATAATCGCCACAAGGCCTTGCACAACCAGCTGTGCTTTGTATTTAGCCGTGCTTTTATCCGCTTCTTCGTCAGCGAAGTTCTTCAGAATATTGCGCACGTTTTCAGGAAGCTTGGCACCATAATCAAACCATTTGGTTTTTTCTAGAATAACGACAGTGAGTAGTCCTGCCACAAGTACTGGCATGGACACAGGCGCTATGCGAATAAAGAATTCAATAAAGTCCCAGCCAGCAACGTGAGCGATCAGAAGGTTTTGAGGCTCACCTACTAGTGTACAGACGCCACCTAATGCGGTACCAACCGCACCATGCATAAGCAAGCTACGTAAAAAGGCTCTAAATTTTGCCAAGTCTTCCTGATTGACAGGTAGCACCAACTCATCACCACTTAGGTCATGGGATTTATTGTTCGATTGGTCTGATGCAACCTTGTGGTAAACCGAGTAAAAGCCAACGCTGACACTGATTAAAACAGCGGTCACGGTCAAGGCATCCAAAAAAGCCGACAATAAGGCTGCTGCAAAGCTGAAAACAAGAGATATCGCTACTTTTGAGCGGATTTTAATTAGCAGTTTATTAAAAATAAACAGCAGCATATCTTTCATGAAATAAATACCAGCAACCATAAACATTAGCAGCAGGATGACTTCAATGTTGCTCTCCACTTCATGATAAACCCCTTCACTAGTCGTTAAACCAAGCAAAACAGCTTCTATAGCCAGCAGCCCTCCTGGTTGAAGGGGATAGCATTTTAGCGCCATCGCTAAAGTGAAAATGAATTCAACAATTAATAACCAGCCCGCCACGAATGGTCCCATAGAAACCAAAACAATAGGGTTTAAGATAAGAAAAGCGATGATGGTTTGCTTATACCAGAGGGGAGATGACCCTAAAAAGTTATTGCCGAAAGCTTGAGATAGTGATGCTTTCATTAACAGTGCGCTCCTTAATTATGGCCAAAGCCGTAGTTTTGAGTGCAAATACTAAGCAAATACTGTTTAAAGAGCGACATATAAAGTCAACGAACTCAAAATTAAGTATTGTGAAATGTGTAGTGGGCTCTATTATCATTGGCCGGAAAGTAATTAATACACAGTAGTTTAGGAGTTTTGATTTGGAGTTTTTAGCAGATTACGCAGGCTTTCTAATACGCCTATTAAGTATTGCGTTGATCATTCTGCTGATTTTGTCGGTTGTTGCGAGCGGCAAGAATAAACAGCGTAAGAATGGCAACCTAACAATTACTAAGCTCAATGATGGTTACCAAACCATGAAAGATGAGCTGAGTAAAAAATTGTTTGATAAAAAGATACTAAAGCAGCAGCAAAAAGCCCTTAAAAAGCAAAAGAAAGCAGAAGCTAAGTCTGCTGTGAAACAAAGTGAAGATCAGAAACGCGTTTATGTTTTAGATTTTGACGGAGACATAAAGGCCAGTGCGGTGCAGTCTCTGCGCGAAGAGATTACCGCCATTTTAAGTGTGGCAACCGAGAAAGATGAGGTGGTTGTTCGTCTTGAAAGCCCTGGTGGTGTCGTGCATGGCTATGGATTAGCCGCTTCACAGCTGCAGAGAATTCGTGATAAGGGGATTCCGTTAACTGTTAGCGTTGATAAAGTGGCGGCCAGTGGCGGTTATATGATGGCTTGTGTGGCCGATAAGATTGTTGCCGCGCCGTTTGCGATTTTGGGCTCGATTGGTGTTGTGGCGCAAGTGCCAAATATTCATCGCTTGCTTGAGCGTAATACCATTGATGTAGAGCTGCACACAGCGGGCAAGTACAAGCGTACTTTAACAATGTTGGGTGAGAATACTGATGAAGGTCGTGAGAAGTTTAAGCAAGATTTAGAAGATACACATGATTTGTTTAAGCACTTCGTGTCTAAAAATCGTCCTGTATTAGATATCGATGCCATTGCGACCGGTGAAACATGGTATGGCTCTGAAGCCATTGACAATAAACTTGCCGACGCTGTGATGACCAGTGATGCCTATTTAGAGCAATACTATTCAGATCACGATGTGGTACAAGTGACGTATCGTGAACCTAAAGCGTTTACAGAGCGATTAGGGTTGGGTGTGTTGTCCGCGGTAGAGCAAAAAGCCACAGGATGGTTGTCTAAAGCCTTAAATCATCGAGGCTTTTAAGTCTTTTAAAGAGATATAAAAAATCCCGCTCAATGAACTGACCCCCAATAGTTGGATATTCCAATTACTGGGGGTCTTTTTATATCTAGCGCTCCGAGACTAAATCAATTGCTTGTTCCAGATCGAGCGGCTCGAAGTAAATGAGGGTGCCAACGATGGGATGATCGATATAGTTGAGTTTTTTGCTGGCCGTTTTATTTTTGAAGTGAAGAGGCAGGACTTGGGAAGGGCCGTCCCAAAAGCTTTGGCTCGGTTGTAGTTGGGTGCCAGAAGCATGAGCGTTTGCGTGTACCTCTTCTGGTATCACTGCGACAGGGTTGCCAAATAGATAGGACTGATAATGTAAATTACTTTCAAGGTAGCGACCTAAAGTGAAGGTGACCTTACCTGTGAATTCTGGGTATCCATTTTGCTGAGCATCACTGAAAAGCGGCTTCGAAATAGACGCGCCTGTATCAGGAAAAATTAAAGTCCAGCTGTTAGATGTTAGTAGCTCAGCGCGCGCTCTGATCGTACTTTGGAAATTATCAAAAGGTGAAGGCAGTGAACGCGGGGCAATGCTTGAGGCACTTCGTCTAGGATTTTTCATTAAGCCATCTAGCGAATAAACATCTTGATACTCGATGGTTTCTGAGCTCATGTTGTCAGGCCAAGCAAACGTCATAACGTAAGCTTGGTAGGCACGTGCTTTTTCCAAATCAATGCTGTTAAGGTCGACAGCATTGGCTTGGCTGATGGCGCTTGATAAAACACCAAAGACTAAGAAAGAGAGTGCTTTCAATGTAACAATTCCAATGTTTTAAGAGTATGAGTGAAACGTTCGTCTGCGTTGGGCATATTAGCAATAAATCGTAACGTATCCGAGCCGGAAAGTTTGAATTGATCGGGTTTCGTTTGAATTAACGAAATTAATTTCATAGGGTCCACAGGTGTGTTGCTCTTAAAGTGGATCTTGCCTTCGTGCTGATTGGCTTCGATTTTTTGTATACCAAGCTTTTCCGCTTTGAATTTTAGAGCTGTTTGGCGGAATAAGTTCTTGGTAGGGTCCGGTAATAGTCCGAAGCGGTCAATCATTTCGACTTGCAGTTCTTTGAGTTGGTCATCATTTTTGGCGCTGGCAATACGCTTGTATAGCATTAAACGGGTATGAACATCACCCAAGTAGTCTTCTGGGATTAACGCGGCAATACGTAGGTTAATGTCGGTCTGTGCTGGCGTTGAGATATCAACGTCAGGAGATTCACCGTTCTTAAGCGAAGTAACTGCACGATCGAGCATTTCCATAAACAATGAAAAACCGACGTGTTCAATGTGACCACTTTGTCCATCACCTAATAGTTCACCGGTTCCGCGAATTTCCAAATCATGCGTGGCCAGTGTGAACCCTGCGCCTAACGTGTCGGCCATGGTAATAGCTTCTAAGCGTTTTTCTGCATCACCGGTGACTTTGCGGTCATTGGGAGTTAGCAAATAAGCGTAGGCCTGATGATGCGAGCGACCGACACGGCCACGTAATTGGTGTAGCTGAGCGAGGCCAAACTTATCAGCACGCTCGATGATGATGGTGTTAGCGTTGGGTACATCGATTCCAGTTTCGATGATGGTAGAACAGACCAGCACATTGGCGCGCTTATGATAAAAGTCCGACATAACCTGCTCCAGTTCACGTTCACGCATCTGACCATGACCAACGATGACGCGCGCTTCAGGAACAAGCTCTTTTAAGTCTTCGGCGGCTTTCTCGATGGATTGGACTTCATTGTGTAAATAGTAAACTTGTCCACCGCGATACAGTTCACGCAATACGGCTTCTCTAATTTGATGAGTGTCTTTTTGCTTCACGAAGGTCTTGATTGAGAGACGTTTAGCCGGCGGTGTCGCGATAATTGAAAGATCTCGAATACCATTTAGAGACATATTAAGAGTTCGCGGTATCGGGGTTGCCGTCAGTGTCAGAATATCCACTTCTGCACGTAAGGCTTTAAACTGATCTTTTTGCTTCACACCAAAGCGGTGCTCTTCATCAATGATGACCAATCCAAGGTTGGCGAAGTTGATGTCGCTTTGAATCAGTTTATGGGTACCTACAATAATGTCAGCGGTACCTTGTTGGATACGATCGATAGCGGCGGTAGTCTGTTTGCCGGAACGGAAGCGAGACAGCAGTTCTACCTGAACGGGCCAATCTGCAAAGCGGTCGCAGAAGTTATCGTAGTGTTGCTGCGCTAATAGGGTGGTTGGAACCAGTACGGCGACTTGTTTGCCATCTTGAACGGCTAGGAATGCTGCCCGCATCGCCACTTCGGTTTTACCAAAACCTACGTCACCACATACGAGACGGTCCATGGCTTTAGCGTTAGACATATCATGAATGACCGCGTCGATGGCCGATTGTTGGTCTGGTGTTTCTTCAAACGGGAAACCAGATGAAAACTGTTTGTAAGCGTCATCAGGTTTGGCAAACGCATGACCTTTTTTAGACTCCCGTTTAGCGTAAATTTCTAACAGTTCAGCGGCGGTATCTCGCGCTCTTTCAGCGGCTTTTTGTTTGGCAACGCTCCATTTGTCAGTGCCCAATTTGTGCAGCGGCGCGTGTTCTTCGTCGGCCCCGGTATAGCGTGAAATCAATTGTAGAGACGATACTGGCACGTACAGTTTTGCGTCGTTGGCGTAGCCAAGCGTTAGCAGTTCGGTTTCTTGTCCATCAATGGATAAATTAGTAAGCCCTAAATAGCGGCCAACGCCGTGATCAATATGAACAACCGGCGCACCCATTCGCAACTCTGTTAAGTTACGAATAATGGCATCTTCGTCGATGTTAGAGGCTTTGCGTCGGCGCGATTGTGTGACGCGTTCGCCTAACAAATTACTTTCTGCTATGAGAACGCAGTGCTCGTCTAAAACAAAACCTTGCGACAGCAATCCTTCGGTAATGAAGAGTCCACTTGTTTCCTCGCAGAAGCTTTGCCAGGTTTCGCACACAGAGGGCTTAATTTTAGCGTCTTGCAATAAGTCCAATAAGGCTTCACGACGACCAGCGGATTCGGCAACGATTAACGTGGGTAAGGTTTGTTGCGCCAAAAAAGCTGTCAGTCTTGCGAATGTGGCTTGGCCTTGGCTGTCTGCGGATAGATCTGGAAGAGCCGCTTCAGGAGCTTGGTTGGTGCGAAAGATGAGGCCTGCAAAATGATTGAGTTGCGCGAAGAATTCATCTTCTAAAAGGCAGAGCTCACTTGGCTTCAAAATAGGTTTTTGAACATCATAAGCAAGTGATTCATGTCGCGTCTTATAATCGAGTAGGGTTGCACCGACATATTCGTTGAGTTGCTCATTACGTGCCACCAGAGTTTGTTCACGTAGGTAGTCGAATAGTGTGCCGGTTTTTTCGAAAAACAGTGGTAAGTAATACTCGATGCCGCCTGGAATAATACCTTCAGTGACATCTTGGTAGACAGGGCTGCTGAGAGGATCGATGTCAAAACGTTCACGAAAGCGTTTACGAAATCCGGTTATACCATTTTGGGTCGTGGCAATTTCTCGCGCTGGAAGAATCTTAATTTCTGCTACTTTCTCGATAGTGCGTTGCGTCTCGACATCAAACCATCGAATCGATTCTACTTCATCGTCAAACCATTCAATACGGACTGGGTTAGCAACCCCCATCGGGTAAACGTCCATGATTGCGCCACGAACGGCAAACTCTCCATGGGTTGTCACCGTTTCAACATTTAAATAGCCACCATTGCTTAAGCGATCAATTAATTGTTTCTGGGCTATTTTCTGATCGAGCTTTAATTCAAAGCGCTGCGCATCAATGTGTTCTTCTGGACAAATTCGGGTAAGGGCAGAGGAGGTGGTGGTTAAAATAATGCCTGCTGACAAATCTCGAATTTGGGCTAAAGTATTTAAACGGTCAGAAATGATGTCTTGATGTGGTGAGAAACTGTCGTATGGCAGAGTTTCCCAATCGGAGAAGCGTAAGACAGGTAAGTTTTGCTCGGCAAAAAAGCGGATGTTGTCCTCTATCTCATTCAACTCAGTAGCACTGGCCGCAATGTACAGTAACGGCTTTTGATGTTGTTGGGCGATATCAACAATACGTTTTGCCTTATGGCTAATGTTGTGCGTATCGAGAAAATTCTTAAAGCCGGCAGTAAATTGTAGTGTGTGTTGTATGGTCATTTTGTTGGCTAATTTAAATTTTATGTTTAGCTAAGCGAAACGAAACAGCGTCAGCAAAGCGCAGTGCATGAGGCTTAACAGCCTCTGACGGATATTCATTGGGCGCATTGAGCGCGACATCTTGCAGGTTGTGCGTTTCTTCTTCACTGCCACCAATGTATGTGCGAAGACGTAAATCTTTAATGCGAATCTGTGCTGCAGCATGTGACATGACATGTTTCCCTTGCAAGTGTTTTGCACTTTGAATCTATTTTGTCGTGTTACATCGTATGCCGCAACCATGGAAGTTCAAACAACTAGGGAAAAGTGAGTAAGACACGCAGCTTCCTTTAAATGTAATAAAAATACAAAACTCACATTGGGAGGCTAGTAAAATAAACAGCGCTTATAGTTGGTATTTCTCTGTTTTTGCGCACTCATTGTGGGTAAAGGAAGCGTACGCTAGTAGTCAACGCAGGCAATGATCTCTATAATACGCAGGTTTTTTCGGTGAAGTGATATTACGTTATAAAGCGACCTTTAATTGGTGGCGAGAGTCAAAATGCTTTCCCGGAGGGGATTTGGCTCAGTAGCGTAAGTACGCTTTGGTGTTCAATTTTTGTTGGGCAGAACATATGTATAAAATTACTAAAGGCCTAGATCTACCGATCAGCGGCGCCCCCAATCAGGTGATTGAGGATGCTCCTGCCGCAAAATCGGTTGCCATCATCGGACCTGACTACATTGGTATGAAACCTACCATGTTGGTCAAAGAGGGTGATAAGGTCAAAAAAGGGCAGGTTATCTTTACAGATAAAAAAACGGAAGGAGTAAAGTACACCGCCCCAGCCTCAGGTACTATCGCTGCGATCAATCGCGGTGAACGACGCGTACTGCAATCGGTTGTTATTACAGTTGAAGGTAATGACGCCATTGAATTTTCGAAACATTCGGGTTCAGAGCTTAAATCGCTAGAGCGCGGTAAAGTAGTAGAGAACTTAGTTGAGTCTGGTCTTTGGACTGCGCTACGTACTCGCCCTTTCTCTAAAGTTCCTGAAGTTGATTCAGTCCCTAACTCGATCTTCGTTACGGCAATCGATACGAATCCTCTTGCAGCAGATCCTGCTGTTGTATTGGCTGATAAAGCAGAAGCATTTGCGGATGGTTTAACAGTATTGACGCGTTTGACTGAGGGCAAAGTATTTCTTTGTAAAGCACCAGACAGCAAAATTCCAACTACTTCAGACGTTGTGGTAGAAGAGTTTTCTGGTAAGCACCCAGCGGGCCTTGTTGGAACGCATATTCATTTTCTTGATCCAGTCAGCGACAAAAAGACAGTTTGGTCTATCAACTACCAAGATGTGGTTGCAATCGGTGAGTTGTTTGTAAATGGTCAGCTGGATGTTTCTCGCGTCGTTGCTGTGGGTGGACCTCAGGTTTCTAAGCCGCGTTTGATTCGAACGGTTATTGGTGCTGATCTAAATCAGTTGCTTTCAAGTGAACTGCCTGATGGCGAGAACCGTATTATCTCAGGTTCAGTGTTGTCTGGTCGCAAAGCGGTTGGTCCTTATGCGTACCTTGGTCGTTACCACGCACAAGTGGTTGTCCTTGCTGAAGGTCGTGAGCGTCAAATGGTTCATTATTTACGTGCTGGATTTGAAAAACATTCTGTATTGAATGTATTTATTTCAAAGCTAACAGGTAAGTCGACATTTGACATGACAACATCGACTAACGGTAGTGATCGTACCATGCTGCCACTGGGTCATTTTGAGCGTTTGATGCCGTTGGATATTCTTCCAACTCAATTATTGCGCGCTTTGGTTGTTGGCGACACTGAGCAGGCACAGAAGCTGGGTGCATTAGAGCTTGATGAAGAAGACTTGGCGTTAATGACGTATGCTTGTTCAGGTAAGTTTGAATACGGCCCAATTCTACGTGACTGTCTCACAACGATTGAGAAAGAGGGTTAATCCATGGGTCTTAGAACTATTCTAGATAAAATGGAGCCTGAGTTTCACTCAGGCGGCAAATATGAGAAATGGTATGCACTTTACGAAGCGGTAGATACTATTTTCTATCGTCCTAGCAGTGTTGCAAAAGGTGGTTCTCACGTTCGTGACGCGGTAGATATGAAACGTGTCATGATTCTTGTTTGGATGTGTACATTCCCTGCCATGTTTTTCGGTATGTACAATATCGGATTCCAAGCAAACTCTGCGTTAGATGTTATGGGTGCAGCGCCGGCTGACACTTGGCGTCAAGGGGTTATCGGGGCACTGACAGCGTATAACGTAAACAGTGTCTGGGATAACATGATTTATGGTGCGATGTATTTCTTGCCTGTTTATCTAACCACGTTTGTGGTGGGTGGTTTCTGGGAAGTATTGTTCGCTTCGGTTCGTAAACATGAAGTGAATGAAGGTTTCTTCGTTACGTCTATTCTGTTTGCTTTGACACTTCCTGCAACTATCCCGCTATGGCAAGTTGCTTTAGGTATTACTTTTGGTGTGGTACTGGGTAAAGAAGTATTTGGTGGAACGGGTAAAAACTTCCTAAACCCTGCCTTAGCAGGTCGTGCTTTCCTATTCTTTGCTTACCCTGCGTCTATGTCTGGTGATGCGGTATGGACAGCGGTGGATGGTTACTCTGGTGCGACGGCTCTTAGTCAAGTGGCAGCAAGTGGCGTTGAAGCATTGTCTGTGTCTTGGTCTGATGCGTTCTTCGGCTTCATTCAAGGTTCTATGGGTGAAACCTCTACCCTAGCAATTTTGATAGGGGGTGGTGCGCTGTTGATTATGAAGATTGCTGCATGGCGAATTGTTGCAGGTGTGATGCTTGGTATGGTGGCAACGTCATTGCTATTTAATGCCATTGGCTCTGATACCAATGCGATGTTTGCGACACCTTGGTACTGGCACCTTGTAATGGGGGGCTTTGCTTTCGGTATGATGTACATGGCTACTGACCCTGTGTCAGCGTCTATGACTAACCGTGGTAAATGGTTCTACGGTGCGCTAATCGGTGTAATGGTTATCATGATTCGTGTAGTAAACCCTGCGTACCCTGAAGGTATGATGTTGGCGATTCTATTTGCTAACCTGTTTGCTCCGTTTATTGACCACTTCGTAGTGCAAGCAAATATCAAACGGAGGATTGCTCGTAATGGCTAGCAGTAACGATAGCATTTCAAAAACCATCATTGTTGCTGTGGCACTGTGTTTGGTATGTTCGATCTTTGTTGCGGGTGCTGCGGTTGGTCTTAAGCCAATTCAGCAAGAGAACCGTGACCTCGACCGTAAACGTAACATCTTGGCGGCTGCGCAAATGCTTCAGCCAGGAGAAAGCGTTGAAGAAGTGTTCGCGACCGTTGAAAAACGACTTGTGAACATTGAAGCTGGCCGTTTTGCAACGGATGCCGAACTTCAAGAAGCAGGCATTAACGTTGACTCTTACAGTCAGCAGGCTGCGGCGAAAGATCCGGCGTTGTCTACTTCCTTGAAGGGTGAGAGTGATCCTGCAAGCATCAAGCGTCGCGCTAAATTTGCAGCGGTATATGTTGTAAAAGATGAAAATGCGAAAGCACGCATCATCTTGCCAGTTCATGGTTACGGTCTATGGTCAACAATGTATGGCTTTATGGCACTTGAATCGGATCTTTCTACAGTCGTTGGTTTTGGTTTTTACCAGCAAGCTGAAACACCTGGACTGGGTGGTGAGGTCGATAATCCTAACTGGAAAGCGCTTTGGGAAGGTAAAGAAGTCTACAACGAGGAAGGCGAGGCTGTTATTCGCTTGGCTAAAGGTTCTGTAGATTCTAATGATCCTAATGCATCTCATAAAGTAGATGGTCTTTCTGGTGCGACTTTAACCAGTCGCGGTGTGACGAACCTAGTTCAATACTGGTTGGGTAGTGAAGGTTTTGGTCCTTTCCTTGCCGAACTTCGTAGTGAAGGAGTGTAAGCATGTCTGAAGTGAAAAAAGTCTTATTTGGCCCCATTCTATCTAATAACCCAATTGCTCTACAGATTCTTGGTATCTGTTCTGCTCTTGCGGTAACAAGTAGTATGAGCGTAAGTTTGGTAATGTGTGTCGCGTTAACCATGGTGACCGCTTTCTCGAACTTGTTCATTGCGGTCATCCGTAGCCACATTCCGAACAGTATTCGTATCATCGTGCAGATGATCATTATTGCTTCGTTGGTAATTGTGGTAGACCAAGTGCTTAAAGCATTCGCCTATGAAATCAGTAAGCAATTGTCTGTATTTGTTGGCTTGATCATTACTAACTGTATCGTTATGGGACGTGCCGAAGCCTACGCAATGAAGAATGGCCCTATCATGAGCTTCCTTGACGGTATCGGTAATGGTCTTGGCTACAGTGCAATGTTGATTATTGTCGCTTTCTTCCGCGAGCTTCTTGGTGCGGGTAAGCTACTTGGTGTGCCAATATTTGAAACGGTTCAAAATGGCGGTTGGTACCAACCTAATGGCTTGATGCTTCTACCACCAAGTGCTTTCTTTGTTATCGGCCTTGTTATTTGGGCGTTACGAGCATACAAGACAGAGCAGGTTGAAGAGCCAGAGTTTACTATTGCTAAGAACTCTCGTTCTCAGGAGGCGTTATAAATGGAACACTTAATTAGTCTTTTTATAAAGGCAGTTTTTGTTGAAAACATGGCTCTGGCCTTCTTCCTTGGTATGTGTACGTTCTTGGCACTGTCTAAGAAAGTAGAAACAGCCATTGGTCTTGGCATTGCAGTTGTAATCGTTTTGGCGGTTACTGTTCCTGTGAACAATTTACTTTATCAAAACCTTTTGAAAGAAGGTGCCTTAGATTGGGCTGGCTTGCCAAATGTTGATCTTAGTTTCTTAGGTTTGTTGAGTTATATCGGTGTTATTGCAGCGATTGTACAGATTTTGGAAATGACCTTGGATAAGTACATGCCTGCGTTGTACAACGCATTGGGCGTGTTCTTGCCTTTGATTACGGTAAACTGTGCCATCATGGGTGCATCACTGTTCATGGTAGAGCGTGACTATAACTTCAGTGAAAGTTTGGTTTACGGTGTGGGTGCTGGTATCGGTTGGGCGTTGGCGATTGCAGCACTTGCAGGTATCCGTGAAAAGCTAAAATACTCTGACGTGCCTGCGGGTCTGCGTGGTTTAGGTATCACGTTCATCACCGTTGGTTTGATGAGTTTGGGCTTTATGTCATTTTCTGGTGTGCAGCTTTAATTGTTGCGCAGTTAGACAACCAAGAAAAAAGGTTAAACTAGCATGGACTTAGATACAATTATTCTAGGTGTTGTGATGTTTACCGCTATTGTGTTGGCGTTGGTGGCGATCATTTTGTTCGCTCGCGCCCGCCTAGTAAGTAGTGGTGACGTAACAATCCGTATTAATGGGGAAAAGGAAGTGACGGCGCCAGCGGGTGGCAAGCTGCTTCAAACCCTAGCAAACAGTGGTGTTTTTCTTTCGTCTGCCTGTGGTGGTGGCGGTACCTGTGCTCAGTGTAAATGTAAAGTGACCTCTGGTGGTGGCTCTATGCTGTCTACAGAGCAGTCACATTTTACACGCCGTGAAGAGAAAGAAGGTTACCGTCTTTCTTGTCAGGTTTCCGTGAAACAGGATATGGATGTGGAAGTGCCTGAAGAGGTCTTCGGCGTAAAAGCTTGGGAATGTACAGTTGAATCCAATCCGAACGTTGCAACATTCATTAAAGAATTGACGCTTCGTCTTCCTGAAGGTGAAAACGTCGATTTCCGTGCCGGTGGCTATGTTCAGCTTGAGGCGCCTGCGCACACGGTTAACTACAAAGATTTCGAGATCCAAGAAGAATACCGTGGCGACTGGGATCACTTTAACCTATGGAAATTCGTTTCTAAGGTTGATGAAACGATCATCCGCGCCTACTCGATGGCGAACTACCCAGAAGAGAAGGGTGTTGTTAAATTCAACATTCGTATTGCTTCACCGCCTCCAGGTAAAGACGATGTGCCGCCAGGTCAAATGTCTTCTTATGTGTTCAGCTTGAAAGAAGGCGATAAGATCAAAGTTTACGGCCCATTTGGTGAATTCTTCGCGAAAGATACCGATGCGGAAATGGTCTTCATTGGTGGTGGTGCAGGTATGGCGCCAATGCGCTCCCATATCTTCGATCAGCTTAAGCGCTTGCATTCTACTCGTAAAATTTCTTTCTGGTATGGTGCGCGTAGTTTGCGTGAAGCATTCTACACAGAAGAATATGATCAGCTTGAAGCAGAGAATGATAACTTTGAGTGGCATTTAGCGTTATCCGATCCTCAACCAGAAGATAACTGGGATGGTAAGACTGGTTTTATTCACAATGTGTTGTATGAGAACTACCTAAAAGATCATCCAGCGCCGGAAGATTGTGAGTTCTACATGTGTGGACCTCCAATGATGAATGCGTCGGTCATTAAAATGCTAGAAGACTTAGGTGTTGAGAAAGATAACATCCTTCTTGACGACTTTGGTGGCTAGCACTGAATAAAACATAGACCCACCATATGGTGGGTCTTTGTTTTTCTTTTCATGTAAATGTGTTGGGTATCTATGAAGAACAAACTTTTGCTAGCTTTAGTGGCAATCATTTTAGCTACAATCCTATTTAAAGCCGTTTCATTTTCCCCTGAGCAAGTTAGTTTCTCTGGCCCGACAATGGGCACAACGTATACGGTTAAATATATAACAACAGCCAACAGTCCAAGTCGTGACGAATTAAAATCCAACGTTGACAGTGTGTTAGTTCATGTTAACAAATTGATGTCGACTTATGACCCAACGTCTGAGCTGTCAGAATTCAACAAGCAGCCTGCTGGTACCACCATTGAAGCATCTGATGGTTTAACCTATGTCTTAGGTGAGGCGCTTAAAATCAGTGAGCAATCGGGCGGAAAATATGATGTAACCGTCGGGCCACTGGTCAATATCTGGGGATTTGGCCCAGGTAAGCATAATGATGAGGTGCCCTCTGATAGTGCCATCGAGGCGGCACAACAAAAAGTAGGCTATCAGCATGTAAGTATTGATGGAAATGCCATTACGAAATCCAATGATGTGTATGTTGATCTATCGTCCATCGCAAAAGGGTATGGCGTAGATGAGGTTGCTCGTACCTTGAAAGAATCAGGGGTTAGCAACTATCTTGTAGAAGTAGGTGGTGAAATTCTTGCTTCAGGACGAAAGTTAGATGGTAGCTTGTGGCATGTTGGTGTGGAGAGTCCTGCAGGTGGTCACAATGTAGCGCAGCGAGTGATTGCGGCCAGTGATGTTGCTATCGCGACCTCAGGAGATTATCGAAACTATTTTGAAAAAAACGGTGTACGCTATTCTCATACCATTGACCCGACAACCGGTAAGCCAATTACTCATCGTTTGGTCTCCGTGACGGTAATCGATTCAACGTCTACCCGAGCTGATGGTTTGGCGACAGCGATTACAGTGCTAGGTCCGATTGAAGGCCTGAAATTTGCACAAAAATTCAATATAGCGGCCTACATGTTGGTTAAAGAAGATGCTGGGTTTGTTGAGGAATACTCTGATGCATTTAAGCCTTATTTAACTAACTAGCCCTAATTAAGAGGTAGATATGACAACAATTGTATTAGCATTTGTATTAATGATTGCTTTGGTAGTTGCCATGGCAGTAGGTGTTCTGATGGGGCGTAAGCCAATTTCCGGGTCATGTGGCGGTATGAGTGCCTTGAACATGGAAGTGGCTTGTGATATTTGCGGTGGCGATAAAGGAAAGTGCGAGAAGGAAACAAAAAAAGCACGTGCTGCTGAAGTCTCTGACGAACAGTTTTATGACGCAACGAAATAGATGAGGTAATAAAATCTTATGACGACTAGACACTATGATGTCGTGGTACTTGGTACCGGTCCTGCTGGGGAGGGAGCTGCAATGAATGCAGCTAAAGCAGGCAAACGAGTTGCAGTCATCGAAGCTAGTCCGCGAGTGGGTGGTAGCTGTACGCACTTAGGCACAATACCTTCTAAAGCGCTCCGCCATGCGGTAAAAGAAATTATTGCATTCAATACAAACCCCATGTTCCGTGATATTGGTGAGCCACGTTGGTTCTCTTTTCCTAAGGTATTGGATCGCGCTAATCGTGTTATTGATAAGCAGGTATTAGGTCGTACGGAATACTATGCTCGTAACCGAATTGATGTGTATTTTGGTCGTGGCCGTTTTAAAGATGCCAATACGATTGAAGTGAATACTTATGAAAAAGGTCCAGAAGAATTAGTGGCTGAAAAAGTGGTGATTGCAACGGGCTCTCGCCCTTATCGCCCAGCCAATATCGACTTCACTAATCCTCGTATTTATTGCTCTGACAGCATTTTGACACTTAGTCATACTCCGCGATCATTAATCATTTATGGTGCAGGGGTAATTGGTTGTGAATACGCCTCTATTTTCTGTGGTTTAGGTGTTAGAGTTGAGCTGATTAACCCAGGCAAAAAGTTGCTTAGTTTCCTAGATGATGAAATTACCGATGCACTGAGCTATCACTTACGTGATGGTGGTATCTTAATTCGTCATAATGAGACTTATGAGTCGATTGAGGCTTCAGAGCGTGAAGTGGTCGTCAATATGTCTTCAGGCAAAAAGCTGCGTGCTGATGCGATGTTGTTCTGTAATGGTCGTTCGGGCAATACAGAAAGCTTAGGGTTGGATAATATTGGCCTTGAGACAAACTCACGTGGTCAACTAGCGGTCAATGATACCTATCAAACAGCAGTAGAAAACGTTTACGCTGCAGGTGATGTAATTGGTTGGCCAAGTCTTGCCAGTGCAGCCTATGATCAAGGTCGTTCTGTCGCGGCTAATATGCTGGGCTTAGAGGGTGGTCACTATATTTCTGAGGTGCCGACAGGGATTTATACGATTCCTGAGATTTCGTCTGTCGGCAAAACAGAGGCAGAATTGACGGCTGAAAAAGTACCTTACGAAGTAGGTCGTGCATTCTTTAAGAATACCGCTCGAGCGCAAATTACGGGTGAAGCGGTAGGGATGCTGAAGATCTTATTCCATCGTGAAACGCTGGAAATCCTAGGTATCCATTGTTTTGGCGACCAAGCGTCAGAGATTGTGCATATCGGCCAGGCGATTATGAAACAGCCGGGCGAATTGAATACGTTGAAATATTTCTTGAATACAACGTTTAACTATCCAACTATGGCTGAAGCATATCGTGTTGCGGCTTTGAATGGCATCAACCGAGTTTTTTAAGTGTATTGTGTTTGATCAAAAAAAGGCGCTGCGGCGCCTTTTTTATTGTCTGTCTCGCGGGGTGATTGGTGCGAGAAGGCGGTTAGGTCCTACTTGCCTTTTACGGCGTAAATACCTTGAAGGTTGCGGAAGTAGCCTTGGTAGTCCATACCATAGCCAAATAGGAAGCGGTCTTCGACATCTAGGCCGATGTAGTCTGGACGCATTTCTACTTTGCGATCATGCAGTTTGTTTACCACCGTTGCAGAGTAAACATTTTTGGCACCGTTAGCTTCAAACCATTGGATGATTGCTTCGACAGTATGGCCTTGATCAAAAATATCATCCACGATTAAAACGTCTCGTCCTTTGAACTCTGTTTGAGGGTACCGTGTCCAATTTAAGTCGCTTCCTGTTGTCTCGAGGCCATAACGACTAGCGTGAACATAATCAAGTTCGAGAGGGAATTGTAAGCGCTGTAGCAAAGCGGCAGTCGGAAGTAGGCCGCCATTCATGACACAAATAACGAGCGGCATCTTTTCGGCTAAATCGCCCGAGATTTGCTCAGCCATTTTATCAAGAGCTTCGTTAAGTTGTGCTTCGTTAATAAGGCAATCTGCCTCACTAAGGATCGATTTTAGTTCATCAATAGTATGCATAGGTTTGTTTGGGTCGTTGTATACAAATTTGACCGATCATTCTAACTTATCGTGCTCTTTAAGGCGATCCAATTTGTGGAGTGTTGCATTTAAACTGACGGTGAGCAAAATAATTAACCAGCTGGCTTGTAGCCATATTAAGAAGGTTGGCAATGCTGCAAAAGCGCCATAGACAATTTGGTAGCTGGCAAAAAATTGTGCGAAATTGGCGAAGATTGAATTAAGAGTGGCAATGGCGATGCCCCCTATGAGTGCAGCAATCGCAGTGGGTTTCAGCCTAACTTCAGCATTAGGTGTCAAAAAATTGATGGTAAATAGCAGCAAAAAATACACAATATAACTGCTTAATTCAAAAATACTCTCTAAGAATGTCGGCATATAGTCACCGCTAATTTGGTATGACAGTAGGGTGCCATATAAACTCATCACCACCGCCAACATGATAGGGCCGAGAGTAAGAATAGCCCAATACGTGAGCAGTCTTTCGCGAATGTTACGCTTATTTTTGATTTGCCAGATAGCTTGTACCGAACCTTCAAAGCTATTTAATAGTAATAGCGCCGTGAGGATAAGTGTTGCAATGCCTGCAGCAGGGAGGTTTTTTGTTTGCTCTGAAAAAGTCAAAAGGTAAGGGATGACGGTACTACTACTGCCTGGCGCAAGATGTGATTCTACGTAAGCCACTAAAGAGTCTTGCATGGCAACCATAGCGGGCGTTAGCCGTAAAATCCCGAATACAATGGTAATGATTGGAACGGCCGCTAAAAGCGTTGCTAAAGTTAAATGTGCCGCCCGAAGCGATACTTGATGCCTTAACGCTCTCGTCCATACCAAGCGAATAAGCTGAAATAATTGTGCGGCAATATTTTTTACTGCTTTGACCTGCATGCCGAGATCCCTATGTCTTCAGTCTTATTATTCTAACGATAAAAGTGGTAAGTCGCTATTGTGTAAGTATTGTGGTAAGTGCACATATATAGTGCAAGGTGTCTTTTTGTGTTCCATTTTGGTTGCAAAGGGATAAGCACGAGACTAATATCGCTCTTGTTCCTTTTGTGATATTTGTACTGTTGAGTTACCAAGGTAAGAAGCTTCACTGTATTCTATGTTCCCTGGTTGCAAGAAGTCATTTATTATTTTTAGCCCAGCTTTGCTGGGCTTTTTTATGTCTTTCAGTTGACGATTTATATTCCTTCCCTATAATAGCGCGTCACTATTTAGTGTTGTAGAAAATGCGCCTGTAGCTCAGCTGGATAGAGCATCCCCCTTCTAAGGGGATGGTCGGGGGTTCGAATCCCTCCAGGCGTACCACTAGATCACTGTAATTCACAATTTTTGGTCTTGTTGACTGAGCTTTAAAGTAAGTCGTGATTTGATCGCGACGGCGTCAACAAATAAAGCACGTTCCCAAGAGGAAGTTTTATGCAAGTTTCTGTAGAGACAACGTCTCCAATTGAACGCGTTCTTACTATTAGCGTTCCTGCTGCACGTATTGATGAAAAAGTTAACGCTGAAGTAGCTAAAACAGCTAAAACAGTTCGAATTGATGGTTTCCGTAAGGGCAAAGTGCCAGTAAGCGTTGTTAAAAAACGCTACGGTCAAAGTATCCGTATGGAAACTCTTGAGCAAGTTATGCGTGATGCATACGTTGAGGCAATCCAAGCTGAGTCAATCAATCCAGCTGGCATGCCTGCAATCGAGCCTAAGAAAATCGAAGAAGGCTCTGATCTAGAATTCGTAGCAAAAGTTGAAGTTTACCCAACAGTTGAACTTGCAGATGTATCTAGCATCGAAGTGACTCGCGTTGTTTCTGATGTTACAGAAGCTGATGTTGACACTATGCTTGAAACATTGCGTAAGCAAAATGCTGAATGGACTGCAGTTGATCGCGAAGCGAAAGACGGCGACCAAGTGAAAATCGACTTTGTTGGTTTCCTAGGTGAAGAAGCATTCGAAGGTGGTGCAGCAGAAGGTCATCAGATTGTTCTTGGCTCTAACTCAATGATTCCTGGCTTCGAAGAAGGCATTGTTGGTATGAAAGCGGGAGAAGAGCGTACAATCTCTGTTACTTTCCCTGAAGAGTATCAAGCTGAGCATCTAGCAGGCAAAGAAGCAACATTTAAAATCACTGCACACGAAGTTGCTGAGCAAGTACTTCCTGAACTAAACGATGAGTTTGCGACGAAATTCGGTCTTGAAAACTCTGATTTAGCGGGTCTACGTGCGGAAGTACAGAAAAACATGGAGCGTGAGCTAAGCCAAGCAGTTAAAGGTAAGCTTAAGAACTCTTTGTTTGACCAGCTTGTTGCATTGAATCCAATCGAAGTTCCTTCTTCTTTGGTTGATCAAGAAGTTGATGGTCTTCGTCAACAAGCAGCTCGTCAGTTTGGTAACATGGAGGGCTTTGATCCTTCACAACTTCCAGCTGAGTTGTTCTCTGAAGAAGCAACTAAGCGCGCGAAGTTGGGCCTTTTGATCTCTGAAGTGATCCAAAAGAACGAACTGACAGTAGAAGATGATCGTGTACGTGCTTTCTTGGAAGATATGGCGCAAGCCTACCAAGAGCCGCAACAAGTGGTTGAATTCTACCTAAACAACAAAGAGCAACTAGCACAAGTGCAATCTGCTGTACTTGAGGAGCAAGTTGTTGATAAACTGCTAGAAAGCGCGAAAATTACTGAAGTAACTCTAAGTTACGAAGACGCTATTAAGCCAGAAGCTCAAGCTGCAGAAGCAGAAGAGTCTGAAGAAGCATAAGCTTAGCTTATAATTCTCATGGGCCGGTATAGCGTAAGCTATACCGGCTTTTTCGTTTTAAGGAATAGGATATGAATTTAATGACCCCTACAACTGGCCCTGTCGCGATTACAAGTAATGGCCTAGTCCCAATGGTTATTGAGCAAACAGCTCGAGGTGAACGATCTTTTGATATTTATTCTCGTCTACTGAAAGAGCGTGTCATCTTTTTGGTGGGTCAAGTCGAAGATCACATGGCAAATTTAGTGGTTGCCCAGTTATTGTTTTTAGAGTCAGAAAACCCTGATAAAGATATTCACCTTTACATTAACTCTCCGGGTGGATCTGTAACAGCTGGTATGTCAATTTATGATACTATGCAATTTATCAAGCCTGATGTAAGCACTATGTGTATTGGTCAAGCTGCGAGTATGGGGGCACTTTTGCTAACTGCCGGTGCAGAAGGTAAGCGTTACTGTCTACCAAACTCTCGTGTCATGATTCACCAGCCACTTGGCGGATACCAAGGTCAGGCTTCTGATATCGAAATTCACACTCGCGAAATTTTAGGCATTAAGCATCGTTTAAACGAAATCATTGCGCATCACACGGGTAAGCCGATTGAAACTGTGGCGCAAGATACAGACCGTGATAATTTTATGAGCCCGCAAGCGGCTAAAGATTACGGTTTAATTGACGATATCCTAGAAAAACGCGAAGCATAATAAGGGTGGACTTTAATGTCTGATGATAAATATAGCCGCGGCGACCATTCTGATCGGTTGTTGTACTGCTCTTTCTGTGGAAAGAGTCAGGATGAGGTTAAAAAACTAATTGCCGGCCCTTCGGTGTATATCTGTAATGAATGTGTTGATTTATGCAATAACATCATTACTCAAGAACTGTTGCAAGGTGATGGTGAGTCTGAAGAAAAAGACGAATTGCCGACGCCTGCGAAACTGGCTGCATCGTTAGATGATTATGTGATCGGGCAAGAGCGCGCTAAAAAAGTGTTAGCGGTAGCCGTATATAATCATTACAAGCGTTTGCGCCATCAAGGTTTAGCAAACAAAGATATAGAGCTAGGTAAGAGTAATATCTTGCTGATTGGTCCGACTGGTAGTGGTAAAACCCTGTTAGCACAGACGCTTGCACGTGTTTTGGATGTACCTTTCACAATTGCTGATGCGACCACATTAACAGAAGCAGGTTATGTGGGTGAAGATGTTGAAAACATCATTCAGAAGCTTCTGCAAAACTGTGATTACGATGTCGATAAAGCGCAGCGTGGCATTGTCTACATCGACGAAATTGATAAAATTTCTCGTAAGTCTGACAATCCGTCTATTACACGTGATGTATCAGGTGAGGGTGTTCAGCAAGCATTGTTGAAGTTGATTGAAGGTACAGTTGCTTCGGTTCCGCCGCAAGGTGGCCGTAAGCATCCACAGCAAGAGTTTGTTCAAGTTGATACCTCAAATATTCTGTTTATTTGTGGTGGTGCTTTTGCTGGTCTTGAGCGTGTCATCAGTGATCGTACTGAAAAGAGTAGTATTGGCTTTAAAGCGACGGTGAAGAGTAAAGAGAAAGATCGCTCTTTCTCCGAAGCCGTGCACCAAGTAGAAACAGAAGATCTAGTGAAGTTTGGTCTGATTCCTGAGTTTGTTGGTCGCTTGCCTGTCGTAGCAACGCTTTCTGAACTGGATGAAGAAGCGCTTATGACGATCTTGAGTCAACCTAAGAATGCTTTGACAAAACAATATCAGCACCTATTTGAGTTGGAAGGTGTTGAGCTTGAGTTTACCGATGAGTCATTGCGTGAAGCCGCCCATTTGGCGTTGGAGCGTAAAACGGGTGCTCGAGGTCTACGAAGCATTCTTGAGTCATCATTGCTTGAGTGTATGTACGAGCTTCCTAATCGTACTGACGTTGCTAAAGTCGTTATGGATGGCTCGTCTATCCGTGGTGATTCAGCGCCATTAATGGTGCTTGAAAGTGAGTTGAAAGACGCCTCAAATGGTTAATTTCTAAACAAATTTCGCTTGCGACTAGTGGTCGTAAGCGAAATATTGCTTTATTCCCCTCTTTTTCTTCTATTTCCTCTCTGAACGCTTGCATTTTTACCTGGTTGACCTTATCTCTAAATCATCGAAGTTAAGTCACTCATCAGCGTTGCGTATGCTGATGTCCAGTTGGAAGTAATTATGTCTGAGTCTGATTCTAAAAATTTGCCTATGTTGCCGCTACGCGATGTTGTCGTGTATCCGCATATGGTTTTGCCGTTATTTGTCGGTCGAAAAAAGTCTATTGCTGCGCTTGAGTCTGCAATGGATGGTGACAAGATGGTGTTTCTTGTTGCACAGCAAGATGCCTCCAAAGATGACCCAAAACAGGAAGATCTGTACACCATTGGTACGGTAGCGAAAGTTATCCAGTTACTGCGCTTGCCAGATGGAACCGTTAAGGTTCTGGTGGAGGGGCAGTATCGTGCTGAGCTTCAAGCACTGGAAGATGGCGCTGAATGGGTTATGGCTACGATTGAGCAACTTGCTGAAGCGGAAGATGATGAGTCTGAGTATCCTGCCATTCGAAATGCATTGATTAAACAGCTTGATGAGTATGTTGCCGGTAGCAAACGTATTCCAAGTGAGGTGGTTACCTCTCTTAAGTCTATTGATGATCTATCCAAACTGATTGATTCCATTGCTGGCCATATGAGCCTAAAGCTTGAAGATAAGCAGCATGCGCTTCAGTTAAGCTCATTGGTGGAGCGTGGCGAGCATTTGATGGGCTTGATGGATGGTGAGCTAGATATCGCCCATCTAGAGAAGAACATCCGCAGTCGCGTTAAGAAACAAATGGAAAAAAGTCAGCGCGAATACTATTTGAATGAGCAAATGAAAGCCATTCAGAAAGAATTAGGTGACATGGATGAGGGCAGTAACGAGCTTGATCTTCTTCAGGAAAAGATCACCGAAGCAAAAATGTCAGCTGAGGCAACAGAAAAGGCTGAAGCCGAACTTAAGAAACTGAAAATGATGTCACCTATGTCGGCCGAAGCGACCGTGGTGCGAGGTTACATTGACTGGTTAGTTTCGTTGCCATGGTCTAAACGCTCAAAAGTACGTAACGACCTTGCGTATGCTGAAAAAGTCCTTAACGAAGATCACTTCGGCTTGCAGGATGTGAAAGACCGTATCTTAGAATTCTTGGCGGTTCAGCAGCGCGTTAAGAAGGTAAAAGGCCCTGTGTTGTGTCTGGTAGGGCCTCCAGGTGTTGGTAAGACATCTCTTGGTCAATCGATTGCCCGTGCCGTTAATCGTAAGTATGTTCGTATGGCGTTAGGTGGTGTACGTGATGAATCTGAGATTCGTGGTCACCGTCGTACTTACATCGGCTCTATGCCAGGTAAATTAGTTCAGAAGTTGGCTAAAGTGAAAGTCAAAAACCCGCTGTTCTTGCTGGATGAAATTGACAAAATGGGCATGGACCAACGGGGTGATCCTGCTTCTGCGTTACTTGAGGTGCTTGATCCAGAGCAAAATCATACATTTAGCGATCATTATCTAGAAGTCGATTATGATCTGTCAGATGTTATGTTTATTTGTACATCGAATAGCATGAATATTCCTGGTCCATTAATGGATCGTATGGAAATCATCCGTATTCCTGGTTACACCGAAGATGAAAAACTTAATATAGCGAAACGTTACTTATTGCCTAAGCAAGTTAAGTTAAGCGGTTTGAAAGACACTGAAATCGAGGTTTCTGATGAGGCTCTGATGGATGTGATTCGTTATTACACCAAAGAAGCAGGTGTGCGTGGTCTTGAGCGTGAGCTAAGCAAGGTATGCCGACGGGTTGTTAAAGAACAAACGTTGAAGAAAAGTAATGATGCGGTCAGTGTTACTTCAGAGAGCCTTGAAGAGTACTGTGGCGTGCATAAATTTAGCTACGGCAAGGCGGAGGAAAATAACCAAATCGGTCAAGTGACCGGATTGGCTTGGACTTCTGTAGGTGGCGAGCTGTTGACCATCGAAGCGGCGGGTGTGCCGGGTAAAGGTCGCCATGTTAAGACCGGTTCTCTTGGTGATGTCATGCAGGAATCGATTCAAGCTGCTTTAACGGTAGTTCGCAGTCGAGCATCGGGATTGGGTATCGCAGAAGACTTCCATGAAAAAGTAGATTTGCATTTGCACGTACCGGAAGGAGCAACGCCTAAGGATGGTCCTAGTGCCGGTATTGCTATGTGTACTGCGATAGTATCAGTCTTGGCGAAAGTGCCTGTGAAGGCTTCTGTGGCCATGACAGGCGAGATTACGTTGCGTGGTGAAGTATTGCCAATTGGTGGGCTCAAAGAAAAGCTGCTTGCGGCACATCGTGGTGGTATTAAAACAGTGCTAATTCCGCAGGAAAACACGCGTGACCTAAAAGAAATTCCGGACAATATCAAAGCGGATCTGGAAATTGTGCCAGTGAAATGGATTGATGAGGTCTTAGATGTGGCATTAGAGTACGTTCCTTCACCAAAAAGTGAAGAAACTGTGTCAGCAAAGGAAAAAACTGTTGATGAACAAGAATCTGTGAGTCATCATTAGGCCAAACCCTGTGTTGACAGGGCCTAAGATAGGCTTGTATAAAGGCTCATCTGCATCGACCGTTACGTTTGGTCGAATTAAAAATACCAAGGAACCACGAGAATACTGAAGGGGTAGAACGTGAATAAATCAGAATTGATTGATGCTATTGCCACGTCCGCAGACTTATCTAAAGCTGCTGCAAGTAATGCACTAGATGCAACTTTGACTGCAATCGAAGAAGCACTAGCAAAAGGCGACCAAGTAACTTTAGTTGGTTTTGGTACTTTCTCAGTAAAAGAGCGTGCGGCGCGTACAGGTCGTAACCCTCAAACTGGTGAAGAAATCCAAATCAGCGCTGCTAAGGTTCCTAGCTTCAAAGCCGGTAAAGGCCTTAAAGACGCAGTGAACTAATGAACATGGAGCGGTAGTTCAGTTGGTTAGAATACCTGCCTGTCACGCAGGGGGTCGCGGGTTCGAGTCCCGTCCGTTCCGCCATTAGAGCAAAGAGGTGTGTTCCCAGCGGAATACACCTTTTTTGTTTTACAGATTACAGTTTTTGAGGTGGAGGCAACATGCTCCAAGATATAAGAGACAAGTCACAAGGTGTTATCGTTAAGGTCATTATTGGTGTTGTGATTGTGACGTTTGCTCTATTTGGTGTTGAAGCATTGGTACAAAGCTTTACATCAACCGACACAGTTGCTGAGGTAGATGGCAAAGAAATTACTCGCAGTGAGCTATTACGGGCTTCTGAGACTCAGCGCCGTCAACTTATTTCTATGATGGGTGGTCAAATTGATCCTGCTATGCTGGAAGAAAATGCATTGCAACGTCGTGCATTGGATGAGTTGATTCAGCGTGCTGTTTTGATGAATCAGGCGGAAAGCTTAAATTTAGGTGTGTCGGACGCGCAAGTAGATGCTTACCTAGTTCAAGCTGAGCAGTTCCAAACAGATGGCGTATTTGATCAGAGCAAGTACTTGAACTTTATTCGGTCTTTGGGTTTTACGCCTTTAGCGTTTAAAGAGCGTATTAAGCAAGACGTACTGATTCAGCAAACCCGTAACGCATTGGCTGGTTCGGAATTTATTTTGCCTAGTCAAGTTGAGTCGATTGTTGAGTTGCAAAATCAAAAGCGTAGTTATGATTTCATTCGATATTCGTTGGCTCAAAAGACTGAACAAGTCAATGTCTCAGATGAAGAGTTGCAAGCTTACTACGATGAAAACAGCGCTAGTTTTGTATCGCCTGAGCAAGTGAAATTGGATTATGTTGTGGTTTCCGCTGCTGACTTGCAGAGTCAAGTAGAAGTGACGGATGCTGAATTGAAAGATGCTTATGACGCACGTGTTGCAAACTTCCAAGGTGAAGAGCGTGAAGCGTCTCATATCTTAATAGACACATCTTCTCGTTCAGACGAGGAGGCGCAAGCGCGTCTTGCAGAAGTTCAAGATAAGCTGGCAAATGGTGAATCATTTTCTCAATTAGCGTCAGAATATTCCGATGACCTTGGCTCAAAAGATAATGGCGGTGACTTGGGTTATGTAAGTCGCGGCATCATGGTGGGGCCGTTTGAAGATAAGTTGTTTGCAATGGAGGCGGGTCAAGTGGATTCTGTGGAAACAGAATTCGGTTATCACCTTATTCAATTAAATGAGATCAGTGAAACATCTGCGCCATCACTTGATGATATGCGTGATGAACTAATGTCTGATTTGGTGGCTCAAAAGGCCAAAGACAAACTGTTGGAAGAGCATGAAACGATCACTGATTTAGCGTATGCCAGTGATGACCTTTCTGCTATATCAAGTGAATACGGTGTGGCTATTTTGACAACGGATTACTTTGGTCGTGATGGTGGTAATGATGAAATTACGTCGTCTCCATCTGTTATTTCAGCGGCTTACAGCCCAACGGTGTTAGAAGATGGTCACAACAGTGATTTGATCGAGTTGAGTGATGAAGAGGTTGTCGTTGTTCATGTAAATGATCATAAAGCCGCTGCTCAACAAACGTTCGATGAGGCGAAAGATGTGATTGCTTCGATTGTGGTTCAGCAAAAAGCAGTTGAGGCGTTGCAAGCTACCGCGAACGCGGCGTTAGCGTCTGGCGAAGGTGATTGGACAACGGTGAAAAACGCTGAACGTGGTCAAGATGAAGTGGCTGCATTAGCATTTGGGTTGCCACATCCTGCTGAGGGTGAAAGTTCAGTAGGTGTTGAGTCCGCAGGAAATGGTGATTTGGTCGCGATTCGTCTAACTGAAGTCATTCAAGGTGACGGCAGTGTGGAAGCATCTCAAAAAGAGATTTATGAGAACTACTTATCACAAACGCTGACCAATATGACGATGCGTGCGCAACAAGAATCTTTGCAGAATGCAGCGGAGATTGTACGTAACTAAGTGTTAGTTCATATGAAAAACCACGCCTTGGCGTGGTTTTTTTGTTTTTGCGCTTGGTAAATAAGTGCTACGGATTGTCATTACGCTAGGCGTTTAAGGAACTCTGGCGTTGGAATATAAAAAGCACTCCCACTTGAAGCGTGAGTGTATTGCATTAGGTGGTCTGCATGGCCATGCTCATCGCCTTGGATCATGCTTTGTAGCATCAGATCAAAAATGACGGGGGTTTTTGAGTAGCTAACAAAGACCAAGCCTTGCTCATGCAAGTCACCAAACGGCATGCTTTGACGTAGAATTTCCAGAGATTGGCCTTGCTCATCTTTTAGAGAAGTTCGTTTTGTATGGGCATGAGGAGACTTCTCTGCAGAAGCATATTCCTCATTGTCATACTTAGTGCGACCATAAGTATCTTCTTGTATTTTTAGCTCTTGGTGTTCCCATTTTTCCAAGTCGTGAACAAACTTCATGTAATTCAGATATGAGCCACCTTGATAATCTGAATCTTCATCACCGACTAATGCGACAGCGGCACGATCTTCACCCTCAGGATTTTCGGTGCCATCCACAAAGCCAGTAAAATCTCGATTATCCAAGTATTTAAAGCATTGAGTTTGTGTACGCAATTTTACACTGTCAGACATAGCTTTAAAAAGTGTTAGTGCAAGCGTGTGAGTAGCATCGTGTCGATTAGATCGAATATGCATTATAAGATCATAGGCTTCGTCTTTAACGCTTAGAAATGGGCCTGAAAAACTCGGGAATGGAGCCAGTTCTTTTGGCGGCTCACATTGGGTAATTCGATAAAAACAGTGGGTCGAAAAACCAATAGCTGCATGCAATTGCGCATCAGGAAACTGATTTTGTACGGCACAGATTAACTCTGGACATGACGCCAGCGCTTGGCGAAGCGAAGCTTCTTTACCTTCGACAGCATCTAATAAAATAAAAGAAGCATCACTGGATGCTTCGGCAGTAATGCCAGTTTGGTGATTCAAATTCATGTTATGACTCCAGAAAACTTAAAAGTTCGGATACAGCGTCTTTAGTTGGCTAGCTTGAGATGGTTTGGGCTGACCTGTGACATATTCTTCGAGTGCGTCGGCTAACGCGTCGCCGTGCCATTGAGAAGACGCTGACGATGAATACATGACCAATTCAGCTTCCATTAAAAGCTGGGTTAAGTGTGGTGAGTTGGACAATCGTTTGATGTCATCCACACCGCGAATCGCGTTGTCTCCCCAGCGGTGTCTTGCCCACTCTAATAAACGCAAACGAAGTGTGCTTAAGTCGTTGTCACGACAGCTATGCAGTAATTGTTGATAGGCTGCGTCCTCATTGCCAGAAGTAAGTGGAGCAAACTCTTCCAGTGTAGGGACTTCGCCTTTTGGATTTGTACGGGAATTGGCCTTTCGACGCATCCATAACCAAGCGCCAATCCCAGCTACACCAAAGCCAAGCATGAGCGTCGCTAGAATGACTTTCCAAGAACTTCCGCTTTCATTGTTTGGCGTGAGAACGACATTTAGATCAGTAGGTTCTTCAGTACCCTCTGGAATCGGTGCTGATTTGGCTTTGGGCTTTGCTAAAGATATCGGCGCGACAGACGTTGATTGCGGTGGAATCTCAGTTGAACCGTTGTTTGGCGTATTAGTCGTTTCTGTCGATTGTTGCTGTGTATTATTTGAATCGACAGCGCCATAGGGCAGCGGAGCAATGTCAATGACTTGCGCATTGGCTCTGGCCGTTTTAATGGATCGCGAAATAGGATCCCAATAATTCACTTCTACAATGGGTAACTCAAGTGGACCCGCTTGAGTGGGAACGACCTCAATACGCATGGCTTCATGACCAGAGACGCCGTTAATGGATTTATTCGTCTCATAAGTAGGGGAGGTTGGATAGAGTTTATAAGCGCGTGTGCTGGCAAAGTTTAATGTTGGCAGTTGTTCGCCTAGGACACCTTGAGCGGTAATGTCTATTTCCCAAATTAAGGTATCTCCAATACGTGGATTACTAACCGTATTCGATACCATCGAGCGAACGGCCACTGCATCGGTGGGTAGCCAATTAGAATTGCCATAAGATGCTGGGATCGGTAATGCGTTAAGTGTTATGGGTAGGCTTTTAATATTGATTTTTCGCGTACCATTTCGAGTATTCACGATGGCTTCAATACTTTGGTTGTTTAACTCAATGGTGCCGCTTCGTTGAGGAAATGCTACGTATTCTCGAGTTATCACTTGATAAGATGTGCCATCAATGTCTTCGTAGCGCATTTGATCATCAATTAAACGCTCAGTAAGAAGGTTAGGGTGGTTAGGATTGGACATGCTCGGATTTTGCAGTGGAACCGCCGTATAAAGCTCTAATGTCAGTAATACCTGTTGTTGAACATAGGGCTCCAGTGTACTGGCATGAAACTTCAGCATGACTAATGGATTGCCATTACGATCTGTCATTTGCTGCGCGGGTTTTACTTCAAGATATAGAGGATCGGAGGCTTTTTCGCCGACCTTTATGGGCGGGATTTGGAAGTTGCCCACGGCCTTTGGCATTAAGGTGACGACCCAAAAATTAAGGGCCTGATTCGTGCCAAGGTTAAAGCTAAACTGACTGTTTTGACTGCGGCTTAAAATTTCAAAATCACGTTTTAAAGCAGATAAATCGGGGCCGTTGCCGGTATTGGTAAAATCTGTTCGTATCGTAAGCTGGACAATTTCGTTCTCACTGACAACGTTTTTATCGAGGGCGGCAGTCACTTGATCAGCGTGCGCCAAGTGAGCAAAGAATAGAGCCGTCACAAATGCGATGATCTGCATTGCAGCTCTTGATGGTGATGGTAAGTGGGTTACCATGGTTGTTGGCCTTCCTCTTGTTTAAAGCGATTTTCGTTGCGTCTTTCCTGATGCAAGTACCAAAGTTTTCGTTGTAACAATGTGCCAGGGTCATCTTGAATTTGGCGTAGCCATTGTTCTAGGGCTTGTTGTTCTTCCATACTGCTGGTGTTGTCAGCTTTCGATTCGACTTGTGCAGCCCCTTGTTCAGGGTTTTGATTATCCTGCTTTTCGGAATTGTTGTCTTGTTTTTGCTCGCTATTCTCGGAGTCTTTATTACTGTCGTCAGATTTTTGATTGTCTGAGTTACTTTGCGGAGCCTGCGAATCTTCGTTGGTATTGTCTTTCGGGCTATTGTCAGAGTCCTCTTTAGACTGCTGTTTTTCGAGTTGTTTTTGCACGTAGCCAAGATTTTCCTTAGCTTCCTTAAAATCAGGATTGAGTTTTAAGGCTTGCTTGTAAGCCTCTAGAGCAGCAGGTAAATCCTTGCTCATGGCCAGAGCATTGCCTAAATTATAAAAGTCGGAAGCAGAATTGGCGAGCGGCGCAATAGTTTTGGCGGTATCGGCATAGGAGCCTTGAGCGTATTGGCTGGCAGCTTTCCAGCGCGGATCTTCGAACAGTTTGGCTGCACTCTCCCAATCGCCCTGATTGACGGCTTGTTGCGCTTTTTGATCGTTAGTTTTGATCCAATCCAATGGTGATGCGTAACTTGGTGTGAATGGGTTAAGCACGATAATAACCAGTGCAATCAAGGCACCACTACGGAATTGCCATAGTAGCCAAGCTAAAAATGGCAGCGCGAACCAATGTCCTTGTTCTTGCCAAGTAATCCCTGTGATATCGGAGCTACGTGCGTCAGAAGTTTGCTGCGCATGCTGACCAATCTCCCCCAATTTGCTGATATCGGAGTTGTGCGAGTAATAATGGCCGCCTACTTCGAGGGTGACTTGTTCGATTTGTTCTATTGGCGTTTTTGGCATCGCCGTGATGCCCTGAGGGCGAAGCGTTTGCCCATCAGGCAGTTGCATGGGAGCGCCTTCCGGTGTACCAACACTAATGACATCTAGGGCGATATGTTGCTCAGAGACTTGGCTAAGGAGTGGCACATCCTTGTCTTGTAAGTCATCAGTAAGTACCACAAATGTGGTGTACGGGGCGTCCTTTGGATCTACTAGCGTTAAAGCCTGCCTGAGCCCGTCCGCTAGATTGCTACCATAAATTGGCATGATTAAAGGGTCTAGCGCAACAAGGAAGTGAGTGAGTGTCTCTCGGTCTTGAGTGAATGGGCTGACGATGTATGCGTCACCAGCGTAGGCCACCAAAGCAAAATCTCCTTCAAGTGAACCATTGATGATGTCTCGCATAATCTGTTTAACGCGTGTTAGGCGATTGGGACGTATATCTGTGGCATACAGAGACAAGGATTGGTCGACGATGAAGACTGTCTTTTGGTTTGCCGTATAAAGAGGCGTTTGAGTTTTACTAAAACTGATGCCCGAAAGCCCTATCACAAGTAGACTGATGCAGGTTAAGCCCAGCCATCTTTGCGCTCCTTGTGAATTTTGTACATTGGTAAGGTATGGCAACAGGTGTGGCGCAACCGTTGATTTTATAGCATTGTTTGTAGATTTGAAGCGAATCAAACGGCTTAAGAACCAAATAATGGGAATCAACAGAAGCCAGTCTGGACGAGTGAAATGTATCCAGTCGAACAATGTCATGTTCGTCCCCCTAAAGAAAAGTCTAGGCGTCGTGTTGCGAGTAAAGCGACAGCCACAAACAGTAAGGAAAGCGCGCCCAGCCAATGGAAAAGGGTGGTTTTAGGGCGTTGTAAAATATCACTGGAAGGTATGGGCTCTAATTTATCTAGAAGCACATAGACTTGACGTAATTCTTGAGTGCTGCGTGCTCTGAAAAACTGTCCGCCTGTTAAGTGAGCAATGTTAGTGAGTAAGGGTTCATCCAAATCACTGGAAGGGTTGACGACCTTTGGGCCGAAAAAACCTGGCCTGATCATGTGTTCAGCACCAATCCCGATGGTATGAATGGTAACACCTTGTTTGGCCGCATAGTCAGCTGCTTGCAAAGGGCTAACTCGTCCCGCTGTATTAGCGCCGTCGGTCATGAGGATAAGCACTTTTTGATCAGCAGGTTTGTCCTGTAGACGCTTAATGCCTAGCCCAATCGCATCACCAATCGCAGTTTGTTCTCCAGCAAAGCCAATTTGGCTTTCCTGAATTAATTGATTGATGGTTTCTAAATCATAGCTTAACGGTGCTTGAAGGTAGGCTTTGCTGCCAAATACAATAATACCAATACGGTCACCACGGCGTTCTCTAATAAATTGAGAAAGCACTTCTTTGGCGGCGCTCAAGCGATCGGCTGTACGGTCATTTAGAGTCATATCAGAGATTTGCATGCTACCGGACAAATCTAATGCAATTAATAGGTCTCTACCAGTTGGCGGGATTTGTGTTGCTTCTCCAAGCCAAGCGGGACGTGAAAGGGCCAGCACTATGGTTAGCCAAGCACACATAAGAAGAATCAAAGTCAGCCTAATGCGATTGCGGCCATGGTGCTGTGGTGCCTTAGCTAAAAATTGGCTATGGCGCCAATAAATGTGTGTGGCATTGGCGTTTTTGCCACGGGCTCGCCACAAAAAAAAGAACGGCAAAGGGAGTAGAAGTAGCGCCCAAGGCCATTGTAAATCAAGCATGGTGCTTCCTTATCCAATAGCTTGTTAGCCGGACTAGATTTGATCGCTGTTGCGCTGTAAGTTGACTGTCTGGACGATACAGGTCTTCGGTAAAGATCTGTTCGAACTCTGCGAATGACCATTTTGCTCGTTTGAGCTGTTTATCTAAAATAGGGAGTAACGCTTTAGTTGTGCAGCTTGCCAGTGGCTCATGACCTTCGGTGATGAGGCAGCGCTTAATTACGCTGATACAGCCTTCGACTAACGCTTTATCTGAGGCTTGCTTGACTTCATTGAGCGCTTGTAATGCTTCACGGCGATAGGCTCTGTGTTTATGTCGAAGTATTGCTATGGTAATGATGACGGCAATCAACAACAGGAAAGCAGCCAAAACGATCCAAGACCACCAGACAGGGGGCCAATTAGGAATCGCGTCTGGCAGCAAATAGGCCGTATTTGGTAATTCAATAGCGTCGGACATCAGTGTAAGACTCCACGTGCTAGCAGCTCGGTGGTGATCGCTATCGGTGAATGATTGACATCAAATACATAATGACCGACCCCAAGTTGTGTCAATAAGCTTTCATGTTGTTGAGCGAGCTTTGCAAAATGCTGCTGTGCAGCAGAACGCTGCGCACTGCTTATATGCAGCGTACTTTTGGTGCTCTGATTGGCAAATTGATAGTGTCCGTTTGGCAGACAAAAAGCGCTAGCGTCCTCAACAGATACCCAATGCACGCGATTGTGCTGAGCTAATCGTTGAAGATGGGCTTTGTTTGTCTCATCCATTGCAATGTGATCACTGAGCACAATGACCGAGTAGCCCTTAAATTGACTTAAATTGGGCATTTGATAGGCCGCCGGTTGCAGCGCTCGTTGTTTAATGAGGGTCGCGTGCGCAAGCTGTTCGCTGAAAAAGCGCCAGTCTTTAATGTTTGGCGTGATGCAGAACTGATTGTCGTTTTGACTGACAAAACCGACGTTTTCTCGTTGGGCATAACTGCGCCATGCAATGATGGCAGCCAGTTGAGCTAGGCGTGTACTGATGAATGTGGTTTGAGTGCCAAAGTAAGCGTCTGGCGATAGGCTGAATAGAATCAATGTACGATGCTCCACATCCTCCGTGTACACTCGAGTATGTGCAATACCAGTACGCGCTGTGACGCGCCAGTCCATATGGCGAGCTTCGTCGCTAACATCATAAGGTCGTATTTCGTGCAGCTCTAAGCCGTGACCTCGCTTTTTACTAATAATGCTGCCTGATCGCAAACGAGCACGGCGCATTGAACGAGCTTTGCCTAATGCGTTTGCTACGGCGGCTAGTTCCAAAATATGGGCTTGAGTTAATTCTGGTGAGATAGGGCTAAGCAGAGTATCCATAAATTAAAGCACGGGCACTTGGGTTAAAATCCTATTGATTAACTGATCGTTGCTAATGTTTTGCGCAACAGCCTGAAATGATGAAACAATTCTGTGACGAAAAACGTTATGAATAACGCCGCGCACATCATCTGGCGTAACAAAATCTCGCCCAGCAAGCAGTGCATGAGCACGTGCGCAACGGTCTAGCGCAAGTGTTGCGCGTGGGCTCACGCCAAAATCAATCAAGCTGCCCATCTGACCATCGTCTTCAAAGTACTTTTCCGGATGACGGGTTGCCATGACAAGGTGCACGATGTACTGCTCAACTGAGTCTGCCATGTATATGTTCAGTGCTGCTTTTTGCAGTGATGAAATGTCTTCCAAACTTAGTACGGCTGCTGGCGCTTCTGTATTAGAAAATTTGTCCTGCTCGCGGATCAACCGTAAAACTTTAAGTTCGGTTTCCATGTCAGGATAGTCAACTTGAATTTTCATCAGAAAACGATCAAGTTGCGCCTCAGGAAGGGGGTACGTACCTTCTTGTTCGATGGGGTTTTGTGTCGCAATGACAAAAAATTGCGCTGACAGTGGGTAAGTGGTGTTACCAACGGTAATTTGTCGCTCGCCCATTGCTTCGAGTAAAGCCGATTGTACTTTTGCTGGTGCGCGATTGATTTCATCCGCTAGGACAATGTCGTGCATGATTGGGCCAAGGGTGAACTGAAACTGTCCAGTATGTTGCTGATATATATCAGAGCCAGTGACGTCACCAGGAAGCAAGTCAGGCGTGAACTGAATGCGTTGAAAGCTTGCATCAATGGTTTTTGCTAATGCCTTAGCAGCTGTCGTCTTAGCAATGCCAGGAGGCCCTTCTAATAACACATGGCCTTTGGCGATAAGCCCAATTAATAGATCATTAATTAATGACTCTTGCCCAACAATGGCATGATTTAAGTGCTCTTTTAGTCGATCAATGACTGCTTCCATACTTCTGTAAGCCCTTATACTGCTGTCAAAATACCCGTTGAGACAATATAATAACCAGCATCGCATCTAAGTTAAAACCTCTTCTTGGGCAAGTTCTGCTAAGAATGATCCAAGAAGCGTTGAACCCAAGGTAAATCATGGCAACAGTTACTGTCGATATAAGTCTACCTGCTTATAAATACAAGGAAATGTATCAAGGCTCGGTGAAGTATTTAGTGGCAAAAAGTCGAGATGGACGCATGATCCAACTTCCTCTGTCGATTTTTCAACGTTTCGTCACGCACAAAGGTGTTTATGGCGCTTTTCAGATTGAATTCGATGACAACAAGAAACTTGTCAATATTGATAAACTATTTTAACCCTTTTATTTAAATGATCATTAGGCTGACCCATATGTACAATTTAGCACGTTCCCTGCTGTTTAAATTAGATCCCGAAGTATCCCATGAATTGTCGCTGGATGTACTAGGTGCATCAGCCCGCCTAGGCTTGACATCTTTATACGCTCACGAGGAAGCGGCAACGCCGGTGAATGTGATGGGGATTGATTTTCCAAATGCAGTTGGACTTGCGGCAGGCCTTGATAAAAATGCCGATGCGTTTGAAGCGCTGGGGGCATTGGGGTTTGGTTTTGTGGAAGTAGGTACTGTCACACCAAAAGGTCAGGCTGGTAATCCCAAACCGCGTCTTTTTCGCTTGCCAGAGCATGACGCGATCATCAACCGCATGGGGTTCAATAATAAAGGCGTAGACCATATGGTGGCACGTATTCGCAAGCACAACTATAAAGGTGTGCTGGGTGTGAATATCGGTAAAAATTTGAGCACGTCGGTAGAAGGGGCGGCAGCGGATTACTTGGCATGTCTTGAACAGGTAATTCCTTATGCGGATTACATCACTGCGAACATTAGCTCTCCCAATACACCAGGGCTTCGGTCGCTTCAGTTTGGCGATAGTTTAGCGCAGTTGATTGCGCCACTGGTGGAAGCGAAGCAGCGTTATGCAGATGAACACGGGCGTCGAGTACCATTAGCTGTTAAAATTGCCCCAGACATGAGCGATGATGAAATTAAAATGGTAGCGGATACCCTTGTCGATCAAAAAATCGATGCAATCATTGCGACCAATACGACATTATCACGTACAGCTGTTATCGGTCATGAACACGCAAACGAAGCTGGTGGATTAAGTGGCGCGCCAGTGCGTGATGCTTCAACTCATGTAGTGCGCGTACTGTGTGATCATTTACAGAATGAACTGCCAGTAATTGGCGTGGGTGGTATTTTGTCAGGTGCGGATGCGGCCGAAAAAATGCAAGCGGGTGCTAAACTTGTACAAATTTACTCTGGCTTTATTTATCGAGGCCCAGAGTTAGTTCATGAAGCGATTGCCGCCACTGATGGTTATATTCGCGAAAACCACTTAGGTAAGTAAACGAAAAGGCCAGTCGGTTAGACTGGCCTCCTTTAAGAATTAAGTGGTTGACTGAGAAAAACCGGCAGCTTTGTAAGTGCCGTCAACTGGGGTGAGACCATCCCACATGTCTACGCGACCTTCACGCCAACCGGCTAACCAATCGGGTCGAGCGGAAGAGTGACACTGTTGCGATAGGCCTTTTGAACGTCCGGCCATACCGGCACGATAGCCACGCACATACGCTCTTTGATGAAGATCTCGTTTTTGTTTCTTCATAAATAAGTTCCTCTCAGTTCTCTTTTCAGTGTAAGTGAACTTTAATTAATAGTAGAGGGCGGTGCGTTTGTCTAAAAACACTTTGCTCTAACGAAATTCAAAAATTCACCAAAAAGTAATAAACATGACATATAACTCTGAACTACCTCCTAGTGACGTTAGCGAACAATCGATATCACTGGAATTGACTTGCCCGATCGGCTTGGAAAACATTCTAGAAAAAGAGCTTCATGATCTAGGATTGTCTAATACACGCCTAGGCGAAGCTCAAGTTAAGCTGTCTACTGATTTGCGTGGCATGTATTTAGCCTGTCTATGGTCACGTGTGGCAACACGCGTCATGATGCCTCTAGCAACATTTAAAGTGGACTCGGCGGATGATCTGTACCAAGGCGTATCGGACATTGACTGGTCAGAACACCTTCATGCTGACAATACCATTGCGATTGATTGCCACGGTACCAATCACTCTATACGAAACACACAATTTGGTGCGGTACGTACAAAAGATGCCATAGCCGATTATTTTACTAAATTAAATGGTCGCCGACCGAGTGTTGAAAAACAAAACCCTGACATTCGTATTGCCGTGAAGATTAGACGTGATCAAGCAATTGTTAGCTTGGATCTGTCAGGCGAAAGTATGCACCGTCGCGGTTATCGTCAGCATGGTGCTATGGCGCCGTTAAAAGAAAACCTAGCAGCTGGTTTATTGTTGCGTGTAGGTTGGAGCAAAGACTCTAAGTATCAACAGATCGTTGATCCCATGTGTGGCTCGGCAACTTTCTTGGTTGAAGCAGCTTTAATCTCCATGAACATCGCGCCAGGTTCGCGTCGTCAGTACTGGGGCTTTAAAGGTTGGAAGAAGCATGATCATCGTCTATGGCAACAGCTTAACGACATCGCTAAGAACGAGCGCGTTGCGCCAAGTGAGTTAACGGTGTCTTTCCAAGGTACAGACCGAGAACAAAAAGCGATTGCTGCGTCCCGTGAAAATATTAAGCGTGCAGGCCTGACTGGGGTGATCGATGTCAGCATGTCTGCTTTTCAGCAGCACGATTTTGACTGGTCTAAGCAACCGACGCTGATCATTGTTAACCCGCCTTACGGTGAACGCTTAGGGGATGAGATGGCGCTGGTAGCGCTGTATCGTCAACTTGGCGATTGGGCGATCGAAAATGCGATGGAAGGGGATATGATGTTGTTAACGAGCAGTGAGAACTTGGCTCGTCAGATTCCGATTCGTCCTGAGAAATCCACTCGTGTTATCAATGGGGGCCTAGAATGTCGTGCCTACCGTTTTCCAATTGCTGAAGATCGCATTAAAGCTGGCAGCCGAGAGCAAGTAGGTTTGTCATCGGGTGCGCAAATGGTGGTCAACCGTTTGCAGAAAAACCAGAAGAAGCTGAACAAGTGGCTCGAGCGTGAAAAAATCACCTGTTACCGTGTTTACGATGCGGACATGCCTGAATACTCTGTTGCAGTAGATATTTACAATGATTGGGCACATGTGCAAGAGTACCAAGCACCTAAAAGTGTCGACGAACAAAAAGCGCAACAACGCCTATTTGAAGTTGTCTCGGCCATCCCGACCGCGTTGAACATTCCTGAAACGAATGTGGTTGTGAAGCAACGTATACGTCAATCAGGTAAGCAGCAATATGAGAAAGTGGATCAGCTAAACCACGAAATGTTTGTTGAAGAATACGGCTGCGACTTCATTGTAAATTTGAAAGATTACCTGGATACCGGGTTATTCTTAGATCACCGCCCAGTACGTAAGATCATTCAAGAAAAAGCCAATGGTAAGCGCTTCTTAAATCTGTTCTGTTACACTGCGTCAGGTTCGGTCCATGCTGGGCAGGGTGGTGCTAAAACCAGTTTAAGTGTTGATATGTCCAATACTTATACTGAATGGGCGCGTCGTAATCTTGAGTTAAATGAGTTTTCAGATCGTGATCATAAAGTGGTTCGAGCAGATTGCTTTGAATGGTTGCGTAAAGCTGAAGACGAGTTCGATTTGATTTTTATGGACCCACCGACTTTCTCGAATTCGAAAAAAATGGCCGGTGTATTGGATATTCAACGTGATCATGTTGATCTGATTGATTTGGCCATGGCCCGTTTGCATCAAGAAGGTGAGTTGATTTTCTCTAATAACTATCGTCGTTTTGAGCTGGACTCAGAGCTAAATGAACGTTATGAGATTGAAAACATTACTCGCCAATCGTTAGATCCTGACTTTGATAGAAATCAAAAGATTCACCAATGTTGGATTCTAAAGCATAAGTAGTAAATAGAACTTTTCCCCATTAATTCAGAGTCCTCGACCATCCTAACCGCTTGGTCGAGGCCCCTGAGTCTTTAAAAGTAACTGGAACTATGAGTAAAACATATCGATTAGTGATTAGCTGCCCTGACCGAGTAGGGATTGTGGCGGCTGTTAGCCAATATTTAAATGAGCGCAATGGTTCGATTGTTGAAGCGAATCATCATACTGATGCTGAACAGAAATGGTTCTTTATGCGCCATGTGATTGATGCTGACAGTATGAGCGTCGACTTAGACACGTTTCGTCGTGAGTTCTCTAAAATTGCTGGAGCATACGACATGGACTGGTTTATCAATGACAGTGATGACAAGCCAAAAGTCATGTTGATGGCGACTAAAGAGTCTCATTGTTTGAATGATTTGTTGCATCGTTGGCACACGGGCGAACTAAGTTGCGACATCGTAGGGGTGATCGCGAATCATGATGATCTTCGTTCCATGGTTGAGTGGTATAACATTCCCTATCACTGCATCAATGTGCCCAAAGAAGATAAAATGCCAGCCTTCAAAGCCATTGAAAAAGCCATTGATGAATCCGGTGCGGATACGGTGGTGCTTGCCCGCTATATGCAGATTTTTCCCGAGTATTTATGTGAGAAATACCGTTTCCGTGTGATTAATATTCATCACAGCTTCTTGCCTTCATTTATTGGTGCTAAGCCTTATCATCAAGCGGCCGTTCGAGGGGTGAAGTTGATTGGTGCGACGTGTCATTACGTAACAGCAGATCTAGATGCGGGTCCGATCATTGAACAAGATGTGATTCGAGTTCGTCACAGTCATTCGGCGACCGATATGGTCCGTTTGGGTAAAGACATTGAGAAGCTTGTGCTTTCTCGGGGGCTTCGTTTCCACATTGAAGATCGTGTATTGGTTCACGGTAATAAGACGGTTGTCTTTTCACAATAGGGCCACCATATGAGGGTAGGCTGTTAATATCTGGCTTGCCCTTTCTTTTAATATCACTTCGTTATTTAAAATATTGTCTATAGTTACCTGAGTAAATCCATTTGTTGGTTAAGGGTGACGAGATGAAATTGAAACTAACACCAACCCAAAATCTGTGTGTCGGGTTTCTCGAGACGGGTTTCGAATTGATCCAGGTAGATGATCAATACTTCTTTGTTAAAGGCGAGCGTCGGCAAAAAGTTCTTCCTAAGACGCTGGATGCTTTAGTCAGCCGTGGCGCGTTGTTGCATACGCGAGAGGGTAAATACGAGCTGAGTGACGAGTTCAAGCAGCATCGCAAAGAAATGCGCTCTATGGTGGAATCAAAACACGTCCGTCACTGAAGTGTTGCGGTAGTGTCTTCAGTGACGGATGTTGGTTGTTTGCTGTTTACTGCAATGTTGAGCTTGTAGGGGTAAACAAATTTCCAACTGCATTTTGCAGCGCTTCGCTGGCATGATCTGAGCGCAATACATGCCAAGTTGCTGTGCGTGTTTCTGGTTGTTGAGTCAATTCCGCGACAATGTGTTTGAAACCTAATTGCGCATCATCGCGATGTGCTAATTTTTCAAGGATAATACGCAACAATTGACCTTGTTCTGCGACCCAATGTGGGCACTTTGCAACCAGCGATGCGATCAGTTCTAGCTGATCATCATCACAATGACTGATATCGCCGAGTAAAGTAAATAACGGGATAAACAGGTCTGTGGCAAAGTCATTGCGTGAAATGGCGCGAACTAAATGGGCGGCATCGCTTGCCGTGATCGAGGGAGCCATCATTTCTTCACACACTGCTTTCACTGTGTCAGCGCCTTGAACATAATGTTCCATTGCATGGCAAAGTGGGAAGCGTACTTCATTGGGGGCGTTTTGAATTGCTTTGATCTGCAGAGCTTTCAGGTTCAGCTGTTCTACTCTTGCCGCTAAATCAGCCAACCCTTGTAAACCTAAATGGCTCCACGTTTCAGGGTTGTCTAATTGCTCGCTTTTTAAGTAGGTAAGCACATCTTCTAAATAGTGGGATGTGGGCTGCTTTAAATCGCGCGCGAGCATGGCGTGGAAGCTGGCTAGTCGATCTTGATCTGGTTGGAATGCATAAGGGTTGTCCTCAAGGGCTTCTTGAACACCTTGTTGCGTCCCTTTATGCATAATTTTATCAACGATGGTTTTGATAAATAGGTCACGTGTGCCTAAGTTCAAGCAGCCCGACTCGTCGAGAGGCAATTTTAAAAACCAGACAACTTCTCCGTTTTTTACCGGTTTTTGTTTTTCCGTTAACACGCAAGCCAGCCAGGCTTGTTTCCGGAACGCGTATGGATAAACTTGCTGCTTTGTATCGAACTGAATAACCTGTTGCGGCGTGATTTTAGTAATATGTCGACCAACATCGTAAAATGTCGCCTTGCACCCAACGGCACTGAAAAGATCGCTTAGAGATTCAATATTTTGCATAGCTGTGATGTGTGCCCAAACGTAAGTGACTCAAAGTCTGAATCATACCGTTTTTTAGGAGAGAAATCAGTTGCCCCAATCGATTCAACGTTACACAGAATTAGCCGATTTAGTTTTAGAGTTGCAAATGGCCATGCAGCAGGCTCATGTTTGGCAAACCAAACCGCCTAGTACTGAAGCATTAGCCTCGGAGCAGCCTTTTTGCATTGATACGATGACTTTTGAACAGTGGTTACGTTATGTATTAATCGAGCGATTCAAAGAAATGATTGAGTTTCAGCAGCCTTTACCAGACCGTTGCCATATTTCGCCGATGGTCGAAGAAGCGTTTAGGGGGCTAGAGGTCAGCCATGTTAAGCATTTAATGTTGGTGACCGACGCGTTAGATCGATTTTTAAGCCGAAGTGCTCAGGTATGACGTTGCATTCTGCTGATCAATTGCTCGCGGATCTAGAGTGGTTGCTAGAGGAGCGGGAAAGTTTTGTATTGGATTATCCGCTTGCGGGTTTTCTTATTGAAGGCTGGCGAAGTAATTTTAAGCGTTTGTCTGATCAGCCTGAGCCAATTGTGCAGTGGATGGCGCAAGCCAAGTCTCATTTTTTGGGGACTTACTTTGAGCAGCTGTTCTCATTTGCGGTGCAGCATTTTGCGGATGCGCAGGTATTGGCAGAACATGAACAAATTCATGTAGCAGGTAAAACCTATGGTGAAGTTGATCTACTGGTTAAGAACAGAGCGGGGATGATGTTTCAATTTGAAATAGCACTTAAGTTTTATCTGGAAAGGAACGATTTGAGCCCTCACAGTTGGATCGGGCCAAATAAACATGACAGTTTAGTAAAAAAGCAAACACATGCTCGTGATCATCAGCTTAGGGTATTGAATGTTGAAGAAGGACAGTCTTGGTTGAGATCCTTCTCAAATGACTCTGCTGTAACACCAAACTTAATGATCTTTGGTCGCCATTTTTACGACTTAAATATTGATGCTAAAGCATTTTTTGAATACCAAAAATACAGTGGCGGTTGGATAAGGCTTAAGCGATTGTTTGCATTAGAGCACTTTATAGACGATCTAAGTGAGGCGAAAAAACCTTATTGGATTACGCCTAACTTAATAAATATTGATATAAAACAGATAAATAAATCGCTTTATGAAGAATTAGCTATTCGGTTTGAGCATGACCCAAGACCCATCTTGTTTTCGTGCGCAAGAAAATTGAATGCGTATGAAAATAGCGTCTTTTGGCTATTTATTTGTCCAGATGAGTGGTAATGCTTGAAAAATGAATCTTGTTGAGGCATAAATTGTAGATTAATTTGTACATAAAATTGAGACATGACAGACGCTGTAGAGTTCTTGGTGCCAAGCCCGAAAAAAGCCGCTTGGGTGATAGATGTAGCACAAGGAACTGTGTCATGGAGTAACCCCACCGCAAAAAATCGGTTTGGGGAGGCTCTTGGTGTAAGTCGCGATGGTTTAACGTACATTGATCGCGAATTAAAGGATGATCTAACCCAATTTTTGAGTCAATCCGATAAGAGCGCTTTGCTATGCTTTCACTGGTTAATTCGTGATGTAAGTAATACGCTTTATCGTTGTACCGCTAGTGTTATTTCACTAGGGGAAAATCACCACGGTTTTTCTGTGGAGGCTTATGTATGTCCAACGGAAGTATCAAACCACTTACCGCGTTACTACGGCCGTAAGAGCTTGCCTGAAAGCCTTAACTCTCTTATTTTTATGACCTTCTCCTGTGATGGAGAACGGCTATTTCTCAGTCGCAGAGCAGGAAACCTGTTTCCTGCCGTTCAAAGTATTAAAGACCTGTTTGCGGTCAGTGGTGCTGCGAGTTACTTCATTCAGCGCGTTAAGTTTGATCTAGTTGTACAGCAAGAACTTCGGCTGTCCACGTCTGATGGTGTGCGTTGGTTTAAGCTTGAAGCGCATGTCAATCCTGACAACGGTAATGTGGATCTGTTCGCACAAGATATACAAGAAGTTCGTGACCTTGAGGTTGAACTGTATAAGTGGCAAAACTACGACGAGTTAACCCATTTACCGAATCGGCATTTGCTTTATCAGCAGTTAGAAAAAGCTAAAAACAACGCAACTAAACGGAATCGTCGTTTTGGTTTAATGTATTTAGACTTAGATGGGTTCAAAGTCGTTAATGATACTTTTGGGCATCGTGTGGGTGATAAACTGCTTCAGGAAGTTGCCAATCGAATTAAAAACACTATTCCTCCTAGGTCTTGCCTTTACCGCTTGGGTGGTGATGAATTCGTTGTGGTGCTTGAGCATATTCAGGATATCCAAGAGCTAGTAGACATTGCGGCTGAAATTAATGCGACTTGTGAGCAAACCTACCCTGTTTCAGAAATGGAAATGGTGATTACGGCAAGTATCGGAATTGCTTGCTACCCTGAGCATGGTGAGGACATCGACTCGCTATTGAAAAATGCCGATGCAGCCATGTATCGTTCAAAAGCCAGTGCGCACAATGGTTGTCTTTTATACGATGCTGGTATGACAGAGTGCTATAGTGCTTATCTCACCTTAGGGGGCGGTTTACGTAAAGCGATCGAAGAAGGTCAGTTCGAGCTGTATTATCAACCAAAAATACGCTCTACGGATGAATATGCCGTGGGGGCTGAGGCGTTGCTGCGTTGGCATCATCCAGAATGGGGTATGATACCGCCGGATCAATTTATTCCAGTTGCCGAAGAAAGTGGTCTAATCTTGCCTCTTGGAGAGTGGGTCATAAGGCGTGCCTGCCAGCATATACAAGAGTGGCAATCTTTAGGGCTTCCACCGATAAATGTTTCGGTTAATTTATCGGGTCGTCAGTTCTTACAACATGATTTAGTCGATATTGTACAAGGCATTTTAACTGAGACAAAGATTGACCCTAAATACCTAGAGTTAGAGTTAACCGAAAGTATGTTGATGTCAGATGCCCATGAAACCATCAAAAAGCTTCATGCATTCCGAGAGATGGGTATTATGCTGTCGATTGACGATTTCGGAACCGGGTATTCGTCTCTTGCCTATCTAAAGAAATTTCCTATCCAATCGCTCAAAATTGACCGCTCTTTTATTCAGGATTTAGGTGTAGACAGTGATGATGATGCGATTGTAAAAGCAACCATTGCTATGGCGCAAAGCCTGAACCTGAAAGTAGTTGCGGAAGGGGTTGAGAGCCGATCGCAAATGAATTTGCTAACGAATTATCAATGCCAAGAAGTGCAGGGTTTTTTGTTTGCTAAACCGATGTCGAGTACAGACTTTGTCGAGTATTTAAATAATCGTGGCCCCGATTTAGAGGCTTTTATTGATCCTGAAACGCTATAAGGTGACGTGAAAAAGTCATATTTTGGTGATCTAGCACATCAATTTTATTCGCTTTTTGTTAGTATTCGATCCATTCTTAATCTGTTGATCCCCATCGAAATTTGGAGTCCGAGTGTCCCACCTCGAACATTTATGCTGTCCTTTAGATCAGCTGCCTTTAGAGCGTAATGAGCGCGCTTTGGTTTGCCCAAAAGGACATGCTTATGACATTGCCAAAACAGGCTATGTCAACCTTCTTCCTGTGCAAAAAAAGCATTCAAAAGACCCAGGTGACAGCAAAGAAATGGTCGCATCACGCCGCGAATTCTTGGCTAAAGGTCATTATGATCCTGTGATACAGGCGATTCTGGATAGCTTGCCTCAGCCCCTTCAGCAAATGTCCGACTTATCAGTCTTTGACGCAGGTTGTGGTGAAGGCCATTACTTGCGCCAACTATCGCAACAGTTACGCGAGCGGACACAGCTTGATGCGATCGGTTTGGATATTTCGAAATGGGCCATTACAGATGCCAGCAAACGAGATAAACAGATCGATTGGATAGTGGGCAGTAATGCTCATGTTCCTGTTGCTGATGGTCGTTTTGATTGGGTGATGTGTGCGTTTGGGTTCCCTGTTGTTTCAGAGTTTACAAGAATTCTTAAACAGCAAGGGTGGCTACTGTTGGTAGAGTCGGGGTCGGATCACCTGATTGAACTGAGAGAAATACTTTATCCTGAAATTAAGTCTTACCAAGCAACATTTGCTGAAGGTTTGGATGGCTTCGTATTAAAGCACGAGTTAAACCATCGGTTCTCTTTTACGCTGACGGATGCAGAGCAAATAGGGCAATTATTAAGTATGACCCCTCATATACACAAAGCGCCATATGAAGGCCGTCAAGCCGCATTGGCGCTTCAAATGATTGATCTAACGGCGGACATCAAGTTGCGCTGGTATCAAAAGCAAGGAAAAAATAATGTCGAGTAAATTGGGTGTTCTTTTTGATAAAAATCGTGAATGGGCCACAAAAGTAACGGCTGAAGATCCGACGTTTTTTAATAAATTATCAGAGCAGCAAAAACCTGATTATCTATGGATTGGTTGTGCTGATAGCCGCGTGCCGGCAAATCAGATCGTCGACTTATTGCCAGGCGAAGTGTTTGTGCATCGTAATATTGCGAATGTGGTAGTACATACAGATTTAAACTGTTTGTCCGTTATCCAGTATGCCGTGGATGTTTTGCAAGTAAAACACATCATGGTGGTCGGTCACTATGGTTGCGGTGGCATTAAAGCCGCGATGGAAACGAAAGAGTACGGTTTAATTGATAACTGGCTTCGTCATATCAAAGATGTCTACCGACTGAATAAAGCGGAAGTCGATGCGATCAGTGATGAAAAAGTGAAATTTGATCGTATGTGTGAGTTGAATGTTATCGAGCAAGTTGCGAATGTTTGTCAGACCAGCATTGTCTTAAACGCTTGGAAACGTGGTCAAGACCTTACGGTCCATGGCTGGTGTTACAGTATTAATAACGGACACATTACGGACTTGCATGTAACGGTAGCAAGTGAGGCGGAAGCAGTTGAGGCTTTAAACACCGTGCCGTAAGTCCACTCGTCTGAGTTTAGGGATACTATTTTAATAGCCACTTATTTTTTAAGCGGCTATTTTTTTGGTTTTTAAAGGTCAGCGTTTTCAGCGATGGTCCGAGCGCAACCCGCAATGGTTGAGCGAAGCCAGATATGACCTGGGTCGTGTTGCAGGAGAGGGCTCCACAGCATTTTGAGTTCCACTGGTGGAATGTCAAAAGGCGGCGGCATCACTTTTACTGTGGGGCTGTCATGCAACAGCCGTGTGGCCAATGAGGGCAGGGTGGCCACAAGCCCAAGCTGTTTAGTAGAACGCATGGCGACATTGTAGCTACGCGTAAACAAGCGGATGTTACGTTTATGGCCCAATTCAGCAAGTGTTGAGTCAACCCAGCCAAGCTTTTGAACTTCTTCTGGCTGGATGCCGACACCAACGCCGAAGCCTGTTTTGCTTACCCAAACGTGTTGCGCGTCAAGATAATCTTCGAGGCTGAGTTCGTCACCGTAGCGACCATCATTCGGAACCAAGCACGAAAACCGATCAACCCAGACAGATTTTTGATGGAACGACTGCGGCAACGTATCAAAACGGTTGATGACTAAATCTACTTTCCCTTTTTCAACGTCATGGAAGCTCACGTCACTCGGGTTCATGACATCCATGATGACGTGAGGAGCTTCTTTTTGCAGCTTTTGCATCAATGGCGGTATCAAGGTTGCTTCGGCATAATCACTTGCCATGATGCGGAATACACGAGTACTCGACTCTGCATCAAAATTATGGCCCAAGTGCAAGACTTCATCAACCGATTGTAAAATGCTGCGTACGCGAGGCTGAAGCTGGATCGCCAGCGCGGTTGGCATCATGCCGTCACTGGTACGGACAAGAAGAGGATCGTGAAACAAGTCTCTTAGACGACGGAGTCCATTACTCATGGCAGGCTGTGTGATGCCAAGCTGATTGGCTGCGTGAGTGACGTTTTGCTCACGTAAGAGAGAATCAAGATATCTCAGGAGATTGAGGTCGATTTTATCGAGCTGCATAAGGAGACCATTTCGACTAATAATGGCCACGCATGATACTGTATTTTACGTATGAATAGAACTTATGGCGTGGTTTCATATGACTAAGGTCGTATAAGGCTGAGGTATGTTATCTTTACTACGATATAGGAAGTGAATGAGGCAACAATGCGTTTAGAAGTCCGGTGTGAAGACCGAATCGGTATGGTGCGAGAGATTTTAGATTTATTGGTGCCATATCATATTGATATGCGTCGCATTGAAGTAGACAGCCGTTCTGGATGTTTATATGTCGGTTTTGATGACATTGAATTTCAGTTCTTAACACAACTCTTGGCTGGCATTCGTCGACTTCGCGGTGTGTCAGATGTTAAGACCGTTCATTACACACCTTCAGAACAAGAGCAAAATGCCATTCATACGTTATTGGAAGCACTTCCTGATGGTGTTGTTGCGGTTGACATAAAAGGTCACGTGACCATGGCAACAAGCCAAGCCGCACAGGATTTAGGTGTCCCCCTAAACGAGCTGTTGCAACAACCACTTAGTCATTATATTGGCAGTGTTGCCTTCGAGCGTTTGGACTGGGCGCATCTTCAAGGCGGGGTAACTAAGCGACTCCGTTTAAATGGGCAGCTTACGTTATTAGAAATGCAGCCTTTTTATGTGACGAATGAGAATGCGCAGAGAGTGTGTGCGGGTGGCGTCATCCATATTCATTCGGCTCAGCGTTTGGGGCGACAAGCTTCAAGTCTGCGCAAAGCTCCGAATGCGCAGCATGCACTGCAAGGTTTTCTGAAGCCTGAGTTGACTAAAAGCTCAGCGATGAAGCGCTGTTTAGGGTTTGCTAAGGCGTATATCGCAACGGACAGCTCTATGCTGCTAACGGGAGAGTTTGCCGTTGGTAAAAAGCGCTTGCTTGAAGCGGTTTTCCAATATTGGCAAGAGCAATATTTAGAGCATGAGGCGAGACTGTCATTTATTGCATCGGCAAGTGTGACGCCCACTATCCTTGATGAAGTGTTGAAACAGGGAGGATGGATTGCATTTAGAGATATTGAGCTTCTTAGCGACGCATGCCAAGTTCAATTAATGCACTGGTTACAGGAACAACCCAGCCGTTTATATCAAGATGAAGCGCCTAGCCGAGTGATAGGTCTTTCTCAGTTGTCCAATGAAGTCTTGCGCCAACAGGATCATCTGAGGGATGAGCTGTATTTCAGGTTGAGTGAATTTCAAATATCAGTACCACCGCTGAGAGATCGAAAAGAAGATTTATTGGGTCTCGCAACAGATATATTGGAGGAGGCCTGTGAACGCTACAATGAGCCCTTTATAGGGGTCAGCAAGGACGCACTTGCGACTTTAAAAATGCACAATTGGCCAGGTAATTTAAAAGAATTGGAATCGTGTTTGTATCAAGCAAGACAAGTGGCTAAAAGCAATATTATAGAGTCAGAGGATCTGCCCTTAGAACTTAACCAAACAATGCCAATTGAGTTGATAGAAGGGTCATTGGATAAAACGGTTAAAGCGTATGAGGCGCAGGTTTTACGTAAACTGTATCCGCAATATCCGAGTACGCGAAAATTGGCAAAATTCCTAAATGTCAGTCATAGCTCAATTGCTAATAAACTCAAAGAATATGACATTGTGTAAATGAAAAAGGCCACAAATCATGGCCTTTTATAGATGAAATACATGGGTTAATCTGGAAAGCGATTTTGACGACGTGGGTGCGCTTTCTTCTCAGTCTCAATTTTGATCGGCTGAGCTTTCATTGTTGGACGGGAAACTTGCTTGACCAAGGAATGTGCCATCCAAAACGCTCCAGCAATGGCCGCGAAAAATAAGGCAAATTCAAACATAATCTCTCTCCACTTGTTTAGTTATGATTCTACTATGAGCCAATATAGATAATTCGTAAAGCGCCTTTTGTTGCAATTTCGTAACAGAGACACTTTTCTAATCATCGGCAACTATAAACCAAAGCGTTTATTAAGGAACAACGCTACGCCATCTTCATCATGATGTCCAACCGTGCCTGATGCTTGAGCCTTAATGTAATTTGGCGCATTGTCAGTCGCATAGGCTTCATCTGCGATCTTGAACATGGTTAAGTCATTGTCTCCATCACCAAATACGATCAAATTTGTCGCATTAAGTTCCTGCTTTAATTGTTCAATAGCAGAACCTTTACATGTGCTGCTGTGGTGAATGTCGATCCAATGCGTTTCTGAATGGTAGATGCCACCGCCACTGTAGGCGACTAAATGCTCTTGTCCCTGACAGTTTTCCACAATTGTATTTAGCATATCAGGGTGGCCTAGCGCACTGATATTGATGATACGAGCGTTGTTAGGCATGTGTTCAATACTGTTCATTAGAAGGTTTTGGTGGCTTGCCAATTCTTTGTAGACAGTTTCCCCATAGTGGTTATGAGTTGGTGGGTAATAAACCGACTGTTGGCCATCGTTCTCGATACAAAAAACAAAAGGAGTCACTTCTTGTTCAGCAAAATAGGTGAGCGTCGCTTCAATCATATGACGCTCAAGAATACCTTGATGCCGATACACTTGATCCTCAGGGTGCCACCATTCAACGCCATTCTTATAAATTTGCCATAGAGGAAAGTTATGGTCTTGAATGCAAGGCGCAGCGGCCAAATGAGTACGACCTGTGGCAACTGTATAAGCAATTCCAGCTTGGCGAAGTTTGTCTAGGGTCTTGAGTGTTGTTTCGGATAAACGCTGTTGTTTATTGAGTAGCGTGCCATCCAAGTCGAAGACAACGAAATCCATAATTTACCTCTGCCGTTGTGGATCTGTGTACTGATTTGAGTAAAGTATACGAGAAGAGTTCAGTGGCTGGATTAAAAAGGGGCGACATATCGCCCCTTAAATGATTATTTCTTTGATAATGCTTGGCTTTCAAAGTGTATGCCAGACCAGCCATTTACCATGAACTGACGAATGTTCTGATGATCAGTACCTTCAGGGTTATTAAGAACGTCTTGACGAAAAAAGTCGCCAAATAAATGAAGTGCAGAGGTTTCACTCACATCATTCAATCGCGCGAAAGAGAAAATTTTACAGGAACCGTTGTTCTCATTTGCTTGGTTAATCTGCGAGCCATTTTTAAAAGACGTCGGAGTAAAGTCGTATTCATTATCAATGACAGCAATGGTGTCTTGAAATGTAACAGTGTCAGGGGCATTAGCCAGTCTCTCTAATAAAGTTCGCGTTGTTAGCATGGTTATCACTCTACTGTTTATTGGGTGTCAGAGATGGGGGTTAGCTGCTCAAGCTTTTTAACGTATTTGTAAATCACAAAAGTACCTAAACCACAAACTGACATGATACCCAACATCGGCACAAAAGTACCGTTATGCAACATACTCAGGACGACACCGCTTAGCGCGCCTGAGGAGAATCGGATAGTGCCCGCAAGCGCTGCCACACTGCCGTTAAGCGAGCCTGCACGACGCATAGCGCCACCCATGAAACCGCTGCCTAAAATGCCAATAGGACCAGTGAACAACATCATACCTAACATCACAGCAGGCAACGGTGGTTGTTCCATAAAACACATAACAAACAAGCCAGCCACATCAATCAATAATACCACCATGGCGTAGTGAACCAGCGTGTCGATGCCTAGCTTTTCTACAAAACGACCATTAATGGTCGTAGCAATCATCATAGTGATGATGTTCATACCAAATAGAAAGCCAAACAAACCTTCGTTGATGCCATAAATTTTGATGTAAACAAAAGATGCCCCAGTGACAAAACACATTAAACCAGCAAAGTGCAGCGCCCCTGCGGTAATGTATCCCATAATGATTGGGTTCTTGGTGAGCGTGAAATAGTTTCTCAAAGAAGACGCTAGTGATAGAGGTGTGCGTTTCTCTTTGGGAAGGGTTTCAGGAATGGTGCGCAAAAATAAAAAGATGGCCACAATGCCAAGTAACATCAAAAAGACGAAAATGGCATGCCAGTTGAATACGACCAATATTGTGCCGCCCAAAATGGGTGCGACGAGCGGAGCTAATGCCATGACCAGCATGATCATTGACATGGCTTTTGCAAATTGATTGGTCGTTAGATTGTCTTTTACTAATGCAGGAATCGTAACGGCAACCGCGGCACCGCCAATAGCTTGTACTACGCGCCCGCCCATAAGCCATTCATAAGAGCCAGCAATAGCACATAAGAAACTGCCGATGATATAAATAACCAGTCCTGTAACGACAACTTTACGGCGACCAATAGCATCTGAGAGGGGGCCATAAAATATTTGAAAGATAGCAAACACAAATAGATAAACACTTAGAGTTAACTGAATATGACTGATGTCTTGATTCAGATCTTCTGCAACGCTAGGAAAACTAGGAAGATAGGCATCAATCGCCAATGGGGTGATGCCGGCCAATAGGCCGAGAACCAAAATAATCGGTAGCGTAAGCTGCATAATACTCCTTAAAGGTTATCTAGTTGAGTTTATCAATTGTAGTGGATAACGATAATGGCTTCCTATGCGAAATTAAGGAAACACGGCTCAATTGCTTAAACATAGCAATCGCATTGATAGTTATCCAATAAGTTCTGTGTTTCACTTGATGGCATTTTCCTTTTACTCTAATTCAGATTTGTATTTTTTATGTTGAAGTTATTTGAACGATGGTTAGTGGCTTACCCAGATATAGATCCTGATCAAGCGCCTAAAACCTTATTTGCATTTTGTCGATATTTCTCGAAAGGTGCAGAGATCCCTTTAATTTTAATGTCCCTATTAACGGCGACCATTGCGATTTTAGAAGTGGTGCTGTTTAGCTTTATGGGGCAATTGGTGGACTGGTTGGTCACTAAGAATCCTGAGACATTCTTGTCTGAGGAATCTGGACGATTGATCGGTATGTCATTAATGGTATTAGTGGCCATGCCACTCGTGACATTTTTACATTCAGCAATCGTACATCAAACATTATTGGGTAATTACCCAATGCGAATTCGCTGGTTAGCGCATCGTTACGTACTGCGTCAAAGCGTTGATTTCTTTCAGGACGATTTTGCTGGTCGTGTAGCAACTAAAGTCATGCAAACTTCCTTGGCTGTCCGTGAAACAGTGATGAAGCTATTAGATGTACTGATGTATATCCTAGTATATTTCATTGCGATGTTGGTGCTTGTCGCGCAAGCGGATTACCGACTTGTTTTGCCCATGCTGGGATGGCTGGTGGGCTACATTGCGATTCAACTGTATTTTGTCCCCCGTTTGCGTCGTATATCAGAAGAGCAGGCGCACGCACGCTCTACCATGACGGGGCGCATTGTTGACAGCTATACCAATATTACGACAGTGAAATTGTTTGCTCACAACAAGCGTGAAGTGTCCTACGCCAAAGAGTCGATGAATGGTTTCTTAGCAACCGTGCATAAGCAGATGCGATTGGTGACAGGGCTTAATCTATGCGTGCAAAGCTTAAACTATTTATTGGCCTTTACGATTGCGGCGGTTGCGATTGGGCTGTGGATCGGAAGTGCTATTAGCGTTGGGGCGATTGCCATTGCAGTCAGTTTGGCCCTGCGCCTGAATGGTATGTCGCAGTGGATTATGTGGGAAGTAAGTGCCTTATTTGAAAATATTGGTATGGTGGCCGACGGTATGGGGACGCTGTCTAAACCGCTGTCGATTCAAGACAATCAAGGAGCCAAATCTCTGATCGTAAAGGATGGCGATATTAAGTTCGATCAAGTGGACTTTCATTATGGTAAGCAAGATGCCTCAGTCATTGAGGCTCTGAATTTACATATTAAAAAAGGTGAAAAAGTAGGTCTAGTAGGGCGCTCTGGAGCGGGTAAATCGACCATTGTGAACCTTCTACTGCGTTTTCATGATGTGGAAAAAGGTTCCATTGCCATTGATGGTCAAAACATCCGTGATGTGCAACAAGAAACCCTTCGCGCCAACATTGGTATGGTGACGCAAGATACGTCGTTATTGCATCGTACTGTACGTGAAAATTTACTCTATGGCCGCCCAGACGCCAGCGATGATGAGATGATAGACGCTGCGAAACGTGCTGAAGCCCATGACTTTATTCAGGGGTTGACGGACCCTTATGGTAATACTGGATACGATGCGATGGTCGGGGAGCGCGGTATTAAGTTATCAGGCGGACAGCGACAGCGTATTGCCATTGCTCGAGTACTCTTAAAGAATGCTCCGATCTTGGTGTTAGATGAAGCCACCTCAGCTCTTGATTCGGAAGTGGAAGTGGCCATTCAGCACAGTTTATATCGCCTGATGGAAGGTAAAACGGTGATCGCTATTGCGCATCGCCTGTCAACGATCGCAGCTATGGACCGTTTAATTGTGCTGGATAAAGGGGCTATCGTCGAGCAGGGCTCTCATCAGCAACTTATTTCTCAAGGTGGTATCTATGCGAAACTTTGGTCGCATCAAAGTGGTGGATTTATTGCAGAAGATATTGAAGCAAACTAAGCAGAGTTATTTCACTGAACTCTGCTTAGTTGAGCGAAGGGCTTAAATAATGAGTAGGCCAAGTAGGAGACCTACTTGGCCTTACTTTTTTTGTTGGCCAACCATAGAAATTGATAAGGCATTAATGTGACTTGAGCAAGGCTGTCTTCGTACTTAGTATCTGTGACTAAATCCGTCCAATCGTCGGTTGCAATTAGGTTTAGCTCGCCAAGATTAAAGGTCTGCGGTTCATCGCTAATGTTGTAAATAGCGAACAAACTTTGGCGGCGATCTAGGCTTTGACGCCAGAATGCAAACAGCTTATCACCTGTATGCAGAACATATTGTGTTGCGTTGGGATGGAAGGCGGGTTGTCCGCGACGAATTTGTATTAGGTTTCGCATCGCATTGAATACTTTCTGATGATGCGTTGGCGTATTTAGTTTGTGTTCAAGATCGTCCATGCCCCAAATGTGTCGATTAATCGAGCGGAACTGCCCAGTGTTATCAACACGAGGGTAATCGTTTTCAGTGCCAAAAAGAGAGTGAATATAAAATGCTGGTAACCCTTCTAAGGCCAACTGCACTGCCGCTGCACACATAAATCGGGCAAATTGCCACTGATCAGGTCCTTTGCTGACAGACCCACTTAATGCATCCCAAAGGCTGATATTGATTTCGTACGGCTTGGCTTCCCCCGCTGGAGTGGTGCGCGAGCTGACTTTTCCGCCGAACCGTTTCATTGTGTTAATTAGGCTATCAAGCTCCCATTCACTGAGTAATCCTTCCGTTGGGCGCAATCCTACACCGTCATGAGACGCAACGAAGTTTAAATAAGTCGTGCCTTGTTGTGCAGGAGGCATGCGCATTAACCAGTTTTTCAAATGTGCGCAGCTACCGGAAACCAGTGTATTAATAAGCAGTGGAGGTAAAGAAAAGTTGTAAATCAGGTGTGCTTCATTGGCATTACCAAAGTAAGTAAGGTTTTCCCGATTTGGAATATTGGTCTCGGTAATGATGACAGCATCGGGTGCGTAATGCTCAATCAACAGCCGTAACAAACGAATCATTTCATGTGTATTGGGCAGGTTGATACAGCTTGTGCCGGGGGTTTTCCATAGAAAAGCCACTGCATCCAAACGGAACCAGCGAATGCCTTTTTCAAGGTAAAGACGGATGATGCGCAGAAACTCAATTAATACTTTAGGGTTTTCAAAGTTTAGATCCACTTGATCGGGGCTGAAGGTACACCAAACATGCTTTAAGCCATTCTTTGTTTGTACCTCACGTAATAATGGTGAGGTTCTAGGACGCACAACGTTTGATACATCGGTATTGGGGTCGGCCTCATAAAAAAAACTAGCCCCAGGTTCTACGCCTGCTTTAAAGTTCTCAAACCACATGCTTCGACTGGAGCAATGGTTGATCACGAGATCTCCCATCACTTTGAAATCGCCAGAAAGCTCAGTGATATTGCGCCATTTGCCCGCTGAAGGGTTGACCGATGTGTAATCCATGACACTGAAACCGTCGTCTGAGCTGTATGGAAAGAAGGGCAACAGATGAACCGCTGAAATACATTCAGCAAGCTTGGTTTTTACAAACTCATGTAATGTATTTAGAGGTGATTCGCCGTCTTTTCGCAATGTATCAGCGTAGGTGATCAGCATGATGTCTGATTGATTCCACAGGTTTCTGTGCGGTTGAGGCGAGGTCGTTTTAGGATCTAAGCCAAAAGTAGTGAGACAGTTACGTGCCATTTCACCCGCATCAAGGTGCGGGTATAAGACTTGTAAATGCCCAATCAGTCGTTGTTCTAGTTGGGACAGTGGCGCTGCTTCCATTATGACCTACCTTATATCTTATCTGCTTTGTCGTCATTGTGTTGAGCCGATGACATCACACTAATTTGGTGTGTATTCGTTCATATCTTGTGTAACGGCCTCTTCTAATTGATGCATCACTTCAGGGAAGGCGCTTGCGACACGGTTCCAGCTCGGAATAAAAGGCGCTTCCATAGGATTATCTAGGTACATATTGCCTGCTTTCATGATGTTGCTGGCGAAGAGTTCAACCGCGCGCTCTTCGGAATGAACATCTAGTTTTAAACCATTAATCTCAGCATCATTTCGGTATGTCTCGATGAAATCTAAAGCGACACGGTAATAAGTAGCTTTGATGGTACGGAATGTTTCTTGATTAAAAACAATGCCGTTTGTAGCGAGTTTGCGAAAGATCGCTTTCGTGATGTCGATCGACATTTTAGATAAGCCACCGTCGTCGTCATCTGCGGATAGATCTTGATGTTTGTGATCGTATGCATCCGCAATGTCGACCTGACATAAACGGTTGGTTGAATAATTTCGGTACATTTCAGATAGCACGCCGATCTCTAATCCCCAGTCACTTGGTATGCGCAAATCGGTCATAACGTCCCGACGGAAGGAAAACTCACCGGCTAAGGAATAACGGTAGCTGTCTAAGTAATCTAAATAATCTAAGTGACCAAGTACTTTTTTCAAGGAATAGAGTAAAGGCGTGACAAGCAGGCGGTTAACGCGGCCATTCATTTTGCCGTTAGCAGTTCGCGCATAAAAACCTTTACAGAACTCGTAGTTAAAGTTTGGATTTGCGACAGGGTAGATTAAACGTGCCAGCAAGCTGCGGTCATAAGTGACAATGTCACAGTCGTGCATTGCCACGGCATCGGCATCGGATGCCGTTAGTGCGTAGCCCATACAGAACCATACATTGCGTCCTTTACCTGGGTCGTTTGGCGATAATTTCTCACCTTTGAGGATTTCATCAATGGCACGAAGACGTGGGCCATCGTTCCACAAAACTGTGTGTTTTTGAGGTAGCTCAGAGAAAAACTCCAAGGCATGACGATACTGATCTTCGGTCGCACGGTCCAAGCCGATAATGATTTCGGAAAGATAAGGTACTTGCTTTAGATGCTTAATGATATTCGGCATGGCATCGGTTTCGAGCTCAGAGTATAAGCAAGGTAAAATAAGTGCCATAGGGCGCTTCTTAGCGAACTCACACAGTTCTTTTTCCATGTCTTCAAGAGGACGCTGAGACAAATTGTGCAGTGTTGTAATAATGCCATTCTGGTAAAAATCACCCATTTTTCTCTCCTGTAGCATGTTGTCATGCTGTCTTTTACTCGCTGATTCGTCAGTGAGTTGGTATTAGATAAAACCTTCGTTTACTAGGGCTTTATTGATGGCTTCGCTCCAGCCTTTAGGGCCATAAGAATCTGTAATCCAAACGTCGTAGCGCCCAGGGATTTCAGGTGGAACGTGGACAGGGGAGCGAACGACAACAGGAATGTCTGCTTCGCAGATCATGCCAACATCGTTTTCACCGTCACCTAACGCCATACTTTTTAGGTCTTCATGGAAGGTGTCCTGATAAGCTTGTTTTAGCCAGTTCATGGCAACGGCTTTATCGCACTGCGCGCCCATTAAATGGACAAATCGTCCACCTTTTTGCGCTTTAATGCCTTGAGTCGCTAATTCATGTCTTAGGCGCTCTAAAGCGGCATTAGAGTCGTTCCAGATTAAAGGTTCGGTGAAGTCGCGTTGCAGTGACAGCTCAGCAGTTTGATAGTCTAAGCCCGTATGCTCCATCAGTTGTTCAGTGCTTAGATCGTGATAACTGATAAAATCGTAGCGAGATTTCATACTCTGCGATAACTCGATAAGGTGCTGGCGCTTGGGGCCAAATGATTGAACGTAAAAATCACCACGACGTTCAAGGTCATGAATATCCACCAACGGACTATTAGCCGGTATATAGACAGCCGCACCGTTTTCGATAATAAATGGATCCTTGTGGCGCAGCGCTATGCGAAGTTCAAGGAGTTCCGCATAGGTTTTGCTGGTGTTTAATACGCATGGGATCCCCAGCGTTTTTAAGCTGAAAAGAGCCGCTTCTGCGTCAGTAAAGGCGTAGTCAAAGTGGTCAAGTAAAGTTCCATCTAGATCTGTGAAGACTATTAATGTGGTCGTCATATGTTTGATTGAAGTGGCGTCCGCTTCAACCTCTCCTCCTTTTACGAATAACAGTGAAATGCGCTTCTGACCTATTTTGGAACACCTACCGTGCCATTAATGGATGACTGACTGGTTAGTGAAAGCAATATGCTTGCCAGAGTGCTGTAAAAAAATTGTGTATCGACCAGTTTAGAGTCTAAGCAACACAGATTTATGACAGTGCTAAGCCATGTATAGCAAGGCTTTCGTAAAGATTGACTAACGGTATGAAAAAAGTGCCTGATGGCATTGTAGTGCTTATCAGGACAGCTGTTAAAAAGCGTTAGGAGAATTGTTTTCGTTTTATCGTTAGAGCGTACCGGATATCTTTTTGATCTATTTTGGTGCGTTGGTGCGCTTCTGCACCATCATTTAAAGTGCGCTGTTTGATTTTTGAGCAGAGGGCTGATGTTTTTGTAGAGCGATCTTTATGGCGTGTAGAAGTAAATAATGCTGGGGTTTAAATCTATGTTTGGTGAGTTCTGTGGGTGACAGAAGAAGTTTTGGATTATTCGACTCTTTTCAAAATATAGACTCTTAAAAATAGGTCGATTGCAGTATTATTTCAGCAGATTATTTTGGAAAATTAAATTTTACCGAATTTTGGTCTGAAAATACTAAGATTACGATATTTGATTTTATGAAATAGTTGAGATGGATTTTTTATTAATCATATTTAAAGGCAGGTAAATATGGACTCTACAACGGGCATTCCTTGTCCCGAACTACAATCACTTGACGATATTCTTCCACAAGAGCCATTGCTGATGATGGGGGCGGGTCCAGTGCCGATTCCTGAGCGCGTGGCCAAAGCCAACTCAGTTGTGATCAATCATCTTGGTCCAACAATGGCGAAAGTCATCGATCAAGTGAAGAGCATGGCACGTTACGTCTTTCAAACAGAATCCAAGTGGGTGCTTGGTGTCGCGGGACCTGCCTCCGCCGCGATGGAAATGTCAGCCGTTAACTTGCTGCAACCTGGTGAAAAGATTCTGTGTCTGAATAACGGCTTCTTCAGTCATCGTATGGCTGAAATGGCTAAGCGCGTTGGCGCGGATGTTCATGAATTGCACATTCCCGTGCATGAAGCTGCGGACCCAGAACGAGTGCGTAAAGCGATAGAGCAAGTACGCCCAAAAGTCATTAGTATGGTGCAAGGTGAAACGTCGAATACGGTTTGTAACTATACGCTAAAAGACATTGCAGCGATTGCCAAAGAATACGGTTGTCTTGTTGTAGTCGATGCCGTGTGTACGCTGAGTACCATGCCGCTGAAAATGGACGAATGGAAAGTGGACTGCGTGATAACGGGGGGGCAAAAAGGACTGTCGTCTATTCCCGGGGTGTCGTTGGTGGCATTTTCCGATGAAGCTTGGCAAGTGATTGAAAACCGAACCGTTCCACTTACGCATTGGTGTTTTGATGCGAAGCTGGCGGAAAATTTCTGGCACCGTGATGGCTACCATTATACAGCGCCCGTATCGGGCATTATGGCGTTGCATGAAGCACTCAAGTTGGTTTGTGAGGAAACGCTAGAAAAGCGCTTTGCAAGACACCTTCGTTGTTCAAAAGCGTTACAAGCTGGTATTGAAGGCATGGGCTTGAAATTGTTTATCGAACCTGAAGCACGTTTAAATTCTGTGGTAGGTATTTGCATTCCAGAAGGGTTAACGGCAAAACAGATTTGTGACCACATTTCCGATGTATACCGTGTTGAAATCGCCGGATCGTTTGGTCAACCAATTGTGCGTATTGGGCAGATGGGTGAACAATGTCGCGAACATAACTTATTCCGTACACTTCATGCATTTGGTAGCACGATGCGTGACCTCGGAGTAAAAGTAGATCAGCCAAATGGTATGGCCGAGATGGAGGCTTACTTACAAAAAGCACCTCGTGTTGCACATCAAGCCGTCGCATAACGGGCTGTGTACACTGTTTAAAAACCCACTTTAAGTAAAAGTGGGTTTTTTTTGCCTGTTTTTAGGGTGCTATTACATTGAATTGTCCCTTAAGGCATTTGTTTTTACACATTTTGTACTAAAAATGTGTTGGTGACAGGGTTGTGACAGGTTCGCGGAGTATGTTGTGAGTCATGGATGTTCTGAAACATTCTTTTATCCAAGACAAAAACAATAAAAGCAGGAGATAAAGTCATGCTTAAAACCGTATCAATGAAGTCTGTTCTAGTTTCGGGTGCTGCGGCACTGACCATTGCTGGACAGGCCTATGCCTACGAACCAGCTCGAAGTGCTGAGTGTATTGCACCGGCTAACCCAGGTGGTGGTTGGGACTTTACGTGTCGTAGTGTTGGTAAGGTATTGACCGACCTAGATTACATCAAAGGCAATGTTCAGACTGTGAACATGGCTGGTGCCGGTGGTGGTGTCGCGTTTGCTCACACAGTCAGTAAACGTACCACTGATGAATCGCTTATTGTTGCAGCGAGTACGGCAACCACAACCCGTCTTGCTCAAGGCCAATTCCCAGGCATGAATGCCGATCAAGTGAAATGGGTGGGTACACTTGGAGCCGACTATGGTGTGATCGCCGTAGGCAAAGATTCTAAATACACGTCTCTAAAACAAATGATGGATGCCCTGAAAGGTAATCCTGGCGCGGTTAAGTTTGCCGGCGGCAGTGCTTCAGGTGGCTGGGACCATTTGAAAGTGTTGATTACCGCGAAAGAAGCCAATGTTGAAAACCTACCAAAGATTCGTTACTTAGCATTTAGTGGTGGTTCTGAAGCCCTTGTGCAAGTAGTAGGCGGGCATGTGGATGCGTTCACCGGCGATATTTCGGAAGTAAAAGGCTTTATGGATTCCGGTGACTTACGTGTACTAGCCGTGCTCTCTGAAGAGCGTTTAGCAAAACCATTTGACCAAATTCCTACCGCTCTAGAGCAAGGCATCAGTTCCGTTGCGCCAAACTGGCGTGGATTTTACGTTCCTGGTGATGCGAGCCAAGAGTCTTACGATTGGTGGGTGAATACTATTGATGAGCTGTATCAAACACAAGAATGGAAAGATGTCATGGTCAAAAACGGCCTGATGCCTTTCAAAAAATCTGGTGAAGAGTTCACTCAATTTGTGAAAAATCAAACACTCGACATTCAAATCCTATCTAAAGATATCGGTCTAATTAAATAATTAGATTCGATTTAGAGGGGGACCCGCTCCCCCTCCGTTTTCCCTTGTTATTCTTGGAGCAGAGACATGCGTATTAATGACCGTGTGTTTGGGGTGCTATTGCTTATTTTAGCCGTTACTTACGGCTACGAAGCGACGAAATTTCCTGTGCCATTTGGCGGTCAGGAAGCGGTAGGCCCTGAAACATTTCCGATCCTTCTTTCTATCCTGTTAGGCATTGGCGCGATCTACATGGTGATCAAGCCAGATGAAGATACGAAATGGCCAGCCGTTTCAATGTTATTGGAATTGGGTGTGGTGTGTTTGGTGTTGGTGCTGTTTGCATTCGGGCTTGAGTATATAGGCTTTGTGCTATCAGCGACGCCTGCCGTTGCCTTCCTATGTTGGCGTATGGGGGCCACCCCAGCGAAGAGCTTACTTACAGGTGTTATTACGTCGGTTGTGATCTACGTATTGTTTACGCGTGTTCTTGAATTGGCTTTGCCATCCGGTATTTTGGGGCTATAAGTTATGGGTACTATAGAACTTTTAATGCAAGGCTTTGTGGTCGCTCTGTCTCCAGAAAGTCTTATGTTCGCATTGATCGGTGCCATATTAGGTACATTGATTGGTGCACTTCCAGGGTTAGGGCCTGCAAACGGTGTGGCGATTCTTATCCCACTGGCGTTTAGTTTAGGCTTATCTCCAACGTCTTCTTTGATCTTATTAACGTCTGTTTATGCTGGGGCCATGTATGGCGGCCGTATCTCATCGATTCTGTTGAATATTCCGGGCGACGAACCGGCGATGATGACTTGTTTAGATGGCTATCCGATGGCTTTAAAAGGTAAGGCTGCAGAAGCGTTAGCTACCTCTGCTATCGCTTCGTTTATCGGTAGTTTCATTGCCACCATTGGACTGGTGATTTTAGCACCAATCTTAGCGAAGTTTGCGCTGAAATTTGGGCCATCAGAGTACTTCGCTCTGTTTGCTTTGGCGTTTGCCACCTTGGGTGGGATTACGGGTAAAAACCAGTTCAAGACGCTGATCGCGGCAGCGCTTGGTTTGATGATTGCCACTGTGGGGATTGATATCTCATCGGGTGTGCAGCGTTTTACTTACAACAACTTGCACTTGTTTGAAGGAGTCGACTTTCTGATTGCAATTGTTGGTCTGTTTGCGATTTCAGAGTTGTTCTTTTTCCTTGAGCAACATGCTGGCGATGGCCTGAAACAAGTCGCATTGAACAAGTTGAAGCTAACGGCTAAAGATATTTTATACATTATGCCAGCCTCTATTCGTGGCGCGCTATTGGGTTTTGTTTCAGGGGTTCTGCCTGGCGCGGGTGCTTCTTTGGGTAGCTTTGTAAGTTACACCTTAGAGAAGAAATATTCTGACAAAGGCGAATTCGGTAAAGGTGACCCTCGTGGTGTTGCTGCGCCAGAAGCCGGTAACAACGGTGCGGCATCAGGTGCTTTAGTGCCAATGTTAACGCTAGGTGTACCAGGTAGTGGTACTACCGCTGTTCTATTGGCAATGTTGATTTCTTTGAACGTAAATCCAGGTCCGATGTTGTTCGAACAAAGTCCTGATTTAGTGTGGGGTGTTATTGCCGCATTGTTTGTGGGTAACTTAGTGTTGTTGCTTTTAAATATTCCAATGGTTGGCATATTTGTGAAGCTGTTAAGCATTCCACCTAAGTATCTAATGCCGATCGTAACCTTGGTGGCGTCTGTTGGGATCTTCTCAATCACCGGTAGTGCTATGGATCTGTATTTCATGGTTGGCTTTGGTGTGTTGGGTTACGTTTTACGTAAAATCGAAATCCCATTGGTACCTGTTATTCTTGGTATGCTGCTTGGTCCTGAGATGGAAAAGAACTTACGTCATGCGTTGGTTTTGTCAGATGGCGATTGGTCGGTGCTTCTAAACAGTGGCTTAAGTATTGGTCTTTGGGTTGTAGCCGCCGCAGGTTTGATTCTTCCTATCATTGTAGGCCCGATTCTTCGAGCAAAAATGAAACGCCCGAAAGATGGTTTGCCTGATTAACTATTTGCTACACTCAAAATAGCATTTTTAACCACAAGTCCGGTTGAGATTCTCAGCCGGACTTGTTTTGTTTTAGTGGCAGGGTAGTTTTATGCGAATTTTAGTCGTTGAAGACACGGAAGTTTTAGGACAAGCCATTTGTGATCGACTCTCAAGTCTTGGACACGGGGCAGATTTGATCTGTGATGGAAAGCAAGCCCATGAGTTTCTTCGTTATCAGTCTGTGGATTTAGTGATACTTGATTTAAATCTACCCAATGTCTCCGGTTTGCAGATATTGCAGAGTTTGCGACAACGGGAGGATGCGACGCCAGTGTTAATTTTAACGGCTCGTGACCAAGTCGATGACCGTATTCGATTACTAGATGCCGGTGCCGATGATTATTTGACTAAACCGTTTGATTTTGGTGAGTTGGAAGCCCGTTGTCGTGCCTTGTTGCGCCGCCAGCAAGGGTACGCATCTAACGTCACAGAGCATGGCAATATCACCGTAGATCGCGATAGTCGTCAGGTGTTGGTAGACAAAGAGGTGCGTGCGATTACCAACCGTGAATTTCGTTTGTTAGAAATCTTTTTAGGTCACTTAGGTCGGGTGTTGAGTAAAGATGACATTACCGAGCATTTGTTTAATTTTGATGAAACACCAGGGCCAAATGCCATTGAGCTTTATGTGGCGCGTCTGAGAAAAAAGCTGGCAGGCAGTGATTTGGTGATCAGCACCTTACGAGGCATTGGGTATGTGGCGGAAATTGCCCCAACACACAAGCGCTCTTGAGCAATCGCTCGATTATCGCCACTCGCCATCGTTAAGAGGGCGATTTATTGTAGTCGGCGCGTTTACCATTAGTTTGATTGCTGTGTTGGCGATCAAACTGGTATTCGATTACAGCGAACGATTGGCTGACATCTCTTATGACCGCTTGCTACGTAGCGCATTGCTGCAAATGGATGAAAATGTTGGACAAGAGCAAGGGGAGATCACCATTGATATCCCTTGGTCTGCATTTGCGACGCTGGCGCAAGCGAGTGAAGACCGCGTGTTTTATAAGGTGGAAAGCTCCAGCCAAGGCTTTATTACGGGCTACTACAACCTTGATTCAACCCCAGAGCGACCTAGGGAATACGGTACTATTCAGTTTTTTGATCGTCGTTATTCAGGGGAGACACTCCGCTTTGCTTGGTTAGAACGGCATCTAACAGAGCCGGATGCCAGCGGAACGGTGCGTATTGTGTTGGCGCATACACGGTTATCACGGGAAGATATGGCGGCTTCGGTAACTCAGCAAGCTGTTGAATTGATTACCTTGGTAGCGCTGGTGTCGATTGTCTTGATTATCATTGGTAGCCAATTGGTCTTGCGTCCATTGCATCGTATCGAGCAATTATTAGAAGAGCGTACGCCCGGGGATTTGACGCCATTAACGTTAAAAACGCCCCGAGAAACTTACCATTTAAAAGTCGTCATTAATGACTTCATGAAGCGGCTACAAACTAACCTTGAAGAGTTAGAGAATTATACGGGTAATGCGGCGCATCAGTTACGAACACCGATTGCGAGTTTAAAGGCGCTCGCTGAAAATGCCCGAGATATTGGTAGGCCAGATGAACAGCGCCAAGCGCTAGAGAAGATCATAGAGCAATGTGAAGCGTTGAGCGATACAGTGAGTTTTTTGCTGAATCAGGCGACGATCAGTCATCGAATGCAATCACAGGTGATGGGGTTAATTGATCTGGTTCAGCCTATCCAAGAGTCGTGTCGTGCTCAGGCTCTTACCGCGTTGCGTAAAGGTGTCATGCTGTCGTTTGAAACGACTTTAGATGAAGCCATTGTGGTGGGTGATATCATTGCGATCGAGCAAATGATGCAAAACCTGATAGAAAATGCGGTGCGTTACAGTCTTTTAGATGACCATGAGGAGACGAAGGAAGTCGTGATCAGAATAACGCCGCTACCTAATATTTTCCGCGTTGAAGTCATTGACCAAGGAGTTGGCATTAGTGAGATAGACAAGCAGCGGGTTTTTGAGCGGTTTTATCGTGGTCGTTATGATATTGCGGGCTCTGGCGTCGGTTTGTCATTAGTGAAAGACATTGCCAAATACCATAAAGCGGATATTTTACTGTCAGACACCCTGCCGCATGGTACGACTGTTACTGTGGATTTTCCTACTTTTCAATTCAGAGGGGATCACCAATGAGGTTGATTGCTACCGTTCTATTAGGATGCCTAAGTTTTCTAACCCATGCTGATCCCGTGTGGTTTGGTGCCAGTAACGCATCCAGAGAGCTGTATATTAACTCCACACTTGATATGTCGTCCTTTAAGCCCTTGTTAGAGCGCTTTGTTGAGTTGAATCCTAGCGTACGTATTGCTTACGTCGATGTGAATACCTTGGAATTATATTATTTAACGGTATCAGAGGCTGAAAACCCGAGTGCGAGTTTGATATTAAGCAGTGCGATGGATTTACAGTTGAAGTTAGTTAACGATGGGTTTACGCAGCGCTATGTATCCGAGCAAACAGAGCGTTTGCCTGCCCAAGCGAAATGGCGTGACGAGGTGTTTGCCTTTTCTTATGAGCCAGTTGTGATGATCGCCAATAAAAATGCCTTCGATGCGGGTGAAATTCCGGATGGTCGACAGGCATTACTTAGTTATATTCGTCAGAACGATGAGCAAGTATCGGGGCGAATGGGGACGTATGACATTCGTAAAAGCGGGGTAGGGTACTTATTGGCCAGTCAGGATGCCCGTCAAGCTGATGCCACTTGGGGGCGTATGTTGGAAGCGTTTGGCAGTCATGGAATAAAAACCTATTGCTGTTCGAGTGATATCATTGACGATGTGGCCAAAGGTGATCTGGTGGTGGGTTATAATCTGCTGGGCTCCTATGCGGCACAGCGAGCAAACAATGACCCTAATTTAGAGATGATAATCCCTAAAGATTACACCTTAATGCTAATGCGTACTGCCGTGTTGCCGCAAAACGCACCGAATCAGCAAGACGCAGGCTTGTTCTTGGATTTTTTGTTGTCGGATGAAGGACAAGCATTGATGACGACTGAAGAGTTGTTATATCCAATCCGCCAAGGTCAAAGCCAGGCGCATTTTGCTATGCCCCTAGGGCCTACACGAACAATTAAGACCGTCGATTTAGATCAACAGTTGTTAGTGGGCCGTGATTTGGTAAAACAGCGCCGCTTTATTCGCAGCTGGGAGTTGGCGCTAGAATTAAGCAGCGGAGACTAGCATCTTCTAAGAGGAGCAAGGTGAGCCGGAGAACCGGTCACCTTGCTCCGTCCGCTAAAAGTCAGACTGGCCTTGAGTCTTCTGTTGCATTCGACGTAAGAACTCAGACATGATCTGCATGTACAGTTCATCCCCTAAGTATTTGTCTTCAACGCCGCGATCGATGCTTGGATTATCATTTACTTCGATTACGTAACCACGACCTTTTAGTTCTTTTACATCCACGCCATAAAGACCGTTGCCAATTGGTTTAGTGGCGGCAATAGCTGCTTGAAGTACACGCCTTGGTACTTCAAAAGTCGGTAAGGTGTCGAAGGCACCGCTCTCACTTTTTGACTCGCCGTGCTGATAAATCTGCCAGTGGTTTTTCACCATATAGTAACGACATGCGAAAATGGGTTTGTTATTTAAAATGCCAATACGCCAATCAAATTCGGTGTAAAGGTATTCTTGTACCAACAACAAACTTGATTTTTTGAACAGTTCATCGAGACATTGAGACAGTTCATCACGGTTTTGAGCTTTTAATACCCCTTTAGAAAACGCCCCATCAGGAATCTTAACTACCATTGGATAGCTGATGTGCTGCTCCAAAGAGTCTTCTAAATTGCTTTCACCCTTATGAATAATGCGTGTTTTTGGACAAGGGACTTTATGAGTATTGAATAAATCCGCCAAATACACCTTGTTTGTACATCGCATAATAGACTGCGGGTCGTCCATAACAACCAAACCATTTGCTTCTGCTTTTTTGGCAAACTGATAAGTATGGTGATCTATGTTGGTCGTTTCACGAATGAATAAGCCATCGTACTCAGGTAGTCGAACAATATCTTTAGGACCAATGATATCGACCTGAATACCAAGTTGCTTACCTGCTTGAACAAACTTTTTCAGTGCTTGCTTGTCGCTAGGGGGCATGGCTTCATCAGGGTTGACCAGCATAGCCAAGTCAAATTTCGTGCTACGATTTTTACGTGCCTTGTTCCATACTTTGCTGCTAAAGGCGTCTAATGCTTCAGCAAATAACGTTTCTTCTTCATCATTTAACGATTTATGCGATGTGACCTTTAGTGATTTAACCTGCCATTGCTTTTTATAAACCAGTGAAAACTCAATTACTGGACATGGGAATTTTTCAAACAGTTTTCGAGCGAAATCTTTTAGTTCAGGTTGCAGTGTATTACCAAAAACAGCATGCCCTTTGATGGTAGTAGGCTCTGCCGGAATACCGAGCTTTTCGGCAATGGTCGGTAACCACTGCGATAATTCAATATCGTAAAGTGCTTTTTTATTTAAATCGTTTAAGGTTCTAACCGAAGGCATCACATTATGACCGCGACTTTCTGCAAGCAAAGAACAGTAGTAGCCATCTGATAAATAACGACTGCTTTTACATAGGTTAATGATGCGTGTTCGATCATTTACCTTCGTCGTAAGAGACAAATATTGGGGGAAAGTAATCACGTGATCGCTGGCAAGAAAAGCGGACCAGTCTTTCAATTGATCTACGACGATATAAGTTTGTGCCATGCAGAAAATTCCTTCTAAAGGCAAACAGTGAAGAGCGCATGATGCGCTCTTTTCTATTTATAGCATAGATGTGAATTGTTCAAACTTTAAGCAAATTTTGTGTTGTTAGATGGATTTCCTTGTACAAAATGCGCGACTCGAATATAACGATTTTTTCTTGGGCTCAGAGGGCCTGTTCATGACATCCGGTATCGTTATTCGCTTAGCTCAATTGTCCGATTTAGACGCATTAGAAACCCTTGAAAAACAGGCTTTCCAAGGGGATCGAATGAGTCGGCGTAGTTTACGTCATGGCATTAAATCGGAATCCTCTGTGATGCTTTTGTCCTATTTAGACGAGACTCTGCTTGGGTATGCTTTGGTGCATTTGTTTAAAGGACGGGCTCATGCTCGTTTGTACTCATTGGCCGTCGCTAACGAAGCAAGAGGAAAGGGAATAGGCTCACAGTTATTACAGAATGCGGAATTACATGCGGCGAAAAGTGGCTGTATTTCGCTGCGCCTAGAAGTAAGCGAGCGTAATGATGGGGCGATAGCGCTCTATCGAAAAGCGGGTTACCGATCATTTGGTAGTTATGAACATTACTATGAAGACGCCAGTAATGCGTTGCGAATGCAGAAACGTATTCGAGCATTTGACGATAAAAGTAAGTTATTGAAAATACCTTATGTTGGACAGCGTACGCCATTTACCTGTGGACCTGCTTCATTATTGATGGTGATAGCGGCCGCAGAAGAACAAGCGGATGCGAGCTTTGAACATGAATTAGATATTTGGCGAGAAGCTACGACGATTTACATGACCAGCGGACATGGGGGGTGTCATCCAACAGGATTGGCTCTGGCAGCTAAGCGACGAGGGTTAGAGGCTGAGGTGTGGCTGAGTGATGATCAACCCTTGTTCATTGATGGTGTGCGTGATGAGCAGAAAAAAACGGTTCTGATGGCTTGCCATACGAAGTTTCTAAAAGAAAGCGCGGCAGAAGGCGTCATTGTTCACAATGAGCCATTAGCGATCCAAGACTTGATTAATGCTGTTGATAAAGGTCACTGGGTTATTATTCTAATCAGTACCTACAGATTAGACGGTAAAAAGACGCCTCATTGGGTGGTCGTGACAGGCTACGATGAGCAGCATATTTATGTGCATGATCCGGATTTTGAGGAAGGTATTGCGCTTGTGGAATGTCAGTACGTGCCGGTATTGAAGTCTGACTTCGAGAAAATGAGTAAATTTGGCCGCTCGCAGTTGCGAGCGGCCGTTGTTGTGTCTAAGGCTTAACGTAGAATTAAGACTGGCACTTGGCTATCGGTCAGCATCTTAGTGGTATTGCTGCCAACAAAGAATTGACGGACTTTAGAGTGGGCGTAGGCGCCCATAGCAATTAAGTCGATTTGATTTTTTTGTTGGTATTCGTGCAATGCACCTTGAATGCTGTCGCCTTCAATAAAATGAGACTCTACCTTAAAGCCTAACTCAGAAAGCTTATGACGCGCTTTTTCAAGTGCGTCTTCTTGATCGGCAACATCCCGTTTTACCATCACTAGATGGCAAGGAATGTCTTTCAATAGAGGGCTATGTGCAATCCGTTCAAGCGCTGCAATTGCCGTTTCGCGACCATCGTAAGCGACCATGAAGTTTTGTGGCGCTTTAAATTCATTGGATACAACCATGATGGGTTGAGATAATGAACGTGCCGCATTTTCAAGATTAGAGCCAATTACAGATTTAGACGTATGCTCAGTACCTTGTTTGCCCACGATATAAAGCAACGCGTCTTGTTCAAGGTCTTCTAAGGTTTCCACAAAGTTGCCGTGGCGCTGCAGTTTAGTCAGGTTGATAGCGCGTCCATCAAGGTAAGCTTCGGCGTACTCTAATAATACTTTACCGTGCTCTAGGGCGACTTTAGCGCGTTGCTCATCAAGCTCAGTTAGCTCACTAAGGAGATGCTCACGGCTACCGAAACCAATTGTTCCAGATAAGTCATGCTCACTAGACTTTTGTTTTTCTAACGCATGAAGAAGCACCAACTGTGTTTCCAGTTTAGAGGATGCCCAAGCGGACGCTTCTATGACTTGCTGAGTTAATGGTGAACCATCGATACATGCAATTACGTTTTTCATCCTTGCCTCCTTAATGACCGTTTAAAAGCTTCTCAGCTTCCTCAGGTTTGTTGTGTACGCCGAATTTGTCGACCACTGTCTCAGTGGCTTCATTCATTCCAATGACATCAACGGTTGCACCTTCGCGTCGGAATTTTATAACTACTTTGTCGAGCGCAGACACTGCAGTGATATCCCAAAAGTGAGCTTGAGATAAATCAATAGTAACGTGGCTAACCGCTTCTTTAAAATCAAACGCATCGTTGAATTTTTCAGAAGAAGCAAAGAATACCTGACCAACCACTTTGTATGTGGTGCCTTGGTCAACGTTTTCACTCTTGACCACCATAAAGCGACCAATTTTGTTGGCAAAGAATAATGAAGCCAGTAACACACCTGCAAAAACACCCAGAGCAAGGTTGTGAGTCGCCACCACAATAGCAACCGTCGCCAACATCACGACATTGGTCGACATCGGGTGATGTTTCAAGTTAACAATAGAATCCCAAGAGAAAGTGCCGATGGATACCATGATCATGACCGCTACCAAAGCAGCCATTGGGATTTGACCAATTAAGTCGTCTAAGAAAACCACCATGATCAGCAACAATACACCAGCAAAGAGAGTTGAAAGTCGACCACGACCACCAGATTTAATATTGATAACAGATTGGCCGATCATGGCACAGCCTGCCATGCCGCCCAGTAAGCTTGAACCAATGTTTGCGACCCCTTGACCTTTACACTCACGGTTACGGTCACTAGTAGTGTCTGTTAATTCATCCACAATCGTCGCCGTCATCATAGATTCAAGAAGACCCACAACAGCTAAGCCTAAAGAGTAAGGCAAGATAATCATCAATGTTTCAAAATTAAGCGGTACATCTGGTAACAAGAAGATCGGTAGAGAATCCGGTAAATCACCCATATCGCCTACAGTACGAATATCTAAGCCAACCAACATAGCAAAAGCCGTCAATGCGACAATACATACCAGCGGGCTTGGTAGAGATTTACCTATCACTGGGATGTAAGGGAAAAGATAAATGATACCTAGACCTGCCGCCGTCATGGCGTAGACATGCCACGTTACATTGGTCAACTCAGGCAACTGGGCCATGAAAATTAAAATAGCGAGTGCATTTACGAATCCGGTGACGACCGATCTCGAGACAAAACGCATTAATGTGCCGAGCTTTAAATATCCAGCAATTATTTGAAATACACCACAGAGTAAGCTGGCGGCTAATAAGTATTCCAAGCCATGTTCTTTCACCAGCGTCACCATTAACAGTGCCATGGCGCCTGTGGCAGCAGAAATCATTCCTGGTCGACCACCAAGAAAAGCGATAATGACAGCAATACAGAATGAGGCATAAAGACCTACTTTAGGATCTACCCCCGCAATAATGGAAAAGGCAATGGCCTCAGGAATAAGCGCTAACGCCACCACAGTTCCCGATAGTACGTCACCACGTATGTTCGAAAACCACTCTCTTTTTAATGTATCAGTCATGGACACCCTTTAATTATCTGAGATAGCGCAGCGGATAAGCTAGACATCTTGCATGTCACGAGCTGCAAATGAAGTGTCGCATTATAAAGAGTCATAATTATGAACGCAATTTGACCTGAGTGACTCTGATTGTACCTTGGTACAATAGATTCCTTTGCGTTAAGCGACTAGTTTAGGGATAAGTATAAATTTATGTAGGGAATTATTATGAGCGACAATCAATCTATTGCATCACTGGGTGAACCAGTTGGGTTTGTAACACAGCTGGAAGGTACTGTTCGTGCCGTATCTTTAGATGGGCAAGAACGAGCCCTGAAAATTGGAGATCCAGTGTTTCAAGGTGAAACGGTTGTCGCAGTGGCGGATGGCAGTGCTACGATCAACTTTGTTGACGGTACCGAGATATATGTTGCCGATGCGTCAGCAGTTGAGATTAACAGTGAAGTTTATGGATTAGCCCAGACACCACAAGAAAATGAATTCGTAGAGGACTTCTTGGCTGACGGTGGTACGGATATCGCAGCACTTCAACAAGCTATCTTAGAAGGACAAGACCCTACACAAGTCCAAGAAGCGCCGGCCGCAGGTGAGGCCCCTGCTGATGATACACCAGGGGGTGTAACCGTTGATGTAGAGCGTAATAATGAAGAAGCTACGCCAACATATGGTTTCGATACTCAGTCTTTAAACTCGAGCAATAATAACGCTACGAATACTAATGAAGAGAATTCCGTACCTTTAGCAGCGGAGCCACAACCTGAGCCGCAGCCAGAGCCACAACCTGAGCCTCAGCCAGAACCACAACCTGAGCCGCAGCCAGAGCCACAACCTGAGCCGCAGCCAGAGCCACAACCTGAGCCACAACCAGAGCCGCAGCCAGAACCACAACCTGAGCCGCAGCCAGAACCACAACCTGAGCCGCAGCCAGAACCACAACCTGAGCCAGAACCACAACCTGAGCCAAACGTCTTGAGCATCAGCTCGTTTGATGTCTCTGAGGGCGCATTGGCGACGTTTGATGTGGCGATGAGCAATGCCAGTGAAGAGATCACATCGGTCAGCATGAGTTTGGCGGATGGCACGGCAACGGGTGCGGATTACACCAACAGCACCGTGACCATCACGTTTGCTGACGGCGTACCGCAACCAGTAACGGTCGCATCAGACGGTACGTTCACAGTGACTGTTCCGGCGAACGAAACGACCTTTACCGTGTCGGTACAAACGACGCAAGACGACAATTACGAAGGGCCTGAGACGTTCACATTGAGCGGTTACACGGCGACGCAAACCGTGGCAGACGCGGCGGTGGGCACAGCGACCATCAAAGACGACGGAACAGGCCCAGTACCACCGGGTGGTACGCCGGATGATGACCGTTTAAATGTATTGAGCATCGGTGACGTTGCGGTCTCAGAAGGGTTGGCGGCTGAGTTTGTCGTGACCATGACCAATGCCAGTGAAGACGTCACGCCAGTGAGTATGACGTTGGCGGATGGCAGCGCAACGAGTGCGGATTACACCAACAGCACGGTGACGATCACGTTTGCTGACGGTACCGAGCAACAAGTAAGTGTGGCAACGGACGGTACGTTTACGGTGACTGTCCCGGCGAACGACACGACCTTTACCGTGTCGGTACAAACGACGCAAGACGACACGTTTGAAGGCCCAGAGACCTTTACGTTGAGTGGCTCGACGGCGACGCAAACGGACGCTGTAACGGGTACAGCAACGATCAAAGACGACGGAACAGGCCCAGTACCACCGGGTGGTACGCCGGATGATGACCGTTTAAATGTATTGAGCATCGGTGACGTTGCGGTCTCAGAAGGGTTGGCGGCTGAGTTTGTCGTGACCATGACCAATGCCAGTGAAGACGTCACGCCAGTGAGTATGACGTTGGCGGATGGCAGCGCAACGAGTGCGGATTACACCAACAGCACGGTGACGATCACGTTTGCTGACGGTACCGAGCAACAAGTAAGTGTGGCAACGGACGGTACGTTTACGGTGACTGTCCCGGCGAACGACACGACCTTTACCGTGTCGGTACAAACGACGCAAGACGACACGTTTGAAGGCCCAGAGACCTTTACGTTGAGTGGCTCGACGGCGACGCAAACGGACGCTGTAACGGGTACAGCAACGATCAAAGACGATGATGCCCCAACTATTACTTTAATAGACTCTGTTGCGAATGTTTCTGAAGAAGGTCTAGCGGATGGTAATCCTGATGAAGATGGTAGCCTTGATACGACTAATGATTTCACATTTACGGGAGAGTTCACGATTCCTGATGCGGATATGGGTGACTACCGTCTTAAACTAGAGCTTCCGACTGAAGTTATTAGCTCAAATGGTTCCGCTGTAGTTTGGTCTTATGATGGCGATGATGTTGTAGGTTTGGTTGGGGCGGTGCAAGTTATTAGAATTGAGCTTAATGAGGTTAATGACACAACGGGTTCTTATATCGTTACTTTACTTGAGCCGGTGGATCATCCAATTACAACGACAGAAGATACCTTATCGGTTAATTTCGGTATAACAATCACGGATGGTGAGCTTGAGTCAACAAAAGAAGTCAACATTATCATTGAGGATGATTCACCTGAATCCTTAACAAATCAAACTGATCAATTAATATTAGCTTTTGAGAATAGTGCGGTAAGTTCGGTATCTATTTCTAATATTGAGGGTGGTTTTAGTGATTCTAAATACTCATCTGGTTTTGATAAAGTTACTGAATCCGACAATGACAACGATGCTCTGATTGATCAAATTTCTTGGGATGACAATGATAATGACCCAACGCAAATAGAGTTAGTTGATACAACTGGATCTTTATCTGCCGATATTAATAGTTATATTTCTCTGGGTGAGTTCACTCATGTGAATAGTCCTATTAATTCAGGTTATAAATCTTTTACAGAGGGCGAAGTTAGTTATACCTTTGATGTAGATATTGCTGGTTTAATTCATTCGGTGACGTTGACTGCCGACCTTTATGGTGATTACACCTACAATGATCAGGTGGATTCAGCTGATCGCATGCGTTTAGAGCTGACAGGATCAACAACGCAAACGATTATCGTCAGTGGTACCGAATATGAAGTATCTCTAGTAGGCTTCCAGACCTCTGATGGCGGGATTAGTAATACTCTAATTACACAAGAAGACGCATCTCAGTCCGCTAATATTGTCGCAAAAGTGTCCACAAATACCTCGGAGAAAACTTACTCTGAACTGACTGGTACTATAGATCTTGGTAGTGATTTTGGTGCAGATGGTGCAGGTGTTATCGTTGCCGACACTTACAGTAATGATAATGGCACCTTCAAAGTTAACGCGGATGGTAGCTATAGCTTCACGCCGTCAAAAGAGTTTGGTGACTCCATTGCTGTTGGTCAAAGTAAAGATGTACAACTGGAATACACCGTTATCGATAACGATGGAGATAATTCAACCAACTCTATCACTATCACCATCAGTAATGGCGACAGTGCACCAGTAGCAAATAATGATACTGCCTCGGGTAATGAAGATACGATTATCACTGTTGATGTTTTGAATAATGACAGTGATCTTGATGGTGATGAGCTAACTATTAATAGTGCAGAAGTGGTAGATCCTAGTAAAGGGTCTGTTTCCATCGTAGATGGACAGCTTCAACTTACGCCTACAGAGCACTTTAGTGGACAAGTTGAAATCGAATACACCATCCGCGATGAGGATGGACTTGAGTCTAGCGCAAGCGCTACTGTTGATGTTATTGCGGTGGCAGATACTCCTATTTTTACTCCTCTTAACAGTTCACCAATTGGTGGCGATGGTCTAACTAAACAGGTTTGGACTGGTGTTTTCTCTAGTAATTGGGACGGTAAAGGTCAATCAGACATAGATATACTTGAGGCCTTTGTAAAAGCTAAATCTGCTGCTAGTTCAAATTCTTCCACTCTTATTCAAGCGGTTTCTGGATCGACTGATGAAGCTCAAGGTACTCTAACTCTTATAAATGGTTTTGTGTTTTTAGAAGCAGGTAAAGAGTATCAATTTAGTGGTCATGGAGATGACAGCCTTTACGTTCGATTTGGTAGCGATATCATTGCGGATGCCAACTGGGGTGACGAAAGTGGTTTGATTCGTAGTGAAAACTTTGAAGTCGACGCAACAGGCTATTACCCTGTGGAAATTGCACATCACAACCAAAATGGGCCAGGTAATTACGAAATTAACATCGTTGAGTCTGGACAGGAGGCTTCCTTAATAAGTACTGATAACTTCTCATTATTTAGCAGTATCTCTGCATTAGAAAGTGCTGGTATTCGTCTAGGTGGCGCTGTTGAAGTTGATGGTGAATTGGATCATTACAGTGCTTATGGTGTTAATGAAGGAGATGAAAATACTAACATTCCGTTAGAAAAATTCTCAGTTAACCTCGTAGACTTGGATGGATCTGAACAATTGGCTGTATCTGTATCTGGTGGACAAGTTGGTTCAGTGCTAAGTGATGGCGAGCACTCTATAACATTCAGCTCAAGTACCGATTCATATGATGTGTCAGGTTGGAATTTTGATACATTAGTTATCACCCCCCCTGAAGCGAATGCGGATTACTCATTCACACTTGATTTTATAGCAGTTGCCACTGAGCAGTCTAACAATGATGCGGCAAGTGCTTCAAAATCTATTACCGTGAACGTTTACGATGTCGTTGAAGGGCCTGAAACCCCTGATATTGTTATTTCTGTTGATGATGCTAATTCTGCTGTAAGTGAAGAAGGATTGTTAGGAGGTATAGTAGATACTGTAGGTAATCCAGATACGACAGAATCGCTTACTGATAGCGGTGCATTTTCTGTTACAGGTGCCTCTTCATCTGCGACATTATCTCTTGAGTTTAATGGTGCGACGCCATCTCTCACCTCAGGTGGAGTCGATATCACTTGGGATAGCAGTACGGATACAGCTCTTATTGGTAAAGCGGGTGATACAGAAGTAATTCGTATTTCATTGAGTGAGCTCAATAGCGGGGTAGCTTCTTACAATGTGAAATTGTCTGCGCCATTAGATCACGAAGTTAAAGGTAGTGAGGATGTTAAGTCTTTAGGCCTGAATATCGTTTTGACTGATGGCTCCACGATTGTTAAGGAAGAAATCAGCGTTAGCATTGAAGATGACTCGCCATCGCTAGTAGATGTAAATGCTGCAGTCACATTAACCAATAATTCTAATGCGTTTACTGAGACGGTGAATTTTGTTGGCTCAAAAGGTGATCAAGATTCATTATCATTTAATGGAGGTGCCGTAACGCTTACTGCTCAAGGATTTGCCAATAAATCTTCTTACGATTTGACTGCTGCGAAAGTTCATCAATATGCAAACGGCGTAGGTGTTAACAGTAAAAATGATCGTTTTGATGCTGAAATTGATTATCGAGTTACGGATAGTAGCGAGCAATCAGAGCAGCTTATTGTTACCTTAAATAACGGACGAGTGGCTTATGGTGCCGATATTAACTTCTCGATGTTTTTTGGTGGTAAGGAGTTAGAGGTCGCTAAACTAGATTTCTATCGTGATGGCGAGTTTGTTACCTCTAAAGAAGTCAGATCTGATCAAACCTCTGGTGTGGTCAATTCCACTGTGGCAATTAATGAAGGTGGATTTGATCAAATTGTTTTTGAGTCTGCATCAAATGGTAACGGAGCGTACAAAGATAACAGTGATTACAGCATCAGCTCAATCACCTTCACTGGTGCGTCAACTGCTATAGTAATTGCGGAAACGTCTGGTACTTTGAGTGGTATAGGAGCGGATGGATTTGGCTCTGTCGCTTTTGCATCTGGCATCGAAACCAGTATCGAAAATGTTCTAGCTACTGTCGGTATCAATGCCGATGCTGAAGTGTTAAACAATGGCAATCGATTATCTGTTGTGGATGAAAATGATGACTCTATATTTGAAGTTCAATTAACACCGGCAACGGGGCAATGGGAATTCTTCCAGTATCAAGATATTGCCGGGCTCGATTCTGATATACCTATAGGACTTTTGGTAACCGATGCGGATGGCGATAGTTCATCAATCAATTTGAATATTGAATTTCTTACTACAGCAGAGTTCAATGCTCGAGATGATGCTTATACTACTTCAGAAGATACGCCAATTATTATGGACGTATTACAGAATGATTCTAATGGAGCTGAAATTGTTGCCGGGAGTGTGGAGCTTAAATCTGGTGAAGGCAGTGTCGTACTAAATAGTAATGGAACAATCACTTTTAACCCTAATACCGACTTTAGTGGAAAGGCAGAAATATCTTATGAAGTGGAAGATGGGTCTGGTAATAAGGATACAGCGCTAGTAAATGTTGTAGTTGAAGCTGTTGCTGATAAGCCTGATTTAATTGTTACGTTAGGTGATGCAACGAATACCGGTTCACTTTCATATACAGCAGATGATATATCAGGCCTAGGAGACTTAGGTACTGGAGATATCAACGATGGCACTGATTTCACCGTTTCTGCCACGACACGTACTTTGAGCTTTGGATCTGAAAATGCTGGTGAGGTAGTTTCTATCAGCTTTGATGCCCTCGTTAAGGGTAGTTGGGATTTAGATACTTTTAATTCTCGTGCAGACACATTTAAGATTTCTGCCAATGACGCCCTGTTAGCAACTAACACATACAGTTTGGAGAGCACTGGGTCTTCATTAAATGAGAGCTATGTATATACCGCGACACTTGACCAAAATGGCGACATTGAACTTGAATTTGCCGTTGATAGTACACATTCTGCTGAGTTAGTAGATGTCTCTGAAATCAAAGTTGAGCTGGATGCTGGTTCTAGTACGGTGCTTTATCCGCTGGAGATCAATGGTATCGAAAATGATATTGATGACAGTGAAACCCTTTCTTTTACAGTGAAATCGTTGCCTACAGGTGTTCGACTTGTAAATGAAAGTGGCATCGAATTTAGTAAAAATGGTCAAGGTGATTATTTTCTGAGTGATCAAGATGTTGGTGGATTGCTACAGTTAAGCGTTCCTGCGGGTACTGAAGATTTCAGCTTAGTGACTATTGTTGAGTCGACTGATGGCTCTTCAACCAGCTCTACACAAACTGTTACTAATGTTGCTGCTACAGCAGTAACTGAGCCAGAACCTCAGCCTGAGCCAGAACTAGAACCTGAGATACAGCCTGTAACTGAATCAGAATCTAAGTCTGAGCCAGTACCAGAACCTGAGACTCAGCCTGTAACTGAATCAGAATCGAAGTCTGAGCCAGTACCAGAACCTGAGACTCAGCTTGTAACTGAATCAGAATCTAAGTCTGAACCACAGCCAGAACCAGGTACGACTGATATTGGCGATGGGGAAAATTCTGAAGGTGGTGAAGAATCTGATAATCTTCTAGGAGAAGATGATGTTGTATTTGACGATTCTAATGATGAATCTGAAACTACTGATTCGAGCTTAGACGCAGAATCTAAGTCAGAGGTTCAGCCAGAAACAGGTACGCCTGATATTGGTGGTGGGCAGAGCTCTGAAGATGGTGATGGATCTGATAATCTTCTTGGAGAAGAGGATGATATATTTGACGGTTCTAATGGTGCATCTGACACTACTGATTCAGGCTCAGATCGCGATATATTTGTACTGAATAATGACAATGATGTTATTACTGACTTTGATGCAAAAGAAGATGCCCTTGATGTAACAGATCTTTTGGATGCCAACGAGGGAGATGATATCCAGCAGTTATTGCAAGAGAGTTTATCTGTAACTGAAGAAGGTGTTGATATTTTAGATAACGGAAGTGCTACTAGAGTTGCAACTTTTGGATCTGGAAGTAATCTCGATTCGAATAATGATGGTTCCGTTAATTCAAACGATTCATTAACGGTTATATTTAATAACAGTGAATACACTATTAACTCTGATGGTTAATCTCTAAGAGTTAGACTCAAAAAGCAATTCAAAAGCCAGCTTGCAACCCAAGCTGGCTTTTTTATTTTCGAAACAAGCATTTGTTGGCGTCATGATCTGTCGTCATTTTGATGTACCATAGTGCCTAACGTGAGATTGGGTATAGGTGAATTATGAGTCATTGGCCGACGGGATTGATGGTCATTCAAGGCAATCGTCTTGAGTCGTTAAAAGACGTGCTTGTGGAATGGGTGAAGCGTTATCCGCTTGAGCCGCTGGAGACCGATAAGTTCTTAGTACAGAGTAATGGCATCGCTCAGTGGTTGCAGCAGTCGTTGGCTCAGGATGAGCAAAAAGGCGGCTGTGGTATTGCTACCTCGATCGATGTGTCGCTGCCAGGGCGTTTTGTCTGGGAGGCTTATCGAGCCGCTTTTTGGGAATTAGATACTCAATCACCATTCGACCTCAAGCCGATGACGTGGCGTTTGTTTCGCTTGTTAAAGGATTTAGACCGTGTCAATCAAGCAGGGCATTACGATGCATTGCTGCATTTTATGTCGACAGGTAAGAACCCCGAGCATCGCCGCTATGTGTTGGCGGAGCGCATCGCTAAGCTATTTGACCAATATCAAATCTATCGCGCTGATTGGCTACAAGCATGGCAAGACCAACTTGATGTTATGCCTAGTCGAGATGATATCGCCAGTTTGCATTCCAAGCCTGTGCCAGACGATCAGCTATGGCAGCCCATTTTATGGCGTTATTTAGTATTAGACGTGGAGCAAGATCCACAGTTTGCCAAAGGCAAGCGGCAGATTGTTAACCGCGCCAAGATTCACCAAGACTTTATTCAGCACTGTAATCAACAAACCTCTCTTGAGGGGTTGCCTCGTCGGATTGTTGTCTTTGGCATTTCATCTCTGCCCAATCAAATTCTCGAAGTACTTCACGCCATTGCGCCGTTTACCCAAATTCTGCTGTTTACCATGAACCCCAGTGAATATTACTGGGGGGACTTAATTGAAGGCCGACAGTTGCTGCGTCAAGCGACCTCTCGACGACCTATGCGCGAAGGCCGCAACCAAAAAGACATCTCATTAGATGAAGCGCACCTTTACGGCAATCCTTTACTGGCTTCATGGGGCAAGCTGGGTCGCGACTATTTACATTCCTTGGATGAGCAAGACGAGCCAGATAAATACCAACCATTTTTTGTCGATAGCAAGATAGATTTATTTGAATCACCAGGGCAATCGACATTGTTGCAGCAGCTACAAGATGACATTTTTCAATTGCGCAGCATTGAAGACTGCAAAGCTCAGCGGCGCTTGATAGACGTTACAAACGATCAAAGTGTGCGTTTTATCGAAACACACAGTCGCCAGCGTGAAATAGAAGTGCTGCACGACTTATTGCTCAATGAGTTTGAGCAAGCTTTGCAACGTGACGAGACATTGAAACCACGAGATATTTTGATTATGGCTCCTGATATCAATGTCTATGTGCCGCACATTGAGGCCGTATTTGGTCGTTTTAATAAATACGGTGAGCATGCTGATGAGCGTTTTATTCCGTTTCATGTGGCGGATCAAAGCGCCCGTCAGCAGCATCCGATCGTAGCTGCGTTTGAATCGTTGCTATCCATCACCCGTTCGCGGTTTGAAGCGACGGATTTGTTGTCTTTGCTAGACATTCCTGCGCTTCGTTCTGCTTACGCCATAAATGAAACTGATGTGGTGACACTTAAAAGCTGGATTGAACATGCCAATATTCGTTGGGGATTAGACAAAGAACAGCGCCGCGGCTTGGGATTGACCTACCCCTCTGAACAGAATACATGGCTATTTGGTCTAAGGCGTATGTTGTTGGGTTACAGTGTGGGTCATGGCGAGATCTGGCAAGACGTATTGCCTTATGGTGATATTGGTGGTCTTGAAGCGCGTTTATTAGGGCAGATGCACCGCTTGGTCGACGATGTGCAAGCGGTTTGGCGAACATTTAATGAGCCCAAAGTGTTGTTAGATTGGAGCCAGACATTACAGCAATGTTTGCAGACTTTTTTTGCTCCGAGCAGCGATCATGAACAACGTGTTTTAAGCCGCATCGCTGATCAAATCGAGCTGCTTGAAGAGCATGTACAGGGCTCCGGTGTCGAGCAAGAGCTTGTGGCGATTGATGTAATTCAAGAAACCCTGTTAGGTCAAATGGATGAACCATCACTGAGCCAGCGCTTTCTGTCTGGTTCTGTGAATTTTGCCACACTGATGCCGATGCGTGCGATTCCATTCAAACAGGTATATTTGGTGGGTATGAACGATGGTGACTATCCTCAAATCAGTACGCCAATGGATTTTGACCTGATGGTGGGGGATTATCGCCCAGGGGATCGGTCACGACGTGAAGACGCCCGTTATCTGTTTCTAGAGGCAGTATTGTCAGCGCGCGATAAGCTGATCATTAGTTGGCAAGGACGAAGTGCTAAAGACAATACTGAGCAGCCGCCATCGGTATTGGTTGGGCAGCTGCGTGATTATCTAGACAAAGCGTGGGACAACGATCAGTTGGTACAACAACTGACACAAGATTATCCAATGCAACCGTTCAGTCGTCAGTATTTTTTTGACGACTCCGCGCTATTTACCTATCAAAAAGAATGGGAAACCATCAAGAGCATATCGCAACAGGCAAATCAACAGGACTTGCCTGCTTGGACGCCTGATGCGCCATTGAATGCCCGCAGGCTGACTGCGTTGTTTCGTTCCCCAGTGGATGCACTGTTTGCTCAGCGCTTGGATATTCATCGCCCAAATGAAATAGAAGAAACCAAAGTGGTTGAGAATTTTGTCAGCAATGGCCTCGAAGTTTGGCAAGTGCACGATGCGATTTTGCAGTTTGCCAAGCGTTTTGAGCCAACGGAGGAGGCATGGGATCGTCAAGTTGAGCAAGCTTTGCAGCGTCAAATAGCGGCGGGCGAGTTATATGAGGGTGCGTTTGCCGAGATTCGTCGTGAAAAGTTGTTTCCAAAGACTGTTAAGCAGTTGTATTTTGCATGGCACCAACGTGTACACAGCCTCACTCCTAAAGTGGATACATTGCGTCAATTTGAGTGGCTACTGGATGAAAATTCGGGGTTATCTTACGCCGATGATCTCGATCGCTTATATGAGTCGGGTGATGGGCTGGGGGTGCTACAGTTCATTTTACAAACCTCGAATGTCTACAGTGAGAGTCGTATTGAAGAGGACGCCTTTCCTCGAGCCATAACGAAAAACTTTGTTGATACCAAAGTGCGTTGGCAAAATGTGGTACACGGTTGGGTGCGTCATGTGGTGGCGAATGTGGCCCACAAGGGTAATGTGGCTACACAAATTATGTCACCCAATGGCGACTTATGTTTTGCAGCACTGGAGCTGGCTCAGGCAAAAGCGTACCTGGAGCTATTAACGAAGACTTGGTTAAAGGCTATGCAGTGTCCTCTGTGTTTTGGGATCAACGGCGCGATGGCGTATTTAATTGCGGGTCGCTCAAAAAAGACGGATCGTGAACGAATGTTAGAACGCTATGTGGACGGCGACTTGGCAAGCTCGAGTAGTCACTATGCTAAACAGTACTTTAAACCACCGCTAGATGAAGCACAGACGAAAGAGTTTGAAGAACTGATTCCTGTGTTATGCCAGCCTATTTTGGACAGTTTAGCGGAGCGTAAGTAATGACCAGCCAATCCAAGCAATTAAATCCACTTAGCTTCCCGTTATCTGGTTCAGCGTTAATTGAGGCCAGTGCCGGAACCGGAAAAACCTACACACTGGCGTTGTTATATCTGCGATTGGTTTTAAAGCATGGTGGAGACAGCAGCTTTACGGATCATTTGTTACCGCCCAATATCTTGGTCGTAACGTTTACCAAAGCGGCGACTCGTGAACTACGTGATCGTATCCGTGCGCGTTTAGTTGAGGCGGCCGGGTACTTTCGCGGCGATATTGACGGCGTTGACCCGCAGCTAAGTCAACTCAAACAAGACATTTGTGAGGAACAAGATCTAAACGCGGCTGCACGCCGTCTTGATGTGGCGGCTGAATGGATGGACGAAGCAGCGGTCTCGACGATTCACTCTTGGTGTAGTCGCATCCTATCAGAGCATGCTTTCTATAGCGGTTTAAACTTCTCACAAACCTTGATGGAGAATGAAAAGCCATTGGTGATTCAGGCTTGTGAAGACTATTGGCGAGAAATGGTGTTTCCCCTAGAGGAGCCCGAACTACGTCAAGTGTTGAGCTGCTTTAAATCCCCTGCAGATTTGTATCAAACCGTGAGTCGTGTGGTTTATAAAGTCGCTGCCATCCCTGCCGTGTCGGAGGATATTAGTGCTGAATTAATAGCGATTGCCAAGGATCGTAGCGATAAAATTGCTGCTTTGAAATCTGCTGTGCAGGGGGCATTACCAGTATTGCAGCAGGACTTTGACGTCGCTGCAAAACAAAAGTTATTCAAAGCCACTTCTCTTAATGTTAAGCACCGAGCGTCAGTATTTGACACGCTTCATGCATGGAGTCAATCATCCGGCGACGATTTGCAGGTCTTGGACAAGCTTTTCTCTGGTAAGAGCTTTGCTAAGATTGCGTTGTTGGATACCGATTTCTGGCTCGATCCCAGCCATATTCCTGTCGACCGACCTAGCGCAAATATCTTGGTGGATTTACAAGAAGCGATGTCGCAGTTGGTCACGCCTTTACAGTATTTGATTAGTCACGCAAGTCATTGGGTAGCAACCCGAGTCGAAGACGAAAAGCTGCAACGAGGCGCGTTAAGTCAGAATGACCTGTTGATCAAGCTGGATCAAGCGTTACAAGGTGACGGAGGCGAGCGCCTCGCTGAGGTCATTCGTAAACAGTTTCCAGTGGCTTTAGTGGACGAATTTCAAGATACAGATCCCGTGCAATATCGGATATTTGATACTGTTTACAATGTTGCTGAGCCGTACCCTGATACAGGCTTCTTTATGATTGGTGATCCGAAACAGGCGATTTATCGCTTTCGTGGAGCTGATATTTTTACTTATTTAGCGGCTAAGCAAGATACGGGCGAGCGACAATACACATTGACTCACAATTATCGGTCGGCACCAGAACTGGTTGAGCGCGTCAATCGTTATTTTGAACACGCTGAGACTGTCAATTCAAGTGTCGGCGCTTTCCTGTTTAAACGGAATAATGAAGATCCTATTCCATTCTTGCCGGTAGAGTCAGGCCGTCAAGGCGATGCCATTGCGTTGCTGTTAGACGACAGCCATGTTGCACCGCAGCAAGTATGGGATCTTAGCGAAGTAGAGGAAGACGTCCCAAAATGGGATCGTGCAGCGGTAACCGCTTATGAGATCGTTCATTGGTTAAACCTGTCTCAGCAAGGTAGAGCCAAATTGAACCTAGGCAAGGGTGCACGAGCCATATTGCCAAAAGATTTTGCTGTGCTGGTCAATAGTGGTAATCAAGCACGCCAAATTCGACGCGCTTTGTTTGAATTGAATGTCGCAAGCGTCTATTTGTCGGATGCTAATGATGTCTTTGACACTGAAGAAGCTGATGATATTTTACGGGTGCTGCGAGCCATGGCGGAGCCGTATAACAGCTATTATTTGCGTATCGCGTTAGGCAGTCGCTTGATGGGCATGGCACTGTATGATTTGGACCGATTAAATCATGACGAAGTGTTTTGGGAGAGCTTCATTGAACTGTTTCGTAGCTATCACCATCATTGGCTAAGCTTTGGTGTAATGCCAACGCTCCATCGTTTTTTCAAGGATCAGCAGGTCACCAGCCGCTATTTGCATGACGCCAATGGCGAGCGTTCGATTACAGATCTATTTCATATCAGCGAACTGCTGCAACAAGCTTCAGAAGTGGTGCAAGGTCAGCAGGCCTTGATTCATCATTTGGAGCAATGTATCAGCACTGAAACCTCTGGAGAAGAGAGTCGACAACAGCGTCTTGAAAGTGATGCCGATTTGGTGCAAGTGGTAACCGTGCATAAATCCAAAGGCCTACAGTACCCTATCGTTATGTTGCCGTTTTTAGATTACGCGCGGCCGGTCAAATGTTCGGATTTACCGATCGAGTACCATGGAGCCGACGGTGCCTTGCATCTGACGTTTATGCCGACCGAGGAAGACGTAGAGACAGCTGATTTCGAGCGCTTGGCAGAGGAAATACGTAAGGTCTACGTGGCAATGACCCGTGCTATTTGCGCGCAATGGGTTGCAGTAGAAGATCCTGTTGGCAGCAAAGGTGACCCTGAGCCAGCATTGGTATCAGCTGGTCATCGATTGCTGGGACGTTGTGGTGGCTCTGTGCTGGCGCAATATCAACAGTTGGACGATGTATTCGCCACTGCGACCGCAAAACTCGATGAGCTCTCTTATCGACCAGAGTCTCACGCTCAACCTCGCCCCGCTAGGCGTGTCAACGATTTGGGTATTGAACCTTGGTGGATTGCCAGTTATTCCTCCATTAGTTATGGCGGCAAAAGTGATGCTTTGTTCCCAGAAAGTACGCAAAGCGAGCAAGCCATTGATGAGCAGCTGAGCGATGATGATACACCAACAATTGAGCAGCCAATGCAGCGACTGACGAATAAATTAATGCATCGTTTACCTCGTGGCAGTGCCATGGGGACATTTTTACATGGTCTGATTGAGTGGGCGGCTGAACAACGCTACGAAACATCGGGCGGTAAACGATTGCAAGGTTTTGCCGCAGCGGTGGTAGCTCAAGAAACTCGTCAAGAGGCACTTTACAGTCGTTGCCGCAAGCGTATGTTGGAAGATTTTGCGCCAGGGCTCTCAGAGTGGCTGGCTGATTTTTTAAGTACGCCGTTTGCAATCGAGTCGCTGACACAGAAACCGGGTCACACGCTGCGTTTGATGGATCTTCCGTCACATAAAATTTCCGTTGAACTGGAATTCATGTTTTCGGCCAATCAAGTGACCACTGGCACGATAGATCAACTGGTACGGCGTTATACATGGCAAGGACGTGAGCGTCCAATGGCTAATTTTCAAAAATTAGAAGGCATGTTTAAAGGGTTTATTGATTTGGTGGCTGAAATCGACGGGCAATATTTTGTCATTGACTGGAAAAGTAATTTCCTAGGCAACACTGATGATGATTACCATGCCCTGGCATTGCAAGATGCTTTACTGAAAAAACGTTATGACCTGCAATATGTCTTGTATCTGCTTGCGCTGCACCGTCATTTGAAAGATCGTGTTCCTGGTTATTGCTATGACACGCACGTTGGTGGTGCCATTTACTTCTTTTTACGGGGTTATGAAAACTCAGAAACACAGGGGTTGATTATGGATAAGCCACCTAAAGCATTGATTGAGCAATTAGATGCTGTGTTTACTGGAAAGGTAAAGGAGTGTGCTCATGACTAAGTTAGAGCAAATGCAAGCGTGGGTGGACGCTGGACTGATCCGTTACATTGATTACGCACTGGTGAACTTTATTCGTGAGCAGACTCAGGATACCTCTGAAGATGCATTATTGGCCATGCTGCTGGTAAGTCACAGCGTTTCGATGGGGCAGGTCTGTGTAGACATTAATGGTATGTTAGTAAAATCTTTAGATATGATGTCAGCTGATAGTGCGGATGACGAAGCACAGCAGATAGCTCGCGCTCAGCTGCAAAGCTGGATAGAAAGTTTAACGATATCAGAATGGTTGTCTGCCATTGAAGCGTGTTCTGCTGTTGCTGTGATCGCTAACGATTTTGAGGATACGAATCATGCCACGCCGTTTGTATTGGTTCAGCAGCAAGGCAAAGCCTTGCTGTATTTACGTCGCTATTGGCAAGCGGAAAAAACCATCGTATCGGGAATTAAAGCGCGACTTGAACCTGCCAGTCGCATTAGTAACGCGGACATTGGTAACTTACTGAATCAGCTGTTTGGCGAAAAACAGCATGATTACGAAGACACAGATTGGCAGCGTATCGCCTGTGGTATCGCTGCCAGTAACCACTTTTCAATCATTACTGGCGGTCCAGGCACAGGCAAAACAACAACGGTTTTAAAACTGTTAGCGCTTCTACAAGCTGAACGTTTAATGCATCAATTGCCGCCATTGGCGATTCGCTTAGCGGCACCCACCGGAAAGGCCGCAGCGCGCCTTAATGAATCAATAGCGGACAACTTAGCGCGATTAGCATTGCCTGAACTTGAGAATCTTGCGCCTCAAGCGCTGAAAGCCGTGATTCCAACGCAGGTAATGACTCTGCACCGATTATTGAGCCCCAAGCCAAATAGTCGCCAATTTCAGCATAACAAGTCGAACCCTTTGGTGGCCGATATCGTGGTTATTGATGAAGCTTCAATGATTGATATTGAGATGATGGCTAATCTCTTTGATGGTATTGAGCCAGATGCGAGAGTGATTCTGCTGGGAGATAAAGACCAATTAGCCTCAGTGGAAGCAGGTTATGTTTTAGGAGACTTGTGTCAAGGTGCTGTTGATGGCCATTACACTCAAGAAACCGCAGATTGGATTCGTGACATTTGTCAGCAAAATCTAGAAGAACGTTTTATTGACCCGCAAGGGGCTGTTCTCAATCAAGCAGTCTGTATGCTTCGACGAAGTTACCGCTTCCAAGACGGCGGGGTAATTCATCGATTGGCAAGTTTGGTGAATGATGAGCGTGATGACCCTCTAAATGATCCTAAAATGCCTGAGCTAAAAGACGTGTTTCGACAGAAAGAACAGTACGAAAATACCCCCGTTTTACGCTACCTAGAGCAAGAGCAGTTGCCTACATCGGTTTTGCAAAATGCCTTTAAAACACTCTTGATCAAGGGCTATGGTTATTATTTAGCTGTGGTTCACGCCATGCCTAGCGCAGCAATGGATAGTGCTCTTTTCGATGATTGGGGTAAGCAGGTGCTTAGTGCTCATGCCCATTTTCAGTTGCTGGTAGCATTGCGTAAAGGAGAGTGGGGCGTAGAGGGTATGAATGCTAAAATAGAACAGATGCTGCTATCAGCCAAGCAACTCACCAGTATTGATAGTCTGTGGTATTTAGGGCGTCCTGTGATGGTCACGCAAAATGACTACAGTGTTGACTTAATGAATGGTGATATCGGCATTAGTTTACTGTATCCCGTTAATGGGGAATTAAAGCAACGAGTTGTATTTTCAGACGGCAAAGGCGACGTGCGCTGGGTACTGCCGAGCCGTTTACAAAGCGTAGAGACCGTATTTGCTATGACTGTCCACAAGTCTCAGGGGTCAGAGTTTCATCATACAGCGATGCTATTACCTGGCCAAAACTCTCCTATATTGACGAAAGAACTGATCTACACTGGCATTACGCGATCGAAAAAACACTTTACGCTGATTTCAGGCGATGCAGATGTGCTTGAAAGCGCGATGAACCGGAAAGTGGTGCGCTCTAGCGGTCTTTCGCTGTCTATTCAGTAGTTATTGGAGGCGATCTGAAGGTCGCCTCCAATCGTCTTAGGTTAAGCCAATAGGGCAGCTAATACCTGTGCCGGCCAACCCACAATAACCATTAGGGTTCTTATGTAGGTATTGTTGGTGTTCCGTTTCTGCGAAATAGAACGTTTCCAACGGCTCTACTTCGGTTGTGATTTTACCAAAACCATTTTCCGTTAAACGTTTTTGATAGTCATCACGACTCTTAAGGGCTGCTTTTAAATCGTCATCGTTGACCGTATAAATGGCAGAGCGATACTGCGTGCCAATATCATTGCCTTGGCGCATGCCTTGCGTCGGGTCGTGGCTCTCCCAAAAGACCTTAAGAACTTCTGGTAGCGACGTTTCGTTGGTATTAAAAATGACTTTGACGACTTCTGTATGGCCAGTTTGTCCTGTGCAAACTTCTTTATAAGTTGGATTAGGTGTGTAGCCACCAGCAAATCCTACCGCGGTCACCTTAACGCCAGCAGTATTCCAAAACCTTCTTTCGGCACCCCAATAGCAACCCATGGCAAAATAAACTTCTTTTTCAGAAGGCATTGCATGGCGTTTTATGTTTTCTTTTGTAACTATGTTTGTATCTTCGGTGAATATAGGTTCACTTCTGCCTTTTAAAGCGTTCTCTTTTGAGAGGAAATTAATATTTTTCATTGGATTACCTAAATTTAATTTGAGTTAATTCTATTGTTAGTATATTGATTAAATTGTTTATTAAATGATCGTTTATTACGTTTCATTACGTATGGATGCAAAAGACTACTATGTAATAATGGTAATACAAAAGCCCTAGCATACACTTGAACTATCTACATTAGGGATGGTTGGTTATGTCTGATGCGCTGGTCCTGTGGGACGCTCGAAACAGCAATCGCTTTCTGCAAAAGTTTATTGAAGACTTTGCGGCGGAGTTTATGCGCTTCTCTTTAACAGTTCGTTTTGTTGCACTATCTAATACTACGTCATTAGAAAGAGATCAGATCAAACCGTCTATGCGAGGATTGCTCGATCTAGTTCATGCGGAATCACCGCTGCATTTGATTACATTTGGTTCTAAGCCTAACTCGCTTGCTTCGTTGATTAGCCCAGCATTACGCTGTCAGCTCCATACAAACTTGCTACCTGAATGGATGGAAGGGGATCGACAGAACTCAACCATTGCAAAGCTTGCTGGGTATATACATAAAAATGAAGAATGGGGTGATGGCGGTGCACTGAAAGATTATTTTTATCCTCAGTTCACCAGTCAAGCGTCTAGCTCTATTGCTTTCTTTAAAGAAGACAGCTTTTCAAATGTAATAGAGGAGCATGCAGTGGCGCATGGAATAGATTACCAATCTATTCCGATCGAAGCATTTCTGCCTCCATCTAAGTTACTGGTACAGCAAGTTGGAATGCTGGTTGTCTCCTCAAGCATTGCTAATCAAGATGACATCATTGAACTGGCAAATGGATATGGGCTGCCAGTTTTATTGATTTCTCCTGAAATGCGTAATTTCGGTATTAGAGAAGGTGAAAATGGTTGGGTGGTATCAACGACGCAGCAGGTCCAATATACCAACTACCTTAAAAACTGGCAGGGGATGTCACAAAATACCAGAGAAATGATTTCTCAATATTGTCAGTACTCTCAATCTACACACTCCGGGTTACGCTGTTATTGCTCCTCACTTGGTTACCCTGAAAAATTAGAATTGAAAGATTTTAAGTTAAGGGGTTGACCAATAAGATAAAGCTACGTAATATGCGCACCTCGTTGACGCGGGATGGAGCAGTCCGGTAGCTCGTCGGGCTCATAACCCGAAGGTCGTAGGTTCGAATCCTGCTCCCGCAACCATTTTAATATGGGTCATCGATTTGAATTAAATTGTTAGTGATTGCGCAAGCATATTTAGCGCGGGATGGAGCAGTCTGGTAGCTCGTCGGGCTCATAACCCGAAGGTCGTAGGTTCGAATCCTGCTCCCGCAACCAACTTAATAAGAATGAGTTGATTGCAATATTAAACATAGCTAGTGTTCTGAATCTATTTAATTCGATAGATTACATGGCGCGGGATGGAGCAGTCTGGTAGCTCGTCGGGCTCATAACCCGAAGGTCGTAGGTTCGAATCCTGCTCCCGCAACCAA
>NZ_LTAX01000107.1 GCF_001639745.1 Marinomonas gallaica
TAGCAATAACGTCTGCGTTTTCGCACATGAAATCGACCATGCTGTCTTCTGATGGTCGGATGTGGTCAACACTGTGAATGCCTTTCTTCATCACATTTAGGTATGGACCTTCTAGGTGAAGCCCTAACGATTGGTTTTGATATTGAGCATGGTAGTCCCGTGCAGCCGCGACCGCTTGGCGCATGTCTTCATCAGAAGAGGTAATCAGAGTCGGTAAGAAGCTTGTACAGCCAGACTGTAG
>NZ_LTAX01000108.1 GCF_001639745.1 Marinomonas gallaica
TGGGTCGTTTTAGCTACTAGTGCACTAATTGCAGTTTCTTTCGGAAATTGTAAGCACATAATTTTTATTGATAAGCACTTAGCTAAAAATATAAGTAAATACTACGACGATATGGGTTACATGCGTCCACAATATCAACTGTTTAATGCTGTAGGTAGCCGTTTTATGCGATATTGTTTTTGCTATCCGTGGATAAGGCGCCGATCAACTTCCCAGTCCTTAACGTTCAAAACCTTTATGT
>NZ_LTAX01000109.1 GCF_001639745.1 Marinomonas gallaica
TTTTTGAACATTATTAACACCAGCATCTTAAGAGATAGACTCTTTGAAATACTGGTGGGTCTGGGCCGATTTGAACGTAAAGACATGACCTCACCCACTTTTAACAAAGAGAATGGGGTGCGCTCTAACCAACAAGCGGCTTAACCGGTTTCCAATCTTGTGATTGGTGGGTCTGGGCCGATTTGAACGGCCGACCTCACCCTTATCAGGGGTGCGCTCTAACCAACTGAGCTACAGACCC
>NZ_LTAX01000110.1 GCF_001639745.1 Marinomonas gallaica
TTTTCAACCATGGCCTCAACGCCTTCGACCCCGACAACACTCGCCACCTGCTTTGCCATTGGCAAACTAAAGTTGCCCAAACCACAAAATAGGTCTAATACCCTGTCTTTCTCACTCAGCTCAAGCCAAGACAACGCTTGCTCAACCATTGCCTGATTCACTTTTGGTTAACTTGGATGAAATTATTAGGTTCAAACGGAATCGTCACACCAGCTTCTAAATAGTGGGCAGACTCACCAAG
>NZ_LTAX01000111.1 GCF_001639745.1 Marinomonas gallaica
AACGTGGACGTCGAGGTGGTTTGTTACCAAGAGGTTTGCAACGCGTGACTCGCATTGAAGTCGAATCTGGTGCAGTGCCAGATAGTGACACTTCAGAATAGTTATAAAAAACCCATGCATAGCATGGGTTTTTACTGTGGTGAAATTGAGCCCTGTTATTCGCGGCTGTCTTCTTCAATCGTGACTTCTAGGGTTTTCTCTACCCCTTTACGTAAGATCAGCACGTTGATCTTTGAACCA
>NZ_LTAX01000112.1 GCF_001639745.1 Marinomonas gallaica
CCTTTTCTTTTTTCTTTTTTTCTCTCCTTTCTCCTTCTTCTTCTCCTTTCTTTTCTTCTTTCTTTTTTCTTTTACTCTCTATTTTCTCCTCTTCTTTTCCTCTCTTCTCCTCCTTCCTCCTTTTTTTCTCCTCTCTTTCCCTCTTTCTCCCTTCCCTTCTTCCTCCTTTCTCTTTTTTCTCTCTCTTTTCTCCCTCTTTCCTTTCCCCCCCCCTTTCTCCTCCTCCCCTCTTCCTCCTCC
>NZ_LTAX01000113.1 GCF_001639745.1 Marinomonas gallaica
ATAGCTTGCACCTCAATCGCATTATTAAAACAAAACAGGGACGCTTACTGATACTGGGTGAGGCTGGGTTGTTAATGCAGAGTGAGGATAAGGGCGAAAATTGGCAAGCGATCGATCTACCTTATCAAGGGTCGTTCTTTTCGACCGTGGAGGCGGACGATGGTTTGTATCTAATGGGGTTGCGAGGAACTGTTTTGAAACGCTCAGTGGATAATGAGGGTGTGACGGTTTGGGATT
>NZ_LTAX01000114.1 GCF_001639745.1 Marinomonas gallaica
GGACAAAGTCCGATCTAGACTCTCGAAGCAAAGCGTTCTCGCGAGCGCAGCTCGATCTTATAGCTCATCAAACGCTTCAATCGCTTCAGAGAGCTTTTTCACGCCGTGGAGCTGCATACCTGGGATACCGCCTTTAGGCATATTAGCAGCCGGGACGATTGCTTTCTTAAAACCATGTTTAAATGCCTCATTTAAGCGTTCTTGTCCACTAGGTACAGGGCGAATCTCTCCAGCTA
>NZ_LTAX01000115.1 GCF_001639745.1 Marinomonas gallaica
TTTTCCGATAAAGCCTTCAGGTCCAACTATGATGGCCGAGTTGTAGAGTTGTTCAGCCTCGGTTTCGAGCATGCCAGCGATAATATAAGCGGATTTGGCTTGGGCTATTTTTATTAAGGTCTGGGTGGTTTTGCCATATGGGATGTCTTCAGCGAGTTCAATGGCTTGTTGTTTTGAGAGAAACAGGCAACCTGTTGTACATAGTTCTGGGAGTAAAACTAGGTCGAAGTCACTT
>NZ_LTAX01000116.1 GCF_001639745.1 Marinomonas gallaica
CTTTACGAAGAAATTTCAAAAATTAAATACCAAGGCCTCGATCTTAGCCACCTAGGAAGTTGAATGACTGCGAATCAACAGATTCGCTATCGTTTTCTTTAATTTCCTTTTCTTTATTCTTCTTTATATATAGTGGTTCAGAGGTTGAACTACCAGTGGTGCAAACTTTGCACTTCCGTGGTGCAACCTTTGCACTACCAGTTTCAAAATCAGAGTCTTTAGTTTCAAATTCCCA
>NZ_LTAX01000012.1 GCF_001639745.1 Marinomonas gallaica
AAAAATCCGATTAAGAATGCTTAATCGGATTTTCTTGGGCTATTTAACTTAATGCAATCCTTAAGTGAACAGCATTACCCTTTTGGGCCCTCTTTTGACGGTACTGATGGTAGTTTTTAAGGTGTCGCTCATGTTGAATATCCTATGCGAGTGTGGCGAATAAGCTTAGGATAAGAGCAATTGGCGAGGTTAAAAATGACCAGTTTTAAACTATTTAACCAGTCCAGATTGGCAATGTAAAAAAAAGCCCATCCGAAGATGGGCTAACGCTAGGTGGTGTTATCAATAGGTCACATAGGTGACCTGTCTACAGGTTTAGAGCGCTTTTGACAGCGACTAAGCCTGGCTGGCCGGAGGTTGTCGAGACGCCCTCTAACCAACTATCCAAGATGTCTGGATTCTGTTTCAGCCACTGGCTTGCGGCTTCGTTTGGAGATAAGCCTTCATTGGCCATCGCAATGGCGGTGTTTTCCATGTCTAACGTGAATGCCATATTTTTAAGCAACTGAGTGACGTTGGGGCATTCGCTGGCGTAGCCTTTACGGGTGACCGTATGAATGGTGGCGCCACCGTAGTTTGGACCGAAGTAATCGTCGCCACCAGATAGATATTTAAGATCAAAGTTGACGTTCATTGGGTGTGGTTCCCATGCTAGGAAAACAATGCCTTTTTCACGTTTGACTGCGCGCGCTACTTGCGACAGCATGGCTTGTTCGCCGGATTCCACAACGCGCCAGTCTCCTAAGTCAAAATCGTTTTTGTCGATCATATTCATTAGGTTTTGGTTAGCGGGTGAACCTGCGCCAATGCCATAAATACGCGCGCCGAAGTCCTTAGCGAAAGTGTTTAGGTCTTTAAAGTCCTGCACCCCTTTGTCGTACATGTATTCAGGTACCGCTAGCGTGAACTTAACACCGGTTAGGTTGGTACGAATGACATCTAAATTGTCGGCGTACTTTTCAATGAAAGTGCTTTGAGCAGGCATCCAGTTGCCTAAGAAAACATCTATCTCCCCGTTTTTAATACTCTCAAAACCAATTGGAACCGCTAATAATTTGATATCAGTTTTGTAGCCAAGCGCTTCTAATACTGTCGTAGCGAAGCCATTTGTTGCGCTAATGTCGGTCCAGCCAGGATCGGTCATGGTGACCGTTTGGCATTGTTCTGGTACCGCCGCGAAAGCGCCGCTAGCAGTGGTAGAAACAAGCGCTGCTAGCAGCGTTTTTTGTAGGCTTATCTTTTTCATCAGTCGGTTCCTCTGTGATGTTTTTTTATATGAGTCTATCTGCGTTAGGTTTATCGATATTCGGCCTTATGCAAGGGTAGTAATAGAACAAAAACGCGCCCATCAGGGCGCGTTTTTGGATGGCATTAAACGACGCGTGGGTAGCGAGATTTCGCTTCCAAGTCGTCTAAGTCAATATGGTTACGCATGTACATTTCGGTGGCTGGGAAATGTGGCTGATGGTCCCATGCAATGTTTGTTTCGCCTTGGCTTACCGCACGTACGATTAAGCGACGACGACGCTGGCTGATTTTGACGGCCTCTGTAATGGCCTCAGAATCCCAGCGTTGTAGAGCCTCATTGCGGAACGCTTTAACGGTCTCAGCGTGAGCTGGGTCGTTAGCCAAATTAGTCAGCTCTAGCGGATCTTTTTCTAGGTCATATAGCTGGTCTGGATCGATGCAGCAATGTACGTATTTGTACTGACCACGACGGATCATAAACAACGGCGCAATAGCACCTTCGCCGCAATATTCGCCGATCACTTCGTCGTGTCCGCCCGCTTTGCCTTCCACATGAGGCGACAAAGTACGGCCATCAATTGGCATAGCAAACTCTGTGCCTTCGTTGTTAGTCGCCCAATCCACGAAAGTGGGTAGTAAGTCCATCGTGGAGACGGACTCTTTTACTCGCTTAGGTTCGAAACGGTTTGGGGCGCAGACGATCAGTGGGACACGTGCAGAACCTTCAAAATAAGACATCTTGAACCAAAGATTACGTTCACCCAGCATGTCGCCGTGGTCGCCAGAGAAAACAATGATGGTATCGTCTTCTAAGCCACACTCTTTCAAGGCTTTAAGCACGCGGCCTACTTGGTCATCGACGTAGCTGCAAGCACCGTAGTAAGCGTGACGAGCGTTACGAATGTCATCATCGCTGATGTCTTGCGCGTAGTACGCAAACACATCTTGTAAGCGACGAGAATGTGGGTCTTGCTCTGCTTCAGGAATACGAACTTTTGGCAGATCGATTTCATCGTGGTCGTAACGATCCCAATACTCTTTTGTAATGGCATAAGGGTCGTGTGGGTGCGTCATTGAGACGGTTAGACAGAATGGACGATCCTGTTTACCACGTGCGTAGTCGTATAGATAACGCTCAGCGTGAAACACCACTTCGTCATCAAAGTCGAGTTGGTTACTGCGCACACAGGTGCCGGCATCTGTCACGGAAGCCATGTTGTGGTACCACGTTGGGCGCGTGTCTGGATCATCCCAGTTAGGAAACCAGCCATAGTCCGCAGGGTAGATATCGGTGGTTAAACGCTGTTCAAAACCGTGTAGCTGATCTGGACCACAGAAATGCATCTTACCTGTTAACGCCGTGTGGTAACCGTTCTCGCGTAAGTAGTATGGAAATGTGGGAATGTCGGCTGGAAAATCTGCAGCATTATCCCAAGCACCAATGCGCGTTGGTAATTGGCCAGTCATCAAAACATAGCGAGAAGGCGCACAAAGTGGGCTGTTTGTGTAAGCTGAATCAAAGACAACGCCACGCTCAGCCAAAGACGCTAAATGTGGAACTTTAGCTGTTTTGCCACCATAAAATGGCAGTGCAGAGGCGGCCATTTGGTCGGCCATGATGAATAATATATTAGGCTGTTTTTGAGACATTTTGCAAAACTCCAGATGGCTCTTACGAATAAGTTAGGTTAATGTTTATTTCAGCGCTGAAATCCTTATTTATGCTAGATTGAACCTTATTTACTATGCTGTAAACTGACCAAAATTTTATGACTGGGATAAGTTGAACTTATGTTATCTGAAAGCGACATGCCGCCTTTACAAATGCTTGTGGTGTTTGAATCTTCAGCACGCCATCTAAGCTTTACGGCCGCCGCCCGTGAATTGGGCACCACTCAACCAGCCATTAGCCAGCAGGTGAAGGCGCTAGAGCAGTTTCTAAATACGCCACTATTTCGCCGTGTTTATCGCGGGGTTGAATTGACGGATGAGGGTCATATCTTGCTGAAAACGACCCAGTCTAGTTTCAATGAGATCCGCAAAGTGATCAGCTATATCCGCAATAAAAACAAAACGCCGCGAATCAATGTCGCGACCGATTTTGCGTTTGCCGCGTATTGGTTAATGCCGCGATTACCGGATTTTAGACGCCTCTATCCAGACGTAGAAATACGCTTGCAGACCTCGCAAAGTAATGCAGATGTGGCGCTGCAAGATATTGATCTGGCTATTCTTTTCAGTGATGGAAGACACAAAGGGTTTGTGGCTAAAAAGCTGTTCGAAGAGGAAGTGTTTCCGGTGTGTAGTCCGAAGTTGTTAGAAGAGTATGGGCCGTTTAATACGCTTGAGGATCTCACTCGAGCGCCGTTGCTGAAGCTCTATGCGGAACCGGAAGAAAAGTGGATGGTGTGGGAAAAGCTCTTTGAGCAACACAACATGCTGTGGTCGCCGTCACAGACGGTGATGGAATTCGACAACTATACATTGCTTGTACAGGCCGCCATTGCGGGTCAAGGCGTCGCTTTGGGGTGGCGCTCTTTATTGGATGATATGCTTGAATCAGAACTCTTAGTGCCCTTCCCGAGTTTTACGACCCACTCGTCAAATGGTTATTTCTCGGTTGTATCGCCATCAAGGGTGGACGGTTCTGTAGTTGAACAATTTAACGAGTGGCTACATCAGCAGTGCAAATAACAGTGTTTTTGTAGGTTGGCGTGGTCAAAAGGGGCATTAAGCGGTGGATAGCATCAAATGATCGCGAGTCTAACATTAAGCATTGAAGACAATGGCACGCCGCGTTACGAGCAGCTGCGTCAGCAATTGCTCAGTGCGATTGAGCAGGAGCGATTGAAGGTAGGTGATAAGCTGCCATCGAGCCGTGCATTGGCGCAAATGTTGGGTGTGTCGCGCAGTGTCGTGATGCAAACCTACGATCAGTTAATTTCCGAAGGTTTGCTTGTAAGTCAGCCTAAGCGAGGCGTATTTGTTGCGCAACGAGAGTGGCTTTATCCACCCGTTGCGACAGTCGCGGCAAAGCCGACGATGTCGAGCCTGCAGCGCTTTGACTCGGGTGTTGATGTCAGTGTGTTTCCGAACAAAGCGTGGGCAGCAAGCATGCGACGTGCATGGTTGAACCCTGATCCACGCTTGCTCAAAGGTGAGTATGAAGCGGGTTATCCACCCTTACAGCAAGCCACTTGTGACTACTTGTATGCCCTCCGTGGACTTGAGTGTGAACCTGAACAAATCATATTGGTCGCAGGCAATCATGATGCTGTGTCGCTGTTGCAGCATATGTTGTCAGATACGATACAACATTGGTTGTTAGAGAACCCCACGTATCCACCTTTACGAGCCAGTTTTTCTGCCACTCAAACACAGGACTTAGTGATCACAGAACAGGGGGTTCAGCCGCTGTCATTAGCGCAGCCTTGGGCCGCTGTACTGACGCCTAACCGTCAATATCCATTGGGTGTATGTGCCAGCTCTGCGACGCGAGAGGAGTGGTTTTCGGCTTTGTCTGACAGTCATAATTTTGTCATAGAAGACGACTATGATAACGAGTTTGTGTATCAAGGCCAGGTTGCTAAACCGTGGTTTCAAGCGGCCCAGCACCGCCAAGGTGTAAGCGAACAGATATTTTACATTGGTAGCTTTTCGAAAGTGTTGTTTCGAGGGCTGCGGTTAGGGTTTATTGTGGCACCGTTGAGCCAAGTGCCGCGAGTATTAGACAGTCAAAAAACGTTGGGCCTGTTTGCGTCGCAAACATTGCAGCCGGTTGTGACTGACTTTCTCGTCAGCGGGGCTTTTTATCGTCATCTCAATCGCATGAAGCGTCACTATCGCAGCAAACGTGACTATTTGCTCTCGCTGCTGGAGCAATGTCTGTCGCCTTGGTTTACGTGGCAAAAGCCGACAGGCGGAATGCATGTCGTCATATATGTCAAAACGCCCTTTTCTGATGGAGATTGGTGTCGCGAATTGAACCAACATTGTTTAAAAAATGGACTAAGATTGTCTTGGTTACAAGATCATTACGGCGTAGCCAACGCAGCACCAAAGGGACTGGTGTTAGGTTTTACCGGCCCAACGGAACTGCAGTTAGACGCTTGGATTAAGCAATTGGCGGATGCGTGCCAAATCTTGGCACCTAAACGGTCAATTTAAAAAATCCAAGTAGCGCATAGACATACCTAAATGATAATTGTTATTATTTGTGTGGACTGAATTTCTTGGGAGATATCCGATGGAAAGTTGGAAGCAATACATTGTTGCGGGTGATCAAGCATTTCAGCACTGTGAAAACCGTGCGGCCATTAGTTGTTATAAGCAGGCCTCTGCCTGTGCGCGTCAGCATTTAGGTTGTTGGTATGATACGCAAGCGGTTTTGTCGGCCTTAGTCTCTAGTGATTTAAAAGTCGTGGAAGCGCAATGCCGACTAGAGTGTTTTGAAGAAGCGGTAGAGACCTACTCCTCTTTAAGTTTGGAATTGCGTAAATTTCAATGCCATGTTGAACCTAGTAATCCGATTGCCGTGGTGATCACACAGGCCATTAACCGTGTGAAAGAAGAATTTATCAATCTCACCAAAGTGTATGCTTACGACATATTGTCTGCGTCGAAACGTACGCCGTTATTACTTAAATAACGTAAAAATCGGTAATAGTGTCGCGAAAATAATAAGTTCTAAAGAGCTTTTTCAAGCGGCAGGCGGTGTTATGGTCGTTAATATTCCTAATTAAACCGCTATCCCAAATGGGATATGACGGGCTTTATGCAAAGGTCAAATATAGACAGCACTAATCATCTGCTTAGTGCTGTTGCGTATTTAATTAAAAATCATAAAGCAAATAGGAACTCCCATGAAGACAATAAAAACGTTCAAAAAAGTCCTCCTCGTTTCTCTCCTTCCATGTGCTCTAGCGTCTACACAGAGCATCGCTGCCAATATTGTTGACCCTTTAGTAGCAAATGTTGGTCCTGAATCAGATGTCCCTGTCGCCGTGCAAACGCTGCGTTGGCATATGTTAGACCGAGACGTTAACTCTCTTTCTTTCCGCTCTATGGATACATTATTCGATACGCGACAGGTTGCACGAGCAGGCGATATTTCTAAGCTGGTGAAATCCGAACAGCCGATGGACTTAACCTATGAGTATAACGGCGAGACGTATAGCGCTGATGAGTTCCTAGATCGAACCTATACAAACGCATTGTTGGTGATGAAAGACGGTAAAATCGTCTACGAGAACTATCTTAATAATATGCGCCCTGATACTCGACACATGGGATGGTCAATGACCAAATCCATTACGTCTGTGTTAGTGGGCATTGCTCATGAAGAAGGACGCATCGAATCGTTAGATCAGCCGATTACCGATTACATTCCAGAACTTTCTGACAGTGGTTACGCAGGCGTTACCATTCGCCAAGTCTTAGAGATGACGTCTGGCGTCGATTACGAAGAACGTTATGACTTCGCTAACCCGGGCGTTGCAGCTAAAAACCATATATTAGCCTTAGTTAAAAATGTGGCTCGCTTCGCGGATGCTTCCACCTCTCTTGAACGTAAGTATGAGCCAGGCACTGTTTCCGAGTATAAAACCATTGATACCGCCGTATTAGGTTGGTTGTTAGAGCGTGTATTAGGTGGTGCCAACGTTGCCTCTTATGCGGCTCAAAAACTATGGGAACCGCTGGGTGCGCAGCAAAACGGTTTCTTTATCATGGACGGAGAGCCAGGAGTAGGCCGCGAATTTACTGGGGCTGGTTTTAACGCTACATTGCGCGATTGGGCGCGCTTTGGGCAGATGGTGCTAAACGAAGGTGAATTTAATGGTCACCGTATTGTGAGCGCAGATTACATCAAAAAATCAACTCATCCGGTCTTACCAGAAGATGACAAAATGGGCGGCTATGGTTACCAGTGGTGGACCATGCCGAATTCAAATGCGTTCTCAGCGATTGGTCTGCAAGGGCAGTTTGTCTACATCGATCCAGATACAGATACCGTGATCGTGAAACTGAGTTACTTCCCACAAGAAGAGATGTTCGATCTAGAAGAAGAGACGCTTACTTTCTTTGATAAAGTTTCTAACTGGCAGACTCACTAAGACACCTTTAAGTATCAATAACGGAGACATACGATGGCTATTTCTAAAATATTGAGACTTTGGTGTGCCATGGCGCTGACAGTAACCACTTTTCATGCAGCGGCAGAGGTGGTTCGTCCTACTTTAGACGCTTTACCAAAAGCAGAAACCCCAGAGCTTGAATTGGTGCTTGAAGGCATCGTGGATTTAGGTGAATGGATTGAAGTAGGTGAAACAGCCAAAGGCTTACGCGGTATTGCACCCATTACTGGGGGCGAATTTCAAGGCCGTAACGGCTTCAAAGCGACAGTAAAACCGGGTGGGGCAGATTGGCAGTTAGCTCGAACCGATGGTGTTTGGGAGATCTTTGCTTTGTACTCCATTACCACAGATGACGGTGTCAATATTGTGATTGATAACCGTGGCGTGGCGGTCAATAAGAGTGATGACCCTAAGCTACCGGCTGACGAATGGTATATTGCGACCAATCCAACATTCCTTGCACCTGATGGCAAATACAGCTGGCTTAAACAGTCGCAATTTGCCGGCACAGTAGTCGCTGCAGCGGATGAAAGTTATGTAATTGTGCGAGTCTACGAGATCTTGCAATAGCAATTGAGTGTACATTCAAGCATAACCAAAAGGCTTCCATTGAGAAGCCTTTTTTATGTTTGTAGTAGGCATAAAGCGGGTTTTATGCCTACTGAAAATGGTCTTTGCATTCATCATCAGATAGAAATTAGAGGGTGCTCTTGTTGGCTTTAATGTGTAAGATATTCTTATAAATATATACCTCGGGGTGGGTATTGGTTTTTTACGTTCATAAGGAATAGTCTAACCGTACGAAGTTTGATCAGTCGGGGTGGTTATGCAATACGAAGAAGACAATCAGCTGTTTGCTGATTTATATCGCTGTATCACAGCGCCTTCTCATTGGGTTTCTGTTCTGGATCAGGTGAAAGCCCGTATGAACGTCGCCAGTGTCGTTGTTCAGGTAATCAAAAAACAATACAGCGGAACCGTTGACTTGGAATGGGAAGTACGGGATTCCTTTTCGCTTGAGCACTCAGCATTGCATGACAAGTGGGTGAATAATGCGGATAACCCAAGGTTATTGATAGAAGTTAACCAGCCCCTACAGGTGGTTCGTGATGTCGATGTGTTTGAAGAGGACTGTCCTGTTTTTCGAGGCTTCCAAAAACGACTGGCTCTAGCAGGGCTAGGCAAAGCCATTATGCTCGATATTGCGTTACCAAATGATACCTTGTTGTCACTCATTGCCCATCGACATAGCCATGACGATCAACCTTATGATGCGGATGTTGAGCAATTTTTATATGCTTTGGCGCCGCATCTATCCCAAGCCTTAGAAATATCTCAAGCTTTCAAGAACAGCTTGTGCCAGCAACATTTGTTAGAGAGTATTGTCGACCATATTTCCATGGGGCTCTTATTGATTGATGAAAAAGGCGGCGTTCTTTGGGGAAGTCAAACCGCTGAAAACATGATTCAAAGCAGTGCTGTTATGACATTGCATAACCAACATTTACGCTTTTTAAATAGCAGTGTTAACCACTCATTCCGCGATATCTTATCTCGTTTCACAGATCAGTCCAGTGGCTTTGAGCGCCACATTTTGGTCGTTAGAGAAGAATGTACCAGCACCTTAGAAATTATGCTGACACCTTTCCACAATAAGGGCGAATTGCCTTATGCGTTGGTGTATTTGAAAGATATGCAATCCGCCACGTTAATCGATCCAAAAGAAGTACAAATACTATTCTCCTTAACCCCAGCAGAAGCGAATATCGCCGTGGCTTTAGCGGATGGGTTAACGTTGTCTGAGTATGCGGGAATTAAAGGTATCTCGATTGGTACGACGCGCATCCAGTTGAAAAGTGTGTTTGCTAAAATGGGCATTAATCGCCAAGCTGAGTTGGTCCGAAAACTGTATTCGTCAGTATCTATGCCAATACAATAGCCGCCCATTTGACATGGAAAGAGCTGTTCGGGCGGCGTAACCTTGTCATTGATCAACCCTCTTTGATCGTTAGACGACTTCAATATACCCCATCAAGCCTGTTTTTAGATGCTCAATGACATGACAGTGATACATCCAACGGCCGGGGTTGTCGGCCACAAATGCGATGCGTGCGACTTCATTTTGCCCTAGTAATACCGTGTCAGTATGGAACGGTTCGATGGTTTGTTTGTTCGATTGTAATACCGTGAACGTATGGCCGTGTAGATGAATCGGATGGTGGTATTGGGTCAGATTAGACAACTCAAAGATATAACTTTTGCCACGTTCTAACGTCGCCAATGGCGCCGGGATATTATCGGCCGACATGCCGTCCCATGGTGTGCGGTTGATGGTCCAAAACCGGTAGTTTACCTTGCCGTCTTTTTCGATAGGGTTGATCGATGCGTCCCATTCGAAGGCAAAGCGAATGACTTCGGCAGTGTCTAAGTCCGGTGCTTGGATTGGATTCAATGGCAGCCTTGGTAGCTCGCGGCGTTGCTTGTCCTCGCCAATGGTTTGAAAGGTCATCAAGACCTTATTTTTATGGTACAAGGTGACCGTTTCACCCGCGTTGTTGGGCGCTATGAACCCTAAATCTAAACGCATGCCCGGCCCCATTAAGTGATGATCTAATGGACGCGGCTTAGCAATCGGATTGCCGTCTATAGCGATAATGGTGAGATCCGTTTGCGGGCTGTTAATGTCGTAAGTGAGGGTGTTGTCGATATTGGCCAGACGCGCGCGGATCGCGCCCCCAGCAGGAATGTAATAGGTCGGTGCGGTTTTACCGTTTACCGTCATCAAGCGCCCCGGCGTGCCCATACGAAAGGCATTGCGTGGCGTGGTCAATGCCGTAAACGAGCCATCGTCACGGATGTGCCAATTTTTAAGCCCCATCACCACGTCGGCATCAAATCCTGGATCTTCCGCTTCATCAACGATAAATGCACCAACCAAGCCTTTACCCAGCTGCTCCACACTGTTCATATGCGGGTGATACCAAAATGTGCCAGCGTCAGGTGGCGTGAATTCATAATCGAAGGTTTCCCCTGGCATAATGGGGGGTTGACTCAGAAAGGGAACGCCGTCCATTTCGATGGGAATACGCAAGCCATGCCAGTGGACCGTAGTGGGCTCATCTAGCTGGTTGACCACGCGAATACGTACCGGCTGGTGCTGTTTAGCGCGAATAACTGGCGCAGGAAAGTGACCGTTAAAACACCAAGCAGGCGTATCACCATTGGCGGCGATACGTACGTTAGCAGGTGCCACGATTAACTCATAATCAAATCCCAGACTGGGCGATGCGGCCAAGGTAATGGTTGGCGAACAGCCTAATACTGCAAGCGCTGAACTGATTTTAAGAAACTGGCGACGATCCACGGTGGGCTCCTTTTCTTGATAAGCATGGGATCATTTCACAAATGAAAATAACTCTCAATAAGTGTATTGTAGGGATCGTCAGAGTATTGATCTCTATACAGTGCTATTGTTGTGGCTCAGTAAAAACGACCTAATTTGGTGCAAATCTGGCGTGTTTTGTCCGACTGTTTAATGATGAACTCGGTAGAATCGAACCTTACTATGATCATTGGCGTTAGGAGGGCACATGGAATTCAATATAAAGCTTATTTTTAGTGGCATCGCCATCGCATTGGCGTTGATTGGCTTTGTGCCCTATATCGCCTTGATTTTACGGGGTAAGGTGAAACCTCACGTGTTTTCTTGGGTGATCTGGGGCATTACCACCACCGTGATCTTCTTTGCTCAGCTGGAAGCAGAAGGCGGCGTTGGTGCGTGGCCGATAGGATTGTCGGGCTTTGTGACTATTTTGATCGCCATATTGGCCTACTTAAAGCGCGGGGATGCCACCATTACTCGTGCCGACTGGGGATTCTTGCTCGCAGCGATCGCTTCGCTACCGCTTTGGTATGTTACTGATGATCCACTGTGGACGGTTGTGATTCTAACGACAATCGACATGATCGGCTTTGGCCCGACCTTCCGTAAAGCCTACCACCGACCATTTGAAGACAGCCGTGTGTTCTTCATCATCATGATCCTACGTAACGCGTGCTCTGTCGTAGCGCTTGAAGCCTACTCCGTCACCACCGTATTGTTTCCGTTCTGTTTGGCGGTTGGCTTCTTGATATTGTTGATTATCTTGCAATATCGCCGAGTGGTATTGGCGCAGCAAGCGGTTTAACTTGATTGATGACCAACTGACACAGGTGCTTGAGTTGTGATGCTGCAGATTGGCTATCTATCTCAAGATAGAGCGGCCAACCGCAGTTAATCCGTAGACAATCATTGTAGTCTGGATGGGTGCTAAAGCAGCTACCACGGCGAATATCGATTCCCATCTTACCCAAGTCCTGCGCCAGTTGGTCGCTGTCTAAGTGCGGCACTCTGACCCATAATACTAACCCTCCTTGTGGCGCGCTGATTTGCGCTGATTCGGGTAAATGCTGACTCAGAAACTGTCGGTACTGATGGACTTGCGATTGCAAAATAGGCCGGATCTGATGGATATGGCGGCGGTAGTCCCCGCACAAAATAAACTCAGCAATGCACGCCTGCACCAAACTGTTAACGCCCATACTGGTTTGGCTGTGGTGATGTAAGAATGGCTCAAAGTAGCGGCCCGGTAAACACCACCCCAGTCTAAGGCCCGGTGCCAGTGTCTTGGAAATCGAACTGCACCACAGAATGTAACCTTCCTTATCCCAATATTTTGCTGGCAAGGGTTTGTCTTTGTGGTGGCTTAATTCGAAGTAGACATCGTCTTCAATGATCGGCATCTGATACTGCGCCGCCAGCTGCGCGATGGTTTGTTTTTGCTCCGTTGGCAGCGTGATACCCAGTGGGTTTAAGTGCGTGGTACTAAGTAGGGCAGCAGAAATTTTTTGCTCGGAAAAACAGGTCTCCAGTGCAATCAGGTCGATGCCGTCATGCGTGACGGGGATTTCAATAATACGTCGCTTCAACGTGGTCAAAAGATCCAGCAAACCACTAAAGCAAGGCGAGCACACCGCAATCGTGTCACCTGGTTGGGTGACGCACTCCAACGCAATGCGAACTGAGTCTAAGCAGGAGTTAGTAATTACTAACTCCTGCGCAGTGAAGGCAAAATGGCTCTCTAAGAAGTGCTCCGACAAGGCTTGGCGTAAACTGGCCACGCCTTGCAACTCGGGATAGCTGAAAATCGTTTGGCTGGCACGCCGTGTCACGCGCTTGATGGTACGGCTGAGTTCGACGTCGGGTAAGAGCGCCGGTGCAAGTAACGAAGTTCCGAGCGGTGTAAAGCCCGTTAATCCTGAGTTATAGCCTTGTTTGGGCGCGAATTGACAGGGATCTCGAGAGGTTAAACGAGGCTGTTTGAGTGTTGGAAACTCGGCGACTTCGCTGCGACTGGCAACAAAATAGCCGGCCTGCGGGCGTGCATAAATCCAGCCACCTTCTTGTAAGCAATCATAAGCTTTGCTGGCGGTGGTCAGGCTGACGCCTTGCTGTTGTGCAAGCTGACGTAGAGCAGGCAAACGAGAGCCAATAGGTAAGCGCTCACTTACAATGTCATCTATAAAGGTTTGAGCTAACGATTCGTACAGTGTCATCACGCTTACCTGTTCATTTTATAAATCGATCTTCTAAAATTGTACTCTTATTTTTATTAAAAATTGAATCTGCTATCTTTGCAAGTCTGTCGGCATACTCAGCGCTTACTAACCTGCAAAGAGGGCAAGGACATGACTAGACAAGATAGCCTGTTACTGGTGCTGCTGATGGCGCTTTGGGGCTTTAACTTCAGTGTGATTAAGCTCGGTGTGAACAACATCGATCCATTTTTATTAACGGCATTACGCTTTAGCTTAGCGGTCTTACCATTGATCTTCTTCGTACGCCGGCCCAATGTTCCATGGCGTTACTTGATGGCCTACGGACTGACCTTTGGCGTCGGCGTATGGGGGTTGACCACCTTGTCGGTCAGCGCAGGGTTAAGCAGCGGCTTAGCGTCGTTGCTGCTCGATATGAGCGTTATCAGCAGTTTGTTAGTGGGTCGTTACTTACTCAAAGAACACGTGACCGTCAGCAAAGTACTGGGGTCGGTACTGGCATTGATCGGGTTGGGCTTAATCATTTGGCATCAAGATGCCACCGTCACGCCGCTTGGCATAGCATTAGTACTGAGCGCATCGGTGTTTTGGAGCATCAATGGTTTGATCGTCAAACGCTCGGGAACGCGCGCCGTGTTCGCGTTTAATATCTGGGGCATGGCCTTCGCACCGATCCCACTGTTCGTTCTAGCGTTATGTGTCAGCGGCCCAAGTTCGGTGATGCAATCTATCGCCGACATCAACGGTTCGGTACTGTTCTCGGCCGCCTTCCAAGCCTACCCCACCACGCTGTTAGGGTACTGGTTCTGGAACAAAATGATCGTCAAATACTCCGTTTCCAGCGTCGCCCCGATGACACTGCTGGTCCCCGTCTTTGCCCTCATCGGCGGCTATATCTTCTTCGGAGAAAGTCTTGATGTGGTACAAGCTATTGCTGCCGTCATCATCTTGCTAGGTGTCGCCGTAAGCGAAATTAAGTTACCAGCAAGAAGAGCTGTTATTGCTAAAGCGGGTTAAGTAGAGCAGGGGTCCGATCCCGTATACATCAGGACTTGCGAGCTGCTCTTAGGATCAGACGTTAAAGGGATCTGACCTATGATTCATCAAAGTCTATAGTGTTAGATCTAATTAAGTTAAGGATTTCATCTGGATTAGAAAGCATAGATACTTCAGGTTGTGATTTTAAATATTTAATTTGCCGAGCAAGCCCTTCTAAATCAGACTCAAGAGGTAAAAGGGGTGATGTTGAGGAGTATTTTTGCTGATTCATTATTTTAGGTTCTTGCTGAATTATTTGGCTTATGGTCCCTCCTATATCTTGAATAACCTGAAGCATTTTTAATGATTCATTTAATCGAAAATCATGAACTTTTTCTGATCCTGTGTATGCTTTCATCGCTCTCTGATTCACTGTGAACTTCTCAAGCTCAGGCGCTGTCGTGTAAAGAGCTTCGCCAAATACCAAGCCTGTTAGGGTAAATATTGAGAAAACTTTTTTGTCCAAGCCTCCTGATAACAAGAGGGAGTCAAGGTGAGAGCAAAGCTGCTTTACTCGGCGTAAAGGAAGATGATCTTTGTTCAGTCGACATATTAGGCTTACGGCATATTGAAGCTCTTCTGTTGAACCTATCTTTGGTAAAGTTAACAGCTTGTCAGTATCAACCTTTTCGAACATTCGCTGAGCTTTTATGAATTCAAAGTAATCCGGCTCAGGCAAAGTAAGCCTTTGCTCAAAAAATCGACTTAGGTATTCATGTGAGTCGAAATCTTGGCCATAGACGGCTTTGATGGAATGCTGAAGCTGTTTGGTATCGGTTGAGAAAACAAACACAAAGTTCGGAACATCAAAGAGATGCTTAACGGTCTCTAACATCTCGATGGCGTAGGTCGGACGGCAACGGTCAAGCTCATCAATAAAAACAAAGACTTTCTGACCCTTATCATTTGGCTGTGCGATATCGACTAGCTTACCAACTTCATCTTTGAAGTTTTTGATGAATTGCTTGTGTCGTATATGGGCTCTCGTAGCTTCAAGGCCCAGCTCGCCAATATTTAAGTCAGATTCATACTTTTGAAGCTCAACACCTGACTTAGTAATTGCCTCAACTATACTGCCGATGCTATCTGCGGCATCTTTGCCGAGGAATATACCAATTAAAGCTTTTGCGATAGCTGGTAAGGCGCTTTTTAATTGGACGAGAGCATTAGCTACTTTCTTTTCCTGCTCATGAAATTGAAGGTCGTTACATCGTCCTTCCAGTTGTTCTATGATCTCTGCAATAATGATTGTTAGTGGGTCATCCAGATAGTCTGATTCCCATGCATCAATCTTGATACCAATATGGCCTCGTTCTTCAACCAGCAGCTTCCAGTTATCCACAAAGAAGGTCTTACCTGTGCCCCAAGCGCCATTTAGGTTGACAGGAAAGGCATGCTCTTTCGTATCTCTTGTGTTTAAGTATTGAGTGAAACGCACGGCGAGTTCTTTACGTTTAGTGCCTGTTGCGCATTTTTCAAAGGGGCTTGTCTTGTCAGAAAGCATAATCGATATCCCTATCAAATTAGAGTTTTCAATATGCTAACAGCAAATAAGATGCGCTTCCTGAAATTTAGCAGTACCCATTAAGCTTAAACGCTGTGCCATGCATTTGATTGGCGCTGACGCGTCGAGGCTGAGGAATGAAGCAAGACAATGCGCAAGCCAATTGAATGGTATGGAATGGTGCCGCCAACGTCGTTGCTATAAGCCAACGCAGAAGAGTTAGCGTTTTATGCGTAATAGTGGTCACTATCGTAATGAAAGGAAAAGCGGCTCTGCTGGGCAGAGCCGCTTTTTTTACGTTTGCTTTAACACTTAGTAGTGAATGATGGTGCGAATCGATTCGCCGCTCTTCATGAGGTCAAACGCGGTGTTGATGTCTTCCAATCCCATGTTATGAGTGATGATCGGGTCGATGATGATGTCACCGTTAAGGTATTCATCTACCATGCCGGGCAGTTCGCTACGACCTTTGACGCCACCGAATGCAGTACCTAGCCATTGACGCCCCGTGACCAATTGGAATGGACGGGTTGAGATTTCTTCGCCTTCACCGGCCACACCAACAACGACACTTTTACCCCAGCCTTTGTGAGTACACTCTAGAGCTGAGCGCATGATATCGGTGTTACCGATACACTCGAACGAGTAGTCGGCGCCACCATCGGTCATTTCGATAATCACTTCGGCGATTGGCTTGTCGTAGTTTTTCGGGTTTACAAACTCGGTGCCACCAAATTCTTTGGCTTTTTCCAGTTTGTAGTCGTTAAGATCGACACAGATGATGCGACCCGCTTTGGCTTTCAAAGCGCCTTGCACCACCGACAGACCGATAAAGCCCATGCCGAATACCACTACGGTTGAACCTTCTTCCACTTGCGCTGTGTTCAGTGCCGCACCGATTCCGGTGGTCACGCCACAGCCGAGCAAGCAGACTTTATCCAACGGCGCTTCTTTATCGATTTTAGCCAAGGAAATTTCCGCCACGACGGAATACTCAGAAAATGTCGAGGTGCCCATGTAATGGTAGATTGGCTCGCCTTTGTAGCTAAAGCGTGTTGTGCCATCTGGCATTAGGCCGCGGCCTTGGGTTTCACGGACGGCCTGACATAGGTTGGTTTTGCCAGATAGGCAGTATTTACACTTGCCACACTCTGGAATGTACAGCGGGATCACGTGATCGCCAGGCTTAACACTGGTCACACCTTCCCCCACAGCTTCGACAATGGCACCGCCCTCGTGCCCTAAGACACAAGGGAACACACCCTCAGGGTCTTTGCCTGACAAGGTGAAGTAATCGGTGTGACAAACGCCAGTCGCGACGTTGCGAATCAGGACTTCCCCTGCTTTTGGTTCTTCTAGATCCAGCTCGACGATTTCAAGCGGTTGATTGGGTGCAAAGGCAACGGCAGCACGAGTTTTTATCATGTTAGGTCTCCACTAGACGCTTGATGTTAGGAGGCCGTTATCGACGATAAGGTATGACTGGCATCTGGCCTTAACGTCGATCAACGACTCAGTGGGGCGTAGCTTAGTGCGTTGCACCTAGAATGATAATTAGGGTGTTTTGAAAATGACTTTTACATATATGCAACAATGATTGATTTCTCAGGTCCATGACTTTATTTCTTATAGCGTGCTAATCTCTCGCTCTTGTCTTTTATTGTTGATGGTGAGTAATAATGTTTCATTGGGAAGGGATTGCCGAATTCGTCACGGTGGCAGACGAAGCCAGCTTCACTGCGGCCGCGAAGAGCTTAGATATTTCCACGGCGCAGGTCAGTCGTAAAATCACGGCACTGGAGCAGCGCCTCGGCACCAAACTGGTACTGCGTACCACGCGCCATGTGTCACTAACGGATGTGGGCGTTATTTATTACCAACATTGTAAACAGCTGTTAGAAGGCCTAGAGCAGGCCGATCAGGCCGTGATTAATATGTCGGGCGTGTTAACCGGCCATATTAAAATGACCGCTGCGATCAACTATGGGGAAAAGGTTATTGCGCCACTGATCAATGACTTTATGGGGCAGCATGAGCAGCTCACCATTGATTTAGTATTAAGCAACGAGCGCTTTGACTTGATTCGAGATGGCTTTGACCTGGCTATTCGACTTGGGAAGCTAGAAGACTCCAGTATGGTGGCGAAAAAGCTGGATACCCGTGTACAACACTTGTGTGCGGCGCCCGCTTATTTGGAAAAGTACGGTGTTCCTGAGCAGCTAGCGCAGCTACAACATCATAATTGCTTACTGGGGAGTACCGATTACTGGCGCTTTTGTCATAATGGTAAGCATCACAAGTTGCATCCCAAAGGCTCGATCTCCTGCAATAATGGCAATGCCCTGCTGGATGCGACACTAAAAGGCATGGGTTTAGCGCAACTGCCGGATTACTATGTGCAGCCGTATCTAGAATCAGGAGAACTGATAACGGTGTTAGATAAATATCGTGAGCCAGAAGATGGCATCTGGGCAGTATATCCCCAGCGTCAGTATCCTTCTCCCAAGGTCACGCGACTGGTGGAATTCCTACGGCAAGAAATTCCGAAAAGTCACATAAGCTGTAAATGATTCATCCGTTCTAAGGCCGTCCATACGTGTTGTGATGAACGCTAACGTCAATCGCAGAGCCATAAAAACGCCAGACACTGTCTGGCGTTTTTATGTCGAGGTTAATGCGGCAGTGCGCTAGTTGGCGGTCAGCGCATCATGTTGTGTTAAAGCCTCATCGGCTGGGTTTTTGAGGTAATTGAAAACCATGGCGACAAACAGCGTGAAGGCAAACCCTGTTGCTAAGACAAAGCCATAACGCACGTGGCCGAAGTAATCGCTGATCATCCCCATCAATAATGGCGAGACCGCTGCAGAAAGCGCGGTAAAAAATAAGATCACGCCTGCGACCGCGCCGTGTTGTTGGGTTGCAAAGCACGAGATGCCTTTTGAGTTGAGAGTCGGGTAAATCATAGACATAAATAACCCCGACAAAGGCAACAGCCCAACCGCCCAGTTAACGCCGCCTATTAAGGTAAAGACATAGCACAACGCAATGCCCAAACTGAGACATACCATCACACCTTGCCAGCTAAAACGATTGAGTAACCACACGGCCAAAAAGCGACCCAGAGCACGTAGGATGAAGAACACGGTTAAGGCATAGGTTGCCAGCAGTTGCCAAGGCCCGTCGTAGTCCGCTAGGAGCGTCGGCATCCATACATAGATAGCAACCTCGGTCGCCACATAGAGCGCAATTGCCAGTGAAAACCCTAACGCATAGGGATTTTTGATCATCGATAGGGTGACGGATAAGGATGCGGGTTTGGCGTCGTCGCTCGGTTTCACGGCGGTTGGGTAGTCAATGCGCCACGCACCGATCGCAAGAAGCAGACATAGCCCCCCTGCCATGATGTACAGGTACGTCCAGCTCACCTCTTGGGTCAGTAGAAAGCTCACAAACGCGGGCCCGACAATGGCGCCGACACCAAAGAAGCCTTCCACTTTGTTCATCATCTTGGTGTGTTCGTGGTTGCTATGGGATATATCCCCCAATAGCGCTAGGGCACCGGTTTTAAATAAACCGATCGCCAGACCAATACAACTCAATAGAAATAAGAAGAAACCAAAACTGCGGCTGAAGGCGAATAAAAAACAGCTGATGGCGAAGATGGCTAAGCCCAGCATAATAGTCTTTTTACGACCGATACTGTCGGCTAGGAAGCCTAAAAAGAGGCCACTGAAGGCAATGAGTGCCATGGGCGCGTAATGAAACGCGCTGGCTTGAGTCATGCTCAAGTCAAATTCCTCAATGAGCTGAGGAATGATCATGCCGACGGCATCGGAGGTCATGGCGAACATGAAAAACATCATGTAAGTCAGCCATCGAATGGCGCGCATGGGATCGTTTGAGTGTGAATCTATTGTATTTGTTGTATTCATCTTTGATTCCTCGCAAGCCTAACAACCCATGCGGACATGCGGACATGCGTTCTATAGCGGCTTAGCTGGTGGTTTTAAAGTTATAAAAACTTCTTGAATTTTTTATTGTTGTAATCAAACATATAACTTAATCGATTAAGTTTCAATGTGGTGCGACAATTTATGATGAAAAATAACGTTCAATTAATCACCTACGCTGACCGCATTACGGGTCAAGGCATCGACGCGCTGACCGAGCTGCTCAATGGCCCGTTAAAGCATGTGTTCTCGGGAGTTCATTTATTGCCGTTCTACAATCCGATAGATGGCAGTGATGCAGGTTTTGATCCGATTGATCACAGCGCAGTCGATGAACGGCTGGGAAGCTGGTCCGATGTAAAAACGCTGGGGCAGACATACGATGTCATGGCCGACCTGATTGTGAATCATGTATCAGCTCAATCGTTTCAGTTTCAAGATGTGTTAGCCAAAGGTAAGGCTTCGCCATACTGGGACTTATTTTTGACGCAACAAGACGTCTTCCCAGAAGGGATGTCAGAGGCGGATCAACAAGCCATTTATCGTCCTCGACCAGGCAGTTGCTTTACACCGATGACCTGTGGCGACGGTGAAACCTACGATTTTTGGACCACGTTTACCGACAATCAAATCGATATCAACGTCTATGCCCGTGCTGGACGGGACTATCTAAACGATGTGTTGGAGAAATTTTCTCAAAACAACGTCAACATTATTCGTCTGGATGCGGCGGGGTATGCGATCAAAAAGGCGGGCACCAACTGCTTTATGCTAGAGGAGACCTTTGACTATTTGGATCAACTCTCCGCTCGCGCGAATGAGCTTGGGATGGAGACGATTGCCGAAATTCACAGTCATTTTGAGACGCAGATTGACGTCGCAAAACGCGTAAACATGGTCTATGACTTTGCTTTACCGCCGCTGGTGTTGCACACGTTGTTTACTAATAATGCCGACGCACTACTGAAGTGGCTGGCGATCGCGCCACGAAACTGCCTCACTGTACTGGATACTCACGATGGTATCGGCATCATTGATGCGGGGCCGATGGGTGATAAAGCAGGCTTGTTGGACGCTGAGAAAATCGACAATTTGGTGGAAACCATTCACGACAAGAGTCAGGGTCAAAGCCGTAAAGCGACGGGCGCCGCGGCGAGCAATGTGGATCTGTACCAAGTTAACTGCACCTACTACAACGCCCTAGGCGCGGATGATTTTGATTACCTGTTGGCGCGTGCCATACAGTTCTTTGCTCCTGGGGTGCCGCAAGTGTATTACTCAGGCCTGTTTGCCTGTGAAAACGATATGACATTATTGGCCGCGACACAGGTCGGTCGTGACATTAATCGTCCGTATCTAACCCCTGAGGCGATTACTGATGCGCTGCAAACGCCTGTGGTGAAAGGGCTACTTGAGCTGATTGGGATTCGTAATCAGCATCCGGCGTTTGCGGGCGAGTTTGCTTGTCATGGCGAAGGGGAGTCCTTCACGCTGAGCTGGACGCTTGATGACAGTTCGATCTCGCTGAACGTAGACTTAACCAAACGTGATGCCAACATCGTTTCTTACCAGCAAGCCGAGACGCTTACCACGTCGATTGCAGACCTGCTGAACCCTTCACAAGACTGAGTGTTAGCTGCTTTCGCCGAGCTGAACTTGGTACGCAATCAGCGCCTTCTGGCGCTCTTTTTGAACAAACAAATTGGCCGCTAAGCGGCCTTTTTCTTCACTATTTTGATGAATGGTCGACAGCGTTGGCACGCAGCGCTGGCCTTCATCAATGCCATCAAACCCGACGATGCGCAGTTGCTCGGGAACGTGAACACCTCGTGCTGTCGCCTCGCGCAGTGCCGCCAGCGCAATCAAATCACTCATGCACAGTAACACCTCAGGGCGCGGCACACTGTCCAAAACCTCTTTGGCAAGACGTGGCGCATAGCGCTCACTGCTTTCAGGTACGTTCCAGATTTGATCGTCGGCTAAGGTGATGCCCTTGGCCTTTAGGGCGCGCTGATAACCGCGCAAGCGTTGGTGCGCAATCGACTGGCTGGTATCAAAGTTGGGTTGCGCTTGCACACGGCATAAACGCTCCTCATCAAGCAACCTAAGGCCTAAGATCGCTACGTGATCCTGAGGGGATCGTAGGGCATGCATGGCGATGTCGTAGCTCGCTTGTTCATTATCAATATTGACCGACGTGTTGCGGCCAATATCAAAATCCACTGTCACCACTTGTTTGGTGATGGTTTTCAGCTGCTCGACCAAGCCTTGATTGCGTGGACGGCCGTAACAAATAAAGCCATCGACAAAGTCGACCACGTTATTGAGGTGGTCACTGTTGCCAGAAAAAAGCAGCAAATTAATATTATTGGCTTCTAAAATCGACGAAACGCCACGCATAAAGCTACTGGCGACCGGATCCGATACCATGTACTCAACGCTATCGGCCAATACTAGGGCGACAATATTTGAGGTGCCTTTGCGCAGTGACTGGGCGGCCTTATTAGGGCCGAAATAGCCGCGCTGTTCACAGGCTTTAAGAATCGCTTCGCGACGTGCCTTGGACAATTGGTCGGGGCGATTGAAGGCATTGGAAACAGTGGCATTGGAGACACCCAATTCCGTAGCAATGCTTTTGAGTGTCCAGCTTTTCGGCTTAGTCATAGAAGGCGTATCTACCGTTTTATCAAAGGGCTTATTTCAGCGATACTGACGCGGGAGCGACAATAACAGGACGCAGGATCGTCGATGCTGCGGTATGTCGCAACCGCCAAAAGATACCATAAAGTGGCGCGCTTGAAACGCAGCACGCCTTTTTATGACGCGCTAAGCCCCTTGCAAACAGGCCAGCATATCGTGCTCGATTTGCTGCCAATCCAGTGCTTTAGAGCTGATGATTTCGATGCGTGAGTCGCGGCGGTAGGCGACTTTGTCGAAGTCGTGTTCGTCTTTCACACGGTTAAAGAACACCCAAGCATGGCCGATGCGGATCACGCCTTTGATACGTTCAATGTCATCCAGTTCTGTTAGGATTTTTTCCAGAGCCCAGAAGTCGAAGCAGTCGTCGCGGTGAAAGATCCAGCCGCAGCTAAATAAACCACTGCCGTTACCTGTTTTACGTATCGGTTGGCTCGGTTCCGCGACAGCCTCTGGCGTGGTTTCCTGAGCTGGGTGATGGTCGTGGTGATCATGTGTGTGACCGTGGTCATGATGGTGCGCTTCGGGAAATTGGGCTTTCAATTGGCCGTTGCGGACTAGGTCGAGCAGGGCGGGGTCGATCACGCCTTTAGTAGTCCGTGCAATATGCTGTTTTGGTGGGAACATATTGCTCAAACTGGTTTCAGCGAGTTCGATCAGGTCGGCTTCTGCCACGTCGCATTTATTGATCATGACAACGTCAGCAAGGTTAAGCTGATCATGAAAGGTTTCATTGTTGACCACTTCTTCGAGTTGCAGTGAACGCGGGTCCAATAAGCAAACCGTGGCGCGTAGATCGAGCTTGTCTTTAAAAGCAGGTCCCATCAGCGTGTCGATGATGCCTTCAGGGTGGCCGATGCCGGTGGGCTCGATGATTAATCGATCAGGGTTAGCGTGTTCGATTAACGTTTTTAACGTTGGAATCAGAGACGCACCCAAGGCACAGCAGATACAACCGCCGGCCATTTCTTTGACGTACAGGCCTTCTTCAGTGGGCATCATTTCTTGATCGATACCGACTTGACCAAATTCATTGACCAGCACCGCCCAAGACTCGCCGTCCGGTTTGTTTGCCAAGAGTGCATTAATGGCTGTGGTTTTACCGACACCAAGAAAACCAGAGATGATGTTGGTCGGGATGGCTTTGGGTTGCTCGTTCATAGTTGCTCTTCGATGTTGGAAAATATGTTATATTATAACTATTTGATGTGGTCATCACAGCATAGAAAGATGATACCTAAATAGATCGTCATGACTATCTGGACGATGACGCCTATTCTGATAGAACTCCGTTGCGAGTTCTTCACCTAAAACGCCACTTTAGCGATTCATATCTTACTCTTCAAACACTCCGCCATAGAATCAGTCGCTTTACCTCGTCTCAATCATTATAATCAAATGATAATAATTGAACGTTTAAGGCTGCCTAATGGAAAGCAAAACTGCTCGTTTTACTGTATTGCTCGACCCGCGTAAGAAAAAGGCGTTCGAGAAGCTATGCGCGTCGCAAGACTTAACACCATCCCAAGTGGTACGTCAGTTGATGCGTGGTTATTTAGAAGAACATGACGTGGATTACCTAAACGAAGCGCTAGAAGACGAACCAAAGAAAGGTTAACGTCGTAAAAGCATTATCATGTCATTGTCATTGCGTTATAATGCAGCGCACATTATTCCCTATTCTTATTGAGGTTATTGAAGTATGAGTCTTCCAGAATGTCCTAAATGTGGTTCTGAGTACGTTTACGAAGATCAACCATTGTTGATCTGCCCTGAATGTGCCCACGAGTGGAATCCAAACGAAGAAGTCGTTGACGAAGATGCAATCATCCTGAAAGACTCAAACGGCAACCTACTAGCAGAAGGCGACAAAGTCACTTTGATCAAAGACCTGAAAGTAAAAGGTTCGTCTCAAGTATTGAAAGTGGGCACGAAAGCCACGATCAAACGCTTCGTTGATGGTGACCACGACATCGATTGTAAAGTCGACGGCGCTGGCGACATGATGCTGAAATCTCAGTTCGTTAAGAAAGCGTAATACTACGCTGATCGGACTTAAGAAGGCCCCTAGTGATAGGGGCCTTTTTTATGCCTGCTGTTAAGTGCCCTAGCAAGCGGGTCAAAGGTCGTTTGAGTTGTTGTATACGTCAAATGACGTATACCTATAGTGTGTTTGGCGCATACCGCGTTGTCGTGATTTTTTGGATACTGAATGCACTGATTAAGACAAGCATGGCCGCAGAGCCGAGCACTCTTGATCGGACAATCCAAAAAACATCACAAAGGACGACTCCAATCATGAAACTTAAGACGCTTGCTTCTGCCATTGCACTCTCTGGTGCAACGCTCATCGCGCTGCCTTCTATGGCGGCAGATACCATAAAAGTTGGTGTGTTGCACTCTCTGTCAGGCACCATGGCGATCTCCGAAACGACGCTAAAAGATACCGTGTTGATGATGGTAGAAGAACAAAACAAAAAAGGCGGCCTACTGGGCAAAAAGCTTGAAGCCGTGGTGGTTGACCCTGCATCAAACTGGCCTTTATTTGCAGAGAAAGCCCGTGAGCTGATCACCGAAGAAGACGTGGATGTGATCTTTGGTGGCTGGACATCAGTGTCGCGAAAGTCAGTGCTACCGGTCATTGAAGAGTTAAATGGCTTGATGTTCTACCCAGTACAATACGAGGGAGAGGAGTCGTCTAAAAACGTTTTCTACACAGGCGCTGCGCCAAATCAGCAAGCGATCCCCGCGGTAAATTACTTAAAAGACGAGCTTGGGGTTGAACGTTGGGTGCTTGCGGGGACGGATTATGTTTACCCACGTACCACCAACAAAATCTTAGAAGCCTACCTTAAAGATATGGGTGTGGCGGAAGAAGATATCATGATCAACTACACGCCATTTGGCCATTCTGATTGGCAGTCGATCGTCTCTGACATTGCGAAATTCGGTAGCGCGGGCAAGAAAACCGCTGTGGTATCAACGATCAATGGTGATGCCAATGTGCCCTTCTACAAAGAGTTAGGTAACCAAGGTATTTCTTCAGAAGACATCCCTGTTGTCGCCTTTTCTGTTGGTGAAGAAGAGTTGTCCGGTCTGGATACTGAACCATTGGTGGGTCATTTAGCCGCTTGGAACTACTTTCAAAGTGTTGAAACCGATGCCAACGAAGCGTTCATCACCAAATGGCAAGCGTTCACTAAGAACCCAGAGCGCGTAAGTAATGACCCAATGGAAGCAACCTATATTGGTTTCAATATGTGGGCCAATGCCGTTACCGTAGCGGGCACAACCGATGTCGATGAAGTTGAGCAAGCAATGATCGGTCAAGAGACACCAAACTTAACTGGCGGTATTGCCGTGATGAACAAGAACCACCATTTGAGTAAACCTGTCTTGATTGGCGAAATCCAAGACGATGGACAGTTCGAAACCGTATGGGAAACGGACGGTGTGGTCCCAGGTGATGCTTGGTCTGATTTCCTACCGGGTTCAAAAGATTTGATTGCCGATTGGACTGCTCCAATCAAGTGTGGCAATTACAACACGAAAACCAAATCGTGTTCTGGTCAGAACTACTAATTTAACCGCATCCCAGGGTTAAAGCTTGGCTCCCAGAGAAGATTCTGGGAGCCCTTTCCTCACGCCACTTCTGATCAATCCTGGAGAATTCTTGTGAAACTCTTTCTCTCACTCTGTCTCTTTTTATCCGCCTGTATGACGCCTGCGTTGGCGGCGAGTGCAGAGACAGATGCGTTGTTACAGCAACTAACGCAAACCAAATTATCGAAGATGCCAGCCATGGTGCAGCAGCTTGAAGCAACGGGGGATGAATCCCTATTACCTGTGTTTCGTGCGTGGCTTGCCGGAGATCTACATTACATCCGTGACGACAACACTCTAGTCGTTGAAGTCGACGTTAACGGTGTAGACACTTTTCAAGACCCTTACACTCAAGCGACCATTGCAGGGCTGACCAGCAAGCAGGTGCGCAAAATCAAAGTGAATAACAAGCTACGTGGGTTACTACGTGGCGTGATCGCTCGCATACAACTGACATCCCGCGATGCCGGTGTGCGTGAAAGTGCGGTGCGCGCACTGTTGGCAGACATTGACGATGAAACGTTTGCAACCTTGGAGCGCATTTACCCGACTGAGCCGAACAGTGATGTAAGGTCAACGATGCAAACGGCGTTATCGATCTACACAGCACAAGATCAAAACAGCAGTCAAAGTGCGCGCCTAGCGGCCATTGACGTGTTAGGCGATAGCTTAGAAAACGATGTTCGTAATGTGCTGCTTTCTTTGGAACGCAGCGACAACCCCGTGCTCAGTAGCGCAGCGACTCAAGCGTTAGTGAGTATTAACCGACAAGTAGAGCGTTATGCGCTGGTGGATCAGCTGTTCTTTGGTTTAAGCCTTGGTTCGGTATTGCTGCTGGCCTCGATTGGTTTGGCGATCACCTTTGGTGTGATGGGCGTCATCAATATGGCCCATGGCGAGATGATCATGTTGGGTGCGTACACCACCTATGTGGTGCAGTTGTTGATGCCGAACTACATCGATTATTCCATTTGGGTGGCGATTCCTGCTGCGTTTTTAGTCTCTGGTTTGATGGGCGTGGTGATCGAGCGCTTAGTGATTTGTCGTTTGCATGGGCGACCTTTGGAAACTCTACTGGCGACCTTTGGTATCAGTCTGATTTTACAGCAGCTGGTACGTACCATCTTTTCACCGTTAAACCGCCAAGTATCCACACCAAGCTGGATGAGCGGCTCGTGGGAGATTAACCCTGTGTTATCTCTAACGCTAAACCGTTTGTACATCTTGGCGTTTGCCTTGCTGGTCTTTTTCGCACTGGTAATGATTCTTAAGAAAAGCTCTCTAGGACTAAATGTTCGAGCGGTGTCGCAAAACCGTAGCATGGCAAAAGCCATGGGTGTGAAAACCGAATGGGTCGATGCGATGACCTTTGGCTTAGGTTCCGGCATAGCTGGGATCGCAGGGGTGGCTTTATCGCAGCTGACTAACGTGGGGCCAAACTTGGGTCAAGCGTACATCATTGATTCCTTCATGGTGGTGGTTTTCGGCGGTGTAGGTAACTTACTGGGTACCTTGGTGGCCGCATTTACCTTGGGTATTGCTAACAAATTCCTAGAGCCAACAACCGGTGCGGTACTGGCTGCCATTTTCGTCTTGGTATTCATCATTCTCTTTATTCAGAAGCGTCCTAAAGGACTGTTCCCACAAAAAGGGAGGGCAGCAGAATGAGCAAGCTGATCAATTGGTTTACCGAAGGGCGCTCGTCAGGCCAGTACACTTTGCCGTTTGTGATCCTGTTACTCGGCGTAACGGTGTTGGCGTCTGCCGCGAACTTGCTGTTGCCACAAGATTCCGCACTGTATGTCAGCACCTACAGCATCACCTTGTTAGGCAAGTATTTGTGTTACGCCATGTTGGCGTTGGCGGTGGATATTATTTGGGGCTACTGCGGCATTTTGAGTCTCGGGCATGGCGCATTCTTCGCTTTGGGTGGTTACGCCATGGGCATGTATTTGATGCGCCAAATAGGTGACCGCGGTGTCTATGGTCACCCAGAGTTACCGGACTTTATGGTGTTTTTAGACTGGCAAGAGCTGCCGTGGTTTTGGCTTGGCATGGATCAGTTTTGGTTTGCCATGGTTGTGGCGGTAGTCGTGCCTGGGTTACTGGCATTTGTGTTTGGCTGGTTGGCGTTCCGTTCCCGTGTCACAGGGGTGTATTTGTCGATTATGACGCAGGCGCTGACTTATGCGCTATTGCTGGCTTTCTTCCGCAACGAAATGGGCTTTGGTGGCAACAATGGTTTAACTGACTTCAAAGAAATCCTTGGCTTTGATTTACAAGCTGACAGCACCCGTGTGTCGCTGTTTATTGCCACCGCTGTGATCTTGTCTCTGGTGTTACTGGCGAGCCAGCGAATCCTATCATCTCGTTTGGGTAAGGTGACGCTGGCGGTACGTGATGCCGAGCCGCGTACGCGCTTTATCGGCTACCGTACCGAGCGCTACAAAGTATGGCTATTTGTCTATTCCGCAGTGATTGCCGGGGTCGCTGGGGCGCTGTATGTGCCACAGGTCGGCATTATCAACCCAGGTGAATTTTCCCCCATTAACTCGATTGAGATTGTCATTTGGGTGGCCGTCGGCGGCCGCGGCACACTGATCGGCGCAATCATTGGAGCGTTGCTGGTGAACTATGCCAAGACGCGTTTTACCGCGATCATGCCAGATGGTTGGCTGTTCGCCTTGGGAGCACTGTTTGTTCTTGTGACGTTGTTCTTACCGAAAGGTTTGATGGGGCTTTACGGCCAGTTGCAATCGAAGCGTCGTCAAAGTGCTGAACAGGAGGTGCAATCATGAGTGCGTTAGAAAATTCATTGCAAGGATTACGTGAGACGTTTCGTCGCGATCAAGTCTGGCCTTTTCTAATAGATAAGCAAAGTAAGGTCGACGTATCGAATCAAATGATTCTCTATGTTGAAGGTTTAAATCTAAGTTTTGACGGCTTTAAGGCGTTAAATGACCTGAACTTGTACGTAAATGACGGCGAGCTGCGCTGTTTAATTGGTGCCAATGGCGCTGGTAAAACCACTTTAATGGATGTGATTACCGGCAAATCTAAGCCTGATGCTGGCTCTGTGTACTTTGGGCAAACTCATAATTTGCTAACCAAGGACGAAGCCGACATTGCTCAGCTGGGTATCGGTCGAAAATTCCAGAAGCCAACGGTGTTTGAAGAGCAAACCGTGTTCGACAATTTAGAGCTGTCATTGAAAACCGACAAGCGTGTGATCCAAACCTTGTTTGCGCGGTTGTCGCCAAGCGAAATCGATCGCATTGACGAAGTGTTGGCCATCATTGGTCTAAAGAAACATCGTTTTATGAAAGCAGGCGCCTTGTCCCATGGGCAAAAACAGTGGTTAGAAATTGGCATGCTATTGGCAGCGGATCCACGTTTGTTGCTTATCGATGAGCCTGTTGCGGGTATGACGGCACAAGAGACAGAGCGGACCGCCGAGCTACTGACGTCGCTCGCGGGAGAGCGCACAGTGATCGTCGTTGAGCATGATATGGAGTTCGTACGCAGCATTGCGCGCACCGTTACGGTGCTTCATCAGGGGTCTGTGCTCGCTGAAGGAACCATGGACCAGATTCAGAATAATAAAGACGTGATCGAGGTGTACCTCGGCGAAGAAGCAGCGGAGGCGTAGCCATGATTTCGATTAACAAAGTCAGTCAGCTATACGGTGGTACACAGATTCTTTGGGATTTGGATTTAGACATCGTCCCCGGCTCAATCACTTGCATTATGGGACGTAACGGTGTCGGCAAGACCACCTTGATGAAAACCATTATGGGGTTGTTACCGATCAAAAGCGGTGAAATTCGAATGGGTGAAGATGCCTTGCACAAACAAAGTGCAGAACGTCGCGCCTACGCGGGCATCGGCTATGTGCCACAAGGGCGCGATATCTTTCCAATGCTGACCGTTGAAGAAAACCTGCGTATTGGTTTACCTGTGCGTAAAAGCAAAGAGATTCCTGAAAAGATCTTTGAGTTATTTCCCGTATTAAAAGAGATGCTACACCGCCGTGGTGGTGACTTATCTGGTGGGCAACAGCAGCAATTGGCGATTGGACGCGCATTGGTGCTGGAGCCCAAAGTGCTGATTTTAGATGAGCCAAATGAAGGTATACAGCCGAACATCGTTAAGCAAATCGGTGATGTCATCCTAAAGCTCAATGCCGAAGAGGGTCTGACGGTGATCCTGATTGAGCAAAAGCTGGGCTTTGCGCGCCGCGTCGGCAAAGAATTTCGCCTAATGGAAAAGGGGCGCATTGTGGCAGCAGACAAGATGGAAAACCTGAACGACGACTTGATCAAGCAATACCTCGCGGTGTAACCGCCTGGTCGTGTAAGGAGCAGTATGAGCCAAGTTCTAGACTCTCGTTTATATCAGCCAACCAAAGAAGCCAGCCAGTGGCAGGCTTATCTCAATCTCGGCTTTACCAAGAGTGAGCGCGGTACGGTGCTGAAAACCTGTGATCACAAAGGGCCTTTGTATGTGCAAAAGCCGTTTTATCCAGAGGGCAAAGACACGGCTCATATCTATCTTTTACACCCTCCAGGTGGATTGGTGTCTGGCGATGAATTGGTGATTCAGTCCAATCAGGCCTCTGATACTCATGTACTGATCACCACACCGGGAGCAGGGCGTGTGTACAAAGCCCGTCCTGATCGCACGTTGCAATGTCAAACGACCCATCTGCATGTACCAACAAATGCCAGCATGGAATGGTTACCTCAAGAAACCATTCTTTACCCTGATGCCAATACTCGTTTGCGTAATCACGTCGAATTGCACGGTAATGCGCGTTTTATCGGTTGGGAAATCACCTGCTTTGGCTTACCTGCGAATCGGCTGAATTTTGGTGTGGGCCAAGCCGATCAAAGTTTTCAGGTGCGCATTGATGGCCGTCTTCGCTTACGTGAGCGTTTGCTGGTAGACGAACACAGTCGCGACCTGATGGCTGGCAAAGCAGGGCTTCAAGGGCAACCTGTTAATGGCTTGATGATTGCAGGCCCATTTGTTCAAGACACCGAAGCGCTGATCGATGCCCTGCGAGAATTGTGTCAAGCCGATGACAGCGTAGCGGGAGCAACCGTTGTCGATGAATTTATCGTAATCCGCAGCTTGGGCAACGACAGTGAAAAAATGAAGCGTTTGTTTACACACTGCTGGGGCGTCATTCGCCCCGCCTTAATGGGCAAGCCAGCTTGCGCACCAAGAATTTGGGCAACCTAAGCACTACTGTCCACGGAATCAATTACGCGCTATCGCGACGAATAAAGGGTTTGAACGATGGAATTACTACCAAGAGAAAAGGATAAGCTGCTGGTGTTTACCGCAGCATTGTTAGCCGAGCGACGTTTGAATCGCGGCCTCAAGTTGAATTATCCCGAAGCCATGGCGTTTATCACCATGGAGATCATCGAAGGGGCACGTGATGGTAAAACCGTCGCCGAGCTGATGGCCTTTGGTAAGACGCTATTGAGCGCGGATCAAGTGATGGAAGGCGTCGCCGATTTAATCCACGAAGTACAAGTGGAAGCGACCTTTCCAGACGGCACCAAATTAGTGACCGTGCATAACCCGATTAACTAACCACGGAGGCAGCATGATTCCAGGTGAAATTCAGGTCGCCGAAGGGGTGATCACATTAAACGAAGGCCGCAAAACGCTGACATTGCGCGTTGAAAACACCGGTGATCGTCCGGTTCAGATTGGCTCCCATTATCACTTTTACGAAGTGAATCCAGCATTGGTATTCGAACGTGAGCAAGCCAAGGGCTACCGCTTAAACATCGCTTCAGGCACGGCGGTGCGTTTCGAACCAGGCCAAGGCCGCGAGGTGGAACTAGTGGAATACGCGGGTACGAAAACCATTTATGGTTTCCGTGGCGAGGTCATGGGCACCTTAACAGAGGGAGCAAAATAATGGCGACGATGGACAGACACAGCTATGCACAGATGTTTGGCCCGACCACAGGTGATCGCGTTCGTTTAGGCGATACGGATTTATGGATTCAGGTGGAAAAGGATTTCACCACCTATGGTGATGAGGTCAAATTCGGTGGGGGTAAAGTGATTCGCGATGGCATGGGACAAAGCCAACTGACCAATGACGTCGCCGTGGATTTGGTAATTACCAATGCGCTGGTGCTGGATCATTGGGGCATTGTCAAAGGTGATGTGGGCATCAAAGAAGGTCGCATTTTCAAAGTTGGCAAAGCGGGCAATCCTGATGTGCAGGACAACGTCGATATCGTGGTGGGCCCTGGTACCGAAGTGATTGCAGGGGAAGGTTCTATTCTGACTGCGGGGGGCATCGACGCGCATATTCACTTTATCTGCCCACAGCAAATTGAAGAAGCGCTGACCTCTGGCGTCACCACCATGATCGGTGGCGGTACTGGCCCCGCAACGGGCACCAATGCGACCACCTGTACGTCTGGTCCTTGGTACCTTGGCAAGATGCTGCAAGCAACGGACAGCATGCCGATGAACTTAGGCTTTCTAGGCAAGGGTAATGCGAGTTTACCCGAAGCGCTGGCAGAGCAACTGGAAGCTGGTGCTTGTGGCTTGAAGTTGCATGAAGACTGGGGCACGACACCAGCGTCGATTGATTGCTGCCTTTCTGTCGCGGAAACGTATGATGTACAAGTGGCGATTCACACGGATACTTTAAACGAGTCGGGCTTTGTGGACAGTACCTTGGATGCGTTTAAAGATCGTGTCATTCATACCTACCACACCGAAGGGGCGGGTGGCGGACATGCGCCGGACATTATCCGTGCCGCGGGGCAGACCAATGTCTTGCCTTCGTCCACCAACCCGACCCGTCCGTATACCCATAATACGGTCGATGAGCATTTAGACATGCTGATGGTGTGTCATCACTTAGACAGCAATATTCCTGAAGACGTGGCGTTTGCCGATTCGCGTATTCGCAAAGAAACCATCGCTGCGGAAGACATCTTCCACGATCGTGGAGCGTTCTCCATGATTTCGTCGGACTCCCAAGCCATGGGGCGCGTCGGTGAAGTGGTCACGCGCACTTGGCAAACCGCCCATAAAATGAAGCAGCAATTTGGTCTATTGCCTGAAGACTCTGATTTGGGAGCGGATAACTTCCGTGCCAAACGCTACATCGCCAAGTACACCATCAACCCTGCCATTGCTCACGGCATCAGCCACGAAGTTGGCTCGATTGAGCCGGGTAAATTGGCGGATTTGGTGTTGTGGAAACCGGCATTTTTCGCGGTGAAACCGTCGCTGATCATCAAAGGCGGCATGATTGCCAGCGCGCCAATGGGCGACCCCAATGCGTCCATCCCAACCCCTCAGCCAGTGCATTACCGCCCAATGTTTGGCTCGTTTGGTAAGGCCAGCGCAGCGACTTCGGTGACCTTTGTCTCACAAGCGGCATTAGGCAACGATCTCAAACAAAATCTGGGATTGGAGCGTACCTTAGTCGCCTGTAAAAACACCCGCAATATTGGTAAGTCCGACATGGTTCACAATGCTTGGATGCCGAATATTACCGTCGATCCGCAAACCTATGAGGTACGTGCAGACGGCGAATTATTAACCTGTGAGCCAGCGGAAAGCTTGCCACTGTCGCAGCTTTATAACTTGTTTTAATGCGCGACGTTGACTGGATTAGGAGTTGTCCTATGTTAGACATTTACACTCGCCTCGGAACGCACTGTCACGATGAGGTGTACACCACGGTTATTTTGACCCATGAGCAGCGAGAGCGTGGTCGCTTAAAGCTGGTTGGCGAAAATGGCGAAGACATTCGCGTGTTTTTAGATCGCGGTAAACCGCTGTTAGTCGGCGAATATTTGCGTGCTGAATGCGGTAAAACGATTCAGATTGTTGGTGCGGTTGAAGACATTGCCCATGCCAGTTGTGACGATTGGACGACCTTTGCGAAAGCGTGTTACCACCTCGGTAATCGTCACACTAAAGTGGAAGTGGGAGAGCGTTGGTTACGCATCAAGCCCGATCATGTACTGGAAGAAATGCTGCACTTACTAGGGTTAGTGGTGAGTCACGAACAGGGTGTGTTTAATCCAGAATCGGGGGCGTATAGCCATGGACATCACCACCACTGATCATGGCCTGTTGCGCTTGTTGCAGCTGAGTAGCGTCAGCCTGCCAGTGGGGGGGTATGCCTTTTCCCAAGGCATGGAATACGCCATTGATCGTGGCTGGGTGACTAAGCAAGCACATGTCTTAGATTGGACTCAGTTGCAACTACTTCAATCGTTGGCTCGAGTGGATTTACCTGTATTGCGTCTGGCGATGGCAGCTTGGGCGGAACGTGATGAAGCCCGTCTTGTTGAACTTAATGATCTAGTGCTGGCATGTCGAGAGACGAAAGAGTTACGCCTCAACGATACGGCAATGGGTGAAGCCTTAGCGCGTTTGCTGCGTAGCTTAGAGATTGAGACGCCGTTTGTGCGTTTGGAAGACATTAGTTTTGTGGTGTTGTTCGCCATTGCTGCGACTCATTGGCAAATTGAATTTGATACCGTCGCATTAGGGTTTTCGTGGTCGTGGTTGGAAAACCAAATTGCTGCTGCGACCAAATTGGTGCCATTAGGGCAAACTCAAGCGCAGTTATTGTTAGGTGAATTGCAACCCGTCCTATCCGATGCCATTGCCTTGGCGAAAACACTAGAGGAAGACGATATTGGCGCGGGCCTACCTGCGGTGGCCATCGCCAGTTGTTTACATGAAACCCAATATTCAAGGCTGTTTCGGTCTTAGCCTATTTGGGGCGAGGATTATGGAAATCACTGCGCTCAGACGCGCAGGCGCGAAACCGTTCGCGCACTGACTTCCATAATCCTCAGAGAGAGTAAGTGAGATATAAACCATTGAGGTCTATTTGAGTTTGGTCTGGTGGTTGTGCGTTATGGAGATCACTGCGCTCAGACGCGCAGGCGCGAAATCGTTCGCGCACTGATCTCCATAACCCTCAGATCAGAAGTAGACATAGTGATATCGCAATAGGAGCGAGATATGAGTAAACCAAAACAAACCCTACGAGTTGGTGTAGGTGGCCCAGTTGGTTCGGGCAAGACGGCATTATTGCGCTCTTTGTGTTCGGCAATGCGTGAGCATTACAACATCGCCGTGGTGACCAATGATATTTACACCCAAGAAGACGCTAAGTTTCTGACGCGTCACGAAGCACTGGAGGCGGATCGCATTATTGGTGTGGAGACTGGCGGTTGTCCTCATACAGCGATTCGTGAGGATGCTTCGATGAACCTTGCGGCAATTGATCAGTTGTTGGAACGTCACGGCGAGTTGGATGTGGTGTTTGTGGAGTCGGGAGGGGACAACCTCAGTGCGACGTTTAGTCCGGAGTTATCAGACTTCACGATCTATGTAATTGATGTCTCTGCTGGGGATAAAATTCCGCGCAAAGGTGGCCCAGGGATTACTAAGTCGGACCTGTTGATTATTAACAAGATTGACCTAGCGCCGCTCGTGGGAGCTTCCCTTGAAGTCATGGACGAAGATGCAAAAGCACAGCGTGGCGAGCGTCCGTTTGTGTTTTCGAATTTAAAAGCGGCACAGGGATTAGACGAGATCATTCAGCTGATCGTGTCTGAAGGTATGTTGGAAGCAAAAGAAATCCCACCTGCTAAAGCCGTGGTGTAATGCTAAATCGATGTGTTAAGGGGAATAAAATGCAGTCTGTAATAAAGAAAATTGTACTCGTAAGCGCGTTAGCGGTCAGTTCAAGCGCAGTACTTGCGCATTCGGGTCATGAGCACACGTCGAGCTTTATGTCTGGTTTTAGTCATCCGCTGGGTGGGTTAGATCACTTATTGGCGATGGTGGCAGTAGGACTCTGGGCCGCTAGTTTAGGTGGTCGTGCATTATATGCTGTACCGGTCGCATTTGTGGCTATGATGTTACTAGGGGGTGGCGCGGCAATGGCTGGGTTGAGTGTGCCGTTTGTTGAGCAAGGTATTCTACTGTCGGTCATCGTACTCGGTGCTTTAGTGCTGGGGGCGAAGCGTTTGCCTGTTGTAGCGTGTGCGGCTATTGCTGGTGGCTTTGCAATCTTTCATGGGGTGGCGCACGGTATGGAAATGCCATTGAGTGCATCGGGTGCGCAATACGCACTGGGCTTTGCGTTAGCAACGGCTGTGTTGCATGGCGCGGGCGTTGGCTTTGGTCAATGGATGGCGCGTATCGGAACACCGCTGGTGACACGTGTGGGCGGTTCTGTCATCGCACTGATGGGAATGCTGCTGGCATTGGCCTAGTGAATAATTCGAGTCCGAAAAGGATGAGTAAATCCAGTCAGTGCTGAGCGTGAAAAACGTTCAGCGCTTTGCTGGTTTGAGGTGATATGGCAGCTGCACAAAAGATATTCAAAGTACGACGGCATTATAACAAGTGGGTCGCTGACCAAACCCTAGAAGACTACGCGCTGCGTTATACCGCTAAGCAAGGTCATTCCATGAGCATTGAGCGCGTCGGGCATACTGCGCTGGGTGCAGCTGCGTTTTTGGCATTGGAAGGCTTGGCGGCCGTGATCACACTCAGCTACGGCTTCACGAATGCGGTGGCGGCGATTTTAACGGTGCTGGCAGTGTTCTTTATCACGGGTTTCCCGATCGCTTATTATTCGGCTAAGCATGGCTTGGACATTGATTTGCTGACGCGCGGTGCCGGCTTTGGTTATCTTGGCTCAACGATTACATCGCTTATTTATGCCACGTTCACTTTTATTTTCTTTGCGATAGAAGCGGCGATTTTGGCTTCGGCGCTGGAGGTGTTGCTTGGCATCCCTTTGCCGATTGGCTACGCGCTGTCTGCGTTGTTTGTTATCCCCATCGTGACGCATGGAATCCGCGCGATCAGTCGCTTTCAAAATGGCACTCAATGGATTTGGCTGGTTTTGCAAGTCGCGGCCATTGGCGTGGTGGTGACGCAAGAGTATCAGAGCTTCTACGGTTGGTCCGAATTTGTGCCGAGCCACTTGTCCCAAAATACGGGCTTTGATTGGGTGCTGTTTGGAGCGGCAGCGTCGGTGTTGTTTGCCTTGATGGCGCAGATCGGCGAACAAGTGGACTATTTGCGGTTTTTCCCTACAAAAACTAAACGCAATCGTCGACGTTGGTGGTTTTGGCTGATTCTTGCTGGCCCCGGTTGGGTGTTTATAGGAGCGGTGAAAATGCTGCTAGGATCGTTCCTTGCCTATTTAGCAATTTCCGATGGTGCTACAGCGCTGCAAGCGACAGACCCGACGTATCTTTATCAACGCATTTTCTTATTCTTAACCACATCTCCTACCACGGCATTGATACTTGCGGCGGTATTTGTGTTTATTTGTCAGATGAAAATTAATCTGACAAATGCTTACGCAGGTTCGATTGCGTGGTCAAACTTCTTTTCCCGATTGACACATTCGCACCCAGGGCGAGTCGTATGGCTGGTCTTCAATGTCACTATTGCATTGCTGCTTATGGAGCTTGGGATTTACCAAGCGCTGGGGGCAATTTTAAGTGTATTCGCCATCAGTGCCGTGAGTTGGCTGTCGAGCTTATCCGCGGATTTGTTGATTAATAAACCGCTGGGCTTAAGCCCCGATTATGTCGAATTTAAACGGGCTCATTTGTACGACATTAACCCTGTCGGTACTGGGTCTATGTTGATTGCTACCAGCTTGGGCTTACTCAGTTATTTAGGTCTATTTGGTGAGGTGGCGAAAAGTTTGTCGCACTTTATTTCGATTGGGGCCTGTTTTGTATGTGTCCCCTTGCTTGCATGGCTCACGAAAGGGAAATACTACATCGCGCGCCAAAGCCCTGAGCTACTGCCGTTGATTGATTTAGCGAAGCAGGAGAACCCTAATCATGTCGTTACGTTAACTTGCGGTATCTGTGAAAACGAATTTGAAAGTGAAGATATGAGCTTTTGTTCAGCGTATCAGCAGCCTATTTGTTCGTTGTGTTGTTCGCTGGATGTAAGGTGTCTCGACAGCTGTAAACCACAAGCAAGCATTGCTCAACAGAGCGATTATTTTCTTAAACTGTTTTTGCCAAAGCGCTTGGTACGAGCGATCAGTTCACGCTTGGGTCGCTTTGCCTCGATGCTGGTGGTAATCAACGTTATCAATGCGGCATTAATGATGTTGATTTATCGACAGATGGCACCTGAAACAGTCAATGAGTCAACGTTGCTGCAGGAAGCAATGTTTGCGCTGTTCTTTACCTTATTGATCGTGTCGGGTGTGTTGTCATGGTTATTTTTGTTGGCACATGAAAGCCGAGTCGTCGCTCAGAAAGAGTCGAATCGTCAGACTCGTAAACTGACACGAGAAATCGAAGCCCACAAGGAGACGGACCTGGCATTACAGGGGGCAAAAGAGCAGGCAGAGCATGCAAATGAAGCGAAAAGTCGTTATCTTAGCGGTATTAGTCATGAATTACGTACCCCTTTACAGTCTATTATTGGCTACGCTCAGTTGTTATCAGAAAAAGAAAATACGCCCTCGGGCCATCAAAATGGCTTAGATATCATTCATCGAAGTGGCTTGTATTTGGCTGATTTGATTGAAGGTCTACTGGATATTTCTAAAATTGAAGCAGGGCGGTTTGATCTGTATCGCAATACGGTGGATTTGCCGAAACTGATTGATCAGCTCAATAGCATGTTCTCGATGCAAGCGCGTGCTAAAGGCATCTCGTTCAAGACTAAAATACTGGCTCCGCTGCCCAACCACGTGGTAACCGATGAAAAACGCTTGCGGCAAATATTGATCAATTTACTGTCTAATGCGGTGAAATACACGCCAAAAGGCTCTGTTATGCTCGTTGTGAACTATCGAAATCAAGTGGCAGAGTTTGTTATCCGTGATACGGGTTTGGGTATTAAGGAAGAGCATCTTGAGCGGATCTTTGATCCATTTGAACGAGTGCGTGATGTGACGACGGCTAACCTGCCGGGTACAGGATTAGGCTTGACGATCGTGAAGCTTCTCACTGAACTAATGGGTGGGGATCTGCAAGCTCAGTCTACGATAGGGCAAGGCAGTGAGTTTAAAGTGAGTTTAATGTTGCCTTGGATATCTCAAGGTGATGAGCTTACTCATACATCACGCAAAGTAGTGAGTTATCGTGGTTTTCAACGTACGGTGATGATTGTCGATGATGACCCTGTTGTGCGCGGATTATTTTCCGACATCTTGTCACCCATAGGTTTTAATGTGATCGAAGCGGCTGACGCCCAAGCGTGTTTAGCTGAGCTGAATGCGTGCTCTCCTGATTTGTTCATTTTAGATGTTTCGATGCCCGGAATGGATGGGTTAACGCTCGCGAAAACACTACGTGAGCAAAATTACAGTGTACCTATAGTGATGCTATCGGCTGACGCCCAAGAAAGTCAGCGTCACCCCGATGAGCAAAGTGCTTTCAACCAATACATCGTGAAACCCGTGAAAAACAGTGCTCTATTTGATGCCATTCAACATTGGCTTGTGTTGGAATGGGTGTATCAAGAGATAGACGGTGAAGTGCAACACTCGGCTTCGCCTGTTTCGGAGGTTTCGTTGCTAGATGATAGCGATGGAGGAACTGAGGGAGGGCACTTACCTAAGATTCCGGATCACGAAAGTATTCGAGAGTTAATGGCATTTGCGCAAATGGGCTATAAAAAAGGTGTACGTGGTGTACTTGACCAATTGAGCGACAGCGATGTTTTAGCGCCGGAGCATCGAATGCAATTGGAAGCGCTATACCAAAGTTTCCAGTTCGATGGTATTGAACAATACCTGCAACAACACTCTTCTGAATCGAGTAGCGGACATGATGAATTCCACCAATAAACGCGACATTGTGCTGGTTGTTGATGACTCACCGGATGCCCTGAGCTTAATCCATGACACCCTTGAAGCCGCTGATATGGATGTGCTGGTCGCCCTCGAAGGTCGGCAAGCGTTAACCATCGCGAAGCGTATGCGTCCTGACATCATTTTATTGGATGCGATCATGCCTCACATGGATGGCTTTGAAGCGTGCCAGGCTTTGAAAAATGATCCTAGTCTTTCGAGTATCCCTGTCATCTTTATGACAGGTCTAAGTGAAACCGATGACATAGTGCGCGGGCTAGAAGCAGGCGGTGTGGACTATTTGACCAAGCCGATTCAGCCAAATGAACTGATTGCCCGTATGCGCGTGCATTTATCGAATGCTCGGCTGAGCAACAATGCTCAATTTGCGCTGGATAGTATGGGTCAATATTTACTGACCTTCAGTGAGTTGGGAGGGGTGGCTTGGGCAACACCGCAAGCGTATGCTTTAATGGCGCGAGCGAGATTGACCCCTTTATGGCAGATTGAGCAGCTTGCACCGCAAGTTCGTGAATGGTTGAGGCATCGCCCTGAAGAAGGCAACCGCTTGATCTTAAAAGGGTTAGACTACCCTTTGGCGTTGAAGTTTATTGGTCACACGGAGCAGAAAGAAGCGTTGGTGAAGTTGGAAGATGGAAACTTGCCAACAGGCCCAGAGCGGTTAAAGATGGAATTAGCATTGACTGAGCGCGAGTCCCATGTGCTCTACTGGATTGCCAATGGTAAAACTAACCGCGAAGTGGCAGAGATTCTAGAAATGAGTCCACGAACCGTGAATAAACACTTAGAGCAAATCTTTCCTAAACTTGGCGTTGAGAATCGTACCTCTGCAGCGGGGGTAGCGTTAAGGATCCAAGCGTCTGATTAAGTGTAATGGAATAACATATTGCACAGAGTCATTTGCAGTCTTAGGGCTTCCTCGGTACATTGAACTGTACTATTTAACCTCAAAGGGATGTGATAATGCAGATCGTCAATGTCGAGAAATTCAACGTATCTGGCGTACAAGTACGAACCAAAAATGCCGATGAAATGAACGCTGACAGTGCTAAAATTGGGGGGCTTTGGCAGAAATTTGGCTCGAGCATTGCACCCAGATTGACTTCAGATTCCATCGTTTACGGTGTTTATTGCCACTATGAATCGGATGCCAACGGTGAATTCGATGTGTACGCAGGCAGTAATGTCGTGACCGACCTTGATGGCCTAGAAAGCGTGACTGTCCATGCAGGTGAATACATGGTGTTTTCGCAAAAGGGCGACATGCCACAGTCGGTGATTAATGCGTGGGTAGAAATTTGGCAGTATTTTTCAGAGCTACCAGAGCGTGAACGCGCGTACACCACTGACTTTGAATGCTACAAAGGTGATGACGAGGTTGAGGTGTATATCGCCCTTAAGTAGAACACGCGTCAGTAATGCTTTTTTACCATGGTCCGCGTTATCGTTCGATTCGATTTCGACCATTATTTTTAGCGCAGTATAGCTTGCTGTCTGCCTGTTGAATCAGTTCAAAGGTGGTGGCATTGGTGCCTGAACTGATACCACCGCTGATGCTCACTGAGAAGTCTTGTCCAGGCAGGCGTATTTGCTCGACGCATGTTTTAATCTGCATGGCGATTTCAAACGCTTGTTCTGCGTTGTAATTGGGTAACAAAACCATCATCTCTTCACCACCAAAGCGCCCCACATAACCCTTCGTGCTGACTTCTGTTGCGATGCACTGAGCGATTTTCATCAGTACTTGATCGCCAAATGGGTGACCATAGGTATCGTTGATGCGCTTGAAATGGTCGATGTCTAACATAATAAGCGAGAAGTTTGAGTCGTCCTTTTTGGCTTGTTGCAATAGCGAGTCAAATAACACGTTAATATAGCGTCGATTAAATAAGCCAGTTAATTCATCTTTATGCAGCAGAGTGTTAATTCTCTGAGTGGTATTGTTTGAGGCTTTTGCAAGTTCTTCAAACTCTTGATAGATGACTTTGTCTTCATCTATCAAGGATAACTGAGCTGAGCTGGTTTCCAGATTGCGGGTAAATAGTCTAATACTGGCATTCATTTTTTTGGACACATAGCGGGCTGCTATGACACTTAAAATGAAAATCCCTGCGGCGAGCAGGAGAGCCTTTTGTATGCCGCTAATGAGTTGATAATAAAGCTCATTTTGATGTCGGCTAATGGCATTGTTAAGGTCTTCCATGTTTGCACCAGAGCCAATTGCCCACCCCCAGCTTGGTATGGCTGCGATATAAGTGAGTTTGTTGCTAGTGTTACCATTGCTGAAGTTTGGCCAAAGATGTGTCAGAAATCCGTGATGGGGGGCGGTGCTGGCGATTTCTATTTGGCGATCAATATATTGAACCTTTGGCGACATAGTCATCTCATAGTGGTTCTGTCCAATGAGCTCAGGAAAGCGACCATTTGCTAGCTCATTTCCTTCAAAGTCATGAATAAACACGTACTGCTTGCCGTCGTCACCGTAGCTTAGTTGATTGATGTAGGATTTGATCTCTTCTTGTACTTCGCGGGTTGTGATATCTAGATATTCTCCGGTGCCAAAATACCAATCGTAAGGCGCGAATTTATGCACATAGGTGATTTTTTTATGATCTTTTTGGGTGTCTTCCCCCGGTAGCGTCCAATAGCCTTCAATAAAGCCTTTGCCATGTTTGTTGACCAGTTGGATTTCTTGTTGGAGAGAGTAATTACCGCGCTCATCTTGTAGATAGAATAGATTGCTGCCCTCTGTGCTGGGGGCTACAGGATATAAAATGACGTCACCTTGTAGGGTGTCAATAAAGTAGTAACCACGTCCATCGTTAAAACGCATGCCGCGCACTGCTTCAGTGATGAGCTTTTTAATGTCTGAATCTGGCAGTTTGTCGCGGTTGCTTTCATACAGATATGTCATCAATTCGTTTAGTTCAAGTACACGGCTTTGAATGTTTTTTTGAAGACGAGCTTCAGTGGTTGCTTTACGGTAGTTGATTAAGCTGACGATGGTATCAACACGGTTTTTCAGTTCGTCTTTTACTTCGTTGGTATAATTTTCTTGGATGCGTTGAGCTTCGCGTTGATAGGTTTGGTAGATATTTCCAATCCATAAAAACGAAGTAATAGAGAGCGTAATCGTGCCGATGAGCACAATACTAAAGAAAACATAATATGAAAGGCGCTTCTTCTGCATGGTTTTTACAATCCCTGTTAAACACACTAGTTTGAACGCTGTTATCGAACCAGAGTAAGTCGGTTGTAGAGTGCATCGGATTATGTAGGGCGATTTAACGCCGTTAAAGGCTGCTCGATGAGCTCTGTTATAAAATCGGCTACACTGCGTACCCGCTTACTATGACGTAAATCGTTGTGCAGCACCAGGTAGATGGGTTGGCAGAGTTCCGGCAGAGTTTTCACACAGCGAACCGCTTCATCTGTGGTAACGAGGTCTGGTAGTACGGCGATGCCTAAGCCCGCTTTACAGGCGGCTAGCTGTGTTGCGACAGAGGTGGTGGTCAATGCCGAGGTTTTGCCGTCAAGCACTTGGTTTAGCCACACTGCAGCGGGTAAATCTTGATAGTGACTATCCCAGCCAATGGCGGTTTCTGGTGTGAGCTCGATGGTTGGACCTTCAAGTGCTTGATAAAGCCCATAGCTCAATGTTCCCACTCGACGAAACGACACATGACCTTGTGTGGGCTTGGTCATGCGCAGGGCAATATCCGCGTCATGCCGATGTAAATTCGCGATACGGATATCGGTTACAATTTCAATGCTCAATTCTGGATGCTGTTGCTTTAACTGATTAAGGTTTGGCAATATCAGCTTAGTCGCGAGATTTTCTGCCGTGGCCAGACGCACCGTACCAGAGATCGCCGTATCCAGTGCTTGCTTAGAAAAACCAAGCATGGACGCTTCCATCTGCTCGGCATGGGCAACCAAAGTTAAGCCTTCTTCCGTCAGTTCATAGCCGGTTTGCGAGCGTATGAAAAGCGCGACGCCAAGGGCTCTTTCAAAGCGCTCAATACGACGCGAGAGTGTGGCGATGCCAATGCCGAGTTGTTGCGCGGCGGCGGTTAACGTGCCTGTTCGAGCAAGTGCTAAGAATACTCGAGAATCGTCCCAGTTTAATGTCATGCCCATTTTCCAGTATTGAAAAGTCGTCTTGTTTTATTGGTTAAATATTCTGTTTTTGAGAAATGTCATGCTACGCCTACAAACTGCAAAGAAACAGAGGTGGGCTATGAATTCTGAACGATACAAACTGGGCTGGCAGAAGTTAGCGCAAATTGATGGCGAGCAAGGTGAGAAAGTGATTCAAGCGATGGAAAATATTGCTCCGGACTTTGCGCGCCTGCTGATCGAATTTCCCTTTGGGGATATTTATAGCCGAGAGGCGCTGGATCTTAAATCGAGAGAAATCGCCACGATCGCGGCCTTAGCGGCGATGGGCAACGCCGCGCCACAGTTAAGAGTTCATATCCATGGTGCTCTGAATGTCGGGTGTTCGCCCCAAGAGGTCATCGAAGTGATGATGCAAATGGCGGTCTATGCGGGGTTTCCTGCAGCGCTCAATGGCTTGTTTGCCGTTCAAGATGTCTTGCAAGAGCGCGGCTTAAGTCCAGACTCGGCACCGTTGCCTAGCAAGCAGTCGTTATCGACTCTAGCTGGCGGCTACTTCGCCACGGCTGAGCTTGAAATAACCGATGCTAGTCGAATCGAAGAAACCAAAGCCGCTCTTAAGCAGCTATGTGAGCAAACACGTACGGAACCCGGCTGTCGCTTATTTGAGCTACATGAGAACCCAGATGAGCCGACTCAGCTTTTATTATGGGAATGCTTTGCCACCGAAGTAGACTTCCATAAACATCATGCGATGGACTATACCAAGGCCTACCTAGAACAAGGATTGACCCAAGTAAAACACTTGTATCATAGCGACTTAGTGCGATAAGTGCGCAGATGTTCGACTCCTGACAGAAACTGACAGCGTAATGTTTTATGCTATACCCAACTGTTAAGGAGTCGATGTTATGTCAATGCAGCAAACAAACTCGGATAGGGAAAATGACGCTGCCTCAACGTCACTTTGCTGGGTCGCGGTAGCCAGCGCCGATCATGTGGCACGCGGGTTAAACGGCGAATTTATGCAAGTTTGTCATGGTAAACAGGGTCCTCTAAAGCGAGTAAAGCCCGATGATTTGGTGGTGTATTACTCGCCGACGTTTACCTATCAGAAAAAAGACACCTGCCAATCATTTACCGCACTTGGGCGTGTGATCAGCTCTGAACCTTATCAAGTGGTTATGTCAGATGATTTTATGCCTTACCGCTACGACGTGGCATGGCTTAGGCAGCAATACTGCCCCATACGCCCACTGCTGCAAACCTTAAGCTTTACCCGTGATAACCCACGCTGGGGTTATCAGTTTCGCTAAGGGCTGTTTGAAATCCCCTTCGAGGATATGCAAGTCATCGCACATCAGATGGGCGTGGAGTTCTCAGAGGATCTATTGGAAGACTTGGAATTGGCTGCCATTGTCAAAGAGCGTGAAAACGAGCCATCGGTCAAAGTTGATATTGATGATTTGTAGGAGCTCGGTTCCCGAGCGAAGGTGTTGGTTCTACCCAAAAACTCTGTAAGTCATTACTCTTCCATAAGTTGCTTTTTAAGTAAGTGCCATTCTGTGCCGACTTTCTGATCATTTTCAAATGCAGCGGAGCGTGCGTCTAGGATGACTTTGTGTTCATCATTGATAGGCGCTGACGATTGCTCTTGGTAAGCACTTTCCCAAAGCTCTTCGGCAAGGCGAACTTTTTCTTCTGTGGAAAGGTGATTGATATTCATAACGATAAACCCAGTCAGTGTTCTTTGGTAAGCTGCTAAGCCAAACTATGGATACTGTAAAAATTTTACACGAAGTCTCGATGTTCAGTTATTAATAACTTTGACCTCATTGATCCTTCCTCTGATTTCCTCGCAAGCTTGGTTTATTGATTTCAAAATGTCTTCACAGTTCTTTTTTGCTTCTTCAAAGTACTCCTTTTTACTTCGCTCAATATACTCGAAATCTATGCGCTCATCTCGGCATAGTTTAAGTATATTGCTGAGTGACGCGTAAACACTTGGTGAGTAAAAGGGCTTATTTTTTTCAACTGTACTCAAGAACTTATTAAATGGCTCTATAAATGCAGATACTCTCTCTTGCATTCTGTCTTCTTTAGACTGGGCGGGGTCGATGTAATCAAACACTGGACGTAAATTTAGAGTAGCTGCTTGTAGATCCACTAAATTATTCCAGACATCTCTATAAATTTGAAATTCATAATCAAATTGAGCTTTATCAATATAAATAGCTCTTTGAAGCTCTGCATCAAGCTTTTTATTGGTCTTAGCTAAGTCACTCTGTAAAGCAGCAACCTTTATTTGGAAGTTGTGTTTAATCTCTTCAGTCGCACGAGAAATTAATAGTTTTCCAATAAGCCCAAATAAGGCTGAAAGTACTATAGTAGCACCGCCTAATAAAATTAGAATGTCATTAAAAATTTCGACCATATCAATCTCTAAGTTCTAAATATTTAACAGATTTTGTTTCTTGGCAATCCCACTGATATCAACGCGGTCAAAGCAATAAACCCCGCCGATACCCATAAACACACGGCTAAGCCGTAATCTTGATACAGCCAACCAGACAGTAGGGTGCCGATGAGGCGTCCCATGGCGTTGGCCATGTAGTAAAAGCCCACGTCGAGGGAGACGCCGTCTTTGCCAGCGTAGCTGACGATCAGGTAGCTGTGTAGGGAGGAGTTGATGGCAAACACGGCACCGAAGGCAAGCAAACCTGCGATGACGGCGAATTCAATCTGCCAACCGAAGGTCAGCGCTAAGGCAATCGCCGCAGGGATCACGCCAAGAGCCAAGGCCCAGCCGAGGGCTTGGCGGCCATCGGGGACTTTGCCAGACGCCTTGCCGGTAAAGCGTGGCGCAAAGCCTTGGACGATGCCGTAGGCAATGATCCAAAGTGCTAAGAAGCCACCCACGTACCAATGGTCCCAGCCAAAGGTACTGGCTAAGAAGACAGGCAACGCCACGACAAACCACACATCCCGCGCACCGAATAAGAATAGGCGCGCCGCAGAAAGGTAGTTTACGGCGCTACTTTTCGAGAAGATGTCGCCAAATTTTGGCTTATTCTTGGCTTTTCCGAGATCTTTCTTAAGCGAGATGAGGCTTGCGATCCACACCAAAGTCAGCGCAACGGCCATGCCTAAGATCGCGCCTTTAAAACCAAACAGACTCAGTAGCGCACCGCCAAGAAAAAATCCCACGCCTTTTAGCGCGTTTTTAGAGCCGGTGAGCAGCGCGACCCATTTGTACAGCTGGCCTTGAGCCTCGCTAGGCACTAACAGCTTAATCGAACTTTTCGCGCTCATCTTGTTTAAGTCTTTGGCAATACCCGACAACGCCTGCGCGCCCATGACCCAAGGGACGGTTAAGAAACTCGCGGGAACCAGTAGCATGCTTAACGCCACAATCTGCAAAAACAGCCCGATATTCATGGTACGGTTTAAGCCAAGACGCGCCCCAAGCCAACCGCCGACGAGGTTGGTGATGACGCCAAAAATCTCGTAAAACAAAAACAGCATGGCGATTTCGAGGGGGCTATAACCCAACCCGTAGAAATACAGCACCACCAACATACGCAGCGCGCCATCTGTGAGGGTAAAGGCCCAATAGTTCCCTGTGACCACCATATATTGGCGGATCGCTGGCGAAAGATTAGCTAACAGTGTCATGAAACTTTCCAAACATGATGTGTGATGCTTATTAGAGACGCTTGAGTTATGACAAGCACCTAGCCCATGGATGGGCGATCCGACCGTTATGCACAGGGATGTGCGTCGGTCGGTGCTGTCATAACCAAGTGTCGATACTCAGAGTGACTTATAAAGCAGACAAACCAAATCGTAGGCTGGATTTATCGCAACAGTCGACTATTGGGATGCCTGATCCAAGCGACCAACCATACGCATTAGCTCAGCGGTACGGTTGGCGTAGCCCCATTCGTTGTCGTACCAAGCATACAGCTTCACTTGTGTACCATTGATGACCATGGTTGAAAGGGCATCAATGGTGCTAGAGCGAGGGTCGGTTTTGTAATCCACCGACACCAATGGGCGTTCTTCGTAACCTAAGATGTCTTTTAGCTCGCCTTCCGCCGCATCTTTTAGGAAACCGTTTACTTCCGCTTCAGTGGTGGGGCGGCTGACTTCAAACACACAATCCGTCAAAGAGGCATTTGCTAAGGGCACGCGTACTGCGTGGCCGTTTAGCTTGCCTTTGAGTTCGGGGAAAATATGCGTGATCGCCGTTGCTGAGCCGGTCGTGGTTGGGATTAAGCTCGATCCGCAGGCACGGGCGCGACGTAGGTCTTTGTGCGGTGCATCCAAGATGGTTTGGGTATTAGTGATGTCATGGATGGTAGTCATGGAGCCGTGTTGGATACCCAGCTTTTCATGAATGACTTTGACCACTGGCGCAAGGCAGTTCGTGGTGCAGGATGCGGCGGTGACGATTGGGTGCGTCGCAGGATCGTACAGATCATGATTCACGCCCATCACCACGTTGAGCACGCCGTCTTCTTTCACCGGCGCCGTCACCACAACACGTTTCACACCCTGGTCTAAGTAGGCTTGCAGCAAGGCTTGGGTTTTCATCTTGCCACTGGCTTCGATCACTACATCACAGTTTGACCAATCGGTATCACCGATGGCTTTGTTCTGGGTGCAAGGGATACGCTTACCATTGATGATCATCTCATTGTCTTCAGAAATGGCTTCATGGTGCCAACGGCCGTGAACAGAGTCGAACGTGACGAGATGTGCCAAGGTCGTTGCATCACCGGCAGGATCGTTAATGTGGACAAACTCCACATCGTCCCAATCAAACGCTGCACGAAAAGACAGTCGCCCCATGCGACCAAAGCCATTTATGCCTACTTTAATTGTCATAGTGTTCTCGCTCTAACCTTTAAGAGGGTATGTCATTAGATGGTGGGCGGCGGCTTACGCCGTTAGCCATTCTTTTACTTGATCTGTATGTGGAATAGAGCCTGAGTGTTTCAGTTGCTCGTCAATCACCACAGCTGGTGTGCTCATGACACCGTACTGTAAGAAAGTTTGTGCGTCGGTTTCTTTACTAACGTGCACCTCAACACCTTGTTCAGAGGCAATGCGTTCAATCAGTTCTGCGGTTTTTTGACACTTCGTACAACCATTGCCTAACACTTTGATTTGTTTCATTATGCACCTCACAAAAATGCTGAAAATCCATTAAATAGCCACCCCACAAGGGTGAATGACAGAAGCAGCATGGCAAACACCGTCGCGAGCAAACGCCACTGCATCACTTGCTTCAATAGAATAAACTCTGGGAAACTGGCGGCTACAGTACTCATGCAAAATGCCAGTGTTGTACCAATAGGCAAGCCATTCACGATCAGGCTTTCCATGACCGGAATCACGCCGGTTGCGTTGGAATACAGAGGAATACCTAAAAGAACGGCGGCTGGGACGGACCACCATTGACCGTCGCCCAAGTAATGCTCGATCCAGCCATCGGGCACAAAGCCATGTAAGGCTGCACCTAAACCAACCCCGATGATTACCCATTTCCAAACACGGCCGAAAATTTCCAGCGTTTCGTCTTTGGCAAAGCGATGACGCTCAGTAAAAGACAATTTCTCTTTCTCTTGAGTGGTTTGTAATGGTGCGTTTTGCCCAGCTTCCAGCGCTTTTTTAGCAAACGACTGCAACCAGCGCTCCGCTTTGATCGCATCTAGGAACGCCCCGCCGATAATGCCCACTGTCATACCAACGACGACGTATAAAAGCGTGAATTTCCAGCCCAATAGACTCATTAACAGCAGAATGGCGACTTCGTTGATTAGCGGGGACGTCAACAAGAAAGACATGGTGATGCCAACGGGAATGCCTGCCGAGGTAAAGCCAAGAAAGACAGGGATACTAGAACATGAGCAGAACGGGGTAATGGCTCCAAAGCCAGAGCCCAATATGTAACCAACGCCTTTATTTTTCCCTGCTAAGTAATTACGTACTTGCTCGACGTTTAGGGAGGCGCGGAGCAGTGCGATGAAATAAATCATCACGACGAGCAAAACGTAGATTTTGCTGACATCTTCAATAAAGAAATGCACTGCGTCACCGAACTTTGAGTCCGGTGATAAACTCAGTAGTTCATAAGCCAACCAATCGGCGAATTGTGCGAATACTTCAAACATGGGGCATCCCCTTATGGGCTAACCGAGTACGAAAGTGAATGAAGCCTTGTTATGCACAACAGGTCTTTGCACGTTCTGGGCGGCTTCCCATGTGATCCAATCGAGCGAGGTCTGCTGCGCAGTGCTCAAGATTTTCTGCCGCGGTGACATGAAGGACTAACTTGCTCCAAGCTGGAAGCGCCTCGTTGATACGGTAGAACACCCATTGTCCTTGTCGACGATCGGTGAGTAAGCCGCAATTGCGTAATTGAGCTAAATGACGCGATATCTTTGGCTGACTTTCTTGCAGTGCTTCCATCAGTTCACAGACACACAGCTCGCCTTCGAGCTGAATCAACATAAGGCAGCGTAGTCGAGTCTCGTCGGCTAAGCACTTATAAAACTGTGTTGGGTTGATCTCGATCTCAACAATATCCCCTGACATGACGTATACCCTGTTTTTCGTTAAATATATGGTTATCCGTATATTCTAATTTAAAGATATATGAAATTTCAGATATTTAAAAGTGCTATTTTTCAGGGTAGTTAAGAGTGAACTCTTGAATTAGTTGGCGAACCCAGCGACGTAACGGATCGGCATGGGTACGTTCGTGCCAAACCTGAGTCAGACGAACGCTGGGAATGGATACGGGGGGAGTGTAAACCCGTAAATCTGGATGGTTTCGTTGCGCGGTTATAGCCACACTTTCAAAGCAGCTGGTGATGATTTGAGGGTTTTCGTTAATAATGTGCGCGGGTGCCAGATGGCTCGAAACCCCTGCGACGACATTACGCTTTTTACCTAACTTTTCCAGTTCGAGGTCCACGTCGCCGATTAAATCGCCTGATACAGAAATGACAAGATGCTCACACATAAGATAAGCATCCAGATCCAGCGTGTCAGTGATAAAGGGATTGTCTTTAGAAGCTAAGACTAAATAGTGGCGGTCGCCGATAAACTGCTGACGCATGGTATCGGGCAAACTGGTATAAAAGCCGGCAATGGCAAGATCACATTGGCCATTTTCGAGCTCCGCACGAGGCAACTCACCACGGGTGTTACGAATCACAAAACGCACATTAGGCGCTTGCTCACGCATGATTTTTAAGAGATGTGCCAAGGAACACATTTCAAAATAATCATGAGTATAGATCACAATCTTATCATTGCGTTGGCGAAAGTCTGGTTCAATTTGCGTAGCGTAGAACGCTTCTAAATTGGGCATTAATTCGCTCACTTCTTTCGCCAGCTCATGAGCTTTTGGAGTAGGAGTTAAGCCTCTTGGCGCCTTAATAAACAGAGGATCACGCCATTCGTCGCGTAGCTTGTTGAGTTTGTGACTTAACGCGGGCTGGCTGATGGACAACAGCTTCGCCGCGTGAGATGCATTGCGTTCTTGGTACAGCACGTGAAACAGCAGTAATAAATTTAAATCGCGACGAAAAATATTCATAACTCAGCCTTTAAAGCGAACAACGCGAGAAAAGGCCCGTGTTGTTGGAGGTTGTTTTTTTTGCGAGTTTTACGGCGTTTACAGGTAGCTTTAGTATCGGCGGCGGCGAGCTGGTTCATGGTCGGTAGAAATCGTAGTTTGCTTAAGTTGGCAAGATTGTCTCATGTTGCCGCTTTAATCGCATGTTCCCTAGATTGGCAGATCTGGCCGAACTGTTTTAGGAGTGGGGAAATGATAAATGTATGGTTAACGTAAAATTTAGAGAGTTAGGCGCTTAGCCTTTTCAAATTAATTTGAAAAGTTGTTATGATATTACCCCTTTAGTGAATTTTATATAAATATTTCGCTTTCTTAAGGTTTGGGTTTCAAAAAGGATTTTTAAATGAAATCAAGTTTTTCGTTGCTTTTGGTGGTGTTTTTCGCTGCTTTTAAAGTTCATGCAGGTAGTGTTGAAATTGATCCAACTGATAGTAAGGCGTTTTATCAGTTAATGCCTGTTTTGATATGTCATGATGAGAATTATCTAAGTTGTCAGGGTGATTCTACACCACGTGAATGTATTGAAGAAATGAAGGTTTTTCGAGATTCTTGCTATAAAGGTGATATGAGCACTGAAAAAGAATTAAGAAATGCGATGACATGTGTAGTTAAGAGGCATAGTAAAACGTCAACTATTCAAGAGTTTGGTGAGAAGTGTGGTGGCGGTATAGATCTAAACCTTACGAAGTTAGGTAAATATGTCGAGAAAAATTATACTCAGGAAGAAATTCGTCAAATGTTGGAGTGATTAATTTAAAAATGACTAGTAGAAATTATAAATCGCGAATTCAACTCCGAAGAGCATCACTCTCTAAATTACGCTGCACTTCGTAGTTCATCGAATACGACCGCAGGTTGTCTATATATAGCCAAGGTACATTCTTGGTCTAAGGTTTAGCGACCTTTGCTCCTTCGCAATCTCTTCATCGGCCACCGTTCTGAGGTCCGTTTCCTTAGGGATATATTGCCTCAGCAGGCCGTTAAAGTTTTCATTTAAACCACGCTCCTAAGAGGCGTAGGGATTAGCAAAATATACATCGGTTTTGAGCTTCTGGGCGATACTTTCGTGAGCGCAGAACTCTGTTCCGTTATCTGCGGTAATTGTCTCTTTGCACATAACCATAAATCCATTCATGGCTAACAGGTAATCCTACTAGGCGGCTTACGCCTGATATTTGTTCAGGGCTCCACTTGAGCGATAAGCCAAACTCAACATAGTTGATAGTTTTCTGTGAGATCTGACTTTTAGTTGCGCAGTGTCGTCTATGTTGGGCTCGTCGCTGTGCAACGTTTGGCTCGTAAGTGCCATTGATGGTATGCCGTCTCAACTCTCGGCTGATACTGGAATGGCTAACATTGAGTCGTCTGCCGATCTCTCTATAACTTAAATGTTGGCTCAGATAGGTTTGAATCTGGTATCGTTGTCCTTCTATCAACTGTTTGTAGCTCATGGTAATACTCTAATTGTTTGGCGACGTTAGAATACCACCTATGGGCAGTTGATCTCTCGCCACCTACTCAACCATGAGTGGTGCACTTATTATCTGGATTTGCGGACTATATGGTGGACAGTGCTCAAAGAATTGTAATTAAAACAGCTAACCATGTTATGAGCGATTTGCTAAATTCAGGCAGGAAACTCAAATGAAGATCGAAGAAGAGAAAGCCCCCAGTTTTACCTATTTTCTATGCGCAACGATTGCTCTATTTGCCTTTAGTATATTTGCAATAATAGGATTTTGGGACTTCTTTTATCACGTAATGGATCACCTTATCAACGATACCCCAACGATTATCTTTGATCGAGGTGGGACTTTTGGTCTTGGTTGCTTTATTGGACTATTATCATTGGCTGTGGGTGGGGGCATTGTTGGCGTTCAAGGGAAAACGCTCACAGGAAAAATCCAAAAGGTAATTACTTATGGTCTGGTAATTGGTATCTCGATCATGCTGTTGCTACCTATTATAAGTTCGATCGCGATTAGCGTGTACGCTAACAATATAGGGTATATTTCTTGTGAAGAAGCAGAGTATAAACCCTCTTGGCCGATCTATCGCATTATCTATTACACACAAGATGATGCGACCTGTACTGAGCTGGTTACAGAGCTTGAGGTTGAAAGGCCTGTTCTATAAATAACTGTCTATCATCGTTAGAAATAGCCCCAGTTGGGGCTATTTCTAACGATAAGTGATGGCATCTGTGTAAAGTAAATTAGATTTTTTTGGCTTTTAATGAGCTCCAGGAAACGGTCTTTGACTATATGGTGGACAGTGCACGAAGGATTGCAATTAAAGCGGCTAACCATATTGCCAACGATTTTCTAGGTGCAGGCAGGACACTAAAGTGAAAATTGAAGAAGATAAATCACCTAGTTCCACCTACTTTTTATGCGTAACGATTGCTCTACTTACTCTCAGTATCTGGGTAATCATAATGTTCGTGATGTTCTGTTATCACTTAATGGATCACTTTCTTAATGATACATCAGTTATCATGCTTAACCGAGGTGGCGCTTTTGGCCTTGGTGGTTTTATCGGATTAATATCATTGGCAGTTGGGGGTGGGATTGTTGGCGTATTGGGACAACCCCTCACAGAAAAAATAAAAAATATACTTGCTTATGGAATGGTAATTGGAATCGCGACAATGCTGCTGTTACCTATAATCAGTTCGATAGCCATTAGTGTGTATGCGGATAATAAGGGGTATATCTCCTGTGAAGACGCGGAGTATAAGCCCTCTTGGCCGATTTATCGCATCATCTATTACACAAAAGATGATGCGACCTGCATTGAGCTGGTCGAAGAAGTGGAAAGAGACAGACCGTTTCTATAAACCATAAGCGATGATTACCATAAAAATAGCCCCAGTTGGGGCTATTTTAGACTTAGAGGTTACGTTGTAGAGGTAAATCTATTGATAGAAGTGTTTAAGTAGGTTAGTAGCGTGCTAACCAATAGGCATATGGCGCAGGCAATACAGAAGACGCTTGCTCTTCCTCTAATGCTTTCGCTAGTTGGTAGGTGTAGCGTGGGTTAGCAAGGTAAGCACGGCCGATCAGTACTTGATCCAGTTGCCCTTCTACCACGGCACGTTCGGCGTCTTGTGGTTGATCAAACCCCCACGCAGAGGAAACCGGTAGACCTGTTTCACGACGAACGCGCTCAGCCACGTTGGCGAGCATAGACGCCCCCCAAGGGATTTTGACGTCGGGTGTTGAAAAGCCCACACTGACACTCAATAGGTCAAGTCCATTGTCTTTCAGTTGCTGAGCTAACCAGATAGATTCTTGCAGTGTTTCTTCGTCATGGCCATCGTATTCCAAGACACCAAAACGTGCGGTTAATGGCTGCTCTTGAGGCCAAACAGCGCGAACCGCTTTAAATGTGTCCAAGATAAACTTACTGCGACCTTCTTTGTCGCCGCCGTACTCATCGGTACGCTGGTTTGCATCGCGATTAAAAAAAGACTGAGCCAAGTAGCCATGGGCAAAATGCAGCTCGAGCCACTCAAAGCCTGCGTCTAAGGCACGTTGCGCTGCGGCGACAAAATCTTGTGTGACTCGCTCGATGTCCGCGCGGGTCATTTCTTTAGGTGTTTTTGGTAAGTTGGCACCAAAGGCTACTGCCGATGGCGCAATCGTGTCCCAGCCGCGCGGATCACCCTCAGCAAGATGATCATCACCATCCCACGGGCGGTTGGCGCTGGCTTTGCGGCCTGCATGGGCAATTTGAATGCCTGGTACGCTGCCATTTGCTTTAATGGACTGGGCGATTCTTTTCAGTTCGTTAGCTTGTTCGTCATTCCAAAGACCAAGGCAGTTGGGGGAAATACGGCCTTCGGGTGAGACGGCTGTAGCTTCGACGACGACCAGACCCGCGCCGCCGCGAGCGAGCTCGGCATAGTGCTGCTGATGCCAATCATTGGCAAGGCCGTCTTGATCAGCACTGTATTGGCACATCGGTGGGATACCTATACGGTTTTTTAGGGTAATGTTCTTTAGTTGAAATGGTGTGAATAACTGAGCCATGAAGCTGCTCCTCTTGTAATGGAGATAGCTGGCGAACGTGGGTTAGCCAGTGAGTAAGTGGCTCCTATGATAGGGCGTTATCATTATTCATAAATTGATATTTTTGGATAACAGTCATTTAAAATTCGAATATCTATTAGATGTTAACAAGGTCGGTGTTATGCAAACTTGGATTATTTTATTCGTGGCCATTCTTTCTGAAGTGATTGCCACCTCCGCCTTAAAAGCCAGCGAAGGGTTCTCTAAGTTGGGGCCAAGTGTGTTAGTTGTGGTGGGGTATGCGTTGGCGTTTTACTTTTTGTCGCTGACATTGAAAGTGATGTCGGTCGGCATTGCTTATGCTATCTGGGCAGGGCTTGGCATTGTCTTAACGGCGATTATAGGGTGGTTGATATTCGAACAGAAGCTCGACACCGCGGCTCTTGTAGGGATGGGGTTGATACTTTTGGGCGTAATTGTGATTAATTTGTTTTCAAACGCAAGTGGGCATTAATTCGTCGCAAACAGGATAGTGATTTGACCGACCTCAGCGTAATTTGCCATAAGTCAATTTGGCATATTAGAGGTATTCTATGTTTAGCTTATTAAGCAAATATCAATGCGCAAAAGAATTGGGTTTACCCATTGCTGCATTTATTGCATTGCTGCTATTTAGCGCAATTTTCACTTATTTCTGCCCTGAAAGTGGCTGGTCTACTTTCTTTGCCATTTTACCGCTTATCCCTGCTATTTGGGCGGTTCGCACGACCGTTCGCTTAGTCAAGCAAATGGAAACGATGTTGCAAGAACAGCAGCTTGTTAACTTTGCCACCAGCTTTGTTGTGGTTGGCTTAGTGACGTTCACTTACGGCTTCTTGTCTTGCTTTGCAGATTACCCAAGCCTGCCGCTGATCCTTGTCGCACCGCTGATGGTCGCTGTTTGGGTGGTAACGGATCTGCTAGCGAAGCGTCGCAACAAGTAATTCGTTCGGCGATCCCACTTTTCTTATGGCTGTAAAGCCATGTTTTTTCTGCCAAATTGCATTCCTCCCGGACAATAGGACAGCCTGATATTTGCAATAATCAGGTTGTCCTTGTGCAACAGTTGTAGCAAAGTAATGGCTTTTTAAGGACGATTAAAATGGCCAGCTTACTCAGTCTGTTCGCCCTCGCTGCACTGTGGGGAAGTTCTTTCCTGTTTATGCGTATCGCAGCACTGCCGATGGGCCCAGCGTTGATGATCGAAGCGCGTGTTGGATTGGCGGCTGTAACACTGTTGATCGTTGCTATCATTCTGCGCAAACGTTTATCGTTCTTCTCTCATGTTAAGCATTATTTTATTCTCGGCTTATTCAGTACGGCTTTGCCATTTATTTTGATTGCGTATGCCGCGCAGACGTTAAACGCTTCGACGCTTTCTATTTTGAACTCAACCGCACCAATATGGGGAGCGCTGATAGGTGCTTTCTGGGGACGAAACCCATTGACACGTAGTGTCTTGCTTGGGTTGGCGCTGGGAGTGTTAGGGGTCAGTGTATTGGTTGGAAAAGAGGCGCGATTGGTGGGCATCGATGCAATTGTTCCTATGTGTTGCAGTGTGATGGCAGCGTTTTGCTACGGTATTGCCACGAACTACACAAAAATCGCGCCAAAAGTGCCTTCGTTTAATAATGCTCATGGCAGTATGTGGGGGGCAACGATTCTGCTGTTGCCTTTGGCGTTGTTGATGCCTGCACGTGAGCCGATTACGTTAGACATTGGCTTGCCGGTCTTGGCGCTTGGTATCTTTTGTACTGGCTTAGCGTATGTGTTGTATTTTCGTCTAGTGGACGACATCGGCGCTGCTTCAGCATTGTCGGTTACCTTCTTGGTCCCCGTATTTGGTATCTTATGGGGGCATTTATTTTTAGGGGAACCTGTGGGCTGGAATACACTCATAGGTACTTTGCTTGTGCTATCAGGTACGTCTTTAGTCACGGGGTTTTCCGTTACTCGAGCCATACGTAATGTTCGCCGAGCAGACCAATAGAAGACAATTAAGGAGACGGTTTTGTCGTCGTTTAAAGAGCGTTTAGAAAAAGCGCATGCTGAGCTGCAGGCCCAGGGTGTGTGGCTATCAAACTACAAACCACCAATGTTTAGTTTGCTGCGTATGCTGGGTATTAAAGTCCCGCCGCCGTACTACATTGGCTTTCATTTGAATGCCATCATCGCTTTTTGGTATTTTGCGCTGATCATCTTCTTGGTCATGTACTTTGGCATTTTAGGCAGCTCAGATACCTTTCAAACTGCGATGGACAAAGCGCTGTTGTGGGGTTTTGTTTATGGCATAGGGATGGCGGTTTTTTATACCATTCGTCGCCGAAAATTATCACTCAGTGACTGGTCGTCGCTGTAACTATTTATAGGAATCTATATGTCTAGCAAAGTTTATTGTGTTGCGCAGTTCTTGCCAAAAGAAGGTCAAGAAAAAGCGCTGTTTGAAGTATTGCAAAGCCTTGAGCCAAACACCTTACGTGAAGATGGCTGTCTTCAATACCGTGTGACGCGACAAATAGCCAGCCCGTTTGCGGATGGCAAGAGTTTCCCAATTGCCTTTCACGAGCAATGGGCCGATATGGCGTCGTTTGAAGCGCACTGCCAGCGACAGGAAATCGCTACATTCTTTGAAAAGTACTGCCAAGCAGACGACGGCTTAGCAGCGGATTGGAATGTCTGTATTTACTCTGACGAGCCTGCTGATTTTGATGCCCCTGTGTTTGAGTAACTAAGACTTATTTTTCTGCGTGATGCGATCCGCGTTAATGACGCGATTTCGACCGTGTTGTTTGCCGTAATACATGGCTATATCAGCCCGTTCGATGACGCTGACTAAGGGCTCTTGGTGTCGTGCTAGTGCGACACCAATGGTCACGCTGATTTGAATCGTTGCGTCATCCTGATGAACAATTGGCGTGTGGTACACCGTATGTCGAATAAGCTCTGCCAGTGCTTCGGCCTGCTTAGCTTGCACGGCACACAGCATAATGATGAATTCCTCCCCGCCATAGCGGTACATCGATTGATCTATATTCAATACATCATGCATTCGCATAACCAACTGTTGTAACACGGTATCGCCCATATTATGCCCGTATAGGTCGTTAATCGATTTAAAGTGGTCCACATCGATAAACATTAAGGCTAATGCGCCAGTGCATTGTTGCTGCTGAGTGCGAAACTCTTGTATTAAGCGTTGACGTAACGGTAAACCGGTTAGGTTATCAATTTGGGTGTAATGGTAAATGGCTTGGGTTTTGAAGTAGGCCAAGTGATCGATCAGCTCGGCTTGGCAGCGCTCGAAGTGTTCTAAATCTTCGATATTGCCCGCCAGCCCTTGGCTGATTGGTCGTGCTAAATTTCGAATAGTATCGTGCATTTGCTGGTGCACGGTCACTAAACGTTGGGTTTGCTCGGCATTGATGGATGTAAACGTGATGAGGTGTTGCGCTAAAAACTGGCCAAATTGGCATAGATGGTGGGCATCGTTATGCATGACGTCATCATCCGGAAATGAGCGCAGCACGGTGCAGCGTAAAATCCTACGGCTCCACTCAAGGTGAGCTTGTTGCCCTGCATCAAGTGCGGTAACAAATTCTTGGAAATCGAATTTTTGCACGATTAGACCATAAACTAGATTTATGAAGGTAATGTCAGTTTATCTTAGCCCAATCGAATGATCTATCGTTTGTCGAAGTGGCTTGGTATTGTGCTAAGTCAGTACTGAAGCGCAGTGATCAGCAGGAAAAATGACCTAGAAGCCTTATTTAGTAAGGCTTCTAGGTATAAAACGTCGACCGGAATGTTAGCTGCTTTGCATGGCAATTCATAGAATACAAAGTATAAGGCGTACTTATCAAAACCACATTCCAGTCGCGCTGGGAGTAAGGCATACAGCAAGTTTCTGGTCGGCAGCAGAGTTCACATGTTTCACTAATACCGACGCTAAAACTACTGTAAGCAGGGTTGGTAAGCTAACCAAACCATAAATGTTATAGTATAACATTTATGGTGAAATGCAATACTTCTTTAAATGGAATGTTAGTACGCAGTCTGAGTGCTGAAATTATTGCGCCCACGTTAACTCATTTAAGTAATAGCTTCGTTCATACGGGTCAAAGCGGAATCCATTCAAGCGCTTGCTTACGGCCGTTTGTTGTACGTAGTAAGCGATTGGTATTACAGGCTTCTCGTCATAGATGACTTGTGCAATCTGCTGAGCTTTTTGTTTGTAAACGACAGGGTCGAGCTCAGTGACTAGAGACTTAAGTAGCGTTTGTACACTTTTATTGGCCCAATTCATACTGCCCCAGTCGCTGCCTTGAAGTGTACTGAAATCATCTATTAATACCGTTAGTGGGTCGGCGATGATTCCATAACTGCGCGAAATAAGAGCGGTTTCGAGCGAGCCATTTGAGTGAGCGATTGGGATGGCGCTGAAATGTTTGATTTCAATATTGAGCTTGATGCCGAGCTGTTTCCACTGATCTTGGATGACAGTAGCCACCTCAGCCAGTTCTGGACGGAGAGGGTAGGTCAACATGTCAATTTCAAAGCGCACTTCGTTTTTTTCGAGCCAACCATCTCGGTTTTTCGTCCAGCCTTGTTGTGTCAGTAATTCGCTCGCTTTTGCCATATCTTGCTGCATTGATGTTTCTGCTAAATACCAGTCGCCCATTGATGGCGGCATTAATTGGGCTGAAGCAGACTGGGGGGTTCGCAGTATTGCAATGGCAATACCTTGTCGGTCGATGGCAAGACTGAGGGCTTGGCGTGTCTTAATGTCCTTCAAATAAGGGTGCTCTGCATTGAGCTTAATCGCGACGGTGCGAGGCAGTTCGGAGCGCATGATATTGAGATTGGGCTGTCGTTGCAGTGTTCCAATGATAATCGGGTCTAAATCAAAAATAATATCGGATTTGCCGCTTCGAGCTTGCAGCATGCGGGCTTCGGTGCGAAGCCCTGTCAAATAGCGGGCATAAGGAATGGCGGCTTTTTTACCCCAGTAACGATCAAACTTTTTAACCACCAAACGATAAGGGGGGGTTATTTTGTAGGCCGAATAAGGCCCCGTGCCAATGAGCTGTGTCTCAATACTTTCTTGATCATAAGACTCTGTATCAATGATGCCGCTCGAATGGTGTGCTAAGATAGCTCCGAGTGGCTGGTAGGGGCTATTGAGAAAAATATCAATATATTGGTCGCTCTCTGAAGAGATAACCCTGACAGGAACGTTTCTCCAGACGCTGGCATGTTTCACAGCGTTATGTAAGGCTTTGACGACCGCCGCCGTTGTGAGCGTTTTGTCGTTATGAAAAACAACTCCGTCGCGCAGCGACAACCTCCAATGCGTGCCTTCCTCTAGGATTTGCCAGTCGGTTGCAAGTCCTGGTAGCAAATTGCCTTGGCGATCAATGTTCAGCAAGGTTTCGACCACTTGCATACGGGTAAACACATAGCCATAGCGTGACAAATCTAGATTCTGGAATTCAAAACTAGCACTAATATTGACTGTATTGGTCTGCGTAGGTTCAGCTTTTATCGATGCATTGGCCCCGAAAAATAGCGAAAACATAACGACCATAGATATCGCTTTTGAGAAAGACATGGTAATGGCGAGACCTTAAATTACATAAGTAATGTTCAATATACGTTCACTTAAAGATTATAGGCTTTAAATACGCATGAAAGATTTTCATGTTCTGAATGCACTTTAAGCGACGTATAACAAAAAACCAGTGTGTTTATGAATAATAGGCTGGTTGAGATGTTTTTTCTGAAATTTTGAGTGGAGAGATTGTGAACTAATGTGTACAATTTTCGGTCGAAATTCTGATTTAAGTCAAAATTGATTATATAATGATCAATTCTGTTCTGTCACAAGTCAACAACGTAGGTATCCGATAGTGGATGATAAACAAACCAGCAACATGATGAGCAATTTTGGCGAGCTACGCCAGCCTCTTCAGTCTCTGAAGTGGGCGGCTCGTTTGAATGCGTTTGTTTTAGCTGTCGTCGCGGTGAATCTGATTATTTTTCCGCTCGGTGGCGCTTATGATCCAAGTGACTTTTTCCACACGGTCTTCAAAGACCTTCCGCTTATCTCCCTGTATGCCTTCTTTGGCATGATCAGCCTCTTTGTGTTTGTCTACTGGCTATTTATGCCTAGTGGGCAATTTGTGTTGCCGGAAAGAAACCGTCGCAACATAAAGCCACCGCGTCAGGTGGTTATTCGACAAGCCAACTACCGTAAGGTATCTGCTTGTCGTGCACCTCCCGTTTCTGCTTAAAGAGTTTTGCGGATTAACTAACGACTCATCCGAGTTTGCGGTTAGTCACGTACTCTTTGAGTGCACGCATTACTCCCGCGCGGAAAAGTTACCGGCCTGAGCCGGTCTGAAATCCTGTCATCGTTTCGATGTCAGCCTACGTCAATCTGGGTTAGAGGATGAATCTCTTGTTAACTCGTAACTTAAGTAAAGTCGCTTTGGCAGCACTAGTAGCATTACTAGCTGGTTGTCAGGGTGGTGTGCTTGACCCGAAAGGACAAATCGGTGTGATGGAGAAGGAGCTGATTATTACAGCTACTATCCTAATGCTGCTTGTTGTGGTTCCGGTGATTCTCATGACTCTTTACTTCGCGTGGAAGTATCGCGAAGGTCGTGGTGAAGCATATGAGCCAAAATGGTCACACTCCACAAAAATTGAAACCGTAGTATGGGTTATTCCAATTATCATCATTGCGATTCTTGGTGTAATTACTTACAAATCAACGCATGCGTTGAACCCGTACAAGCCTATCGAATCTGAAGAAGAGCCGATCACTGTTGAAGTGGTATCTCTTAACTGGAAATGGTTATTCATTTACCCAGATCTTGGTATCGCTACGGTAAATGAGTTGGCGTTCCCTGCGAATGTTCCTGTGAACTTCAAAATCACGTCTGCCGGAACAATGAACTCATTCTTCATCCCACAATTGGGTAGCCAAATCTACTCTATGGCGGGCATGGAAACGAAGCTTCATTTGATCGCAGACGAACCGGGTACGTTCAAGGGCATTTCAGCAAACTACTCTGGTCATGGCTTTACAGGCATGAAATTCGAAGCGATCGCGACACCAACGCGTGAAGACTTCCAAGAGTGGGTTGAAGGCGTTAAAGCTAGCGGTGAAACACTGTCTACTGAACGTTATGAAGAGCTTGTTGAGCCGACTGAATACCACCCAGTCGAGTACTTTGCATCGGTTAAAGATGGCTTGTACTTCGATATCATCTGGGAATACATGGGCGATATGGGGCGCATCGATTTCTACGGTAAGCCTGAATACGGTGCACAGCTTCCTGAGGGCGTAATCCTTCCTCAGCGTGAGCAAAAGAGTACTACCCATGAAGCTGAGGAGGCCTCTCACTAATGAATCTTCTAGGTAAATTGTCTTGGGATGCGATCCCTCATGACCCAATTGTCCTAGTTACCCTTGCTATCGTAGCGATTGGTGGCGCGGCATTGTTCGTGTTCATGACGTTGGCGAAGAAATGGGGCTGGCTATGGCGTGAATGGTTGACGTCTGTCGACCACAAACGTTTGGGTATCATGTACATCATTCTTGCGTTAGTAATGCTGGTCCGTGGTTTCGCGGATGCCATTATGATGCGTACACAGCTCGCTGTGGCAACCAATGGTTCGGAAGGTTACTTACCACCGCACCACTATGACCAGATCTTTACGGCACACGGTGTCATCATGATCATCTTTATGGCGATGCCATTTATGATCGGTTTGATGAACATTATCGTGCCACTACAGATCGGTGCGCGTGACGTTGCCTTCCCATTCCTGAACAACCTATCTTTCTGGTTGGCAGTGTCTGGTGCGTTGCTAGTAAACATCTCTCTAGGTCTTGGTGAATTCGCGATGACAGGTTGGGTAGCTTACCCACCATTGTCAGGACTTGAATTCAGTCCGGGAACCGGGGTGGATTACTACATATGGGCGCTGCAGATATCCGGTATCGGTACCACTCTAACGGGTGTGAACTTCTTAGTCACTGTACTTAAGATGCGTGCACCGGGCATGAAGTTGATGGAAATGCCTATCTTTACTTGGACCTGTACTTGGGCCAACGTATTGATCGTAGCGTCTTTCCCGATCCTGACGGCTGCGCTAGCCATGTTGACGCTTGACCGTTACTTGGATTTCCACTTCTTCACTAACGACCTTGGCGGGAACTCGATGATGTATATCAACTTGTTCTGGGCATGGGGTCACCCTGAAGTATATATCCTAGTACTGCCAGCATTTGGTATGTTCTCGGAAATCGTATCGACTTTCTCGGGTAAGCGATTATTCGGCCACAAGTCAATGATTTACGCCTCCGGTGTTATATCGCTTCTAGGCTTTATCGTATGGCTGCATCACTTCTTTACCATGGGGTCGAGCGCGAACGTTAACGCCTTCTTCGGTATCATGACGATGATCATCGCGATTCCGACTGGTGTGAAGCTGTTCAACTGGCTATTTACTATGTACAAAGGTCGCATTCGTATGACTGTGCCAATGTACTGGGTAATGGGTTTCATGATCACCTTCTCTATTGGTGGTATGACAGGTGTATTGCTTGCCATCCCTGGTGCGGACTACGTATTGCATAACTCTTTGTTCCTAATCGCTCACTTCCATAACACGATTATCGGTGGTGCAGTGTTTGGTTACCTAGCGGGCTTCGCTTTCTGGTTCCCGAAAGCAATGGGCTTCCACCTAGATCCAAAACTGGGCAAGGTGTCTTTCTGGTGTTGGTTCATCGGCTTCTTCCTAGCATTCATGCCACTTTACGTGCTTGGTTTCCTAGGTATGACGCGTCGTCTAAACCATACAGACAACCCAGACTGGAACGTTTGGTTATACATCGCAGCAGTCGGTGCGTTTGTCATCGCTATTGGTATCGCAGCGTTCGTTCTTCAATTGATTCTTGGCTTCAAGAACAAAGACAAGAACTTGGACAAAACTGGCGATCCATGGAATGGCCACACTCTAGAATGGTCTCTAGCGTCTCCACCACAGTTCTACAACTTCGCGAAAATTCCGCACGTTGAAGACTTGGATGCGTTCACTGACATGAAAGAGAAAGGCACAGCGTACCAGCGTCATGCGAGCTACGAGCCTATCCACATGCCAAGCAACACCAATGCAGGTCCAATCATGGGTCTACTAGCGACAGCTATGGGCTTTGCCTTGATCTGGCACATTTGGTGGTTAGCTGGTGCAAGCTTCATCGGCTTGATCGTTGCCTTCATTTTCCGTGCTTACGCAAGTAATACTGATTACTACGTACAGCCTGATGAAGTAGCACGTATCGAGAATGAACACCTAGATAACGTGGCGAAGGGGTAATCATGAGTACTTCTGCAACTGCGCATCACGATGCGCACCATGACGAGCACCACGATACCGGACGTAATACTACGTTAGGTTTCTGGATTTACCTGATGACGGACTGCATTCTGTTCTCGTGCTTCTTTGCGACGTACGCAGTGCTGTTCATGAACACCGCAGGCGGTGTTTCTGGTAAAGATATTTTTGATCTTAATCTGATCGCAGGTGGTACGGCTGCACTATTGTTGAGCTCGATTACATTCGGCTTTGCAATGATCAGCGCGTACAAAAAGAGCAAAGGCGGCACGCTACTTTGGTTAGCTGTGACGTTCTTGTTCGGTGCGACCTTCATCGCGATTGAGCTTTACGAGTTTAATCACTTGATCCATGCGGGTCACGGGCCAAGCACAAGTGCGTTCCTAACGGCGTTCTTCTCGCTGGTTGGTTTGCACGGTTTGCACGTAACTGCCGGTCTACTATGGATCACGATTATGTTTATCGATGTTGCTAAGCGTGGTCTTAAAGACCGCACTGTAACTCGCTTAGGTTGCCTAAGCTTGTTCTGGCATTTCCTAGACGTAATCTGGATCTGTGTATTCTCTTTCGTCTACCTAATGGGAGCTATGTAAAATGAGTCAACATGATCACGATGCGCATTCTCACGGTAGTAGCGTAAGCTCATACGTAGTCGGTTTCGTACTGTCTGTTATCCTGACTGTGATTCCATTCTGGGCAGTGATGACGGGTGCGTTTGACCGTGCCACATTGTTCGCGGTAATCGTTGTAACAGCCGTGGTTCAGATCGTTGTACACTTGAAGTACTTCTTGCACCTAAACTTCACTAAAGAAGGCAAGATCGATACTTTATCGTTCATCTTTACAGCCATCGTTATCGTAATGGTCGTAGCGCTATCCATCTGGATTATCTACGAATCTGTTCTGATGATGATGTACTAGGCGAAGAAGCGTATGTTTAAGCGGATATCATCGTCGCAAAAACCAGAGCAACATAGTGTGTTCGACCGTTACGTAAAAGTGACCAAGCCGGGCATCATTATGGGCAACTTGATCTCTGTGGCGGGGGGGTACTTCCTCGCCGCTCGCGGAGACATCGATTGGCTACTTATGCTGGTGACCATCATTGGATTATCACTGGTCGTGGCTTCTGGTTGCGCAATCAACAACTGCATCGACCGCGACATTGACGCCAAGATGCAACGTACTCGTAACCGCGTAACAGTTACTGGTGAAATGTCGCTGAAAGCGGCATTAGCACACGGACTGGTACTAGGCGTGGTTGGGTTTAGTTTACTGGCGTACTTTACGAACGCTGTGGCTGTGTTTTTCGCAGTTTTCGGTTACTTCGTATACGTCGGTTTATACAGCCTGTACTTCAAACGCAATTCGGTTTACGGCACGCTAATTGGTAGTTTGTCTGGCGCAGTCCCTCCTGTGGTGGGTTACTGTGCTGTGACGGGTCAATTCGATGCGGGTGCGGCGATTTTATTGGTGATGTTTAGTATTTGGCAAATGCCTCATTCTTATGCCATTGCCATTTTCCGCTACAAAGACTACGCAGCGGCGGGTATTCCAGTGCTACCTGTAGCCGAAGGCATTCAAAAAGCGAAACACCATATTGTTTTGTGGATCGCCGTGTTTGCCGTCGCGTCAGCATTGCTACCTTTGACAGGTTACGTAGGTGTCGGCTTTATGGCCGTCGCCGCGTCAACCAGCCTCTGGTGGCTTGGTATGGCCCTTAAAGGCTACCGTGCTGACATTGATGTGAACCGTTGGGCACGCCAAGTGTTCTTCTTCTCCATCATTACCGTTACGGCATTGAGTATTACCATGTCGTTAGACTTTCGTGACGTAGCCCCTGACTATCTCGTTATGCTATCGAACTAAGTCTGATTCGTCTGACGAACTTCAAAACGCCCCGCTGGGAAACCAGCGGGGCGTTTTTCGTTTGTGTTAATCTTATAAGATGTGCCATGGATTTTGGATTTGTGCTAACTCGCTCATGCACTCGCGTCTGCCACTAAGTATGGCTTGCTATGCCATGGCATACAGCATGGTCTGATATAAGTTATTCGCGATGGTGATTTTTTGCTAACTGTACCCGCAAGCGATTACCTGCTGTATAAGTATGGATACAAGTTTATGCTTAGAGGCCAGCTGCTATGCTTGCATTAAAACTGGCAGAGTCTTTGCTTTAATTAGGCATCAAAACCTCCAAAGTGGGGCAGTATGGCGCGCCAGTAAATAAACCTTTTATTGGTCGCTGTGAGCATTGGAATCGCTAGTAGAAGGATGTCACTCATGAAACATTACTTAGAACGAGATTACGCCGGATACGGACGTGCTAACTTGCCAAAAGTTGAATGGCCAAACCAAGCCCGTATTGCGTTGCAATTTGTGCTGAACTTCGAAGAAGGCGGTGAAAATTGTGTGTTACACGGCGATGAGCATGCAGAAACCTTTTTGTCCGAGATCTTTGGTGCGCAGCCGTTTAAAGATCGTCATATGAGCATGGAGTCGCTCTACGAATACGGCTCTCGCAATGGTGTTTGGCGTATCCTGAATGAGTTTGAAAAACGTGGACTGCCGTTATCTGTGTTTGCTATTGCCACCGCATTGAAACGTAATCCAGAGGTCGCAAAAGCCTTTGTTGAAGGTGGGCATGAGATCGTTTGCCATGGTTTAAAGTGGATCCATTACCAAGAAATGTCCATCGAAGAAGAGCGTCAGCACATGCAGGAGGCGCTGCAAATGATTCAAGAAGTGACGGGTGTGATGCCCATGGGCTGGTACACTGGACGAGACTCACCCAATACACGAACCTTGGTCGCCGAACAGGCTCAACTGCAATACGACTCTGATAATTATGGCGATGATCTGCCGTATTGGGTGGAAGTACCGCATCATGAAGACAAGACCACAACTAAGCCTCATCTGATTATTCCCTACACGCTAGATTGTAATGATATGCGCTTCGCATCGCCTTACGGATTCAGTCATGGCGAAGAGTTTTTTCAGTATTTGAAAGACAGTTTTGACTGCTTGTACGCCGAGGGAGAAAGAACCCCCAAGATGATGTCGATCGGAATGCATTGCCGTACTTTAGGCAAGCCAGCACGCTTTATGGCGTTAAAGAAATTTCTCGATTATGTGCAATCGCATGATGGGGTATGGGTAGCACGGCGAGACGATATTGCCAAACATTGGATCGCACATCATCCGCCAGCTTGAAGAGTTCAGATAGAGAGCATCCCGTGCCCGATTGCTATCTTATTGAGAGTCAAGAATGTAGCAAGTGGGCATCGAAAAGTGGGTGTTTTCATAGCACGCCAGAAGTGCCTGCTCTTCTGCTTCAGTTTGAGTTTCTGCTTGTGTGCTTGCTTGAATACCCGATAAATTGCCAGCAATGGCTTTGTGGCCTGAGGTGGCTTGATGTTTATCCCAGTGGGCTGCATCGCGGTAAGCGATCACTTCTTTAGGGTAGTTATCTTGGTTTAAGGGCGCTCTATCGGTTGTGGATTCGTCTTCTAAACGACAACCCGTGTTTTGGTTTTGAGTGTACGCATGGCACAGCCTTAGCGCTTCTCGACGGGCTATTTCAATAGACAGCTTGTCATCAGCAAAACCAGTCGCTCGTGGAATGCCCTGTTTATCCCAATAGACGGCGAACGCTTTGTTGCCCGTTTTATCAAGGTATACTTGGTACTCATCTTCAAGCCATTGGGTTTGCTCTAACGCTTCGAAAAAGTGTGGGCGTAGCGTCTTTGATGATGCTGTAGAGTCGGTATTATGAACGATAGAACAGGCACTTAGCGTAGCCACAGTAAGCGCAGCTAGGCTTACTGTAAGTAGAGGCGAAGTTTTCATCTAATGCTCCCTGATGATTGATTAACCGTCATTGGTTTCATCCATTTATAAATACTTTATGACAATATTATATGTAATTCAGATGGTTAAGTTAAGGTTGTTTAAAGCGATAACATTGGTCAAGTAGAGCGTATTTTTTGCTTAGTAGCATTCAATTCTCCCGATATAACTGGGTTGTCGTACTTGGTTTTTATAATCCATTGGCGTCGCGTGTACGAGCTGCTTGAACTCCCGTAAAAAGTGAGATTGATCGCTAAAGCCTAAATTATGCGCCATATCTGATAATGTCATTTGATGGTTATGATGGATGCTGTATATGGCACTTTGACAACGCACGATGCGGCTAAAGCGCTTCGGGGACATGCCCATATCCGCACGGAAGACTCGTTGAATGGTTCGAGTTGTGTAGTCCGTGAGCATGGAGAGTTCATCCATACGGATGTTCCCTTGGCGATCAAAAATACATTGCATCACGGCCTGTGTGAGTGAGGATAACGAACGTGCGGTATACGGTTCAAAAAAGCCCTGACACAAGGCTACTCGCGCTGCGAAACCTGAATTCTCAACAATGCCTTCAAACAACGACTCCACGTGAGGGGCAAGCTCTAAAAGGTTGTACCCATGTTGAACTAAGTCCTCAGCTGAAATCGCCATCCAGTCGGGAACGGTGCCTGAAGCAAAGCGCACACCGAAGTAATGGTGGTCGTTTCTTATATCGGCTTCAATTGCTTCGATAGGGGTTCCAAATACCCGTGCACCTGGGTACGTGGCGTCACAATCAAATAATATATCGACACAGCCATCTGGTACAGCAAGCGTTTTAGTCGGACTGTCACTGGCTTTAAAGCTATAAAAGTGAGAGATGCTTGGATGATTAGAGTGCGCCAAACAAAATGTTTCAGCGGCACTTAAGACCATCCAAGGTTGTTTCGAACGAATTCTCTTTAAATCAACAATAGTCGCATGATACGGCATTTTATACCCCGTCTAGGAGACGTTATAAATACGTTGTCTCACGGTTAAGTTGTTATTTTCTGCCTAGGTATTACTTGTTATAGCATGTCGCAAAAATTCTATACATCCAATATCGGTAACATTAGCATCGAAGCATATCCCTATTTTTAGCTTGAGCATTTAAGTGTTCACGTACCTTTTCGTTTCAAGCCTAAAATAATGAATCGTTAATGAATCACTTCGAGGTGTTAACAATGTTTGGACAAAAACGAATACGTGTTCTGGAACAAGAACTTGAAAGAGCGCATCAAGAAAACCAAGCATTAGCGAAAGAAGTTGAAGACTTAAAGATACAGCATGAATCATTGCCCTCCATAGAGCAGGTAGACACTCGAGCAAGCACCGCCATGACCAGTGCGTTGTTGCAAAACCAAACGTCGGCCATGCAAGGTGCGCTTGAGCTTATCAATAAAATATTAGACCAATTGTTTGAACCGATGAGTGCATCAGAAGGTGCGAACGAGGAGATCGAACAGAATAAGCAAGACATTTCGACGTTGACACAGAAGATGTTTGCAATTGCACAACAAAGCTCGGCCAGCTTGGAAAACGTGAATGCGTTGAAAGATATTTCATCGGAGATTAGGGGGTTTACGGACACCATTCAAAGCATTTCTGAGCAGACCAATCTATTGGCTTTAAATGCTGCGATTGAAGCCGCTCGTGCTGGAGAGCAGGGGCGAGGCTTTGCAGTGGTAGCGGATGAGGTGCGTACTTTGGCCACGAAAGCAAAGGAGTCGAGCGATAAAATCTCGACCTTAGTACTGCGCATCGATGAGCGAACGCAAACGGTTGCGGATCAAATTGGCGGTTTAAATACCTCTGCTACGGATGTGAGTGAGTCGTCAAGACGATTGGAAGCATCGTTTGAACGCACCGCACAGAACAGTGATCAATTGTCGAAAGCGAGCTACTTGTCGATGACCTTTGCACACCTGACGTCGTCCATGTTAGATCTACATGTGTGGCGTTCAAGCGTTATCTTGGCGGCAACCGATGACTCTAAAAATTGGCCGAATGCCGTTGAGAGCACAGGGTTCTGTCAGTGGTATTATCACGATACGGATAACGACTTTAATTTCCGTCAACAAAAAGCTTTTATCGCCATTGATTCGGATTTAAAAGAGCTGCAGTCGTTAGCCGACGAGGCTCATCAGCTAACGCTGTCTGAAACGTCCGAAGTCACTCAGATGGATCAAAAAATGGTCCGAGCGATTGGTACGATACGCAGCCATATGGAAACGGTTCAGACTTATTTACTGCAGCATTTATCTTAAAGTGCAACGATCAATTTTCCTTTATTCTCTCCACGGAATAATAAGTTGATACCATCAGGGGCTTGATCTAAACCGTTTAATACATGCGCTCGATAGGTGAGTTCGCCTTTACTTAGCATTGCACCAAGCGCTTGACCGTATTCTGGGATACGGTGCCAATGATCAGGCATAGTAAAACCTTGAATAGTTAAACGGCGTTTAATAATGCCCACCCAGCTAGGTCCTGGCGATGCTTCCGTCTTATTGTACTCTGCGATCATGCCACATACGGCAATGCGGCCGTGCGGGTTCATTGCTTCAAAGATCGGCTGTTGAGCAATGCCACCGGTGTTTTCAAAGAATAGATCGATGCCATTTTTGGCTGCTGCATTGAGTTGGTCTGCAAAATCGGCGTCTTTATAATTTAGAGCATGATCAAAGTTCAACTCGTCTTTTAGCCAAGCGCATTTTTCCTTTGAACCGGCGACACCAATGACTGTTAGGCCTTTGTTTTTTGCCATTTGTCCGACTAGTGAGCCAACGGATCCAGCCGCTGCGGTAATGGCAATGGTTTGACCTGATTCCGGTTTGAGTACTTCAAAAAGCCCGTGGTAGGCGGTGATGCCGGGAAGTGCAATAACACTTAGTACGGCTTCGGCAGGAAGTTCGGCGGGAAGTTTGTTAAGGCCACTACCATCGCTGACCGCGTATTCCGTTAACCCCATAAGGCCCATAACGCGCGTCCCCACTGGGAATTGCTCATTGTTCGACTGCTCAACGAAGCCAATGCCGCTAGCGCGCATGGTATCTCCCAGTTGAACCGGAGGGATGTAACTGTTTTCGTCGGCGCTCATCCAACCGCGCATGGCAGGGTCCAATGAAAGATGAGTTAGTTTCACCAACAGTTCGCCGTCTTTTAATGTTGGAAGTGCTTGGCTAGTGGTCTCGAACAGATCAGGTGTGATGGCTTCTGTGGGGCGTTTAACCAGTTTGATCGCTTGATAAGTCATAGGTTTGGTTCCGAATCTAATAAGTATAAAATCGAGCCTAGACCTATTTGACCAATAGGTTAAGTAGTTGAGGCTAAAATGATGGGCCTTTCCATAGTTGTTTAATAATTGGTCGGCGTTTATTCTTACTTTAGGAAAGCAAAAACAATCATTTTTCGTGAGGGATCACTGTATGACGCGATTTTATCTATTGATGTGCGTCTTAGGCACGGCGTTACCGTTTAGCAGTTTTTTACCTTGGATCACGACGTTTGGCTTTGATTTACCTCTAATATGGCAAGGTATCTCTCATCCGCTCAGTGCTTTTGCATGGCTGGATGTAGTGGTATCAGCGCTGGTGTTATTTGGTTTTATCATCGTGGAAGGCCGTCGTTTACGTATGTCTAAGCTTTGGTTACCTATTATGGCAACCTGTATCGTCGGTGTTTCGTTAGGGCTGCCACTGTTTTTGTATTTACGTGAACGACAATTAAATGAAACAATCAACGCTAAGTCTGATCTTAGTTTCCCTTCTATTAATTAATGGGCTCATCATTCGTTCGTGAATATTTTTACTTCCCCTGATGTGATCCAAGAGTTCACACGAGTTTACTTAGCAGTCTTCTACACTGTCGTGGCATTGTTTTACACTGTTCGGATTATTACCTTAAAGCGCTCTACTGGTATGGAACGTGTGTATCATGGACCGTTTATGTCACCTAACTGGTGGCATCATAAAGTATTCGGCGTTTTTCGCGTGACTATTTGGATGGTGTGTGTAGTGCGCTGGCTGTCCCCAAGTACTGACAGCTATCTTGGTATTTTTCCTGCCATATCCTCATCATGGAGTCTGATGTTAGGTGATATTCTGCTTACGTTTGGTTTTGCTTGGACGATTTGGACGCATTTTTCATTGGGTAGACAGTGGACCTCTGGGATCAGTCAAATAGGTCCGACCAAGTTGGTCACACAAGGCGTCTATCACTACAGTCGCAACCCCATATATATCGGGGTGCTGGTGTCTCAGTTTGGGTTTGTGTTGGCGCTACCGTCTTGGTTTTCAGTGCTGTGTTTTGCGATTGGAGTCACAACCATTTTACGTCAAACTCGAGAAGAAGAGCGCCATCTAGCTCAGCTTTTCCCTAAAGAATACCCTGTTTATCAAGCGCAAGTGCCTCGTTGGCTGTAAGAGTTAGACGCGCTTGGCTAATATCACCGTCAATATCCCACCTAAAATACACAGTGCAGACAATAGCAGTCGTAAGCTAATAGGCTCAGCGATAAATAATACGCCACCAAAGGCTGCAATCACAGGTACCAGTAGCTGTAAAACACCGGCTTGCGTGGCACTCAAATGAGATAGCACAAGATACCAAACGGTGTAGCCTAATCCTGAAGCAATCGCGCCAGAGAGAATGGCATAGAGCACGCCTTGATAATCAAGTGAAAGCGTCGACCAGCTTGCCAGCATCAAAATAATGACGAATGGTGTGCAGCGTAGAAAGTTGTAAGCGGTGTCGGCTAATGGGTCACTAGAACCTCTTCCAAGTAATGTGTATAACCCCCAAGCAGCGCCTGCGATAGACATCAGCAGCACACCGGATACTGATGGCGTAGAGACTTCAGGCCAGACCAAATAGACAAACCCTAGAAAGGAAACCCCAATCCCCAGCCATTCTAATTTGTGTAAGACGTGTCCTTTCAACAACGACACAGCCACCATAGTGATTTGCACCATACCAAATAAAATCAGTGCGCCAGTTCCTGTCTCAAGCAGCAGATACGCGTAAGAAAACCCCGTTGCATAAAGAAACAACATAATACTGGCAAACCAACTGCCGTTAGCTTGCGTGGTAGCAGGGCGTTTTTGTCGAAGCCATAAAATCGACATAAGAATGGCGCTGCCCGACAGTAAGCGAATGCTGGTGAAGCTGCCTGCGTCGATTAGCGGTTCTGCCAGCGCCATACGTGTCAGAACCGAGTTAGCCGCAAATGCGATCAAAGCCAGGGCCGTTAGCAGTCCAACTTTAACAATAGGTTGAGTCGACACATTGGCTCCTAATCGATGCTATGGCATGTTTTGTAGTGGCTTGAGTAAGCGCCAACCCAGTTTGTTGTTGTAATCGGCAACTATAATTTGGCTACGGAACAAAGCGGGCAGCTCAAGTAAGCTCACTAAAATCAGCAGCGCTACGCCAAGTAGGGGAATGATGAATAATAGAATGCACCCGATCAGCATAAGCATCAGGTCTACTATGCCTGCTAGCCATTCTTTTAGGTAAAAGTTATGCAGCCCAGAGACAAAAAACCAATTGAGAGTGGCATAGGTATCCGGGTCTTTGAGTTGAGGTGTGTATTGCTTGTAAAAGAGACTGCGTTGTTCGTCAGATAAATTGCGTAGCGCTAACCGAAGCGCTTCATCTTGCTCTGTCACTTTTTCCGAGCGTAAATGCCAAGCTTCAAACATTTAGTCCCCTTAATCGACAGGGTCGTCGATTTTATCTACACGGTCGCGCTCATTGCACCGTTTTAGGCGCTTAAACGCCATGCAGCAACCTTTTATCGAGCCGTGTTTTAAAATGGCTTGGCGAGCGTATTCTGAACATGTCGGATTAAAGTTGCATGACACGCCGAATTGCGGTGTACCACCACCTTTTTGCTGATATCGATCGATACGTTGAAGTATAAAACGCTGCAACCAAGCCATAATAAAGGGGTTAACGGCCTAAAGTGAGAATAACCGTTTCACGCGTCCAAAACAGCCAAAAGCGCTTTTGTTCAATCACTTGGAAGACCATTTGCCAGCCTTCAGAGGCCGCTTCATTCAGTCTCGACTCAAGACGTTTGATCGGTAAACCTGATGAACCTAAAAGCAGTGTGCCACATCCGCCTTCGGTTACGATTTCGACTTTGTATTCCTTGTACATTGCTAAGTTCTCCAATTTAAGATGCTGGGATAATAGTTGGCAGTTTGTTAGCAATACATGGAATTTGCAACTAAAAATAGGCTAGCGTGGGCTAGCCATAGAGGGTTAAGCGTCAGTCGCTTTGCTTTTTGAAGAACGTACATGCAATTGTAGTCCGAGCAAAAAGTAACGCAAAATCTGGTCTTTACACTCACGGTAGTGGCGGTTGTCCGGTTTACGGAAAAATGCACTGAGCTCATGTTTACTTAGGTTAAACTCTGCCAAGCGCATCATTTCCAACATGTCTTCTGCTTTAAAGTTCATCGCGATACGAAGCTTTTGCAGTACGATGTTGTTGTTTAAACGTGTCTCAGGCTCAGGCTGTTCGCCGTCACGTGGACCACGCTTTAAGACGATTAAACCGTTTAAGAAAGATGCCAGCTCGACATCTTCAATTGGCTCAAAGCCGTCTACATCATCTTTTTTTAACCAAGCCGCTACTTGCTCTTCTGTTACTGTTACTTGCGCTAACGCGAAGATTTCCACCATAGTGCTGTCTTTAAAATCGAAGGTGTAGCGTACGCGACGCAAAATATCATTGTTGGTCAAAATAGATTCCAGTAGTCGATAAGCCCAGCTCAATCCACATGATTGCTGGTAAGCACGCATGGTAACAGACAAGCACTACTGCCAGCACCGAATTTTGACGCGATTGGCCGGTAAAAAGGGCTTTTCAGTGTATGTATTACGTCTCTTGGGTTAGTTTATGCGTCATAGCGGCGGCGGAGATCGCGTCGCAGCCACTGACATTTTGCCCTGCCCAAAGCGGAGAAAAATCTCCCGAGCCTTGTTTTTCTGCGGCCGCTCGAAGCGGCGCGATAGCTGCGGAAGCCAATGGGAAAGCCGGTGTTTTCTGGCTCATTGGCCCCAACTCTGTCATGGCACGATTGACGATACCTCGTGCGGCGCCGCCACTGAATAAATTGGTCAAAGCGGAGACGTGAGCCGCATTACTTTGCAGTGCTTCACGGTGAATAGGCGTGGTTTTCGCTTCGTCACATAACAAATACGCAGTACCTACTTGCACGCCCGCGGCTCCTAAGCTCATTGCCGCTTGAACCCCTTTGGCATCGGCAATGCCACCCGCGGCAATCACCGGAATGGATACCGCATCAACGATTTGCGGCAGTAAAGCAAAAGTACCGACTTGCGTGGTGATATCTTTATCTAAAAAGAAACCACGATGGCCTCCGGCTTCTAGACCTTGGGCGATGATGGCATCGACACCATGTTTTTCGAGCCATAGTGCTTCTTCAACCGTGGTCGCAGAGGATAAAACTTTGCCACCCCACGCACGAATCTGTGCAATGAGCGAGGGTGAAGGCAACCCGAAATGAAAACTCACTACTGGCGGCTTAAAGTGTTCTAGCACCTTGGCAAAGTGTTCATTAAATGGTGTACGGCCAGCCCCTGATTCTATTGTCGCAAGGTCGAGACCAAACTCCTCAAAGTAAGGCAGCAGAGCGGCACGCCAACCGCCTTCAATGGCACTATCAGGCTCTGAGGGACGATGGCAAAAAAAGTTAACGTTATAAGGTTTATCCGTTTTACGGGTCAGTGCCGTTAATTCACGTTCGAGCGCTTCGACATCTAACATAGCGCAAGGTAAAGACCCAAGACCGCCAGCATTAGAAACCGCCGCCGCTAGTTCATGATCTTGCACGCCCGCCATGGGCGCTTGGATAATGGGCAACTCAATGCCGAACACTTCTTGAATTGTCATAATGCCGCCTTACTCAGTCCATTGTTATAAAAACAGGCTACCACTGAATCATGACGGAATGAAATTAAGATTTTTGCCATTCTGCTTGAGGCTCTACAGGCGTGACAAACTCGATCCAAGAATAGTCCTGTAGAGATATTGGCACAGGCTTTGCGAACGCCTTTATAGCAATACCGAATCTGCTTACAAAACGGCATTTTTGCAGATTTTATCCACGGGACAGAGGAAATAAGCGGTTTAAAATTGCCATGTCTGCTCTCTCGCCCGTTATGTTTGATTATCAAAAGGAGTTTGTATGAGTATAACGTCAATAAAACTAAACCCCGATCTAGTGGGACGAGTGAGTCAAAATACCGCGACGGTGCGAGAGTTTAATGAGCTTCGCTCAGAGGGTTTGATTGGGGAACAATCTGGGGCGCTGCAAGAAACCAATCCTCGTAACAGCTACGACGACCCCATCGTGCAGCAGGAAAAGCTTAGATTCTGGAGTGAGCGTACCAATACTCAGTGGTGGGCGATGATGGAGGATGGTGAACACGGCCAGCAAGCGGCCAATTACTTGGCACAAATGACGGCAGAGAAGCGTCAGCTAGCCGCTGATTATCTTGCTAATTTCAACGATCTAGCGGATGCCTTGCAAGCACATTTGGGTGATCAAGCGGGTGGCGAAGGTGATTTGGACCAATTATTAGATAATGTTGCAGCTGGACGCGCGCCGACATTGAACGCCGATGGCTCCAGTGTGGAACATGCCGAACAGATCCAACCATTCTGGCAAGCGCAACAAGCCAACATCTCTGAAGTTGAGCAGCAATATGAAGGTTTAAAATCCTTCCCGCAGCATCTGTCTGAGTGGTTTAATGATAAACACATTGAGCGTTCAGCAGAAGTCGATGCGATGGTCGAGAAGCATCGCTACAGTGGCTTGAATGGTTTAAGGGAACACAGTGAAGCCTTAAAAGAAAGCTATCGTTTTAATATCCGCGACGGTGAAGAGGCGCAAAAAATAGTGCCGAGTGAACTTGGTGGTCTTCGTTCTAAAGACAACTTTTCCCTTTTCGATGCCTTGCTATTCTCTTTTCCCGTGCATGAAGACTATACCAAGCGATCCATCCAAATGGCGCTGATGCTGGGCGATGCGGGCGCTATGAAAAACGCTCTCGCCACCGGTATGATGCAACAAGAGCAGCAAAGCCAGCTTGCCAAATACAGTAATATCTACTCAACAGTGTCAGCGAATATCCAAGCTCAAATGCAAAGTATCGAACCTAGCATGTCGCTCCAGGAAATTTTGGATAACCTTGCATCGGGTAAAGACCCAGCGATGCTGCCTGGTGACAACTTACACCCAGATGCAGACAAAATTCGAGACTTAACAAACAAATTTGGTGGATTGATCAATGCGGTGCAAGCCCAGCAACAGCAATTTGAAGACTCCCCCAAGACAGTGGGAGAATGGTTGAAGCAAGGTGAAAATAGTCAACTATTCGACCAAATGGTTTATGACAAATTTGGCTTAGAGCCTTGGGAAGTCGGTACTAATAGTCGCTTACTACGTGAGTCCAATAGCCATCCAGGTCTAGCGTTTTTCCAGCAACAAGGTGAAGACTACCGACAGAAAGTTATGGATGAAGCGGTCGAACGTCGTGACCGTCTTGAGTCGCAACTCTTTCAAATCACTGGTGGTGACGGCACACTCGATTTAGACACTGTGCTGCATAACTTCCGCTTCAATCTTCCTCTTGGGTTGATGGAAAATGGTGAGATTCATGATGCCAGTTATTCTCTAAAAGCCTTTGTCGAAGACAACATGGACGATATTGCCAACCATATCGACTGGTCTTGGGTGCTTGGTGAACAAGAAAACCTCACCATGATCGACTACAACCAGTGGATGGGTTATGACCGTGCGGAGAAAATCGCCGAGCCAGTAGTAGATTGGTTATTGGAAAGCTTGAGATCTAAGAAGTTTTAACGCGTATTGAGAATGACAAAGAGTGACAGTCGCCTAATTTCATCGGGTGGCTGTCCATTTTAAGACGATTGTTGTCAGTTATACCTCAGACGGACATTGGCAGGCTTTTTACTATCTTCGCTCTCATTCGTTATTTAGGAGCGTTTCGGTCATGTTAGACAATCCGGCAAGAAAATACCCTGCTGCCCACATCATTGATTACCCCCAGCGTACTTGGCCAGCCAAACGATTACAGGCTCCGCCTAGGTGGTGTTCAACAGATTTGCGAGATGGCAATCAAGCGCTCGTAAATCCAATGGATGCGCAACGCAAACTGACATTTTTTAAGCATCTAATTGCCTGCGGATTTAAAGAAATTGAAGTGGCCTTTCCTGCCGCTTCTGAGGTTGATTTCGCTTTTGTGCGTTTATTAATAGAAGAAAATCATATTCCGGAGGACGTTACTATTCAGGTGATGACTCCAGCTCGTCCAGACTTGATTGAACGCACGATCGTTTCCTTGAGCGGTGCCTCGAAAGCGATAGTGCACGTCTACAATGCAACAGCCCCGATCTTTCGTGAGATGGTGTTTCAAAAAGACAAGGCGGAACTGATCGCATTGGCCACTGCTGCGGCGAAGCAAGTTCGTCAATTGTGTGAGCAATTCCCGCAGACGGATTGGACACTGCAATATTCGCCGGAAACCTTTTGCTTTACGGAAGCGGACTTCGCGTTGGAAATTTGTGAAGCGGTCGCGCAGGTATGGGAGCCAGAACCCAAGCGTCCTTTGATCCTCAATTTGCCAACGACAGTTGAGGTAAATACCCCCAATGTATTTGCGGATCAAGTAGAGCACTTTATGCGCTCTTTTTCAGACTTGAAGAACATCACTATTAGTGTACACCCGCATAATGATCGGGGAACGGGGGTTGCCACAGCTGAAATGGCAATGTTGGCAGGTGCGCAGCGAGTAGAGGGGTGTTTATTTGGCAATGGCGAACGCACAGGCAACGTAGATCTTGTCACCCTTGCGATGAATCTTTATACGCAGGGCGTCCATCCTCAATTGCAGTTTGCCAATATTCGGCAAACCGTTGAAATTGTCGAACAGTGTAATCAACTTCCGGTGCATCCGCGTCATCCTTATGGCGGCAGTTTGGTGTTTACGGCGTTTTCTGGTTCTCACCAAGACGCCATTAAAAAGGGCTTTGCTCATCGAGCTAGGCTGGGCAGTGAAGCGTGGCATATTCCTTATTTACCGCTTGATCCTCAAGACGTCGGTTGCAGTTACGAAGAGGTGATCCGAGTAAACAGTCAGTCAGGGAAAAGCGGAGCGGCTTGGCTACTACAGGAGAACCATGGGCTAAGATTACCGCGAGCATTGCAGGTTGATTTTAGCCAACATGTGCAGCGCCAGACGGAGCAAACAGGCAAGGAAATCTCGCAAGCACAGGTGTGGCAGCTGTTTCGTTCGCTCTATGGGGTACTAGAAAACCGTCCACTGAGTTTGCTGCACTACACAAGCGAATCACGCGGGGCGGAGCAACGCGTCACGGCGACACTGCGCTATGGCGTGGAGACATTGTCGCTTCAAGGGCAGGGGTGCGGGTTATTATCTGCTTTATCTGATGGTGTACAAAAAGCGTTCGATTGCGTATTAAACATCATGGATTACCAAGAACATACACTGGGGCCGCAATCGAGTAGTAACGCGATTTCTTATATTCAAATTGCCTCCCCTAGCTGTGCCGTCACGCACTTTGGCGTGGCCATTGAAGCCGATGCGAGCAAGGCTGCTTTGCAAGCCTTGTTGAATGCCGTAGCGAATTTAATACGAGAGTGAGGGGAAATAATCCCGAGGTGAGACCCCCAGTCGGCTTTTAAACATCGCACTAAACGCACTGGGGCTTTCATAACCAATAGCCAACGCCGTATCCAAGACGCTATGGCCCATCCCTAAGCTTTCCAGCGCGTATTGCAGTCTTTTTTGTCGCAGCCATTCGCTAAATGTCATCCCTAGCTCTTGCTGAAAGCGGCGTAATACGGTTCTCTCGCTGACGCTTAACCATCCCGCAATGTCGGCGGTTGTCCAAGGGTGTGCAATACGTTGGCTAATGTCGTGGCAGAGCTGCTTTAGGTCCGCTGAGGTAGGAGTGGGTGCATAAAAAGAGAGCCCTTTTAAGCGCCTGAGTTCATCGAGAATTAATTCGATGATGCGTTCATCACGACTGCCTGTCGGACGCTCCAAAGGCACGTTAATCGCTTCGACGATCAGTGCTTTCAGCAATAAGCTGATATCGACGACGGTACAGCGGTTTGGTAAATCTGCCCGCGCCAACGGATCGACAAATAAAGTGCGGACTTTTACCGCGCCGCTGATATGTAAACTATGGGGAACACCAGCAGGAATCCACATGCCTTTAGAGGGCGGGATCACCCAACTGCCTTGTGCTGTTTCGATACGTATCACGCCGCTTAACGAATGGAGTAGCTGTGCGCAACGATGGCTATGTTCTGCTTCAACGGTGCCATGTGGATAATCTTTTGCGTAAGCAACAAGATTGTGCGAAAGCACTTGATCGGTAAATTTCATAGAGGAATTGCGAATGCCCATTGGTTGGTAGAACAGCATTGAATATAACGGTCTTACCGCGATGCGCCTAGCCATGAGGCTACTTGGCTAGGCGGTTCTTGTTGTGTAGCGCTTACTTATCTTCTTTAAGGTCAATGCCTTGTAAGGATTCGTTTAGGGTATTCGATAAGCAGTAGATAGTCGCGATACGCTGATTTTTGTTAGCCACGGTGACACCGGAGGTAAGTGGGAAACCTTCGGTCATACGGTCAACTGAATAAAAAACGGTGTAAGTAATAGCGCCGTTTGGCAGCGTAACTGAATAACCCATATAACGACCTATGCCTGGCCATTGCCATGTGGCAGCCGCTTCGCGAGGGACGGAGAGAGACAACTCAGGACGGTCTAAGTCACGGCCAAATGCGTACTTAATATGTTCACCAGCGTCTTCAACCAAGACCTGCTTACCGTTTGTTGTATCGCAGGAAAATATAACGTCGGCCGACACTAGCCCTGTGTATAGACCACTCGCTATTACCAGCGAGGCTTTCATGATTGCGCTTCTATCCATGTTCATACTCAAATACATTAGTGAAAGTGAGGGTTCAAGTACTTACTGTATAGACTCCAAAGCCGCTGTTCCAACATTTATAAAATCGAACACTTGCGCATAATAGCCCTGAGCAATGATAGAGCGGACAATATTAGGATCGATGTTTAAATAGTCATGCACCAACGCATTACGCAAGCCAATGACTTTGCGCCAGCGAATTGAATTGCATGGAGAAGGACTTACCGAACTTACAATGCTGAACCTTCAGGAAGGGTGACAAAGATTGAGTGGCGGATTTCGTTGTTCAAGGCTTTTGAACAATGGCCTTCGCCTTCGGTGTCTTCTAGCAGTAGCACATCTCCGCCTTTAAATTGACGGGTTTCACCGTTCGACACTTTAAACTCGCAGCTGCCTTTGATAATGAATAGCAACTGACGCTGTGGCGCTGGATGCCATTTAAAATCGTAGTCGGCTGGGGTTTCACGAAAGATCATTTCACCCGCGGAGAAACGCTCCGACAACATACCAATCGGCCCACCGTCACGGACATCGATATTCACTTCACCAAAATGGCTCTTGCCCTGATCGTCATTATAAATTCGAGTAAATTGCATCAAGTAATCCCTGTAAGTATTCAGGGGTCAGATCCCTTAAATCTGTCTTATTAATAAGCTTTCATGCGTTGAATTAGCGCAGACGCGGTCGAGGGACGAGAATTGCGCAAGCTAATTGAATTGCATGGACGCTTATACCCACAAAAGGGATCTGACCCCTTCATCTAATTGGCAAGCATCTATGCGTTCAATTGGTGCTGACGCGGTTGAGGAACGAGAATTGCGCAAGCCAATTGAATTGCATAGACGGGTGCATCAACGAGAGATAGGAAACTCCCCCAATGATTTTGTATGAATGCGTATCTGTAGAGCTTACTTCAAACTCTGCAGTGTATGGCTTAGTACGGCCAAGGTCGCACTCACATCTTCAGTTGTGATGGCTTCTGCTGGATGATGGCTGATTCCTTTATCACAACGCATAAACAGCATAGCAACAGGGCAGATGTCGGCCATGGCTACCGCATCGTGTCCAGCGCCAGAAAACAATGTATGCACACCAATACCCTGCGCTGCGATCGCGTTGCATAGTACGCTTTGCAGCTGGTCGTCACATTGCACAGCGTGTGCACTGTGGGTCGGTCTGTGCTCTAACGCCAGATTCCGTTTTGCTGCGATGTTGTCTAAGCGATCCATAATATCGGCAATGGCATCATCACGCTGAAAGTCTTGCGCACTGCGAACATCAAGTGAAAATACGGTTTTCCCCGAGATCACATTGACGCCGTTGGGCCTATTGCTGATCTGGCCAACGGTGGCGACTACACCATGTTCTTTAGCAACGCTTTCGACGGCTAAAATCATTTCGCTACTGGCCGCCAATGTATCCAGGCGCATGGGCATAGGAACGGTGCCTGCGTGACCCGCCATGCCAGTAACGGTAATCTCAAAACGTTTGGCGGCGGCAATCGCACTCACGACGCCGACGGGCAGATTTCTTTGTTCTAACACTGGGCCTTGCTCGATATGTAATTCAAGGTAACCCTTTAGATTTTCAGTTGCTATGGTGGCTTCAGAGACGTTATCGAAGCTCAGCCCAAAGTTTTCTAACGCTTGGGCGAGGCTGATGCCATCTTCATCTTGCAGGTCGGCCCAGCTTGCTGCCCATTGACCCGTTAATGCACGGCTGCCCAATAATGTGGAGCCAAAGCGTGTCCCTTCTTCATCGCCAAAGCCAACGATATCCAAGTGAAAGGGTAAACGAATGCCTTCTACATGGAGGGCTTCGATCAATGTGATAGGAGCGACCACACCCAACATGCCATCGTACTTACCGCCATTTGGTACGGTGTCGAGATGGCTCCCCATGATATAGCGGGGTGCATCGCTTTGCTCTGCTTCAAAGCGGCCCCAAATATTACCGGCTTGATCTTGCCAAGAACGCATGCCAGCGGCGGTCATCCATTTATCTATCAGTTGATTGGCTCTCTTGTGCTGCTCAGATAAATAGCGTCGGTCCAAATAATCGGGTGACTGACTTATTTTGCCAAGTGTTTCTAAACGTGCCATGACGGTTTGGCCGAGCGTCTGGAAGTCGATCATGACGTAGCCTTCTCTGTTGCCGCACTATGTTGAGCAGAGCTATAAACAGCTAGGGCCGTATCGACACCTGCACCATTAGGCAAGCCAAGACCTTGTCCACGCAATACCGTTTCCAGTGATTGCAGGGTATGGAGTACTGCATCTTGGCGTGCGTTATAACCCATCGTGCCAATGCGCCAAACTTTACCTTTCAATGGCCCGAAACTGGTGCCAATCTCGATATTAAAAATGTTCAGCAAGTCGTGGCGGACTTTCTCACCATCCACGTTGTCTGGGATAGACACACCGACCACGTTGCTCATCTTGTTGCTCAAGTCGCCATAAGGCTGTAAGCCCATTGCTTGAATACCTTGCAGCATGGCATTGCCCGCAAGCTGGTGGCGAGCAATCACCGTATCTTGTCCTTCCCGAAGCAGCTCGACAGCACACTGACGCGAACCAAATAACATCGTTGCCGCTTCGGTGTGATGGTTTAGACGCTCTTCCCCCCAGTAATCCATGATCATGCCAAGGTCAAAGTAGTTGGAACGAATCCGTGAACCTTTTGCGTCCTCGTGGTGGGCGTCTCGAATGCCTGCTTCGACATGGTGGCGTTGGCGCACAACCGATGCGAAGCGATCGTTGAAACTGACTGGCGCACTGCCAGATGGTCCACCAAGGCATTTTTGCAGACCCACGGAGACCGCATCGATCTGCCAAGCGTCCATATCAAACGGGTTACCGCCAATTGATGCTGTGGCATCGGTATACAGCAACACATCGTGTGCTCGACAAATACCACCTAGCTCGTGCAATGGCTGTAACATGGTGGTTGAAGTATCACCTTGTACGATCGCTAAGACTTTGGGTTGCACACGTTTGATGGCTTCTTCAATGTGTTGCGGGTCAAACACTTCGCCCCAAGGTACTTCGATCGTATGCACATCGGCGCCAGCGCGTTCTGCAATTTCCGTTAGCAGATGACCAAAGCGGCCAAAAATCGGCACAAGCACCTTATCGTTTGGCTCAAGCACCGATACCAGAGAGGCTTCAATGCCTGCACGAGAGGTACCATCGATGAGGAACGTTTGTTCGTTTTGTGTATTGAATACTTGGCGATACAACGCCATGACCTCATTCATGTAGCCAGTCATGGTTGGATCGTATTGCCCGACAAGCTGCGTCGACATGGCTTGCAGAACGCTCGGGTAGCAATTAATAGGGCCTGGGCCCATCAGCAAACGGGGTGGAAAGTGAAGAGGTTGCATGAGAGGCTCCTAAACTAAAGCTTGGTATAGCATTCTTAGACCGGTGAAGATCAGCACGACGGCAAAGACTTTTTTCAGCATGGCGGCGTTCAAACGTTGCGCAAGGCCTGCGCCAACGGGCGCAAACAATACGGTCAGCGGGATGATACAGGCTGCGCCGACTAGGTTTACTAAGCCAAATGTGCCGAATGGTGAATCGATAGGCGTTTGGCCCACAATAAGCATAGTGATGGCGGCAGGCAGTGAAATGATCAGACCAACTGCGGCGGCGGTACCTACTGCTCGGTGTGCGGGGTAATTACAAAACGTAAGCGTTGGTACGGTTAACGTACCGCCTCCGATGCCAACCATAGAGCTAAAGAAACCAATGCAAGCGGCGATGATTCCTTGCCCGCCTTTGCCCGGCAGGGATTGGAACATGGCGTCCTTCTTACCCAACAACATGTTTAAAGCGGATAACGTTGCGATGATACCGAACATCAAGGTTAACCATTGGCCTTCGACTTGCGTCACCACATAGCTGCCCACTAAGACACCTAGAAAGATAAAAACGCCCCAGAACTTCAGTAACTGAAAGTCCACATTGCCTTTAGCATGATGGGCGCGGATAGAGCTAATCGATGTTGGAATGATTGTTGCGAGCGACGTTGCGGTGGCCACTAGCATCGCTGTATCAGCGCTAACGCCGAGCCCTTGGTACAAAAAGAACAGTACTGGAACGATTACGATACCGCCGCCAACACCTAAAAGACCTGCCAAGATACCGGCAATTACACCTGTGCCCATCATGGCTAAAATCATGGAATAGTTTTCCATTATGAATGACATGTTTTGCTCTCTTTAACGTTAAATATGTTGTTGTGTTCTCGGAACAGCAACACCTTCTCGACTCGGCTTAGACGGCGCTTTCAGAATCAACTTCGATGCATCTCAGACCCAATGACTTAACCTGAGTGACTAGCCGAAGAAACCGCTAAGCCATCACTGCGTGGGTCGGTGGCGGCGTCGGTGTTGCCCTCAGGGAATGACACCACAGCGCCAGCATGGCCCATTAACTCATTGCAGGCAGGCACTTCAACAAGGTCGTGTCCACGAGTAATCAATGATTGTGCGGCATCGGCGGCGAGATCACTTTCCACTTTTAAATTGTGACTAACATCGCCCCAGGTGCGGCCAAGTAGCCAGCGCCCAGCCGCGATACTAATGTCTAAGGGCTGCTTGTGATACACGTAACGACTGAATAAAGCCGCTTGAGTTTGTGGTTGGCCTTCGCCACCCATGGTACCGTAGCTGATACGGCGTCCATCAGCTAGCTCTGCAAATGCAGGGTTTAGGGTATGAAAAGGCTTTAAATTGGGCTTAAGTTCCTGCAAGTTGCCTTTCTCAAGACTAAAGGACGATCCTCGGTTGTTCCAAACAATGCCTGTGCTTGGACTGACGATGCCACTGCCAAATTCCCAGAACAAACTTTGAATATAGCTTACTATTCTTCCTTCGTTGTCACAGCAGCCCATCCAAATGGTGTCGCCGTGTTTCGCTGGGTGTGGCCACGCTTGTGCTTGGTCGATTGCAATCTTGTCAGTCATCGTTGCGAGGTTTGCATCACTGAGTAAATCTTGCAGGTTAATACTCAGGCGCGCGGGATCTGTGACGTATTCGTTGCGAGCAATAAAGGCTTGTTTAGTGGCCTCAATCAAAAGATGTGCCATGTCGGTTTGGCCCCCATCGCCTAAGTGATGAATGCGATCGTACAAGGCCAAGATAATTAACGAGGCAATACCTTGGGTCGGCGCTGGCAGGTTGTAAAGTTTGCCAACGCTGGTTTCCACGCTTAATGGTGTTACTTGTTCGGCGCGGTAATCGTGAAAATCCGCCAAGCGAAGCGGTGAGCCAGCGGCTTCTAAATCGGCAGCGAGTTGCTCTGCGATCGAGCCGTGGTAGAAGTCATCAAGGCCTTGCTCTGCCAGATGCTTTAACGTATCAGCCAAAGTACTAAGCGTTAAGCAGTTGCCATGAGTCAGTGTATTACCTTGATCTAAGAACTGCGCAAAGCCTGGTAATGTTGCCAAGTCGTCATGCACTTTACGACTTGCTGATTGCAGACTTTCGGTAATCTCAATGCCATTTTTAGCGTGATCGATGGCATTTTTAAGAAGTTCGTTTAGAGGCTTGGGTGATTGCCAAAAGGCGCTGATGTCTAACGCTTTTTGCCAGCCGGCCACGGCTCCGGCCATCGTCACGGTGGCTTTGCCTCCGCGAGTTGGGATGGCATCGTCTTCTGCATAGAAATCCAGCGTGGCTCTTTGCGCCGCTTTACCCGATGCATCAATGCCAATCGGTGTTTTACCTGGCTCGCTGATCAGCCAAAATCCATCACCGCCCAGACCATTCATATGAGGGTAGACCACAGCAATTGTTGCGGCGGCAGCGACCATCGCTTCGATGGCAGTGCCACCTTGCTCAAGAATGGCTTGGCCTGCTTTGGTCGCCTCATGGTGCGGTGCGGTAAACGCGATAGAAGACATGTATTACTCCATTAATGTTTTGGCGAGGGCGATCAAACTAAGATCACTGCCTCGTGGGCCAATCAAAGACAGGCCACACGGTGCATTGTTGATCTCACAAACAGGTAAGTGCAATTGAGGAAGGCCGCACAGTCCGGCAATCGCTGTCAGCTCTAAAAGCTGGTTGCGATAGTCGGCTAACTCATTGTCTTGCATGGTTAACAGTGGAGAGCGACCCGGTGTGGTGGGCACTATCAAAACGGCACTTTCAAGCTGCTCATCGAGCCATGCTCGAAACTTGGCTTGTTGTGTTTTTGCTTGGGCAACGTCATCGGCGCTAATCGTTTTTGTCCATTCAAAACGGCTGGCAATGTCTGGTCCAAAGTCAGGATCGTTTTGTGTAATCCAGTCTCCGTGAGTTTGCCAAATTTCCGCCCCTTGCAAAGTGCGGAATGTGGTGCCGGTTTGCCAGTACATGGGATCAATTTCAAGATTTTGTTCAGTGCTAAGAAGGCCTTCCGCTTGCCAAATATCGAGCTGCGCTTGGAGCGCGTCTTTGTGTTCCACTTGACTGATTAAATCTTTCGCAATCAGTGTCTTAGTTAACTTGGTGGGCGGTGTTGGTAACAACACCTGAGCGACTTTTTCAAGCTCATCTAAGCGACGAGTCATAAAACCCACGGTATCGAACGATGGTGCTAACGCGACCATGTTGTCCATAGCTATGGCGCCATGGGTCGGGCGCAAACCGAACAGGCCGTTGTAGCTGGAAGGAACACGAATCGATCCACCCGTATCGGTGCCTAAACCAATGTCAGCAAAACCTTTTGCTACGGCCACCGCTGAACCAGAAGACGAACCACCCGGTAAGCGATCCGGTGTCACCGGGTTCTCGGGGGTGCCGTAATGGATATTTTGGCCGTTGAGGCTGTAAGCCAGTTCGTCGGTAATGGTTTTCCCGACAAACTGTGCGCCGGCTTGCAACAGCTTGATCACGCTTGAGGCCGTTTTGGTCGGTAAATCGTGAGTGGCTAACCAAGTCGGATTGCCCGCTGAAGTAGGTAAGCCTTGCATATGAAACAAGTCTTTCACCGCCAAACGCATTCCAGCCAACGGTTGCTCCGATGCAGCAGGGCAGCTTGGAAAGCTGGCCAGTGTCAGTCTTAAAAATGGGCTCGTGGTGATCGAATGCTGCATTGTTCGCTCCTTTGATTTGTTTATATGAAACAATCGTTTCCACTTCCTGTCAACTGAAACAAAAGAAACAATTTATGCACCAATTTTGGTCGTTATTCCCAGAAATACTCTGGTAAATCTTGCAGCCGGAAACCGGCAATTTTATGTACTTCGTTTAATGCATGACGGAACTCTTTTTCTGGTGCATTGGGCAGGCGAGTTTCAAACCCTTCAATGATTTGGTCCTTTGTCGCACCTCTGACCGCCATGATGAATGGAAAGCCGAATTTGTCTCGATAGCCTGTGTTCAGCGAGAGGAAATGCTCCAACTCGGATGGGCTTAAGCGATCTAACCCAGCGCCTGCTTGCTCATTACTGGAGGCATCGGTTAATTCCCCAGCCAGTGCGGCTTTACCCGCCAGATCAGGATGAGCGCGTAACAGTGCCAACTGTGTGCTGTGATCAGCCTGTTCAACAATGTCCTGCATGACTTGTGCCACTGAACATTGCAGCCCCTCTGGATGCGTTTTGAGCGCATCACGTTGCTCATAAAGTGCAGCAGCAACCCACTTGGAATGTTCATAAATGTCTTTTAAATGATTGATAAAGCTGTCTTTATCTTGCTCTAAAAGTGATTGCTTATGGTTACTCATTACATCTCCTTGTTGGTGTCTGGGGTGGATTTGTGATTAGCTGACAGTCACTTTTGATCGTAATCACTTGTCAGTGCAAGTGTTAATTTTCTGAATGGATAGTGGACATAGAGCTATTTTGAGGACTAAAAATGGGCTATTTAACGACACATATTTTGGATAATACGCGTGGCGTTGCAGCATCGGGCGTCATCATCGAACTGTACAAACTAGCAGAAGATGGCACGCGAAACTGGGTCGCTAAAACGATTTCAAATACTGATGGCCGTTGTGATGCGCCGCTGCTAGAAGGCGATGCTTTCCTTGCTGGGTGTTATGAATTGGCATTCTCGGTCGGTGACTACTTTGCTGCACAAGGGGTTGAATTACCTGAGCCTCGCTTTCTTGACGTGGTGGTATTACGCTTTGGTATAAGTGATGAAGACAGCCATTATCATGTGCCATTGTTGGTAACACCTTATTCTTACAGCACTTATCGAGGCAGTTAAGGCGCACGGCTTTGATTCAATGCACTAATTGAGTGCATTGTTTTTGTTCTTGAATCATTGAGTTTGACCACGTGGTCAATCAAATCCTTGCCGTCAAAGACGTTCCTAGGAATGTCTGTTTCGGGCACGGTTCTTGCGATGCGCTGTATAACGCAGTATTTGGACAGTGAGGTATCGTTATGAAAGCAATCATCATTGGTGCGGGCATCGGTGGTATGTCGGCCGCCGCAGCATTGGATCAGCAAGGCATTGAATGCGAGATCTATGAAGCCGTGAAAGAAATGAAACCGGTTGGTGCAGCGATTTCGGTTTGGTCCAATGGCGTAAAGTGTATGAATCACTTAGGTATGGGCCAAATCATGGACGATCTGGGGGGGCCGATGCATCACATGGCGTATCTTGAAGGCTTTAGTGGCGAGCAAATGACACAATTTAGCTTGGCGCCCTTAGTTGAAGAGGTGGGCGAACGACCATGTCCGGTCTCTCGTGCGGATCTGCAGTCTCGTATGATTGATTGGTGGGGGCGTCATAAGGTCCAGTTTGGTAGACGCCTAGAGAGTGTCAGCCAAAATGAACAAGGTGTTATCGCCACGTTTGCCGACGGCAGCTCAGCACAAGGAGACTTTATGATCGCCGCCGATGGCGCTCACTCTATCGCTCGTGACTATCTAATGGGCCATAAAGTGGAGCGACGCTACGCAGGCTATGTGAATTGGAACGGCTTAGTTGAGATCGATGAAAGCATCGCCCCTGCGGAGCAATGGACGATGTTTGTGGCAGATGGCAAGCGTGTCTCCGTCATGCCTATTGCCGATAACCGCTTCTACTTTTTCTTTGATGTGCCGCTTGAAAAAGGTTTGCCGCAAGATCGCTCGACCGTAATCAAAGACCTTAAAGGCTATTTTGAAGGGTGGGCTGAACCGGTCCAGCGCTTGATAGATGCCATTAACCCCGATACCACCAACCGTATTGAAATTCATGATGTTGACCCTTTTAGCCCGTTAGTGAAAGGGCGTGTTGCCTTGCTAGGTGATGCAGGTCATAGCACTACCCCTGATATAGGCCAAGGCGGTGGCGCAGCATTAGAAGATGCCGTGGTATTAGGACGCTGCTTTGCGGCCAGCTGTGATATCGAAGGAGCTTTGCGGTGTTACAACGATGCTCGTTTAGAGCGCGTAAAAGACTTAGTGCTTAAGGCGCGCAAGCGCTGTGAGGTGACACATGGCGTTAACCCTGATGAAACCAATGCGTGGTATGATGAATTACGTAATGAGAATGGCTCTGGTATCTTGAGCGGTTTGTCAAAAACGATTTTGGGTGGCCCATTAGGCTGAGTGATGGATTAATATCGCAGAAATAAGCCTTACCATTGGCTAGATGTGGATTAGGTCTAGTAAATATCTACCAATGAAGTATTTTATAAAGTATTCATTATTTTATTGGATCACTCCATGTGCAAAATTAAGTATCGTCTGTATTCGGCCGTTTTCAACTTCGCCAAATGTCGTCAAGGCGTTACTTCAATTGAGTATGCGGTCATGGCAGTTTTAATTGCTACCTTAGTTTCTGTTATCTTTAATACGGATAGTGGAGGTTTTCATGATGCTATGGAAGCTGCTAGAACTACTATAGTTAATGCACTATCTAGTTAGTCATAGTACGTTTTTTTCATATATGATGAAGGTGAAGATAGTTTTTGCTTCATCGCTGCTTATCAGTAAAATCCGTTTACCATTGTTTGTACCTATAACGGATTAACACATGACAAAACTCCCACCAGATCGTTTAAAGCATCTTTGGTTTGAACGTGGTGCGTATGCCAATAAAAAAGCACGCCATTTTTTGCGCGAAGAGTTTGATCCAAACGCGATCAAAAAAATTACTGTAATTCGTCATGCTGCGTTGGGTGATCAAGTGATCCTACGTCCCTTCTTAGTCGAAGCGCGCAAGTTCTTTCCGAATGCAGAAATTACCTTGGCGGCCGTTTCTAATTATCAATATGGAATGCCGGTCGATTTAGTGGATCATGTGAACATCATGCCTGGCACCGATAGGCGGAAAACCACAGGTAGCAAAGATAAACTTGCCTGTGTCAAAGCACTTGGTGAACAAGATCTCATGTTCGATCTCGCCAGCACCAATCGCTCCCATTGGATGATGGCGCTGGGCAAAGCAAAGCTTAAAATCGGTTTCCCCTACAATAGCTTGATGCGTAAGGTACTGTGTGATGTGGCGGTTTTTCGTTCTGATTTGCAACCTGAAGTTGAAGTGATGTTAGATATGCTGCGTATTTTAGGTCACACACCACCAAGACGTTTAGAGTTTGCCTACCCTGACCACCAAGTTGTTTGCGATAAGGACGCACCATTTATTTTGTACTTCAATGGTGCTTCGATGAAAAGCAAAATTCTGTCAAAAGAGCAGATGCGTGAAGTGGTGGAGCAGGGAATGGCTGCGTTACCAGACTACCTGCATGTGTATTTAGAAGGTAAGAATGACTTTGAAAAAGGTGAGTTTCTGGAAGACTTAACATCGAAAAGTAACTTCTCGATTCAGGCGTGTTTACCTCTAGATGACTTAGTGCTGAAAGTGGCTCAAGCGTCGTTACTTGTGGCGCCCGATACAGGGGTTCGAAATATCGCGATATCGACACATACGCCAACGGTAGGAATCTTCTATTTTACGGTACCTTACCGCTATACGCCGCTTTACGAATCACATCATATTGTCATGTGTGCTGATGCGAGTATTCCTTCAAGCTCAGAGGTTGTAGCCAGTATGGTCACTGCATTACAACATTAATTAAAACTGCAGAAATGGTTAAAAACCAATCTGTTTGAAGGTTGGTTTTTATTCGTAGTCATAGCACTTGGGCAGTTATTCCATCTCACCTAATTCATTGAAAAGCTGAGAAATCGCTTGGGTGCGATGGTGACCATTTTTGCCAATCAGGTCATATACGCGATTAGACAGCATCGACACCAAGCTCATTGGCGCTGCATAGCTGTAAAAAGGGTTGTCATTGCCCAAATGGCACACTAAAACTTGGCTGACTTGTTGATTGTACATTTGACCTGTGGGGTCCGTGATCAGAATCGTTTGATGCTCTTTCAGTACTTCGACGATTTTCTTAAAGACACGAGTACGGCGCTGGAAGCCAAATAACACAATCACTTCACCGTCTAAAATATCGTGTAAATCTTCCCCTAATGTCTGCCCTGGTTGAGGCAGTAAGCGGATAGACGGTCGAATCTGCTGTAACTGCTGGCGAAAGTGCAAGGCCACGGGATAAGAGTTACGAAAGCCAATCAACGTAACACGGCTGGCGTTCGCTAATTGAGCGCACACGTCATTGAGTATATCGGCATGCAATCCTTCGAAAGTCAGTGATAAATTTTTTAATTCTTCAGCGGTTTGATCTATTGAGTTGTCTTGAGTTAAAACAGGCACTCCGTTCTGACGCAATTGTAATTGCGCCTGTTTAGCATCTTGTTGAGACTCAAAACCTAATTGACGAAAGAAGCGGCTGACCGTGGCTTTAGAGGTATGCGTATGTTCGGCAATCTCGGCCGATGTTTGGCTAACAATCGCTAGCGGGTGCTGCTGCAAGTAATTTGCGATGCTACGCGCTGAAGGCGATAAGGTCGGATAGTTTTGCTCGATTAAAGAAAGAACATCTTGCTTCACGTGTTGTATCGCCTTAGTAGATCAATGTATGACGTATAAGGTAATCTAAAGCGGGCTAGCGTGCCAACGTTGAATGTTTTAAATAGCGTCGAACCTTGTCCCTAAACATGCCTCAATAACCCTTTTAAGCTGTTTCTGTATGTCCGGCAGTTTTGCGTTATCCAGATGGTAAATGCTCTGTGCAGCCTGCTCTTCATTGAGGTAAGTTGCTTGTGATAATTCTAACTGAATCGCGTGGATGCCTTGCTCCGGTTGGCCGAAGTGTCGAGTAATGTAACCGCCTTTGAAGCGCCCATTAGAGACAACGGAGTAATTTGGATCAATGGTGTCGAGTACCGCGTCGAGTAGGGCTTGATCACAGGATGCGCCTTGGTTGGTGCCCCAGTTGAAATCAGGCAGTGTCCCTTCAAACAGCATGGGGACTTGGGCGGCAATGCTGTGAGCATCGAACAAGATGGCGTAGCCGAACTTGGCTTTCAATCGTGCCAGCTCCATGGCGATTGAGGTGTGGTATAGCTGCCAAATATGTTCTTTAAACTCTGCTCGCTGAGCCTCTGTTGGGCTTTTATGGGCTTCGAAGATGGGTTGCTCGTCAAATAAAATATTCGGAAACAGCCCCGTCGTTTTACTTTGGTACAGGGGTTTGTCATCAAGCGGTCGGTTAAGATCAATGACATAGCGAGAATAGTTGGCTTTGATGACACCGACACCTAAAGACTCTAAAAAGCCATACAGCTCAGGGATATACCAATCCGTATCAGGCAGTTTTTTAGCTTGTTCTGTTAACCCATCGACAATGCTATTTGGCACTTCTAACCCCGAGTGCGGCATGCTAACAAGCAGAGGGGTTTCGCTTTGGCGAAACTCAAATGGCGCATGGTCGAGCGTTGAACTGAATGGTGTCATGAGCTAATGATTCCCTGTTGAATACGTTGTTTCACGAGATCGCCTCCTAACCAATAGCTCAATTCCCCCGGACTTTCTACATCCCAGCAAATAAAATCGGCTACTTTCCCCATTTCTAACGATCCATGCGTGTGCGCCATACCCAAAGCGTTGGCGGCGTTCAAGGTGGTGCCAGCCAAGGCTTCTTCGGGTGTCATGCCAAACAGTGTACAGGCCATGTTCATCATTAAGCGCAATGACAGCGCAGGCGAGGTGCCTGGGTTGGAATCGGTGGCAATGGCAATTTTGACACCGTGCTCACGCAGCAAGCTCATTGGCGGTCGTTGGGTTTCTTTTAGCGTATAGAACGCACCAGGCAATAACACCGCCACAGTACCGGCGCTGGCCATGGCTTTGACATCGTCTTCAGTGATAAATTCCAGATGGTCGGCGGATAACGCTTGATACCTCGCAGCCATGGTACTACCGCCTAGGGCTGACAATTGTTCCGCATGGAGTTTAACCGGCAAGCCTAATTTACCTGCCGTTTGAAAGTAACGCTCGACTTGCTCGGGACTGAACGCAATGTGCTCGCAAAAAGCGTCGACGGCATCGGCCATGCCCAACGTGGCGACCTTCGGCAACACCTCATGACAGAGATAATCAATGTAGCGATCTTTGTCATCAAACTCTGGGGGCATGGCATGGGCTGCCAAGCAGGTACGCTTGATCGTGACGGGCAGTTCATTGCCTAATGTGGTTGCGACACGCAGCATTTTTAGCTCGCTTTCAAGGGACAAGCCATAGCCGGATTTGATCTCAACCGTGGTGACGCCATCTCGCATTAAGCTTTGCAAGCGACGTTTACTACTGGCCGCCAAGTCTGCTTCACTGGCGGCGCGCGTAGCACTAACGGAAGCCGCAATGCCGCCTCCTTGGGCGGCAATGTCTTGATAGCTGACACCGTTTAAGCGTTGTTCAAATTCACCCGCACGATTGCCACCAAATACTAGGTGTGTGTGGCAGTCGATTAGCCCAGGCGTGACCCAGCACCCTGCCATATCGTGCTCTTGCTGAGTCTGGTAACGCGGCAACTGATCGTCGGGGCCAATCCACGCAATACGGCCGCCGTGAACACCGATGGCGGCGTTTTCTATCGTACTGTATTGACCGTCTTTCATGGTCGCGACATGCACGCCGCGCCATAAACTGTCGAGCTGCATGAGGTCGTCCGATTGCGTCATGTGGGCTCCTTAGATCAATGCAAACTTGGCAGTAAACCCTCAGGCATACTGTCATTGTGAGTCGCTTCTTTAAGCAAGTTATTCGCCTTTTCAATATCGGGTGCGAAGTAGCGGTCTTTATCGTAGAACGGTACGCGTGCTCTTAACGTAGCGCGTGCCAGCTCCAGTCGTTCTGATGACTTTAACGGCGCGCGAAAATCCAACCCCTGCACCGCGGATAAGATTTCCACCGCGAGAATGCCACGGGTGTTTTCCGACATGTCGTTTAATCGACGCGCGGCAAACGTCGCCATGGACACATGGTCTTCTTGGTTAGCAGAGGTCGGTAGACTGTCGACCGACGCAGGGTGGGCATAGGTTTTGTTCTCACTGGCCAATGCCGCGGCGGTGACTTGGGCGATCATAAAACCTGAGTTAACGCCGCCATTATCGACCAAGAACGGTGGCAATTTGCTTAGATTGCTGTCGATCAGCAGCGCCATGCGACGCTCAGACAAGCTGCCAATCTCGGCGATGGCTAACGCGAGATTGTCGGCGGCCATGGCCACGGGTTCGGCATGGAAATTCCCCCCAGAAATAATGTCACCTTCAGCGGCAAATACTAACGGGTTATCCGAGACAGAGTTGGCTTCTACGCACAGCACGTTGGCAGCACTGCGGATTTGTTCTAAGCACGCGCCCATAACTTGTGGCTGACAGCGCAACGAGTAGGGGTCTTGGACTTTCTCACAGCCCACATGGGAATCACCCAGCTCGCTCGTTTCGCCCAATAGATGGCGATAAGCGGCCGCGGCGTCGATCTGTGTTTGATGGCCTCGCACTTGATGAATACGGTCGTCAAATGGGCTACGGCTGCCGAGTGCGGCTTCCACGGTTAAAGCACCACACACGGTAGCCGAAGCAAACAAATCTTCGGCTTGGAACAGACCTTCTAAGGCAAACGCGGTGGACGCTTGGGTGCCGTTCAGCAGTGCTAGACCTTCTTTCGGGGCTAAGGTAATGGGTTCTAATCCGGCAATGGCGAGCGCCGCTTTACCCGATAGGATTTCGCCTTGGTAACGGGCTTGGCCTTCACCCAGTAGCACCGTGCTCATATGCGCCAATGGTGCTAGGTCACCGGACGCGCCCACGGAGCCTTTTTTCGGAATACACGGATACACTTGTTTATTGATCAAGGTGATCAAGGCTTCAATCACACTTAAACGGATGCCCGAGAAACCACGTGCTAGGCTGTTTACTTTAAGTGCCATGATCAGCTTAACCGTTTGATCGTCCATCAGTGCGCCGATGCCAGCGGCGTGGGACAACACGATGCTGCGTTGCAGCTCGTCTAAATCTTCTGGGGCGATGCGGGTATTGGCCAGTAAGCCAAAGCCTGTGTTAATGCCATAAACCGTGCGGTTTTCCGCGATCACATCGTTGACCACTTGGGTGCTGGCATTAATCGCCGGAAGAGCGCTTTCGTCCAATTGTATCTTGACTGAACGGCGGCTGATTTGGCGCAAATCGTTTAGGCTTAACTTGCCCGGTTGTAAGGTTAATTCAAACATGGTCTACCTCGAATTATTGGCCAGTGATCATTGGCAAGTTAAGGTGTTGTTCTTTGGCGCAGTCGATGGCAATGTCATAGCCTGCGTCGGCATGACGCATAACGCCTGTTGCTGGGTCGTTGTGCAGTACACGCGCAATGCGTTCAGCGGCATCGTCGCTGCCATCACAGACAATCACCATACCGGAGTGTTGTGAGAAGCCCATACCCACGCCACCACCGTGATGCAACGACACCCATGTGGCGCCAGAAGCGGTATTCAAAAGCGCGTTTAATAGCGGCCAATCTGATACCGCGTCGGAGCCATCTTGCATGCCTTCGGTTTCACGGTTTGGACTGGCAACAGACCCTGAGTCTAGGTGGTCTCGGCCAATCACGATAGGCGCAGACAATTCACCACTGCGTACCATTTCATTAAAAGCGAGGCCAAGTTTGGCCCGTTGTCCCAGTCCGACCCAACAAATACGGGCTGGCAGACCTTGGAATTGAATGCGTTCGCGCGCCATATCAAGCCAGTGATGCAAATGCTCATCGTCAGCGATCAGTTCTTTTACTTTGGCGTCAGTTTTATAAATGTCTTCGGGATCGCCTGACAGTGCCGCCCAACGGAACGGGCCAATGCCGCGACAGAATAAGGGACGAATGTAAGCGGGCACAAAGCCCGGGAAATCAAACGCGTTTTCGACGCCTTCTTCCATCGCCATTTGACGAATGTTGTTGCCGTAATCAAATGTTGGTACGCCCATTTTTTGGAAATCCAACATGGCTTGTACGTGTTTCGCCATGGATTTTTTCGCAGCGGTGACGATTTCCTTAGGCTGTGTTTGTGCTTTATCGCGGTACTCTTTCCAGCTCATACCAATCGGTAAATAACCATTAAGCGGATCGTGCGCGGACGTTTGGTCGGTCACCATATCAGGTCGAATACCACGCTTGACCATCTCTGGCAGAATATCGGCAGCGTTACCACAGAGGGCGATCGACACCGCTTTACCTTCGGCCGTGTATTGCTTAATGCGTGCCATGGCATCGTCTAAATCGGTCGCTTGCTCGTCCACATAACGAGTGCGTAAGCGGAAGTCGATACGGCTTTGCTGACATTCGATGTTCAATGAACAGGCACCCGCCAAGGTGGCGGCAAGGGGCTGTGCGCCGCCCATGCCGCCTAAGCCTGCGGTCAGTACCCAGCGACCTGCAAGTTTACCATCATAATGCTGGCGACCTGCTTCCACGAACGTTTCATAGGTGCCTTGCACAATGCCTTGGCTGCCAATGTAAATCCAAGAGCCCGCCGTCATTTGACCGTACATCGCCAAACCTTTGGCGTCGAGTTCGTTGAAATGTTCCCAATTAGCCCAGTGGGGCACCAAGTTAGAGTTCGCAATCAAAACGCGCGGAGCGTTGCTGTGGGTTTTGAATACGCCTACCGGCTTGCCCGACTGAACCAGCAAGGTTTCGTCTTCTTCTAGTTCGGTGAGGGATTCAACGATTTTATCGTAACTTTCCCAATTACGTGCGGCGCGGCCAATGCCACCATAGACCACCAACTCTTCTGGGTTCTCCGCCACATCTGGATCTAGGTTATTCATTAACATGCGCAGTGGCGCTTCGGTGAGCCACGATTTAGCGGTTAACTGGGTGCCGGTAGCGGCTTTGATCACGCCAGAGCGATGACGGGTATGATGATTAGGTTGTGACATGAACCACTCCTACAATGAATACGGCTGTTTAATTGTTATTAGATGTATATACAAGCTTGTATTGAAATTAGTGCTTTTAAGGGAGGTATGCAAGTATTTCACGGACATTTTTTATGAATAAATGAGCTATTCATCAATGTTAAACGTAATTTTTTAGGTTTATTTCAAATAAAACAAACAGTTATAATTTTAGCTGGGGATTTATATTCATAGGATGCTTTTGTTTTACTTGTATATACATTAAATGCTCTATTACACTCTTTCTTATCGCTTTTATTGGACAGGATTATGATCGAGACGAAAACCAAGCCTACAAAGAGTGACCTGTACTTCGCTAAGCGTGCCTGGTTGGCGACCGGATGGGCAAACAATGTTGTGTTGGACGTTCAGGCGGGGGTTATCCGTTCGGTGCAATCCGATCAAAAATGTCCGGCAGACGCGACGCTTCTCTCAGGTCCGGTATTACCAACAGTGGCCAATGTGCATTCACACGCCTTTCAGCGGGTGATGGCGGGGGCCGCTGAAGTCTGCTTGAATCCGAATGATAGTTTTTGGAGCTGGCGTGATCTGATGTACAAGGTCGTGCAAAAGCTAACACCTGAAGACGCGCGCATTATCGCCAAGCAGCTCTATATTGATATGCTCAAAGCGGGTTACTCCCAAGTCGGGGAGTTTCATTATCTGCATCATCAAGCCGGTGGCACGCCGTATCATGATCCCACTGAAATGGCACAACAACTGCTCTTCGCCGCGAACGATTCAGGCATCGGGTTGACCTTGCTGCCTGTGCTTTACAGTCATTCAGGTTTCGGCGCTCAAGCGCCAACGTCTGGGCAAGCGCGTTTTATTCATTCCACCGATGCCTATTTAGCGTTATATCAAGCCTGTGACGCTTTGCTGATCGCGCAACCGCAGCATCAATTGGGCGTCTGTTTCCACTCATTAAGGGCGGTGACACAGACGCAAATTGAAACAGTGCTACAGGCCACACCAGAACAGGCTCGTGTGCATATCCACATCGCCGAACAACAAAAAGAAGTGCAAGACTGCGTTCAATGGAGCGGCCAGCGCCCTGTGGCGTGGCTGCAAGAGCACATTGGTTTAAATAGCCGTTGGTGCCTAGTGCATGCCACCCATTTGGATGACAGCGAGTTACAGGCGATTGCGCGCTCAAACGCCGTCGCTGGTTTGTGTCCGACCACGGAAGCGAATCTTGGCGATGGCATTTTTCCCGGGGTGGCGTTTGAGCAGGCTGGCGGTCGCTGGGGAATTGGCTCTGACAGCCATGTGAGTTTGTCGATCGTGGAAGAGTTACGCACTTTGGAATACAGCCAGCGTTTGCGTGATCAACAACGTAACCGATTGTATCGCGTCACCCAGCCACACGTTGGCGATTACTTATTTGACCAAGCCTTACACGGCGGCAACCAAGCCTGTGACGTGACGCTTGGATTACAGACAGGGAGTCGGGCGGACTTTATGGTGCTGGATGACACGCATCCGTTTATCGCCGCCAGTGAATCGCACGATCTGCTTAACCGCTGGCTATTTGCCTGCCAAGACAATGTTATCAAAGATGTGTTTGTCTTCGGTAAGCAGGTGGTAAAAGACTTTCACCATGAACAAGAAGCGGAGAGTCGTCGCGATTTCGCTAACGTTATTAAAAGCGTGATATACGATGCTTAACTAGCGTCCAAAATGGCCAAACAGCTGGAAACGTGAGCCAGGGTGCAATAAGCGTGTGGCGGTGACGATATCATCGCCCGCCCAAGTGCGTCGTTGAATTTGCAAGCAGGGTTCGCTTGTTTCAATCTGCAAATGTTGGCTTTCTTCTTTGCTGGGCATCACGGCTTCGACCAAATGTTCTCCTTCCGTCATGGGGGCGACGCTCATGAGATACTCGTAGGCGGTGTGCTGAGTGAAATCTTGCGTAGGGTAGTCCGGCGCCATCAACGCATTGACGACGCGCTCTTCGATCTGGATGGGCAAATCGTTTTCAAAATGCAGCACTGCGGAGCGAAAGATAGCGTGACCAGTCCGTAGTCCAAGCATCATGGCTTCTTCGACAGTCGCCTTGCCAGACTCCAGCAACAGCAGTGTCATATGATGCTGATTGCCACGTTCACGGATCTCTTCAGCGATGTTATGCACTTCAAATAAGGCCGAATGCGCCTTTTTCTCCGCCACAAACGTGCCTAAGCCTTGCTGACGCGTAAGAATGCCTTCTGCCGTCAGCTCACGCAGAGCACGGTTAACCGTCATGCGGCTAACGCCTAAACCCTGCACGAATTCCGCTTCGGATGGCACACGTTGTTTTGCCTTCCAATGGCCGCTTTGAATGCGTTGAATGATCGCGTGTTTCAAGCGCGCATAAATCGGCTGCGGCGTATCGTCCAAGCCATCGAATAAATGCTCAAGTAACGGGTTTTCAGGTTTCGACACAGTGCGCTATCCAAGAATCCAACGAAAGCATTATGGTACTCCAAATGGGGCTAGAGACACCATGCCAAGCCCCTAGTGGCAATCGATTACTTAGGTAGAGAAAAGGTTGACGTCGCGCTTTTGCTTTGCCCTACGGCCTCATTTAACACACTAGTTAATTCATCAAGCTCTTGTGAGGTTTGCGTGTTACGGTGGATGATGTCTGCAATGGCTTGGACCTGTTGGTTGATATTACTTGCGTCCTGAACTTGTTGATTCGCCAAATGGGTGAGGTCGTTTAAACTCTGTAAGGCCAGTGCCGAGTCTTTCTCTAATTGTGATAGCGGAGTGACTACTTGCTCGATCTGATCGATTCCCTGACGCATTTTTTCTCGCCCTTGTCCCATTTCATTGGCCACTTGCGAAGCCAGCTGGCTGATTTGCGTGATAACTTGGTCGATGGATTCTGTGACGCGCGCGGTATTACTGGCAAGGTTACGTACTTCATCTGCAACCACAGCAAAACCACGGCCAGTTTCCCCTGCGCGAGCGGCTTCGATGGAAGCATTCAGTGCCAGTAAATTGGTTTGGTCGGCAACCTCTCGGATCTGATCGACAAACTCGGTGACCTTTGCTGCACTCTGCTCTAAGTTTGCTACAGAAGAGGCGCTGTCGGCCATAAAGTTAGCAACACCATTGATTTCTTTCGACGCAGAGTTAATCACTTGCACGCCATGCTGCGCTAATTGATGGGCTGTTTGTGCCTGATCTTTAGCCGAGCCCAAGTTTTGGGCAATTTGAGACGAGCCTGAACTTAGCTGATTGACCGATGAATCAATGCTTGAGACCATCGATTCTTGAGCGTGAGCGCCGTCACGAACGGTATTGACGGTTTTCCCGATCGCTGTGGCAGAGTGTGATACGCTGTTAACGCTCTGATCTATTTCTCCAACAAGCCGAACCAAGCTAAGGCGCATTTTTTCAGTGCTGCTGGTCAGTTGAGCCAATTCGCCAGACGCGCCCACATTGACGACCTTTGATACATCCCCGTTGGCGACTTGGTCTAGCACTTGGCCTACTTGTTGAATTGGTAAGACGACAGAGCGAGTAATCAGTGTGGCCATCAGTAAGCCAACTAATAGTGCTAACACACCGACTACCAACATGATGAAAATGGCTTGATCGCTGCTGGCTATCACTGCTTGTTGCTGAGCCGCCATTGCTTGGCGCTGCTCATTGGCAAAGCCAAGCGCTTGTTGGGTGAATTGTTCCAGTTGAGTGCGCGTATTGCCGGCCATTTGTGTTCTTGCATCGGCCAATTCACCAAATTCTAAAGCTTCTACTGTGGCCTGTAGCGCACCTTGGTAGAGCGTCTTTTGTTCAGCTAGGCGCTTTAAAGTGCGGCTATGCTCCGCCGTCGTGACAAGTGCCTGCATCGATTTTATTTGCTGATCCATGGCAGCGTTCTTTGCGTCAATTTCTTTATAAATGGCGACGCGCTGTTCGCGCTCTTCGAGAACAAATAGCAGTAATAAACGGCTAGCCAGCCCTTCAGCAAGGTTAGTCAGTTCAGTGCTTGATTCAACTAGCATCGCTTTGCCTTCAACAATTTGTTCTAAATTGTTGGTAAAGCTATGCATACGAGTAATGGCAACACTGGTAATCACCGATAGTAAAATCAGCAATGCTAGAAAGCTGCCGATCAGTTTTCCTTTGATGGTGCTTACGACCATTATTTATTCCCCGCACGGATTAGTTAGATTTAGATCTTAAACCTTATACGAACAAGATACAGACATTCTTACACCAAAAAGAGGTTATTTTTTGTGCGATCAGTTATCCGTTTTTTATGGCCTATTCAATAATAGGCAGATCGGAGTGTGTTCGTTATATAAATAAGTGTAATTCTGTCTTTCTCAAACACGCTCTTTTTGATATGTTATAACATTATCAAAACACGTTAATACACTCATACCATGTCATCTACCCACTCAGACTCAAAATGCGTACTAGAAGTGCGTAATCTATCCCTGTCTTTAGACCAGAAAACGCTGGTCGATAACATCAGCTTTTTGTTGTACGAAGGGGAGCGGGTGTGCCTGATTGGCGCATCGGGGTCGGGGAAATCTCTGACGGCCCGTGCAATCAATGGCACGGTCGCACCCTACATCGAGGTGGTGGGTGACATTCTTGTGAATGGGATCTCAGTGGCGCAACAGCCGGTCTTGGCACGACGAGCACACGCCCGTGTGGCAACGGTGTTCCAAGATACGTTCAGTGCGCTGAATCCATTGATGAGTGTGGGTAAGCAATTGTCGCTGAGTACCAATATTCAATCGCGCGACGAGTTATTAGCGCTGCTACAGCAAATGCAGTTGAAAGACGCTGAGTCCTTACTCGCACGTTTGCCCTCTGAATTGTCGGGTGGCCAGCGGCAGCGTTTATGCATTGCTTTTGCACTGCTCAGCGGCTCAAACTTACTGGTTGCCGATGAACCGACAACCGCGCTGGATGTGCTGAGTCAGCAGCAAGTCATTAAAGTCTTGCGTCAATGTTGTGACGATCATGTGTGCACTCACTCTGAACAGTTACACGGCAGCCCATTGTCGTTGCTGTTTATCACCCATGACATCAGTGTTGCCGCGCAACTGTGTGACCGTGCCATCGTGATGCAGAACGGAAAGATCGTAGAGCAAGGTGCGTTAGCGCAGTTATTGAGTGCGCCGCAACATCCCTACACCCAAAGCTTGGTCGCGGCGGCCCAACAAGTCTTTTCGGACATGACCCAACCCCCAAAAAAGGTTGTTAACGCATGAGTCAGGTGCCTTTTTTACAGTTGGAAGCACTGCGTTATGGCCGTGACCGAGCATCCGATATCATTCCACCATTGAGCTTGAACATCGGTCAGCAAGAGCGCATCGGTTTAGTTGGGGAGTCCGGCTGTGGCAAATCCACTTTGCTGAAGCTCGTGCTCGGCGTGATTCGAGCCCAGTCAGGTCAGATTCATTGCGAAGGCGAGCTGATAAGCATCAAGCCATGGCGCCCGATGAATCATTATCGCAAGTTGGTGCAGTACATTCCGCAAGATCCGCATACGGCCTTACCGCCACACCAAACTGTCGCCACATTACTGTCTGAACCCATCAAGCGGCTTAAGCTGGGCACCCCTGATATGGCTATGTTGCAGCGCGCGGTAGAGCAAGTGGAGTTGCCACATTCTGTACTGGCCCAAAAAGCCGGAGAGCTGTCGGGGGGGCAAGCCCAGCGTGTTGCGTTAGCCCGTGCTCTGATTATCAAACCTAAATTTCTTCTGGCGGATGAACCCACCAGTGGCTTGGATCTCCCTTTACGTGAGCAAGTCAAAGCTCTGCTTTCACAGGTATGCGATGAGAATCAAATGGGACTGTTGGTGGTCACCCATGATATTTCCATGGTGTCAGGGTTATGTGACCGCATGCTCGTCATGCAGCAAGGGCGCATCATCGAAGACCAGCCCACCGCCGATGCCTTGCGAGCACCAAACAATATTTATACCCAACGCCTTCTTGAGGCGGTGCCAACCGTTCATGCCAACGCATGGCAACCCTCTTCTTTATTATCGAACTAACTTAGACAAAGGAAATTTTCATGAAGCCAAAGAAAACTTGGTCATGGATGGCGCTTGCGCTGTCTATCACAGCATTAACGGGCTGTTTTGACGGAAGTGAAGACGCGAAACAGAGCGCCGATGCCGCCGCTCAAACTCAAGACGACCGTTTGAAGCTGGCGATGTTGTTGACGCCTCGTACAGGCCTGTCGCCATTGAGTGATGATGCCTTTAAATTCTCCCGTTGGAGCGTTGGTGAGACCTTGGCGTTTTTAAATGCCGAAGGCACGTTAGAGCCTAAACTGGCGACCGAGTGGGAGCAGATCACACCGAATGATTGGCGCATTACGTTACGAGAAGGCGTTATGTTTCATGATGGCACGAAAATGGATGCAAACGCCGTGGCCAATGCGCTTGATAAGGCGGCGAACGCTGCGCCCAAACCGCGCATTCTAGACGGCGTGGATTGGACCGTTAAAACCGACGGTGACAACGCGGTCATCGTTAGTAGTAAGGAACCAGACCCGCTATTGGCGCAACGTCTAAGTAGCCCACAGCTCACCATCTTAGCGCCAAGTGCTTATGGCGAAAACGGGGCGATCAACCCTGAAAGTACCGCAACAGGCCCGTTTCGTCTGGTGAAATTGAATGGCTCAAGCACAGCCACGGTCGATCGTTTTGATGGCTACTGGGGTGAGCCAGCCAAACTGGCGGGCATTGACGTGAGCTTCGTGCCAGATGGTATCGCGCGTGCATCGGCGCTGCGCACTGGGGAAGCCGATGTGGTTGAGGCGATTCCAGTGTCGCAAGCCCCGTTGTTGGATCCGTCTATGATTCGTGAAGTTGCGATGCCGCGTACCAATACGCTGTATGCGAATATGAACAGCAGCGTCATGAAGGATGCGGGCATGCGCGCCGCGGTGCGTGAAGCGCTTGACCGTCAGCAGCTGATCGACAACGTTTACGAGTCTCGTGCTGACATCGGTGTGGGTTTACTTGGACCAGCGCTACCTTGGGCGGCAAAACTGCGTCAACCAGTGGCAGCGCCGGTTGCCCCTTCTGATCCAGAGGGCGTGGAGATTGTATTGGGTACCTATACCGACCGAACTGAACTTCCTGAAGTGGCGGTGTATTTGGCTCAGCAATTGACTGAAGCGGGCTTTACCGTCAAGCAAGATGTGCGTGAATACTCGCAAATTGAACAGGATGCATTGGCAGGTAAATTTGACTTGTTCATCTTGTCGCGTGCCACCATGTTGGATCTCGGTGATCCCGTTGCTTACATGTCGAGCGACTTCACCTGTGAAGGTTCCTATAACCTAGCGCAGTTGTGTGATCCGGCGATCGATGACGCCATTGAGGCGGCGTCTGTGTTACCCGCTGGTGAAGCGCGTCAAAAAGCCATCATGAAAGCGGAGCGTTTGATTTTGGCAAGTGATGCGGCCATTCCCCTATTACACGAGCGTGTGATTCAAGGCGAATCAAAGCGTGTGAGAGAGGCCATTGCGGATCCCCGCGAGCGTTTGATTATTTCAACGCAAACTCATCTTGTGTCTCCTGACTCAGCGGAATAAGCGTTTAGCACTTCTATGAAAGCTCGACTACAAACGACGTTACAAGCTGCGGTTAAGACCTTTCCTCTTGACCGATCTTGGGCCTTTACTCTGTCTTCACGAATACTGTCCCTTATGGGGATGGTCATCGTGGTGGCAATGCTGCCTTGGCTATCAGGCCAAGACCCCGCGTTGGCATTATTGCGGGCGCGTTATTCAGAGCAAAACCCGACACCCGAGACATTAAACGCGATTCGCGAGTCCTTAGGTTTAGATCAAGGTCCGATGGCGCTGATGTTGTCTTGGCTGAAGGGGCTACTGCAGGGCGATGCGGGGGTATCTTGGGTCACCGGAAAGCCTATATTAGGCGATATGTTGAGCGCGGCAGGGGTGTCCTTGACGCTGATGGGGTTTGCCTTAGGGGTGTCGTTTGTACTGGCTTTGTTACTGTGTATCCCAACCATCCGACGTGGCCTGCGAGGTCAGGCCTATCGTAGCAGTGGCGCATTCGCGGTGCTGTTGACGGCCTTACCCGAATTTGTCTTGGCTTCGATGTTGTTATTGGTCGGCTCAGTGTGGCTAGGATGGTTACCGACGTATGGTTGGAAAGGCATTTCGTATGTGGTTTTACCTGCGCTAGCGTTAGCGATTCCTACCGCGGGCTACCTAGGGCGTCTATTGTCCGATAACATCGCTCAAGTCTTCACTGAGGCATGGGTCGCCACGTGGAGTGTGGCCGGTGTGAGTCGTTGGCATATTGTTTTAGCGGTGCTTCGCCGTGCCTTGACTACCGTATTGCCCATGATCGGCCTGACCATTGTGGCACTGACGGGCAGTGTGGTGGCCATTGAGAAAATCTTCGCCATCCCTGGCATTGGTCGTGCAACACTTGGGGCGGCGGTGTCGAAAGACGTGCCATCCTTGCAGCTAGGCGTGTTGTTCATGCTCGTGTTTGCCTTCTTTATTGGTATGCTGGTGAATGTCTTGAAGGCAATGATTCTCGGTCAAGCATTGCGTCAGGGGGCCATGCCGATTCCAAAAGAAGCGGATGTCATTCTGGCCAAAAGTACACGTCTGATTCCCGTGATGTGTTTACTGTTATTGGTCGTTATGACCTGCGCTGGCATCACACGTGATCCTTATTCAGTGGAATTTATGCGCTTACAAGCACCGTCGTTGGCACTACCGTTTGGTGCCGATGCGATGGGGCGTGATTTGTTAGCACGCTTAGCACACGGCAGTTTCTACACCTGTGTGTTAGCGATCGTCGTGGCGTTGGTGTCTTTGCTTTTGGGCTTTGTTATTGGGCAGTTCCCTCGTTTGATGGCGGGACCCATTGAAGTCGCGAATGCATTGCCACCGATTTTGAGTGGTTTATTGGTCGCGGCTGTCTATGGTCCTGGGCTGGTGGGTGCCTCCATTGCTGTGATTTTGGTCAGTTGGGCACCGTTGGCCGCCCATGCTTCAGCACTCACCGCTGAAGTGAAAGCGCGCCCATATGTTCAAATGCTGCCATTAATCGGCTTGGGAGTGATACGTCGCAATGTCTTTTACGTGTTTCCTGCGGTCATTAAACCGCTGTTACGTCATGCGATGTTACGCGTTCCCGGAATCGCTTTAACGTTGGCATCGTTAGGGTTCTTAGGCTTAGGCGCGATGCCTCCAAGCCCAGAATGGGGGCGTATTTTAGCCGAAGGCTTACCCTATATTGAGCGCAGCTACTGGGTTGTCTTAGCCCCTGTAAGCGCCTTGGCATTGCTATCGGTATTGGCCGTCAGCACCGCTAGTGCATTTGGCAACCGTCGATAACAGTATCGGCGGCAAACCGCTCTAAGGTTCACCTTCTTAGACTTTAGAGCGTTGGTCAGCCCTTAAGCAACGTGCGAAAAACGTGCATTAAAGTAAATAGTGCTAATGAAATAAGCACTCTGTTGGAATCTCCTAGTTAGTACGTTAACGTCGAAGGCATAAGGTGTATCGAAAGGACGAAGTTCGGGTTTCATATCGGTCAAATGGATTGGCTAAAAACGGATTGAACAGGACACCAACGAACAGAGAGCATAACTTTCAAAAATGCCGCGCGACCTGAAAAGCGACAAGAGTAGGGGCAATCAATATAGGAAGGATGAACAATGGAAAATTACGTTATTGCAACCAATGCGGACTCTAAAGTAGAAGCGTTTTATATTGATGAATCCGGCACAGTAATGCACACATGGCAACTTGATGATTCAAGCAAAACCCAGTGGTCTAAGCCGCAACCGTTACAGGGCACCTGCAGCAAGACTGGCAGCAATGAGCCACTGACAAATGCGACGCGTGTCGAAGCGTGTACCAATCCAAATGGCCAAATCCAAGTGGTTGCCTACACCAAAGAAGGTGGAAAAGATGGCACCTACTACATCTGCTACCAAACGCCGGGATTCTGGAACGGCTGGAATAAAATTACGCAAGAGTAATTAAGTGATCTGATTTTTCAAAAAGCTCCCTATGGTACGCGTCATAGGGGGCTTTTTCGTCATAACCTCGGTCACCAGTCCTTATCGCCATCTTGCAAATACTTCCTTGACGAGTTTATGTCTTACTTGGTTTGGCCTCACGCTATGACGGTTCAAGTATGAATCTGGAATTACGCGTATACTAGTCAGCCATTTACCTGTTTTAGGATCACATATATGTCGCTTCTGTTTGAAGAGCTGGACAGCCAAGACTCGCCTTTAGGTGAAATTTCCCTGCGTAAGCGCCGTATCCCTGCTTTGGGGGATCGTGATATCTATGAAGTGAAACTGGGCGAAGAGTTTTTAATGTCGAGCATGTTTGTCGCGGCGGAAGAAGCTTTATCAACGCTAGGTTTGGCGCAGGTAGAAGGCGAGCAACTAAAAGTCGTCGTGGGTGGCTTGGGGTTAGGCTACACCGCGGTTGCCGCCTTGGCCGATGAACGCATTGCTGAGCTGTTAGTGGTGGACGCGTTAGAAACCGTGATTCATTGGCATCAACAAGAAAGGGTGCCCTTGGGCAAAGTGCTCAACGCCGACCCTCGTAATCGTTATGTACTCGGCAGCTTCTTTGACTTAGCCACGGCCCCAGAGACAGGCTTCGACCCGCAGCAAGCAGGCAAGAAGTTCGACGCGATTTTATTAGACATCGACCACTCGCCAACGGAATACCTCAACCCTGCCAACGCTGGGTTTTATACCACCGCGAACTTGACCTTAATGGCAAACCAACTGGTTGAAGATGGTGTATTTGCCATGTGGTCGCAGAACCCACCGGAAGACGACTTCATTGCGTTATTGAAGACCGTATTTGAAACCGTCGAATCCCACTTAGTACCGTTTGAAAACCCATTCCAAGGCGGCATCGCCACCAACTCAGTCTACGTCTGTAAACACCCGATGCGATAAAGTACAAAACGCTTTGAAGACTCTATTCCATGTGTTTAATTCGCTTGCGCAATCCTCGTGCCTCGGCCACGTCAGCGCGAATTAAGCAACATGGAGTATCGCTACTTATGCGTATGAGCGAATGGTATCCGCGATCAAAGCAACAGCTTTGCCCCGCAGCATCCGAACCGTAGGAGCGCACTCCGTGCCGCGACCTGTACGACCTCGCTGCGCGAGGGAATCAACGCCGTAATCTAGACAACTTTCCTTCTAGGTTGCTAGTGCTCCAGAGTCGGTGCTTATTAACCTTATTGCAGACTCTATTCCATGTGTTTAATTCGCTTGCGCAATGTCTCATTCTTCGACCGTCAGCGCTCATTAAACAACATGGAACATCGCTAAAATGGTGCGTACGAGCGGATTGTATCCGCGATCAAAATGACCGTTTTATTCTGTTGTAGGACCTTGTTTTGCGAGGGTTTTATCTAAATTAGAAATAGCTTCAACCGCTTTTAAACCTCTTGTGGATAAGCTCAAAAACTTGTTTTTATATACAGTCTATTTTTGATTTATTAAATCCAAGGCACGCTTTTATGATCTGAATGCCGTTCAGTTTCTCGGTTTGTCATGGAAGCGTTAAGGAAACTGTATTAAGATCAATAATTAAACAATGCCGCAGCCAGAATAGCGTGCTGTGGAAAACTGTTATAACGCGCATGCTCGATTTCATGTTTTTAGTTGTTACTGGGCAAGCCTGAAAAATGCTTTTAAAACAAATCGTTAGAACGTTTTCTCTGAGCTATCCAATACTGTGTAAACGTGCATGCGCACTATCAAAATGTTGAACTAAGCCGCTTCGCGGGTCTTTTCTCAGTTTTCCCAATTCCCCCATTTAGAACCAAACTTAATCTTCCACTCAACAATGGAGAATTAAGTTATGACGCCTTTACGCCAGCAAGTCATAGACAGGATGACCCTAGAAGGTTTTTCTATGTCGACGCAAAGAGCTTATTTATACCAATTAACGGAAGTGGCTCGGTATTTTCGAGTACCGCCAGATCAACTCAATCAAAGTGATATTCAACAGTATTTGCTGTATTTGATACGAGAGCGTGAGTGGAGCTGGTCAAGCTGTCGCCAAGCATTACATGCTCTGAACTTTCTATACCGAAAAGTCGCTAACAAAGAGATGTCATCGGTATCACTTCCTCACCCTAATAAATCTCAGAAAATCCCAGACTTGCTCTATCCAGATGAAGTACAAGCGATGATTAGATGCTGTCAGCACCCAAAAGTGTATGTCGCCATGGTGTTGGCTTATACAACAGGGATGAGAATCAGCGAGATTAATGCACTGCGAGTCGATGATTTAGACCTTACGCATCACTGCATCAAAGTAAGGCAAGGGAAAGGGCAGCAAGATCGCTATGTTCTATTTCCGCAAAGCTTGCAACAGGTGCTAGGTGCCTATTGGCAACGATACGAACCTTGCGATGTGGTGGTTTATGGATTGGATAAGCACCGTCCTCTGCATAGTAAATACCTGCGATTAGAAACAAAAGAAGCCGCTAAGCGAGCTGGAATTCAAAAGTGCATTCGCTTCCATAGCCTACGTCATGCGTTTGCTTGCCATCAACTGTTAGCTGGAATGCCGTTACCACGGCTGCAAGCCTTATTAGGCCATAAGCAGATCCAAACAACATTCCGTTATCTTCAATGGGTTGCAATGATGGATCTAAAGAGACGGGAGAGTGAGGATCTATTGCCATCCGACTGGTGGCCGTCATGAATGGGATAAGCCTAGCGAGCGTGATT
>NZ_LTAX01000117.1 GCF_001639745.1 Marinomonas gallaica
ATAAAATAGTGTTTTATTTATATCCATTTGATATAAATAAAGAATATCACTTTCAAGCAACAACTGTACGCCCGAAAGTAATTGCACAATAGTGTGAACTGATTCAAAATTACGGGATTAACTGAGTAACAACGTCTATTTCAGAGGTTTTTATGAAAGTCGCAGACTTATTTAAACATCGTGGTGAAGCTATCTCTAAACAGCATTCTGAGTTTATACAATGGATGACTCCGAC
>NZ_LTAX01000118.1 GCF_001639745.1 Marinomonas gallaica
AAGTTGTTAGCACTCAAATGGGTGAGCCTGATGAAAATGGTCGCCGTCGTGCTGAGGTGGTATCTGGATCTGAGGAAGTTATTCCAACTGATGCAGTATTAGTGGCTTTTGGCTTCCGTCCAAGTCCAGCGCCTTGGTTTGCTGACTTCGGTATCGATCTGCATGAAGATGGTCGAGTCAAGGCACCTGAGCAGCATGCGTACCCATTCCAGACTACCAATGAAAAGGTGTT
>NZ_LTAX01000119.1 GCF_001639745.1 Marinomonas gallaica
ATGTTCATGCTTTGCATCATTTGCATGTGTTCCATCATTCCTTCGTGATCCTTCACTTGATCCGTATGAGGTCGATTAGCATGTACTTTCTCATTTTGAACGGCATGGTGGTCTCGATGCTGATCATCGATGGAACTTGTTGCTAGCACTGGCATCGCAACTAGACCACTTAATAACACTGATACATATAACTTTTTCATAAAATCACCTAACCCTTACTTATGCTTTGAA
>NZ_LTAX01000120.1 GCF_001639745.1 Marinomonas gallaica
TGGTTGCGGGAGCAGGATTCGAACCTACGACCTTCGGGTTATGAGCCCGACGAGCTACCAGACTGCTCCATCCCGCGACATGCAAACTATTCATAAATAGATTTTTTCAATACTAAAAATAAAAATACGGCTCCAATTCTCACTACAATACGAATTGGTTGCGGGAGCAGGATTCGAACCTACGACCTTCGGGTTATGAGCCCGACGAGCTACCAGACTGCTCCATCCC
>NZ_LTAX01000121.1 GCF_001639745.1 Marinomonas gallaica
CCTAGGGGAACCTGGGGCTGGATCACCTCCTTAAACGATATAGAGGCTCTGGTGAGCGTTCACACAAATTATCTGATGTATATCTACTTTAAAAGCTTAGCGACAAAGCCTTAAGCAAGGTATTGAATATTAAGTTCAATATCTGACTTAGTGCTTTGCACTAAACTTGCTCTTTAACAATTTAACTTTTTGAAATAGACGATAATCAAGCGTCAAAC
>NZ_LTAX01000013.1 GCF_001639745.1 Marinomonas gallaica
AGGACTCGCTCCTTTTAACTTAAATGCCGGTTTGCTTGGTTTGCACATTAAGCATGGCACATAGTTAGGAGGGCGGGTCCATCTCATTTCCTACAACAAGCCGATAGAAGCTCTATCCCCGGTGAAATCGGGTCGTACGATAGAAGATTATGCCTTGATAAGAGACTTCAAGCGTTGGAGTCGCGCTGACGGTCTCGGAGCGATGATGATTGTCTAGTGTCCTTGCGAAAGAGCTGGTAGTATCTTTTACATATAGTCGGGGGGCAGAAATGCTGAGATCGCTGAAGCGAGACCCGTTGAACCTGATTCAGTTAACACTGGCGTAGGGAACTATAGGTAGTGATCTTGAATCCGTTTGACGCCCGTCACTCGTGATCTTCTCTAGCTCTCATACCTGTTCCTTTACACCGTAGAGGAACAAACATGAGCACACCTATTACACTTAGCATCGCCGGTTCCGACAGTGGCGGCGGCGCGGGCATCCAAGCCGATATTAAAGCCATTTCTGCGACAGGTGGTTACGCCTGCACCGTCATTACTGCGACTACTGCACAGAACACCCTCGGCGTCACCGATGTCCACCCTATTCCGCTCGCGCACATTGAAGCTCAACTTGATGCAGTGTTTACTGATCTCAATATTCAAGCCGTGAAAATTGGCATGTTGGCCGACTCTGACATCATCAAAGTGGTGGCTAAGAAGTTGCGCCAATACCAGCCTAAGCACGTAGTGCTTGATCCTGTGATGGTGGCGACCAGTGGCGATAGGCTGTTGCAAGACAGCGCCATTGAAACGCTTAAAACTGAGCTACTGCCGTGGGTGACAGTCATCACTCCGAATCTGCCTGAAGCCGCAGCACTGTTAGGCTGCGGCACACCCACGAGCCAAGAAGCCGCACTCGCTTTAATTCCAGCGTTAAAATTACTGCCGACCGCAGCGGTGTTACTCAAGGGTGGGCATTTAGCCGATACGGCTGAAAGCGTTGACTGGCTGATTACTGAAGAACAACTGATTTCTTTCGCCAGTCCTCGAATTGAAACGAAAAACACCCATGGCACGGGCTGTACATTGTCGTCTGCGCTGGCCTCGTTTTTAGCTCAAGGCTTTGACTTACCCAGCGCGACTCAACAAGCAAAAGAGTACATCAGCCAAGCCATTGCCTATGCGGATCAGCTAGACATTGGTCAAGGCCATGGCCCTGTTAATCACTTTTACATGTTTGCGCAGCGTTCCTAATGACAGACGCCTTAGCTATTAAAATCCAGCATGCACGGCTGGCCTACGGACACACTTCTGAGCCTGTATTACAGGATTTAAGTCTTACGTTTCGTGCCAATCAGTGGACCTGTTTACTCGGCCGTAGCGGTTGTGGCAAAACGTCGGTGCTGCGTAAACTGGCTGGACTGCTAGAGGACGCCTATTGGCACGGCGATATTCTTACCTGTGACGGTCAGCCATTAGCGGGCCGCATCGCTTACATGGCACAGCAGGATTTACTGTTGCCATGGTTAAGCGTGCTAGACAACGTCTGCGTGGGTTATCGTTTAAAAGGCCAGCCCGTGACAGAAGCCATACGTCAACAAGGACTGCGCTTGCTAGAGCAAGTCGATATGGCCGATAAGGCTCAAGCGTTGCCGCAAACTCTGTCAGGCGGTATGCGCCAACGTGCCGCCTTGGCACGTACCCTGATGCAAGACCAGCCTGTAGTGTTAATGGACGAGCCATTTTCAGCGCTCGATGCGGTGACTCGTCATAAGCTGCAAACGCTGTCGTTTGAGTTACTGAAACATAAAACCGTCGTGCTGGTGACGCACGATCCGCAAGAAGCGGTGCGCCTTGGTCATCAGCTTTATGTATTTGAAGGCGACCCCGCCAGCGCTCGTCCTTTGCCAGCTTTATCAAGCCAGCCGCCACGACGATTAGACTCAGACACGGCGCAGCTGCAAGAGCAGATACTAGAGCGGCTGGAGGTTGACCATGCATAATGTCTTGGCACAGCCACTTTCTCCAATCGGCTCACGACGCATCTCGTGGCTGAAAAAAGCACTGCAAGTGCTCATTTCAATTTCTGTTTTAGTCGTACTTTGGCAAGGGGCGATTACGATTTGGGATTTGCCAAGCTTTATCTTACCCACTCCTTTGTCGGTCTTTGACGTGCTGACCGAGCGCTATACCATTTTGTTTAAACATACTTGGGTAACGGCGCAAGAAATATTAATCGGCTTGCTGCTCGGTGTGTCTATCGGTTTATTCTTTGCCTTGCAAATGTTGCTGTTTGCGCCGGTTAGACGCTGGTTGCTGCCTATTTTAATCGCCAGCCAAGCCATTCCAGTGTTTGCCATCGCGCCCATTTTGATGCTCTGGCTGGATTATGGTATTGCCTCAAAAGTCGCCATGGCCGCCATTATTATCTTTTTCCCTGTGACGACTTGCTGCTATGACGGGTTACGCAGTACGCCGCAAGGTTATTTGGATTTGGCGCACACCTTAGGTGCCAATCGTTGGCGTCGACTGTGGCATATTCAGTTGCCTGCCGCACTGCCCGCGCTTGGTTCGGGACTTCGTGTTGCCGTGGTCATCGCGCCCATCGGTGCGGTGGTGGGTGAATGGGTCGGCTCCAGTGCTGGACTGGGCTACCTAATGCTGCAAGCCAATGCGCGCATGATGATCGATGAGATGTTCGCCGCACTGTTTATTTTGTCTCTCTTTTCGGTCGCGCTGTACTTTAGCGTCGACTGGCTCCTCAAAAAACTCATTCCCTGGCACGCACAATAAGGACAGCACTATCTTATGAAAACATTACTTCGCATCACCGCGTCATCGGCCATGGCCGCGTCTATGATTAGCCCAAGCTTCGCCGCTGATCACGAGCTGTCTCTGATGCTTGACTGGTTCGTGAACCCAAATCATGGGCCGATCGTGATCGCACAGGAAAAAGGGTACTTTGCGGAACAAGGCCTTGAGGTCACTATCCAAGAGCCGGCTGATCCTAGTATGCCGCCTAAGCTTGTTGCCGCTGGCAAAGTCGACATGGCCATTTCGTATCAGCCAACGCTCACCATTGATGTTGCAGCGGGCCTGCCTTTGATTCGTTCGGGGACTCTTGTTGCAACCCCCCTGAATACACTGATTGTGATGGACAAAAGTGGCATTGAGTCGCCTGCTGACTTAAATGGCAAAAAAATCGGTATTTCGATTGCGGGTACTGAAGAAGCGACAGTGGGAACCATGCTTAAACACCACGGCGTTGCTTACGATAAGGTCGAAATTATCAATGTGGGCTGGTCTCTGTCAGCCTCTTTAGCCTCAGGCAAGGTCGATGCTATTTGGGGCGGGCTACGTAACTTTGAAAGCAATCAACTGGAATTGGAAGGCTACCAAGCGACGGCGTTTTACCCAGAAGAGCACGGTGTGCCAAGTTACGATGAATTAATATTCGTTGCCAACAGTAAAACCTACGATAAAGCCGCGATCAAGGCCTTCAACAGCGCGATTGAAAAAGCCACGACGTACATTGTGAACCATCCTGATGCCGCGTGGAATGAGTTTGTGTCCTACTCGCCAGACACGTTGGACAATGAGTTAAATGCTATGGCATGGGAAGACTCTTTAACACGCTTCGCGCTGCGCCCAGCAGCGGTGGATTTGGCGCGTTACGATCATTACGCTCAATTTATGTTTGATCACGGCATTATTAAAACGCTGCCGAAAGCCGCTGACTACAACCCAATTATCAACTAGGAGACTGACATGGAATATCAAGATTTGGTTGATGCTTGCTCGGACGAGTGGCAAGCCTACATCGAGCACGACTTTGTCCTGCAAATCGCGGATGGAAGTCTGGACGAGCGTTGCTTTTTACATTATCTCAAGCAAGATTTCCTATTCCTAAAGCATTACGTGCGTGCTTATGCATTGGCCATTTACAAAGCCGATAACCTAGAAGACATGCGTCGCGCCCTACCCAGTGTTCAAGCTCTACTCGACACTGAGATCGCCCATCATGTGGCATACTGCAAAAAATGGGGCATTAGCGAAGCCGAAATGGAGCAAGAAGACGAAGCCTTTGGCACCGTAGCCTATACGCGTTTTGTATTAGATTCCGGCATGAGCGGAGACTTAACAAGCCTTTATGCGGCACTTGCGCCTTGTTCAATTGGTTACGCTGCGATTGGCAACCAACGCATGCAATCACCTGACACTAAGCTCGATGGCAATCCATTCCGTTCTTGGTTAGACCTATACGCCAGCGAAGACTTCCAAAGCCATGTCGCCCAAGGCGCACAGCACTTTAATAGCCTATTGGCGGACATTGAATTAAACAGCAAACAAGGCCAACGACTCGTCGAGACCTTCCGTACAGCGACACGTATGGAGATTGCTTTCTGGCAGCAAGGCTTTGACCACATCAAGCAAGAGGGCTAATACATGACACCTGAACTGATCGCGCAAGCACTCACGTCATTGCGTCAACAAAAGCCGTTGGTCGTCAACATCACCAACTACGTGGTCATGAACAACACTGCAAATGCCTTACTGGCCATTGGTGCATCGCCTATCATGGCCCACTCCCGTGAGGAGATGGCAGACATGATGGCGTTTGCGGGCGCCTTGGTCATCAACATCGGTACGCTCGATAAAGTCTGGGTGGAACGCATGGCCTTTGCTATTGAACAAGCCAATGCCAATCAAACGCCAGTCATTTTAGACCCAGTCGGTTGTGGTGCGACGGCGTTTCGTACCGCAACGTCGCGTCGCTTTGCTGCACTGGCTGAGCGTTTGATCATTCGTGGCAACGCGTCGGAAATCATTGCTCTGGCTGGAGATGCGTCGCAGGGCAAAGGGGTGGACGCGCAAGACAGCAGTCAAGCGGCGTTAAGTGCCGCGAAAGCCTTGGTCGATGAGTACCAGGCAAATGTCGTGGTTTCTGGCGAGGTGGATTACATTGTAACCAAAGACAGTGTGTTCTCTTTAAGCAATGGTCATTCTATGATGCCTCAAGTGACCGGTACCGGTTGCTCTTTGTCAGCCTTAACAGGCGCGTTTGCCGCCATTGGCGAGACGACCGGCCTAGCGGCAGCTGCGGTGATGGGTGTTGCTGGGGAAATTGCAGGACAGGATGCGAAAGGTCCCGGCAGCTTGCAAACGGCATTGCTTGATGCCTTGTTCGCACTCGACGATGACACCCTACTCGCGCGCTTGAAATTAGCGCAATTATAATCCGGCAATAGGAGCCTGCATGTCACCTTACACCCTGTATCTTGTCACCGATGAAAACCTCGATTTAACATCGCTCATGCACGTTGTCGAACAGGCGGTTGCCGGCGGTGTCACCATGGTTCAACTGCGTGAAAAGCATCATGACGTGCAGGCCTTTATTAAACGTGCGTTGGCCATCAAGCCTTTGTTGGCCGACCACAATGTTCCTTTAATCATTAATGATCGTGTCGACGTCGCATTAGCCGTCGATGCGGATGGCGTTCATCTAGGGCAAAGTGATATGCCAGCGACCATCGCTCGTCAACTGCTCGGCCCCGACAAATTGCTTGGGCTGTCAGTGGAAAGCTGGGCACAACTGGATGAAGCGAAACATCTGCCGATTGACTACATTGGACTCAGCGCGATTTACCCAACGCCGACTAAAAAAAATACTCAGTACCACTGGGGGTTGGATGGACTGATGCGAGCACTGAAAGAGTATCAAAAGCCAATCGTTGCCATTGGTGGGATTCGACCAGATAACCTAGCCGAGATCGCGAGTACCGGCGTTCATGGCATAGCTCTTGTTTCGGCGATTTGTACATCGGATGACCCTAAGCAAGCCGCGCAATCACTACTAGACTGTATTCAACGTGCTCGACACCCTTCATAAATGAAAAGGTGTCGAACAAAAAAGGCCAGCCGTATTGCTGGCCTTTTAATTAACATGAATAACCCTGATTAAACAAAGCCAAGCCAACGCGGCAAGAACAAGGACAATTCAGGTACAAAGGTCGTGATTAGCATTACCGGAATGCCCACAAAACCCATTAACGCCAAAGCCGGCATCACTGTTCGATGGATCGACACTTGACCAATACGGCACGCCATATAAAGAATCGGCGCGACTGGCGGGCTGTTCGCCCCGATCACCACAGAACAAGCCACGATTGAAGCAAAATGCACAGGATGCACACCACTTTCAACCATCAGTGGCATAAACAAAGGTGCCACGACAACCGTTACTGATACGTCATCCATGATCATCCCTGCAATGATCAAAAAGATATTCACTGCAATCAAGATCATTAGTGGATTTTCAATCATGCTGCCAACGAGCTGCGTCAGGTCCTGAGGTATACGTTCCATCGCCAAAATACGACCGATCATAAAGCTAAACAGTAAAATCAAGATCACCGTACCGGTTGTTTCCGCGGCAGACACCACACTTCGACTGAACGTAGGAATCGTCAGATCTTTATAGATAAAGAAACCGATCAACATGGCCGCAAACACAGCGACGGCTGCCGCTTCTGTCGGTGTAAAAATACCACCATAGATACCACCCAAAATAATAATGGGCAGCGACAATGCTGGGAAAGCACGAATGGCCGCGCGGCCTTTGCTCGGCGCTTTGTCCATACCAGCGGAAGCCGCAACATTGATTTCATCAAAGAAGCGACCCACACTAAAACGGTTCGCGGCAATCAAACCAATAATCAGCAACAATGCTGGCCCAACCGAGGCTGCAAAGCATGCCGCCACAGACTGACGCGTCACCACGGCAAACAGAATCATTGTGATTGAAGGTGGTATCAGAATGCCCAATAAAGAGGAGATTCCCAACAGCGCAGACGAGTAACCTCGTGGATAACCGCGCTGCTCCAATGGCCCAATCATAATAGTACCGATCGAAGCAACCGCCGCGGTTGCTGTGCCGGCGATGGCACCAAAGATGCCAGAAGCCACCACCATAGACGCGCCCATGCCCCCTCGGCGCTTACCGATCATCACTTCAATAAAGTCTACTAGACGCTTAGCAATACCACCGCTTTGCATCAAGTACCCCGTCAATACGAATAAAGGCAGAGCGATCAAAATAACAGAATCAAGTGAGCGGTAACCTTGCATCATCAACGTATTCAGGTTGGCGTCGTAAGCATATACCAAAAATGCCAATACACCGGCAAATGACCACGCAACAGGCACACCAATGATCATGAATAACAACAGAAGGCCAATTGCTATAAAACCGTCCATACTACTGACCCTCTTTCTTTAAACGACGAGCACCCGCAACCGAGCAAATAAAGTCACGTAATGCATAACAGGTACAACCCACAGCGGCGAGCATAATGGAAGCCTGTGGTAACCACAGTGGAATCCCCATACCCGGAGACGTTTGCGGGCGGCGTACACCCCATGCCAACATCCGGTAAGCCAACACAATGAAAAATACACAAATAACAAACGTGATCAGTGAAATCAGCGCTTTATGCATCAATTTCATGCGTTCATCGCTGATTTTTAGCTCAATAAAATCGACTACCAAATGCTGATTTCGGCGGCTAGCAATCAAGCCTCCCAACATATATAGCCACATGCCAAATAGCATGATGAGCTCAAGCAGACCGACTATGGACCAGCCGAATACGTAACGCGCCAACACCAAGAACAACATTAAACCAACAACCAACAAACTCGACACAAAGGCCGCAGCTTCCAGTAACCAGCCAACACGCTTGTCTAATCCAGAAAAAAACTTACTTATCATGGTTTCTCCAGCGTAAGAAAAAAACCAGCCCGCTAGCGGGCTGGTCTAAAAGGAGGTACTTCAATGTAAAACTTATAACGGTGAAGCGTTTTCGCGAATCACATCCATGATTTCAGAACCGATCTCATCATCCATTAGCGGCCAAACTTGCTCACGTGCAGCCTTGGCAAACTCGCGAATTTGCTCATCAGAAGGCTCGAAATATTCCATGCCAGCTTTTTGCGCTTCGGCAATGTAATGATCATCTTGCTCTTTTGCTGCTTTAAATTGATCGTTCATGATTTCATTCGCGGCTTCTTGAACAATTTTTTGCTCTTCTTCACTCATGCTTTCCCATGAATCAGAGTTCATAGACAGCACACCTGTCATAAAGAAATGCTTGGTTTGTACAAAGTAATCCAATGAATCGCGGAAGTACTCGTAATCCCAGTAGATAACGTTGCCAGCTTCACCGTCTACCACACCTGTTTGCAAGGCCGTGTACACTTCACCCCAGTCGATTGCAGCCGTTTGGTAACCCAATGCTTGCATCGTTTGAGGCGCAGGGAATACGGTCATGGTACGAACTTTAAGGCCTTCAGCGTCTTCAATATTCAGAGCGTATTTGCCTCGAGAACCAACACCATTGAACCCTTCTGGCCAAGGTCCGAAGAATTTCAAACCGATGTCTTGGTAAACACCACCCAACATATTATTAACCCAGCCACCTGGACTGTATGCTTTCAGCGCTTCATCCCAAGAAAGCGTCATGTATGGTGTATAAATAACACCAATGCGCTTATCGTAAGACGTCATGGGCCAGTTCAACATCACATCAACATCGCCTGCAACGTGAAGATCAAACACTTCTTGTTGACCACCTAATTCATTCTGGTAATAAACACGCGCTTCAATTTCACCATCTGATTTCTGCTCAATTAGCTCACCCCATTTTTTCAACGCGTCCCCCGCTGGTGAACCTGCTGTGCCAGAATCCGTCGCTAAACGCAGTGTCAGCGCATCCGCACTAGCACTCATCAAACAAGCCGTAGCAACGGCTGTTGAAACCAACGTTTTCAGTTTTGTCTGGATGCCTTTCATGTCATTTGTTCCTTTTTTTATTGAATACGAGCAACCTAAGCTGTCGCGTTAAGCGGTATTAATCATTGCTTTAGACACGTCTGCCTTAATCAAATCAATGCCACCAATTTTTATTGGAGCGGTCATACACCCTGTAAGAGCGACCGTGTTACACAATGCTTACATAATACCTATATTAAATATTACTAATACCTAATAAGCGACACTTTAGCACTATTAAACAGTCATAAACGACAATCCCTGAACACCTACTCCGCCTCGTCTATTTTTATTGTTAGCACGGTTTTTTATTGGAAATAGTGACATTTATCAACATTTTTATAGGTTTAGCATTTCAAATAATCATCAATCATGCTTGATTCAACCAATCAAAATCACTCTAACCTGTCGCTTATGGTTAACTATTTTAGCGACATTATGATGCTAGTCATTGCGCACGGACAAAACGACAACAAAGTTACCCAATAGCGACAGCTATAAATTTACTGATCGTTATGGCGGTTTATTTTTATGATGAAAGACAGAATGTGCAGGCTTAATCTTATAAACCTGACCGCTTTTAAGACCTCTAATGCAAAACGAAACGGCTTTTTATGGCGTCACAGAGAAAAAACGGAATGCATCATATTGAGCATAACGACATAATTTCGCAGGAATGCGTCGGGCTAGGACAACCCTTGTGTTGATGAGCGCACTACAATGCTAGTTCTCTTAATTTAATCATGGAACTTACATGTCTGATTTCATCACTGTAATGCGCGAAACGTGCCCAACACCTGTTGTTGATGCAACGAAATGGAAACGCATCGAAGGCGAACCACACACTGTTAACCTAAATGCTTACCTATCTGAAGATGGTAGCAAGATCATGGGTACGTGGATCTGTACTCCTGGTAAATTTGAAGTGGAATACGACAAATGGGAATTCTGCCACTTCCTTGAAGGTTACTGCATTATCACGCCTGAAGGCGAAGAGCCGAAGCACCTTAAAGGCGGCGATGTATTTGTTATCGAACCAGGCATGAAAGGCACTTGGGAAGTGGTTGAGACAGTACGTAAGTATTTCGTATTCGCTTAATCGCCCCATTAAACAGCACTGCCTAGCAGTGCTGTTTCCTTCCGCCCTATAGATCTACCCGCCCATTTCTTTGATTTAATTCAAACCTTACCTAGCTAGCATTATTTTTACTTATTTAGCCAGATTAAGCGTATTTTTAGGATTCACCCATTCGGTCGAAACTTTTTCACAGGAGAGGCATATACTATGCGCCGTTCTCGTGTTTAAAACTAAGCGTCGACAGCATGCTGCCAACCTAGCCATTCAAACTCTGCAATTGAGGGCGTTTAGTTGTAAACATGCTTACCCTTGGGACTCTTATGAACGCTTGGTACTTCCTCTGTCTATTATCTGTTGTGGCGATTTTAATCGCCTTCAGTAATCAATATGTCTTAAAACTCCAAACCACCATCGCCATTACCACAGGTTCGGTTGTGATATCCCTTCTTTTGATGGGCTTCACTCAGTTTTATGACAATAGCTTTACCGAATCCATTACTACCTCTGTTGCCAGCTTGAATTTTAATATGCTGCTGTTAAACGGTATGCTCGGCTTTCTGCTCTTTGCCGGAGCCTTAGAGATCGATTTAAAACTGCTGAAAAATCAACGCTGGGAAATCGCCATCATGGCGTTCTTTTCAACACTGATTTCGACGTTTATTGTCGGCGGTTTATGCTATTTCACATTCCATCTATTAGGCTGGGAGCTGCCCTTTATATACTGCTTGCTATTTGGTGCCTTAATTAGTCCGACTGACCCCATTGCAGTATTAGCCATTATTAAAAAGATGAATGCACCCGAGAAAATATCCGTGCAAGTTGAAGGCGAATCCCTATTCAACGACGGTATAGGACTGGTGGTTTTCACTACTATTTTCGCAGTGGCTTTCTCTGGTGAAACCGCAACGATGTCTGGTGTAGCAGAGCTGTTTTTAGTCGATGCGGTGGGCGGTGTGCTATTTGGCTTAGTCATGGCCTTGATCGCTCACTGGTTGATTCGTACCAGTCATGACACCAGCATTGAATTACTGATTACCTTGTGTATCCCTACGGCGGGTTATGCACTGGCCAACGTCATTGGCATTTCCGGCCCGTTAGCGATGGTGGTAAGCGGTATATTCATTGGTAACGTCACGCACAGCAAAGGCTTTTCGGAAGCAAGCCAAACGACGATGAGCCACTTTTGGCACACCATTGATGCGTTCTTAAATTCATTGCTGTTTATCTTGATAGGCTTGCTGCTGGTGGTTTTGCCCGTTACATGGGCAGAGGTAGGCTTAGGTATTTTGATGATACCGGCGGTCTTGCTTGCACGCTTTATCAGCGTTGGCTCCGTGTACAAGCTTTTTCGCAGGTTCCGCGAGTACGATCCGCATTCAGTCAAAATTCTAACTTGGGGCGGCTTACGTGGCGGGTTAGCATTGGCCATGGCCGCATCTATCCCGCAGGGCCAATTGATGGTTAATGGCGCTGATTACCATACGCTCGTGGTAGTTGTGACCTACATTGTGGTGATCTTTTCAATCATCGTACAAGGCTCTACCATTTCACCGATTATTCAACGAAGCATTGAAGAAGGTGCAAAACAACTGGATTAATCACCCGAAAGGACCGACAGTTCAGTATGTAAATCCATACAAGAACGATGCTTTAAGTAAGGCTTAATACGATTTAAGCCTTACTGGGCCATGTTGAAGACCATGACTCGATTTCGACCCGCTGTTTTTGCCTGATACAACGCGGTATCAGCTCGTTTAAACAATTGATCAATGCCAATTGAACCTTCCTCACCCTCGCAACATTGCGCTAAACCGGCAGAAATCGTGACCTTTACGTGATCCTGATTCGGCGTAGTAACCATTAATCCGCTAACCGCTATACGCAAACACTCTGCTATATCAAAAGCTTCTTGCTTTCCAATATGCGGCAAAATAACAGCAAACTCTTCTCCGCCAATACGCCCCACCAAACCTGTATCATCTAGTGTTTTCATCATTGTTTGCGCTACTTTCTTGAGTACTAAATCGCCTATTTCATGCCCATATTGATCGTTCACATATTTGAAATGATCAATATCCAACATGATCATGCTGAAGTAGCCGCTAACACTCAGTAACTCTTTAAGAACTTTGCTAGCATATTCAAAAAAGTAACGGCGGTTAGCAAGCCCTGTCAAATCATCATAATATGCTTTACGCTCAAGCTCATCGCGAGACTGTCTATTTTCGATGGCGACACTCGCTAAATTGCTTGCGAAAGAAATTAAATCAATATCATCTTGTGTAGGATATGTGGCGTAGGGATGGTAAATGGCAAACGTACCCAATACCTCACCAGAAGAAGACAGGATGGGATCAGACCAGCAAGCCGCTAGATTCGCACGGGCAGCAAGCGCTTCAAAGCCGCGCCAATATTCATGCGCACTGATATCCGCAACGATCACTCTTTCTTTTAGGTAGGATGCAGTGCCACAGGAGCCAACTGAAGGCCCAATCTTTAAGCCATCAATGGCTTTTGTATAAAATTCAGGAAGGTCGGGAGCGGCAGCGCTACGAAGTTTATTATGTTCATCGAGCAGTAACACACTGCAAATAGAGTCCTTGGATTCAGATTGCACTTGAAATACAATTTTTTCCAGAATGCTAGCAAGAGATTGCCCCTTAGCAATCATTTCCAACATTTCGCGGTGCGCTGACAATCTATTTTGGATCTGCCAGTAACTGGTCATATCGCTGTAATTAACCAGACGCTTATTACCTACGGAAGTCGCACTAATCAACACATTGCGTACAGAGCCATCTTTACAGGTAACCTCGACAGGCTGCACCTGTGTTTCTGTATCACCTCGTTTCCTCTGGACAACCTGCTCTTGCCAAAGTAAACGGTTTTTTTGGCGATAGGCTTCATCGGGGAAAGCTTTTTCGAACCATTGCCCTAGATTCGGTATGTCTGCTTGCTTGTAACCAAACAGCGCTTCAAAAGCAGCATTAATATATTCTATATTATCGTTTTCAGCATTGGACCACCCCATTGGTGTGGGCAACGCATCTAAAATGGTCTGCAGATGAAATGGCGATTCAAGTTGAATATCATTCTGGCTGTTTTTTCGAGCCAGAAGCTCTTTTTCAACCATGACTTGCAATACATCGACAATGCCTGCACGCACAGTATTGACGACCGTAGGCACGGACAAAGGGAGAGTAGACTCGCCTACTTTAAAAGATCGACCATCTAGAGACAAAACAACCGGAAGACAGTCATCAATATGGACGACAAACTGAAAGCAAAACGAGGCGTCGTAATTTGATGAACCCGCAACTATGAATTGCTCATTTTGTTCCGAGATCCAAACAGAAACACCTGAAGCAGATTGAAAACGACTTAGCACATTGCGCAGCGCATCAATATCTAACACATGAGTGATGGCGAACTTTTGATCACACGTCGTAGGCTGCAACATTATGCTAAAGTCACCTCATATTTATCTTTACTCTTTTTCTAGCATAAAGGAGTGAAGATAAAATAACCGTTACTTTTTATTAATATTCGCCAATATTCCGTAAAATTATGTGTTGTGGCCCAGCGCGCTTGAACTAAACGCTTTCCGGTGCGACTCGTACTCCGCACTTACCTGCGTGCTTGATCGTATACATGGCATGATCAGCGGCTTGAATAATATCGTCTAGAGACTGCTGTTCTGAGTGATGGAAAGCCACACCAATACTGGCACTCACGGTAATCTGGCAACACTTAGAAACTTCAATAGGCTGATGAATCAAGCCTAATAGTTTTTCTGCCATATCGGTAGCGATAGCGCGATCTTTGCTATCCGACAACCATATTAAGAATTCATCGCCACCCAAGCGGACTGCCTGACCCACCCCTTCAGAAGCCTGACTAAGTCGCTGCGCTATTTGCGTCAGTACTCGGTTACCTGTCTCATGACCGCAGTTATCGTTCACGTCTTTAAAGCCATCTAAATCAATATATAAAATCGCCAAGCTTAACTGCTGCTTTGATGAATAGGCCATTAAGCGCTGCTCTTGATCCATCAAATAACGTAAGGAAGGAATGCCGGTTACGGCATCATAGTGGGCTAATTTGCGCAACTCTTCCTGCGCGTTTTGCGCCACCTCTAACGCTTCATGCAAAGGCGTGACATCGTATTCAGACATCAGCAACAAGAAATCGCCCGACAATGGGTGCCGTGTCATACGAATATCGAGATTATGAATGCGCTCACCATGAGCAGTATTGACATGACATGTCCATTCTCCGCCTTTGTGCTCAATGGCTTGCGCCAATATCGCCTCACCTTCCTCTGGGCTAACAAATCGAGCACTGAAAAAAGACTGTCCAGTGGGCAAATTGGTACGGGGGATGTGCTTATAGGCTTCGGTGGCTTCTGGGTTTTCAACAACCGGCGCACCGTCAAAATCAAAACTGGTGACCGCCACACTGGTATAACGCATCGCTTCCACCAATAAAAGATTCTCAGGCGTCTCCCCGAGATTCACTTCTTCGTTAATAAACGCAATGATGCCACGATGCTTCTCTGGCCCAAGCAAAACCGCCCGGTGGCGCATATAAAGAGTTTTAGGCTTGCCGTTTGGGTACGTCGTCCATGGATCAATGGTGAGGCCATTTTGTACCGCTAGCTCAAAAGTTTGAGCAGTACGGTCTTTTGCGCCTTGAGTATCACCAGACAAGTCTTTATTAATCAGCTCATCCACATGGCTTAAGCCCCAAAACTTTACCGCGGCAGAGTTGCCCCACCACCAGCCATGCTTATCCAAATCAAAGAACCACACAACATCAGGAATAAGCTCATATAAAGCCACTTCTGAGTGATCTTTGATATGAACTAGATGCTCGTAAGATGGATTGGCATTTAACGACTTATCGTCCGACATGAAAAGCCCCTTTAAATCAATGCATTCATTGCCTTCGATAATAACCATAACAGTAATGGTTAGCCATGCTAACGATTCAATGCAAATAGCGTTTTATGGACGAGAAAGCGCTTTTAAATCTTTTGTGTAACTGTAGAAATCGCCACCCATCTTGCCAACACTGTCCAACGCCGGCTGCGCAATGCTTCCCTCTCGGTAAAGATCATCTGCCACAAAGACCGAGACCACATCCAGTAGCACCATACTGCCCGCGCCCGCGTGTTCACCAATACGTATCACATCACGAAGACGACACTCATAACGCACTGGTGTATCCGCCACTGACAATGGCGCAACAACCTGGCTGGCCACAGATTCGATATTAGCGAAATCAAACTCACTCTGCTCAGGTGTCAGACTCGCGCACGATTGGTTCATCTTTTCAAGAGAGGCCGTATTGACTATGTGCACCACACATTCATGGTTATGCAAAAGGTTTCTAAGCGTATCTTTATCGTCACCAGTACGAGGGTTCACTTGGGTGTAGCTCAGTACTGGCGGGGTCACGCTGACTACGGTGAAAAAAGAGTACGGTGCAATGTTATGAACCCCCTCTTCTGACACTGTGCTAATCCACGCAATGGGTCTCGGCGTAACACCTCCCACAAGCAAACGGTACATATCAGGTGTTGCTAGGGCTTCTGTTGCTATATTCATAAGCTATTCCTTAGTCATCCTTTAAGCGCTTTTACCTGGCTCGGGCACATCGCTCTTGCTAACATTTTCATCCTTTGCGATGTCTTTCGCTAACTGCTCATCGTCATGATCCCCTGCCACGGCCTCTTGGCCTACACCGGCACTGGGCGTTAACGCCAAACGCGTCAATAAAGGAAAATGATCTGAACCAATTGAAGGCATACGCTCAATATGGCTTAAGGTGAAGTGCTTACTGTGAAACACATGATCCAACGGCCAACGCAAAAAGGGATAATCGGCATGAAAAGTACAATAAATTCCGCGGCCAACCCTTGGGTCCAGTAAGCCACTCACTTTACGGAATAATCGCGTTGTTCTAGACCATGCGACATCGTTCAAATCACCCGTCACAATCACTGGCATGTCACAATCTGCGACACTGCGCGCAACAATAGCGATTTCGGCATCGCGTTCACCAGACTCTTCGTTTTCAGTTGGGCTTGGTGGGGCAGGATGAAGAAAATGCACTCGGATGACACTGCCATCCTTCATGGTCATCGTTGTATGTACAGAAGGCACATCGTCTTCTACCAGAAAGCTCAGTGAGGTATCACCCAAAGGAAAACGAGAGTAGACATGCATGCCATACAGATTATCAAGCGGACACTTTACGGTGTACGGTAGACTTGATTCGATAATGCTTAGTTGGCTCTCCCACCACTTGTCCGATTCCAATGTCACCAGCACATCAGGCTTATGCAATTGCACCAGCTCCACCAGCTTATGAGCCTGACGATTCGGTGTTAGCACATTAGCAGTTAACAGCGTAATCAATCGCTCTGGTTTAACTTCATGAGCGTTTTTCACTTCTTTTGGAAATAACGCCGTATAAGGCAATACCCACCAAAGCTGAATGGCCAAACAGCTTATTGTCATCACGATTAAGGCCCAAGAAAAGGGATCATCCCATGGTAGCACTATCCATTGAACCGTTAATAATACAGCCGCCAAGACGGCAAACTGTAAACGTGGGAAATCACAACTTCGAACCGTCCAGTGGGAGATTCGACACATGGGTAAGAACGTCACAAAACTAATCAGTGCCGTCATAACAGTCAAAATAATCAAGGTCATTGGGTCTCGGCTAACCATAAAGCAATATAAGTTAGGGACAACGCTATCATGACCGGCACAAAAAATCTGATCGGATTATAAAAGAACATAGTTCATTCAAATTTCATGGCCCAATAAGAAATGACTGACCTCTTCTCATCAGCACTTTTGATTGTAAAACCGCATAAAAAAGCCGGAGCAATGCTCCGGCTATTCCCAAACGAAAACCTGAGGCTTGGTATTATTCAACTAAACGCTTTTTCTGGCGTCGAATAATCCAAAGCACTAACAGGAATGCCGGAATAAAAAACCATTCTTTTGCAGGTCGCTCATTGGCCACATCAAAGCCCGAAATTTCCCAATCGAAATCCAGCTTCATTTGTTCGGCCACGCCACCCCATGCAAGGTTATCGATGTACACCTGACCATCTTCGTCACGCACCTCTAGGCCGGCACCATCGAATAGGCGATCACTCGCTGAGCCCGTTTGAGTCAACGGCAAATCAACGGTTTTCTCGATCCAACGGCCATCTAAGTTTTCACCTTCAACCGATAAACGCACGCTTTCTAGCGTTGGATGCTCATCAATGTATTGAGTTAACTCTGAACCTTGGTAATGCTCATACGGCGCGATTACCTGATCCAACCAAAACCCCGGACGGAACAATGTAAAGGCGACCAAGAGTAACACCGCACTTTCCCAACGCTTACTGCGAACAAAGAAGTAACCTTGCGTCGCCGCCGCGAAGATCAACATCGCCGACAGCGCGACAATAAAGACGATCACCCCTTGATACCACGTCACGTCAATCAACAATAAGTCCGTATTGAAGATAAACAGGAAGGGCAACAATGCCGTACGCATCGAATAGAAGAATGCAGTAAAGCCCGTTTTAATTGGATCCCCACCTGAGACCGCAGCCGCTGCGAACGATGCTAAGCCCACCGGTGGCGTCACATCGGCCATGATGCCGAAATAAAACACGAACATATGGATGGCAATCATTGGCACAATGAGACCCGACTGCGCGCCCAGCTCCACGACAACGCTCGCCATCAGCGACGACACCACAATATAGTTGGCTGTAGTAGGCAAGCCCATGCCTAAAATTAGCGAGATCAGTGCCACCATCAGTAGCATGATGATAAGCACGCCACCGGACAACAGCTCGACAAATTCGGCCATTACCTGACCCACACCGGTTAACGTCACTGTGCCGACAATAATGCCTGCTGTCGCAGTCGCCACACCGATGCCGATCATATTTCGCGCACCCGTGTTCAAACCTTCAATCAGGTCCCAAGCACCTTGCTTAAACTGCTGACCAATGCCCTGCTGCTGACGAAACCAAGCTTTCAGTGGCTTTTGGGTTAACAAGATAAACGCCATCAATATACTGGCCCAAAAGGCGGATAGACCAGGTGACTTTCGCTCGACCATCAAGAACCACACCAGCACAACCAATGGCACTAAGTAGTACAAGCCGGTACGATAGATGTCTGCAAACACTGGCAACTTAACGATTTCGCCATTGGCATCGCCCATGTCTAAATCTTTATTTTTCGCCGAAATAAAGAGCAACCCTAAATAGCCTACGACCACAAGCAACAGTAAGCCGATATTGGACCAATCCCCCAAGACAAACTTGATTGCCAACACTAAGTAGTACAACGCGCCAGCCAAGATCATCATGCTCGATAAAATAATACCGGAGCGCAGAATGGCAATTTTCCAAGGACGTGCAGGCGTTACGCGTGGCAAACCGCGCATATCCGCTTTTAGCGCCTCAAGATGGACGATGTACAGCAACGCAATGTATGAAATAGTGGCCGGTAGGAATGCATGCTTAACCACTTCAATGTACGAAATGCCCACATACTCCACCATCAAGAACGCTACGGCGCCCATGACTGGTGGCATAATGACGCCGTTTACCGAAGACGACACTTCGACAGCACCAGCCTTCTCTGGACTAAAGCCCACTTTCTTCATCAACGGAATGGTAAAGGTACCCGTGGTCACCACATTGGCAATCGAGGAGCCTGAAATCAATCCTGTCATCGCCGACGACAAAACCGCCGCTTTGGCCGGACCACCACGCATGTGCCCTAACAAGGCAAACGCCACTTGAATAAAATAGTTACCCGCGCCAGCTTGGTTTAACAGAGCACCAAACAAAACAAATAAGAATACAAAACCCGAAGAAACGCCTAGGGCAATCCCGAACACCCCTTCTGTTGTCAGCCACATGTGCGTCATGGCTTTTTCAAATGAGGCGCCTTTCCAGCGTAAAATTTCTGGCAACCAAGACGCGTCACCAAAAAAAACATAGGCCAAGAACACAATGGCCACCATCATTAGCGGTGGTCCAAGAGAACGACGCGCGGCTTCAAGCGTCAACAGCAAGCCAATGCCCGCAACGACTAAATCCGTAGTAGTGGGAAGGCCCGGGCGCATAGCCAGCTCATCGTTGAACAGAAATAAATACGATGCACAAAAGGCCGCAATGAGCGCCAATGCATAATCAATAATGGGGATATGTTTTGTTGGACTGCGACTAAACGCCGGAAATGCCATAAACGCCAAACTCACGGCAAAGGCTAAATGCAGCGCGCGCGACTGAGTGTCATTAATAAAACCAAAACCAAACTGCGATGGTAATGGCGAGCCAATCCATAATTGAAACAAAGACCAGCACAACGGTACGAGGAACAACAAGCCCAACGCAAAACGACCGGTCGGTGAGCGTTTGCCCGTATCGGCTTCGGCCACCATCTCATCTAATTTGTTGGTATCTAAACCGGTGGATGATTGTGTCGACATAGAAAATTCCTAAGTTCGAACATAGAGAAGAAAAAGCGCCAGCAAGACTGACGCTTTGACGAACAATGCAACAGAGTGTTGTGGCTTACTTAACTAAGCCTTGTTCACGGTAGAATTTCTCGGCACCAGGATGCAGCGGTGCAACCAATGAAGAAGTGGCCATTTCAGCAGGTTGAAGTGGCGCAAAAGCCGGGTGCAGACGTTTAAAAGACTCGAAGTTTTCAAACACGGCTTTAGTCATTTGGTACACCACTTTATCCGATACATTCGCAGACGTTACGATGGTCGCTTTCGGGCCGAATGTCGTCACATCATCAGGGTTGCCGTTGTACATACCGCCAGGGATAACCGCTTTAGAGAATTCAGCGTGTTTCGCTTGAATGCTTTTCGCAACGTCACCATCCAATGGAATCATACGTACATCACACGTTGTCGTCGCTTCTTGAGCGGAACCATTTGGTAAGCCCGCAACGAAGATGGTGACATCAAATTTGTCATCACACAGCGCTTGTGACATTTCAGACGATTTTAGTTCTGCTGCAAACGCAAAGTTATCCGTTGTCCAGCCTTTTTCGGACATCAGCAATTCCATCATAGAACGGTTGCCTGAGCCTGGGTTACCAATGTTAACGCGCTTACCTTCTAGGTCCGCAAACGTCTTAATGCCAGAATCGGCGCGTGCCATTAAATGAATCGGTTCTGGATGAAGAGAGAATACTGAACGTAGCTCAGGGAAAGGGTTACCTTCGAATTGGTTTTTGCCTTCAATCGCTGCGGCTTGTACATCGGATTGAGCAACACCAAACTCTAGTTCACCGGCACGAATGCTGTTGACGTTGTAACCGGAACCACCCGTAGACTCAACAGAACAACGAATGCCGTGCTCTTTACGATCTTTGTTGATCATACGACAAATCGAACCACCCGCTGGATAGTAAACCCCTGTTACACCACCGGTACCGATTGATACAAATTGCGTGTCTGCAATAGATACGGTTGCAGCAACAGTAAACGCGGTAGCCAAAGCCGTTTTAAGCATTACTTTCTTCATTGAGAATTCCTCGTTATGTCTTTATTTTGTTATTAATTTGTCAAAACGATTATCTACATCGCAAAGAAAGTGCCAACATTAAGAAATAAATATAAGCAATTGATTTTATTGAATAATTTAAAAATTACTACGCTTTTCATGAACACGACAACCTATAACTAAGGTTATAGATCCGCTTTGAAGTGACGGTATTGAGTACGTTATAGCGCGTAATACCGCACCTTCGGGGCTGAGATATAACCTTTTTTATACTTATAACTTTTGTTATAAGTATAAAACCCAAACCCCATTTGACAGCTTCTCATCCCTTAAAATAGCCGTTAAGATTCACCACCTTACTTATATATGTAGATAGTTTGATCACATGATGCGCAAGTTCATTTGGCTTATCTTGGCTCTTTGCTTTACCCCCTTTACTCTGGCAGAACAACATCTCGGCCCTTCTCTTGGCATGCAGAAACGTGTGGTCCACATTGCGGCGGACTATAATTACCCACCTTACGAATTTGTTGATGAAGACGGCACCCCTACGGGTTATACCGTTGAACTAAGTTACGCCATTGCGGAAGTCATGGGCTTTGATATCGAACTCACCATGACCGACTGGCAAAGCGCTTATACTGGGTTATTAGACGGCACCTTTGATGCCCTACAAAATATTGCCTATTCAGACGAACGTGCTCAAACCATTATCTTCTCCTCGCCCCACTCGATCGTGAATCAATCCTTGTTTGCGCGTAAAGATGGGCCGCACGTCAACGACATTAAAGAGGCTGCTGGTTACGAAGTTATTGTTCAAAATGCCAGCATCATGCACGAATATTTACAACGTAATGTGCCTGATGCCATCATCATTCCTGCTGCAACCCATTCTGCGGCCTTGCGCTTATTGGCTTCTGGCAAACACGACTTTGCTTTAACAGCTAACTCGCCGAGCCTGTACCTTAGCAAAGAAATGGGACTGAGCAATTTAGAGCCGATCGCACGGCCTGTGGCCGGACAACGCTTGAGCTATGGCGCTCTGCCTGCCAATGAAGACCTGATCGCATTGTTCAGTGAAGGATTAGCCATCTTAAAAAACACGGGGCGACAGCAAGCTATCTATGACAAATGGTTTGGCACCCTAGAACAGTCCAAAGTGCCCTGGAAAAAGCTCGGCCAATATGCGTTTTATACGATTTTAGCATTGCTGTTTATCTTAGGTGGCATCATGATCTGGAACCGCATGCTGCGCAAAGAAGTGGAGCGCCGTTCTCTGCAAATCAAGGCGCAGCAGGAACAACTTATTCAAGCCGATAAAATGGCGTCTCTTGGTGTATTGGTATCAGGGGTGGCACATGAGATCAACAACCCAACCGGTTTATTGATGCTGAATCTACCCATCCTGCGCGGCGCTTGGGAAGATGCACTGCCCTATTTGGATGAGATCGAACAAGAAAATCCAGGCATCATGCTGGGTGGACTGCCATATCAACGCTTGAAAGCTGAGATTCCCTATTTACTCGATGAGATGCAACACAGCACAGATCGGATCCGCAATATCGTCAACGACTTAAAAGACTTCGCTCGGGAACAACCCGATGCTTTGTCTCAAGAAGTGGATTTAAATCAAGTCGTGGAAACCAGCATTCGTCTAGTCGACAAATCCATACGCAGTGCTACGGATCATTTCAATGTGCACATGGATTTGCGCCAGCCGCGTATAATGGGTAACCCACAACGTATAGAACAAGTTATCATTAACCTTGTTTTAAACGCATGCGATGCCATTGAGCACCCAAGTGCCACATTAGCGATTTCTACCACCTTAAGTGCCGACCAAAAAGAGGTGTTTGTTGTTGTAGAAGATGAAGGGTGCGGAATCGAACAAGAAGCCCTAGCGCGCTTAACCGAGCCGTTCTTTACCACGAAACGTGATCATGGCGGAACAGGGTTAGGGCTGTCTGTGTCTGCGGGCATTGTAAAAGCACACCAAGGTCGATTGTCTTTTTCATCAACCTTAGGCAAAGGCACTGTCGCCGTGGCAAGCTTTCCTATTGCACCTTAATGTTTCACTTAAGAGGACTTACGTTTGAATCAGCTGGCCTACCCACAATTTAATATCCTGTTAGTGGACGACGAACCTTCGTTCTTGCGCAGCATGTCACTGACCTTAGAGCGCTATGGCTTAAACAACATCCTAACGTGCTCTGAACCACAGCAAGTACAAAGCTTGATGTCTGAGCACACGATTGGCTTAGTGCTGTTAGATCTGACCATGCCCGTTATCTCTGGACAAGAATTACTGAAATGGCTGACAGAAGAGTACCCAGATGTCAGTGTCATTATCTTTAGCGGTTTAAATCAAGTCGATGCCGCCGTCAATTGTGTGAAGCAAGGCGCATTCGACTACATTGTTAAAACCGCCGACCAAGAGCAGATACTAGAGTCCATCAAACGAGCGATCCATACACAAGAACTGAGCTTGGAAAACCAAGCCTTGCGCGCCCAGCTGTTATCCAGTGAATTGAATAACGCCGACCATTTTGCCGGTTTTATTACCGCTGATCCCAATATGATGTCGACATTTCGTTATTTAGAATCCATCGCACCAAGCAGCCAACCGGTACTGATTACGGGTGAAAGCGGCGTCGGTAAAGAACTAATCGCTGGGGCAATTCATGAGTTGAGTGGTCGAAAAGGCCCGTTGGTCACGGTCAACGTGGCGGGTCTTGATGATAATATCTTCTCAGACACACTCTTTGGACATGCGCGCGGCGCGTTCACTGGTGCCGATAAAGTACGCCAAGGTTTAGTGGAAAGCGCGGCGGGGGGCACTCTATTTTTGGATGAAATCGGCGACCTAAGCGCCACCTCTCAAGTAAAGTTATTACGTCTTCTGCAAGAGGGAGAATATTACCCTATCGGCAGTGATCGCCCAAAACGCATCCAAGCACGTGTCATCGTGGCAACGCACCAGAACTTAGCCGAGCAACAGCAAAAGGGCACCTTCCGCAAAGACTTATACTATCGGCTGCGCACTCATATGGTCAGTATCCGAGCGCTGCGCGAGCGTTTAAACGACCTTCCCTTATTGATTGACCACTTTATGCGTCAAGCTTGTGATGAATTGCAAAAGCCGTATTTAAACATTCCCAATGCATTGGCGTTGCATTTACAAGACTACTCCTTCCCAGGCAACGTACGTGAACTGCGCGCCTTAGTATTCGACGCAGTCAGCCAAAGCGAACAAGAAACCTTAAATATTAGTGTCTTCGAACAGTTGCTGGGGAATCACTCGAAAGATGTATTTGAGCGCTCTGTGCGTTTCCCAGAAGACCAACCTCTGCCCACATTGACTCAATTAAGCAGACTGTTGGTAGAAGAAGCGATGAATCGTTCTAATCATAATCAATCGCTGGCCGCACGTATGCTAGGCATCTCACAGCCTGCGTTGAGTAAGCGTTTGAAAAATATGAAAGAAGGTGAAGAATGACTCACCAGGGATGTGCTAAAACGGCTGCATATCACGGCTGGGCGACACACCAAATGCTCGCGAGTATTCACGACTGAACTGAGAGGAGCTGGCATAGCCCACCTCAAATGCGGCGCCACTTACATCCATACTTTGTGAGCGGATCAAATGACGAGCGTGCTGCAATCTAACCGTTTTTTGATACTGCAAAGGACTCATCGAGGTAATCGACTTAAAGTGCGTATGAAAAGACGACACACTCATACCGCTTAGCGTAGCCAGCTGCTCCATTCTGATCGGCTGGGCGTAGTGATCTTTGAGCCAAGTAATCGCCTTTGACACCTTCTGAGCATGGGAATCCACCACCCCAAGCTGAGCGATAGCAGGTCCGACTGAACTTTTTAGCAGTCTAATCAGAATTTCATCGATGACCATCGGCACCAACAAATCTACGTATTCCTGTTCGACAATCAGCTCAAGTAAACGTACACAGGCTTTCATTACTCGTTGATCATTGCCTTTGACGTACACAGAACTGGCTTTGTCAGTTTTTGGCACACCATTAGGAAACACTCGAGGAATCAGTTCAATTAATCGGTCTTTATTAAGTGGCAACATCAAACAAAAATACGGTTCTTCCGGACTTGCCTGCATGATTTTATAATCTAACGGCACTTCCGCGGCGTAGACCACCATAGTGCTAGCATCTTCGGTATATTCCACACCGGCTTGCATCACCGACACATGTTTTGCGCCTTGCGGCACAATACAAATACTTGGAAGTGCCAACAGACAGTGTTGTTGACTTGAAAGTGTTGCGGACCGAGCAACGTGTACTTGGTTTTCTAATAATGGAAAGTACCCGTCATAAGGCGTCAACGTTGTTAACAATGACGCCATCTGCTTCAACGTTCGACTGAGCTCTACAGACAACTCACTGTTTGATGGCATTTGCGTAAACGTTTGTGGCGCCACTGCACACCTCACCTTAACAATAGAAAAGAGCAGTGATGATCACCACTGCTCTACGCATTCGCTTAACTGACGATTACTCTGCCGCTAGAGAAGCCATATCGATGACGATACGGTGCGCCATATCCCCTTTCGCCATACGCTCGAAAGCATCATTGATTTGATCTACGTTAATCATTTCACATTCAGGATAAACATTATGTTTGGCACAGAATTCAAGCACTTCTTGAGTTTCTTCAATACCACCAATCAAAGAGCCTGCAATACGGCGTCGACCAGTGATCAAAGGTATTGTCATCGGTTCTTCTAAGGGCCCTACCTGACCGACAATGACCAAGGTGCCATCAATGTCCAGCAGTTGTGTGTAAGGTGTGACATCATGCTTAGCAGGCACTGTATCAATAATTAGATCAAAAGAGTTTGCCGCCGCTTGCATGGCTTCCTCATCAGACGATGCCAAGATACCAAGTGCGCCCATCGCTTTTGCATCTTGCTCTTTTTTCTTAGAGCGACTCAATACCGTTACTTCAGCCCCCATGGCAACCGCTAATTTAACCGCCATGTGCCCAAGACCACCAAGGCCAATCACGCCAACACGAGAGCCTTCTTTCACGCCCCATGTACGCAGCGGTGAATAGGTAGTGATGCCCGCACACAAAATTGGCGCCGATTTAGAAAGATCCATATTTTCAGGCAAGCTCAGAACAAACTCTTCACGCACAACGATATGCTTTGAATAGCCGCCCTGTGTGATGTCACCCGAAATACGGTCTGGTGAGCCATAAGTCATGGTTAATCCGTTGCGACAGTATTGCTCTTCGCCCTTATCACATTGATCACAGGCTTGGCAGCTATCGACCATGCATCCTACTGCTACTTTATCGCCAATCTTGTATTTGGTAACGTCAGTACCGATGGACTGCACCACACCTACGATTTCATGGCCAGGTACTAAAGGATAGGATTGTGGGCCCCAGTCGCCGTTTACCGTATGCAAATCTGAGTGACAGACACCTGAGTATAAAATCTCAATCGCCACGTCATTGGCACGCAAATCTCTGCGTTCAAAATGATACGGCACCATGTGTGCATCAGAATCATGTGCCGCGTAACCTATGGTTTTCATAATACTTTACTCCCAGTTATTCTCTAGTTCGCTATCAATATCGTGTTGTTATGGTAATGTAAGTCGCACAGCATACGCCTGCCTAATCCTATTTAGATCATGCCCAAAACTATAAACCCTAAAAAGGCAGCTAAAATTAACACCGTTAAAATCCTCTAAAAAACACTAAATTGATATGAAATGTGAACAAACTATCCAGTTATTTGTGATTTCCTGGAAGCGTCTATTGATATCGACCTGCTTATTCCTTCAGGAAAACATGTAACCATCTGATAACAACCAACGATCACGAAGCCATTGGTAGCTTTTTAATCCTGTGAAATGTCTTTGTACATGATCAGGCAGTCCACTTTACCTAAACGGCCGTGACGATATGCATTAGGTACAGTACCGATGATGTCGTACCCAAGATTTTGCCAAAGCTGCACAGCCACGCGATTGGTGGAGACAACCGCATTAAACTGCATCCCTGTAAAACCCAAATTTCGAGCGACTTGCTGTGAATGCTCACATAACTTACGTGCAAGACCTTTCCCTCGAGCTTTTTCACTGACCATATAACCGCAATTACACACATGATCTCCTGGGCCCATCGCATTCGCTTTTAAATAATACGTCGCTAGTACCTCACCCTCTTCTTCAAATACATACGTCTTTGCGGGCAACATACACCAGATCTCATACGCTTGCTCTTGGGTCATATCTGCACGATAAGCGTAGGTTTCTTGTGCTTTAATAACGGCAGAAAACGTCGGCCAAAACGCTTTAAAATCTGCTTCGGTCATGGCTCTTATCACCTTAGACTCCTTACTTTGAAAGGCTACTGTCTCTTTGTCATCATCGCATAAAAAAGCGCCTCATAAGAGACGCTTTCAAAATTACAACATAGGTCTTAAAGACTTATACAATAAAACGATCCAACAAGGTTTTCTGGGCGCTGGTACTTTCACGCTGCTTTTGCATTGAAGCATTAGAAGAATCCGCTAGATCGGACACTTGTACCGACAAGTCTTTAATCTTCACGGCATTGGTACTAATGTCTTCTGCAACATGGCTTTGCTCTTGCGCCGACGAGGCGATTTGGATGTTCATATCACTGATACGCTCAATTGAAACACTGATTTTGCGCAGTGCTTCGTCAGCAAACTTGGCTTTCTCAACCGCCTCAGAGGCGGTATTTCGGCTTTCATTCATCGCGTTAGATACCGCTGTCGATCCGGCTTGTAGCTGCTCAATCATACTGCGTATTTCGGTGGTCGACTCTTGAGTACGCTGTGCCAGAGTACGTACTTCGTCCGCCACAACCGCAAAACCACGACCACTTTCACCTGCACGAGCGGCTTCAATGGCAGCATTCAACGCCAACAAGTTGGTTTGATCTGCGATGTCATTGATCACACTTAAAATGGTTTCAATATTCGACGTCGCGCTTTCTAAAGCACGAACTTGCGCTACGGCTTGCTCAATACGTTCCGCCAAACTATCAATTGAGCGTGCGGTTTCACTCACCACACTCGAGCCTTCAATGGTATTTCGATCGACATCCTGAGCCGCTTCAGAAGCGCTTTGCGCACTTTGTGCCACTTCATTTGCCGTCATTGCCATTTCATGAATGGCTGTGGCCAATAGATCTAACTCATGCATCTGCTTACGTGTCGCTTCAGCGGATTTGTTCGAGTCTTCTACCGTTTCATTACCCGACTCAACAATCTCATCACCAAGATGTTTAAGCTGCTGAATTTGTGACTGTAGGTTCTCGGTAAAGCTATTGAAGCCTGTTGCCAAACTCGCAAATTCAGGCGTGTTGTTTACCTCAATGCGCTTAGTTAAGTCGCCATCTCCTTTAGAAACGTTTTGAATGGCACGATTTAAACCGTCTAATGGACGTAACAAGGCTTTGATCATTATGGTTAACACAACAAAACTGACTAACAAGCCAATGACACTGAAAATAACCGCATTGTTACGTAAAGAGCCTAGCGCGGCATACGCTTTCGCTTCATCAATGACCGCAACAATAAACCAGCCCTCTTCTTTGTCTGGTGTGATGTTAACGATATGATCCGTGCCATCAATAGAAACGGTTTGAGTACCCGCGGTTAAATTGACGCCAGGCAGCAGTTCCGATAATTTTTTACCATTATTCTCCGTGTTAGGATGTGCAATGGCAGTGCCTTTATCAGTAACGATGAATAGGTAGCCCGCATCAAATAAATTAATCGAATTAACCAGATCAGATAAACCACCTAGATCCATATCGTAAAATGATGTTCCAACAAACTGATTGCCATCGTAAATCGGATTGACAATCGAAATGACGATCTTGCCTGACGCCATATCTAAATACGGCTCGGTGACAGCTTGCTTTCCGCTGTTTTTCGCTAAGTTGTACCATGGACGCTGACGCGGGTCATAACTGCTATCTGGGTTCCAATCATCAACGTTTTCAAGAATAGCGCCATCTTTTTGATAACCAAAGCCAGCGCCTAAAAAGCTGCTTTTGAATGTCTTTTCTTCGAGAACATCCTTAACAAACTGTTGATCATTCGGGTTCAATGCCAGTGTTTCAGCGGCCATGTAGGCCATTGCTTTTTTGTTGGTCATTTCTGATCGAATGGTATTTTGCACACCACCCACCATTTCTTTCAAACTGTTTGAAACTAAATTTTCAACTTCGCTTCTCACGGTAACAAGCTGTTGTATACTTAGTAGACCAACGGTCAAAAGTAACAAGAATGTCGAAGCAGCGACGATTTTATGGCTAAAGCGCATTTACGGTACCTTATCGTTAAGAATTCAACAAAATTGACCTAGATCAATTATTTGAAGATTTCCTGACATTCTACACCGTAAATATGTCTTTTTATTTACTCTATATTCAGTATTAATCTAAATAATAAAGACTTTCTTTTTTTGCTTCAATTTTTAAACTATGGAAATACGTCGATACACTTATGAATACTCACACATCATCTGATACTCAACAGGCATCATCTTCCAAAAAGATGAACGTAGCCATAGTGTTTTTTGCGGCGATCGCAGGGCTGTGGCTATTCCATCAACCTTTAGCTGACTTTGTTATGATGATGTTCAACAATTATCTTTCAGCCATGCAGACCTTGGTTGATCTTCAGTATTTTGCCTGCTAAGGGTCACTTTTTTTTAAACCAGTGATGTTGGTCTAACTCTGCGTATTCACGCTCACTTAAGCTCGAGTATTTGCAGGTTTTATTGCGTCCTTCTTTCTTCGCTTGATACATGGCTTTGTCTGCACGTGAGATTAAAGCGAGCGTATCAAGATCTTTCTCATGGACCTGTGTCACTCCCATGCTCACCGTAACCTCAATTTCGTACAGCTCTGTTTCGCACGGAGATTTCTCAAGCCTTTGCCGCAATTTCTCAGCAAACTCATAAGCGTCATGTATGTCTTGTTCAGGGAGCAATATCGCAAACTCTTCCCCCCCTATTCGGCCAAACGATACTTCGGGGTCAAGTTCAGAACGAAACACGTCAACGACATGCTGAATCACTTCATCACCAGTCGTATGTCCTAATGTGTCGTTTACTCGCTTAAATAAATCAATATCGTACAGAATCAAAGAGAATGGCTTAGCACCGTGCTGATAATCTTGAACGTGTGTTTTTAAAATATTCGAGAAGGAACGGCGATTTAAAATCCCCGTCAGCTCATCAATTTCAGACAGGGTTTTCAGCTCTAATTCCAAATAGTGCTGCCGGGTGATGTTTTTTGCAATCCACAGTGCAACACGTTCGCCCTGCTCAATAATGGGTAAATACTTAATCGTACCTTCAAACCAAATCTCCTTTGGCACCATGACATGGTTGGGCAATTCAATCATCTCATCTTCATCAAATTTGTATTTGATGATCTGAGTTTCCTGCAGATGAATGGCGGTTCTAATAAGGGAAAGGAAGTCATCCGCCAAGTGATGTGGCATGACGTCGTGGAGGTATTTACCTATGAATGGTTTACAGTCAAATCCAGTCTTATTCTCATCGCCACCGTACACGTCAAGATAACGTCCCGATTCAGAAAACAAAAACATATGATCAGGCAATGTATCAATTACCGCGTAGTATCGGTCTAGCAAACCCATTAATCACCTAGTTAGGTAAGGTTCCGCATACGTCTGTCCCTACAAAAATGTACGCATGCAATATAATTTAAAGAGATGATAATCGGTATAGGTACTGGCGTGGTGCACTCCACTCCACTCCACCTCGTACTCATACCATAGCCATTTACCATAGAGTAGATATATAGAAAACAGCATACTGTAAAGACCAAAATACACGCAACACATTAATCATGAAAAGTTTAATGATTATAGGTCAGCTATAAAAAGTGCCCATTTCAATCCTAATGGACACTTTTATTATGCTTTTCTCTTTCAAAAATTCAGGTTAGGTGCTCTGATCTTAGCCCCATTTCTTTTTAGGTGGTTGATAGGTTTTTAATGCCGTCAGTAGTTCATCCGCCTGATCGGTGTTGATCAACATATCAACATATTGAGGGCGAATGAAACCAGCTTCGCTCATCTGTCGTACCATTGACATAAGTGGATCATAAAAACCCATGACATTGTAAAAAGCACACGGTTTAGCATGATGACCTAATTGTGCCCATGTCCATACCTCAAAAATTTCTTCTAATGTGCCAGCGCCACCCGGTAGCGCTACAAAAGCATCCGCAAGACCGGCCATTTTCGCCTTACGCTCATGCATATCGGCGACCACATGTAACTCTGTTAAATGTTCATGTGCGATCTCTTTGCTTTTCAAGTATTCAGGAATAACACCGTATACTTTGCCACCATGAGCCAGCACGGCATCAGCAATAGTGCCCATTAGACCGACATCGCCACCACCATAGACAACGTCCACTCCCTGCTCAGCAAAATATTTCCCTAATGCCTTAGTTGTTTCGACATAGCGCGGGTCATTGCCACTGCTGGCGCCACAAAATACTGCAACTTTCATTGTGAAACCTACTTTATTGTTGTTGATGAAATGCTTTCTACGATAGGCAATTTAGATGACAGCTTCAAAACACTCTAACTGAGGATGCCCCAAATAGATCTCACGTCGGCTACCGGCATTCGCATGGGCTTTGCGAAAAGCATCAGACTTTGTCCACGCTTCAAAAGCCTCACGTGATTCCCATGTAGCATGGGAGGAAAACAGTGTGTACTCTTCCGTCGTCGGCCCCTGCAGTAAATTAAACGATTTGAAGCCAGGCACATCTTCTAAATAAGAGTCGCGGTTGCGCCAAATATCAAGAAATTCATGCTCACACCCTAGCTTGACTCTGAAACGATTCATCGCAATAAACATAAACACTCTCTCTTAGCCGTTAATATCGGCGTTGTTTCAATGCCCTTTATAGAGCAGTATGCTTTATTAATGGTGCTGATATGACGTATTAAAAGCCCACACCTTCATACAGCATGCCATCGACTCTTTTGATCACATTAAAAAATTAATTTTCTAAGTGGATTTAGCCTATTTTCGACGCTATGATGCACGACCTTTTTCTTCTCCCAGAGCTGCCAATATGTCTGAAACGGTTTTGTATACTGACTTGTCAGCTTACTATGACTTAATGTGTGCCGATATTAATTACCAAGCACAAAGTGATTGTGTCCACCGCCTCCATCAAATCTTTGGTAACAAAGGCGTATCTCATCTCGATATTGGCTGTGGTACTGGCCCTCATATCCGACATTTTTTAGATCACGGTTACCAATGCCAAGGTCTAGATCTGAATCAGCCAATGCTTGATCAGGCGCAAATCCGTTGCCCAGAAGCCGCTTTCACTTTACAAAATATGTGTGAGTTTCGTATTGATCAGCCAGTCGATTTGATTACCTGTTTTTTGTATTCAATCCATTACACTGGCGAGCTGCAACCGCTACAACACTGTATTGGCGTAGTCGCTAAGGCCCTCAATGCGGGCGGGGTATTCTGTTTTAATGCCGTCGACAAAGACCATATCGACAATCAATCTTCTGTTGCGCATTCAACACATCAAGATAACAGCTGCTTTGATTTTCGTTCGGGTTGGTATTATGAAGGACAAGGTGATCAACAAAAGCTGCGTCTAAGCATCCGTAAAACAACAGATGAGCACGTGGAATGCTGGCAAGATAGCCATCCGATGGTCGCCATCGACTTTGCGCAACTGACAAAAATGCTTGATCCCTACTTTGAAGTCACTGTTCTTGAGCACAATTACGACACTCTACAACCGTTAGAGGTTAATTCAGGTAACGCATTATTCGTCTGTGTTAAACGCTAAGACAGCTATTCTATTAGCGCATCCCTTACGAGCTGAATACACTCAGCTCGTTTAGGTAACGCTCAATATCACCTAACTCGCGCGCCACCCATTCAGGGTTATAGTAGGTGTCCTGATAACGCTCACCACCATCACACATCAAGGTGACAATAGAGCCAGCCTCATGATTTGCCTGCATCGCTTTTGCAACCTTTAACACGCCCCAAAGATTGGTGCCTGTAGAAGGCCCAGCTTTGCGCCCAGTTTGTTGTGCTAACCAATGCATCGTTGCCACACTCGCTGCATCGGGTACTTTTAACATGGCATCAATCACATCCGGCTGAAACGACGCTTCAACCCTAGGACGCCCAATACCTTCTATTCGACTGCCTCGTCCGATGGTTATACTTGAATCTTTGTTTGTATAACCGTCGTAGAATGCTGAGTACTCTGGGTCAACAACAACTAACTGTGTGTCCAAGCCTTGATAACGAATGTAACGCCCAATGGTCGCTGATGTACCGCCAGTCCCCGCACTCATGACCACTGTATGCGGCACCGGGTGTGGCTCTAATGCCATCTGACCGAACATACTCTCCGCGATGTTATTGCTCCCGCGCCAGTCCGTCGCTCGTTCTGCATAGAGAAACTGATCCATAAAGTGGCCTTGTACCTGTTGTGCCACATTAACGGCCTCATCATGCATACGCGTGGCGCAAGCAACAAAATGGCATTGCCCTCCATACTGTTCAATTTGACGAATTTTACTTTGTGCCGTTGAACTAGGCATCACCGCAATAAAAGGTAACCCAAGCATTCGTGCAAAATACGCTTCTGATACGGCTGTACTGCCAGACGATGCTTCGACCACAGTCGTGCCTTGCTTTATTTTGCCGTTACACAGTGCGTAGAGAAATAATGAACGTGCCAAACGGTGCTTCAAACTGCCGGTTGGATGCGTGCTTTCATCTTTCAGGTAAATGTCAATGCCTCGAAAGTGTAACCCCTCCAGTTTGATCAAATGCGTATCCGCAGAGCGTTGATAATCCGCATTGATTTTCGCGATGGCATCACTTACCCAGTTCATATAGCACTCCTCGTTGACTGTTTTATCTGCTTTAAATGTAATCTTTTGGTGAGAAAATGCTTAGCTATTTTTTACCTATCAATGCTATTTTTAAGCAAATTATGCTTTTAAATACACATATAATAGAAAAAATAACCATGGACAGCATTGATCTAAAAATCCTAGATATTCTACAGCGTGATTGCACTATCGCCATTCAAGACATCGCCGAACGGGTCAACCTTTCGACGTCACCCTGCTGGAAGCGTATTAAGCGCATGGAAGAGCAAGGCATTATCAAATCCCGCGTTGCCTTGCTGGACGGCAGTCAGATCAACTTAGGCATCTCCGTTTTCGTTCATATCAAAACCCTACGTCATGATAATGCTTGGCTGACGTCCTTTTCAGAGCGTATCTTGAGCTTCGATGAGGTCGTCGACTGCTACCGCATGTCTGGCGAATGGGACTACTTATTACGCGTTGCCGTGAAAGACATTCATGCCTTCGATAGTTTTTATAAAAAGCTCATCAAAGACATTGATGGCTTAAGCAATGTGTCGTCTAGCTTTGCTATGGAAGAAATTAAGCACACAACTTGCCTGCCAATCGATGTTGGGACTTTATGATTACTGACGATGTGCGATAATGCGGCTCGGACATTCAGCTAGGACATTCTTATGGTTACATGTGGTATCGAAATCAAAGGCAGCGAAATTATTCTTTGCCTATTGTCTAAACAAGATGGGTTGTTTCAACTGCCGGATTGCCGTCAGGTGCGCCATGCAATGAAGCACTCTGATGACGCAGAAGCCATGCGTAAATTTCAATTTATGCTGAAGAAGCTGTTTGAAGATTACAAGGTTGAACATGTCGTTATTCGCGAACGACCAACTAAAGGAAAATTCGCCGGTGGTGCCGTTGGATTCAAAATGGAAGCGGCTGTTCAGCTCATTGATGGCTTAAGCGTTGAGTTAATGAATAACGCTACGATGAAAGACATCATCAAGCATAACCCATTGCCAATCCATTTTTCTGACACTGGACTGAAAGCCTTTCAAGAAGGCGCTTTCACAGTGGCGTATGCGGCCCTAAGCAAACAGCCAGAGTGATGTTATCGCAATAAAAAAAGCCCCGCTAAGAACACCTTAGCGGGGCTTCGTCTTTTTAAATCGATGGTTTAAACAGCACCGACCAGAGGTTGCTCATCTACTGGCTTACGATCACTTAAATAAATGTACGCCGCCAACACAAACAACACACATCCCATCGCTGTGATCAACCAATATACATTCATCAAACTGCCGGTGAGTTCATTAATCGCACCCGCCGCCAAGTTGCCTAACGCACCGCCTAAACCAAAGGTCACCATACCAATGCCATTGATCTGCATGGTTGCTTTTGAGCTATAGTGCTTGCTTACCCAACCAGCAACAATCCCCCAAATCGGGAAGTACATTAAGCCGTAGCCTAGACCCGCTAACAGAACAAAGCGCGCTGGGTCATAAGTGAAAGCTAATAATCCCAAAGCAAAGGCACCAAAGATGATTAACAACGCAATCCCATGGCCTTTACTATCAGCAAGTTTACCCGCAAAGAAGCCAACGACCATGCCCGTCATACCGATCACACTCCAAGTGTAACCGCCTAATGCGGCAGGCAAATTCAGTTGCGCTAAGAACGTATTCAACCAAGTAGAGAACGTCATCGTAGAAAGACCAACTAAGAACAACACCAAGCAAGATAAAAATGCTGTACGTTCTTTGAATACTGTCGCAAACAATTGACGAGACGTCATCGCAAACGTTACTTCAATATCGTGCTCTTCTTTGTTTTGACGCATGTGGCGCAGTAAAGTAATGGTCGCAAACAAAGTAATCAAACCAAACACAGACGCTGCGATCCAACCACTGCGCCAGCCAAAAACCGGTACGACCAGCAAGATAATCAAACCATTAAAGCTGTAACCCCATGCGGTTCCGCTTGAAGCAATGGATAAATTAGTTGAGGTACGGTCTAAACGGCCAAAACTGGTCACCATTTCGACAATCCCGCCCCAGCTAATCGCTGCACTCGCGGCCATGACCGTCAATACACATGTGATAATCAATGGATCGTTTAGCCACGCCATGGAAAATAATAAGCAGCTGGTTAAGATCCCCGTGCCAATCAAAAGACGACCTGAGTCCATACGATGGCCAATAGTACCGAGAATCATCGCGCCGGCTAAATACGACAACTGCGTCAGCGCACCGATGGTAGCAAGATGCCAACTGGTAATGTCAATTGACTCTTGCATCAGCGGCACCAATGCAGCAAACAAGAACAGACCGAAGCCATGACTAATAACTTGATTAAACCCAAATGTAATCGCCATGCGCATAGCACACTCTCCTGCTTAAAACGATATATGGAATTTCGGTAAGTCGACGATGCAACCTATGAGCGCCATATTAGGGGCTTGCTTTTGTTCAGTAAATCGATAAATATTCAACTCTACGTTCAACTTTATTGAAAACTAAACGCCATGCACGATTTACCTATTAATTTACTGCGAACCTTTATGGTCGTGGCGGATACTCTAAATTTAACCGAAGCCGCAAAACTGCTGCATAAGGCCCCTTCCACGGTGAGCATGCAGCTGAATCGCTTGGAAGATTTGATTGAAAACCCATTGATGGAACGAGGTCAGCATGGGGTTCGACTTACTGCCGTGGGCGTCCAATTAACTACCCATGCGCAGCAGCTGTTGAATCTGCATGATCAAATCGTCGGCTCTTTTCAGAATATGGACATTAATGGCGTAGTGCGTCTTGGTACACATGACCAATACGCAACTCGAACGCTCGCACCGATTTTACAAGACTTCATTTTGAGCTATCCAGAGGCACAACTTGAAGCCTTTTGTGATTACCGTCCAAACCACTTAGTCGATTTATTGGATAAAGGTAAGCTGGACATCGCATTGGTTGAAATGGTGGCGGATACGGAAGGCGGCATTCGACTGCGCCGAGACGAATTAGTGTGGATTGGTTCAAAAGACCATTTCGTTCATACACAGGCGATATTGCCTCTCGTGGTTTTTGATGAGGGCTGTAAGCATCGGCACTATGCTTGTGAAGCACTTAAAAAGGCTGAAATCCCCTACCGTATTGCGTTTACAAGCCAAAGCCGCGCCGGGGTACTGGCGGCTGTTCGCGCTGGCATTGGCATTGCTATTGTTCCGTATCACACACTCGAAGAGGATTTAGTCGTTCACAGAGAATTTCCAGAATTACCGGATATGGAAGTCACTTTATTTACGTCGAATAAAATTAACGAAGCGACTCGACGATTGGAAAAAATCATTATCAACAGTCCTGTCTTTAATCCAATGAATAATGAGTTCAATTAATGTTCTTTCGTTCGGCCATATAAAAAAAAGCCCTGATTAACGAGTAATCAGGGCTTTGTTTTTATCAAGAGCTAAAGGGGAATAAAGCTCTATTTACCAATACACAGTGTTAATAAGTACTGTGTTCATTGTATTGGCTTTGCAATGTGTCAATCTTGTCTTCGTAAGCGTCTACTTTCTGAGATAATGTCGTCGGACTATTAAATTCAACGTTTGGGTTAGTATCAACGCCCATCGTTTCAAGTTGAGCAGAAAGTGCTTTTGCATGCGACTGTGAATCTAAGTAGTCGTCTTGTAGATTGTTATCGCCAGAGGCAAAAGAAGCGGAAGCGGCTAACGTTAGCGTTGCGATCATAGCGGGTGTTTTAAAATTCATATCATTCACCTATATGCTTTAAAAAATAATAGCTTAGAAAATTTTAGCTGCGTTTTTATTGCGACGTTTCAAGGCTATTTAGTACGCCTTTCAGCTCCATGTTTTTTTCTTTTACGGTATCTAGCTTTTGTGACGTCGTCATTGACTCCGTATACAACGAATCAACTTGGTAGCCTTCGGACTCTATTTCAGTTGCCATTGATTCGTAACGTGCTTCAGCCATACGAAGATCATCAGAGATGTTGTCGGCAAACGCTGGCGATGTGATGGCAGAGGTTGCTAAAACAGCTGATGTGATTGCGATTAACTTTTTCATGATGAGCCTCCTGCTAAGGTCTCTTTTATTAAACATTAAACGTTTGCGTGTTAACTTTCGTTGCACTCAACGTTTTGCGTTTCGATGTTATTAATACTAGAGGCCATGCTGAATAAGAAAAGGTCTAAAAACTCCGTTTCAACTTTCCTCCATTAATTTCGGTAAATGTGCTGTCTACTGTTATTAATGCAAGAATAATGGAATTAGCTAACCATTCATTCTCTAAACCAGCTAAAGTTCGCAAATACAGTCTAATTTAACTTGAGTTATAAACGGAATTTAAACAACAGGTGTACATAGTTTGCGCAATCTACTCATATCAGCACATAGTAAGTCGAACAAAGCACTATAGACGGATTTTCAACGCCCCAGACTTACTCATTTGAAATCTGTTTCTTCAATGCGATTCAGTCGATTTATTCGATATTGGGACGCATCAACGCACGATAGGCAAGTCAGACCATTGCGTCGTGTACGCTGGTGACAAGTGCTCGCGCTTCATTGACCAAGGGGTTGAAGTGCCTTGCGCTGCTAGAAAAACCTTTCCAAGGCGACTGTGGTTAATGTTGTCTATTACCTCCATCAGTGCTTTTGACCCCTTGCGTACTGGATCTGCTTGGAACATATCCTGTTGGTAGGCATGATGCTCATAAAAGTCTGTCAGCATAACGCCCGCTTTAGCGTATCGGTAACCAGGGCGATAAAGCTTTTCGAGTACCTCATAAGCCGCCTTGAGTAAGTCACGGGAATCATTCGTTGGATGAGATAATTCAATAGTCAATGCATTCGTGTAATAGGCATCATTGGGGTTAAACGCACCGGTTCGTATAAACACTTGTACCACTCGCGCTAACCGCTGCTCAGAGCGCAGTTTTTCAGCGGCACGCCCCATATACTTAGCAATGGCTTCTTTTAATGCCTCTTTTTCGATGATGCGTGTACCAAATGAACGACTGCAGACAATTTGCTGTTTCACTGGCACTGCGTCTTCAAGCGCGATACAAGACACCCCATTAAGTTCTTGAACCGTTCGCTCTAATACCACCGAAAACTCACTGCGAATAACCTTTGAATTGGCGTCGGCTAAATCCAGCGCAGTGTAAATGCCGCGTTCATATAGACGCTTACTTAAACGTCTTCCGACCCCCCAAACATCCGACACATCCAGCAATGCCAACAAACGGCGCTGACGGTCACGCTCCATTAAATTTACCACTGAGCCTGTCGCAGGATAAGTTTTTGCCGCGTGATTGGCGAGTTTAGCCAATGTTTTAGTCGGCGCAATGCCCACCCCTACCGTAATACCAGTGCATTGATCGACTTTAGCTTTGAGATGTTGTCCAAAACTTAGAACATCCACACAACCATCTAACCCTGTTAAATCCAGAAAGGCCTCGTCAATTGAGTAAATTTCGACGTGCGGCGCTTCCTCTTCTAACAAAGACATCACTCGTTGCGACAAGTCCGCATACAATGCGTAGTTGGATGAGAAGCACACAATATTATGTTGCTCGATCTGATCTCGTATTTGGAACACGGGCACGCCCATTTTAATTCCCAACGCCTTTGCTTCTTTTGAACGCGCGACAACGCAGCCATCGTTGTTCGACAACACAACCACCGGACGATGTTTTAAATCCGGACGAAAAAGCTTTTCACAACTGGCGTAAAAGTTATTGCAGTCCACTAAAGCAAAAATAGAACTCACCGCTCCAACCTACGCACTACGCCGGTCACAATGCCAAATATTTCCAACTCGGAGTGCTCCGAAATCGGGATCACCGGATACGCTTTATTATGAGGACGCAACACGGTTGTTGGTTTCAGCTGCAACTCTTTGACGGTTAACTCACCATGAATCGAGGCAATCACAATATCGCCGTGTTTAGCACTTAAAGAGCGATCAATGACCAACACGTCTCCAGAATGAATCCCCGCCTCGACCATAGAATCCCCTTGTGCTCGCACAAAAAAGGTCGAGCTGGGATTCTGAATACATAATTCATTTAGATCTAATGAGCGCTCAACAAAATCCTGAGCAGGTGATGGAAAGCCTGCCGAGACAGACTCAACATAAAGCGGAATAGCCATCTGCTTAGACGCAAGAAAAGCGGCCGACTCCGCAGAACCGAGGTATGTCACACGCATAACGATCTCCATATACTGTATATTTATACAGCATTATAGCTCAGTTTTTATAAAGACCCATCTATTTTTAACATTCAGATACAACAAAACCCCGACAAGCAGAGCTCACCGGGGTTTTGTTGTCGGGCGACAGGGCTAAAACGCAAGCAACTATGTCAAAGCCGTAGAATATAGAGCTAGATCAGTGTTTATAGAGTCCAACGTATCGGCTCATTCATGAATGGGCGTGTACTTTATAAGCTTCAACAACATCGGAAACGGATTGATAATAAGCGTCTTCGCCCACCTGTTCAGTAATGCCAGAACGATCCAATTCTTCGCGAACCCGATCCGACACTTCTGCAAAAACAAGCCTAACGTGACATTTTTGCAATTCGTCGACGAGAGAAAGCAAGGTTTTTGCTGAGGTATAGTCCACATCATCCACCGCATTCGCTTCGATACAAAACCAATCTAATGCGGGTCGAGCACTGTTCACTAAGTACAAGACCTCTCGGTTCATCAGCGCCGCGTTAGCGTAATACATCCCATGAGTGAAGCGATACACCTGCAGCCCCGGCATCAACTGAGCATTGTTGTTAAGTGGCACCCCACGCCAGCGACCATGGCCATTAGGTACAATGACACTGTTCACCGGCCGATACCCATGGCGAGTATGAACCAGAAGAGACAAGGCAATGGCAGCCAAAATACCCAGTTCAACCCCTAGAACGACAACGGCAATCATCGTAGTCAACGCCACCCAAAACTCCCAGCGGCGCTCATACCACACATCTCGGAGTCCTTTAATGTCGATCAATTCAATGCCGACCAAAAACACAATCGTCGCCAGCGTAGCGTGAGGTAGGTACGCCAAAGGCTCTGTTAGAAACAGCAACACCGCCACAACCACCGCCACCGTAATCAAATGAGATAGTTGACTGCGACCTCCGGAACCGTCCAGCATTTGAGTTTTGGTTGGACTGCCATTGACCACAAACGCACCGGATAAACCCGCGCCTAAATTGGCCATGCCAAGGCCAATCAGATCGGCATTATCATCGACTGTTTCTTGATGGCGCGCAGCATAAGCACGAGAGGTGGCAGAGCTTTGCGCAATAATCACCATAAACATGGCAAAAGCGGTTGGAATCAGCTGTGTAAATTGATCCCACGTTAACATAAACACAGGGAACTGGAGTGTAGGCAAACCGCTCGGCACGGTCCCAACGAGAGCTAAGCCATGTGTTTGTAGGTCCAGTAGCCAACTCACAATCATCGCGCCGATTACGGCAAGTAACGCGCCCGGTATCCGCGGCGACCATAAACGCATCCCAACCACCAAAATAAGTGTCAATAAAGACACGACTAGCGTGTAAATATTCAAACTATTCAATGCCGGCCAATGCAACACTAAGTGCGCTAATGAACTGACGCCTTCATGCTCAATGCCCAGCATTCCCGATACTTGGCTTAAGGAAACTTGTATGCCAACACCACTAAGAAAGCCGATCAATACGGTGCGCGATAAGAAATTGGCCAACACGCCTAAGTTGAGTAAGCGTGCAATAAGCAACATCGCACTGACCAACAACGCCAGAGTTCCAGCCATGGCCATGTAATCATCCGAACCAGCCAGCGCCATACCCGCTAATGCCGTGGCTAACATCGCTGCGGTGGCTGAATCAGCACCGACCACCAGTTGTCTCGATGCCCCAAACACAGCGAATAACAACATAGGCAGCAGCATGGTATAAAGCCCAGTCACCACCGGCACTCCAGCAATTTGTGTATAACCCATTACTTCAGGAATCGCGAGCGCGGCCAATGTTAGGCCCGCAATGGCTTCTTGCGAAAAACGGGATTTAGACAAAGGCAGTAGCCCTTGCAACAGGCGGTAACGCTGACGTCCGATGGTCATGTATCGACTCTACGTAGAATTGTGTGTATATCTTTGCGAGATTACGAGGATGAGTCAATTAATCAATAACTTAACGCGTAAAAGACCGTACTTCATCAACGGTTAAATAGCGCCAGCCAGATTCAGGGACATCGAGTACAACATCACCAATGCGCTCACGATGCAAACCAACCACTCGATTACCCACCGTAGCAAACATACGTTTTACCTGATGGAACTTGCCTTCCGTTAAGGTTAAGCGTACTTCAGTCGACGTGATTATCTCTAACTGTGCTGGTAATGTCGCTGCCGCTTCACCTTGCAACCGGATACCCTTAGCAAAACGCTGCGCGACATCATCCGCAATAGGCCGTGATAACAAAACATGGTAGACCTTGCGACAGCCTCGATTCGGCTGTGTAATGTGAAATGACCAGCGACCGTCATCCGTGATCAACACCAGCCCCGTCGTGTCCGCATCCAAGCGCCCGGCAATATGCAACTCATTCGGTTTATCGACTGACAAATGTTGAAAAACCGAGGGGTAAGCTTCGTCGATGTTGGAACACACTGTGCCGGCAGGTTTGTGCATCATGATATAACGGAAAGGACGAGCAACCAGCCGCTCGCCGAGCAGTCGTACATCATTATTTTCATGAACTTGAGTTGCCTCCAGCACAGCAGGTTCACCATTAACCGTCACCCTGCCCTGCTGAATGTGATGAATCGCCTCAGTTTTTGTGAGTTCAGTACTTTTGCAGACAAATTTATCCAAGCGCATGAGCAAACAACATAACTATCAAATTGGCACCGTATTATGAAGGGCTCATTTTAAACCGCAAGCTGTGTCGGCTGACGTCAGAATCAACAGCTCATACTTTGATGTTTGCATTCTACATTTGTTTAAACAATTGAGCGTTATTACGACTTACAGGAAGAACACGTTCAAAGTCTTTAATTAAGACAAAGTAGTGCCCTTGATCATCCTTTTTAACGCACTCAATACAGCTAACCTGGACAATAGCTGATCGATGTATTCGCCAAAATACATCTGGATTTAGCTCATCCACTAATTGTTTAATTGTTTTACGGATAAGAAACTCACCATCGGCGGTGATCACAGAGGTATATTTATCTTCAGCAATAAAACAGAAAACATCACTAACTTTTATGACATGAATGCTGTCTCCTCGTGAAGCATTTATCCATGAAAGTGTATTTACATTTTCGGTTCGAGGTAGCAATCGCGTCAGCTGGTCCGAATCAAGCTCGTACTTGACTGTTGTTTGAGAGCGACTCTGTAGGCGTTTAATACACTCATAAAGACGTTTTTCCTCAATGGGCTTTAGTAAATAATCCAGTGCCTCATGTTCAAATGCAGCTACTGCGTGTTCATCATAAGCTGTCACAAAGACTAAATGCCCACTAAAGCCACTTTTTCTAAGCTGTTTAGCGGTTTCAATACCACTAATACCTGGCATCTTAATATCCATAAAAATAGCATGGACATTGATTTCTTGAGCCATACTAATCGCCTCTAACCCTGAGCCTACAGTAATAACTTGATCAACACCTTCCCAGAGCTCTTGTAGCAATCTTTGCAAATAAAACCGCAATAATGGTTCATCATCAACGACCATGACACACATAGAAGAATGCCCTGAGTTGGTTAGATTAGCGTTGGCCATGTACGCCTCCTGAAAAATGCAACTCACCCACCGTTGTATCATTGAAGAGAGGCCAACTTAAGGCAACTAAACAGCCATCGACTTGCTGCTCATCGTTGTAGACATTACGAATTGAAAAATTCGACTTATCGGCATAAATAAGTTGCAAACGCTGACGAATATTTTTCAACGCAATGCCATGACGATTGTCTGTCTCACTAGTTTGACTCCAGTTTGACGTCAGCCCTAAACCTGTATCTAAAATAGTCACATAACAGTTACTCGCATCCACTAATACTTTTACCTCTATATTTCCACCTTCCAAGCTTGGCTCAATACCATGTATAACAGCATTTTCAACCAATGGTTGTAGCAAAAAAGGGAGACACTCAACGTCACTAATATCACCTTCTTTTTGTATCTGAAAACTTAATCTTTCTCCCATTCGGATTTTCTGAATAGACAAGTACGAGGCTACCAAATCTAGCTCTTCTGTTAGTGTAATACGCGGTTGTTTCACTTTGCTCATAGACACTCTCAACAAACTTGTTAAGTCATCCAACATTTGCTGGGCGTCATGCGGACGAATATGAATCAACACCTGAATATTAGCCAACGTATTAAACAAAAAATGTGGCTCTATCTGAGATTGCAACACCTGATAGTTGGACTCAGCTAACTGCTTCGCTTGTAAAAGCGACTTCATCTTCTGTTCTTGGAGCTCTCTTTCTTTGCGGCTCAATCGATGCGCATTATAAAAAATATACGTAACCAGCATACTGAACACAACTTTCAGCAATAAGTCCGACCAAGAAGCGTTTAGAATCGCCTGAAAGGAATCGTATACCTCATAGAATAAGTACGCCATACCAATGACGACACCACCAAAGTACCCCAAAACTGTCGCGGCGCGAACAGAGATACGATCTGTTAGATAATGAATGCTAAGACGTATACTAGACAGACAAGCCACACCAAAAATCAGTGATATTTGCAATGTCATCCAAAACTCACCCGCTTCGGTAATCCAGATCACCACAGCGATCAAACTACAGTAAAGCATAACCGTAATACTGTCTTTTAATAGTTCATGTTGTCGCCAGAAACGAGTGAAAGGGACCTTAAGCATAACGCTTACTCGTATGTTTAATCATTAACGCACCTATTATTAAAAACCAAACAATGCAGCCTAGGCCAAAGGCTCCTCCCAACATGGATAATCCCGGAGCAGACGAAAGCACACCTATAGAACCAATGATAAACGCCAACACTTTTAAGCCTAACCCATATATATTAAATGAAATAAGTGCTGCACCCAGCGTCAACATCCATACGCCGCCCACTATCTCATGGCCACCGCCAAGACCATCGATCAGCATTTGTAAGGCATACCACAAATACATAGCCGAACTGCTATCGAAACTGACAACCTGCAAAATCATAGTGTTTCCGACATTCGCTAACATCCCTGTCGTAAGCGTTAAACCAACCCAAAGATAACCCAGTACAGCACAAGCCTGTTGTAGACCACCTACTTTTAGATAGGGCTGTATCCCTATTTGAAAGCCTAAAAGCGCCAACCCAAACACAATATAAATGATGAAATACCATCCATAGAGTAATAACGCATGCTCAGCCATAGTACGAACTTGCGACGCGAAAGGCTCGTTTATATCGCCAAAGCGGTACTCCATTAAGAAACAAACATAAACCAGCATACCAAATAGAAAACAAAGTCCTGCGATGATGCCGCAATACCCGCCAACCATTACTTTTTGATTTTGGCTTTTTACTTTATTAGAACGCATAAAAAACCGTCATAGAACCGCTCCAATAGCCAGATTCCTTCACAATTGTACTGTCACTGATACCATCACCTAAATAATCATAGGCAACAGTTGTCGCCACATGCCACTGATCTGTCATTGGGTATACGTGAGTCATTGATACATTGGCGTTGGTACTCGCTTTTCCTTTGTAAGCGCTAAAAGAAGAGCTGGCTTCAGACGTGCGAACGCCATAATAATAATCAACTAAGTCATCAGACTGATATTGAATAGCCGCTGCAGGGATCAATGAACCTAATGCGGTTTCTATTCGTTTCGACAACATCAGTTTAGCCTCATAACCATCATGAGTATCCGATACATCCATGGACACTGCCCCAGTAATGTCAACGTACGGCGCAAAGTGTGTCCAATGCAATGCTAGCTCAGTCGCATCCTTTCGCTTACCTAAGTAAGCAAGTTGTTTATTATCATCATGGTCAATGACTGACTTTCGCATTAAAAATAACGCACTCAGCTGATTACTCTCGCCTACGTTAGTTGTCATACCAACCCCTTCAGGACTTGCCACAAACATGCCGTATTTTAGATTGAGATATGGATGAAGCTCAGCTTCATTCTCTTCGCCTATTACATGGTTTTGCTGTCCTGACAGCGTCAAACCAAGGTCCGCATCAAACTCTGACGCTTCAACAAAAAACGCTAGGGGCGTAGCGGCAAATACACATACCTTGATCGCACGAGTCATATTTATAAACATCATTATTCTATCCATCTCACAATTTAAAAGGGAACGCCTCGATCAGCGTGAAACCAATGTCCCATACAACTACCTTTGAAAATTGCGGATATGATGAATGGTGAAATAGAAGGATGATTAGCGCTATAACAGGATAAAGTGCATATAGAAATGGTGATAAAAGCCAATAAAAGCGCTTTTTTTAAACTCAAAGGCATTTAATTCGATCCCAACTATCTTAGACTTATAAATTAAGGTAATAATAAGTATCCAAATTAACGTCTAATGCCCAAAGGTGATAACTTGAGCCATGCTTCCAAAAACGAAGCTCATTCCAGCCTTCAATCCACCACACATTCCGCTCTACATTGGTTCAATAGCTTTCGTAATCGCATCGCTGTGTTATTTGGCTGCTTGTTGCTTATCTTAGGCATTATTGTCGTATCCTATATTTATAACGCTTCGTCTAATCGTCTGACCATTGCCAGTGGCAAGTCGCTGGCAATCATCGCTCAATCGGTTTCCAACATGCTGTCGAGCACGTTACAAGAGCGAGAACGAGAAATCATTTTGCTGAGCAAACGGCCGTTGTTCGCAACTGAGCGGAATCAAGAGAAAATGCAACAGGCGTTGGATCGCATAAAAGATTCTTACGAACATTATGCTTGGATTGGGTTCGCGAACGCAGACGGCAAAGTTATGGTAGCTGGTAAACAAATGCTGCAAGGCGCCGATGTCAGCCAACGGCCTTGGTTTATTCTGGGCAGTCAGGCACCTTTTATAGGTGATGTGCATGGAGCACTTTTATTAGCCAGCATGATTGCGCCCATGGATGATGGTTCACAGCCCAGGCTGGTAGACTTTGCCGCACCCGTTTATGGCAAAAACGGCGTATTTGAAGGGGTTGTTGCAGCCCACTCTAACTGGGCATGGGTCAGCAATGTTTTGAACTCAGCATTGCCAAAAGAGCACGATGGCATTGAAATATTCACCATCGACAAAAATAACGAAATCCTATATCCAAACACGCTCATTCACTCAACCATCGTCCCTAAGGACATCCCAGCGTCAGGTGAATTTCAGTACAACGAATGGCGTGACGGTAAACGCTACTTAACCGCAATGGCATTAGTGGATTCTCAGGTGTCAACCGATCTTGGCTGGAAGATACTCGTACGTCAGCCCAGTGACATGGCGATGTCTGCGGTGCACGACATGAGAGTAGTCATATTGCTAATCAGCATTGTGGCAACCTTGATTGGCGTCTTTATCGCCTATCAGCTGGCGGGGGCCTTAAGCCGTCCGATTGAACGCCTAGCGGCAACCGCTCTAGGGATTAAGAACGGTAGCCGAAAAATATCGTTTACCGAAACGGACAGTCGCCTGAAAGAAGTCATTAGTCTAAGTAATTCGTTACAAGGGATGATGACCTCTTTATTGGATCGAGAGCAGTCGCTTGTAGAAATGAATGCCAATTTGGAAGCCACCGTACAAAAGCGTACTAACGCACTCGAGCAAGCGAACAAAGAGCTGGCTGAACTGGCATTAAGAGATCCGCTTACGCAATGCTTCAATCGCTTAGCGCTTGAAGAAGCTATGACACAGATCTTCAAGCAAGCAGCCGAGGACGGCGAAGCGTATTCCGTTATCATGATCGACATTGACCACTTCAAAGCGGTAAACGACACCTATGGCCATCAGGCCGGTGACGAAGCCTTGAAAAAACTGGTTGAACTAATGCATAACAATACGCGAGACGGAGATTTTGTCGCACGTTATGGGGGTGAGGAATTTACTATTTTACTGCCAAAAACAGACTCAAAAACGGCCGCAGAACGAGCAGAACAAATTCGACAAATCGTTCAGGACACCGTGATTGAAGAAATTGGCCACATTACCATTAGCTTAGGTGTTGCTACCTATTGCCAAAGTGATCAACGTGCTGAAATCATTTTAGATCGTTCTGATGAAGCACTGTACCAGTCCAAAGAAAACGGCCGTAATCAAGTGTCAATCAACTAGCCAAACGCGTCATAGGATTTATTCAGCATTGACATATTAAAGAGAAAGGTAGGGCTTGTTACCAACCTTTCTCTGATACTTCTGGCGCTAGCGAATCCACGATCCAATGACTTTGACGTCCCCTTCGACGCTCTTTAGATACAGCATCACTAAAAAGTCACCTTCTACTTTCGTGCTCCACTGCTTCCACAACACCAAAACATGATCCATTTGCCTTAGAACGCCCATAAATTCGCGTTCCTCTGTCAGCGAGGTGAACATCTTGCTGTATTGCCACTGATGTTCAACGCTGGCTCTGGCTTGCTCAGTGACCGACTCAGCAAGCATATGTTGAGAGTAAATGTCCCAATCTCTGCTGTTCGCGCCGTTCACCATATCGCCCCAAATCGTCTCGGCGACCTTTCGAATATTGGCATCAGATTGCTCTAAGATATCCATTAACTGCTCCCTATCCAGTCAAAATTCTCAGTCACTGAATGACTGCTTCACTTAAGTCGTTTTAATAGATGCCAAATAGAACATACGATAGGCAGATTGGAAAGAGCTGAAACGCCTGTAAAAACAAAGCCCCGATCAGGGGAAACCTGTCGGGGCTTTTGTTGCTTACTAGCGATTTAACAGTGAGGCTTATGAGCCAACAATATTAGTTCGCGCTACGAACGGTATCAAACTGATTTTGAAGCTCATCAATTTTGTCTTCGTATGCGTCAAGCTTTTGAGACAACGTGGTAGGAGAATTAAACTCAATATTCGGGTTCGATTCAACGCCCATTGTTTCTAACTGCGCAGAAATGGCTTGAGCATGCGCTTGTGCATCAAGGTAGTTATCAAGCAAGTTGTTTTCATCGCCTGAAGCAAATGATGCAGAAGCGGTAAGTGTAAGAGCTGCAATAAGCGCTGGAGTTTTAAAGTTCATAATAATCACCTCTAAAATAAAATAATATGTCTTGGCGAATACGCCGCTGGTTCGTTGCTTGCGTTACTCAGCTAAATATTAGTTAGCTTGAGTCGCAGAGGAGTTGTGCGCATCGAACTTAGCTTGAAGCGAATCAATTTTGCTTTCGTAGGCATCAAGCTTTTGAGACAGTGTCGCTGGTGAATTGAATTCAACATTTGGATTTGACTCTACACCCATTGTGTCGAGCTGCGCTGACAAGGCTTTAGCGTGCGCTTGTGCGTCTAGGTAGTTATCAAGCAGGTTATTCTCGTCGCCAGATGCAAAAGAAGCAGAAGCGGTTAATGTTAGGGCTGCGATAAGTGCTGGAGTTTTAAAGTTCATAATAATCACCTTTCTATCTAGACCAATCAATTAATGTTCAGTCATTTATTTGTTTAGCAGCTGGCGTTGATTGCTGTGCGCTGCGTTTCGATAAGATGAATATTAGACCTCTTGAAAAATAAAAAAAGAGCTCAGTGAATCGTTCCAAAATACTTGCTACAAGCTTTAAAACACGCCTTATTTAGGGATAAAAGCATCAATCATGCATGACCAGAACAATATGTTCTTTATGCCTAAAAATTAGCAAATATTATTCACAGGAACAACGACAACACTATTTAAAAACACACCTTCTTAGTAAAATTTGCAAAAATTATTTATGGTTACGTCCATAATCCATACTTAATAAAAACGAAACAAAAATAAATAGATGTGCACTTACATAATTGAAATCGAATTAATAGATTAGGAATGATCGATGAATTCGATCATTCCTAAAAATTAGCGCGCTGAAGAGGATTAGCAACGAGGCCCAGCGCCCTTTAGGTGTCATCACGGCCTATTTATAAAAAGAAACGACTCTTACATCGTTTGGTGCCAGGGCTGCACGAGCCAACTTCACATGCTGCAGCGCGAAAGGAATTCCGAGAATGGTGATGGCTAAAATAATCGCCGAAACAGTGTGGAATATGGCCAACCAAAAGCCCGCCAGAACAGTCCAGAAGACATTTCCCAAGATACCCAGACTGCCAAGCGTGAGATGATCTTCATCAATAACTTGATTGACCGGAGTAAATTGTTTACCAAAAGGCAGTACCGCGACTTTAGCGATCATAAAACAGCTCCTAGCCCAGGGCATCCCAATAATAGTGACAGCGGCGAGCACGCCTACAATCACCCACAATAGGGCAACTTCCACCCCTCCAAGGAGAAACCAAATAATATTCCCAATCACTCTCACTATCGTTCCTTGATATTATGTCTAATCGAAAAGACAAAATAACGCCTCTTTCTCTCAATAACAAGTCCCAGCGGTTTATACGTTAGCGCGCCGAAACGGCTTGATATCACATCGAAATATTAGCAAGTTACACTGGGGACTTTAACTCTATACTAATTAGCTGCCTCTAGCCGCTTTGTCACGAAAGAAACCCTTGCTAAAACAGCAATAACGATTAATGCAAACGCCAAACGCGCCCACAGTACACCCGATAAATCAGCACCAAGCAGCAAGACTAAAGTAGTGTCTTCTATCACGCTATGGCACAAACTTAAAAAGCCAATGGTTAAGAAAATATCACGTTTCGTTAAACGTCCTGATTCCGCTTCTTTAATTAACAACCCTGCGCCAAACGTGAGCCCAAGCACGGTTCCAATCACTGCAACATTGGCGGCATCTTTACCAATACCCAGCATCCTTAATACGGGATACAGCACCATATGCATCAATCGCTCTACACCCAATACTCGCAGTAGTTTGAGTAATGTCATTAGTGTGAGAATGATGACGTAGATCCAAGCAAACGTTTCGATCTGATTAAGACACCAACCGATAAAACTAGGGTCGGTGCTGGCTGGCGGTTGCCATAACAGCTCACTCGGCTGTTGTAGTAAATCAAAGTGGCTATAAAACTGATGCAATATAAAGCCAAGCACTAACGCCCCACCAAAACGCAAAGCAAGCGTCGCTCGCCACCCTACTCCCATACGCTTTGCTACCGCACCTTCAACGGGTAACGAGTGCCCTAGCAATGCCAGCACACCTAACACTGTCACTTGTGCCACGCTTAAATTTTCCGCAATGCCTAAATTGAAAAACACCAGCATGCCAGCGTAGATATTGGTAAGCATGAATGTCGCCCACACAATCCCCACTTCATCAGGCAGCCCGACCAATTGCATAATCGGCGATAACAGATGACCAAGTAAGGTCACGCCGCCTAACATGTCTAACCCTTTAACGATCAACAATGCAGGCACCATCACTTTTAACAATGTCCAGTACACTCGCCCCGACTCTTTAATTAAGTAGCCGCTCTCTCGAAACACAATATTCATACCTGTCATCTTAAACCTGTTGCTGTGAGGCTATTGTAATCGACATCAAAGAAATTATTTCTCTTTAATAGCCCATAACATGCTGATAAATTCGTTTTAATCACACCAAACAAAATTTTATTAATCATGCCCGAACTCGACAATATTGACCGCAATATACTGCGCCAACTACAAGTAGACAGCCGTCTGACAAATGTTCAATTAGCGGAAGTGATTGGGCTGTCCCCGCCTGCTTGCTTAAAACGCGTGAAGCGCTTAACTGAGGACGGCTACATTGCCAGGCAAGTTACACTACTTGAGCCAAGCAAACTTGGGCCCATGTTGCATATGGTGGTGGAGGTCTTTATGGAGCGAGATCACAAACACCTATTTCAAGCATTCGTGCAGCGTGTGCAAAACACACCGGAGGTAAAGCAATGTTATCAAGTAACGGGGGAAGTCGACTTTGTTTTAATCGTGATGACCACCGATATGGTGGCCTACGAATCTCTGTGTGATCGGCTACTGTATTCCGATCCCAATGTACGTAAGTTTCGTACCTTGATTTCAATGAAGCGAGACAAATTTGAAACCGCTATTGATATCCCTTAAACAACAAAGCCCCAGTAAGCAAAGCTTACTGGGGCTAAGTCGATCGGGGTTAAAGGGGGATCCCGATTAAAACACGAGGTTTTGATTAGTTCGCTGAGTGAGCTGAATCAAATTGACCTTGAAGGTCTGAAATCTTAGCTTCGTATGCATCCACTTTTTGAGAAAGTGTCGCAGGCGAGTTAAATTCAACATTTGGATTAGATTCAACACCCATTGTGTCTAACTGAGCAGAAAGTGCTTTGGCTTGAGCCTGTGCGCTTAGGTAATCGTCATGTAGGTTATTGTCGCTTGCCGCGAAAGAAGCCGTTGCTGTTAAAGTAAGCGCTGCGATAAGTGCTGGAGTCTTGAAGTTCATAATATTCACCTTTAAGTTGTTGGGCTGCGGGCTTGAAGAGATGTCCGCTGCGTTTCGATAAGACAGATATTAGACCTGTTTAAAAATAATAATAGAGCTCAAAGACGCGTTCCAACATGCTTCCTATAATAAGACAAAACAGCCATATTTGATGATAAAAGCACCAATAGCGCATTTACTTATATAAAGGTGACCTATTCATGAGAATTTGCATTAAATAGTCACAAACATCTCGTAATATTATTAAACTCTACCGTCTCAATGACTTAATCGTGCACACAATGCATACGACACGAGCCTTAATGCGTCCTTAAAAGTTAAAGCATACCGTATTAAAAAAAGGCACTTACATAATTGAAATCGAATAAATAGATAAGGAATCATCAAAGGATTCGATCATTCCTTATCTTGCCAGTAAAAAAGCAACGGACTCGCCGTCAGTTAATGCTTAGTCGGGCCTCTTCGAACCCTATCTTTACCGTTGTCAAACACATCTTGTGTCACCCAACGTCCCATCAACAACTGATGCTTGTCGTCCAAAACTGCGACAAAAGGACGTCCATCAGCGTTGTTGGTCGCCAATGCAATCCCCGCAACATTATTAAGACCCAAACCGCCATTTTCCACCGAAATCAAAAAGGCCTCTAGTTCGTCTAGCGTCTCAATTACTGTGTCATCATTAATCATTATCTACTACCCAGATGCGTAAAACAGGCAAGGATATCAGCTCTTAGCCAAAGGCTAAACAGACCGATTACAAAGAATCGTTACTCTCATCGTGCCGATCACTTATCCATACATAACGTCACTTTAACTTACAATCCGAGGTAACCATTACCTGCTAAAATCAATCATAACGTAATCACTAAAGCTCTCTACTAAAATTTGCTCCATACAAATTGCTTCGTATCGCACGACCGTCAAGGTTGTTAGGCGTTTACACTCTCACCTTTACAAGAAGCACCACTTACCCAAACCTAGAGATTTACTCAGTGAACCCTATTAAGCGACTTAAAAAGATTTCACTCTGTTCGAACATGAACAACCTTGACCGGTCTGTCAGGGCCATTCTCGGTATTTTACTTATTTCAATCAGTCCAATCGGGGTCGATGCATCAGGAAATGACGTGATTGGGTGGTTTTTTGCTGTCTTTGGCATCGCGAATGTTATCTCCGCCGCGACAAGTTGGTGCTTTATGTACTCACTGGTCGGTCTAACCAGCTTATCTAAAAAGGATGATGACAACGACGACCAAAGCTTTGAACTCGATTTTAAGTCGATCAGAAAAAAAGCACTTGTCGGATTTGGCACGGTTTCAATATTGATCAGCGCATTTTTCATTGGCGAAGGCTATGAGTCAGGCAAAGCAACGGTGCAAGCCATGGAACTACAGCAGCTGCACCGCAGCGCGGCTTTAATCACCAGTGACCTGGAAAGAGCACTAGGCAAAGAGATCTCTGAAGCACCAGACATTGCCACGCTAAGCCGTAAGATTGCTCAAGAACACTTTATAACCGATACGCCTATGTTTGTTGCGATCAAGCAAGCCAACAACGCGTGGCTATTCCATGCAAAAAATATCGACAAAGCCTCTCAAACAGACATATTAGAAACACTAAAAACACCCAACAACAACGAACTGGCCCGCTTAATGTCGCCGTACGTTGAACATGATTTTTTTCACAATATTGATGACATAGAAGACTACTATTACTCAATAAATGGCAAGCAATACGCCATTACACATCATGGCTTAGCGGTGCAAAACACATCACCCACACACATTTATGTCGGTGAATTAAGCCTTAGCTCTGATTACTTGGTCGACAGTGTCGTTTACCGAATGCTGATTTCGTCCGCAGTGGTCATTTGGATAGCTCTATGGGGCGCTGTTGCGGTTGCATTCTTTATTTGGAAGCACGTGGAAAGCTCCAACTACCGAGCGATAAAAGCCGCCAACACTGATTCGCAAACAGGCTTATTAAATGAGCGCGCACTAAGAGAACTATTCTCAAACAACCTCACTCTCCGCTCTAATAGGGAATACACAGTTTATGCGGCGAAGTTCCGAAACTTATCACAAATTCTAGCGACCAATAGCTCCATTGTACTCACACAAGTATTACAACAGCTGGCCACAAGATTAAAACAAGAGGTGGATCCTGAGTGTATTTTAGGCCGCCTAAATGACAGCACCTTCATCATTATTACACCCGTTGCTAAAGCCAACTGCGTTAACCACTTCAAACAGCGCATTAATGAAACTCAACACTTGGATAACTTTCAGTTTTCGCTAGAGCCCACGGAAGTCGAATTAAACTACCCAACAGATGTCAGTGATTTTGAAAGCCTTATTTCATCTGTTTCTACACTGATTTATCATGCCAATCAGCAACGCTTACCGTATTTGCGCTACCAGCAACACTTGATTCAAAACAGCCGAAAAGTGTCGCAATACTCAGCGGCATTAAAAACAGCCATTGAAGAAAAGCAGTTCGAACTGTACCTACAACCCAAAGTAGACATGCGCACAAGTGATATAGTCGGCGCTGAAGCACTGATTCGCTGGAACCATCCTGAAGACGGGCTGCTTTCCCCCTATCACTTTCTAGACTTAGTTGAGCAAAGCAATATACGTTCGTCATTTGCTTTATTCGTGGTGAACGAAGTGTGCCGTATGGCACTTGCATTACAATCAGCAGGTTATCAGCTGCCATTGTCATTGAACTTAAACGGCTATGATGTGTTTGACCCTAGCGTCATTGCGACCTTAGAACAGGTTTCAAAAGAGCTGTTGGTCCAGAACCACTTAATGCTAGAAATCGAGTTAACGGAATCTGAAACCGCACTCGACGTTGACCACATCGCCAAGCAATTAGATTATATCTCTAATCTAGGCTTCGCCATTGCACTTGACGACTTTGGTACGGGTATGAGTTCATTCTCTTACTCCCATGCACTGCCTATAAACACGATAAAAATCGACCGTTCCTTTGTTTTGAACATCAATGACTCCGATCAATCGCACATCCCCATCAAAGCCATTTTATTCTTAGCAGAAAACTACGGCTACAACGTTGTCGTTGAAGGCGTGGAAACACAACAACAAGTCAATATCTTAACTGAATTGGGCTGCACCGTTTGCCAAGGGTACTTCTACTCTAAACCCATCACTTTCGATACGTTTGTTAAATGTCTCCCCGACCTTCCATAAGTAGTCGTAGGTAGCCACTGGAACCAAGATTAAGACGCGCGGCGACATTGCCAGGTTTGATCACCAGACGCCAAGGTCGCTTCAGCGCCTTTGTTCCAAAAGCTAACATGACCTTTGCTGTACTTCGCTCCCGATGCACTTTTAACTCGCGGTAACATCAACGCTTGCTCTGCCAATAATAACTCAACAGTATCAGGACCGACAAAACGCACGCCCAAATTGGCGATGCTATTGGCATTTCGACAGCTATACTCAGAGACCTGATCTAGCGCCGCATCTTGCTTTGACGCAGTCGGAGCCATCTCAATCATCTTTAATCTCTGGGTGCCGCTCGCATCCTCAGCCACTAGCCATGTATCAGACAAACGACGAATCGTGACCGTCTCTTTAAGCGCACTTAAAAAACGTTGTTCTTGCTTCATCAACGCCGGAGCACACGCCATGCGTGTTGACACCGCCTGATCCACTTTCAAAGTCTTCCCTTGCTCGATCAAGTTTGCTGAGTAGCGATTACAGCTTGTCGAGCCACTGATACGACCCTGTTCTGAGAACAACACCGTGACATGAGAATTGTCTATGATACCTCCCTGATCAATGCTTTCGACTTGCCACTGACCAGACAGCTGCGCCAACGAGACATCGTCATACTCAGATGACGTCTGATGTGATGAACACCCCGCCACTGTCAGAGCAACCAGTGCCCCACCTAACCAATAACGCTTCATAATGCCTCCTTCCGTAATGACTATAAACTTTCTATACGCTAACCAAATACGCCAGCAATGAACAGCATCAAAAAACGAATCCACCTAGACTACAAGAACCTTACACCTCACACGCAAATGTAGGCCTAAATTGGAACGTTGAGTCTGCGTAGGTGCGTAATAAGACAGCACTAACGATTCTCAAATTTCATAAAACATGCAACTATAAAACCACTAACTAAATCCAAGGAAGTGGTTATGAAAATCATCAACGCGCGATTACGTCACCAAGACACACTCTTTACCCTTGAATGTGAGCACGGCGTGTTCAAATCGATCACTCCACAAACGTCTGTTATCTCTGAACCCTGCGATATCGATGCGCAACAAAAACTGGTCTGCGCCCCCTTTATTGAGCCCCATATTCATTTAGACGCGGTGCTGACCGCCGGCGAACCACGCTGGAACAAAAGCGGCACGCTGTTTGAAGGCATTGAATGCTGGGCCGAGCGCAAGCAGCAACTCACCCAAGACGATGTTCAACGCCGAGTACTCAAAGCCGCCGAGCTACTGATTAGCCACGGGGTGCAACACATTCGCACCCACATTGACGTGACCGACCCGGAGCTCACAGCCCTTAAAGCCATCGTGCCGCTAAAAGCGCAGCTCGCCCCCTACCTGGATTTGCAGATCGTCGCGTTCCCTCAAGAAGGCATCTTGTCTTACCCCAATGGCAAAGCCTTAATGGAACAAGCCCTTGAACTGGGCGCAGACGTGATTGGTGGCATCCCGCATTTTGAATTCACCCGCGAATACGGCGTTGAGTCCATGCGCTGGGTGATCGAGCTGGCGCAGAAGCATAATAAATTGGTGGACGTACACTGTGATGAAATCGATGACGAGCAGTCGCGCTTTTTAGAAGTGCTTGCGACCGCCGCGCTGGAAAGCGGCCTAGGTGATCGCGTCACCGCCAGCCACACCGTCGCCATGCATTCGTACAACAACGCCTACTGCTCCAAACTGTTTCGTTTGCTGAAGCGCTCCGGCATTAACTTTGTCTCCTGCCCGACCGAAAACATCCACCTACAAGGGCGCTTTGATACCTTCCCCAAACGTCGCGGCATCACCCGCGTCAAAGAACTGCGCGATGCCGGCATCAACGTTGCCCTCGCCCAAGACTCCATCCAAGACCCTTGGTACAGCCTCGGCAACGGCAAACTGCTGCGCCAAGTCGACTTCGCCCTGCACGCCTGCCACATGATGGGCTACGACGACTTCTCTACCGCCCTCGACTTCATCACCGACAACAGCGCTAAAGTACTGCACATCAGCGACCAATACGGCATCGACGTCGGCAAACCCGCCAACTTCATCGTCCTCAACGGCGCCGACGACGTCGAAGTCATCCGCGAACAAGCCGACGTGCTGTACTCGGTTCGTGAGGGCAAGGTGATTGTTGAAAGGCAACCAGCGGTAGTGAAGACAAGCGTGGAATTGGGGTGAAGTTTTAGAGCCAAGCCCCATCGGTGAGAGATGGGGTTGGGTATTGGGTGTGTTGGGAGAGATAGTAGTTAGTAAGAGTTAGCGCCAAATTAAGTTGTGAGCGGTGCTTGACTATGCTTTAGCGAAACGAAAACGCCAAGCGTTGCGAATCACTCTTAAATGCTTTGTTAGATGCGTGGTATCAAGTACTCATGGTCAAGGCTTCAATATTGCTTTCAACCCAACTAGAAATAACCTTCTTTGCATTTCGTTCGATTGTTTTTCGCCCAAACGTTCGGTTCCAGATGCTACTTGGCAGCATGTCCTCAGTTATTTCACCTAAAATATATACAGGTCGTTTAAAACAGCCTTGCTGCATAAAAAAGTCTTCAGAAATATACCCCGTAACACGACACAAGATTACCTTGCTTTGTTTGGTTCTTACAAATACTAGATCGCCCGCCTGCATCACGGATAACCAATACCGAATAGCTAAATCACAGCGACGCTTACCTGAATCTTCTAGTTTGATTTTTCCAGCGTCTACAAGTGATAGCTTAATATCTCGAACTAATTTGGCTAAGTCTTTCCCACTGAGGCTAAGCTCAGGGAAAATTAAATGCTTATGTTTTGTCGCAACTTCTAAATCACCACAACTGCCGTGAGCACTGTAAATGTATGGCGAATTTTCATTAAGATCGAGGTCCTTCCAACCATCGTTGTCCATACGGATAAACCAAATATTCATTCTGAATCCTATCATTATCGAGAAAGTGCCTAACGCCCACATAAAAGGCGGAACGTCAGCGACGTCCAGCGCACGAAGTGTAGCGGTTTGGCTGTCCCTCTGGCTGGCCTTATTATGCGTGACCTTACTGCCCATTTTCTATGGCCTGTTTAATTATTGGCACAACGGTTTCGGGAGTAATCCCGCGCTCTTGGCAATATTTTTGTAGACACTCAGTTATACGCCTCTGCGCTCATATTCCACCGGTCTAAGACAGCCCAAACGGAGTGCCTGCTCTCTCGGTTATAAAACACTTCGATGAACTCGAAGATAGCGGATTTGGCCGCCGTGATCGACTCGAAATGCTCGGCATATATCAGTTTCACCTCCAGCTGACTGAGAAACGATCCCGTGTGCGCGATGTCCCAACAATTTCCCTTACGGCTCATGGAGTAGCTCCGTGCTAAGGGCTAGCCAAACAATAGAAGGTATCTTCTGTTCGCGGGTAACTCTGTAGCCTAAAACGTCTCAATCAGCTGACGCTTTAGCTTTCGGATGAATTGATTTGCTAGGCAACTCAACATCGATAATCCAATCCGCCTCGGCGAACATATCCAATTATGCTCGATCACCAATACCGAGTTACCGGCATCCACTAAGCGATGCAATGTCCCGCTAAATGTGCCAACACAAATTCAATAAAACAGGAGGCCCAGTTGTACTTAGCGAAATTTTGCTGAATTAGCTATTGAAACTAGAACATATTTTCTTACGGCGTAGTTAAGAAGACACTTTTTTAGTGGGTGCACAGAGTTGGAATAGTTGCGTGTTTTGGTCCACCCATTTAAGCAATTCCGCCAATCGCGCAGACTTGTTATACCCTTGTCGATAAACCACAGATATTGGCAAAATTGGACTTCGCCACTCAGGCAGTAATTGTATGAGTTCGCCGCTTTCAACTTTTTCGCGCACGACAAACCAAGGCAGATGCGCAAGCCCCATACCACCTTCGACTATATTCACCAAGCTGACAAAATCGCCACATTGAAAGGCGACATCCAGATTCACTTGCTCAATTTCCTTGCCACTTTTTAACACCCAGGTGGGGCTTTCACCTTCAAAAATTTGAATACTCTTGTGTTTCACCAAATCTGAAGGCTGACGAATAGGCTCACACGACTTCAGGTACTCAGGGGACGCCACTACTACGCGGTTACTGGACCCAATTTGCTTTTCTATCAAATTTTCGTCTCGGTTTTTGCCCATTCTAAAGGCTAGATCAATCCCTTCCTTAAAGAGGTTTTCATATTCATAAGACAACTGAAGCGAAACGGAAATATTTGGCCATTGCTGGAGAAAAGTAGGAAACAACGTTTCAGACAAAAAACGCCCCAAGGCCGGAGACGCCCCTAATCTCAAGCGACCAGCAACCCTAGTGCTCATGGTACGCATGTCATCCAGTAAATAGCTGGACTCTTCAAGTAGCACCATAGCGCGACCGTAGAGCAATCGGCCAGCGTCAGTAAGCCTCACGACTCGGGATGAACGCTCGAATAAGCTCAGCTTCAATTGCCCTTCAAGCTTAGCAATACTTGTACTTAGTTTTGACTTGGGGATCCCCAGTTTATCTGCTGCCGCTGTAAAATTAAGAGTGTCCGCCGAGACCACAAAATATTGCAGCAACCTCAAATCCATTGTTTCATATTTCATAACGATATGTTTTATAACTCACTATTGTTTAAATGAAGACTATGCATCAAACTCCTTTTACCAGCAATGAAAGTTTGCTAAATCAAAACTGTTTAAAGGAGAGAGTCATGATTAAAGCCTATGCAGCATCAGCACCTGGGGCCAAGCTAGAACCCTTCGAATACGATCCAGGTCCTTTGGCACACGATGACGTGGAAATTGATGTTGAATCGTGTGGTATATGCCATAGCGATCTCAGTATGTTGGACAATGATTGGGGCTTCACTCAATACCCTTTTGTGCCCGGTCACGAGGTGATTGGCGTGGTCAACGCCGTGGGTGACAATGTGACGTCTATTCAGGTAGGCCAACGCGTCGGTTTGGGCTGGCATTCAGCCTATTGCAACACCTGTGGTACCTGTCAATCGGGCGATCATAATTTGTGCTCTAAAGCCGAGATGACTATGGGTGGACGTCACGGTGGTTTTGCTGAAAAGGTCCGTGCTCAGGCCAGCGCTGTAGTGCCTCTTCCAGAAGGCATAAATCCTGACTCTGCCGGGCCCTTACTATGTGGTGGCATAACCGTATTCAATCCCTTGATTCAGTTTGGTGTTAAGCCAACGTTTAAAGTCGGTGTTATTGGCATTGGTGGTTTAGGGCATATTGCCTTGCAATTTTTAAACGCGTGGGGATGTGAAGTCACTGCATTTACCCGCAGCACCAAAGAGGCTGACGAACTCAAAAAACTGGGTGCACATAAAGTTTTAAACAGTAGTAATGCAGAAGAGCTGGAAGCCGCCGAAGGACGATTTGATTTTATTCTTTCTACGGTTAATGTGAAGCTGGACTGGAACGCCTATATCGCCACACTCGCGCCGAAAGGCCGCTTGCACTTTGTGGGTGCCACGCTAGAGCCATTGGATATCAACGTGTTCCCATTGATCATGGGGCAGCGCTCTGTGTCGGGTTCACCCGTGGGAAGCCCAGCGACCATCCGTAACATGTTGGACTTTGCCAGCTTACACAATATTGCACCGGTAACAGAATACTATAGCTTTGAGCAAATAAACGAAGCGCTGGATAGACTACGCAATGGTAAACCCCATTATCGCATTGTCTTAAAACGCTAAATTTAAGCTAATTGTAGCGGCTTTATGGGTGTCCCAGATTATTGACTTCTACCGATGGTTCCAGATATTGCTGGAACCTTCTCCAAAATTCTATGATTTTGGTAAATGCTCGATTATCCATAGTGACACTTAACTTTTAAATAAGGTGCGCAGACGCGTAGGCGAAAATGGCGAAGCCGCCCGCGTGTTTGCGTCCCAGCGAACGCACTGAGTGCCAACAGCGTTTTGTTAGTCGTCCCTGAATAATGGCGTTTTTAGACTAAAGCGCCATTTCATTTTCTAGCCTTCTTGGCAATAAGGCTTGAATCCATTCCATCCCGCTATAAAAGCAACCCCAGATCAAGGTAAAATTAAGCCACTTCAGCAACTTACGAAGGTTTTAACCACAGGCACTTAAGATCACGTTATTAAGTTAGCTGGCATATATAAAATCAAATAATTGCTACATTTTTTCGAAAAAATAGTTTTATAGTTGATTGATACCTACGTGAAAGCTGTTTTTCAAGCGCATAGCATCCTGTTTTGGAGCATAACCAAGCAGCTTAGAGTATTCTCGACTAAATTGTGCTGGCTCACTATAACCCACCTTAAACCCGGCTTCTGCAGCATCGTAGCCTTCAACAACCATAAGGCGTCTCGCCGCCATTAAACGCAAATGACTTCTAAAGCGAATAGGGCTTGTTCCAGTAACCATTTTAAAGTACTTATGAAAACTAGAGTGTCCCATTAATGCTATATCGGCAAGATCCCTAGTGGATATAGATTCAGTGAAGTGAGATTCGATCCATTCAATCGCTTTTCTAATACGGCGTAACCGACTACTTGATGTAACCATTTGAGCAAGAACAGAATGAGTCTCTGGCTGCTGAAGAAGTCGCCAAATCAATTCTTTTTCAACCAATGGAGATAAAACATCAATACTCTTTGAATCATTCATTGTTTCCGCAAGTCTCACTACTGTATCGACGAGTTCATTATCCATTTCTCCAAGCCTTAACCCTGAAGAGATAGCATGGTTTATTTTCTCTTCAACAGATAACGACATCAATTCGACTATGATTTCGGAATCTAAGTCCAGTCTAAGACAAATATAAGGGTATTTTTTTGTGGCTTTTACAACGGAGCCAAAAACTGGCTGTCGGACAGAGCCCAATAGATAACGAGCAGAGTCATAACGATAAGTCTGATCATCAATTCTTGCTTCTTTGACGCCTTGAGCGACCACGCATATTGAAGGCTCGTATAAGACTAATTCAGGTATTGTAGGTGCGGAACAGCGCATGATAGACATTCGAGGAATAGGCGTATGAAATACCCCATCGCTGCCTGAAAACTGCATTAGCAAGTCCACTAAATCATTAATCGTACGCATTTAAATAATGTCCACACCTAGTTTCTCCCAACAAATACGAACACGGATAAATGGAGGATTATACAAGAACAAGAGAATGTAAACATACCGCATTGAAGCTCTTTTTTGGCAATATTTTCTCTACACCAGCCCGTGACCATGGGTTGATATTATTGAATATGTAGGAGCAAAAAGTATGAAAAAAACTTGGTTTATCACAGGTGGATCTCGCGGAATAGGCGTCGAAATAGTGAAAGCTGCCCTTGCTCAAGGAGATAACGTCGTCGCAACTGCACGCGATGTTACAAAACTTAGAGAACAGCTTAGTGAGCATGCAGATAAATTGGAGTGTATCGAGCTAGACGTGCAAAATAGTAAGGCAGCAACAAAAGCAGTGGCAAGATCTGTTGAACGGTTTGGAGGAATCGATGTTCTGGTGAACAACGCTGGTTACGGGCAGCTAGGTCATTTCGAATCTGTTGAAGCAGCGTCGATTGAGACGCAGTTTCACGTTAATGTTTTTGGCTTGATGCATGTAACTCGAGCAGTTTTGCCACAAATGCGCAAACAACGAAGTGGATGTATATTTAACCTTTCCTCCATAGGTGGCGCAATTGGGTTTGATGGAGCGTCAATATATTGTGCTTCTAAATTTGCTGTCGAAGGTTTTTCAGAAAGCCTTGCACAGGAAGTGGCTCGTTTTGGAATTAATGTCACTATCGTCGAACCTGGTTTCTTCCGCACTGACTTTCTGGATGCGTCTTCTGTACTCTACGGTCAGGTTCAAAATCAAGATTATACGGATGCTGTTAGCAATCAAAGATCACAGTACGATGCCTATAGCCATATGCAGCCAGGTGACCCTTATAAATTGGCACAACTCATTGTTAATACTGAAGGCCTTATCCAACGCCCGGCCCGCCTTGTTGCTGGTTCGGATGCCCTCTCAATGTCTCGTGTTGCTCTCAATGATCGCATAGCAGAGCTAGAACAGTGGGCAGCTTCATCAACATCAACAGATTTTCATGAAGGAAAATAGTAATAAGTTTGCTTTTCTTTCCTGCACTCTGGAAGTCAAACTTAACGTCGTTATCAGGAGGCCGAAAAGTGGAGCCAATTTTGTGTAAAATTGGAGCGGAGCGACATACACAAAATTTGCGTAACTTTTTGGCTCCCCTGCATAACCTTGTTAGGCATAGACACTCCGTTGGAGCAATAATCATACAAGCTATCAAAAGGCGTCCATTAAAGAATGAGCATTCGCTCTATTACTAGCAACCTTGTTAGTCATCTTTTGAAAAAACATAAATTTCACCTTCGTGATTCTCATAATACCCTGCTTTAACCACGTGGTCATACGCCAAAACATCAACCTGCTTCCCAAAATAATCTTCGAGAACAGCGTGTATGGACATATCTCTTCCGTCGCCATCTTCATTATTTACTAAAACGTATACTGAATTTTGAACACTGAGTTTCTGCAATTTTTTTAATACATCATCGGCTTCTTTAATAAGATATAATTGAAATCTCTGCTTATCTAAATGCCTTCCATCATGCAATAGATCCCATACACCATCCTTACGTCTTTTTTTACTACTTAGGAGCGATTTATAACGCTCTCTCTTATCTTTCAAGACGAAATTATCTATAAACGAATTTAGTACTTCTGACATGATAATTGCCTAACAATTAAGGGTTATACGGCAGCGTAGCTGCGGCTATAAGCCACTGTTGAACGGCTGCGTTGTCTATATAGGGAATTTGCTTTTTTCATGGTAGGACGTCCCTGTTAGATAACTCGTTGAACATCAAAGTCTGTTTGGACTATGCCGCTTCAGATCGTCCTTGATCGCCGCTGTGTAGGTTCTTTATTTACTCTTTTGTAGCGTAATTTGACCCGCGAGGCAAGCGCTTCCCTCAGGCTTTATGACTTGATCTGTTGTTAGACCCTGACCTCACTAAGTGCTAACGCTAACAGCTATTGTCCCATGGCAGCAGATATTAAGCTGTTCTGCTGTTTTACTCTCAGAGACATCGTCAAGATACATCTCAGCACGCTCGCTACAAGCAGGACATAAGCAATTTGATTCAGCCTTGATATGAGACTTTATGCGTTAAATTCTCGCCTCCTCAGAGAGTGAGACGTTAGCGCAGATTCACACGGGAACCGAGGTCCTACAGATCGCGAAAACATTTCGCTCGTACAAAAGATGGCTCAGTCTTAATGAGAGACTTTACGCGTTGGATTCGCGCTGACGGTCGCGGAGCGACATTACGCAAGCGAATGCAATGCATGAATTCTCGCCTTCTCAAGGAATGAGGCGTTAGCGCAAATTCCCTCGGGAACCGAGGTCCTACAGATCGCGAAAAAATTTTGCTCGTACAAAAGATGATTCAGCCTTGATAAGAGACTTTATACGTTGAATTCGCGCTGACGGTCGCGAAGCGACATTGCACAAGCGAATTGAATGCATACATTCTCGCTGCCTTAAGGAATGAGACGTTAGCGCAGATTCCCTCGGGAACCGAGGTCTTACAAATCGCGAAAGGATTTCGCTCGTACAAAAGATGATTCAGTCTTGATGAGAGACTTTATACGTTGGATTCGCGCTGACGGTCGCGAAGCGATATTGTGCAAGCGAATTGGTTACAACGCTGGTCTTTAAAAGCACCTTAATGGCGAAAAAACTCTGTTTCAACAACTCTTTTAAGAGGATATTTTTGAAAAACAGAAGTCAGAGCTAAATCGCACGACTTGTTCACAGCATCTTCAATATCTGTGATTTCAAGCACATATTCTGCTGAGGAAGATCACTATTATGCGACTCATATTATTGTGCCTACTAATCTCAATTTAAAAGGATTTTATAATGAAAAAAAACTACTCCCTATTATTGGGTGCCTTAATCACTTCCGCTCTTCCCTCTATTGCAAATGCTGATTTTTATGCTGGCGTAGAGGCAGCAGATAAAGTCATCAATATTAAACAAAATGATAAGCTAAGAAGGTTAGAGAGCCAGCTAACTAGTATACCAGAGGAGCCAATTGATAATGATGTCTCCATTGAATATCTAGATGACATTTACAAATCAGATAATATTGGAGGCAGCTTATTTGTTGGTTATAAGTTTAAAAACAATTACTCCGTTGAAATGGGGTACTTCACATCGAACGGTCGTTACAAAGATATAGACTATGGTACTAGGGATATTGGTAAAATAGATATAGACAGCCTAAGTATAGACATTAAAAAATCTGTCAAGCTTGATCCGAGTGACGCTTGGTCCTTCATCGGAAGCTTCGGGGCTATTTATCAAAAAAGCACGGTAACAACTAAGACTGTGCTTCGCTCACAGACATGTAGCAGCTATCCAGACCTTCCATGTTCTAGTTATTGGGTTGCTCCCGGGTCACAGACCAAATTCTACGATACTCGACTCGAACTCGGTATTGGGACCCGTTACGATCTCGATGAAAAAATTTCCTTAAGAAGTATGGTGAAGTTTATTCCTAATGATCTAAGTTTTAGCAGCAGCACGCCTTACTATATTAGTTTTGGGGCACTTTATAACTTTTAAATACTGATAAATAGTATTTTTTCATCATATAAAATAGAAAACTTTGGGTTTTAATTAAAAATATTTCTAAAAGAAAAGACATTAATAAAACAAGAAAAGGGCAGCGCTATAAAACATATCGAGTCTGCCCTTTTTACCCTAATTTCTTTATCTAGCTCAAGTGATGCACCTCGCTCCATTCGATAGACAGGAAAGGTAACCACGGTTAGGAGCGAAATTTATTCGTAGAATAACGAAAAATTTGGACTACCGCTTCCAGCTACGATGGCGTTATCACACAACATCAACGTACCCACTATATGAATGCTACGACGCCTCAACAAATTATGCATAAATTCTCACCTCCTCGAGAAGTGAGGCGTTAGCGCAAATTCCCTCGGGAACCGAGGTCCTACAGATCGCGAATAAAATTCGCTCGTACAAAAGATGATTCAGTCTTAATGAGAGATTTTACGCGTTGGATTCGCTCTGACGGTCGCGGAGCGACACTGCGCAAGCGAATGCAATGCATACATTCTCGCCTCCTCAAGGAGTGAGACGTGAGCGCAGATTCCCTTGCAACCGAGGTCTTACAGATCGCGAAAGGATTTCGTTCCCACAGATTAATTATGAGGTGATGGCTCAGTGATTTTCGTTATGTCAGTTTCTTAGCGACGAAAAAAAAACAGTGGGTAAGCGACCTCAATACCCTCATTATTCTCTTTCAAAACCTCATAGTATGGCGCCGCATGTTCGATGCGAAAACCGTTCTGCTCAGCGATGGTTTCTAGCTCCACTACATCAAAACCATTGTGCCCATCGAAATCAGGCTGGTTTTTATGAAATGAACCATCTTCTTTATAAAGATCCGCAATCATCAACGTTCCTTTAGGCTCTAGCGCTTGCCACGCCTGCGCGAAAAAGTCTTTTACATCAGGAATATGATGTAGCGTCATGAGCGTCACAATGGCTGAATGCTGATCCGGTAACTCAGACAAAGACATTATGTGGTGAATGTGGACGTTATCTAAGCCCGCTTTTGAGATTTTGTCTTGAGCCACTTCTAACATTTTTTCTGATGAATCGGCTAGATGCACGGTTGCAAACGTATGTCGAAGCTGTACGCCTAGCAAACCAGTGCCACTACCAAAATCCACCACACTGTCATAAGTCTCAAAATCAATGCTCTTGACCTTCGCAGCGGTCGCTTCTGCGCGCTCCACCTTCATAGGGTTATCATCCCAAGTGCTGGCTAACGAATCAAAATAATCACTCATAAACTTCCTTCCTTATCTGTAGGCGAGCCATTCACAGCCTGTCCATGTATCGGCCCTTTTAAAAGGTACTACACCCAAAGCTTTTATTAGACCAAAACTAGTTTTTTGATTCAAAACTGGTGCTTTGATCGCGGGTGAGATCCGTTCGTACAAGGCGTCTGTAGTTGATATTTGAGATCGCTATAAAGTCTTGAGCGGCTGTGCCGATACGAAGAAGATCTAAGTACTTCACAGGGAGTGGATCATGGCACATATTTCGTTGACAAGCTTACCGACGACGCATATTTCTGCGACGTCACGCACCAGTGAATCGCGTGTAAGTAAAGCCAGTGCTGAAGACATGCAAGACGCTTTGTCAGAGGTTCGAGCAGCGCAGTTGGCGCAACCAGCCCCTGAGATTGAAGCGGTCGATAGTTTTTCTTTGATCCGCCCTAAGGGTGACCCTTATCACCTTTACCAAAAAACGCCTGAGCTTTTAGAGCAAGCCAAAGCCCTCGCCGAACGCTTAGATGGCCCCATTCACCACGCCAACGCTGACAACTTTTTCTTTCAAGACAGTATGCGCGATTTTTTGCAGGCTGGTTTGCTGACCGATCCTGATTTTCTCGATCTGAGCGCGTCGTTAAGTGACGAAGAGCTTGGCGAGCTGGCGATGACGGTATCTGCGATGAGGTTACCCGCTTCTGCCAACTACACGATTCCTAACGAAGCGGATCGATCTTATCAAGAGAAGGTCGCTGAGTTTATGGATGTCTTAGAAAACAGCTCTCCTGAAGACCGAGCAGCTATCTTGAGTCAGTCCGCAGAGTACGCTTCGCAAGTGGATACCGAGGCTGTCGCGAACTTTAGAAAGAATATTTATAGCCAGACACCGAACGACGTTAAGTTTAGCCCCTACCCTAGGGAAACCTCCGCTAATCCTCTGCATAATTACATTACGGCGGTTCTCGCAACCGACGACCCCGCGGCGCTTACCGAGCAACTGGGCCAACTGCCTCCCGATGCTGAAACGGGCTTACTGAGTGTCTATGGCTTAGACCCCTCACTTGGGGATCGATTATCACAGTTGGCGGGGCCTGATGGCCAAAACCTGCCCAACTCGTTACTCAGCGCTCTAGGGAGCATGGCCGATGCGGTCAAGCTGTCGCCATTCACCTCGCACGCAGACGGGAAGTTTGGTTTTGCATGGTACGGTGAAGAAGCGCTGTTAAAAGATAACGAACAAAGTCAGGGACGCGATTTTGCCTTGGACTCTGTGTCTAGCATGATCGACATGATAGAAACCTTTGACTTCTCTGACGAGCAATTAAACACAATGGGCTCCGAATTAAACGGCCTGTCGAATACAGAAAAACGCGCTTACATCGAAATCACCACACTCGGGCTAGAGGACATGCTGCATAGCAAGGTAGCGGACAGCTTTAACAAAAAGAACTTAGACGAAGCCATCGAAGTGGTCAGTGAACTGCGCACTAATCAAAAAGTACTGTCGTTGGTAAACGGGGCACGTTATCACGATGTCACATTGATCGAGCGCCCTGATATTGAGCGAGGGTCGTTCCTCGTTGCCTTAGAAGGCGCGGCTGTGTTCCAAGATTTGGATTCAGCCGTCCAGCAGTCTCGTCCGTTAATCGGTGCCGACACTGACAAAGTCAATATGGTCAACGGTCATTCTGAAATCGGTCATGAGTCAGAGAACCTGTACAGCGCTAAGAGCCTAGATCTTTATAAAAACGATGTGAGCAATCTGGTCAGTACCTTAGTCGCCTTTGAGAGTATGCGCGAAGATAGTACCGCCAAAGACAAACTCTCCCTAAACGCATTTAGTGATCATCTTGATGACATGCACTCTGGCATTCGTGATGAAACCTTGAATCGCGTCAAACAAGCTCTGGACACCAATGTCATACGCAACAAGGCCACCGAAAATACCCAGTTTGCGTTCTTATCTAATCTAATACAAGAAATGGCGTTTGAAACAAAGCGCGATTTCAAAGATGAGATCTCTCCAGCCATGGACAACTTTGTGTAGCAACCGAGAAGCCGTTAGAGCCGATCACTGACCGCCAGTTTAAGCCCAAGCCCAGCAAAACTGGTGGCAAACACCCTTTGCATGACGGTGCTGGCGGTCTTCGAGTGAACGATCACATCTCTGAATAAGCCGGACAGAAAGCCGTAGATTAGAAACACGGCGAAGGTCATCAGCATAAACACGGCCCCAAGCATGAGCATACTCAATAAAGCGTTATCCGCGCTGCTGGGAATAAACTGCGGTAAAAAGGCGAGAAAGAAGATCGACAGTTTGGGGTTGAGGATGTTAATCAAAAACCCTTTAAACAGCGTGTCGCGATAGCGAATGGCGGAGGATGTCGTGTTTAACGACAATGCACCAGAGGCGCGCCACATCTGCCAAGCAAGATACAACAGATACGCCGCACCAGCGTATTTGATCACGGTAAACGCCACCGCACTGGTATGGAAAATCGCCGCCAACCCCAACGCACTTGCGAGCAAGGCCGGTAGGATACCAAGGGTACAGCCTAACGCTGCGAAGACACTGGCACGCTTCCCCACAAAAAGCCCTGTGGCCACCGTATACAACACTCCCGTGCCGGGGATTAACACGACCACCAGTGAGGTGAGTAAAAATTCCATCGACCACATTTCACGTATCCTTTTGTTGGTTAATCTTGATCTAACGATACGTGCTTTGGGCCGTTTGTCTAATACATAACGGAGCCATTACGATGCAAAACATGGCGCCATTCACACCATTCACCCCATGCACAATGGCCTAGTGGTGCCATCGCACGACACCACGCGAACGGTCCGGTTTCGCTCATTTACGCTCAAGGTAGTTTGCCATTTTATGCAAGGTGCTCAGTGCATTGTCGAGCTCATCCCGCGTTATCTTTTGCGCGCCTGATGCAGCCCATTGCTCTTGTTTTCGATCAAGCTTTTCATAGACAACCGCTCCGGCTTCGGTCAACGCCACCAGCTTGGCTTTTTTGTGGTTGGGATTGTCCAACAGCTGCACCAGCCCATCCTTGCTCATAACATCGACGACACGCTGAGTGGCCTGTCGGCTTTGTCCCATGACACGACTGATTTCTGACACTGTAACCGGTTGATCGGCCTTTACGATTGCCCCCATAACCTTCCAACGCGCACTGCTCAGACCAAACTCCTCAGTGAGTTGGTCGCCTTCTGTATTCAACAGCCCACTGACTTTGAACACTTCCAAAACGATTTTAGTAAACACTTCACCATTTGTATCCATCATTCACCTTGACAACATATTGTCAACTAACTAAGCTCAACTCATAATTTGACAACATATTACCAACATCAGCCACCGAAGAGAACACTATGCTTCCAAGACTTCACCGCTTCGCCGCCCTCGTAGCGACCTTATGTATCGCCTTGTTCTTCACATCGACTCTGGTGGTTGAACTTGTTGGTACGACCGAGTCCATTGTGCGCATCAAATCACTCATTCTATCGCCGGGTTTATGGATCTTGATCCCCGCGATCGCGTTGACGGGCATCACTGGCGCCATCATGGGCCAACATAGCCAAAACACGTTTGTTGTGCGTAAGAAAAAACGCATGCCGTTTATCGCACTAAATGGTGTGGTCATTTTGATACCCGCTGCGTATTTCTTACATCACTGGGCAAGCTTAGGCGAATTTACCGCGACATTTTATCTTGTCCAAGGGATAGAGTTGCTGGCTGGGGCAATCAACCTCACCTTGATGACGTTGAATATTAGAGATGGCAGAAAACTTCACGCTAAGGCTTCTAAGCGAATGATTTAATAGAGATGCTCATTAACTGCATTCCATGTGTTTGATTTGCCCTGACGGTCGCGAAGCGACATTGCGCAAGCGAATGGAATGCATGAATTTTCGCCGCCTCAAGAAGTGAGGCGTTAGCGCAAATTCCCTCGGGAACCGAGGTCCTACAGATCGCGAAAAAATTTCGCTCGTACAAAAGATGATTCAGCATTAATGAGAGACTTTATGCGTTGGATTCGCGCTGACGGTCGCGAAGCGACATTGCGCAAGCGAATGGAATGCATAAATTCTCGCCGCCTCAAGAAATGAGGCGTTAGCGCAAATTCCCTCGGGAACCGAGGTCCTACAGATCGCGAAAAAATTTCGCTCGTACAAAAGATGGTTCAGCCTTAATGAGAGACTTTATGCGTTGGGTTCGCGCTGACGGTCGCGGAGCGACATTGCGCAAGCGAATGGAATGCATAAATTCTCGCCGCCTCAAGAAATGAGGCATTAGCACAAACTCCCTCGGGAGCCTAAGTTCTTCAACTCCCGAAAGGATTACTCTTTTAGCGAGCTTAGTTGATCCGTGTCCAGAAGGTCATATCCACGCTTTCGGAGTCAAGCAGCTCCAAATACTCCAGCGCCACCGCATTAGACAGCCATTGCTGGCAGTACTCTTCAACTTTTTCTTGCGTGCTTGCCATGGCTACGTCGGCGTATACACCATCGGCTCGCTTTAACAAAAAATGCGCCACCAGCTCTGATTGCTGGCTTAAAAACTCGGCTTCAACGCGTTTTGAAAGTACAATCAAGTCCTGTTCAAGACAGCCCTCTTTTAGCTTAAAGAATGCGATCTCAACACCGCCCATTGCACTTAAGTTGTTTTCATCGATCATGGTAACCTCCTCGTTTGTTAGAAGGTTCACTATAGGATGCCCCTACTGACAACCTTGTGTCAGTAGGATTCGCCTTGACGAAGATTAATATAATGAGATAACGATACGTTATTGGGGATGGAGCGTTGTTCGGCTGGCAATAACCCTTTAATACGATCAATACGAAAGTCACGGTAGGCATGACGTTTGAAACACCAAGCACCCAACGTCCATTTGCCACCCCAATAAAACAACCCCAAGGGGTAAATAGCACGCTGCGTCACTCTTTCATCGGCACTTTGATACTGGAGTGTTATCTGAGCTTGGTTTTGAATGGTGTCATGCAAGTGCCCCCAGACTGACCGATCCACGTCTTTCGTGGCCAACACGGGCGTCCGCACTATACGTTTGTCATCGGTTTGCGACATATGTTCTGGCAGAGCCGCTTCGATCTTCGCTAACAAAGACTGTGCACTTTGCGAAAAACTGTCCGTGGTTAACGCTGCCACAAAGTTTACCCCGGATACCAGCGCTTCGAGTTCCTGCGCCGTCAATGTTAAAGGCGGCAGCTCATAACCTTCGGACAAAGAGTAACCTACCCCAGCTTCACCATAGACAGGCACACCGGATACAGATAAGTCGTCAATATAACGATAAATCGTACGTTCGCTAACACCGAGCTTTTCCGCCAAGGTTTTAGCCGTTACTGGCTGATGCTTTATGAGGATATTCGTTAGCTGGAATAAACGATCGGATTTGCGCATGGACACTCAAATGAAAGAAAGGCTTACAAAGCAACATACTAAATACTAAAACCCCAAATCAATACCTTTAGGATTCTCTAGACCATTTTTCAAGAATGCACTCTAACTGCTTGAGATTAATCGGTTTGCCCAAAAAGTCGCACATGCCAGCCTCTTCACATTGTTTCTTATCGTCTTCAAAAACGTTAGCCGTTAATGCGATGATGGGGACATGGCGATAGTCATCCATTTTTTTAATTTCTAGGGTCGCTTGCAGGCCATCAATTATTGGCATTTGCATGTCCATAAAGATCAAATCAAACACCTCTGTTTTACAGATATTGATTGCTTGTTCACCATCTTCGGCGAGTGTAATCGAGCCAACTTTTAGCTTACTTAGGACCCCTTTAACAACAATCTGGTTAGTTTTGTTGTCTTCGGCCACCAGCACCTTTAAATTCGAATAGTCGGCATTCTCTGATGACGTATCACTCTTTTCAGCTTGCGCATCTGATACGGCTAGGGAGCATTGTTCGGTTTCAATTTCAAAAAAGAACCTCGACCCTTTTTTGACGTCACTCTCGACTTCAAGTTCAGATCCCATTAGAGACAGCAACTGGCTGGTGATGGTTAGCCCCAGACCCGTACCACCAAATTTTCGCGTTATGGATGTGTCCGCTTGTGCGAAGGCACCAAACAGCTTTTCAATGTTGTCGGGATCAATACCAATACCGGTATCGGTCACGCTGAACAACAAGGTCATTTTATCGTCCGAATCTACTTCAGCGTGGGTTGTTAAGGCGACTTCACCATGGTCTGTGAATTTGATCGCATTCCCCAGCAAATTCATCAGTATCTGCTTGATTCTTGTTTCATCGCCGACAAAGGCTATGTTCTGGTTTGTAGGGCACGTGCGGACTGATAATTGAATGCCTTTAGCAGTAGCTTGGCCATTGAATAAAAGTTCAATGTCTTTTAATAATGCATTCAAGTCTATGGGGCGTTGTTCAAGCTCAATTTTACCTGCTTCAATCTTACTCACGTCTAAAATATCATTGATAATCACCAATAAGCTTTCACCGGATGACGTAATAATATTGAGCATTTCTCTTTGTGGCGCGACTAGGTCTGTGTGAGATAACTGCGATGCCATCCCCAATATGCCATTCATGGGTGTGCGAATCTCGTGACTCATATTTGCAAGAAATTCAGACTTCACTTTAGACATCTGTATAGCGGCTTGTTTCTCTTTGTCTAAGTCTATACTCATATCTCGAAAACGACTGGCTGCCTGAGCCAGTACACCAATCTCGTCTTTACGGTTGATATGGTGTACTGATGCTGATAGATCACCACTAAGAAATCGACTAAAGCTATCTGTTAAGAGCGTAATGGCTTTAGTGATATGGACATGAAGGAAGAATGCCAGAAATATTAAATACAAAATAATTGCAATGCTTAAAATGTTCAGAATATTTTCTGTTGTGATGATGCTTTCGTTAGCACGTCCCTTTATTTTCTGTAGTCTTAATTGGGAATGTTCTCTTAACGTATTGGCTAATGTACTAAACTCGATGGCATTACCGGCCATTACCACATTAACAAGATTAAAATAGTTTCGATTAACCTGTATGCTTTTTAAAAAATATTTTCGATACTCTTTTGCAAGTTCATTTACCCTCAAAGACTCTTCGCTTTTGCCAAACAAACGACTTGAAGCTATTTCATTTAAAGCGGAAGTGACTTGTTTTCTTTTATGATAGTCTTTTTTAGATAAAAACAACCAAGCGTTACGATGTAAGGTATGCCATTTATTCATTTCCTCTACTAATACAAGCTCATTTTCTACGCTATTAGACATTTGATTTAAGTTATAGAGCTCAGCAATAGCTGTATGATAGATATCCTCTAGCACAACATCTATTAGAGTTGATCTTGATTTATAGAGTGAGGTAAGGCCCTCTAAGTTATGCCCTAGCTCATCAACTAACAAGGCAAGCGAGCTAATGTATTGACTTTCTACTTCTGAAGTATCGACAGCGGATAATGAATCTAACCTAATTTTTATGTCTTGAAAGTTTTCATCTATTTTTTCAAATACAGCATCGCTGCCCGATAAGCTGTAGACAGAAACATCTCGCTGCATCTCGATAATGTCTTTGTTTATTCTTATGATCGAAATGGTATTACTGCTTATCTCTGTCACGTTATTCATGGCCACGCCGATGGTATCGAGACGCTGAGCCATAACGATGTAGCTTACGACAAGCGTGACAATAACGAAGCTAAAGGCTAAAGCAACTTTTGCAGCAATTGAGCGAGAGATAGATAACAGCACATTTTTTCCTTAAGCGTTTAGCAACTCGTACCACTTATCTAAACTATAGTCATAGTTCTGCATGACCGTATTCCAGACTGCAATGTTTGAGAAGCGCGACACATAACTACCACCGTGCCTTACTTCTCCTGCTTTCACCGAAATATTACCATCCGTTCCTCTTAAATCGGTGACCGCTTCTTTTCCATCATACCAGTAATCCCACTCTGCCTGAGACATTAAATCTCGACTGCGCTCTGGATTGGAGATGTAATACCCTTGGCGCGCAATAAAGGCGCCAGGATAACCAGATAGCCACCAATTCATATACCTATAAGCCGCATCTTTCACTTCTTCACTGGCGTTCGAAGACAAACACATCACACCATGCCATGCCCGATACCCTTCTCTTGGCGCGGCATAAACAACAGGGACACCTTGACCTCGACAGGCACTTACCGCTGGCGAAAACATGCTTTGAATATTGGCGCGTCCAGATGTCATAAACTCAACCGATTGCGGGACGGACGTCCAAAAACCTGAGAAGTGCCCTTGTCTCTTTTTCTGCAATAAAATTTTGAACAATTGATCTATTTCATTGATGGTCATATTGCCGATATCACCAAATGTCATCAGCCCTTGTGCTTGGGCGGCCAATGCTGCATCAAAGATACCAATCGTGGGTGCGTTAATGAGTGCTACTTTTCCTTTGTTTCGCTCGTCTAGCAGCCACGACCAAGACTCTGTCTCATACGCGATACCTTCAGGGATATATTGGGTGTTGTAACCAAACGAATCCACATTATGAACATATGGCATAAAACTCAGCTGATTTGTCGGATTCGAGCCGAGGGATCCATCTGGCTGAACATAAATAATCTTGTTGGGCGCATCGCCTGCACCGACATGAGAGTTTTCCGTTAACTTTCCTGTTTTAGTCAGGTTGTTAACCTCGTGCCAGTACAGCAGTCGATCCGTTTCAAGGGGCTGAATGGAGCCAGCTTGCCATAAAATATTTATCGAGTCAGACCAGTGCTCATACAGATCAAAAGCGCTAGGATCGGAGGACGCTTTTTGCAGTAACGCCGCATCTCCCATGGGAGTAAATTCGAGGTTAATGCCTAATTCTTTCATGGCCCTCTGACGAAGCTCTTCTTGCAACGTGACATGCGTCCCCATCACTCTTAACGTAACCATCTTGTTGGGGTAGGCGTAAGGAGCCTTGAGTGCAACGGTCGATAATGCAGCACCTGCCCCAAGTGTCCGTAAAAAGCTTCGACGATCGATTAAATCACTCATAGTGCTTGTCCTATCACAGCTCTAAAGAATTACTACAGTGTAGATCGTAAAACAGACAATGCATTAAGGGCTCTGTTTCAATACTACTGTTTACTGATAGCAACGGTGATCTTTTATTGTATTAGAATAAACTGAGCAGGATGTAATATTCTGTAATCGAGCGTTTCAAGGTATCGTACTGTGTCTTAGTGCATCCGTTTGAAGGTTAAATACTTTCGATTTACGATCACTCTGTAACCTAAAAGCAAAGCAAAAATCACTGAAAAAATCACCGCGAGCGAAGTATCGCTTTTCACTTGCCACCACAAGTGCAAAAGGATGGCGAGCGCTGCGAGGTAAACAAAGCGATGCAGACGCTTCCAGTTGCGTCCGAGTCGCTTCATCATTTTCTTAGTGCTAGTGATGGCTAATACAAAGAGAACCACAAGTGCGAGCACACCCGCGTAAATATAAGGTTTTTCAAGCAAATCTGAGCGTATCCAACGCCAGCTCAATCCGGCGAACAGCACCAAATAGATCACAAAGTGCAGGATGGCGTAGAAGAATGCAGAAAGCCCAATAAAGCGCCGATATCGAGTCAGTGCTTTTAAACGCTTAAATTTCATCAGCGGGGTAACTGACAATGCCGCTGCCATCAATACACAGGCCCAAATACCGCTTAATCGCATTAATAGTTTGCCCGGATCCGGAAAATAGTGACCTAATAATAAAGAGCCTAACATCCAAAAAAACGGTAATAGAAAGACAATCAGTACGTACGGTTTCTCTTTACGATCCCAAAATTTTTTCACGTTAAAAGTTCTTCTTCAGGTCCATACCGGCATATAAATCCGCGACTTCCTCTTGGTAGCCATTGAACATTTCGGTTTCAATGACATTCGGAAAAAGCACACCACTCGGTAATCTTCGCTCTTCTTTTTGCGACCAACGAGGGTGATCAACTTCTGGGTTTACGTTGGCATAGAAGCCGTATTCATTCGGCGCTAGCATCATCCAGGTGGAAGTCGGCATCTTCTCAACAAAACGTATTTTGACGATGGATTTGATACTTTTAAAACCGTATTTCCACGGCAGTACGAGTCTTACTGGTGCACCATTTTGATTGGGTAAAATACTGCCATACATGCCGACACTGAGTAATGCTAGTGGATTCATAGCCTCGTCCATGCGCAAGCCTTCTCGGTAGGGCCAGTCAATTGAGCCACCTCGCTGTCCAGGCATTTGCTTAGGATCATGAAGCGTTTCAAAGTAAACATATTTCGCTTTAGAAGTAGGTTTGAATTTTTTGAGAACATCCGCCAGCGGTATGCCCACCCATGGAATCACCATTGACCACGCTTCAACACAGCGAAGGCGGTAAATCCGTTCTTCTAAAGCAGCTTCTTTGATAATATCATCTAAATCAAACACACCAGTAACCTCAGCTTCACCTTCAACGGTAATGCTCCATGGACGCGTCTCTAGCGAGCCTGATTTTTTTGCAGGATCATCCTTGCCATATCCAAATTCATAGAAGTTATTGTAGGACGTCGCCACATCATAAGGTGCAGGCGTTTCACCTTTGCCATAGGTCGTTTCAGCGATGTTTTGAAAAGCGTTTTGCAGCGCTTGTGGCGGCGCTAAAGGATTGCCAGATTGCAGTGCTGCAAAGGCATTGCCAAAGCTTAATCCTAACGCAGCGCCTCCTGTGACTTTCATAAACTGGCGTCGGTTTAGATAAACCGACTGATCAGTGACCTCATTTTCAGAACAATCGGACCGTTTCTTATTTTTAATCAACATAGCACTTTCCTCTCTTGTTAACTGGATTGACTACCAAAGTACGTGCTTGTTCTACAAATATCTTAAACATCACATTTACGCCACATTCACAAGTTTATGAACCATCTTAGACGAGCAAAATGGCAAAAACGTTGCTCAAGTTTCATTCAACTCGGCCGCTAACAAAGCACAGATTCATTAAAGGGACTTTGAAGATGGCACATATATCAGTAACCGGTATGAGCAATATTAACGTGGCAATAACGCCTTACTCATCCCAACGATCTAGCCAATCTCAACTCAGCAATGCCTCCTCTTCGGGGTTGCAAGACGCTTTAGTGGATCTAAACTCGTCGCTGGTTCAACAGAGTGAGAGTGATACCTTAGAAGAATCTTCCTTTTCACTGATTCGTCCAAAAGGCGATCCATTTAATCTGTACCAAGATAATCCCGAGCTTAAAGGAAAAGCAAAGGCTCTCGCTGAGCGCCTTGATGGCCCAATACACGAGGCTAATGCGGGGCAATTCTTCTATCACGACAGCATGCGCGATTTCCTTCATGCGGGTGTGTTGACCGACCCTGAATTTCTGGATATGGCGGAATCCATGAATGATGAGGCGTTGCAGGATTTAGCCGTTACGATCAAAGCAATGGTTCTGCCAGCGTCGGCAAATTACACAACTCATAACGAAGCCGACCGCTCTTATCAAAACAAAGTCGCTGAATTTATGGATGTTCTAAAAAGCAGTAACACTGCTGAGCGCAGCGCTATATTAGAACAATCAGCCAAATACGCAGGGCAAGTCGATGTCGACGCAGCCGCCAGTTTTACACAGAATGTCTTCGGCCAAAAGATCACTCAGATCAGGTTTGACCCTTATCGTAATGACACTTCCGCCAATAACCTACACAATTATGTCTCTGCTGTCGTCGCCACAGACGATCCTAGCGCTCTAACCGAGCAACTGGACCAGATGAATGATGAATCACAACGGGGCTTACTCAGCGTTTACGGTTTAGACACAGCCCTAGGCGACCGTTTGGCACAACTAGCGGGGCCAGAGGGCAACCAACTGCCCGACTCCCTACTTGGCGCATTAGGTGATATGGTCGACTCGGTCAAGGTTTTTGAGCTGACGTCTCAGGTCAAAAAAGACTTTGGTATTGCGTGGCATGGTAATGAAGCCTTGTTAAAAGATAATGAAGAAAGCCAGGGACGCGATTTTGCCTTGAACTCGGTGACCAGCATGATCAATATGTTGGAGCAATACGACTTCTCTGAAGAACAACTTGAAACGATGGGATCTGAGCTAAGCGGCTTATCGAACCCAGAAAAACGCGCTTACATTGAGATTACCACTATAGGGCTCGATGAGATGCTACAAGCCAAGGTGTCAGAGAATAGTAATAAAAAGAACCTTGATGAAGCGGTTGCTGTGGTGAGTGAGCTGCGTAATAACCAAGATGTTCTCTCATTGGTTAATGGTTCACGCTACCATGATGTCACTTTGATCGAACGTCCTGACATCGAAGAAGGCCAGACGGTTGTGGCATTAGAAGGCGCGGCTGTGTTTAAAAACCTCGACAGTGCGGTGAATCAGTCAAGAATACTCTTAGGCGCCACCAAAGACCAAGCCAACATGGTTAACGGCCACTCGGTAAAAGGCCATGAATCGGAAAATATATACAGCGCTAAAACCTTCGACGAATACAAGCAAGATGTTGGCAATATGGTCAGCACGCTTGTAGCGTTTGAAAGCGCTCGAAGTGACAGCACTGCCAACGATAAAATGTCTCTTAACGCCTTCGCCGAGACCTTAGCGGACATGCACTCGGGCATTCGTGATGAAACTTTACAGCGTGTCAGCGATGAAATAGTGACGGACTCATTCCGTAATAAAATCACTGAAAACACACAGCTCGCGTTTTTATCTAACGTTGTGCAGCAAATGGCATTTGAAACACAGCGTGACTTCGAAGAGTCAGCAAACAGAAGTGTTTAACACGTTATGATAAGCGCTAGCCTGTTACCCTTCACAAATTAATTACCGCACTATAATGTCCAACTTTTTGAGTGGCAAAGTATGTGTTACGTAATACACTGGGGAAGGACTTAGACAAGTTATAAAGGATAAATAACCATGCGAAAATTACTGTTAGCAACCTGCTTCTCTTTAGCGCTTGTTGGTTGCTCTGACGATGAAGTGGGCGATGTGTCTCTGGGCATGTTTACCTTAAAAGATATTAAAATCTCGAAACTGACCGATGACAAAGTCCTCGGTGTCACCTGCCATATTGCCTCGATCGAAGCCAATTTGAGTTTTTCAGATCCTAGCGACAGTTCCATTGCCTGCCGTCAAACCGGTGAAATCACACCGGCGATGATCGCGACCATCGACAAAAGCTCATCGGGTGAAGTCGTCTTCCGAAAATCGAAAAGTATTTTCTTTAAAACAATGAAAGTACGACGTATTTACGATGCCGAGAATCAAACGCTGATGTACGTGTCGTATACGACAAAGGAAACTAACGGCAGCTTTAAGCACAGCCTGTCAACGGTACCATTGTGGGGGACTCAAGCGTACGTCGAGCCGCAAACATCTCGCTAGCATGACGCTGCAAAAAAGCCCTTTAAACAATGTCTAAAGGGCTTTTTTAAGTACATTCATCTTCTTGAAGATTACAAGTTTATCGACTGACCATTCAGTGTCATTTCGCCTTTATCCATAAGAAAATTTGAGACATAGGCATCTTCACGTTCTTCTAACAAGCCTTGTGCTATAAGGCCACCGATCATTTGTTGCTGAGCGTCAGAAAGCATGCTGTCAAATTCTTCCTGTGTAATGTGGCCCTGACTTAACATTGGCTCAAGTTGCGTCGCAATAAACGGCGATACCATGGCCTCTAAAAGTGGCTGATCTATAGTGAGCGACGCATCCGCTTTAATTAAAGGCAACCAAGCCTCAGGCCCTAACACAAGCGCTTTAACGTCAGGGTTTTCACCCGCTTCGATATGGCTGTGAGCACCAAATGCAAATGCATTACCCTCATAGTGAGCTGTAAACTCAGTCACATTAAATTCAGGCTTTGGTTCTAAAAACAACGCAAGGTTATTCTTCAAAAACTCGACTAATTGCGACTGCTGCATGGTCGAGTCATTTGTCATTAGCCCATTCATAACGGCGTCATTATAACGACGTAAAAATTCAGTACTAATATGATTGAGCGCCATCGTTAACTTAATGTCTTCGACTTTACCAAAATCCGTTAGCTCCATCACATCCGTTGTCATTGTCATCGTCGTATCATTCAGCTCTTTTGAATCATCCAATGTGTTATGTGCCGAAGCCTGAATGTCCTCGATTGAAACAAGGTCTGCTAACTTGATACGTTCAATTTCAGCGTCCATGCTGTAACTGTATGAAGAGCCATTAAACAAATCTTCTAGAGGTGCATGAAAGATACTATTCACAGTGTAATTTTCGATTAACACAGGACTGTCACCTTTAAGCTCAATACGATCAATGCTCGCATCATGCTCTAATACACCAGACGAATAAGTGCCGTGTCCTTTATACCCATCAAATATCAGCGTTTCATTGTCCCCTGAACGCGAGGCTTCAAATGCTGCTAGCTGATCTTTATGGGTGAAGCCGCCGCCAAAGCCACGGACAATCTCTAACTGATAAAATGGCGAGTCTTTATCCCATTGGATAAAATCAGGCAGATTTTCGCCATCTACTTGAACCGTCGCTTGTGCGGCACCAAAACCGAAAGGCCCAGCAAAAAACAATGGCCCGTAAGCGGTCGTTATCTGCAGTGGCACTGTTACGAGACCATCTTCGCTATCAGTCAACTCGGCTAATTCAGGGTCAATCAAACTGATGTCGTATGACAATTTCGCAGTATAGTGAGAGCGAAACCAACCATCTTCTTCAGGCTCAATGCTTAGCGCATAACCTGGGGTTTGATTAACTTGTTCCTGCCAAGCGCTAAAGTGCTGCTGTACCGTTGGCTTAATAAAAACAGGGGGGATAATCACTGCTGCCGCAACGACAACGGCCGATAAAACAAAAATAGGTTTTCTTTTCACGAAATTCCCTTTCTACAAATATTAAGTGGGTCACATTTACCATGGCAAAACCGTGGTTTGAACACTATCAAAAGGGGCATAAAGCAAACATCCTTTTAGGCCCCTCTGATAAAGCCTGCAAATCTACTACATTCTCGCATAACACCCCAAAACAACCGGCCGATCTTTACGTATCCATTACGCTTATCGCGTTATGCTTGCGAAAACAGTGTCATCTGCCGTTCACAAATGCTTTTATCATTCGACGTTGTGTTGATGATGCTTATAGCGTTGAAAATTTGGATGACAAAAGAAGAAACCTTTAAAGGCGGCTTTTCAACGCATTCACGATAGCAATAGCGCAGTGGGCGTCATTCGCGGCATAGAGAATTTGATGTTCGCGTAAAGGATAAGCTCCCCAATTTGAGCGTTGAGCACCTTTTCCTAAACGTGCCCCTAATACCATGGCAACAGCCGCACGAGCACCGATACTGTCTTTGTCTCCTGCAAGACGTTTCAATGTCATCGATAAATCTTTTGTATTGACGATATCGATATCGAGTTTATTACGCAGCTCTTTGTTATCGTCTTTGAGGCCAAACCCTACTTTTTGAATCTCGGGATTCGATAATAATGCTCTCGCAGCGTTTACCGCTGCAACAAATCTTGTGGGGAAAAGGAACGCCTCTGTTTCTGTCGCTAACTGAATAAGCGACGGGCCAGGGCTCACCTCACCTTTAACAAAAATAGGTTTGCTTTCCGTATCGTATCCTAGGCAGGTTTGATGCTGCAGAACCTGCAACGCATGGGCGGCCTCCTGCTCATTTTCAACGATCCAAATATTAGGCAAAGCTAAGCCAACATATAAAGGTAATTGACGAATTTGTTCCTTGGAGGGACGTTCCATACGATGTCTCTTTTCTTAAAATCAGAGGTTTATTCTGAGCCACGATCGACGTGAGTTAAACCCAGTCTTCTGGGTTTTATGACGCTTTAAGTTCGGTTAATAGGTTATTAATCTCAGCTTTTAGTTCTTTATCTATGATCTTATTACTGTGAACTTTAGCCTGCTCTAAGTATTCAATGGCCGCGGCATGATCACCCAATTCGACTTTTAAGCGTGCGGCAGACATACCAATTGAAGACAGGTAGTCCTTGGAGTTAATCGCTGCAGCTTTTGCCAGGGCCTTATCGTAGATGACGATCGCCTGCATCAAATCATCGGTAAAGTCGCCCAACGCTTCCCACTGGACAGGATGGTCCTTGTCCGTGCTCTCATTGTCATCGCACAGTTGTTTCAATTCTTGATAAAACGCATCGAACTCTGCTTGATTTTGGTTGTTCGCACTGGCCATTAATTCATTGGCTAGATACAAAACTTCTTTGTATATTTTTGTGTTCATCGGTTACTCAAAGACTATCGCCTTGTTAGGGCGTGGGGGTCGGCTTTCCAGCGTAAAGCTGCGCACTATACGGGCGTTGAGAGAGATTAATCAAGGAGTAATGAGTAAAAGCACAAAAAGCGTAATATGATAAGCCGCTCATCTGTTGCGGCACGTGATCAGTAAGCTACCCAATAAAGCACGGTTAATAGTTGATAGCTCAATTTTTTGACACCGACCACTAAACTCGTCACGATGCCCAAAATTTTAGACTCGAAGAGCAGTTACTTATGGCGAAACCGAATAAAAAGGGCCCAACGAAAACCGTCGATATCTTTTGCAAAAGCTGTGACACCGTTCTTTTTAAATACCGAAAAGGTGGCAAAGGGGCTTTAGTAAAGTGTTTTAAAGAACGCATTGTCGACGACTTCACAACGACGCCTTGCCATTGCCCAAAGTGCGAAAAAGAATTCGCTCGCGATACATTAGTACGCGGCACACCGGCATACAAGTTTATCGGCGGCAAGGTGTGGTTTAAGTAAACACTTATCAGCAACCAAAGAAGCGTGACTAGGACATTGTATAAGAATGTTATGAAATGGATTTTTTACGGTCATTTTGCGTAAATTAGCCGCAGCGTTTGGCATATTCACGATAGATGATGGCAAGTAAAACACAGCTGATGATCGGAAACAGCAATGCCATGAACTGATATTTTACAAACAATAATGCGCCCAGTGTACCGCCTAATACAAAACCAATAATAATAAAGGCAAACAATTTCGCTTTGCGTTGGTCAAGGGGCTGCCCTCTAAGTAGCTTGCCTACCATGATGCCTAAATCCGTAAATATGCCTGTTACGTGTGTGGTTCTTACGATCGCCCCGCTATATGTGGTTGCTAAAGCATTCTGTAAACCACATGCAGCCGACGCAAAAAAATGCCCATAGAATGACCCAGAATATAACAACACCAAAGAAATAGATAAAAGGACGGCTTCTAGAAATAAGGCCGTATCATAGTGCCTACCTAGCTTTAGACTTGCCCCATGCAGTAAGAACCCAGACAGAATGGAGCCCAATAGAAACGCAAAAAGCACACCCACTAAATGAAGCATTTTATGCAACGAAAAGCTCAACAAGCTTGCCCCTAACAATGTGGCCGTACCAGACAAATGAGACACGGATTGGTGCTCGAAGCTGAGTAAGCCAATCGCATTAATGAAGCCCGCAACGAGCGCCAAAATAAAGGCCCCAACTTCCACCCACTTTGGTAGTTGTGAAATCACTTAGAGCACTCCCTATGGACTTACACTGGCTAAGTTTAATATCTCTTCATGTCAAAATAACTAAGTAAACTGGTACAGTGTAAATCCTAAATTAGCCGGCCACAATCTCTACCCCCAGTGACGCAATTTTGCTTTGTAAATACGGTGCCAAAGGCCGATCTGTAATGATGCAGTCAGCCCACACGCTGTTAAGTTTATTAACGACAATGTGGGGGTTAGGTAAGCACCTTAGTCTTCATGCTGTAACTGTCGCAACAAGCGTAGCGCAAATACAAGCAAGACAATTACGGCCAGCACCAACGTGATCCAAAACAAAACATCCGTCCAGTGAGTTAAGGATTCAGAGTGATCAGGCCGCGCTACACTGTCAAGCTTAATCAAATCAGCGTTGATCCAATCTACTTGCTGTCTCTTCATTACCTGCGTAAATACCTTAGCGGATGCGCGCTCAGCAGGTACCTCTGCAACGACGGCCACTTGATAAGGTTGATGGTTATTGGCAATAAATTGGACGGTTTGTGACGGATATTGAAACATCAATTCAGGTTCAGCTGAGCGGCTCAGGTTCGGGTTAAACTCGACACGCCAATAAGGATCAGTATTCGGTGATAGGTTCATCGCTTCGCTGTGTTGCCACGTATCACCTACTTTTGCGTTAAACCAAACACCGTTGAACCGCAGCCGCCAGTCGCCGTTAGTACGACTACGAGAGTATATTCGCACTGTGTCACCATGCGCTGTTTGGCCTAGATTGATGTTGAGTGCTTGCACTGGCGCCTTATCGTCGCGTTGATATTCCCAAGCAGAGACTGGATTATCACCGTTCGCAATGGAACGCTGTTTCTCAGCAAGACGCCCTTGAAGCTGCCAATGCTGATAAGAGACTGGCTCAATCGAATGCGGCTGATAACCCAACACTTCGGTCAGTTGAATATTTCGATGTTCGGGAAAATCAATTCGTAGGTACTGGTAACGCTGCGCAGCAAGATTAACCTGAACTTTGTTACGCAATAACGCCTGACCCTCTTTGTTTAGCTTTACTAAAGTATCTTGGGTAACGGTCGTCCAGCTGACTAAGTCATTACTGCCACTTAAAGTAACCGGTAAATACTGGCTTGACGTATCCGCCACCCACTCTAACGCTACGCTTTGCAGTGCTTGCGCTCTTTCACTCAAATCAATCAGATAAAATGGTTCTTCCGAGCTTTGCTCATGACCTTGTTCCATTGATATCGCAATCACACCTTTCTCTATTTGTAACTGCGTATTGCCTTTTAGACTGTCGCTCGGCACGTAATCGGTCGAAACTTGGAAAAACGCCAATGCAACCGAATCGCTTTCTTGGCGCTTCGCTTGAGTACTTTTCACTATCTTCGAAGGCAGTGCGTTGCCATCACGATCCAGTACCACCACATCCGTAAGCTGACTGCTATTGGAGTAGCGATAAATACTGTGCGGCAGTGTTGCTTGTAAGTAGACGCCTGCCATGTCTTGCACTTCATAAACAGCCGTAACAGACATTTGCTCTTTTGCTCGTGTCGTTTGGCTAGCAAAGGCAAACGTCATAAGCACCATCAAAAGCCCCGCGGATAAACGCTTTTTAATCACACTACTCATGCCTGCTCTTCCTTTGTTTCTGCCGTGGTATCAGAAGCATTACGGCTTGGAATAGGTGACAGATAACCAATAAGCAACATTAAGCCTCCAACGACCATAAAGGAAATAATACGAGCCAAGTTACCCGTTCCGGTTAGGTCTTTGGTAAACAGTTTCAGCAGCACAAGCCCCAATAACGAGGCCCCAAGTATCCATAGTTTTCGATTCTGCAGGCGGCGGGAAGCATTCATAATGACCAACGCACACAAACTCCAAAGAATAGAGAGCGCCATATGGACCGTGCTTGACTGCCAAAGATCGTTTGCGCTGTAAGGCGTACTGTCATAATGGTGCATCGTGCGCAGTACCAAAATATTGAGCCAGATAAAGCCTAGTATCGCAGGCGCTCCGATACGATAGACTCGATCAACGTAAGCGAGCCCCAGTATATTATGCTTAAACAAATAACCCAGCAGCACGACCACAGCCAACTGCATCAAGTCCAGCGGGTTCAATAAGGGTAAATAGAAAAATCCACTTTCACCAGCGTCAAGGCTCGCCGCCACAAACCAAAAACCTGTTAATACGATAAGCGGAATCGGTACCCTATCTTTGTATTCAACCAGATACGTTTGGAACGGCCAGTATGTTCGTTTTAAGACGGTCATCAACGCCACTAAGGGCCCTGTAAAAGCAATAAACCAAAGCCCTAGCGTCAATATAGGGTGCCAACTCATTTCTTGTTGCCACCACTGCAGTTCCCAGTATGCCGTACCTAGCAGCAGCCATGCTGTAAGCACATGCCAATGTTGAGTCAGCTTTGATTCAATGGTTGCTTTAACGCCCTCTTCTCGGCATTCACGTTGCAACCAAAGAAAGCGGTATTGCACGACAGCAAACACGCACAACGCTAGCCAACCTAGACTCGCCAAAGGGTGCATTGAGCTGAGGCCAGCCCACCACACCAGCGCAAAACCGCTTATCCAGAGCGTCACCAGTGGCAACAGACTGTAGGTCGCGCGCAACAAATGAGGCCAGCGTAAACGACCACTCAGCAACATGACACCCAGCATAGACAGAGATAGAAAGGCGATCGTTGCAGCAAATACCCAGTGTTCAGGTAAGCGTCTTAACAGCTCTAATAAGCCAAACATCATCCACCAAGTAAGTCCTATGACGATGCCCACCCATTCAAGGTATCGCTCTTGAAGCGAAACAGACTGACCTTGACGCTGTAGCACTAAAGCGATCGCTAATGCCGATACCGCCAAAATCAATAAGCCAATACCATTGTCTGCAAAAATTGCCAATAAATCGGCATGGAAATTAGCATCAAACTGCAATGAAATCATGCCTAACAAATACATCGCATAACCGGCAACACGTGGTAATAAGCGTTTTTGTCGAGCACCGATCCATACTAAACCCGCTGCCTCAATACACCATGTAGCAGATGTCCAACTCGCATCCAATGCCAGTGGTACCGCCAATGTGACAAACACTGCACCGATTGCAATAAACGATTCAATCAATAAACGATGAGTCTCTGGGTATCTCTTCCATAACATGCTGGCAAGCGCGATGTAGACAGCCGACAACAGCAATGCGCTGATCGCCAAGCCGTATTCAGTCTGCTCTAGCAGCATGGTTTGTAAACCGAAAGCGACGATGGGCAAGCCGAAAACCAGGCTGCCATCAACAAGGCCTTTCAGATTTGGCGGCTGCTTCATCGAAAACAATACTGAGATCGTTAAATACAAGGCAAAAAAGGCGAGTAAAAATGGCTGGGTGGTAACGTAAAGATCCGGTTCATAACTCAGTACGCTCCAAGTCGACGTAATAACAAAGGTAAATATGAAACCGACCCAGTTCAGCAGGCGCCACGACTTGAACCACGCGATGGTCAGTACACCCATGTTTAAAATTAAATAGAAACTAAACAATCCGACGTGGCTACCAGTGCCGTCGGACGTCAGAATCGGTGCCAAAAAGCCGCCCGCAGTCGCCATCAACGCCAATATTTGTGCGTTTTGTAAGACCGCTAGAGCGGCGCCAAGCAAGACAATGACAAACATTAAGCCAAAGGCAAGGCTGGTCGGCATCAAGGTATACAATTTTCCAGCCGCGAATAGTGTGAGATAGAGTGCGGCAATACCACCGCCCTGCAATATCAAACCATAGCCATTATGTCGGGTTCGAGTTTTCCAACCTAAACCCAGCAAGCCAATCGCGACTAACGCAATGACAGTCAAACGTAACTCGATAGGAAACAGGCCTGCACCAGAAGCGTACTTCGCTAAAAAGCTAAGTCCAAAGAACAACACCAGCATGCCCACGCGAACAACAGGGTTTCCCTGAAAAAAGAAATCGCGCACTTTTTCACTCGCTTTCGTGAACAAGCTTGGCGCTTTAGAGTTACTATCATAAACATCAAAGGTAGAGGCCGATGTCTCATTCCAGTCCGACTCTTTATAGGTTTTTGGCGTTTTGTCTGCGACTGAACTAGCAAATGTATCAGGTTCCAGATCAGAAGAGGACGTGAAGGTCATAACAGGCACAGTGTCATCGGCAACAGATTTATTGTCGGAAGCTGTGCTGTCTTGGGTGACCGTTTCAGACGTAGTCTGCGTTATTAATGAATGTAAGCGCGTCACTTCGCGCTCCAACCCTTTGACTTGAATTGAAAAAATCCAAGCCTGACCGAGCAAGAACCCTACGATGCCACCGATCAACCCTCCAAAGAAATCTTGAGAGCAAACCGCGCCTAGGACCAATCCCGCTAAGGCTAAGGCCACTTTCTTATTCATCTACACGACTCCTTCGCTTTCCCTTAGAGTAAGGAAAATCCATGACGCAAAATTTGAAGCGCACAAAGTAGCACAGTGCACAAGTAAGCTCTACAAAACGATCACTATCTTATAAATACCTTACAATCCCCCATCCATTGGACCACTCATGACTCATTCACCCGGTGGCAGAGAACGCCTTTTCTATTACCATGGTATTTACTCACGCGAATTAATGTTAAGGACTTTATGAAGATCACGCCTGTAAATGAAAAGATCGGCGCATTTGTGAAAGACGTTAGCCTAAGCGATCTAGATCCCCATGAGTTTAAGACTCTGTATCAAGCTCTACTACGCCATAAGGTACTGTTTTTTCGAGATCAACCCTTATCGACAGAAGAGCATATAGCGCTGGGCCAACGCTTTGGCGCGTTAGAACCCCCCCATCCGTTTTTCCCTCATCTGACAGATAATGACCAAGTCGTGATCATTGAAACTGCACCTGGAAACCCGCCCAGTAAAAGCTATTGGCATACCGATATGACATGGCAAATGGTGCCGCCAAAATGCTCGATTTTGCATGCTCAGTTTGTCCCCGAACAAGGGGGCGATACTATTTGGTGTGATATGGCAGGTGTATGGGCTGACCTCTCAGCTGCAGAGCAATCCGAGCTACGATCATTAGAGACCATTCATGCATTACATGCCTTCGAAGACAGCCGGTACGATCATTTAGATGACAATGGTGAAAGCATTGTTAGCAAGCGCGCTCGAGACTACCCGCCTATTCGCCGTCCAATGATGCAAGTACATCCAGAAACAAGCCAAGAAGTACTGTTTATCAATGAGCAGTTCACGCGTTCCATTATAAATTGGTCCGAGGCCGCTAGCCAACAGCGCCTATCAGCGTTATTCAGCAAGGCTCGACAGGTGCAATATCAGGTGCGCTTTTCGTGGCAGAAAGGCTCTGTAGCCATTTGGGATAACCGCGCTACTCAGCATTTTGCCGTCACGGATTATGGCGATACTCCAAGAAGGCTGCACAGAGTCACCGTTCAAGGCGAACCATGCCTAGCGGGTAAGCCTTACTTGCCTTAGCCCCATTTGATCTCACCAACATCGGACAAAAATATTAAGCACAAAAAAAGGGCTACCTTACGGTAGCCCTTCCTTATGTATCGCTCTAATCGGTTTCGATTATAGCGCTACGATGTTCTCAGCTTGTGGGCCTTTTTGGCCTTGAGTTACAACGAACTCTACACGTTGGCCTTCAGCCAAAGTTTTGAAGCCAGAGCTAGAAATAGCGCTGAAATGTGCGAACACATCTGGGCCAGACTCTTGCTCGATGAAACCAAAACCTTTAGTTTCGTTAAACCATTTTACTGTGCCAGTAGTTGTATTAGACATAATATGTATCCTGTGTATAAAAATAAAAAGTGCCAATGTAGGCGGAATAGCGTGGAAATTAAGACAAAGTTTTAAATACTACAGGACGGAGAACTACGAATAACGCTACGTGATGGAGATATGTAAAAAGCCGCTAAGTTTCTAGCTGCGTTTAATGTATAGGTAATGCGGCACTGCGTCAATGTTTATTTCAATTATCTTTCCATATGAACTTATATTACTAAGCTTTCGCACATCAATAAAAAATCAACCAACGTACTCATTGTCTTCTGCTCGAACTATCTAACAAAGTTTTAGGCAAAAAAAGGCTACCTCTACGGTAGCCCCTTCTTTTATAACGCGTTAATCGTTTTTCGATTATAGCGCTACGATGTTCTCAGCTTGTGGACCTTTTTGGCCTTGAGTCACAACGAACTCAACGGCTTGGCCTTCAGCCAACGTTTTGAAGCCAGAGCTTACAATAGCGCTGAAATGTGCGAACACATCTGGGCCAGATTTTTGCTCGATGAAGCCAAAACCTTTAGTTTCGTTAAACCATTTTACAGTGCCAGTAGTTGTAGTAGACATAATATGTATCCTGTAGATCAAAAATAAGAGTGCCTTAAAGGCGGAATAGCGTGAAAATAAAGACAAAGTTTTAAATACTACAGGACGGAGAACTACGAATAACGCTGCGTGATGGAGGATGTAAAAAGCCGCTAAGTTTCTAGCTGCGTTTAATGTATAGGTAATGCCACACCGCGTCAATGCTTATTTCAATTACCTTTCCATATGACCTAATTACTAAGATTTCACGCATCAATAAAAAATCAACCAACGTAATCATTGTCTTCTTATCAAACTATCAAACAAAGTTTCAGACATAAAAAAAGGGCTACCTCTACGGTAGCCCCTTCTTTTATAACGCGTTAATCGTTTTCGATTATAGCGCTACGATGTTCTCAGCTTGTGGGCCTTTTTGGCCTTGAGTCACAACGAACTCAACGGCTTGGCCTTCAGCCAACGTTTTGAAGCCAGAGCTTACAATAGCGCTGAAATGTGCGAACACATCTGGGCCAGATTTTTGCTCGATGAAGCCAAAACCTTTAGTTTCGTTAAACCATTTTACAGTGCCAGTAGTTGTAGTAGACATAATATGTATCCTGTAGATCAAAAATAAGAGTGCCTTAAAGGCGGAATAGCGTGAAAATAAAGACAAAGTTTTAAATACTACAGGACGGAGAACTACGAATAACGCTACGTGATGGAGGATGTAAAAAGCCGCTAAGTTTCTAGCTGCATTCAATGTATAGACAACAGCTAACCACGTCAATGTTTATTTCACGTCATCTCATCAAATAGGCGGACTCTTGCCACATTAAAACAGAAATATTCGGTCTAACTACTCTGAAAACTTAAAGTGCATAAACAATTACCACAGACTTTCAAAAATCAACATTGATATAAATAACAATAAAAACACACTCACATGTACCTTGAATGGGTACACCATTTTTGTCGTTTTATTAAGAGAAACAGTGTAATGATGCTTTAGCAACGAAAATACCAATCCCTCACTATCAACACTCCAGTGAGGGATTTCGATAGTGTTGCCTTTGCTGGTATTAAAGGCAACTGATATCAGATGTGATCTTTTCATGGTACTGCCGATCAATTCATCATTGGCCTTTAAGTTATAGTTCCATATAGAATCAATACTGATTATGTCCTGCTTATTCACCGTACGCGGCTTTTTATCAGTAAACAGTGATGCAGGTAAGTGCAACTCCCTATCGTCAATGGTTATTTCATCAATCGGAGATGTAGGGATGACATAATAGTTACTACAAACAAGTGCCCGTACGGCCCAATAACTTAGATAGGTTAATACCATAAAAGCCATCGACATTTTCCAATCTTGCGTCGAATATGCAATATAGCCAGTTAGTAACGCTAAGCATAGTACTGTGAAATATACAGGACGTCGTTTACTTTCAGGGAGCGGTAAAGCATAGTGAGAGATCGAAAATCTTTTTTTAGCCTCAGCATTTCCGAATATTGTATTTTGAGGAAAAAGACTGGAAAATTTATCGATTGTGAGTATGTGTGGTGATGTCCCCTGCCCCCTTTCTGGCTCAATTCCATCATCACTCTTCTCTTTTGAAAATTGACTTATTAGTGAACTCACTTGCTTCAATTGCATAAAACATCTGAACGTATAGCTACACTGTTTTTCTTTGTCAGCTACGTAGTGTATGTCAATTTCACTAAAACTTCGATTCTGCCTAGTAGAGATTGATTCTACGCTGATCTCTTTAATCTCAAGATGCCTAATTTTTAGGATACTTTTACCTAAAAAGTAGAAACCAAGCTTCTCTTCTAGCAAACCACTATTTTCAGAAAATTGTAATCGATGCTGAAACAGTAACAGGATCAGAATGAGCGCCACATCCAATAAATCCCCCCCATCGAACATCAAAGTTTGGTTCAATACATCCAACGCCAAGCTGGCAACAGACAACCAAATGACTATCCATTTGATCGTTTCGAATATAGACTTTAATATTACTTTATCTGACAAAACACCCTCCTGAAAAACAGCATCCATTACAACTACCTATTATCTACATTCTAGCTATAAACGGTACATTTACGCCTAATGATGATTCGCTAGAGAAGAGGCGCTCGATAATAATTATTGCTAAAACAGCGATGCGAACGACAGGAGAACGTCTCGACCTTTTGGTGATGGCGCTACGCCATCACCAATGCATCACGGTTAAGTTCATGAATGTTTTTAGCGCCTGTTAGGGTCATAGCTACTCGCATTTCTTTTTCAATCAGATCTAATATGTTTTCCACACCAGCTTGGCCCGCAGCGGCCAGCGCATACACAAATGCGCGGCCCAGCAAGGTACAGTCTGCCCCCAACGCCAACATACGTACTACGTCCAAACCAGTACGGATACCAGAATCCACTAAGATTTTAATATCGCCTTTTACAGCATCAGCAATCTCTGGCAAGGCTCTAGCTGAAGACAAGACGCCATCTAGTTGACGGCCACCGTGATTTGACACAATGATACCATCGGCACCAAAACGTACCGCATCTTTGGCATCTTCGGTATCCAGAATGCCTTTGATAATCATCGGACCATCCCAGAACTCACGTATCCATTCTAAGTCTTTCCATGAGATCGATGGGTCAAAGTTATTCCCCAACCAACCAATGTAGTCTTCTAGCTTGGTCGGCGAGCCGCGATAGGTAGAGATATTACCTAGATCATGAGGCTTACCATTGATACCGACATCCCATGCCCAAGCCGGATGCGTCATGGCTTGTACAACCCGGCGCATGGCCGCATTAGGACCGCTCATACCTGAATGCATATCACGGTAACGCGCACCAGGCACTGGCATATCCACAGTGAAGACCAAGTTTTTGATGCCTTGAGCTTTAGCACGCTCCAACACATTTTTCATAAAACCACGATCTTTCAGCACATACAGCTGAAACCAAATAGGCTTGGTCACGGCGGTGCTCACCTCTTCGATCGGACACACCGACACCGTAGACAAGGTAAAAGGAATACCTTTATTTTCAGCCGCTTTAGCAGCCTGAACTTCTCCACGACGAGCATACATCCCTGTTAACCCTACTGGCGCCAACGCAATCGGTAGGGACATTTTTTCACCAAACAGCTCAGACTCTAGACTTAAGTCCGACATATTTTTCAAAATCCGCTGACGTAATGCAATGTCAGCCAAATCACCTGTATTTCGTTGCAGGGTATGCTCCCCGTAAGAGCCGCCATCAATATAATGAAATAGAAACGGCGGTAATTTTGCTTTTGCCGCGGCGCGGTAATCTGTCGATGCGGAAATAATCATAAATAGCGCTCCAGAAATATAGGAAGGGCGAACTCAGAGTTCGCCCTTTTTACAAAAGTTAAGGCGTCATCAGTGCGTCGGTGATCTGTAGCCCATAGATCATTACCAGCCCGACAATCCCCGTCATGACTAGGTAATAGCAAGTTGGGATAATGGTTTTACGCAACGTGACACCTTCTCGGCCAAGCAATCCAACCGTAGCTGATGCCGCCACTACGTTATGAATCGCAATCATATTGCCGGCTGCCGCCCCCACCGCTTGCAGAGCAATCACCCCTGCGCTTGATACGCTCAAAGCTTGCGCCACTTCAAATTGAAATTGGCTAAACATCATATTGGACACCGTATTAGAGCCTGCAATAAAAGCGCCCAATGCTCCAATCATGGCGCTGATCGCAGGGAACGCATCACCCACTAAACCAGCGACCACATTTGCAGTCGTGACAGGCATGCTCGCCAAGTCCGCTGCATTCACCCCTGAGTTAATAAAAATACGCACCATTGGAATGGTAAACACCAGCACAAAGCCTGCACCAATTAGGGTTTTGGTGGACTCTCCTAGCGCATCATTAAAGGCCTTCATATTTTTGCCTTGCACCAAGGCTGCGACCAACGCGGTAAACACCAAAATACCGCCTGGCAGATACAATGGTGAGAACGACGCACTAACACCCACTTCGCCCAAAATATCTTTAAAACCAACAGTGACGCTCAATAGCAATGTTTTGAAATCAGTGCTTACGCGACTTACCACTAAAATTGCAGCCAGCAGTACGTATGGGAACCATGCTTTTACAAGATTCATAGATGCTTTTTCGGATTCATCTTTTAGATTCATTTTCAATGAGCCTAACCAGCTAATAGGCCAGTTTTTTTCGTCGGCAAAGTCCCACGCTGTCTTTGGCGTTAAGAAGCCCACTTTCGCCGCTGTGACCACTAAGATTAAGCTTACTAAGCCACCGACCAGTGCGGGAAACTCAGGGCCTAAGAAAATCCCCGTTAACGCATATGGCACGGTAAACGCAAGACCTGCAAACAATGAAAAAGGCAAGATGCTTAACCCTTCACGCCAGCTACGGTTTTCGCCAAAGAAGCGCGTTAGCATCACCGCCATTAGCGTTGGAATTAACGTCCCAACAATCGCGTGTACAACGGCTACATTGGTGGTGATCTGTTGCAAATAGAATTCCCAGCTCGCGCCATTTTCCGCCAGCGCATTGCTGATATTGTGAACATCGAGACCGTTGTTCACGCCAACCAGAATCGGCGTACCGACCGCACCAAACGATACCGGAGTCGATTGGATCATCATGCCGACCATCACAGCCGCTAAAGCAGGAAAACCAATCGCGACAAGTAAGGGCGCAGCAATGGCCGCCGGTGTACCAAAGCCTGACGCACCCTCAATAAAGGAGCCGAAGCACCAACAAATGATGATGGTTTGCACACGACGATCAGGGGAAATGTTGGTAAAGCCGTTACGAATCGCGGTGATCGCGCCTGTGTGCTTTAGGGTATTCAGTAGGAAGATTGCACCAAACACAATCCATAAAACGGTCACAGTAATGCCCAAGCCTTGCAGTAAAGAAGCCAGAATACGATTGAGCGACATCCCCCATGTAGTGAATGCGATGATCATGGTCAATAACAACACGATTGGCATCGCTTTCTTTGCAGGCCAGTTAAACCCAACTAATAGAGCACCCGCCACAATAATGGGAATAAAGGCAATAATGGCTAATAGAATTTCGCTCATTTAAGACTCCTAAAGAACGTCTCTACCCACAAAGAAATCGGCCGTTTTCACCGCTGACCTCGAAGAATAGAGAGCGCTACTATGTTTGATTATTTTTGTTGTGAAGAAATCTAAAGGTTTATCTTTGCTTAATATATGCTCATAATTAAAAACATTATTTCCAAAAACAACATAATAAAATGCACTCAGATGACCTGATCTTATTCTCCCAAGTAGTAGAGCTTGGAAGCTTTAGTAAAGCCGCTGAACAAAATGACTTGACCAATTCAGTGGTCAGTAAACGTATTGTGCGCCTAGAAAAAGCGCTGAATGTTCAGCTTCTATACCGCACCACACGTAAGCTGACATTGACCGAGGCAGGCCAAGCTTTATTTGTTAAAGCCAAGCAAGTGGCCTTCGCCACACAAGAAGCCACTAACTCAGTCGCAGGGTTTGGTGAAGCCATTCAAGGCCATATCAAAATGTCGGTACCGACGATTTCAGGGGAATTACTACTGGCGGATGCAGTAGCTGAGTTTTGTGGCATGCACCCAGGCTTAAGCGTGGATATGTCTCTCGACAACCAGTTTGTGAACCTCGTCAAAGAGGGCTACGACCTTGTGATTCGCACAGGGCATTTAGAAGATTCTAGCTTAATCGCGCGACACATTTTGGATTCTCATTGGATTGTCTGCGCCTCGCCAGCTTACATCAAGCGCCATGGGCGTCCTGACACACCTGAAGCTTTGATGAAGCATAATTGCTTGCTCTACTCCTATCAGACAACAGGGGCAAATGAGTGGGAATTTAAAGGACAAGAACAAAACTACATCGTAAAAGTGGCGGGCTCATTTTCAAGCGATAATGCAACAGCCTTGCGCAAAGCCGCATTGGGGGGACACGGCATCGCCTACTTGCCTCGCTGCTTGGTGTACCATGACCTTCGCAACGGCGAACTGATCGACATACTGCCACAACAAGTGGGCAAAATCCTCGGCGTCTACGCAGTGTACCCGTTTACCCGCCAACTGCCGAAAAAGCTCAAACTGTTAATCGAGCATATCCGGCAACGGTATATATCAATCGAGCATTATTTTTAAGGATAAGCACTACACGCAGTGGCAATCTCACTAAAGCTTAGAGACACCGGCTATTTCAATCACACTGCCCGCATCCGCTCTCTCAATGATTTTTAACAACACCGTCTGAATCGTTTCGTCATTACGCACATCACTTTGAGCATTGAATTTTTGCTCTTGAGGCTCAGCGCCCTCTTCGGCAATGAACTGAATAACTACCTGCGTCGCTAACTCTGGCGTCTCACCAAAGTATTCAATCGAAACCAATGGATACCCTTTAAAACCTTTGCTTACTTGTTTTGCAATGCGCTTCTTTGCTTTATCGACGTTCATTTTGACCCTTAGGTGGTGTGGCAATTAAAAATAAAGCCTCAATTTCTGACAATCTTACTCAGGCAACCCATCAAACGTGGGAACACTTATTAGCTCTTTATCCCAATTCCCTTTCCGAGATGCGAAGATACGTGCAGTTGGCACTATCGAAATCGGAGTATCCAAACATCCAGCTGGAACAACTAAAACCTCCTTGATCACGGTGCAAGGCAGCGCTGAGCCGCACACTTTACAAAAGCTTTTATTGTGACGGCTACCTTTAAGCGTAAACGACGTTACAGCTTCCTCACCTGACCGCCAAACCAACGTCGCTGAATGCGAAAATAGATTCGCCGCATGAGAAGTTCCCGTATCTTTTTGACAATAGTGGCAATGACACAGATAAAAACTGTCAAAATCACCTTGTATCTCGAAGTTTACGATACCACATAGACAAGAACCTAAATGGTTTGCCATATAAACACCTTTTATTTGCAGACTTATTAATCAACTTAGTGAAACAACAGGCACTGAATGCTCAATATATCAGTCACGCGCAAAAGCATTATGACTTAATCTGATTTCGGCCGCCTTGCTTAGCTCGATACATTTTTTGGTCTATTTCGACCAAAATACTCTCTAAAGAGTGATTGGCGGTAAACTCTGATAGTCCAAGACTTACAGTAACGTTGATCTGCATGGGAAAAGTATGTAAATGCACTGCGGAAAACACTTTCTCAGCAATATTCAGTGCCATTTTTTTATCGGTATTGGGACACACGATGACAAACTCTTCGCCACCCCATCGCCCTAATGTATCCGTATTACGAATCGTCGCTTTGACGACTTGAGCAAGTTCGATAAGAACCTGATCGCCCACTTCGTGCCCAAACGTATCATTCACTCGCTTAAAATGGTCTATATCAAACATAAGTACGCTAAAAGGACGTTTTTTTCGCTGAAAACGACTGACTTCCGCATGAAGCACTTCCATCATTTTGCGACGATTCGCAATCGACGTTAGTTGATCTGTATGAGAAATAGTACTCAGCAAGGCATTTGTGTCTTTCAGTTCAATGTTTTTCTGGATTAAAGCTTTTTCAGTGAGCTTTTCGATGGCCTCCGAAATTTTACCTATTTCATTATTAGGGAAAACATATTGGTCTAGTTCGTCTTTCCCTTCAGTAATCTCTTGCACCCTGTTTTGTAATTTTTTTAGCGGTAAAATCAGATGCCTACTTAATATGTAACTCATCAACCACGTCGTAAAAAGAGATCCTAAAACTATCATCAATAACGTTGATGTAATGGTTTCTAAAATGGGTTGGCGGACATCAGACAAATTTACTTCGGTCACCACGATCCAGCCCAACTCATCAATACGATTAAAGTGCGCCAGTTTTTTCTGGTCTCCATCGTCGTAAGAAAGGCTGCCTGAAGCATTCACTTCCTCTGGTATATGAGAGAATATTTCTTGATGAAGAGTATCAGGTAGCGTTTCATCAGGATGAATCAGTATTTTACCCTCAGTATCCATGACAAAGTTGTATATAGTCGGATACTTTTCATCTCGAATGGCCAGCGCTTTAACAATGGCATCCATTCCCGCATCAATGGAAATAACACCTACAATATTGTTATCCGCATCTAAAAGTGTTTTCCCAAACGAAACCAACCACTTTTTAGAGTTAATGTCTTGATAAGGCACACCTTCGGAAATTAGTGGGTTTGACTTGATTGCCGCCAGATACCAAGGGCGAATGGTGGAATTAAAACCTTCGGGTGCAGTGTAATCATTAATCAGCAAGGAGCCATCTTCATAGCCAGAAAAAATGTAATGTATGTTAGGTATCGTGTTTTGTAGTACCTCAAATAAACTCAGAATTTTTTCTTGTGTTTCTTGCTCACGAAAGCGACTATGGTCAACACCTGAAGCAGAGCTACCAGTGTATTCAACGGCTTTGCGTAAAGGCGCAACATAGCCATCTATCAGCGTTGTGACAGATCTATTTTTATTACGAAGTACTGATTCAGCGTTATCTATACCTTGTGTATACAAAAGAGAGGCAATGCAGACACTGATAATAACGATGGTTATCAAAGCTAATGTTGTGGTGATAGCAAAAATTTGGCGATGTAACTTTGAAAACTGTTTCATACGAAATATCAAATATGCTCGATCATTTGCTTCAAACGCGAAGCATTATACAGAATGTATTTTGGTCAAAAAGCGTTCGATATTGTCAAAATGAACTCAGCTTGTCTACCTATATCTCAGATGCCTTTATCATGGTAACAAGCCCACCATTTTAAACATACCCTTTCAGAGCCACTAGACTCGCCGCACATTACACCGCTCAAACAACCGTGAAAACGTGTATCAATGACAAAGTAGAATGCCTAGCGTTAACTGTCCTCATTTATGCACTTGGTATGCATTACAAACCCCCAGTTAAATCCAAAAAGCTACCCGTGGAAAATGATGACTTTTCAGACGCCAACCAATAAACAGCCTCCGCAACTTCGCTAGGCAAACCACCCCGCTGCATTGGGATTTTACTTTTTAGCCTTTCTATTCGCTCGGGCTCTCCACCGTCAGCGTGCATATCAGTGTAAATCAATCCCGGTCGAACACAATTCACTCTGATACCTTCTGCCGCAACTTCTAATGACAGACCTTTTGTTAACGTGTCAATTGCACCTTTTGACGCTGCATAATCAATGTACTCGTTAGGTGAACCCGTTCGAGCCGCGCCCGAAGAGACATTGATTATGACACCACCTAAACCTCCATGACGAGTGGACATTCGTTTCACGGCTTCACGACAGCATAAAAAGTAACCCGTCACATTAGTTTCGAGGATCGAATTGATTCTATTAGCATTCATGTCTTCTAAGCGCATCTGCTTCTTTAAGATGCCCGCATTATTGACCAGAACAGAGACAACCCCAAGCTCTCGATCAACACATTCAAACAACCGAAGAACATCATCCTCTTTGGAAACGTCAGCTTGTATAGAAATACAATGACCGCCTAACGCTTTAATTTCTTCAGCGAGTGCCTTAGCTGACTCAATATTAGATTTGTAATTAATGCATATAGCATAGCCATTTTGAGCAAAAATTTTTGCTGTAGCAGCCCCAATTCCTCGACTCCCTCCCGTAATAATTGCCACTCTTTGATTGTTCATTTTTTCATCCTTTCAAAGCGGTATTTGAAGTAACGACTTACTCAGCACACCATTAAAACGCAGCGTAAAATGTTCCGTTGCAACTTATTGTAATGCAGCCTATACAACGTCGGTATGGCCCAAACCTTGCTTCTCATCAGTCAACGATTGAAAAGGAGATAATCATGCAGGTTAATAATGTATTTCAGACAACAACGGCAACCTCTATCGTCAAAGGCAGCAACAATTTGCCGCCAAGTCAGACGGACAAGACTGATGAGCCTCAGAAAACAACCTCATTAAGAGCGTTAGCTCAAACTATTGATCCAACCAACATGTCTCGAAACGAAGCTCGCGCAATGGCAAATGAACTTATGAAATCTGGAGACACGGACCTTTCCTCCGAATTCCTTTCACATAGCGCGGTGTTAATTCCCACTGGGGGTGGTGCGTTTCGAAATGCCACCGAATCAGACTCCATTATGAACGAAAAATTTAATATGTTTGATGCGATACAGAGAAGTATAGAATTTAACAAATCCAAAGGAATTTCAAATGAAGGCAATCTATCTGCACTCTCATTTTTAGAGAAGTTTGAAATGATGGGAAACTCTCCAAAAATTGATACGCGTGCATAAAGTCTACTGTTAACCAGACACAAAACTTGAACTGTACAAAAATGGCTCTTTGCACCTTAGTCAGAATGTCCCAAAGTAGAAGTAAACCGACAACCTCTGACCCTGTTCTTTTTTTTGTACATTTAATAAATCAAATCCGCAAATCATCTCACTCAAACACTTAACATTCCCCATACAATCAGTAATATACCCGACCAACAATAAATCATATAAACCTTGCTTGACTCTAACGAATCGAGCCATTTTGTCAGCGCCATTCTCTGACGCCTATAAACCGAATGTAATCGCTCAAATTTCGACAAGTTTAAGGAATCGTTATGAAGACCCTCTTAGAGAACCTATCCATTGGCGCAAAGCTTGCGTTAGGTTTCGGCCTAGTGCTATTGCTAACCCTGATTGTTGGTGGCACCAGCATTTATGGTGTTGGTACTTTATTAGAACGTGCCGACAAAGTTCAAGTCGCAAAAGAACTCAATCAATCTGTTTTCGACTTAAACAAAGCAAGCCTAAACTACATTGAAGCAGGTGGCGATGAAGCGCATAAAAAAGTAGAGACAGTGGGTGTAGACCTGTATAAGTCTTTTCAACAATCACTGTCCGTGTATACGGGGAAAGACAGCGTACGACTTGTTAACGAAGCCATGGCACTACTCAATAAGTACGAAAAAACATTTGAAGAGCTTGTTAAAGATCGTCAGCAGTTAACCAGTACCGCAGCCATTGGCGCTAAAACACGCACCGATATCTTATCTGAGCTCGATGCGCTAACCAACGATCTGCGCTCGACAAATGACCAAGGCGTCATCATTGATGCAATCGACGCCAAAAACAAGATGTACAAAACTGTTTTTACGATTAGCAATGCGGTCGTGAGGAAGCAGCCTATCCCTGCGAGCGTTAAAGAAAAGGATATTCCTGACCTGATCGCCTCTATTCGTAGCCTTAAAACAACCGGAACAGCGACTTCCCATAAAGAAAAGCTTCTTGATCTTTTTAATGGCTACACCAAACTACTCGATACAAATAAACCACTAACCACCGCGCTGAACAAGCACACCGACTCACTGCTGACACTCACCAAAGAGATGAATCAAAAGCTTGAGGAACTAAGCGAGACACAGCGCGCTAAAAGCCTGAGCGACGGCAATAGTGTCAACCTACTAGTGATCAGCATTACTATTATTGCTGTCATCATTGGCATTGTGTTCGCTTTTGTCATTCGCAATCTTATCGCCAAACCTATGCAAGAAGTTACCGCAGCGGTTGAAACCATCGCCAATGGCGACCTCAGCCAACAGTTTTCAACCCAACGTCGTGACGAGCTAGGCAAGCTATACAACGACGTAGGCCGCATGAGTGTGACGTTAAACGAGCTGATATCACAAACCGTAAGTGGCGTCATGAGCCTAAGCGCCACAAGCGAGCAACTAGAAGCGATATCTAAACACAGCCAAACCATGATGCAGTCCCAACGTGACGAGACCGATCAAGTCGCCACCGCAATTAATGAAATGTCGGCCACCGTTGCTGAAGTTGCACGCAATGCTGAAACCGCTGCTACCGCGGCGACTAATACCGACAGCATGGTTAACAAAGGCCACAGCTTAGTCAGCACGACCGTCGATGAAATCGGAAACCTTGCGGAAGACCTGAATCTAACCAGCGCGACAATGGAAGCTTTAAAACAACGCTCTGACAATGTTGGTAATGTGCTAGAGGTTATTAAAGCCGTTGCTGAACAAACCAACTTGTTGGCACTTAACGCCGCAATTGAAGCCGCACGTGCTGGTGAAGCAGGCCGAGGCTTTGCCGTGGTAGCCGATGAAGTGCGTGGTCTTGCTAGCCGTACACAGGATTCTGCGAAAGAAATCGAAGAGCTGATCATACAATTGCAAAATGGGGCTCAAGAGTCATTGGACAAAATCCAAGTAAGCCGTGAGAAGTCTACGCAAAACGCCGACAATGCACGCAGCTTAGTCACCTTATTTGACGACATTCGTGAGCAAATGGGCCATGTGCAAGACATGAACCAGCAGATCGCCACAGCGTCAGAGCAACAATCTCATGTTGCAGAAGATATTAACCACAGCATCGAAAATGTACGCCGACTGGCAGATCAAACCAGCGAAGGTTCTCAAGAATCGGTTGTTGCCGTGAATACGCTGAAAACGCTTAGCACGGAGCTAAACACACTCAGCGCGCGCTTCACGATCAAGTCTTAATCAGACGCGCAAAAGAAAAAAGCGCTGCTAGGACCACCTAGCAGCGCTGTTTAAACTTGATAGCTCATCCGTAAAGCCAGCCTCTCACGAAAATGACGCCCGTACGTTTTTGTTTTCACACGCAGCACCGTCCTGTGGTCAGTGTTTTACGAACTGTCTCAAAGCCACGCTTCTAGCGGCTTTGATATTTGCGATCTAGTTAATAGGCGACAATAACTCAGGGTTGGTTACGAGGTTACGCACGCCATGGGCATGGTCTTCTTCGAATACATTGCCTTCACACCATTTACCCAACGAAGCAATACTCACCTTTTTAACGTTAGGTCGAACGCTCCATGTCACTTGATAGGGTGAGCCTTTTTCGTTATAGCTTGGCCCTGTGGTGGAGCCTGCGTATTGAACCGGAGTCCCTGTATCAGTCGGAATGTTGATCGCTTGTATTCGTTGGTTATGGTCTTCAAATTTTGCCATATCAACAAAGTCAGCAGCACGATCATCATTCACAACAACAAATACCTGAGCTTCTACTCGTAACTGTGGATTCAGAATAGGATTGGCAACACAAGCCCCTAAGGTAGCACCAGGTTTTACCTGAGATGTAGAATAGACATAATGCACCTCGATGGTATCACCCGATTGCACTGCACTGTGATCGTTAGCACACACCGCTTTTGCCAGTGGTTTCTGCTATGCTGCCGTTAACTGCCCCGAGTATTTGTAGCCAGTGTTGTAGCCATAACCATCGCCATTACCTGCAAAAGTCGTAAACTCGCCGCCTTTGTGCTCAGCATTTTTATGCAAATGAATATTGCATAAGTTCATATTCTCAGAACTTGGCGCAGGACTAAACACCACTCGATTTACACCTAATGTATTATCAATATCGCGCGGAGACTGAGGGCCAATACCTGCGTTTATGGTGTTCTGTGCTAACGCAGCACGCTGCTCTACAATAGTCTTATCCGAAGCCTGCTCAAGGGTTGTTGCGAACGCAGGCAATCCAATTACTGGCAACGATAGCACTGCCAATTTTACCAATGAATGAATGTGCATTTGGTCTCTTCAATTTGAATGAGTGTTCATAAAAGTCTAATAATGCCATAAAAAAAACTAATAACTGATTTTTTTATTACTCAATGGTTATTTTTGAACTAAGCCAGATATAGGATGCAACAGTCTGAATACACGCATAAAGGCAATCTTATCGCGAGCAGGCTTGGTGGAATGCTTGAACTTTAAATTAACGACAGATCATTATTTCAACTGGGTGATTTTGTTAGTGTAACGATTTAAATCCCCATCATCGGCTACCACACAACGCATGAATCCGCCGGATGAAACTGAGCCATTAGTCACTTTTTAAGGTGGGTGGCTTGTTAAGAGTATGCTTTTGAATCAATATGATAAGCGATATTGTTTTATGAAAAGGTCTTTAATCAAATAGGTATCGTTTTGTCTCAGCTTTCTCACATATATTTTCTCATCACGCCTGATGTTCACATGATGGATTTAGCTGGACCTTGCCAAACCTTTCATGAAGCGAAAAGTCGTGGCTTAAATCTGACACTACATTTTATTAGCCCTGTTGAGAATATTAAGAGTCATGAAGGCCTCACCTTCTCTGATCTCAGCGATCTACCCGAGTCGATTAACGAACACGCATTGATTATCGTGTGTGGCTCAAATTATTACGACGGCATCTATACAGACTCGTTAAGCCAGCAATGTATTGCATGGCTGCAATCAGTGCTCTCATCCGATATAAGAGTATTAGGTGTTTGTACTGGCGCATTTCTCTTAGGACACGCAGGGTTACTCGATCAACGTACTTGTACGACGCATCATCAACGCACAGAGGAATTAGCGCGTGTCTTTCCAACAGCAAACGTTTTACCTAATCGAATCTATGTGCAAGACGAGCACATCTACACCTCCGCTGGCGTCACAGCTGGCATTGATTTAGCGCTTGCATTAATTCAACAAAGTGCCGGAGCACAATTTGCCGTGGAGGTGGCACGAGAGTTGGTCGTGTCTCAGCGCAGAATGGCTCATGATCCCCAACTGTCACAGCAAGTCAGCTACCGCAATCACATTCAACCTCTGATTCATGACGTACAAGATTACTTGCAATCTCATCTTACTCATAAGCTATCCGTCACTGAACTGAGCACACGGTTTCGCATTTCTACACGCCATTTACAGCGCGAATTCAAGCTAGCCACTGGACTCACAGTACGTGACTATCTCGTAGAACTGCGTCTTGAAGTAGCCAAGAACTATCTAGATCAGGGCTGCACTATCGAGTCATCTGCTTATCAGGCAGGATTTCCCGATGCAAAAGCTCTGCGCACTGCTTGGAAGAGGAAACTCAACAGCGCTCTGCGCTAGGCCATTACAGCACACCCATCATCATGATGAGGTTTAAAACCCCATAACAGCAACCCAATCACCACAGATAAACAAGACAACCCAATCGTAAAATAGGTAATCCATTGGTAGCTTCCCGTAACATCATAACTAACGCCACCCAGCCAAATCGTGGCGAAGACAAACACTTGGTGCACACTGAATAAACAGCCAAATATCTTGCCTTTTATCTGAGCCCCGTAGGCCTGTAAACACATCAGTGAGGTAACAATTACCGTGCCCATATAACTTAAGCCAAACACCACGGCAAAAACCAGCACTGCTTCCATTGTTTCTGCATTCAGCAGCACCAATAACGATAACGCTCGCATGCCATATAAAGCTGCCAACATCAGTGCTGCTGGCGAAAATCGCAGCAAATACCCTACTAAAAAAGCTCCTACTAGCTCCGCCGCTCCCAGCACACTCAAAGACGTAGCAACGACTGCTGGTGCCCCCTCTACAAAACGCTCTTGCAGCAATGGCACAAGATGGACATCGATATACGCCATGGATGCTCCACATCCACCAAACGACAAAGCTAACAGCAAAAATACAGGCTGTTTTAACAGACTCAGCCACGATCTGTCTTGCACTAAAACTCGCTCACCAGATTGCTGAAATATTCGCTTAGGAAAAGCCATACATAAGGCGATGCTGGCTGGTAATATCACTAAAACAAATACTGCTGCAATCAGCCCACTCAGTGCTTGCCACGTCATGAAATTATGTAGCCACACCCATAATGGAGACAACACCATAAAGCCAATAGCAGTGCCATTTGTGATCGCTGCATAGGCCATACCTTTATGTTTACTGGCAAAGATGTGGTCTACCAACAGCGCCAAGGGAACAAAGGTCATTGCACACAGCGCATAAGAAGCCAACACCCCAAACAGCACCACGAATAACCAAAAATGAAACATCAGCCCCATCAAGCTAAAGGTAAAACACGCAACTAAAACTCCCGATAAAATAGTCAATGCAGGGCCAACACGATCACTGAGCCAACCAACTATTGGAGAGAAAACACCGATGGCTAATCCAAAGATGGAACTGCTCAGTGCAAATTGCCCTCGACTTACGTTGCTCATTTGCAGTAAGTCTAAAAAATACACTTGGTAACTTCCCTTAATTGAAGAAGCCCAAAATGTTATTAAGATACCGATTAAAACTGCTAACGCCTGTTTTTTATTCACTTATTCTCCCCTCATGCGCACACGCCAAGGTGTTTAAAACGAATATTTTAGAGAGTCGACAGCACCATTAAACAGGCCAAAACACGCCATTTATACGGTGAAAAAGTGACATTAAGTGCAGGCTACTGTTAGGGTTCCGTATACCTAAATCTAACCGGATTGAACTAACTACCAGTATTTAAAGGCTAGATAGATGCCAACAAGCCAGCTATGGCAAAAACTGACTTGTTAGCAAGCTGGGGGGAACTGAGCTAGAAGTGACTTTTTGAAATGGGTTGATAATTATCACAGTCTACACTTTTGTGCCGATTTAAAAGTGCATCTTAAGATGTAACGCTTTTAGCAGAGGCTCGCGGCTTTTTGCGCGTCCTGCTAGCTAAACTTGTTAAGTTCCAACTGCACTGCTGACATTGTTGATTCGTCGTACTCCCACAGCTCAACACCTTCTGGAATCAAATGGCTATAAGTACGAATGTAGTATTCCGCTAATGTTTTCTTACGCTTCTCACTATAATCACGAAGTACAAACATTATTTTTCGATAACTCGTAGGGGTAGCTAAAAAATAGTACATAGCTTCATTCCAAACGGTTAGCTTAGCACTTGGTACATTGTCATTTGGCGCAGTCCATTTGTGCGACTTACACTCAATTAGTACTTTTTCTTTTAGGCAGCCCAAATCAAACGCGTGATCTTTCTTGATTTCGCCGATGCCAACAGGGATTTTTATATTAAGCTCAAGAGCAAGCCCTTTACTGGCAAAAAACTTTTGTGCGGCCAATTCAAAATCTCTTCCTACATGAGCATTTGATGTTGCGCCTATTCTTTGATGTGGTTTATCCATGACTCTCCGTGGCATTTAACGCCGCATTAAGGTGTGAGCGGCGCTACCACCCTACCTAACCCATTGTGCCGTAAACACTAAAGCTGATTCAAACCGAAAATGCCAAGCGTTGGGAATCCGTCTTAAACGCTTTGTTATAACTCATTTAGCCGACAAACTCTTCGAAGGGAATATCAGATTCTTTCGCTAAACCTTCATCGAGCATTTCGTTAAACCAAGCTTTTAAAGCTACTTGCATTTCTGGCATTGAAGATTTCCACACAGGTTTGATGTGTTTAACCCAAAGCTCAATCTCTTTCTGTGTATATGTTTGATGCTTACACAAAATACTAGCGACTCTCAGAATACCCTCGGCTGCCTCTTTATCGATTACTTGACTAGGTACTGACCAGTGTTTGTTACCTAAGCAATCTGTGTAAAACCCGACTTGCTTTAGATCGTCTAGTAATGCTGGAAAATCGTTTTTCTCGGAGTAAATACCACCGAAATCACGCAGTTTTGTACATCCATTTGCAACCAAGTAAGGAAATACGTACATCACATTCTTTTTTGTATGGGTGCGATAGGCTTTCCAAGCCTCTTTGACATCATTGCCGTTTCTTGCAACTGCTAACTCGCACAAGATTGAAATTTTACCTGCCTCTTCAATTGCTAACACAGCTATCGAATAAGCCGTCGGATAGCTTTCAAGTTCAAACAGTTTTTCAGCATCACTCAATAGTCGGTTAGCGTTTTGTTGAGCAAAATTCATCCCATCAGCAATTTCACTTGCATTGAGTGTATTTTTCCACTGTTTTAAATTTTTACTCACGATCACTCCTATGAGTTATAACGCCGCGATAAGCGCGCTGTAGTTGCTGTGACAATATGAGCGAAGCGAATCACTGCAACGTAAGTCCGCTTGATTGCCTTGTTAAGAGAGTAACTGCTCAATAGTATGCTCTTCAATTTCTTGACCATACATTGGAACAGATATAATAACGATCTCTCTATCAATGGTAACCCCTTCCTCTATGGCCCTATTGATGTGCTGTAATATGCGCTCATTGCTAATGTTTATGCAATGAAACACACCAAGATTAAAACGATATCTTTCTTTTAATTCGCTTAATTTTGAAAGATCTTCTACGCACTCACCATAACCAATATCTTGCCTTGCTTTTACCTCAACTGCCGCGATTTGATGAGCTGTAGTAAGAGGATCATGAAATAAAAAGTCTGGTGACCGGCGATGCCCAAGAGGCATAATTCCGAGATTTTGTGCGATTTCATAGTCAATTTCCCCTTTAATTATCTCGGAGTGTAGAAATAAATTAGGGTATTTCTTGTCTATTGCCTCATGGAACATTGCTACACGCAAGAAATGATAAAGTTCATAGCAATACACTCTTTCAGAGTAGTTATAATATGAGCGACCAACTCTACCAATTGCATATCTTAACCATCCAAGGAAAGTCTCGGAGTTCATTCTTACCTCTTAACAATTAAGGGTTATACGGCAGCGTAGCTGCGGCTATAACCCACTGTTGAACGGCTGCGTTTCTATATAGGGAATTTTCTTTTTTCATGGTGGGACGTCCCTGTTAAATAACTCGCTAAACATCAGAGTCTGTTTGGACTATGCCGCTTCAGATCGTCTTTGATCGCCGCTATGTTGGTTCATAATGTACCCTTTTGTAGCGTGATTTGACCAGAGAGGCAAGCGCTTCCCTCAGACTTTATGATCTGATCTATTTTTATACCCTGACCTCACTGAGCGCTAATGCTAACTGCCATTGTCCCATGGCAGCATGACGCGAAGCCGTTCTATCACTTTACTCTCAGAAGCATCGCCAAGATAAGTAACAGTACGTTCTCCACAAGCAGGGCATGAG
>NZ_LTAX01000014.1 GCF_001639745.1 Marinomonas gallaica
CATTTAAGACTTCAAAATTTTTAGAAGTCTCCAGCGAGCGCCCACACAAATTATCTGATTATCTATTTTAAAGAGCGGCTGACGCGTTGTGCTTCGTTGTTGTGAAGCGTTGTCCGTGTCAGTGGAGGCGTATAATACGCATCTGAATTTTTAGCGCAAGAACTTTTTAAAAAACTTTTAATAGTTTTTAATTCCATGGATTTGTCGGCTTCCCCTATTGCGAGCCAGCGACAGGTAGAAGCAAAGCGCAGAAACTAAAAGAAGCGCCACGCGCTTCTTTTAGAGTAAGTTACTAGGCCCAAACGAATACGGCAGGAGCTGATCCATACTAAGCGTTTTACGTATGCCTTTTTCAGGCGAACAAATGTGTATAAGAGTCAGCCCATCTGAGAACTCTCGTATGCGTTGACGACACCCACCACACGGGGAGACCAATAGCTCGCCGGCTCCCATTACGTATATCTGTTTAATACGCTGACCGCCGCCCATGACCATCGCGGCAATTGCACCCGCTTCAGCGCAGGTGCCTTCGGGGTAAGACGCATTTTCTACATTACAGCCAGAGAACAATTCACCTTCTGCTGTTTCAATGACAGCACCTACTTGGAAGTTTGAGTAAGGCACATAGGCCTTACTCATTGCTTGTCTGGCCAACTCAATACATTGTTCAGCCTGACTCATTAAGCACGCTCCTTCACATAGGGTTTACCAATGGCTTTAGGACCTACGGCTTTACCAATGAAACCCGCTAACAATAGCACCGTCAAAACATATGGCAGTACTTCAATCGCTTGAACAGGGACCTCACCAATCCCGGGCAACGAGACACCCTGCAGACGAACCGCTACTGCATCCAAGAAACCAAACAGCAAACACGCACACAACACAGGCACTGGACGCCACTTACCAAAGATCAACGCAGCTAGCGCCATATAGCCTTTACCTGCACTCATATCTTTTAAGAAACCCGCATTATGTGCGGTGGATAAATACGCCCCTGCGATGCCACATAGCACCCCACAGATAATCACTGCACGATAGCGCACCAACGCAACAGAAATACCGGCAGTATCTACAGCGTGAGGGTTTTCACCTACGGCACGTAAACGTAAACCAAAGCGCGTTTTGAACACCACCCAGTATGTCGCAGGCACAAAAGCAAATGCTAAATACACTAGAATGTTATGACCGCTTAATAGCTCCGAGTAGATTAAACCAATCACAGGCACATCGGCGACCTGCTCGGCAAAAGGCAATGTAATCGGAGTAAAGCGCGCATCACCTGTTAAAGCGGGCGTTTGGCCACCTTGACTAAACCAATCCAACCCCAGTGTAACCGTCAACCCTGCGACAATGGTATTGATCGCTACCCCCGACACAATATGATCGCCACGATGAGTAATACAAGCAAAGCCATGAATCAAAGCAAGGCAAACTGATGCACCGATGGCAAACAGCAGACCTATCCAAGCTGAACCAAATACAGCTGCCGCTGCCGCTGCCGCAAACGCGCCACCGAGCATTTTACCTTCAAGACCAATATCCACGATTCCTGAGCGCTCAGAGAACAAACCCGCTAATGCGGCTAAAATCAATGGTGTCGATACACGTAACGTCGCATCGAGAATCAGTATTAATGTTTCAAACATACCGCGCTCCTATGCTGCCGCTCGTCTTAAAAAGAAACCTTCAATCCTGCCTTTAAACATGTTCTCCAGTGCACCAGAAAACAGAATAACAAGACCTTGAATCACTACCACAATTTCAGGGGTAATGGTCGGGATTTCAAAAGCCAGCTCTGCGCCGCCTTGGTACAAAGCCCCAAATAGCATCGCCGCCAAAATAATGCCCACCGGATGATTACGCCCCATCAATGCTACCGCAATACCAGCAAAACCATACCCTGCCGTAAAGTTAAGCAGCAAGTTATGGTTCACACCCATAATTTCGTTCACACCAACCAAACCGGCAAAGCCGCCAGAGATTAGCATGACCCAAATAGTTACTTTCGCGTTATCTATACCTGCGTACTGAGCCGCAGTTGGGTTTGTACCCACAGTACGTAACTGATACCCCCAGCGAGTGTGCCAAACTAGTCCCCAATACAACACACAGCATAGAAGTGCCAATATAAACGCCATATTCAATGGCGAGCCCCCAATATCCAAACCAAACGGCGAAAACAAGTCGTGCATATACGGAAGCCATGCGCTTTCTTCAAAAGTACGACTGATAGGAGACATCACCCCTTCTGCTTTTAACCAGTTCACCATTAGATATACCATCAATGATGATGCGATGAAGTTAAACATAATCGTTGTAATAACGATGTGACTGCCGCGACGAGCCTGAAGATAAGCCGGAATATAGGCCCATGCCGCACCAAACAACGCCCCACCAATAATCGCTAACGGCGCAATCACAATTAAAGGCAATGAACTGTCAAACCATAAACACAACAAGCCTACACCCAAACCACCAATGTAAGCCTGCCCTTCTCCACCAATGTTAAAAAGCCCCGCTTTAAAGGCAATCGATACTGCTAAGCCCGTAAAAATAAGGTTCGTGGCGTAATAAAGCGTGTAACCAATACCTTCATCATACCCAAAGGCACCATAGATCAAGTAACCGGCCGCTTCGATTGGATCTTCACCAATGGCTAGGAACACAAGACCGGAAACAAAAAATGCTAGCAAGATGTTCAGCAGCGGAATCAATCCAACACTGACCCACGCAGGGACTTTCGCTTGGCTCATTCCGGCGCTCCTTGCTCTTCATTCCATGCATTGGCCATCATCAGACCCAACGTACGCTCATCCGCTTCACTTGCATCGACTTGACCCACAATAGCCCCATCAAACATCACAATAATTCGATCACTTAATGCCATAATTTCATCTAACTCGACTGAGACCAGTAAGATCGCTTTACCAGCGTCCCGCAATTTAACTATCTGTTCATGAATATTTTCAATTGCACCAATATCCACACCACGAGTCGGCTGGCCGATAAGCAGCACCTCAGGGTTTTGCTCTACTTCTCGAGCAATAACGATTTTTTGCTGATTACCACCAGAGAAGTTCGCCGTTTTCAAATGCGGATTAGGAGGTCGAACATCCCATGCGGCCATTCTTTCATTACACTCATCCAACATAGCTTTGCGGTCCATTAGGATAGCGCCATTGTAATCGGATGAGTCATGGTAACCGAGTACTGCGGCTTCATAAGCTTCAAACCCCGTTACCAATCCCATTTTATGTCGATCTTCCGGCACGTGCGCCATCTTAAGATCACGCATTTGCGCGGCGGTCTTCGCTGCATTCGCTGTGATCGTCTGTCCTGCGAACTGAATCTCGCCTGATGCCATCGGCGTAATCCCAGACAGAACATTCAATAATTCACTCTGACCGTTACCGGATACACCTGCTATACCGAGAATCTCGCCCGCCTTGAGCTCAAGAGACACTTTCTTCAATCGTTCGACGCCCTGACCATCAAAAAACGATAACTCTTTAGCCGTCAGCACGGCTTGTTGCGGCTGAGCCTCATCTTTATTGACCTTAAGACGGACTTTTTTTCCGACCATCAATTCAGCCAACTCTTCCTTGTCAGTTGTTGCTGTTTCACGATGCGCTACCATTTCACCTTGCCGCATCACAGACACATTATCTGTCGACGCAAGGATCTCGCGCAGTTTGTGCGTAATCAGTAGAACGGTGACACCTTGTTCGGTCAAAGATTTTAAAATTCGAAATAAGTGGTCAGCCTCTTGCGGCGTCAACACCCCGGTTGGCTCATCAAGAATTAGAATTTTCGCGCCACGGTACAGCGCTTTTAATATTTCAACACGCTGCTGCAAGCCTACAGGCAAGTTCTCAACGACCGCATCCACATCAATATCTAAGCTGTATTCCTGTTCTAAGCGCTTCAACTCTTTGCGCGCCGCACTAATACCTTGATTCAAGACCGCGCCACCTTCAGCGCCCAAGATGACATTCTCCAATACGGTAAAATTTTCAACCAACATAAAGTGCTGGTGAACCATACCTATACCTACTTTAATGGCATCTTGAGAATTGCGAATATCGACCTGCTGCCCGTCAATAGAGATCGTACCCGAGTCTGCTTCATAGAAACCGTAGATGATGCTCATCAAGGTAGATTTGCCTGCACCGTTTTCACCAATAATGCCGTGAATCGTGCCTGCGGGTACCTGCAAACCAATATCTTTATTGGCCTGTACGGCACCGAATCGTTTCGAGATCCCTTCTAACTCAATCGCGTATGGATGTGTTTGATCACTCATATTTTGTTCTATGCAAAGTTCCAAGCAAAAAAAAGCAGCTGCTCACCACTAAAAATAGTGAACAGCTGCTTCTCTAGCGATTAATAATTACAAGTGCTATCAGACATATAGTCATGTACGCTGATCTCACCACTGATGATTTTCGCTTTTACGTCGTCCATCTTCGCTTTCATATCGGCTGTGATTAGGTCTTTATTGTAGTCATCCTGCGCCCAAGAAACGCCACCATCAGACAACCCAAGTACTTCTAACCCAGGCTTCCAAGTACCGGTATTCGCTTCTTCAAACACCTTGTATGCAGCCGCATCAACTCGCTTAACCATAGACGTTAGCATTGTGCCCGGTTGGATATGATTCTGGTTTGAGTCCACGCCAATCGCCAGTTTACCTTCATCTTTAGCGGCTTGGTAAACACCGATACCAGTACCACCCGCAGCCGCAAACACAACATCCGCACCTTTAGAGAATTGACTCTTCGCCAATTCAGAGCCTTTTGTTGGATCGTTAAATGCCGCACCTGTTGACCCCGTCATATTCTGAATAACGGTTGCATTAGGCGTCACAAACTTGACACCTTGTTCGTAGCCACAGCCAAACTTACGGATCAGTGGAATATCCATGCCCCCTACAAAACCCACCGTATCGGTTTTAGACGCCATGGCGGCTAATGCACCAACAAGGAATGACCCTTCATGCTCTTTAAAAACAATCGACTGTACATTTGGCAGGTCAATCACGGCATCAATAATGGTAAATTCCACATCAGGGAAATCTTGTGCGACCTTGGTTACCGCTGACATCATAGTGAAGCCCACTGCGACAATTGGACTGTAACCACGTTTCGCTAAACGTCGGAGATTCTGCTCGACCTGAGCTTCGTTCTTAGGCTCAGACTCACGAATTTTAATGCCAGTATCTTCCGTAAACTTGATAATGCCGTTATATACACCTTCGTTAAACGACTTATCAAACTTGCCAGCCTGATCGTAAACGACAGCTGGCTTAATATCCGCAGCATAGGCTGATGATGCTGCAATGGCTAATGCGGTAGCCGACGCAAGAAAGACACCTTTCATTAATGATTCCCCTTTGAATGCTTCTCGATTCCAACTTAAAAGAGATAAAGCTGGCTAATCGGTCAAAAATAAACTGATTATTGTTTGAGCGCAATGCCAGCGTGCACATTTGCACCATTATTGCTGTTGAATTTATGTCTGGTTGGATCCACCATTCATAAAATGTAGACGGTTTTTAAAGCGTTTGCCGCTTAAAATAACAGCAAAACGCACAATCACCTCTGGCAATGCGCGCAGTACACAGTACTACGCTGCCCCTGACGGATCTCCGTTAAAGGCAATTTACACACAGTACACGGCAAATCCGCACGACCATAGACTTTAAGTTCCTGTTTAAAGTAGCCTGGTTTTCCTTCACCGCTAACAAAGTCTTTCAAGGTGGTACCACCTTGCTCAATCGCTGCCGCTAACACCTGTTTGATGCATTCCACAAACAGCGCTAGGCGTTTCTTACTGATGTTACCGGCCGCTCGTGTCGGACGAATACCCGCCATAAACAAGGCCTCATTAGCGTAGATGTTTCCCACTCCGACCACGACCTTACTGTCCATGATGAATTGCTTAATCGCCTGCTTTCGCCCTTTCGCTCTTTCATGAAGATAATCCACACTGAACGCCTCCGTCAGAGGCTCGGGACCAAGATGAGAAATTAGCTCATGAGCATACCAATCACCGTCACTCCACAGCATAGCGCCAAAGCGACGCGGGTCGGTATAACGCAACACTTTGTTCAGCCCGACAAAATGAATGTCCACATGATCGTGAAACATGGGCGGGGTATCGGGTTCGACAAAGTACAGGCTTCCTGACATACCTAAATGAATAATTAGGGTGCCCACAGCGGTATGCACACCAATGTATTTTCCACGACGAGTTACATCTTGAACAGTTTGGCCTGGCAACAATGTACTTATCGCTTCAGGAATCGGCCAACGCAGCTTCGGTTGGCGGATTTCAATGCGCGCAACGGTTTGCTGAAGGATATGCGGCGCAATGCCATTTTTGGTGGTTTCAACTTCGGGTAATTCCGGCATAAATTCCTCAAGTCCACAATGGTTAGCTTATTTAAGATACAAAAAAACCGGCACAAGGCCGGTTTTTTTGTTAACAAAGCAGCAAAATTATTTAATTTTTGCTTCTTTGTACATCACATGCTTACGTACAACTGGATCAAACTTTTTCATCTCCAATTTTTCTGGAGTGTTACGTTTGTTCTTGTCAGTCGTGTAGAAGTGACCAGTACCTGCAGAAGATACCATGCGAATTAGATCGCGAGCGCCTTTAGAAGCCATGATTCAGATTCCTTATACTTTTTCGCCACGAGCACGCATTTCAGTCAAAACTGAATCGATGCCTTTTTTATCGATAATACGCATGCCTTTAGAAGATACACGTAGACGTACGTAGCGGTTTTCACCTTCGACCCAAAAACGGTGCCAATGAAGGTTAGGAAGGAAGCGACGCTTTGTGTGACGCTTTGAGTGAGAAACGTTGTTACCTGTAACAGGACGCTTCCCAGTAACTTGACAGACGCGAGACATAATTTAATTACCTTATGCTATCCGAAAATTATTGGAAGTTGATACTTCCTCAGGCGGAGCGTGGGTCACTCTGGAACTTCTTCTGAGAAGAAGACACTGGGGCCACAAAATCCCGTACCGAGGATATAGCGGCGCGAATTCTCCCACAGTCCCCTGCAAACAGCAAACGATTTGTTAAAAAATTGATCAACATTCATAGCTCAGTAGACTTTTTCGCTTCCAAAGTAAGAAGGTCAACCCAGAAATAAAACAAGCCATTATGAACGATAGAATGACATTGGAAATGATGTACAGATCGTAGGCTTCTTCCACCTTTAACTTGATTGCCATGGACAATATAAAAGTCGAGGAAGAACTACCTATACTCCCCCTTCGTTCAGAGAGTATTAGCTAACACCGAAATGATTGCTTGCGTCAGCTCTTGATGAATATCAGATCGACTGCGCTGACCACCATCGTCACATAAGGCATCCGTTTCTTTAACTGCTTTTAAAAACGCTGCAGCACCTTCCCTGCATTCAGGTAAAAAACTGAAATGTACCGCATCATGGACGTATGTCAGAGAACTATTTGGGGCAAGCTCTGCGAGTGTATCGGCTTTGACAGATACAGGCACTTTTGCTGGATCCCCTAAATTGATAAACGATAAAGGAGCATTTATGTGCTTTAAACTAGTATGGTCAAATGCCTTAGCTAAGCTCGGATCAATTAGCACCGCCGCCCTAACTCTTGGGTCGATATTAGACTGCTCAAACATAGCTCGATCCGTCTCATACAAGTCAAAACGTTCGACACTTACCTTTTTTTGATTAATGTAGGCCACACCTGAGGCAAACCAATGGCAGTCAGCCATGCTTGGGTAGCGCTCACAATATTGAGCATAATCCTCTAAGCTAGCCGTTGCACCGACCAGTTCCATCGCGGCCGCACCCCCTAAAGAGAACCCCAATACACCGATACGCTTTTCATCAACATGTTCTCGCCATGTAGAATGAGTTGTCAAAAAATCAATCAGAGTCGAAAGATCATCGGTGCGTTGCCATATCTTGGGCGTATCTTCTGGTGTCGAATCTCCTGTCGTTGTCTTTGGGTGATTAGGGCCTGCAACAACATACCCAGCACGCGCTAATTCTGTAGCGATCCACGCCATCCCTTTCACTGATGAACCAGAACCATGAGACAATAAGACTAACGGAAAAGAGCCTTTTACAGCGGGCGCATCACGCCAAGCAGGCACCCCTTCAAATACTTTACTAGCACCTACTTCTTTTAAAATTCCACCTTGCTTTGCCGGATACCAAACATCCACAGATAAATATTGATCACGCATCGAAGAAAACACCTGAAACGTTTGCACCCCCACCAACGCCTCACTTTTTTCTTCGGCGTATAGAGGCGCAGCCAACATGCCTTGCACCCAAATACAAATTAGCAAAACACCATATAATTTCATAATAAACCCACCCATCTCATTCAGTAAGTGAAGCGTCTATTATTGGAAGGCGATCATTTAAAGCGCCCTAAAACAGGTTTTAGGACGTTCTAAAACAGGATCTGGGAGAATTTGTGCTATAAATGCCCCCTCTCCGCCAACGACAATGGCCGGCTATCGCCCACAATAAAATGATCCAGTAAGCGCACATCAATGAGATCCAATGCTTTGCGAATACGCTCGGTAATATTGATATCCGCTTGGCTGGGCTCGGACACACCTGATGGATGATTGTGCGCCAAGATCACTGCGGCGGCATTATGGGTTAATGCGGCTTTAACGACTTCACGCGGGTAGACGGCCGCGCTATCGATGGTGCCCATAAACAACTCTTGGTAGCGAATTAGCCGATGTTGTGAGTCTAAAAACAACACGGCAAAAATCTCTCGCTGGGAGTGGCGTAGTTGCGTGGCAAGGTAAGTACGCACCGCTTCGGCGCTGTTGAAGATGGTGTCGCGGGTCAGTTGTTCCTGTAGATGTCGCTTGGACATTTCCAGCACGGCTTGTAGCTGGGTATATTTGGCATCGCCCAAACCGAAGCCTTGGCAAAATTCGTCGCGTGTGGCAGATAATAACGCTCGTAACCCACCAAACTGATGCAATACGCGTCGTGCCAACTCTACCGCACTGACACCTTGAGTGCCGGTACGTAAGAAGATCGCCAACAGCTCAGCATCACTGAGCATATGGGCGCCTTGCTGTATTAATTTTTCTCGCGGCCGTTCGGCTTCTGGCCATTGCTTGATACTCATAAACACCTCCTTGTGGTACGCTTTACCAAACTCAATACCGTGCACTGGCGACATCCTGTCGCATAGAAACAGCACGGTAAAATCGACTAATTTGTAATCAGAAGCTTATTATGTCCAGTCTTTTAAATAAACAGATTTTAGTGGGAATTACGGGTGGCATTGCGGCCTATAAAACCATTGAACTGATCCGCCTATTAACCAAAGCCGGCGCAGACGTACAAGTTGTATTCACAGAAGGCGCCAAAGCCTTTGTGACAGAAATGACCTTACAAGCTGTCTCTGGGCATCCTGTCCGCAGTAGTTTACTCGACCCGGCGGCAGAACTCGGTATGGGACATATTGAACTGGCAAAATGGGCGGATGCGATTTTAGTGGCCCCGGCCTCGGCGGACTTTATGGCGCGCTACAGCCAGGGTATGGCAAATGACCTACTCACCACGCTTTGTCTTGCTAGCGAGGCGCCCGTGATCCTTGCTCCAGCTATGAATCAAGCGATGTGGAAACACCCTGCCACACAAGCCAACCTTAAAACACTTCAAAGTCGTGGTGTAGACATGATTGGACCGGCTTCCGGGGCTCAAGCCTGTGGTGATGTCGGTGTAGGTCGCATGGAAGAACCTGACAATATTTTTCAATCGCTGAAGTTTATTTTAATGCCTACGCAGCAAGACTTAACTGGCCAACATTGGGTTATTACGGCCGGTCCAACCATGGAAGCCATCGATCCCGTGCGTTACATCAGTAATCACAGCTCTGGTAAGATGGGCTACGCGCTCGCCGAAGCCGCCAAAGTACGTGGCGCAACGGTTACACTCGTGAGTGGTCCAGTCAATCTACCTGCCCCTAGCGGTGTGCATCTGGTTGCCATAAAAAGCGCCGACGATATGCTTACTGCGTGTCGTGCTGCCATGACGTCGCCAGCAGATGTCTTTATCGGCGCCGCTGCCGTAGCGGATTTTCGCATGAAAGACGTTGCCACACAGAAAATGAAGAAGACTGGTGACAGCAATGAAATGCAGCTGACATTGGTTAAAAACCCAGATGTGATCGCCACGTTAAGCCAAGAAAAAGCCGCAAAATGTATGGTTGGCTTTGCCGCCGAAACACAAGATGTAATTGCTTACGCAAAAAGCAAGCTAGAGCGAAAAGGTCTGGACCTCATCATCGCCAACGATGTATCACGCACTGACATTGGTTTTAACAATGATGAAAACCAAGTTACCGTGTTATCCAAAGACCAACAATGGACACCGCCGAAAGAAGCGAAATCCGCCCTCGCCGTCGAGCTTGTCGAACTGATCACGCAACACCAATCCCAAATGTCATGAGTTAACCGATGAAACAACCTATTCAACTAAAAATCTTAAATCCTAAAATCGGCACAGAGCTGCCATTACCAAGTTATGCCACAGAAGGCTCTGCAGGATTAGACTTACGTGCCTGCCTTGACGAAGCCATTGTGCTGGCCCCAGGCCAAACCACATTGCTTCCGACAGGCCTTGCGATTTATATTGAAGATCAAAATCTAGCAGCGACGATTTTGCCGCGCTCCGGCCTTGGTCATAAACACGGTATCGTCTTAGGCAACTTAGTCGGTCTAATTGACTCCGATTACCAAGGCGAATTAATGGTGTCATGCTGGAACCGTGGTCAAACGACCTTCACTATTGAACCAGGTGAACGTGTTGCTCAGCTTGTGCTGTTGCCGGTGGTTCAGGCTGAATTCAACATCGTTGAAGAGTTTGAAGCAACCGATCGCGGCACGGGTGGTTTTGGCTCTACCGGAACCAAGTAACTCTCCGCTCCTGATTAATTTAGGTGAGTAAAACTCACCTAAATTAGCTCTCTTTTTGAACTGCCTCACGCTTCTTGCCTTTGGTAAATAAAGATCTCTTCTTTTGGTCAATTTTGCGTCAACTTTCATCATTTATAACTAGAGAGTCGACGCAGTTCACGTTATTATTTTGAGACATAAGTGGTCGCTTACACTCGCTGTAATGATTCTGCTACATGCTTCAAGTAGACTCCAGCGAACAACGCTTTGCGTCACTTCACTCTCTTCTTTGACTCAGTCAAAAGAGCTCTTTAAATAACAATAGGAGTGTTCCCATCGTGGCTTACACACGCGAATCTGCATTAGATGTTGCTCAGGTATTGAGCGAGTCGCTACCCTACATTCAGCGCTTTGCTGGCAAAACGCTGGTCATAAAATATGGCGGCAACGCCATGACTGACGAAGCGCTTCAAGCAGGGTTTGCACGCGATATCGTGTTAATGAAAGCGATTGGCATCAACCCAATTGTGGTGCATGGTGGCGGTCCGCAGATTGGCGAGATGCTAGCCAAGCTCAGTATCGAATCTAAATTCATCAATGGCATGCGTGTGACTGACACCGCGACCATGGACGTGGTGGAAATGGTGTTGGGTGGTCAGGTAAACAAAGACATCGTCAACATGATTACTCGTGCTGGCGGTAAAGCCATTGGCTTAACGGGTAAAGACAGCGGATTTATTAAAGCGAAAAAGCTGTTTGTAAAACATCAAGCAGAAGGCATGAGCGCACCAGAACAAGTAGACATTGGTCATGTCGGTGAAGTGGCAAGCATTGATACAAGTGTTCTAAAAGTCTTAGAAAACAGTGACCTGATCCCTGTTATCGCACCTATTGGTATTGATGAAGAAGGCAATGCCTACAATATCAATGCGGATTTAGTGGCGGGTAAAGTTGCAGAAGCGGTCAATGCTGAAAAGTTAATGCTACTGACCAATATTTCTGGAGTACAAGACAAGCAAGGTAACGTACTAACAGGCCTTAGCACGATGCAGGTCGACAATCTGATTGCGGACGGTACGATTTATGGCGGCATGCTACCAAAGATCAGCTGTGCCCTTTCTGCTGTAAATGCCGGTGTCACGAGTGCGCACATTATTGATGGTCGCGTACCACACGCTACGCTACTAGAGATCTTTACGGATACGGGCGTAGGGACCTTGATCACGAATCAAAACCAAAACGCTTAACTCGCAAACAACATAATTTTAAAAGCGATAGGCAACATTGATATGACCACAAAAAAAAGCGATCGACGCACGGAAATATTACAAGCTCTGGCGGCCATGCTGGAAAGTAGCCCTGGAGCACGTATCACTACTGCTGCTTTAGCAAAAGAAGTGGGCGTCTCTGAGGCGGCTCTCTATCGTCACTTCCCCAGCAAAGCGAAGATGTTTGAAGGGTTGATCGAGTTTATCGAAGAAACACTTTTCACTCGTATCCACCGCATCGTTCAAGAAGAAAGCGATGTACTGGTACGATTAGAGATGATTTTGAAGTTGACACTCGGATTCGCAGAGCAAAACCCTGGGATGTGCCGCTTACTAACTGCGGATGCGCTCGCAGGAGAAACAGAGCGACTACGGGTTCGAATCGCCCAATTGTTTGATCGTATCGAAACACAGTTGCGTCAGGTGTTACGTGAGTCTGAGTTGAAACAAGCCATGCGGCCTGCCATGGGAAGCAACGCTTGTGCGAATTACCTACTGGCATTATTGGAAGGGAAAATTCGTCAATACGTACGTACTGAGTTTAAAACAAAGCCAACTCAGGCCTGGCAGGAACAATGGCAAGTTATTGCCCCAAGCTTAATGATTGATCACGACTAAGCGTGATCAATCATTAGCCGTTAGACACCGTATTGGTCGCGGTAAGCTTTCACGGCTTCAAGGTGCTGAGCAAACTCAGGAGAGTCTTGTTCTGATAGATAAGTCATGATGTCATTTAGAGACACGATGCTGACCACAGGCATATTGAAATCACGCTCCACTTCTTGGATCGCAGATAACTCGCCTTGGCCACGCTCTTGACGATTCAGTGCGATCAGAACACCGGCTGGCTGTGCGCCCGCCGTATTGATGATATCCATGACTTCACGAATCGCTGTACCTGCGGTGATGACGTCATCGATAATCATGATGTTGCCTTGCAGCGGAGCGCCGACTAATGTGCCGCCTTCGCCGTGTGATTTTGCTTCTTTGCGATTAAACACGTACGGTGTATCAATGTCGTGATGATCATAAAGCGCTACGGCGGTGGTCGTCGCCAGCGGAATACCTTTGTAAGCAGGGCCAAATAAAACGTCGAATGACACGCCTGCTTCGACTAGGGCTGCAGCGTAAAAGCGGCCCAGTTTAGCCAACGCTTGGCCTGAGCTAAATAAGCCAGCGTTGAAGAAATAAGGGCTCACACGTCCCGATTTAAGTGTGAACTCGCCAAAACGCAACACGTTTTGCTCGATGGCGAACTCAATAAATTCTCTTTGGTAAGGTTTCATGCCGACTCCAGAAAGATAAATAACTATAAACAAATTGCCTCTTGCCAGAAAAATATGCTTTCCTGACAAGGAATGGGCGCTAATATAACACACGGCTAGGAATTGTAGGGACCAGAAATGAAGGTCATCAGCCTTAATGTAAACGGTATAAAACAAGCAGCAGAACGCGGCTTCTTCGAATGGATGGTACGCCAAGACCCAGATGTGGTGTGTCTGCAAGACATTCAAGCAGATGAACGCAGCTTAAACGACAGCGTTTTCTTTCCATCTGGGTACAATGCGTACTTTTTTGATTCGATGGAAAATCCAGAAGAAGCAGGTGTGGCCATCTACAGCAAAGCCATGCCTAAAGCGATTATGACAGGAATGGGATTCCCTGAGTGTGACTTCGAAGGACGCTTCATCCAAGCCGACTTCGACAAAGTCAGCATTGGTTCATTCCTCACGCCGCACGGCTCAAACCACGAAGAAGCACTACAAGAGCAGAAATATCGCTTTATGGAAGGTTTCAAGAACCACCTAATCAAAACACGCCGAAAACGTCGCGAGTTTATTTTCTGTGGTACGTGTAATGTGGCACGTTCACCCATTGATGTGAGCAGCTGGTTTGTCAATCAACGCAATTCAGGATTCTTACCTGATGAACGCAAATGGATTAACGAGATTTTCAATGATCACGAATACATCGATGCGTTCCGTCAAGTAAACAAACAAGATAAACAGTACACTTGGTGGCCTGATTATGAGCGCGCTTGGAAGCTAGATGAAGGTGGTCGCTTAGATTATCAAATCACAACGCCTGGCCTTAAACACATCATTCAAGGTGGCAGTGTCTACAAAGGGCAGCGTTTTTCGGACCACGCCCCATTGATCATGGAATACGATCTAGACTAACGTTAACGTGCGTTGAGTGTATAAAAAAGCCCAAGAACATACGACATTCTCGGGCTTTTTTAACATACAATCGCGCTCGCTTAATCTTGAGCGGTCGTCTCAGCATGAACCGTTAAGCGCAGCTGGTGCATTTCACCGGCTGGGATCTCATATTGGTTATCCAGTGCATTAGCAGTTTCAACACAAACGAATTGACGATAGTCACCTTCTTCCATATCCGTTCTTAACTTCGCAAGCGCCTCACCAGGGTTCCATAATACTGTAGATTGAGCCCCTTCCGACGCCACTACAAACTTACGCTTAAACACAGGATCATGAAGCTCTAACACTTCTGGCGCATTTAGATAAACACGATCTAATGCTTCACAGGGTGAAACAACACCAGATTGTTTCGATATTTTGTTGTCATCAAACTTATCAACGTACTTCACACCCTCTAAACCGCGCACTTCAGCGGATTGATTATCGCCAATATGGAAATAAGTATGAAGTGCCTCAGAAACAGGCATAGGTTTGTCGGTTAGATTGGCAGCAGAAAAATTGATACTAAACCCATCCCCCAAACGGAACACTTGACGCAACTCAAACGCATATGGCCACATCTCTTCAATAAGGGGATGATCTTCTGATGCCAACCGAATAACGATTTTCACATCACCATTTTTGAAACGTCCGACTTCAACTAGCTGCCAACGAAAGTATCGAGCTAAGCCGTGAGCAGGTAAATCTTCGTCTTCGACATTCGAACCAAACCAAGGCCAGCATACCGGTACACCAAAATGGCGACGCCCAAAGCGCGTTTGCGCCCCTTCATTAGCCGATTGAAACAGTAAGTCAGGTTGTCCGGCCGGAACAAAACTCACCAAGTGCCCGCCCCACAGTGCAATACGGGCCGTAAAACTTGGCTGGTCGATGATAATCTCATCGCATTCTCTCAGACTATTAGGCAGTATTTCACCGCCTAATTCCTCTAGCTCGCGCATCAGCTGAGCATCCATTTATCGCTCCAAAAATTCTCTTCAATTGAGTCATATTAGCCCTTCACGCCTGTATTACAATAGTTTGACGTTATGCTGAACATTCAAATCACAAAATAATACTCCGAATGCAAAAATAGCTTACTAAATCGTCGACTTTGCGCTATAACGCTGCCATCGTAATGGCAGGTTAAATCAGGCAAAATAACGCAATTCTACTATCCTTATTTAATACGCTTCTCCCTCTTCAACACTCTTGAGAATATGACACTATGAGTGATTATTTTGACCAGAAATCCGTGATCGGTAACGCCGAATGGTGCACCTTTCCATCATTAAACATCCCGGCAATTAAAGCTCGTGTCGACTCAGGAGCTAAGACATCGTCTTTGCATGCAGTCAACATTCAATCCTTCCAGCGAGCAGGCCAGCTTTGGGTAACCTTTGAAGTTCACCCGATTCAAGAAAGTCGTAAAGTCGTTGTTTACTGCGAGGCTGAGGTTGTTGATCAACGGGTTATCAAAAGCTCAAGCGGCGACCGCGAGAAACGTTACGTCATTCAAGTACCGTTACAGCTTGGTGAACGCACGTGGGAGGTTGAGCTTACGTTAACGGATCGCGACAGCATGGGTTATCGCATGCTCTTAGGCCGAGAAGCCATGAACGGCCGCCTACTGGTTGATCCTCAAGTGAGCTGTATATTCGGGGATCGCCCACAAGAAACGCTAGCAAAGCTGTATGAGACACCAGAGATTCGCGAAGGCGGTCTACGTATTGGTGTACTCGCGAGTAACCCTGAGCTGTACAGTAACCGCCGCATCATCGAAGCTGGCGAAGCCATGGGGCACGAAATGCAGTTTCTTAATGTGCGCCACTGCTATATGAAACTGGACGCTACGACTCCCGAAATCCACTATCGTGGCGGCCGTATTCTGAACGACTTGGATGCAGTGATTCCACGCATTCGACCAAGCATGACGTTCTACGCGTGTACCTTGCTTCGTCAGTTTGAGTCATTGGGCATTTTCTGTCTAAACGACTCAACTGCAATCGCTCAATCACGTGATAAGCTGCGTTCACTGCAATTACTGCTTGAACATGGACTAGCCATTCCGACCACTGGGTTTGCCAATTCACCGTTAGATACAAACGATCTGATTAATATGGTGGGTGGCGCACCACTCATTGTGAAGCTATTGGAAGGCACACAAGGTAAAGGGGTCGTTTTAGCCGAAACGAAAAAGGCCGCTGAATCTGTCATTAACGCCTTTAAGAGCCTTAATGCGAATATTTTAGTGCAAGAGTTCATCAAAGAAGCCAGTGGTAAAGACTTACGCTGCTTTGTAATCGATGGCAAAGTGGTCGCATCCATCCAGCGTGTAGCCGCTCCTGGAGAGTTCCGCGCTAATATCCATCAAGGTGGTCGTGCTGAATTAGTGAAAATCACGGCGGAAGAAAAACGCATTGCAATCAAAGCCGCGAAGGCGATGAATTTAAAAGTAGCAGGCGTGGATTTAATTCGCTCAAACAATGGCCCATTACTGCTTGAAGTAAACTCCTCTCCAGGTTTGCAAGGCATCGAAACGGCTACCAATGAAGACATTGCCTCGATGATGATCTCGGCTATTGAAAGACGCCTTGCAGCAAAAGCTCGCGACGCCCTTTAACAATATAAAGCAAAAAGGCTCTTACACCATCTATAAGAGCCTTTTTGCTTATTCTAGCTTCAATAGGAGATCTAGCCTGCAACCACGGTTTGATTACGACCTTTGTCTTTGGCACTGTAAAGCGCTTGATCCGCACTTTCGACCCACTGTTCGATCGAATCGTGGGCTTGGTTAAGCTCACTACAGCCTAAGCTAATGGTGATTTTTAGATTGCCTTTACTGGTTTTAAAGACATTTTCTTCCACTTGGGATCGAATCTTCTCACAGTAAATTTTGGCATTTTCTTGTGTGGTGTTTAGCAGCAAAATACAGAACTCCTCACCACCATAACGCCCAACAAAATCCCCTCGACGGGATCCGCTGGACAACATTTTCGCCATTTCCTGCAGCACAGCATCGCCAGTCTGGTGACCGTAGTTATCGTTCACACTTTTAAAATGATCTATATCGACAATGACTAACGAGTGCGGACCACTATTCCCTTTTATATAGGCATCAAAGGTAAGCTTAATCGCTCGGTCTAAGCTAGCACGATTATGAAGATCCGTTAGCCCATCCGTTTTACTCAGTTGATCTAGCTTACGATTAACAGCAGAAAGCGCGGCTTTATTGACAGCCACATCCGTTACATCATAAACCACTAAACATAAATGATTGACCGTACCGTTGGCATTATTAATCGGACGAATCACAACATTCTGAAACATCAGCTCTGAAATGCTGGTAATGGCTCGGTAAGATTTAAACGGAAATAAATAAGGGCGCTGTTCCCACGAAATGTAAATGGGCGTTCTTAGCGCTAATACCGTATCCAATTTTTGCTGTAACCAGTTTTGATTGATGGATGGAAAAATATCAAACAAGCTACGTTGACGAGCACTCGTCGAACTCACACCAGAATGGTTTTCCATAAAACCATTCCAAAGCTCCACTTCGTAATTATTGTTGATCACAACCAATCCCACATCGATATGCTGCAACATATCAAACAACCAATGCAGCTCGGTCATATCTGTCTGTTGCGTCATTTCAATCATCCTCAACCAAATAAGACAAAAGATCCTCTAGTACGGGTAAGGAATCTTCTGTGAACAACAACATCAAATCACAACTAATTTGGTAATTATCCACTTCGTATACGATCTCAACAGCCAGCGTTCTTTTCCATTGAGCACGTTTCACATTAATAAGATCAGCGACTTTAATATGCTGACCTAAGACCACTGGATGACTGTAGCTGAAATCAATATTTAGCTGGTCACCTAGCGCTTTAATAAAAGGCCCTATTAATACAGAGGAGATATCCATCTGTAATTCAACTTCTAAATTATGATCAATGTCTTCCGTCACATTTAACAGTTTGGCCATTTCAGGAAAACTTGAGTCAGAGAAGATCAGCAATGCTTCCATCGCAATGCCGGCACCAACAAACCCTTGAGTCACGGCAGAGCAACGACCAGTATTCATTGCACCGTAGGTCAGTGCCATCTGTAATTCACTGACTTCTAAAATATTGACTTTGGGGACAGGCAGTTTCACAAACACATTGAGCATATCCGCTAATACACTCGCAGCCCGCCCCATCGCGACGTTAGACACTTCTTGCAAACACTGACTTAGACTGAAGTCGTCTGCGGCACTGCTCTCGAGTACTAAACCCTGTGAGTTCGCGCCATCACCAAACAAGTTGTAGTCTTCAAGTGCTTTTTCCAGTACGTCTTGATCGACCGGTTTTTTTAGAAAGTCTAATGCGCCCAGTGCTTTTACGCGCTCCAAAGCTTTCGTCTGGATATCACCTGAAACGACTAACACCTGAGGAGCGTTGGCAACCGACTGCAATGCTTCTAGTGTTTGGTAGCCATCCATCACAGGCATATTCAAATCTAGAAACAGAACATCAACTTCATTCGATTGAATATGCTCCAATGCTTCTTGACCGTTTGTCGCGAATTCTACTTGGGCATCCCATTCTTTGGGCAAAACTCGAGCTAACTGCTTACGCGCAATTCCAGAGTCATCACATATGAGAACTTTTTTGCTCATTAGAGTTACAACCGCCTATGAATTTAGAGCAACTAACCGCTCAATTTTTCTACAAATTTCATCAAGTGTATCGTTTTCAATACACGATTTATAGTCACTCTTTCGACACACTGATATTAGGCAAACGACAACAGCGCCTCAACAACCTGCTGTTCATCATAACGGTCAGGCTTATTGCGGATAAGATCCGCTTTTACGACCGTTACTCCCCATAACTGCAACTGTAATTCATCCACCTCACCATAATCGTAGTTGCTGTCTAACAGTATCCAATTAAGTACAGGCGTCTGACGGTTTAGTTCTGGCGAACCGAGCATTAAGCGCAACAAATACTCGATACGAGCCATGATTGACCAACCCTTTTGTTCCGGATCCTCCCCTAAATTCGGCAAATACAGCTTAGGATTTGGATTCGCTACGATCGCCTCAGAAACGCCGGACACCAGTAAATTAGCCACAACACTGGTGAAAAAACTGCCTGGTGGATAACAAATGATATCGGCTTGCTCAATGTTCTGCCGACGGTCTTCAGGGACTTGCGCTGATATAGGGTGATTCTCCGTCAAGCCATGATTGAGCCAAATCTCTTCAATTGGAGACGACAATGGCCGACATTCTTTTCCAGTTATCAAGTGCTGACCTAAGATACATTCACCGGAGATTAAACGAACCCCTAAGTGATGTGTTTCATCCACGATCGTCGTGACTTCACCAAGCGTTTTAACCAGTCGGGAGAATAGAAAAATAATGGGATCAAGTAATTGCTGATTGCCCAAATACCCTCCTGAAATAATCAAGTTACCAACACTGGCCCCACGAAGATCAAAGTCCTCTGGCAAATGCGCTTGCAATCGAGCCAATTGCGCTTTGATCAACGATTTCATTGGTGCCACAATGGGCTGCATCAACACATGAGAACCATCGGTTAATTGACCAAATTCCTGCCACAACTGCTCATCGGACATATCGTGTGCCAAACGGTAGCTGAACAGATCAAATACATCGGGCTGCCCTAAAACCGTTTCGTCCGCCAATGCCATAATGCGACTTCGTAAATCCCCTACCGCTGGCATATCAAATGCTTGACGTAACTTTGCCGAACTACCGCCAGAATCAAACGGAGTGACCATGTGGATCGAATGGTGTGTATAACGCTTAAGCTGACGTGAAATTTTATTAAGAGCAGAGCCGCCACTGAAAAATAAAATAGAAGGGGCGAGCTCTGGGAGGCTTTGATAACGATGAACTCGGACGGAGTCCGGTACCACAAGTCGACGCGAGACGTTGAACATAAAATTATCTACTACTGGGTCAATGGAGGTTCTTCCGTGGATTCAGCTTGATGTAGGGCTCGCCATACCATCATACAGTTTCGGCCACTATTTTTTGCTTTATAAAGACTTTTATCCGCCTGATCAAAAACCTTTAGAACGGCATCTTCAGCAGTTTGCTGAACACTAATGCCACAGCTCACACTCAAATATTCGTGAGGCGATGTTGGATGAGGGACGCGTTGGCCGTAGACATCCTCAACAATGGACTGAGCAATATTGACTGCCCGGCGCTCTGGGCAGTCAGGGATAAAGACTAAGAACTCCTCCCCACCATAGCGAATCGCAAGACCTGACGCAGGTGTATTGCGCTTAATCACAGACGCCACCATTTTTAAAATATTGTCGCCCTGCAAATGGCCTAGCTGATCGTTATAGTGTTTAAAATAATCCACATCAAATAACAGAACCGCATAACCACCTTCCCTCTCCCCTGATTGGAAAGAGGCCACTTGCGTATCAAACAACTTTCGGTTTAGTAACCCTGTCAGTGGGTCAATTTTTGCTTCACTTTCCACCACCATCAAAGTTCGCTTAAACTCTTGCTCTGCTTTGATTTGCTCCGTTACGTCCATGAAACACACTAAGTCAGCTCGCTGGTTATCCCAAAATACAACATCGCTGACAATTTCATACCAATGCTGATTGTGCTCATCTAAGTACGTTGCTTTATCAGCTGCTTTTAAACCACTTTTTGATGCTCGAATACTCTGCTGAACTGATTCAGGGAATTCATCCACACAACGCAACTCTCGTTCCGAAAATAACTGGCTCAAGGATTCACTGCAATACAAGAGTTGCTCACCTTGAAACACCGCCACTTTCATGTGCGAATGTTTAATAATCATCTGCAGTTGGTGGCTTGTGGCTTCGATTTGCTGTTGCTGAGCGGTGATCGTATCCACATAATTCTGCAGCTGCTTCACCAACACACCTAATTCATTACGCTCATCAAACAGAGCCACATCGTCAGCGGTGATCTTTTTCTGTTGCCCGACTAAGTGTTTCAGTGCCTGTAAACGCCTGAACAGTTCCCGATGTAAATACACAATCAACGACAAAGCAACCAGCAACTGAATAATAAACATCACCGTAAGCACATCGATAAAGCGTTCAGAACTCGCAGAAATATCATTTGCTTGAAACGTGACATTGTCTTCTGTTTCTATATATACACGATGCCCAAAATCAACCACGCTCCCTAGAAGAATTCGATTTTGAGTACTGAGCCCCAAAACTTCTGTGCGATAGACTTCTTTTTTGGACAGCAACTCAAATACACCGTTAGGTGCACTGATCAATGGATTGATGGCTTGAAATGATGCGCTGTCTACTTGAGATAACGACGCCAACGTTTTGCGGATGTTGGCCAGCGTTCTATTCTGCTCGTAAAGATGCTCGTTTGCTGCCAACTGGTTTAAGTCCTGCCAAAGACTATCCAGTAAGACTTTCGCATCGGCTTGATTCACTAATTTATAATGCTCTATGGCTTGTTGTAGAGCTTCTGTGGTGCGTGCAATCAACGTATCTTCTACTTGATCTAACATCGCTTTAGAAAGCGACATATTCATAACACTTGGCTCAACTTTCGCTACAATTTCTGTCAATCTTTGAATTTGCTCGTTAGCGCTGCCAAGCGTTTTTAAGCTAAGTTGTAGCTCTTCCACTTGCTGACGTACTTGTGACATCAATATTCGGCTGTAAGCAGGCGAGTTACTATTAGAGACTTCATTAGAAAGTGTTGCTAAACGGGTGATGCTCAGCTGAATACTGTTCAGTGTTTTTAAGGCAGGCAGCTCTTGTTCTGATTGTTTCGAAACCGCAATGTTTAATTGAGAAAAGTAATACAGTGAGACTGCGCCCGACACCAACATCAGCAGCACCATAGTGAACACAGCGGCTGCAATTCGAGCACGCAAACTCTTGCGAATACTCAACGATTTATCGGGCATAAATTAACGACCTATATCACTTGAAGGTGTGCGATTAATGATTCGACCTTCAATGGCTGGAGAAATGGTGTCAAATTGCTCTAAATAGTCAGAGACAATATTCCATACAAGACGCTGACTGCTTAAGTTATCGGAAATAACCGTTACGTCAGAAAAATTATACCCATCCCCACCTTCTAGCATGTAGTCCGAGATAGCTAGGGTATAGCGCCCTTTTTCAAGAGGCTGCCCTTGAGCATTCTTTATGCTCATTATACGTTGACCTACGGGCTTGCTGCCATCGTATTCATAATGAAGCCCAGACACCTGAAGGAAGCGGCCATCTAAATCTTCCACGCGAGAAACACTGTGCTCTAACAGCTGCTTAATTTTGTCCGCATTCACTTCGACGACGTAGACATTCCCTCCAAAAGGTAACTCACGCTGTACGTCTCGACGGGTTAGCACATAGCCAGCTTCATAATCACGATAACCACGAATCCCACCCCCAACTGTCGCGGCAAAATCCGCTCGAGTATAGTGCCGTATCGCATCCAAAACGATGTTCCCCCAACGGGACTCTTCGCTACGTAAAATATTACGATGAGAATCCATTGGCGCAGCAAGAGTAACGAGTTCTTGATTCAGTACCACGTCTAATTGACTTGTATAACGTTTGATCACAGCTTGGAGTTGATCATCTGGCGGCTCATTCGCCACATGAACAATGTGCCCCGTCATTCCATTAGGCTGAATGTCAATCACCGCTAACTCGTCGTCGACACCTCCAGAGAACATCACTAATGGGCGCTCTGAGTGCACTTTATCCGCGCCATCCTGAGTCACCATGATAATGTCTAGGCTCTGTAAGCGACTCAGTGGGACAGATTTCAGATAAGAATTTTCGGTAATTAACAGTACTTTATCTGCACCCTGCTGACGTGCTTGCTCCGCCCAACGCAGCAACTGCTCAGACGTTTCATCCACAATGGCCTGATTAAACAAAAAAGTCGTGTTTACTTCACTCGATACTGTCATCAGTACGGCGAGGGTCATATCACCTAGTGGCAATAAAGCGTAGGGGCGCACGCCTTCAACATGACTCAAAGTGCGACGATCCAATAAATTCGATAACACCATAGGAAACAGAGCTTGTGTACTCAGTAAAGAAATTTGGTCAAAACCGTCGTTGAATTCTCGTCGATTGACGCCCAGAGCATCAACAGACATCGAATTCATAATAGATATCATATGAGCGCCTTTGTCATAAACCGATAACGGATTCGGATAAAGGCTATCACCACCATGAATAAACAAGACTGGCTCATCACCTTGTTTCATTCTTTTGACGTAATTTGAGATCTTCGCTAAGGAATAACCATTTTCATCTGGGTATAACTCTGGAGCATTAGAGGTGAAAATGATCTTCGCGGCCTCCACATTTGCACTCATTAAAGTGATCGTAAAAAGCGTTGTAATAATTCCTTTCATATCGGCGGTCTCATAACTATTTAAACGTCAGTGTACATTCAACTTATTGAGTAAACATGACAGTCAGCTAGACATCTTGATGCTTTTTCCCTAGCCATGTATTAATCACCTCATTCAAGCGGTCTTTTGAAATAGGCTTAGCAACATGATCATCCATGCCTGCCTCAAAGCAAAGCTGGTCATCACCTTTCATTGCATTTGCGCTGAGTGCAATCACCGGTACATCTTTCGCTGTTGCAGATTCGGTTCCTAAACAGCGTATTTTGTGAGCCGCCTCATAACCATCCATGACTGGCATTTGACAGTCCATGAATATTAAGTCGTAGGTTGTTTGCGCCATCATATCTAATGCAACTTGACCATTTTCTGCCACATCCACCGACAAACCAAATAGGCCAAGCATGCCTTTAGCGACAATTTGATTGGTCAAATTATCTTCCACTAGCAAGACTTTTGCCTGTAAGTCCATAGACGTTGCCGGCTCGGTTTGATCAACAACCGTCTCAGATGTACGGTGCTGAACACTGTCTAATGCAGCAAATAATGCTTTACGATGAACCGGTTTATACACTGATGCTGCACCACAACGCTCAACTTCGGTAGTTTGACTTCCCTGACTTACGAGCACAATCACTTGATTTTGAATCGTGACCATTGCTCCACGAGTTTCATCATTTAAATAAGACTCATCAACAATCAATATATCGCCGTCATTGATAACATTTAGATTCGGTAGCACATCCGAAAACTCACTGGAAACGTGCCATCTTTGCAGCATGGCCTGAATGTAAGGTTTATCCTCCGCCTCTAGCCCCAATGCATAGACCTTAGATACGTTTTGCAATGTTTTTGAAGATAGCTCATTCAAAACCGTTTCTTTAATCGGTAAATTCAACTCAAACCAAAACGTCGCACCTTGCCCTAATTGGCTTTCAACACCGATCTCACCCATCATAGCATCGATCAACTCTTTACTAATCGCCAAGCCTAGCCCCGTACCACCATAACGCCTTGTCGTAGAGGCATCAGCTTGCTTAAAGCGTTGAAACAAACGTTTTTGCAGACTATCGGAAATACCAATACCACTATCAACGACTTGCAGCTTAAAGGTTGCTTGATTACCGGCTTGAACTTCTTGATGAGCAACCAGCCGCACCACGCCTCCCGTTTCGGTAAATTTAATCGCGTTGCCTAGTAAATTAAGAAGCACTTGTCGTATACGTAAACGATCGCCAAATACCATGGTCTCAGGCAATAATGTTTGTGGTGCGACTAAAACCAAGCCCTTCTCTTGGGCTTTAATACGCATCAAACTCGAAACATCCTCAAGTAAGTCTTGTAAATCAAAATACTCTGGTTCAAGTTCTAATTCGCCCGCTTCAATTTTAGACAAGTCCAAAATATCATTCACCAAGTCCAGTAACGCATCACCACTTTGATGCGCAAGCTCCACCAGCTTTTGTTGCTCCGTACTCATGGATTGGCTCTTCATTAATGTAAGACTGCCCAGCATACCGTTGAGTGGCGTACGAATTTCATGACTCATATTGGCCAAAAAACGGCTTTTAGCTTGATTCGCTTCTTGGGCCTCTTGTGACACCTGCTTCAGCTTTTCTCCTGACTCACGTAACGCTAAGTTGGCCTGAGACAACTCTTTTGTACGCATGGCTACTTGTCGCTCTACTTGCGCGGCATGACTGAAGACAAGACTCAATACCCATCCCAACAGTCCAGCAACGAATAACCCCCCCACCAGAACGAAATGTGTTCCCCAAGGCTGCTCGATAAACTCTGAGTGACTCACATGAATCAATTCCCAGCGGTGAGCTCCAACCGGAATCATGGATCGATGATAAAAAGGAAATGCTTGCTCAGATATTCCCTTTAATAGCGCGTCACTGCTTAACGATGCATTTTTGCTAGAGGCGAGGATGTACGGCGCTTGATTGGCTTGTCGATCAACTAAATAGACTTCAACACCGCCTACTGGATTACGATCCAGTATGCGGGATGATAGGTCATTGATTTCAAAGAGGCCTGTCGCCATCGCATAAAGTTTCTGGTTTTTATATGCAGGAAGAAAAATCAGAACGGCTTTCGTATTCTGGATTAAGGTAATACTAGACGTCGGCATGGCAGCATTGAGTCTGATCGCATTTTTAATTGCGGTACGTCTCGATGCTTCTGAATAGACATCAAACCCAACTGCCTTCTTGTTCGGCTCAAATGGGTAAATCAACCCTACAGACACATAACGATCTCGTGCCTTTACAGGCTCCAACTCACCTTCCGAATTTCGTTGCTTGACTTCAAATGGAAAGCCATACAAAGCACTCATAGTGGCTTCGTAATCCGAAATGTCTTTCGCTTCAAGTACATGATTAACGGACAGCGCTTTGATTGCCCTATCTTGACTCATCACGACGTCACTGTAATTTTGGAACTCTTGTCTTGATACTTGACCGCTCCCGCGAATGTAACCCACCAGACCGTAGAGAACATCTGTTGAATTCTTTACTCTTTCGCTGAGCAATGTTGAGCTTAAATCGGCATTTGCGTTAAAGGCTTGTCGCTGTTTGTCAAACTCAAAATACGCTGTTGATATGGATAGAATCACTGTGGTTATCGCCACAATAAACAACGCCAAAATAATACGAACGGGGTGATCGTAGTAAACGGAAAAATGCTTACGGAACAAGACGGCTAACCATGGCACTAAGACAATGACGCCCACGGAGTCACCAAGCCACCAACTTAGCCAATTTAATGGCGCTTGATCCGCCGACAAGACACCAAAAGAATAGAGAATAAAGGTTCCCGCGCTGGCACTGACAAGACACCCAATAGGACCCGCTAACAAGATAAAACTTAATACATGGCGTATGTTATAAAACTGAAGTTTTTTGCCAATAAAATATCGTATTAAGGCGTAACTAAACGCCGTTTGGACAGAGCTGCCCAACGCGATAAGCACGGGGATTAAAAAAGAAATTTGCCCCGTATTGCTATAACCAATAGAGATATTAACTAAAGCAGAGCCTAAGAAAACACCCATGACAGGGCGATAACCAAATAATAAACACGCCGCAATGGCCACACCCGATGCCGGCCAAATCACCGTGGCATACCCTGGAGGAATGGCAAATGCCTGCCCAAGCCAACCCGCCGCAAAATAACAAATCGCCGCGATGATAACTATTTTCAAACTTTGATTTATGAGCATAAATACCCTTTCTAATCTCGGTGCTCGCATTGGTAGAAGGTCTACCTAGAAGCAATATTCCGCAGCATTTTCCCTTCTTTCGAATATAGCAAAGCTAAGCATTTAAATATAAGAAAAGATGAAAGAATGTGTAAATGCGCTTCTTAGGGATTAAAAGATAGTTAACCGGCAATCACACATGCTGAATTTGAAGATTGGTTTTTTGGAGGGGCTAGAAACTAAAAAACCCCGCTATAAGCGAGGTTTTAAATGGTGCCCAGAGGCGGAATCGAACCACCGACACGAGGATTTTCAATCCTCTGCTCTACCGACTGAGCTATCTGGGCATACTTTAACGGGATAAGGCACCGTTTTTTTACTGAAAAATTGTATAAAACAAGCTTTTAGTAAAATGGTGCCCAGAGGCGGAATCGAACCACCGACACGAGGATTTTCAATCCTCTGCTCTACCGACTGAGCTATCTGGGCAAGTGCGGCGTATTATAAATAACTGATCATACTCGTCAACTCTTTTTTAAAATTTTTATTGATAAGTTAGTAAATTAGCGCGCTCTGGTATGATTAACACATCTTGAGGAGACCTTAGATGCTAAACATTGTTTTATACCAACCAGAGATTCCACCTAATACTGGCAATGTCATCCGACTTTGCGCCAATACCGGCTACAAGCTGCATCTTATCGAGCCACTTGGTTTTGATTTAGATGAGAAAAAAGTGCGACGTGCTGGGCTTGATTACCACGAATTAGCAAATGTTAAACGCTACACCGACTGGGAAGCCTTTCTTGAGCAAAACGAAGGTCAGTTGGGTACTGTTTATGCCTTGACAACAAAAGGTAGCCACACTCATTCTGAAGCACAGTTTAAAGCCAATGATGTTCTTGTCTTTGGTCCAGAAACAAGGGGGTTGCCAAGCGATTTTATCGAAGCGCTCCCCTATAGCCAGCGCTTACGCTTGCCGATGCAAGCGGGCTCACGTAGCTTAAATCTTTCTAATACCGTAGCCGTGATGGTCTATGAATCATGGCGACAACTTGATTACGTATTACCCAGCTCGAAATAAAGGGAACGTACTATGCTGCTAGGAAAGCTAATACATCGCCAAACTCGGTCCCGATTAAGATATCGCAAGCAAGTACACCTGCATGCCGCCAAAGATCTAAAGCGACGCTTTATAATGCTCGCCATGGTCGTTGCTGTACACAGCATCGCGATGGTGTATTTTGAAGACTTAGATTGGTGGCAGGCATTTTGGCTAACCATGACCTCGGCCAGCACCACAGGTTATGGCGATTTATCGGCAGCGACTTTTTGGGGTCAGTTTGCCACCATTGTATTAATCTACGGTATGGGTATTACCTTGCTGGCTCAGATTGCCAGTGACTACGTAGAAATTCGCATCATGCGCAAAGAAATGAAGATCAAGGGACGCTTGGAGTGGAGCGATATGCAGGATCACCTTTTAATCATCAATACACCTTCAACGAATACTGAACGCTATTTGAGCTTGATGGTTCAACAAATTTGCAATACTCCTGGATTAGATGATGTACCCATTCAAATCCTGACGCCTAAGTTTCCAGAAGGGTTGCCGGAAACACTCAGAGCAAAAGGCGTCGTTCACCATACAGGTGATGCAACCAGTCCTGGCATGCTCAACAATGCAGGGGTAGCAAACGCTAAATACATCGTGGTGCTGTCCCCAGATAGCTTAAATGCCCACAGTGACAGTTTGGTGTTTGATACCTTACACCGCATTCAAGAGATCGGTACAAAAGCTTTCATATTGGCGGAAGCCATTGATGATGCGAACCGCCAACGCTTCCGTGAAGCAGGCGCCAAAGCCGTCATTCGACCAATACGTGCTTACCCAGAAATGCTGGTACGCTCAATTGTCGCACCTGGCACCGAGCAAGTACTGGAAGATTTGTTTCGCTATCAAGGTGATCATACCGTACGCATAAATGTCTCGTTGTACGATGTGCGCTGGGCGGATGTGGTGACACAATTGATTCAACGAGATATGGGCACAGCCATTGGTTTTGAAGATACGATGGGGAATATTGTGACGCACCCTAAATCAAGTGAGCACATTAGCTTAAACGCTCTAATACTATTGATTGGGGAAGATCAAGTTACGCCAACCAGTGCAGAAGTAAAAGCGCTTCTAGCCCCAAAAAACTGACGTTCAGATCACACCAATGACGCATAAAAAAGCCAAGCAAAAATTGCTTGGCTTTTTTATTAAAGTTGACCCGTCAATACAAGGTACTTTTCCATTAACTGTTCTTCCGATTCCTTGAAATTAGGATCATGAGGGATACAGTCAACAGGACATACCTGCTGGCATTGAGGCTCATCGTAGTGGCCAATACATTCGGTACATTTAGTAGGATCGATCACGTAGATCTCTTCACCTTGGCTAATTGCTTCGTTTGGACACTCTGGCTCACATACATCACAGTTGATGCATTCATCGGTAATGATTAGAGACATGATGCTCTCCTAATAAATCTGATGCCACTCAGGGCATTCATATAATCAATCAAGAACGCTTTTCAGCCGCCAAAGCGGCTTTATGATAGTGTTCGGTTAACACGTGCTTCACTTTAGGGTGAACAAACATTCCGAAGTCACCATTCAATGAAGCAATCTCACGCACCAATGTTGACGATATATAGGAGTGTTTTTCTGACGGTGTCAAAAATAGGCTCTCTACATCCGGTGCAATAACGCGGTTCATATTCGCCAGCTGAAATTCGTACTCAAAATCCGATACAGCACGTAAACCACGCACAACAACCTGACCATTAACAGAGCGTGTAAACTCAGTTAATAAGTTATCAAAGCCAAGTACTTCGACATTATCTAAATGCCCCAAGACATCCTTAGCCAGTTCAATTCGCACATCATGAGCCAAGACCGGTCGTTTCTTAGGACTTGCCGCTACAGCAACAATAACCTTCGGAAACAGTTTAGCCGCACGCTCCACAAGATCGGTATGACCGTTTGTGATGGGATCAAAAGTGCCTGGGTAAACTGCGATTGTACTCATAGCTCTAGTCCAAGTTAGTTTTGTTTAAAGAACCAGACGATTCTCGGCTTACCTTTAGGCTGGGCATCATATAAGAATATTCTGTTCTACTCAAATCAGCCGCCTAAATCTGACCCAATTTGTTAAATAACAAATGGCGCAATAAATTGTTTCAGCACCGAAATGCCTAAGAAGATAAAAATCGGCGATAGGTCAAAACCACCCAAAGATGGAATAAAGCGATGGCATAAGCGATACAAAGGTTCACATATTTGCATCACCAACAATGCCCCTGGATGACTCGACGAAGGCGCAACCCAACTTAAAATCACCGAAATCAACATGGCCCAGAAATACAGATCCAACAAGTGGTAGACAACACCTGCCACCGTATAAATCACGTAATGAGTAGGCGTTAACTTGAAACCCACAATAGTCATCACTAGAACGAGAATCAACGCTTGTACAGCCAGAGCCAATACCACAGAAGACGTATCAACACGACCAATGGACGGAATCACTTTACGCAAGGGCTTCAATAACGGACTGGTCGCTTTTACAATGCCTTGGCTAATAGGGTTATAAAAATCCGCGCGGGTTAATTGCAAAACCAGACGCAACAAGACAATAAATAGGTATAAGTTACCTAATGTTTTTACTACAAGAATTAGCGGATCACCCATCTTTTTGGCTCCTGTTTACATTATTTATTGGCAAATTCTTCGCCAAGTTCTTTAGAGCGCTTAGCACATGCTTCGATCGCTGCAGTAAAAAGTGGTTCAATGCCCTGCGCTTCTAACGTTTCCAAAGCCGCCTGAGTGGTTCCATTTGGCGAAGTAATATTACGGCGAAGCTGAGCAATGTCATCGTCTAGTTGGGTCACCATTTCGGCCGCCCCTTTCATCGCGTACGTTGCCAGTTTACGGCAAGTAGCGTCATCCAGTCCCTGCGCTTTACCTGCTTCAATCATAACTTCAAGAACTCGGAAGAAATACGCTGGTGCGCTACCAGATAACGCAGTGACCGTATGCATTTGGTCTTCTTCATTGACCCAAACATGGTTACCGAAACTATCAAAAGCTTGAGCAACCCATTCTTTTTGTGGCTCAGTCGTCTTGTCATTGGCAATCAAACCCGACATGCCACTGCCGACTAACGCTGGCGTATTCGGCATAGAACGAACCACGGCAACAGGTTTAACCAACCATTCAGCTAACGCATCGAGTTCAATACCGGCGGCAACGGAAACAAACAACTGATCATCACGCACAACACTGGCAAAATCTTCTACAACCGATTGCAGCATATTGGGCTTTACACATAGAAAGACCACATCAGCTTGTGCTACAGCGTCTTTGTTGTCGGCATACATTGTAATACCAAAACGCTGCTCAATCGCCTCATGATCGTCGACATTAATGGAACTGCCAACAATAGACTCACCATTATAACCACTTGCCCGCAATCCACCTATAATCGCAGATGCCATGTTACCTACACCTACAAAAGCAATTTTTAAACTCATTTTTCACCTATCTAAACTAATGACTTAAGCGAGCTAAGCTCGCTATGATGTGTAATTTCGCGCACCGAAAATTGCTGTACCGACGCGTACCATGGTGCTACCTGAGGCAATGGCAGCGGCCATATCTCCAGACATTCCTATAGACAAGGTGTCAATATCACAATCTTGTTGTTGCAGTGCTTTAAATGCCTGATAAAGCGGGGCATATACTTGAATTTGATCCGCTTCGCTGGTTTGCGGCGCAGGAATCGCCATTAACCCTCGCAATTTGATATTGGGCAGCTGTTGTATCAACGATACCATGTCATCAAGCTGCTCTAATAAAATGCCTGATTTAGACGCTTCACCACTAATGTTAACTTGGATCAGAACATTCAACGGTAGCTGTTCAACAGGGCGCTGTTCACTTAATCGACGCGCAATTTTCTCGCGATCAATGGTGTGTACCCACGCCATTGTTTCTGCTATCTGGCGAGATTTATTGGATTGGATCGGACCAATGAAATGCCACTCGATATCACTTAGGTGACTCAAATGCTCGTGCTTATCGACCGCTTCTTGAACGTAGTTTTCACCAAACATTCGCTGACCTGCCGCATACGCCGCCTCTATATCAGCCAAAGGCTTAGTCTTACTAACCGCTAACAAGCGTACGCTATCAGAGGTTCGATCAAACCGTTGCTCTAACGCTACAATGTCTTGTCGTACATGCTTAAGGTTTTCCGCGACTGACACAGCCTTCCCTCTAAACTCGTTAAATATATTAAACGTCGTATGCTTCATCTAAGTTCTGAACAAACTTACCGTAGTATTCAAGACGGTAACCTAGCCTCTCCGAAACAGCATTCGCAGCCGCGACAGACGCAACGTGCAGTTTTATATGATTCGCTTGCTCTGGGTACAAAGACATCCCAATTTTGACGTCGCCACTTAATACGGAAACTTGATTAGGGTCCACCTTCAATAACGCTTTCTCTATTTTTTGCGCTACGATCGGAGCATCGTCTAATTGCATAATCCGCATGGCCATCACAAACTCGTGATCCGTCTTGTTGGCTAACAAATCATTGTCTCGCAACGTTTCTCGTAATGTATCTGACAACAATTTCAGTTCATCCTCGTTTGCATCTTCATTGACCAATACAGTGACATAAGCCAAACGCTGAAAATAACGTCGTGCGTCTCGCAGCATCATATCTAATGCTTTATCAAAGGCATGAGATTGCAGTAACCCGGTTACTTTATTGGTGTGCTCTTGCAGCCGAACGTCTGTATGAAGACGCGCAACGATGGCATTAAACCAATACGGTAATGTTTGAAGCACTTGCTCAACGGACCAGTAATACAAACGCCGCTCAGATTCAGAATTCAAATTTGGTGAGAATAAACAAAAAGTTAGCCAGTTTTTGTTTTCATCGTGCAAACTTACCATGTCACACGTTTCAAGAAAGTGTTCATTCAGAGAGTTATGCCAACAGCTCCAGTCTGTTTTTGTGGATAGATTATGTTCTCTAGCAAATGGTCGTGATGGGCTGGCTACGAAAGTAGACAGCGTCTGCGGTATATGATGGAGGACGCCGAGAGAATCGGCCATTTCAGGCCAATCTTGATAGTTCAAAATGCGCCACTGAACCAGCTCTTTATCACACCAAATAACGCATGGACGCAGTGTATTAGGAAACAACGACCAAATACTGTTTACAACCTGTTCAGTATATGAAGTCAAACCAGCACTGTTAGCCACTAAATCCAACAAAACCAGATCAACTTTGCGTAGCTGTAACAAAAAATCGCGCTGTATGAGCGATTCATGCACAGCTTCAATCTGTGACGAGTCTTGCTTTAGTGCATCCATTATTGCTGTCTCCATAAACTCCATTACCAAACCAGTTAAAGCCCTTAACAAATATAAATACGCCCAGTAGGGCGTATTTATATAAACCTGTTAACTCTATCATAAATTAGAGTCTATTCTGAGCAAAGCTAGCTAAGTGTGTACACGCGCTGCCCAGAAATAAAGGTCTGCACAACTCGGCCAGTCATTTGCTCACCCGTAAAGCCCGAGTTCAAGCCTTTAGATTTACGTGTTGGATGATCCCAAAGCCAGCGATCGGTACTATCGAAAATAACAAAATCAGCAAAGCTACCGACAGCTAAAGAACCCGCTTCTAGGCCAAAACATGCTGCCGGACCATAGGTCAAAGCGGTAAGTAGCTGATCCAGAGATAAGTCGCCCTCATCCATTAAACGTAGCGCCAAAGGCAGCAAAACTTCTACGTTTGCCATACCAGGCTCAGTTGCTGCAAACGGTGCGACTTTAGCCATTTTTTCGTGAGGTTGATGATCCGAGCAAATTGCGTTGATAACGCCTGTCTTTAACCCCTCAATAAGGGTCAAACGATCGTTCTCAGAACGCAATGGCGGAATAACATGGAACTGACCATCAAACTCTTTCAGTACTTCATCGGTTAATAGCAGGTTATGCAACGCGACATCACATGTAACGTCTAACCCTGCCGCTTTCGCATTCGCGATCATTTCGACAGACTTAGCACAAGATAATCGAGCAAAGTGCGCTCGCACACCGCTTTTTTCAACCAGCAGCAAATCTCGCATCAATGCAATGGTCTCTGCTGTTTCTGGAATTCCAGCCAAGCCGTGCATAGTAGACATCATGCCTTCATGGGCGCATCCACCTTCAGATAGACTACTGTCATCAGAGTGAAAGACTACCAATAAGTCATGTGTCGCGGCGTATTCAAGCGCACGTGAGAGTACTCGATTACTCGCAATATCATGACCGTGATTGGAAAGCGCTACACAGCCTGCATCTGTCAAAGCAACCATATTGCTCAATTGCTCACCTTGCAATCCTTGCGTGAGCGCACCAATAGGGAACACATTCGCCATCCCCGCGTCATCGGCTTTATCTTGAATCAAAGCAGCAACGGCCGGCGTATCCACAATCGGCTTCGTGTTAGGCGGACAAATCAACGTAGTCACACCGCCGGAAACAGCGGCCCTTCCTTCGGAAGCAATGGTGCCTTTTTGAGAATAACCCGGCTCTCTTAAGGCGACGGCGGTATCAACCAATCCTGGTAATACCCACTTACCTTCGACATCAACAACCTCACAGTCGTCGAAACCAGATGGCGCTTCGCCAATGGCCACTATACGATGGTCTTCGACAAATAGATCCACAACAGCGTCCAGATTTTGACTCGGGTCGATGACACGACCATTACTAATACGCAATTTCATAGTTAGCCCTCATCTCCCGCCGTCTGTTGTTCTTGCATTTGTCCACTCATGGCCATGGACATCACAGCCATGCGCACCGCAATACCATTGGTCACTTGATCAAGAATGACGGCTCGGTCGCTATCCGCCACCTCCGAAGAAATTTCCACACCACGGTTAATTGGGCCAGGGTGCATAACAATGGCATCGGGCTTCGCCCATGCCAATGTTTCTTCCGTCAAACCGTATAAACGGTAGAACTCGCTCTCGCTAGGAAGCAAAGCCCCCGCCATACGCTCTTTTTGCAGACGTAACATAACAACAACATCCACATCATCAAGACCCACTTTTAGGTCGTGACAGATCGTCGCCCCCATGTCGCGGAAATATTCTGGCACTAATGTTTTTGGTCCAACTAAGCGAATATCATCAACACCTAACGTTTTTAAGGCGTGCAATTCAGAACGTGCTACCCGAGAGTGAAGAATATCGCCCACTATGGCCACTTTTAAGCCTTCGAATTGGCCTTTGTGGCGTCGAATGGTCAACATATCCAGCATTGCTTGCGTAGGGTGAGCATGACGCCCATCACCGGCATTAATAATGGCAACGTTTGGGGTGCAGTTTTCGGCGATGAAATGTGGAGCGCCACTGTCTTGATGGCGCACGACAAACATGTCACTTTGCATCGCCTCTAGATTTTGTAGGGTATCCAGTAAGGATTCACCTTTCGACGTCGCTGACGTGGCGATATTGAGATTGATAACGTCCGCCGATAAGCGTTTTGCAGCCAACTCAAATGTTGTACGAGTTCGCGTGGAATTTTCAAAGAAAAGATTAACGACTGTTTTACCACGCAACAAAGGTACTTTCTTAACGGACTGCTCGCCCATTGAAAGGAACGATTCGGCACGATCGAGAATCTCTGTCAGAATATCTTTACTTAAGCCATCCAAGGTTAGAAAGTGCTTTAGTTGACCTTGTTCGTTTAACTGTAACGCCCGAGGGTCGGATCGCATCATAGTTTGCTTTCCTCAATCACTATGTATGATAGGAAAATGCCCGGCGTAGACTTGGCTACGCCGGGCATTCGTGGAGCTAGATGATTACCAGCGAACCACAGTATCCAAGATCTAATTGTCGTATGAGTTGCTTAAAAAATAAAGCGTACATACTAATTTTAGTGGGTTTCCATCACAGAAACAGACAACGGTGTCGGCCCAGACAATTTTATCCGCTGATTTTCAGTCAAGGTGAGTTTCTCCCCAACAATATCCGCACGAATAGGCAACTCACGACTGTTTAGGTCAAATAAAATGGCCAATGTGATACTGGCAGGACGACCGAAGTCAAAAATCTCATTCATCGCCGCCCGAATCGTACGCCCAGACATCAACACATCATCAACCAGAATGACATGACGATCTTCAATGGCAGGTAGATTCGTGTGCCCTACCTGCGGGTGTAGACCTGCGCGAGTAAAGTCATCACGATAAAAAGTAATGTCTAACGTCGCCAGTTCTTCATTGGTCGGCACGGCGTTAAGGATTTCATTTGCCACCCATACGCCACCTGAATGAATACCAACCACAATAGGGTTTTCTAGGTTTTGCTGCCGACAGTAGTCAGCTAACTGCTGCTTCATTGAGTTCAGCGCTTTATCGAGATCCAACGTCATGTGTGATGGTTATCCTTGATTCATTCTTCGGGTTGAGAAGCCAGCTGCGCAAACCATGATTCCAAAATCATTTGTGCTGCCAGCCCATCGACCGAATTTTCTTTAAAGTTCCGATGCCCGCCTTGAGCAATCACATGCCCTTTCGCTTCATAGGACGAGAGGCGTTCATCCATCATATGGTAAGGACGGTTATAACGTCCATGTAGACGTTTCGCGAACTTTCGTGCCCGTTGACACATTTCATTTTCGCTACCGTCCATATTCAAAGGCAAACCCACCACAAAGGCATCTGGCAGCCATTCTTCAACTAAAGCACTGATCGTATCCCAGTTAGGAATACCTTCATTCGCTTTCAATGGATTAAGGGGACGACCTTGCCCTGTGAGGCTTTGGCCAAAAGCCACACCTATTCGGGTCGTACCAAAGTCAAACCCCAATGCAGTATAAGCTGCATTGGGGTTTGCTGATGTATCTGATGTTGACACTTGGGTCATCAAGCGTGTCCTATTTCAGGCGATAAAAAACTCATATCCAAACCTAGTACTTTTGTCGCGGCACTAAACTGCATATCACTCGGTGTATTAAATAATACGTCTAAATCCGCTTCACACACCAGCCAATCATTGTTCGCAATTTCATTTTCTAACTGACCTTCTTCCCATCCGGCACAGCCTAAGGTAATGAGAAACGATTTAGGCCCATCTCCAGCGGCAATGTGCTCCAGAGTTTCAAGCGACGCTGATAAACACACGTCCTCAGTTACAGCTAAGGTGTTCCCCCAACTCCGATCACTAGTATGCAGAATAAAACCGCGTTCAGACTCTACGGGGCCACCTACATAGATGGTTTCGGAAGTAAGTTTGGGGCGAGCCATTTGCATTCCCAAATGCTCTGCGAGTTCGCCAAAATCAATACTGGACGGACGGTTTATTATCACCCCCATCGCGCCTGTGTCCGTGTGTTCACACAAATATACGACTGTGTGTTCAAAATTTGGATCATTCAAATGTGGCATAGAAATCAAAAAGTGATGCTTTAACGATTGAAAAGTATTCATCATACGAACCGCCCTCTATTTGAAATCGACGCAAGAGCTCGCGTCTGTCTATTCCCCGATCGATAAAGACGCTCTTTTAATAAACCTGCAAATCGAGGATCGTATTGCCAGTATAGGACAAGGAATTCATTTGCCCAGAAACAAATCAGTATTTTCTGAATTCATCTTCATTTTGCAAGAAATGCTGTTAAACTCTTTAATATTCAACCAAATGGTTATACTTTAAATTATTCACTGGTAACAAAGGACGCTCTCTTGTACGACAAATCTCAACAACTTAGTTTAGAGAAATGGCGTGATCACTACCTCGAAGAGACCATCGACCTTCGCTATTTCTTTCATAAAGGCTGGTCGTCCTAGTCATACCTTCTTACGTATCCCGTCAATTTTTTCTGTTAGCTAGGCAACCTTCTAGCACATATCGGACTTGATCATAGGAAGACAACATGACTTTAGAAGCCGTCGATTACCGTAGCCCAAATGCCGCCCAAGACTTTGTGAAATCCCTTCGGGAAACGGGCTTTGGTGTACTAAAAAACCATCCTATTCGCCAGCAACTGGTGTCAGACATATACCGCAACTGGCAAGATTTTTTTAACAGTGCAGAAAAGCATACCTACCGCTATAACGTAGGCACACAAGACGGTTACTTCCCGCCCGATGTGTCAGAAACAGCAAAAGGGCATAGCAAAAAAGACATCAAAGAATACTTCCACTATTACCCTTGGGGTCAGTGCCCTTTGCAACATAAAGACCAATTGACACAGTATTACGAAGAAGCCAACACCTTGGCTGAAGAGCTGCTCGGTTGGATTGAACAGTATTCACCGGAAGAGGTAGCAAGCCACTACTCCCAACCACTATCAGGCATGATTGAAAACAGTGATCAGACTTTATTACGAGTCTTACATTATCCACCTCTGCAAGGGGATGAAGAACTCGGAGCCATTCGAGCTGGGGCTCATGAAGATATAAACTTGATTACTATTTTACCTGCGGCAAATGAACCTGGGTTACAAGTAAAGCTCAAAGATGGCCGCTGGATAGATGTACCATGCGACTTTGGCAACCTGATTGTTAATATTGGCGACATGTTGCAAGAAGCGTCTGGAGGCTATTTTCCATCGACCTCCCACCGTGTGATCAATCCAGAAGGCACCGATAAAACCAAATCACGTATTTCACTGCCTTTATTCCTGCACCCTCGCCCAGATGTTGTGTTATCGGATCGCCATACGGCGGGCTCATACTTGCATGAGCGCTTAACCGAACTTGGTGTCATCTAAAACCACAGTACAAACTACAAAAAATGGCACCAGTTTAAAGCTGATGCCATTTTTCATTTATCGCTATTCGGTAGCAGAGTCTTTAATACAGCGCTTTCACCAGCAAGATTCCACCTGAAATAAGCAGCATTGTCATAGCAATGCGCTTTACTATAGCGGCTGACAACCATGACAACAGATAACGACGTGACAGCATGGTCCCCAACAGCACGATGGGCGTACCCACCAAAGAGACTGTGATCATATCGTCTGTGACAAGCCCTGAGATCAAAGAGGCACTGGTACGAAAGCCCGCTAACACTAAAAATACGCTCAATAGTGTTGCACGTATGACAATAAGTTCAACCGGCTGGCGATACATCAAATACGATATCGGCGGTCCAGCAGTAGAAAACAATCCACTCAACATTCCGGCAAACGCACCGCTGACACCAAAATGCCACGACGGCGACAATGTCGCTTGCGGTTCAGGACGTAAAAGCGAGCTTAGGCACACCAGTATCATCACGCACCCCAGCAAGCCTTGCAGTAAGTTCAATGCATACTGGCCCATATGCTCTAACCAATACAGCCCAACCGCAACCATTGGCAATGCTACCGCAAGAAACACAAACATCTGGCGAAACTGAGCCTGTCGCCAAACATTTCCATATAAGCCCGATATACTGTTCACAATGCTTAGCGCACTGGCGATAAATGCTAAGTCGGCGATCGGTAATAAACCAAATGCGCCGCCAATGCCCAATACGACTAAGCCAAACCCAAACCCCGTCGCTGTTTGAATATAGGCTCCAAAAGCAATAACAAAGAGTAAAACCACTAATGAAACCGTCATAAAACTTACCTTACATAAACCTATCAAAAGCATGAAACATGCATATTTGGACTCAGAGACAACAGTTTTGGACTACGAAACAAGTAATTATTACACGTTCCACTAACGTTAAGGCAGCCGACGATAATTACTATTATCGTCTGAGCGATACTAAAATAATTAAGGGAGTATTTTATGAAAGCTGCTGTTGCCAATACGTTTGGCTCAATTCTAACCATTGAAGACGTCCAAAAGCCTACCATTGAACCACATCAAATCTTAGTCAAAATTCATGCCTGCGGCGTTTGTCATACGGATCTCCATGCTTGTCACGGTGATTGGCCTGTCAAACCTACGCTGCCGCTGATTCCTGGCCACGAAGGCGTTGGCGAAATTGTAGAGCTAGGCAGCGCAGTGACACATCTAAGCCTTGGCGATAGAGTCGGTATCCCATGGCTGTACAGTGCCTGCGGTCACTGTGAATACTGCCTAGCAGGCCAAGAAAGCCTGTGTATGTCGCAACAAAATGCTGGCTACTCGGTTGCAGGTAGCTATGCTGAATATTGTGCTGCGCATGCTGACTACGTCATTAAAGTACCCGACAACTTGAACTACGTGGATGCGGCACCGCTTTTCTGCGCAGGTGTCACCACTTATAAAGCGCTAAAGGTATCCGATGCAAAACCAGGCCAATGGGTCGCAGTGTTTGGTGTCGGTGGACTTGGGCACCTAGCTGTTCAATATGCAGTAGCAATGGGTTTACGCGTTGTCGCGGTTGATACCGGTGAAGCGAAGCGTGAATTAGCCACCTCACTTGGAGCTGAGCACTTCTTTGATTTTAAAACAGACAATGTGGTCGAAGATATCCGTGACGCAACAGGTGGTGTTCATGGCAGTGTCTGTACAGCAGTGAGTAAAGCCGGGTTCCGACAAAGCTATGACGTGGTTCGTCGCGGCGGTAAATGCGTATTAGTTGGCCTGCCACCTGAAGACATGCCATTGCCTATCTTTGATACTGTTCTTAATGGTGTTAGCGTTGTTGGTTCAATTGTTGGCACGCGTAAAGACCTCGAAGAGTGTCTAGAATTCGCGGCACGTGGCAAGGTCAAAGCAATCATCACCGAGAAAAAGCTCGACGATATCAATGCCATCTTTGAAGATATGGAAAAAGGCGATATCACAGGCCGTATTGTCATGTCACTTTAACCCGCTAGGCGCTGGTTTCAATCGTTTAAAACCAGCGCCTACCTATAAACTAAATTAATATCACCAAGCACACTGATTCGCTCATAAAAACGCCAGTTTTTCTGCCACTTTTTCGATGGTCTGTGGTATCTTAGCGCATCCTTGAACATTGTTTGCATTTTTGCAAAAACAAGCGTCTAGGACGATCACTTTATGGGGGGTTACGTGTTTTTTCAGCGAGTGCAAAAATCTTTGCTGCTGTCCGTTATTTGCGGTTTTCAAATGAATGCTTGGGCTCAGACCGTCACGTTACCGGTGGTCGACTTTCCTCCCTACATTATGATCTCTGAATCAGATAATAGTATCTCTGGTATGGACATTCGTGTTGTCGAAGCCGCCTTCAAAGAAGTTGGTATTCAGACCACGTTTGAAAAGAAACCGTGGCACAGCATCATCCAAAACATGCAAGCAGGAAAGGTGTTAGGAACCGTCACGTGTTCTCGTCGCCCTGAGCGCGCACCGTTTATGTATTTCAGCGATGAGCTGAGCGCAACCAGTCGCGCGGTTATTAGTCGAGTAGAGCTGGACACTCACGCAATAGAAACTATCTACGACCTTGCAGATTATCAAATTATTTCCGTCGAAGGCTGGGATATGGAACAGCAATTACGCAGTCTCAGCATTCCTCATCAATTAGCGCAAAACATCACCCAAGGCTTAAACTCCGTTGTCAGTGGTCAAACAGACCTTTTTTATGTGTCTGATTACCCTGCATTGTATCAAGCACGTATTCTTGGTATTCATAAAAGTCTAAAAGTCACTAATATTGTATCGGAGCCACTGGTCCCCTTACACGTCTGCTTCAGTAAACACTACCCCGAGTCACGTGAGCTGCTACAAGAGTTCAATAAAGGGCTACAGATCATTAAACGTAACGGCACCTACCAAACCATCCGCGACGAATACCTATAGCCCTTTCATTTTTAGATTGGGCAAGCAGGCAAATGCCAAATTTCGTCTGCGTATTCTTGGATGGTTCGATCGGATGAAAACTTAGCCATTCTCGCCGTATTCAAGATCGCCATCTTCGCCCAATGATTTTGATCTCGATACGCCTCGCTCACTCGTTCTTGGCATTCAACATAAGCACGATAATCTACCAACACTTTAAAGCGGTCGCCCTGATCTAATAAGGTGCGACGGATCTCATCGAACGCATGCGGGTCATACGGGCTAAAATACCCTGAACACAGCCAGTCTAGTGCATTTCTAAGCTCTTCATCTCCATAATAATAGTCATATGGGTTATAGCCATTACGATCAAGCGCCTGAACATCTTCGATTTTCAGGCCAAAGATAAAAATATTCTCATCGCCCACTTCTTCTTGAATTTCAACATTGGCGCCATCCAATGTGCCAATGGTTAATGCGCCATTCAAAGCCAGTTTCATATTTCCTGTACCAGAGGCTTCTTTACCAGCAGTGGAAATTTGTTCTGATAAATCAGCCGCAGGGATGATCTTCGCCGCCAACGAAACACGATAGTTCGGTAGAAACACCACCTTTAATTTGCCTTGAATACGCACATCATTATTAACGGCTTCCGCCACCGCATTAATGGCGTAAATGATAGTTTTAGCTAAAGCATAACCTGGTGCTGCTTTGGCCCCAAAAATAAAGACCCGAGGGACCATATCCATATCAGGATTGTTAAGTAGTCGATGATATAAAGTTAGAATATTTAACAAAGTTAAATGCTGACGCTTGTATTCATGCAAACGCTTGATTTGTACGTCAAACATGGCATTCGGGTCTACATCAACACCGCATTCCGCTTTGATCACCTGCGTTAATGCCTGTTTGTTCTGCAACTTCACCTTCATGAAGGCTTGTTGAAATTCTGGCTCGTCAGCGAAATTTTCTAACTTTCGCAAGCGGTCTAAATTCTTTGGCCAATCAGATTCGATACCGTATTGATCAAATAATTGCGCTAAGCCTGAGTTACAGTTCAATAACCAGCGTCTTGGCGTAATGCCATTGGTTTTGTTGGTAAACTTGCCTGGATAGAACTCGTCAAAGCGCGCAAACAAATCCGTCTTCAAGAGCTGCGAGTGCAAGGCTGCTACACCGTTCACTTTATGGCTACCCACAACCGCAAGATGTGCCATACGCACCATCTTGCCATGCCCCTCTTCAATAATAGAAAGTGCTTGTTTGATGTCATCACGACCAGGCCAACGGGCCTCCACATCATCCATTAAGCGGTGATTAATCTCATAAATAAACTGCAAGTGACGCGGCAACACCTTTTCAAACAGCGCAACGCTCCATGTCTCAAGCGCCTCTGGTAACAAGGTGTGATTGGTATAAGCAAAAATTCGGGTTACTAAGGACCATGCTTGATCCCAATGCAGGCGCTTGTCGTCCACTAAAATGCGCATCAACTCCACGACAGCAATCGCTGGGTGTGTATCATTTAGTTGGATCGCGGCCTTTTCCGCTAATACTTCCCAATCCGAGCCGTTATTACGCTCAAAACGTCGTAAAATATCCGCCAAAGAACAGGCCACGAAAAAGTATTGCTGTACTAGCCTTAGCTCTTTGCCATTTTCCGTTGTATCGTTTGGATAAAGCACCTTCGAAATCGTTTCACCAATCGCTTTAGATCGCACCGCTTCAACGTAGTCGCCTTTGTTGAACTCATCTAAGTCAAAGTCCTCTGTTGAGCGAGAAGACCACAACCTTAGAAAGTTAACCGTTTTGGTGTCGTAACCAGCGACGGGGATATCATGGGGAATGCCCAATACATTTTTTGTTTCGACCCAAAGCGGATGGTAATTACCATAACTGTCATAGGATTCCTCTACACGGCCATAAAACTGAATGGTTTGCGCGTACTCGGGGCGAACTAACTCCCAAGGCGTCCCATAATTGATCCATGTATCAGGATGTTCCACTTGTTTCCCACTCTGAAACGCCTGTTTGAAGAGACCGAATTCATAGTAAATGCCGTAGCCGACAGCAGGTAAATCGAGTGTTGCCAACGAGTCTAAGAAACAGGCTGCCAACCGCCCTAGCCCACCGTTACCCAATCCCATATCCATTTCTTCATCACAGATTTCATCCCAATTTTGGCCAAGCTCTGTAATAGCTTGCTGGGCTTGCTCAAACACTCGTATGTTATGCACGTTATTTACCAGCATTCGCCCCATCAAATATTCCATTGAGAGATAATAAAGTCGGCGTACATTGTCTTGATTATGGCGCGCTTGAGTCTCCACCATGTCATCGATGATGCGATCACGCACCGCAAGGGATAGACAAAGCCACCAATCACGCTTTGAAGCTTGCTCTGAACGCAGCGCTAAGGTGTAACGCATGTGGTACAAAATACCCTCTTTTAGCTCAAGACAAGAAGCTGTGTTGGTATTGGATAGCTCTTGAGAAGTATTCGGCATTGCTATCGTCCTCTGATAAACGATTAGGGATACGTAAAGTGTATGTGCCGTATGTTGCAACGGCATTGCGAGGGCTGTCTAGGGATAAATACGCACTCAGAAAACCTATTAATGCGTTAGATTCATGCAATAAAAAAGCCGACTCTTTGAATCGGCTAAAACAAAAGCAGTTTTTAACGCTAAGCATTACCAAACAAAGTGGCGTGCTTCCACGCCAAGAGCACTAAAGGCAATCGAACGCCCCTGTTTCTGTGCGAGTGCATGACATACGATCAAAGGGATTAGATGCTCTTCACGAGGGTGACAGAAACGTCCGCCTTCTACTTCCGACCAATGCAACCAACGCTGCTTCGCTTCGTTTAGGTCTAGATGGCTGCTGGTCACGGTTTCATCAAGCCATGTTTGAAAAGCGTGCACATCGTGTTTCACTTGTGGTGTTTTTGGAGCAAAAAAAGCACGCATATTATGAAAACTAAAACCGGAGCCAATCACCAACGCATCCTCAGGAAGGGCTTCAGCTAACTGCTCTCCTAACATCCAATGCTGGTCTGGGCTTAAAGAGCTGGCTAACGAGATTTGCACAACTGGAATATTTGCTTCTGGATACATCAGCATCAAAGGGATAAACATACCATGATCAAACCCACGCTTTTCATTTAAACCTATGTGTGTGCTTTTCGCTTCCATTTTATCAGCGATGTCACGCGCCAGTTTAGGGGCGCCCGGCGCGGGATATTGAAACTGATAAGACTCATCAGGAAAGCCATAATAGTCATAGATCAAATCGGGATTTTCAGCCGTCGTTATTTCAAAGCCCGACGTTTCCCAATGGGCACTGATCATGATGATAACCGACGGTTGTTTTGGAAATTGCTGAGGTAACGCCTTAAGTGTAGAGACCAATTCCGCATGGCTTGGGTCACCTAGCAGAGGCATAGGCCCACCACCATGAGATACAAATGCGACATGAGACATACATTGCTCCTTGAACGTTTTATGTTCAATAATTTTTACGATGCATCAAACATTAACCTTATCTTTATTGACAATAAATACATCAAAAGACAATGCATTGTTTACCTATCAGAAACAGTTATAGACCGCAGTCACTTATCTAAACAGCCAATTGACTGTTCAGCACTATACCAATAGACTCCTAAAAAACACCAAGTAGCGCCAAAAAATAACACCTAGTCAAATGTAAAATTTATGATGAGCATGGTAGATTCGACGTCATGATTTACACAAGTCGTACTTATTGCACCATGATCTTTACACATTGTCACAGACTGTGACGGCGTAAACTCAACGGTGTGACGAGCTGGCAACAACCAGCATTAAAATAATTAGAAGCGCTCAACGCGCGATTATCACTGGAGAACCTCTATGCAAGAGTTCATTGATTTCCTGAACGGAGTCATCTGGAGCCCTGCGCTCATCTATTTGTGCTTAGGAGCAGGTCTGTTCTATTCGATCCTGACTCGATTCGCTCAAGTCCGCCATTTCAAAGAAATGTGGTCATTGCTATTTAACTCTACGCCATCTGAAAAAGGTATTTCATCGTTTCAAGCCTTAGCAGTATCTCTTTCAGGTCGTGTTGGTACAGGTAACATTGCCGGTGTTGCTGCCGCAATCGGCTTCGGTGGTCCAGGTGCTGTATTCTGGATGTGGGTGGTCGCTTTCCTTGGCGCGAGTACCGCTTACGCAGAGTCAACGCTAGGTCAAATTTACAAAGTGAACGATAACGGTCAGTACCGTGGTGGTCCAGCGTATTACTTTGAAAAAGGCCTTCGTCTAAAATGGTTAGGTGTGTTGTTTGCCCTAGCTTCTATTCTTGCTTGTGGTGTGTTCCTTCCTGGTATCCAAGCCAACTCCGTTGGTAATGCTGTTGCCCAAGTCTTTGGGTCTGGCGATATCATTTCTACCTCTTTCGGTGAAGTGGGCACGACCAAACTCGTCGCTCTGGCTGTTATTCTAGTCGTTCTGGCGTTCATCATTTTTGGTGGTATCAAGCGTATTGCGAACTTTACCCAAGTTATTGTGCCATTTATGGCAATGGGTTATGTGATCATGGCTCTGATTGTTGTCTTCCTAAACCTTGATCAAGTGCCTGGCATTTTTGGACTGATCATTTCTGATGCATTCAGTGCTCAAGCAGGTTTTGGTGCAGCAATTGGTTGGGGTGTCAAACGTGGTGTTTATTCAAACGAAGCCGGTCAAGGCACAGGCCCTCATGCGGCTGCGGCAGCTGAGGTTCAACACCCATCTCAACAAGGTTTGGTTCAAGCGTTCTCTGTCTACGTTGATACGTTGTTCGTATGTACTGCAACAGCATTGATGATTCTGATCACACAAAAATACAACGTTCAGGGTACATTACCTGATGGCCAGTTCATCGTGCAAAACCTACCAGCTGATGTAATCATTGCCTCACCTGCGTTCACGCAAATGGCACTGCAAAGCATCTTTGGTGGTTTTGGTTCAGCGTTTGTCGGCATCGCTTTGTTCTTCTTCGCCTTCACGACAATCTTAGCCTACTACTACATTGCTGAAACAAACGTAGCGTACCTACGTCGTGCGTTGAAAATTAATGTATCTCTAACGTTTGTTAAGCTATTGATCATGTTTATGGTGGCCTACGGTACTGTAAACACAGCAGGCTACATCTGGAATCTTGGTGATGTGGGGGTTGGTCTAATGGCTTGGTTGAACATCGTTGGAATCATCGCCATCTTCTTTATGGCTCGTCCAACAATGAAAGCCTTGAAAGACTACGAAGATCAAAAAGCCGCTGGTGTAGAAGAATACACTTTTGATCCGAAAGCGCTCGGTATTCAAGGCGCTGACTTCTGGGAACAACGCCTAGAAGAGCAAAAAAACAAAAAGTCTTAATCTAACCACAGGTTAGTATGATTAATAAAAAACCGCTTGAGGTCATCTCAAGCGGTTTTTTTATGTACATAACTAATCAACCTACGCCACGCTAATCGGCCGAACAGGCCTGCTAGGTAAGGTTGTGCGATAACGCTGTTGATGGGCGTTCGCCAAACAATAACCGATAATCTTTCGCAAACTGGCTCATATGCCAAAATCCCCACTGAGCTGCCAAATCGGCGATATTTTGTCCCGCTTCAGCTTCCATCAAAGCACGTCTTACTCCATTCAAACGAGACATCCGTAGATATTGAATCGGACTGATATCAAGGATACTTTCAAAGGCATATTGTATGGAACGTCGACTCACATTGGTCACTTGGCAGAGGTCCGTCACGGTTAGAGGCGTATCAGGGTTTTCCTGTATAAACGCTCGCGCTAAGTCCACAACCTGTTTGCGATGGTGGTAGCTTTGGGTTTGAGCGGGGGCAGGACGCTCCACTTTAAGCACTTCTAACAATGCCATCATAACAAGGTCATGAGAAATGCGTGCAGATAAGCCTTGAGTGCTGCCTGATCCTAACAACCGATTGAGTAAGAAACGCACCTCTTGCAATGTTTTTTCTGGCAACACTAATCGACCATATTCATTGAGCTCAGACCATTTCAGTTCCACATCATGGATTTCAGCCATACGCATCAATGCTGGCAACTTAACGACCATGCCATACAACTCATAGTCCTGTGGTGTGGTCAGATCAAACTCACACCCACCAGGACGACACATAATATTGTCAGATCGAACTGACAATCCATTAATACGACTGTCTGATTGATCATTTAAAGGGATACCTAACCAAACAGAATCAGGCCACACCATACATTTTTGTTGTAGTGCCTGACTGGTCACTTCTTTAAACACTTGGAGATCATTAAAAGGCAGCTCCACAATCGAGCCATGAAAGCCTCCACGACTGATTTGGTCATACTCTTGCTGCCAGTTCGTTAAGTTAGCTGCGTGCATGTCTGCATCAAAGGCCTGTTTGCAAGACACCTTAACGCTCTTTATTGGTGCGACGTGATTTTTTAGCCCTGCCATCTTTTTCTCCATTTATCAAATTTGCGCAAACTGCAAACATGAAGTTTTTATAGTTATTTGATTTATAAGGGGTTTTAAAAATTGCCAAAATTCGATAACGCCCATGTAACGGTATTCAACAAAATAGAATAACTTGCTAATCGCTTTACAAAGCAATTCCTATTCCATAAGGCAGCGTTATCAAAGCAGGCTTTTAAAAGTAGACTCAAAGGTGCCAACATGGCAAATGACAACACACAATATCGCTTTCGACATACGGTGGGGGGACGAACATTTGGCTTTAAGAACCTTGCCGATTTAATGGCTAAGGCCACCCCCGCGCGCTCAGGTGACCGTCTTGCAGGTGTCGCGGCAGAAACCGCTGAAGAACGCGCCATCGCGCAGATGACATTGGCTGACGTTCCTCTCAAACTGTTTTTGGAAGACCTGCTCATTCCTTATGAAGACGATGAAATCACCCGTTTAATCATCGACGAGCACGATAAAGGCGCTTTTTCTGTCATCTCCCATCTCACCGTCGGTGGCTTTCGAGACTGGCTGCTAAGTGACCTAGCCACACCAATTACCTTAGAACGCATACGCTTAGGCGTGACACCTGAAATGGCGGCCGCCGTGTGTAAGATCATGCGCAACCAAGACCTTATTTTGGTCAGTAAGAAGTGCCATGTGAAAACTGCTTTTCGGAACACCATCGGCTTACCGGGGCACTTATCAACTCGTTTGCAACCCAATCATCCAACAGATGATTTAACAGGCATTGCTGCCAGTATTTTAGACGGTTTGATGTACGCCAACGGAGATGCGGTCATTGGCATCAACCCCGCCACCGACAATGTGGCACAGGCTTGTCGTTTGATGAACATGATGGATGAGGTCATTCAACACTACGAGATTCCGACGCAGTCATGCGTGTTAACGCACGTCACCAACACCATTGAATGCATTGAACAAGGCGCACCAGTTGATCTGGTGTTCCAGTCCATTGGCGGTACGCAAGCGACCAACGATAGTTTTGGTTTTAATCTAGCTACTCTTGCCGAGGCTCGCGAGGCTGCGCTATCACTTAAGCGCGGCACGGTCGGTGATAACGTGATGTATTTTGAAACCGGACAAGGCAGCTCGCTTTCCGCTAATGCACACCACAATCTGGATCAACAAACCTGTGAAGCACGAGCCTATGCAGTAGCGCGAAAATTTAAACCGTTGTTGGTTAATACCGTCGTTGGCTTTATCGGCCCAGAGTACTTATTCGACGGCAAGGAAATTACTCGAGCAGGCTTAGAGGACCATTTCTGCGCCAAGCTATTAGGCTTACCCATGGGCTGTGATGTCTGCTACACCAACCACGCCCAAGCCGACCAAAATGATATGGACAACCTGATGACGTTGCTTGCCGTTGCAGGCTGCACTTTCATCATGGGCATTCCTGGCTCTGATGACATCATGCTCAACTACCAAACCACCTCATTCCACGATGCCATGTATGTACGCCAAGCATTAGGCCTAAGCCCTGCGCCAGAGTTTGATCAATGGCTAAAACACACCAACATTTTTAGTGATGACCAGTTCACATTGAATCATAAAATTCCCACAGCTTTTGAAACGTCACTAAAACGCATGTTGGGAGACCATTAGTATGAAGCGAATCTTTCCAACGCACCCTATCGAAGAGCCCGTCATTGAAAATCCATGGCAACGCTTACGTGAGTTTACAGACGCACGTATTGGCTTAGGGCGAGCGGGCATTAGCGTACCAACCAAACACCTACTTGCCTTCCAGTTGGCCCATGCCCAAGCCATTGATGCGGTTCACACTCCCCTCGATATAGATGGACTGATCGAAAACCTTATGTCCCAAAGCTGGTGCCCCAAAGGCCAGCCGCTACGTTTACATAGCCGAGCAGAACATCGCGACATGTACCTACAACGCCCAGATTACGGTCGCCTTCTGAATAAAGCCTCAGAGCAAACCTTAGAAGATCACGCTTACCTGTGTGATGACGAATACGATCTGGCATTTGTAATTGTTGACGGTCTATCGGCCTTCGCTATTGAAGAGAACGTAACGCCCTTTTTAGGAAAATTGATCCCGCAACTGACGAGCGGGCCAGAGCCTTGGCGCATCGCTCCGTTTTGCTTGGTCGAACAGGGGCGTGTCGCCATTGGCGATCACATTGGCGACCTTCTCAGAGCAAAATGTGTTGTTGTGCTGGTAGGCGAGCGCCCCGGCTTGAGCTCACCCGACAGCATGGGGCTCTACCTAACTTGGAGCCCTAAGGTGGGGCATACCGACGCCTTTCGCAACTGTATCTCCAATATCCGTACTGCGGGGCTGAACTACCCTGAGGCTGCCCGCAAAGCACTCTACTTGCTTAATGAAGCGCGTAGCAAACAACTCTCCGGCGTCAAACTTAAGGATCGCACAGACGATTCCGTGCTGGAGCATGAAAACGATAACAACAACTTTCTAATCACTCAAAAACCTTAACCATAACAGTACACATGAGGAACACACATGGCTGAACAAATGGATCAAGACTATCTGGCCAAGCGCCAGCTAAAGCGCGGCACCGCTGGTTGGATGCTACTCGCAGGTCTAGGGGTGTCGTACGTCATCTCCGGAGACTTCGCAGGCTGGAACTTCGGTATTGGCGAAGCTGGCTGGGGCGGCTTCGCCATCGCAGCTGTGCTGATGGGCATCATGTACCTGACACTGGTGCTATCGCTAGCCGAAATGTCAGCATCAATACCCGCTGCGGGTGGTGGCTACAGTTTCGCTCGGCAAGCGATGGGGCCTGTCGGTGGCTATATGACTGGTTTGGCAGTGCTCATTGAATATGCATTGGCTCCAGCGGCTATCGTTATTTTCATCGGTTCAGCGGTAGAAGAACTACTCGGTTTCAATGGCCCTGTTGTCTACGCCCTGTTTTACCTCGTCTTTATCGGCATTCATTTAGCTGGTGTGGGCGAAGCCCTAAAAGTTATGATGGTCATTTCTGGTTTGGCAGTGGTCGCAATTTTAGGTACGGCGGTCGCATTAATCGGCGATTTTGACGCCTCGCGCCTGTTTGATATCGCACCTACCGACGCAGCAGGCGCATCAGAGTTGATGCCTTTTGGTTGGTACGGAGTTTGGGCAGCACTGCCGTTTGCAATGTGGTTATTTCTCGCTGTGGAAGGGGTTCCTCTAGCGGCCGAAGAAGCCAAAGATCCGGCGAAAGATGTGCCGAAAGGTATTATTGGTGCGATGATTTTCTTACTATTTACCGCAACCCTAGTCGTCTTATTGCTGGCTGGTGTTACCGGTGCAGAAGCAATCGGCAGCAGTGCGGTACCGTTAGTGGATGCTTTGAACGTAGCCGGTAAACCAACGTTGGCGACACTGGTGAATGTGCTTGCACTGGCCGGTTTGGTGGCATCATTTTTCTCCATCATCTATGGCTACAGCCGTTTAGTCTTTGCCTTGTCACGTGCTGGCTACTTACCAAAAAGCTTGTCTCTTACGAATAAACGTAAGGTCCCTGCCCGCGCACTGATTGTTCCTGGCGTATTTGGGTTCCTAGCGTCATTAACGGGCGAAGGGGATCTGATGCTAGGAATGGCTGTGGTTGGTGCCACCGTGTCGTATGCATTGATGGCGCTAAGTCATATTCTACTGCGCATTAAACAGCCTGATATGCCTCGTCCTTATAGAACACCGGGGGGCATTGTTACTTCCAGTATCGCCTTGGTGCTATCGATTATTGCGCTAACAGGTGTTTTCGCCTATGACCCACGTGCCTTTATGTATACCTTGGCACTGTTTGTGATCGGCGCCGCGTATTTCTTTTTGTACAGCAAAAATCGTCTCGTCGCGAAAACGCCTGAAGAAGAGTTCAATATGCTGGCACAAGCGGAAGCCGATTTAACCACAACCCCTTAAAACGCTCTAATCTCTTAGTCTTATCATAGACAACTCTCCTATTTAGGAGCGCCCTTCACGATCTAATCGTGCGGGGCGTTTTTTTGGCTAAACTGCTTTAACCACATTTGCCTATGCTTAATTCGATCCCTTAGCAATCGCTGAATATCCTTAAACGGCTGTGACCACTGACCTATCATCCCCATGTCATCAATCGCTTTCTGGGTACCAAAACGAATAGCTTGATCATCGTGCCCTGCGTGCCAACTACCAAATAATCGATCCCAAATAGCCAACACCACACCAAAGTTACGATCATAGTGATGACGCGCTACCGAATGGTGTATCTGATGTTGCGCGGGTGAGATAAGCCATTTTTCAATACGAGGACCGTAGCTAAGCGCCACGCCAGAATGACGTAAATTTGCCCCGAATACATTAAACAAAAATGTCGTGACTAGTACGCCGTAGATCTGCCATAAACTGACTTGATTAGGAAAAGCCACCAGAAATACGCTGATAACAAAACTTTGAGAGACCATAGAGCGGAGGAAAAACAATAACCCTTCAACGGGGTGAGTGCGAAAGACGGTAAACGGCGTTAGTACTTTGGCACTGTGATGCACCTGATGAAACACCCATAACCAAGGACTTTTGTGCATACACCAGTGCACAAAAAAACGCGAAAAATCATCGATTAGAAAGTAGCATAAGGTAAATAAAACCATTACAACGGAAGTCGACCAGCCTAGCTGCAGATCACGAAAGCCGTGTTCTTGCCAATAGAAGTATAGCCAACTAATCCAAACCGCCTGAGTAAGTGCTTTCGGGATCAATAACGCTAATAAAAGGCGATTAACCAGCCACAATGCGTAATCAGTTCGCGCTGAGCGATGGAACCAGACTCGCCATGATAAATAAGGCTGTAAACGCAACCATCCCTGACGACCATAGCGAATGGTTAATAGCGCGCCCGCAAACAACAATGCCGACGCAAGATACCAAACAGACACTCGCTTGCTCGTATCCAACAAAGACGAGCCAGCAAATGCCAGCTCGTCTCCTAACCAAGCAACAATGTTTTCCAACATTATTAAAACGCCCGTTTAGTCATTTTCAGCGCTTTTACCTGCGGTATTAATTTGTTCTAAAACAGCGCTCATGCCGCCCGTTTTATCTTTCAGCTTTGCTTTTAAGTCAAAATGTTGGGCTAGTAGGTTTTGCACTTTGATCATATTCAATTTGTATTCTTGCATAATGCCCGCATTGGTTTGTACAAAGCCACCTTTACCATCGTATGCGGCCACTTGCATGTCACCGAACAGTACAGGGCTAAAGCCAATCAAACGATCTAGGCTTGCTTGCGCTTTACCTAGATCTCGACCCGCAGCTTCAAGAGACAGCGCAAAACCTTTTAATTCACCCCAGTGTTTTACGTAATCACGGAATGCTTTGCTGACATCACCATGCGCTTCTTCAATGATCGCGATTTTCTCAAGATCAGCGTAGACGCTACCCGCGTATTTGAACGCCGCCTCAGCAATGACTTGCTGCCACGCCGTCGCAATCGTTGCTGCGTAACCCTTTAATTCACCGCGCTGCTCGTCAGTTAGACGTTCACCATTTGCTTTGCTAATCAACTGGCGACCGTCAACAAACGCCTGCATGATCGTATGGAAGTATGTGGTATCAGAGCTGGCATCGATGCTGGCGGCATAATAAGCGTGTGCAAACGCCATTTCTGACTTCAGGTCTACAACACCATCACCATTTGCATCGGCTTTTGCGAAGTACTCAGGATTCTGTTTGGTAATTTGCACAACTTCATTTGGCGTAAGCTCTAAACCATGTGCCGGCGCACCAAAGTAACCAAACGCTTCGTCCCATACATGTTCTTTACCTGTATAAGGTACGCCTTCTTTATAGGCTTCGTTATTTGGATGCTGATCTGCCTCTAACTTCTCTTCTAAGTAATGGTTAACCGCTTTGTTATAGAACACTGCGCCCATGGCAAACTTAGAGATTAGCTGAGTGTAATCGTAACCATTAACAGGGTCATAACCTTGCTTACTGTTTGCTGCCAGTTCTACCCATTGTTGTAACAACTCTTGTGCTGTTGGATTGCCAGGCCAACCTGTGATCACGCCATCGTAAGCGCTGGATAATAAGTCTTTCCCCTTAGAGAGTTCGTCAACTTGAGACTGCTTAATAGCAAAACCCTCTTTGCTAGCAGGATCAAGAATAATACGACCTTCTTCTTTGCCAGATAAGTACATCAACATCCGCGTTTGGTCGCCTTGGCTCACCACTTTTTTCAACGAATTATGCAGGGCATGACGTGCAATCTGACCGGAGTAGGCAACAGAGGAAGTCGCATCACCGTCATAGCCTTTTAACGTAACATCGAATTCATAAGACATGGCATTAGCCTGCGCAGCCCCCGCAGTGACTAGCAAAGCAAGTAAGGTCTTTTTCATTGTTCTAACCCTTAGATTTAAATAGTTGATAGTATCAAGTACATTAGAAAAAACTCATTAAAAGAGAACTTAACAATTATAAGAACCATTATCAATATTAATTGTATATATAACCCTTATATCTGTTTTTCAAAGAACACTTTTATTGACGTACTATTTATTCTTAAAACCTTCTATAAATCGCTTTATTTCTTCCCTAAAACTCCTATGATCGCTTTTCCTTACACAGCTTTCTTAGAGGGTGACTGCGTGCTAAATGAAGAGTTTATCGATCTGCTAAAACATCTTATTCGTGCTCCTTCCGTAGTCGGCGCGGAGCACTCGTTTTTTCGAGTTCTGCAGCGTGAGCTTGAAGAGCGTGGCGCGAAAGTAACCTGGTATGAAGGTGTCTTAGTCGCACAAGGCAGTGATCCATTTAGTACCATGTTCTCTGCGCACATCGATCGACATGGTTTAGTGTGTACTGGCCCTAACGAATTTCAATACGCCGCATTTGTCTCAGCCAATCGAACCGATCTATTGAACAATTCTGTGTCTGAGCAGCTCATGACAAAGGTAACGGAGCGCTTTAACCAAGAAAACGTTTATGCTTACGAACCTTGGTCTGGTGGCTACCGTGGAAAAGGTGTCATCCGTAATGGCTACATCTGTGAATACCGAAACAACTTAATTTTCGAAGTCGAAGGCCTAGAAGGGGTTGTTGCTGGCACGCCAGTCGCTTTTGAAGACACACTCGCTCGTAATGGCGATCGTTTAGAAGGTCAGCTCGATAATGTTATTTCGGCCGCTGCGCTGGTTCACCTATTCAGCCAAGGGTTTACTGGAACCGCTTTTTTTACCGCGCAAGAAGAAGCAGGTAAAAGCTGGCGCTACTTGCTAGAGTGGTTTAGACGCTTTGGCGGCACAACTAACCGCTTGTTCGTTGTTGATACGAGTCCATTTCCAGATATAGAAAGCGCAGATCAACAGCTACTCGTTTTGCGTGAAAAGGATGCTAACGCTTCCTTTAACCCCGAAAGTACAGCGTTGCTCGAACAACTATGTGAAGAGATTGGCTTTAGCTTCTTATATAAGAACCGTTATGTTGAAGCAGAGAACGAAAAATTAATCGCTGCCGGCCAGTCGCCAAGCTCACTTGGCAGTACTGAGTTAGGTCGCATCATCTCGGCATCTAATGGCTTGGTCGATGGTACTACTTTACAAATCCCAACTACGGGCTATCACACTATGCATGAATCGGCTTCATTTGCTTCAGTGAATGCGTTTCTACTATTACTGCAGGCGATTGCAAAACTGCGCTAAGACTGTCTGAAAGCTCGACTATACTCAAAACTGTGGCCATACGAGTGCACATTTTGCTCTTATAGCCTTTTTTAAGTGATTAGCCTAAGCATTTTGTGCAAAAGTTATGTAATTGAAGAGGGATTATTTCAAGAATACTAATGAGTTAAGACGCTATCATTGTGTAAAGAAGCCATAATACGTCAGTTTTTTGTCAAGTTGCTTCAAATGCTTCACAAGTCAGACAATCTTTGCACTTTTATATCTAAGTCAAATTATAAATATTTAATGTACACTTAAGCTATTACTAAATGACATCCCCCCTAAGGAGAGAGACATGTCTAACATTTTTAAGAAAACAGCAATTCTAAGTGGTATCCTTGCAGCATCAGCAACGGCTGTGCACGCAGAAGAGCCAGTTGCAGGTTTCACACTTACACCAAGCATTGGTTATTCCGCACCTGATAACAATCGTGACTTGGATGACGATCGTGCGTTCGGTCTTAGCTTTGGTTACCAATTCGATAACCCATGGGGCGTTGAGTTCACTTACCTAAACTTAGACAGTGAACTTAGCAACGGTCAAAACATCGATGCTGATCAATACCGTCTTGACGGTTTATACAACTTCTTTAACAGCTCTAGCGTAACGCCTTACCTAGCAGCGGGTCTTGGTTCTACGCACTACGACTTAGATCTTGACGGTGACGAAAACACTCAGCTTAATGCGGGTGGTGGTTTAAAATTCGCACTAAGCGACAATACGTCTCTACGTGCTGATTACCGCGTTGTAGAAGATTTAGAAGCAGATCACACAGACCAAGTAGCAACAATCGGTCTTCAGTACTCTTTTGGCGCTAAAAAAGCGGCACCAGCGCCAGCACCAGTTGTTGAACCAACGCCAGTGGTTGAAGTAACGCCTGTTGTTGAGCCAGAGCCAGCACCACCAGTGAAAACAGTACTACCATACGACATTCACTTCGCATTCGACTCTGCTCATGTTGCTCAGTCTGAATACTCTGATCTACAAAACATTGCTGATCACCTAGAAGCAAACCCTGAGCAAGTTGCTCAAATCCGCGGTTTTGCTGATTCAGTGGGTCCAAAAGAATACAACGAAACATTGTCTGTAAAACGTGCTGATGCTGTTGCCAAACGATTAGTTGAAGACTTCGGTGTAGACGCTAGCCGTCTAGACACTGTTGGTTACGGTGAAGCGTACCCAGTAGTAGAAAATACATCTAAAGCAAATCGTCAGCTAAACCGTCGTACAACGACTGTTTCTTTCTCTTCTCGCGAAGCGATGGAAAACGATATGCCTAACTAAGTTTTTGACTTAGTTTAAAAGAAAAACCAGACTTCGGTCTGGTTTTTTTGTGCCTTTCATTTACAAGACTATTAACAATTGCCCTTCTTCGCTTGCCCCGGCGGACAGAAGCTATTGTTATCGCTACCTTTATCATGTTTACGCTTACCATCATGATCACCACTACGACTGGCCTCAACATCGACACCGCCAATTTCACCGGCTACTCGATGTACCGAACAACCCGATACAATTAGCGCGGCTAAAGCCACTAGCAATATATTTTTCATCCATCTCTCCTGATATTCTTTTTCGCCAGACTAACGGACAAAGCGCTGTTTAATCGAGTGTTTTTACACAGGCAAAGCATTCCTTTCGCAATTTAGACACTCCACTTTACGCCATAAATCCGGTATAAAAAAAGGCGATACGCAGTTGCGTATCGCCTTTTCAGTTTGGAACGTTTAGCCGACGAGGTTAAGCCTCAAAGCGATCCAAGTTTTCTAGTGGGTAGAAATCTGGGTAAGGTAAAGATGCAACACCAGAGTCAACGGCAGCTTTAGCCACGGCTGCAGACACTTCAGTTAGCAAACGCGTGTCCATTGGTTTCGGTAGAATGTATTCTTTACCGAACGTCAATGCAGAGCCACCGTAAGCCGCAACAACATCCGCAGGCGCTTCTTCTTTCGCTAGGTTTTTCAAAGCATTCACCGCAGCTACCTTCATCTCTTCGTTAATCTTCGTTGCACGCACATCCAGCGCACCACGGAAAATGAACGGGAAGCCAAGTACATTGTTTACTTGGTTCGGGTAATCAGAACGGCCTGTTGCCATGATCAAGTCAGAACGCGCAGCCAAAGCAGCTTCTGGATTAATCTCTGGATCTGGGTTTGAACATGCAAACACCACTGGATTGGCAGCCATTTTCATCAGCTGATCAACCGTCAATAAGTCTGGACCAGATACACCGATGAAGACATCCGCACCATCAATTGCATCGTCTAAGCTGCGCGCATCCGTTTCGATTGCAAACGTTGCTTTGTATTCGTTCAGGTCATCACGACCAGAATGAATAACACCTTTGCGGTCAAGTACGTTGACGTTCTCACGCTTTGCGCCACACGCAATAATCAAGTTCATACATGCTGTCGCCGCGGCACCTGCACCCAGACATACGATTTTCGCGTCAGCAATGTTTTTGCCCTGTAGCTCAAGAGCATTTAATAGACCTGCAGCCGTTACAATAGCAGTACCGTGTTGGTCATCATGGAAAACAGGGATAGAACAACGCTCAATCAACTGACGCTCGATTTCAAAACACTCAGGCGCTTTGATGTCTTCTAGATTGATTCCACCGTATGTATTGGCAATACGCGCAACCGTATCGATGAACGCTTCAGGGCTTTCAGCTTCTACTTCCACATCAACCGAGTTCACACCAGCAAAACGCTTAAACAATACGCCTTTACCTTCCATTACTGGCTTAGACGCCAACGGACCGATGTTGCCTAGACCAAGTACCGCAGTGCCATCAGAAATGACGGCTACTAGATTGCCTTTACCGGTATAACGGTAAGCTGCCTCTGGGTCTTTCGCAATTTCACGGCACGGCTCTGCTACACCTGGACTGTATGCCAAAGATAAGTCGCGAGACGTTGCTGTTGGCTTGCTGATAGTGATGCTAAGTTTGCCTGGTACTGGTTTCTCATGGTACTCAAGCGCAGCTTGTTTTAGATCTTCTGCCATTTTTGTTATTCCGTCTATTTAATAGTGTTGTTCGTTCGCTTTGCAGCAAATGGATGGGCGTCTTTCTGGCTTTTCGATACTAGGAGTACCGACCTAGAAGAAGCTCCTTATAAAATTATAATAGTGCGTATCGGTTAATCCGACGACTTAATTCTACGTAAGTCTTGAGGATGTTTCACCGTCAATACGACGGATTTAAACCGATCTTGCTGGCGTTTCTTGCGTTGATACTGCCAGCCTCGAGCTTCGATCATCTTACCCTGTAGATAGAATACATCTTTTTGAGCCCAATAGTGCTCTGCATATCGAGGAATATTGATCACTAGATCTTGATCAGTCTCTAGCCACCAACCGCCACGATTATGCGTAATGGACGTCAGTGTTGATCGTACGACCGCAAAGCCTGCTTGTGGCTGCCAATGCGTCGAGTATTGCCAAAGTCCGCGTTTTGCTTCACGGGCGCTTAGCTCCGCTTGAACAAAACAATCTTGGTATTTTAGATTAGGCGGAACAGCAACACGATAACCTAACCCATCGGATAGTAACCGACTTGTTATCGAGTCTCGATCTTTCGTAAATAAATAATACAGCTTACGACCATAGCGGTCTTCGTTTTCTTGCGCACTTTGCCAATAAACGTGACTTCCCGCAAGCGCCGTTAAGCGCTGCTTGGCTTCTAAAGCATACGCTTCATGGTGTCCCTGCTCGTGATCCAGCTCCGGTGTATTAATACCCACGAGACGAATTTTACGGCCATCCTTGAGGTATAGGGTATCGCCGTCAATGACTTTGGCGACTTGTGCCTTTTGTAAATCGCCATCGGCAAGGCATTGCCCGAAACTTGGGAATGACAGGCACAAAAAAAGCGCCAAGAGAGCTTGGCGCTTTTTTTGAATCAGCATACGTATCATCCACCAATTACTTAGTAGTACGACGTGCTCCGAAACGTTTGTTGAAGCGATCAACACGACCACCTGTATCAAGCATTTTCTGCTGACCAGTGTAGAACGGGTGACATTGGCTACATACATCGATGTGTAGATCGTTGCCAAGTGTAGAATTTAGAGTCAATGTGTTGCCACAAGTACAAGTTGCAGAAACAGTAGAGTAATTTGGGTGGATATCTTTTTTCATCGTTTTTTACCTTAAGGTTTGGTGTGCCGCCACTTAGTCAGTAATTCAGATTGCTAAGCACCGCACGATTCGTTGTACATCAATTGTACAGTGGTACCAAGAGCCGCGTATTTTAGGCGTCAAAACAGCTTTCGGCAAGCCCTTTTACGATAATTTCACCGTCTGAAAGCAAGTGAAAAGTTCACATTTTCTCGCCAGACTGACGTACACTTAACACATACGCTGTCGTTTGAAATCTTTTTGTTGATAAATCAAGGTATTAGTCTTTTATGGAAGACACACTTCTCACCAAAGACCCCTATGTCAAAGTGGCTTTAAATGTGCCACTACGTGCCAGTTTTGACTATAAAATCCCTAAAGCCTTGGCCTATCGCCATCATATTCGTCCTGGCATGAGGGTCAAAGTTCCATTTGGGAACGGTGACCGTCAAAGCATTGGCCTTGTTATTGAAACCAGCACGCAAAGTGATTTTAGTGATGCTCAGATCAAACCATTAACTGCACTACTAGACGACAGTCCCATCATTCCTCAGGAGCTGTTTGATCTATGTGCTTGGGCCGCACGCTATTACCATCATCCTATTGGCGAAGTCTTTTTTCACGCATTACCCACCAGCTTACGTAAAGGCGAAAGTGCCGATTTTCGCACTGAAACCTGGTGGTTTGTGACAGAGCAGGGTCAACAAACTGACATCGACAGTTTAAAAAACGCAAAACAGCAAAAAGCATTTTTAGAGGCCATACAACAGCACGCTGAGCATGGCTTAAGCCCGCACCTAATAAGCGTGTTAGAACTCACTACCAATGCCGCAAAAGGGCTTGAGAAAAAGGGCTTAGTACGCAGTGAACAGCGTAATTTAAAACGTACAGTAGAAACCCATGCACATCAGACACAAGTACCGCCGAGCCTAAACTTAGAACAAGCCGCCGCGACAAAAACCATCCTCGCCATGCGCAATGAGTTTGGCGTCGCATTATTAGACGGCATTACGGGCAGTGGCAAAACTGAGGTATTTTTACGTGTCATTGAGGCCCTACTTCAAGAAGACAAGCAAGTCTTGGTGATGGTGCCTGAGATTGGCTTAACGCCTCAAACCCTGCGACGTTTTGAAAGCCGTTTTAATACCGACATCGTCTTGATGCATTCGAATATGACGGATCGCGAGCGCTTAGACGCTTGGCTGATGATTGAACACGGTGATGCCAAAATTATCATTGGCACTCGATCATCGGTGTTTATTCCAACCGCGAACCTAGGGCTGATTATCATTGATGAAGAACACGACGCCTCCTACAAACAACACGAAGGTTTCCGTTACCACGCTCGTGACATGGCAATAAAACGTGCTCAGGGGCAAAACATTCCGGTGTTGCTCGCCTCAGCCACACCCTCCTATGAAAGTCTCGCCAACGCCTTACAAAAACGTTATCTATGGCTCAAATTACGCCAGCGTGCAGGGGAAGCGGAGTTACCACAAATGGAGCGTGTCGACCTACGCGGCCAAAGTCTCAAGCAAGGCTTCAGCGAATACACACTGGAACGTATGCGCCAAACCTTGGAACGTCGCGAACAAGTATTGGTCTTCCTCAACCGTCGCGGCTATGCTCCGACATTAATGTGCCATCAGTGCGGCTGGATCGCTGCGTGTGATCATTGCGATGTGAACCTCACCGTTCACAAACGCGCCAATAAACTGCACTGCCACCATTGCGACAGCCATAAGCCCCTTACTCAGGAATGCCCAGAATGCCATAGCAACGAATTGTTTACCGTTGGTGAAGGCACTGAGCAAGTCGAGGGTGTACTAAACCAGTACTTCAAACAGACGCCCGTATTGCGTATTGACCGAGACAGCACCCAACGTAAGTCGGCACTCACGCAAATCACACAAAAAATCCACGAGCACGATCAAGCGATACTGGTGGGCACGCAAATGCTTGCCAAAGGCCATCACTTCCCGAATGTGACTTTAGTCGTGATCATGGACGCCGACGTGGGCCTTTTTTCTTCTGACTTTCGTGGCATGGAGCGCACCGCTCAACTGATCACCCAAGTGGCTGGGCGTGCAGGTCGCAGCAGCAAACGCGGCCACGTACTGTTGCAAACGTACCACCCGGACCATGCAGCGATTCAATGCTTGTGCGAACAAGGCTACGAAGCCTTAGCGATGGATGGCTTAAGGGAGCGTCAACAACTCGCTCTGCCGCCATTTCATCATCAGGTGGTTATTCGCGCCGAATCGCAACAAGAGCAACAAGCGATGGGGTTATTGATGCATTTGCGCAACGAATTATCCGTACACCTGTCTGATGATATGCAAGTCGTCGGTCCCTATGCCGCCATCATTGTCCGAAAGGCTGGCCAACACCGCGCATTGTTAAGTATAAAAAGCCCTCAACGAGGCAATTTGCACCGTGTCATCGCATCGGCAAGTCGGTGGCTTGAACAAAACACGAAAAATCATAAAATTCGGTTCGCGATCGACGTCGATCCGCTGGAAACTTTCTAATGCACTGCGCATAATGTGCGCACTCAACTAAAACAATGATTCTCATATGTTAGATTTCATGCTCTTAGCGACCCAGAACAACCGTTCAAGAAAAGGAGCGACGCGTAAAGCACCGCCACCGCCCCCAAAACGCAGCTTGCCGTGGTGGCTTTGGCTCGTCGTACCAGCGCTGTTAGCGTCGTTTGTGTTTGTGCTGGTCAAATTAGCCTCGGTGGAAACACAACCTAGCACGACCAAAGTGCAGACCGTTGCGCCAGCCAAACCTGCGCCAGCTAAACCAAAAGAAACCGTGAAAGCGGCACCTAAAGCAGCGGAAAAACCACAAAGCGATAAATTTGAGTTTTATCAGCTGCTGCAGGACAGCGAAGTGGATACCAGTCACGTCGATGCTTACGAGTATCAACCACGTGAAGAGGAAAACTTCAGCTATATGATTCAAGCCGCATCGTTCCGCTCCAGCGCCGATGCCGACCGTCTTCGCGCCAAGCTAATTTTATCTGGCCTAACCGCATCGATCAAAGCCAGCACCAGTGAAGATCGTGGTACATGGTATCGTGTCGTTGTAGGACCATTCGACACTCGCTCTGGTGAGAGTCGTGCACAAGATAAATTGGCCGAGATGGGCATGAATTCCTATACCTACAAGATCAAAAAAGAACCGTAAAAAGCGCAACAACCCGTAAAGCGCCTAACGATTCCCGTTTGGCGCTTGAAATCCTCACGCTTACCCCCATTTTGATTAGTAATCGAATGTGGAGTAAATCATGACTACGATTCTAACCGTACGTAAAGACAACCAAGTCGTCGTTGGCGGCGATGGCCAAGTTTCCTTAGGCAACACAGTAATGAAGGGCAATGCCCGTAAAGTGCGCCGTCTATACCGTGGCGAAGTCATCGCTGGATTTGCCGGAGGCACAGCTGATGCATTCACCCTGTTCGAACGATTCGAAAGCCAATTAGAAAAGCACCAAGGTCACCTTGTGCGTGCTGCGGTGGATCTTGCCAAAGACTGGCGTTCAGACAAAGCCCTACGCAAACTGGAAGCGATGCTGATCGTGGCTAACAAAGAAAGTACGCTAATTATTACGGGCAACGGCGATGTGGTCGAACCGCAACACGGTGCCCTTGCCATTGGCTCTGGCGGTAACTTTGCCGAAGCCTCTGCCCGCGCCTTGCTCGAAAACACCGAGTTAAGTGCCCAAGACATCGTTGAAAAAAGCCTGAACATCGCGGCTGATATCTGTGTCTTCACCAACCATAGCCTAACGATCGAAACCGTCATCATCGATCCACAGCTTGAAGACAACTCACAGTAACGAATTTAAGAGATTAGACCCATGAGCTACATGACTCCAAGAGAAACGGTCAATGCCTTAGACCAACACATTATCGGCCAGCAAAAAGCCAAACGCGCAGTCGCAATCGCCTTGCGTAACCGCTGGCGTCGCATGCAATTACCCGAAGAAATGCGCGCAGAAATCACACCTAAGAACATCCTGATGATTGGTCCAACTGGTGTGGGTAAAACTGAAATCGCACGCCGTTTGGCAAAACTTGCTAATGCACCATTCATTAAAATCGAAGCAACAAAATTCACCGAAGTCGGCTATGTGGGCCGTGACGTCGACTCTATTATCCGCGATCTGATGGAATCTGCGATTTCCATGTTGCGCAAGCAAGAAACAGAGCGCATGAAAGACAAAGCCGAAGACGCCGCCGAAGACCGCATCCTTGATGCCCTACTTCCACCGGCACGCGGTTTCGAAGAAGATTCAGCGTCTAACTCAACGCGCCAAGCGTTTCGTAAAAAACTGCGCGAAGGTCAGCTAGACGACAAAGAAATCGATATCGAAGTGTCGGATTCCCCTACAGGCGTAGAAATCATGACGCCACCGGGTATGGAAGAAATGACCAGCCAGCTACAAAGCCTGTTCTCCAACATGGGCGGCGACAAAACCAAAAAACGTAAGCTGAAAGTAAAAGACGCACTGCGCCAAATCCGTGAAGAAGAAGCGGGCAAACTGGTCAACGAAGAAGAACTGAAAGCACGCGCTGTCGAAGCTGTTGAACAACACGGCATCGTGTTTCTCGATGAAATCGACAAGGTCGCGAAAAGCTCGGATCGCTCCAGCGGTGAAGTGTCTCGTGAAGGTGTACAGCGTGACTTGTTACCACTGATCGAAGGTAACACGGTCAGCACCAAATACGGCATGATCAAAACGGATCACATCCTATTTATTGCGTCCGGTGCATTCCACCTATCCAAGCCATCGGATTTGATTCCCGAGCTACAAGGTCGTTTACCGATTCGTGTTGAACTGGACGCACTGACCGTAAACGACTTCAAGCGTATTTTGACGGAACCTAGTGCGTCCCTGACAAAACAGTACGTAGCACTGGCGAAGACGGAGAACATTCATCTAAACTTTACCGAAGAAGGCATCACACGTATTGCGGAAATCGCTTGCCAAGTGAACGAACGTACTGAGAACATTGGTGCTCGTCGTCTGCATACCGTTTTGGAGCGCCTACTCGAAGAAGTTTCCTATTCTGCAAGTGACATGCCGGATGAGCAACAAGTTGATGTTACGGCTGAGTACGTAGATCAGCAACTTGGCGAAATCGCTGAAAACGAAGATCTTAGCCAGTACATTTTGTAATTTGATAACCTTTTAAGATAGATCGAGAGCAATCATGGCAACGCCTGTTCCAACAAAAATTCACTACCATAAACAATCCCGTGAACTGGAGCTGGCGTTTGCCGATGGCTCAAGCTATCGCCTCAGCGCTGAATATTTACGTGTTCACTCACCGTCCGCGGAAGTCCGCGGTCACGGTGCGCAAATTCCAATTTTACAGCATGGCAAACGCAATGTGATGATTATGAACATTGAGCCTGCAGGCAACTATGCCATTAAAATTACCTTTGATGATGGCCATGATTCTGGCCTGTATTCGTGGGACTACCTATACAATCTAGGCAAAAACCACGATGAGCTCTGGCAGATGTATTTAGATCGCCTTGAGAAAGAAGGCCGCACGCGCGACTCTTCTAGTATTCAAATTCATCAAGTACATTAAACTGGATCGAAACCATGTCTTTTAGCCTTGCCGCCTTTAGCTCTATCGAACATGCCATCAACTACGCCCTGAAACAGGACCCGCCATCGCAACGCCACTTGGCAAAGCTAGCGGGCCAGCAAATTTTTCTGGAAGTAGAAGATTTTAATCTGATCATTCAGATTCATGTGTTGGAAGAAGGCGTCATGCTCGACTGCCCACAAAGTATGGAAGACATGGAGCTGGACGCAAAATTGGATACCCATGTTAAAGGCCCAAGTAGCGCTTATCGCAAGCTTCTAGAAGGGGATGGTTTCTTCGATGGAGATTTGCGCATTCGCGGTAACGCTCAAGCACTGATGACGTTGCATAAAGTCATGCAAGGCTTTGAGTTTGACTGGGAAGGTATCTTAGCAGACAAGATTGGCGATCTACCTGCCGCAACCTTTGCACGTCTTATGCGCACACAATGGACATGGTCAAAACAAGCCGCCACCAATGCTCGCGTACATTTAGTCCACTACCTGCAATCCAACAGTGAGCTATTGCCAAGCAAGATCGAGTTTGATCACTTTGTCGATGAAACCGAACGCTTAGGCATGCAGATCGAACGCTTAGACGCCAAACTCAAACAAGCCGAGCGCAAGCGCGGTTAAACTCTAATTTATATACTGTTTTCATTTAAACGCCTTAATTTTAAATGAAAACAGTCATTAATAGCTTAAAAGATCGATCATCGATAAAAATCAAAGCCTCAGTTCTTTCTATTTTTATAGCTCCAACTATTATGTAAAAATGCCAAGAAAAAAAAGAAATATAAATAGGAATTTATTTTTATTTCATCAAAACTTTCACCGGAAGAAAAGAAAAAATAAGCAGCCAACAGTGGGTAAATATAAAAAGTAAATCTTATATATGAAAACAAAACCTTATTAAAAATTAGGTACTGAACAAACAAGGAAAAGATCAAAAATAAATAAAACTCAAAATTATCCATACGAATCCCATTTAATTTATTGGATCATAATACTCTCTAGAAATATAGTCAGATCTTGCCGAGTATTGCTGGCCAATCCCTCCATTCACATATGCCTCAGAAAAAATCAATACATCTTCATTATTAAAATATGGCATTTTTTCATAAATATAATCCCTTAGATAGGAACTGATAGCTCCAGCAAAAACTCCGCCAACAACTCCGCCAACATTTCCACCATATCTTTTTGCTATTAATGGAATAGGCGACACGGCAGCATTTGCAACTTTCATAGAGAAATTCATATTTTTAACATTCATATTTTTAGCCTTATCTTCGGAAATGGGGCCAACAATATTCATACTAATCAGTATATCTCGACTTTCTCTGGGATGCATACCTGCTGACATATTAAAAAGAATTTCATTTGCCATCTCGCTAACACGATATCTAATTCTTGAATGCTCTATTACTAAAAAATCTCTTGGTCGAAACTTATCATTCCTATTTACCAAGTAGTTCAACCTATAAAAAGGGGATCCGACTATCTCGCCAGTTATTTTATTAAGAAATTCCATTTAAATCTCCAAGTAAGCCAGCTTTACGCTGGCTCATATGATTTTTAACACTGCTATATTACTTCTTACTATTTTGCACTTCGTACAAACGATAGAATTCATGCTGATCGTAAGATCCATGAGAGAAACAAAGCTCGTAGTTCATATCTTTGGGTAGTTTGCCTTCCGGCGTATATAGGCCCGCGTAGCCAGGAATATACAGTTTTGTATGGCGATCTGAACCATCGAAATAAAGCATGCTTTGTGTCGCGCCGTCGGCTTTGTTAACAATGCGGTATTTTAATGATGCGGTGTCAATGTCTTCTGCTTTGTAAAGCATAGCTTGGTCGTTTAGCTCCGTGTCTACACCAGAAATACGCACTAAGAAGTCTTTTGCAGATTTCTCGCCAACACGCATCACAGACACCGAAATAGGCGAACCACAACCTTCATAGTTGTATACGACTCGACCTAAGTCAGGGCGCTCTTGAGCAGCGAAAGTTAATGCAGAGAAGGTGGCGCCTAGGCCAATAAGAAGCTTACGATACATGATGATCAATCCCTTGTGTTTAATGAAGATCGCACCATAGCAAGCGACTTTACTAGGTAAAAGCGCAAACTTTGCCACCTGAAATAATTTTTCAATTTCATGACGAAAAGAGCCCATACATTACGCTTTGTATACAGTCCTTCTTCAGCGTATCTCGCGATCACTCTATAACAATAACGCAATGGAAGCTTACAGCGTCACACTGCGTAGCAACCATTGCTCAAAGTCGATTGCCGACATAGGACGGGCAAAATGATAACCCTGAAGGTAATCACATCCTTGGCATGCTAAATACTCAGCTTGAGCGACTGTTTCGACCCCTTCTGCGACCACCTTCATATGAAGACCTTTAGCCATCGCAATGGTCGCAATTACGATGCATTCATCGGATTCGTTTTTACCTATACCGCCGACAAAAGATTGATCAATTTTTAAATAATGGGCTTCCAGTTCTTTGAGGTAACTGAGTGAGCAATAGCCGGTGCCGAAATCATCAATCGATATACTGATATTGTGATTACGAAATAATGATAAGTTACGTATCAACTGTTCTGAGCGCACCATTAACGTCGTTTCGGTGAACTCAATCGCAATCGCTTTCGCTGGAATATTGTAAAGCCTCATGCCTTCCAATAACTCTAATGCGACATCCGAGTTCGACAACTGAATGGTAGATATATTGATCGATAATTTACCGACTGGAATATCTCGGTCACGCCAATCTGCTAGTTGACGCAAGGAGGTATCAATGATCCAGCGCCCTAACTCGATGATTTGACCACTGTCTTCAGCAATCGGGATAAAGTCTGCAGGAGAAATCCACTCGCCACCGCGCTGCCAACGAACCAGCACTTCAGCACCTATTGATGCTTCGCTAAGAGCCGCGACCTGTGGCTGATAATGCAGTGATAGCTGATCACTCTGACTCAATGCTTCTTCCAAATGACGCTGAGTCGCCACCCGACGCTGCATGTTTTCATCCATGGACTCATCAAAGAAGCGGTACGTATTTTTACCCGAGTGCTTGGCTCGATACATCGCTAAGTCGGCTTGGCGTAATAGAGCCGAGGCATCAATTGAGTCAATCTCATTCATCGATACGCCAACACTGCAACTTACAGAAAACGTGGTATCACGATAATCAAAAGGAACCGCCAATGCTGACACGATACTTTGCGCTAGATGGTGTATTTGGGCTTCAGTGCCAGCAGGATGTAGGAAAATCGCAAACTCATCGCCTCCTAAGCGTGACAACAATGCCTCATCAGGCATCAGTGATTGCAACTTATTAGCAACACGCTTTAGTAATGCGTCCCCCGCATCATGGCCCAAGGTATCATTGATTTCTTTGAACCGATCTAAATCGATAAACATTAATGCTACGGAGCCATATTGACGCTTAGAGACACAGTCTTCTAAACATTGCTCAAAGTATCGGCGATTAGCCAATCCAGTCAAATCGTCATGTTGCGCCATATACAAGACTTGTTGCTCTGCTTGTTTACGATCCGTAATGTCTTCGTGTACCGCGATAAAATATTCGATTTCATCTTTGTGACCCACGACTGGCGTAATGGTTTGATCGACCGTAATAAGACTGCCATCTTTGTGGCGATTAATCAGCTCATTGCGCCAACTATGGCCTCGGCTGATCGTACTCCAGAGCTCTTTAAAAAATAAACGTTCATGCACACCAGAATTTAATACACGTGGTGTTTTACCTCTCACTTCTTTCAAGCTATAGCCTGTTAAACGAATAAAAGCATCATTTACCCATTCAATTTTCCCTTTGGGGTCGGTAATAAAAATCGCATTGGCGGTACTTCGAATCGCCATACTGAGCAGGTAGTTATTCCCTTGTATCTGATCTCGTTTATGTCGTAGCACGAGGTACATGGCAAGCATCACCACTAAAACACTCGCCAACACCGCAAAGATGGTTTTAACGACTTGAGCATCATGGTACCAGTTGGCGAGGGCATCTTTGTTATAAGACCTTATGGCGATGACAATGGGATAAAAAGACGTAGCACGGTAACTGTCTAGGTATTCGCCCTCTTGCCCTTGGCCTCGTACCTCGCCCCAAGATCGCTCCATAATCAGTGATTGCAGCTTTTCATCTAATAGCTCAAGGTCATTACCAATAACGTTTTCACCCGTAAATAAAAACAGTGATACTTCGCGTCGGCTGCTGGAAACGGACTGAAACAGGCTTTGATAGTAATTCAAATTAATCGATCCAATGACATAGCCGACCACTTCACCATGGAGCTTGTAAGGCACACAGATTGGCCAGTATTCAAGCTCTGGAATCATTACTTCATCCCCCCAGAAGCGACCCTTTTGCGAAGGTAAAAATAAAACTTCTGTATTCGATACGCGTTGCGAACATTGCTTGGCTAGGGCTAGCGGCACCACATCAATACTGCGCATTTGCGGTAGGCCGTGCAGTAACCGGTTTTTAAGTGTTTCTAATGTACGAGGTGGCCGCTCTAACACGTTGGCTGAAATCGTTTGTAATGCACCAACAGCAGATTGCAAAGAACGAATCACAGAATCCTCGAGCGCATACGCTAACGAGGCACTGGTCATAGACTGCTCCTCAAGAGAACGTTCATAACCACGCACCAGAATATTTTGTAAACTGATCGCCATCACTAACAACACAATGACGGCACTCGCCACGATCACTGTCTGGCGCTGTATGATAGTAGATATAATTTTGAGCAATGTTATTAACCTAGATCAGTTCAAATACGTTATAGATCTGCATAATAAGCGTAGCTTATCGTTTATATTATTAAGAGGTTTTGACATATGTCGCTTAGAGCCAAAGCAAGTGCTTTCTTTTTCGGGATTCTTATACTACTCACTGGAAATGCTTTCGCAGAAACGAATCCGACCCTCGACGCTATCACAGAAAGAGGGCAAGTAAACGTTTGTATTTGGCCTGACTATTTCTCCATTACCTATCTCAGCCCACGCACACAGCAGCTAGAAGGGATCGACATCGATTTAAGTCAAGCGCTGGCAACGGATTTAGGCGTTAACGTAAATTACGTCAAAACCCATTTTGGCCGTTTTATGGATGACCTAGAAGCAGGCAAGTGTGATGTCGCCATGTTTGGTGTTGGTAATACCGAAGCACGCCGTCAGCGCATTGCTTTTACTGAGCCTTACTTGGCCAGCAATATGTATGCAGTCACTACACAAAATCATCCGTTTATTAAACGCTGGCAGGATATAGATCAGAAAGGCGTCATCGTGTGTGTCCAAAGAGGGACTTACATGGAAAGCGCCATGCGTAAGTCACTCAAACATGCCACGCTAACCACCGTCCGTAAACCAAACGAACGAGAATTAGAAGTACTGTCTGGCCGAGCAGACGTTTTTATTACAGATTATCCTTACGGGCAGAAGATGATCCATGTATACGACTGGGCTGAGCTGCTCGCGCCACCCGGTAAGACAAAGCAGTTCCAATACGCTTATGCGGTTGCCAAAGGCGACACCAAGTGGCTTGCACGCATGGAACAGTTTGTCAGTGATATTAAGCAGGATGGACGCTTAGAAACGGCGGCGGCAAACAACAACTTGTCGCCAATCATCATTACAGAGTAAAGCCCACCCCCCTAACTGAACGATCAAAAAAGCCCGAGCATGCACACCATGCTCGGGCTTTTTAATGATCAGAAGCATTAAGCTTACATACGTTCTAGGGTTTCGATGCCTAACAGCTCTAGACCTTGTTTCAAGGTCGATGCCGTATTCAACGCCAATTGCAAACGGCTTTCTTTGACCGCGTCGTCTGCGTTTAGAATTGGGCAGGCTTCGTAGAAGGTCATGAAGATACCCGCCAGCTCGTATAAGTAGGCACACAAGAAGTGTGGCATACCATCGCTGATCACTTGCTGAACCGCTTCTTCTAACTGACAAAGTTTCACTGCCAAAGCACGCTCTTGGTCTTCTACCACGGTAATCGGTGCATTCAACGCTGATACGTCCATTTCTGAACGGCGTACAATACTCGCCACGCGTGAGTAAGCGTACAATAAATAAGGCGCTGTATTGCCTTCGAAGCTCAACATAGAGTCCCAGTTGAACACATAATCAGACGTACGGTTTTTCGACAAATCGGCGTATTTTACCGACGCAATACCAACCACTCGGCCGATATTGCGTTGCTCATCTTCCGACATGTCTGGGTTTTTAGACGCTACCAATTGGAAGGCGCGCTCTTGCGCTTCTTCCAGCAATGCAGACAGCTTCGCCACACCACCAGAACGGGTCTTAAATGGTTTACCATCACTGCCCATAACCGTACCGAACGGCATGTGCTCTAGGCTGGTTTCGGGCTTCACAAAGTTCGCTTTACGCGACAAGGTAAAGATTTGCTGGAAATGCAACGACTGACGCGCATCGACGAAGTACAACACTCGATCAGCATTTAGTGCTGTCTGACGGTAACGCACTGCTGCCAGATCCGTCGTAGCGTATAAGAAGCCACCGCCCGTTTTCTGCACAATAATAGGGGTAATCTCACCCTCTTTGTTTGCAAACTCTTCCATGAAAACACACTGTGCGCCGTTTGACTCTTGCAATAGGCCCTGCTCTTTCAGCTCATTGACCACATTCGCTAAGTCGTCGTTATAAGCACTTTCAGGTTTCACATCTTTACGTGCTAGAGAAACACCTAGCATTTGGTACGTCTCTTCACAGTGCTGTAATGACACTTGAATGAATTCGTTCCAAAGCTTCAGACATTGCTCATCACCAGACTGAAGTGAAACAACTAATTCACGAGCATGCGCCGCAAATGCTTCATCTTCGTCAAAACAGATTTTCGCTTCACGATAGAAGGTTTCAAGATCAGAAAGCGCCATACTCACTTCCGAACTCTGCGCACGTAGACGCTCCATGTACGCCAGCAACATACCAAACTGAGTGCCCCAGTCGCCGACGTGGTTCTGACGGACAACATTGTGGCCTAAGAACTCAAGGGTACGTACTACCGCATCACCAATGACCGTAGAACGCAGATGACCCACGTGCATTTCTTTGGCTAAGTTGGGGCCAGAGTAATCCACTACCACGGTTTGCGGATCCGCAACAACGGTCACGTCTAAGCGATCACTGTTACGCAGCTGCGCAAGAGCACCACTTAACCATTCGTTTTTCACAAAAATATTTATGAAGCCAGGGCCTGCAATTTCGACTTTGTCAGCCACATCAGACATGTCCAATTGCTCAAGTACTTTGGCCGCAAACTCTCGTGGATTCGTGCCAATTTTCTTAGCCGCGCCCATGATGCCGTTGGCTTGGTAATCACCAAATTGAACTTTTGCAGACTGACGAACCAATGCTGGCGCATCTTCAGCCGCACCGGCTGCGACCATGGCCGCTTGAATACGTTGATTAAGAAGCGTTTGAATATTCACAAAAAACCCATTTGTAGAATCACACAACCCTCTGGCAAAGCAATTCACCAGAGGGTTGTCATGTTAGTAGAAGTTGGCGCTATGATAACCGATTTTCGACGATTTAGCGAAAGAACAGCTTACACGCTGGGTTATCGTTCTCGTCTTGGTAAGGGTAGCCCAGTTCATCTAAGTAGCGCGTCACATCAGTTTCTTCACCTACCGCCTGTAAGCCCACCAATACTCGACCGTAAGCATCACCATGGTTACGATAATGGAACATAGAAATATTCCACTGACCGCCCAACGTATTGAGGAATTTTAACAAGGCACCAGGACGTTCAGGGAACTCAAAACTGTACAGAAGCTCGCCTTTATCGCTGCGCAAATGACCGCCGATCATGTGACGTACATGAACTTTTGCCGTTTCATCATCGGTCAAATCAATGATTTCATACTCTTTCAGATCCTGTAGCAGCTCTTCTCGGCTGTGTGGGCTACCGCCTAATCCAACCCCTACAAAAATCACCGCTTCGTTGTCATCACTGTAGCGGTAGTTAAATTCGGTAATGGCACGGCCCACTAGCGCCTGACAAAAGTCTTTAAAACTGCCTGGTGCTTCTGGAATTTTCACGGCAATAATCGCTTCGCGTTTTTCACCTAATTCCGCACGTTCTGACACATGACGTAGACGGTCGAAGTTCACGTTGGCACCAGAATTAATCGCCACTAAGCGCTGACCTGTTGCACCTTCGCGCTCAATGTATTTCTTCAACCCTGCCAGTGCACACGCGCCTGCAGGCTCAGTGATGGCTCGGGTATCATCGTAGATATCTTTGATCGCTGCACACATTTCATCGGTGTTCACAGTGATGACTTCATCGACGCATTCTTTGGCAATTTCAAACGTGTTTTTACCAATCTCAGCGACCGCCACCCCTTCAGCAAAAATGCCTACTTGAGCCAAACGTGTCGGCTTGCCTGCTTCCAAAGCCGCCTTTAAACACGCCGCATCCGTTGGTTCCACACCGATAATTTTGATTTCAGGACGCAAGTATTTGATGTACGCCGAAACACCCGCAATTAAGCCACCACCGCCAACAGGGATAAACACCGCATCGATGTTTCCTTCGATCTGGCGCAACAGCTCCATACCGATGGTACCTTGACCCGCAATGGTATCGATGTCATCAAACGGGTGAACGTAAACTTGGCCTGTTTGCGCCATGATTTCTTGAGACTTCGCAAAGGCGGCATCAAAGGCATCACCAGACAACACCACTTCCGCACCACGAGCACGAACGGCATTCACTTTTACATCGGGTGTGGTTTCAGGCATAACAATCGTGGCTTTAATACCTAACTTTTTCGCAGCCAATGCTAAGCCTTGAGCATGATTACCCGCCGACGCTGCAATGACCCCTTTGGCACGATCGGCTGCGGAAAGCTGAATAATTTTGTTGTATGCGCCACGAATCTTAAACGAGAACACTGGCTGTAGGTCTTCTCGTTTCAAAATAATGTCGTTACCCAAACGCTTAGAGAGTTGCGTGGCATGGGAAACGGGAGTTTCTACTGCGACGTCATAGACTGGCGCTTGTAGAATTTTTTTGATGATCGTATGAGGCATATACATTCCTGCTTTTTTCTCCGAAAGCACGCCAGCAATGTGGCGCTCAAGGGGGTAACTCTGCTAAAAAACGAACCCGCAATATACTCCTTCCGCCCTTTATGAGCAAAGCCTTGGGCGGGATTTGACTGCTTTTTAGGTGAACACGGCAACTTCGTCCTAGAGGGGTAACAATAGCTCGGCTAACTGACTATAATGTGCTCACCCAATCGGGGTAACACCCTCACTCAAACATCAGTCACAGGTTTATCCAGCATGACGCAAGACGATTTAAAAAAAGCAGTTGCTGTCGCCGCAGTTGAATACATTTTACCGCTACTTGAAGAAGACACCATTGTCGGTGTGGGTACGGGTTCAACCGCTAACATGTTCATAGACGAATTGGCGAAACACAAACAACTATTCGACGGCACAGTTGCAAGCTCTGAAGCTTCTGCAGAACGTCTAAAAGGTCACGGCATTCCTGTGTATGACCTAAACGCTGTGAACTCGATCCGTGTTTACGTAGATGGTGCCGATGAATCAAACAATCACCTTCACCTAATTAAAGGCGGCGGTGCAGCACTAACACGCGAAAAAATTGTGGCCGCATGCTCAGAAGAATTCGTTTGCATCGCAGACGAATCAAAACTTGTGAAAGTATTGGGCGATTTTCCACTACCCGTGGAAGTGATCCCGATGGCGCGCAGCTACGTGGCGCGTGAATTGGTCAAACTTGGCGGCGACCCAGTGTACCGTGAAGGTGTGGTCACAGATAACGGCAACAGCATCTTAGACGTATACAACATGCAGATCGTTGACCCAGTGAAATTGGAAAGCCAAATCAATGAGATCGTTGGTGTGGTGACAAACGGCTTATTCGCTGCACGCCCAGCAAACGTCTTGTTGCTAGGCACTCAGTCTGGTGTGAAAACACTTAAGGCTTAGTTTGTCAGATAGCCCGAGACCATTTCTCGTTTCTCGCTCTACGCGCAAGCGCTAGAGGTCGCTTCAAAACGAAACTGGTCTCAGTCTTAGCAGACTTATCTGGATAGGTGTTAGAACCTAACCATCTAAACTAGCTCTACGGTCTTGTTGGGCAGGGGCTCAACGTTATTTTCCAGTGACTTTTAGCGCTTGCGCGTGGAACGGAAAATAATTGTTGAGGCCTAGCCTTCCTACCTAAACTCGTTCCGCAGACTTATTAAGGTAAAGCCCTGCGTTATTTTTCAGCGACTTCTAGCGCCTGCGCGTAGAGCGAAAAATAATTGCAGGGCTCTAGCTCGCTAAATAACCAGCAGAACTAATAAACTAGAACCAGCGACTCTTACGCATCAAAACAAATTGACCGATGCCCATGAATACCAGCACTCCGACAAACAGCCAGAATGCGGCACTATTCTCTACTCCAGGCATGCCACCAATGTTGATACCAAATAAGCCCGTTAAGAAGCCTAATGGCATAAAGATACCGGACAGGATCGACAGCACGTACATACGCGCGTTCATCTTCTCCGCTTGGTGGTTGGCAAACTCTTCCTGCATTAATAGACAACGCTCACGTAAGGATTCAAGTCCTTCCACATAACGTGTGATCTCATTGGAAGCCTCCTGTATTTTCGCGACTTGCTCTTTCGTCATCCATGGCAGAACTTCCACGGCTAAACGCGCAATGGCTTCCTTTTGCGGCACCAGAAATCGACGTAAGCGGACGGTTTGCAAACGACGCTCAACTAAAGTACTACGTTGCTCCGGCAATACTTCCTCGGCCATATCTTCTTCAAGATCACCCAGCGTATCCTCTATACCGTCAATCACCCCTGCCATACGTATCGTGAGGGTATGCGTTAATGTGGCGATAAGATCGGCTATGTTTTCCGCGCCAATGCCCTGCTCTAACTGACTAACTTGCTCCATTACAGAGAGTAAACGTCGGCGGCGTGTAGAAACTACGAAATGCGGCGTCACCCATAAACGTAAAGACACCATGTCAGACGGATCTGAATCAGGGTTAAGGTTGACTCCACGTAGCGTCATTAATACACCATTTCCCATTTTGACGGTACGCGGACGTGTTTCGTCGGCATATAACGCTTGCACGACAGCCTCTGGAATTGAATCCATATTATCCATCCATTCACGTCCACCGTTTTGAGAACAATCGATGTGTACCCAGTGCGCTCCACTTTGGGGAACATCAGCCGGTAAGTCTGACATGCGTTCCGCACCGCCATGACCATCAAATTTCAAATAATGCAGTAAATATTCCATAACGTTTTCTCTCGCAGTGCTCAGTCCAAACCTTTGAACTCGTTAATTATTGGCTTTATAAGCTGACGTCAACTCAAGGGGGTGGCATAATTTCAATCATTGACTATTTATTAAAGGATCCTATGCCATGCAAAGTCTTTCTCAATTTTTAGAGTCTGATTCCTCTTCCGCATCATTACAGGAAGTTTTGTTCGTCACAACACAAACATGTATCGAAATTTCGAGCGCTCTAAAGAAAGGTTCTTTAGCCGGTATTCTGGGCATGGCAGGCAATGAAAACGTACAAGGTGAAGAACAAAAAAAGTTAGATGTCATTTCTAACAACATGCTAAAAAGTGCGTTATTGGCTTCTCCTGCCGTTCGCGCCATTGCGTCTGAAGAAGAAGACGACATCGTTCCAGCAACGACTACCGGCGAGTATCTGATTGCCTTTGATCCATTAGATGGTTCATCAAACATCGACATTAACTCAATGGTAGGTACGATTTTCTCCATCTATCAACAAATAGGCAGTGAACCAGCAACCGAAGCGGATTTTCTAAAGCCTGGTAAAGAACAAGTCGCGGCTGGCTATGTGCTGTATGGCCCATCAACAATGTTGGTCTACTCTACAGGCAATGGTGTGCACATGTTCACACTGGATGTTGAAAAAGGTGAGTTTATTCTGACCCGTGAAAATGTCCAAGTTGAGACCGAAACACAAGAGTTTGCCATCAACATGTCAAACCAGCGTTTTTGGGCTGACGCCATGCAACATTATGTGAATGACCTTGTTGCAGGCAAAGATGGTTCGCGCGGTAAAAACTTCAACATGCGATGGGTTGCTGCCATGGTCGGTGACGTACACCGCATCTTATGCCGTGGTGGTATCTTTATTTACCCATGGGACAACAAAGACCCAAACAAGGCCGGTAAACTGCGTTTGATGTACGAAGCAAACCCAATGGCAATGTTACTCGAACAAGCTGGCGGTAAAGCCTTCACGCACACAGACCGTATTTTGGATATCCAGCCTGAAGGCATTCACCAGCGCGTTGCGGTGGTATTGGGTGCGGCCAACGAAGTGGATAAGTGCTTGAGTTATTAACAATGTATTTTTGATACTAAAAGACCGACTGAATTAGTCGGTCTTTTTTATGTTCGTGTATCAGAAGTAGAGAACTCTTGATAGGAACGCCCTATTTAGTCTACGGTTACGCCAGATAAAAACACTTGCACTTGCTGATGGGTATCACCCCAAATATGAGTTTTCACATCTTGTAAAAACTTCTGCGCTTCAGTCAATGTTACAATACCCGACATCAGCTCTACACCAACCCCTTCTTGACCAAAGAAAAAACGCCACACATGGCCATCTACTTTTACTTCACCTTCACCGTTTACATAAGACACTTGCTCGAAGGTGTAATCTGATGGCACAAAACATGATAACTCTTGTCCTGTTTCACCGTATTTCATGTCCGGAACATACCCTTGACGATCGACTAATCCGAATTTCATACTGCACTCCTGTTGTTGTTTTCTTCAGCATAGCCCTTTCAAAATTTATTTGCTGCTATTTTTAATAAGCGCTTGTCCAGCATCAGCTATTTAACGGCCTTGTTCGCGCTGTCGCACTCACACCGCCAGACTTTGCAAGACTTAATTGCACAGTTATTGCTTACTCAACCTTCCCTGTTAATCCTTCATCAGTAAAAGCCTAATAAGGTGCTGCCTTTGTGCGTGGATTTGGCAATCAAAGCCAAATTTAAAACAGTAATAACAACACAACATAGGCAAGAACCAATGCAAACAAACGAACGTCAGCCCTTCGTTTATGCCAACATGCGTTTGGCATTTATTTTATTGATCACCTGCTTTGTCGCATGGGGTGTGGCAGCCAATATGACTGACCCACTGGTAAAAGTGTTTAGCAAGATCTTTACCATGAGCAACCTACAATCCGCTCTGGTGCAATTTGCTTACTACGGCGCGTACTTTTGTTTGGCATTACCGGCCGCGTTTATCAATGTGCGTTTCTCCTATAAAACCGGGGTGCTAACCGGTTTAGGCTTAGCCTGCTTAGGCGCGTTGGCGTTCTACCCTGCTAGCATTTCCATGACCTATGGCTTCTTCCTTGCTGCGCTGTTTATTATGGCAGCGGGGTTATCCATCCTCGAAACCTCTGCAAACCCTTTTGTTATGGCCATGGGACCGCAAGAGAATGCCACACGCCGCTTAAACTTGGCTCAGGCGTTTAACCCGGTTGGCACCAACATTGGCGTGTTTCTGGCGGCGGCGCTTATCTTGCCAAACCTGAACACGGCGACCGCTGAAGAGCGCGCAGCCATGACACAAGATGCACTCAATGCGGTACGTGCCGCTGAGCTTCAAGCCGTCATGACACCGTATGTCGGCATGGCCATGGTGCTGTTAGTGATTTGGCTGTTGATCGCCTTCGTTAAAGTACCGCGCGCAGAAAATGCGGGCATCAGTACTGAACAAGAAAACCATGATGGTTTTCCTGCCACACTCAAGCGCCTAATGAAGTTGCCGCAGTACCGCTGGGGTGTGGTGGCCCAGTTTTTCAATGTAGCGGCACAAACCTGTGTGTGGACATTTACCATCCAATACGTGCAAGAAACCATTGGTGGCACAGAAGCCAGCGCGTCCGACTACTTGCAGTACAGCTTGATCTTATTTTTGATTTCACGCTTTGTGATGACGTGGCTAATCGGTATCTTCCGCCCAACCATTCTCTTAGCGTTGTTGGGCGCGATTGGCGCTCTGCTGTGTGTGTACGCTGCCATGGCCTCAGGTGTGTCAGGTATTTGGGCCATCGTCGCAATTTCAGCGTGCTTGTCGTTGATGTTTCCAACCATTTACGGCATCGCGTTAAATGGTCTAGGCAAGGATACTAAGTTTGGCTCAGCAGGCTTAGTGATGGCGATCTTAGGCGGTGCAATCATGCCAATGGTACAAGGTGCGGTGATAGATACCTATGGCGCCACAGTGTCTTATCTAGTTCCTGCTATCTGTTTTGTCATTGTTGCAGGTTACGGCGTCTTTGCAATTCGCCACATTCAAGACTAATCCTAGTCTCGTAAATTAACGTTCCTAAAGCGTCTACCCTTGGTAGGCGCTTTTTTGTATTCAGCACCTTTATGTTGACACTTCTTGTAGCTTTCACTACCTGAGAATCGCATTTATTCGTATTTCATGCGAGGTCTGTTCAATGTCTTATATTTGCCCTGTTTTGCTGACAATTGATGCTGAGCTAATCAACTTTCCTATGGCAATTTTTGTTTTACATTGTAGATAACAAAACAGATCTTAAGAAGGACAGCAAAATGAACTATCAAGGCGAAAACATCTCATTGAATCTCTCGCGCTTCCAAGACACGTTAGTCATGAACTTAAAGCCGTCAGGCCGTCCAAGTGACGATGATTTTGATAAGTTATCAAACATGATTGAGACCGCCGTCTACTCAATTCAAGCACCGCATATGGCACTGTTAGTTGACCTAAGCGAACTGCAAGGCGTGAGTGCACACAGTGCATGGCGAGAATTATTGCACAGCCTCAAGATTGGCTGTGAGTTTGATCGTATTGCAGTGTTTGGCCATAACCACTGGCGCAATCTCATGATCAATGCGTTAAGCTGGTTGATTTCACCCAATTTAAAAGTCTTCCAACGCAAAGACGAAGCAACCAACTGGGTAATGGCGTCCTAACCTATATCCGCGTTAGGACGGCAATGAGTCGTGTACTGATGTCACTTGAGCATGTTTTGATTGCTTATGTTGATACATCGCTTCATCGGCTTCTGTCAGACTTACCTTTTTATCTTTCTTAGGGTTGCCTTTCGAAAAACCATAGCTAATTCCAGACGTTGGCCACTGAGTTTTAAGCTCTGTCTCGATGTTCAAAATAAGCTGTTGCAGCTGAGATTTTAGCGCAATCATGTTTCTATCTTGAGCCTCTACCAGCCATACAAATTCATCGCCACCAACTCGAAAAACACTATCATCTTCCGCTATTTGGTCACGCATCAAACTGGCCGCTTCGATTAAAAAGCGATCGCCTTCTTTATGTCCGAGACTGTCATTAATGGTTTTCATACCATCAAAGTCGATGAACACAATCCAATAATTTCCATTAAGCTCAGATAGCTTTTCATCCATCGCAAAACGATTGCCCACATTCGTCAGCATATCGACTTTCGCTTGATATAAAATCTCCGTCAGCTCCTTTTGTTTCACACGCAGCCATTCGGACAAAGACAACAATATACAAAAACAATCCAACGCCAACGCCGCTAATACCACCAACTCTGGGTACGGTAAAACAGACCCAGCTAAGGCATGAGATGCGGTGTAATACACCAATGAAGAGCCGTAAAGCAGGTTACCCGTTAAGTAGTATTTCGCTTTGAAGTCATGCAGGCCAAGCATGGTTATCCCAGTGAAGATACTCAATGGCACCCAAATTAACGCCAGTATATGCGCCAAATAAAACACCGTTATGAATGGCAACCACAGCATAATGACCGCCATCACAGCACCACAAACAGCCACACCACGAAAAACGCGATATAACCTCGGTGCATGCTCTTGAGTATTAAATAAACCCGCGGTAAACATGGCCGCACATGCAATCGCAATAGGGAAAAGATGCATGCCAGCGTAGGTTAAATTAACGCCCAGCGATGGCAGCAAACTGTTGATTTCCCCCGAAGCAACCGCCCAACCAATGCCGTGCAAGCCTACGTACCCAGCAAACCAAAACGTCAACATCAGCTTGGTACGGAAATAAATAGCCAAGGCTAAAAGCGCCAAAGTCAGCATGACAAAAACCGAGCCTTGAGTCACCAGCCGGACAACGCTCTGAACATGGTAATAATCTGATGCATTATAAAGCGTGAGGGTAATCGGCGTGGGGTAATACTGAGCGCTAATGACAATCCACAACACACCACGACTTTGCTCAGGTACATTAACCAGGAAGGCTTGGGCATGCAGCATATCGGGTAAGCGTTGAGGGCTGAGTGTAGCAAAGTCTGCAATCTTTCGTGGCGGCTGTCCCTCGGGCTGCCAATAAGCAACACCGTTGTCCAGAAAGTTGGCTCCCACTACCACAAAGCGTGATTGGGCTTGCCCTGCAGACAGCGATAGTTTGGTCAGATACCTGCCTGTTTGACCAATGATCGTACCGCTTGGCTGTGTACTTTGATGAAGCAAAGACAACGTATCTTCATCTAGATCCACGCCCTTTTCTAGCTGAATGGGATGCCATAAACCGTTATCGTCTAATTTGATCGTTGCATCACCCAACTGCAAAGTCGAATCAGACGCCGCCCAAAGCAATGAGCTAAACGACAGCAATACGAAACATGCCCCAGTAGACAAGACAACAGTGAGTAAATAACGGCAAAAGGGTCGCGGCACAGACAAAAAAGCCCCCTAAACAAATGTCTTATGATCAAGAAGTGTACCGTATTTATTAGAACTTTCTGTAAGAGTATTGTTACCCCGAGAACAAACTCACTCGACAGGAACCACACACTCGGGGTAACTTCGGAAATTAAGTACTCTTTTAAGTATTATCACACTAAGGATTGCGCCATGATCTCCCCCGTTATCCAAGAAGAAGCCACTGGCTGTGGCATTGCCTCGGTCGCCAACATCGTCGGCAAAACCTACCCCGAAATGAAAGCCATCGCCAATGGCCTCGGCATCTACGCCGACGACACCGCACTTTGGTCTGATACGCAATATGTGCGCACCTTACTAAAGAATGAAGGCATCGCCACCTCAGACAGTGAAACACCGTTTACGACATGGGATACCTTACCAGAGACCGCCCTACTGGCGATCAAACATCATCAAGAAGACGGCAAAGACTTCTGGCATTGGGTGGTGTTTCGACGAATCGACGGTAACGCCATGGTCATCGACTCCGCCGCGTATTTAGATTCGAATATCCGAATGGATTTTGGGGATATGTCACCGAAGTGGTTTATTAAAGTTAGTCTACTCCATGAATCAAGTTTCGATGCCTAAGGTGTTAATACGATAATCAACAACAGGATGGAGAGATCAAGAGCTGTTAAATAGGAAATGGGGCAAACTGCTTTTTATTCTTTAATAATTTAAGTCTATTCACATTGAATATGTAGTGGTCAACTAATTCCGGACAGTAAATTAGGTTGATTCTCTGCTTTGGCAGGTGGCACTCCATCGTTAA
>NZ_LTAX01000015.1 GCF_001639745.1 Marinomonas gallaica
AATTTAACGATGGAGTGCCACCTGCCAAAGCAGAGAATCAACCTAATTTACTGTCCGGAATTAGTTGACCACTACATCGAAGCCTTCTCATTTCAGAAGGGAAAGTTAGAACAGAAGATGTCCCCTTAAAGTGCAGCGTAGCTGGTAAGTCTCATGACTATAAATATTCGGTAGGCGATCGGGTGAAGTTCTGCCGAAATGAATATCAAAAGCTACAGGTTACAAATGGCATGACGGGGACGATTAAGCAAATTCGACCGACGACAGATGATGTACTGTTACAAGTCGAAACCGACGATGGAAGAATCTTATCTTTCTTAGCATCAGAGTATGCTGATGAGAAAGGTACATTTTTATGCCATGCATATGCTCTTACTATTTTTAGCGCCCAAGGTGTCACAGTGGATGGCAACACCTACACTTTATTTAGCAATGATATGGACAGAGCAAATGCTTATGTTGCTCTAAGCAGGCATAAAGATAAGTCTCATATGTATATTGATGCGTCAAAGCTTTATGTTGATGAGTTTAGTTTGAAAGAACACCTAGAGATGGATAGCACTCAGGATGTCCGGAAGCTTAGGTATGAAGCTCTTTCGCAGCGCCTCAAAGAGGACAGTTACTCAAAGCTTGCTATTGAATGGATAAGTCAGAAAGATACAGGAGATCTTAAATTATCTATTGATAGATAGCTTTATGGGAAAGTTAAAAACCAGAAATAGAGTACCTATTTCTGGTTTTTAACTTTAGCGCACCACTAATTGAGGCAGTTCGCTGTTTCTAAGTAGCGAATTTTATAGTCTGAATCGCCACTAGTTAGCTAGACACCTTTTAGTTAGATAAAATGATCTAATTGAGAGGTATTTATGAGCAAAACACGTTACCCAGAACAATTCAAAATTGAAGCGGTTAAGCAAGTGACTGAAGCAGGCTTTAGTGTTGCTGAAGTCGCTAATCGCTTAGGTACCACCACTCACAGTTTATACGCTTGGATTAAACGATATGGTCCAGAGGCACAATCGTTTGCAGAGGCCTCTGCTGAGTCGAGCGAGATTCTTCGTCTTCGAAAAGAACTCAAGCGAGTGACGGAAGAGCGCGACCTGTTAAAAAAAGCCGCGGCGTACTTCGCAAGCCACCCAGACTAAGATGCGCCTTTATCAGGGATCACCGTGCTGACTTTTCAGTAAGGCGACTGTGCAATCTCTTCGATGTTCATCCCAGTGGCTATTACGTTTGGTTGAAAGAGCCAAAATCAAAACTTGCTAAGGAAAATGAACGGCTAACAGGTCTTGTTAAACAACTTTGGCTGGAATTGGGTTGTGTCTACGGTTATCGAAAGATCTATCAAGACCTGAGATCCTTGAATGAATCTTGTGGTATTAATCGAGTGCATTATCTGATGCGAAGAGCAGGCCTTAAGGCTCAGGTAGGTTACCGAAAGCCTAGAGCTCGGTCAGGAGAAACACATACGATAGCCAGCAACGTGCTTGAAAGACAGTTTAATCCAGAAAGCCCAAATACAGCGTGGGTAACTGATATTACTTATATCCGAACACATGAAGGCTGGCTGTATTTATCTGTCGTGCTTGATCTCTATTCTCGTCGAATAATAGGCTGGAGTATGGGGCCAAGAATGGTGAAGGAGCTTGTTCTTGATGCACTGATGATGGCGGTATGGAGAAGAAAGCCAAAGCATAGGGTGACAATCCACTCAGACCAAGGCAGTCAGTTTACCAGCTATGATTGGCATAGATTTTTGGATGATCACAACTTACAAGCCAGCATGAGTCGACGTGGGAACTGTCATGATAATGCTGTTGCTGAAAGCTTTTTTCAGCTTTTAAAGAGAGAGTGAGTGAAGCGAAAGATTTACTCGACAAGGAGCGAAGCAAAACAAGACATTTTTAATTATATAGAAATGTTTTATAACCCTGTCAGGCGCCATAGCGCTAATGATATGTTGTCACCTGTTGAGTATGAGAAACTGTTCGAAAAGATGACTGAGAAGTGTCTACTGAACTAGTTGCGATTCAGTCAGTGTAAGTAACGCATATGCGTTACTTTTATAAAAAAATCTCAAATAAAAACATAAGCATATGTTTTTTTATGTATTTTTTTAGTTTCTTTGAAAAATTTAATTGCTATAAATTTGACTAAAAAAGTACTGAAAATTTAACATATGAAACTTTGAGCCACACACGCTCTGAAATCGTTTCAGGGAGCACATTGATTACTTCAAGTCCGAAATTTGAATTCAGCTCGCTTTTGATATGCTATATGCGTAGCTTCTTAGGTAAGAAATAGTGAACTCTTAGCTAGATGAAGCCAACTGAAATTCATTTTCTATTAGTCACCTCTGGTTCATGCTCGGATTGTTCGGAATTTTCTATTGCGATTAAATTGATGAAACAGTCAACAATTTGTAGATGCTTTAGCGTGTATTTTGTCTAAATTAAGGAAGAGTAATGTCGGAAACAGGAAACATAGAAACTCTAGCAAAACTGGTCTCTCAAGATATCTTCAAGTGGTTTAAATGGGGAACTTGCGCCCCTAAAGACGAGGATTGGAGTTGCGAGTCGGATCACCATGGAAAGAACACTCACCCATCAGATGTAGTGTTTTTCTATGAAGACCCTTACACAGGACAAATGCATTACCTCAATACAGACTTAAAAAGTTATGCAGCTGGAAGCATTACCAAAGCCAGTATTACTCGGGCATTAAAGACTCTAGCTATGTCTGTCGAATGTGCGAACATCAGCGATAGTTGGCAAAGCAAATTTCTCTTGAATGATGTTGGCTTTGGTGACGTGTCGGGTATGCTTTTTATCTACAACCATGACAGTGAATACGATAAGAACTTTCAAGCAGAACTTGAGAAAGTTGAAATCAAAGATATTCCTGTTGCCGATGGTAATGAGTTAGTGGTTGTAGGGCCGGATCTGATTCGAAGGCTCTGTGATGTCGTTAGTGACATGAAAATGTTGAAAGCCGAAGACTTGTTCCCTAGCCATGACGATTACACGTTCTTTTATCCTGACCTCATTCGTGCTCGGCGGTGTGGCGATGAGTGGGGTAAGCCTGCCACAATTGAAGCCCTCACATCTCCTTGGTTGATTATCAAACATCGTAGTAGCAGTGAATTTAAAGGTGGTTTCATCATCTACTACCATGAATACGGTGACACAGTAGATGAATTCATCTATCTGATAGATGCAATGTCTCATTACCAGATGCTTAGCAGTGATTACTCTATACGAGTTAGATTCACTGCTGCGTCCTCTCATGCAAATGTAAACTTTGAAAAAGCCAAGTACGAATACTTGAAGATGTGGGGGAACGATGAAGGCAGGAAGAAGCAAATGGATAGTTTGGAAGTGCAGCGTATAACTAACTTCACTAAAAGCTTCAATCCAATGGAAATAGGAATGCGAGAAGATGTCTAAAGTTAACACTGGCCCGTCGATTTATGTTCCTACTGACAAGAACATTTATGATGCTCTTCAACATAAGAAAGTCACACAAAGTGAGCTTGTTACTTTTCTCCGTAAAAGAGGGAAGCTCGTCTCATTGCAATCTTCAAAACAGGAGCTTATTGAGAAAATTTGTTCTTTAACATTGGGCTATGCTGACTTCAAGTGGATAGGAAGACTTTTAGAAAACCCTAATAGAAAAGACAAAACTACTCATACCAATTTAAAAGGGAATATTGAAGAAAAGCAGATAACTACCGCTTGCTCTACATTGAAAGCTAATTTGTCTGCTGATGGTGATGACTCTGTGAAAGTCAACAAGTCGGGAAGTAAAACGACCTTAACAGTTACCTATGTTGATCAAGACTTCACCAAAACAGAACTTAGACAACGCACGATTAAAACCTGTGAGATACAGATTGAGAGCAGTGCAGATGGAGTGGTTATGAAGCTACCTTCCACAAAAAAGGCGAAGGAAATTTCTGAGCGCCTTAAAACAGTCCTGAAGGCACAGGTAACTAAAGAGAGTGGCGAGGAGCTCGCGGAGTTTTCCATTTCTCTTGAATCTTTGCCGGATGCTGCAATAAGGAGTCAGTTTTTTGATTATTTGATTAGAAATATTGATGGTTTCGAATTCGATAATGTATCTAGTGTAGACGTATATCATTTTGAGCAAGAATTGCGAGACGAGTTTGAGGACGAAGGAACAGAAGCAAGGCTTGCATCATACATAAACAAAGCAGCTTTAGCTGGAGATGGAGTTCTTGACTCAACTGAGTTTAACCAACTACATAATCGTGGGTTTTACATATATAGAATAATTTGGACAGCTATAGATACATCATTTGAAGGGCCTAAAGTAGAATTTGAAGCACAATTTGGGCAACCTAAATTATGCTCTGATTTCATGTATACGATTAGGGGTATATACCCGTTCAACAGCCATACCTCTGAGCACAATGTCACTCGGAAAGGTGTATCACCGTTTGATAACGACAAATATAACCTAAAACTCAGGGACGCATCGGAAAAGGCATTACAGATGGCACTCCAGAAATACGGAGAATAACGAATGATGAAAGCAAAGTGGTTATACTCAGAGCTCCCAATTTCTCTTGGTGAGCTTTCACAGTTAATGAAAAAAAATCAATACTCAGAGAGTACAGGCTCTGGCTTTTTGCTTTCGACTTCAACATCTAAAAAGCTTGTTGGAAAATATATTGAGAAAGTAATCCTAAAAAACTTAGTAGAAGATCCCTTTGGAGAAATTTCTGAAGTAGAGTCAATTAACTACTATACGTGCCAGTTCAACTGGAGCGATGAATCACACTTTATGTATATTTCTGAGCCTCCACGCTCGTTAAAGAAGTTCTCCAATAAGCTTCATAGCTTGACTGGCCTTGGATTGGTTTTATCAGAGCTGAGTGTTGCCCCTGAATGCTGGTTGAGACGGATTGAGGAAGAGGCTGATGAGGTAAAAATCTTCCAAATATCCTCATATGGCATTAGGACTTCCTTAAACTCAACTGCAAAAATAGTAGTTTCAGGTAAAACTGATGTCCGAGAGGCTTTTGCTGAACTAGTTTCTGATAAACGTTACCTGACCGATAGCATTAAGTTTGAAGCTGAATTTGAAGGAATGACAGTGAAAGGAGAACTAACCAAGTCAGGTAGTTGTAGGCTAACCTCACCTAACCTGAGCTTCGTTCTTGAAAAGCTTAGGGCCTCACTAGAGAAATCGATAACACACTATTACTAGAGCGCAGCTCCTTCTTCATAATAAATAGATCAATTAAAACACTCCGTCAAAAGCATGCATAAAAAATTTCCATTTAAATCAATAATATAAACATTATTATTCATTCCGTAGGAATAGAAAAGAGAGTATTAAGAGGGAGCTATGTTTACAGATCAGCGATAAACATGGCTCTCTCATTAATGTTTTCTATAAATTAACAGACCATAGCTCCATCAGAACCAGAATCTTTAGCAAAAGCCATAGCTTCCTTAAATCCCTTATGGGGAACTAAAGCTCTATTTTTACCCAAATCAGCTACTTTTAGAAAAGCATCTATTTCTGGACCACTCACCCTATCACTTACACCTTTCTCTTTAAGTCGGTCATTGACCAATGATGCGACACTGTCTGCACTATACTCCTTACGTAGAGCTCTTAAGCGTTTTTCGTTGTTTGCAAAAATATCGTCAAGCATACTATGCCCTCACTATTATAAATATTGAAACAGGTTATGTAGAACGCTCTATACGCTTTCTACATGAATTGAGTGCGCATGTGTTCCACCCGCGTAGAGAATTTAAAGAGAATTACTTGTCGTGTCGTCTGTTTTCATAGAAAACTTTTTTTCAACCTTGTTATTGTATTTTTTCTTGTAGGATGTTATGGAAAAATTAACATTAAAGACTGGCAGCGCTAACGACCTCTTAAGGAAGTGTTTTGAGGCAGGGATTTCTTACAACTTATTGTTAGGCACATTTGATGAGCGAGACAATAAAGAATTAAATAATTTTGAAGATGCTATCAAACACGTACATCTATTTTATCGTCCACAAGTGTATACATTGCTGAGTAAAGCATTCAGACCTCGAATGCAATTAGAATCTATCATGGCTCATCTAGCTGAGATAAATTGCCCCATCAGTCTTATTGGTTACTTACATTGCGTAGCAAAAAACTTCCCTCACTTACCGTTTGACTTATTAACCAACCCTAAGCAATCTCTCTTAGAGCCTCAAAATATTTTAAAAGCTTATTATTCTGTAAGGGAAGCACTGGATAAGAGCCGACAGCATAATAGTGAAATTACTATTACGGACCCAACACTACTTACTCTCTACGAGCTAGTTAAAAAAAAGAAGCTTACCTCAAGCTTAGTAGCTATTGATGAAAGGCCGCTGGATAATGGTCAAACTGCATTTGTTATACACTCCTATGGTATGTTTGACTCCCCAAGAAATGACAGGAATTTAGATCAATTTGGTCATGAGCACCGTCATATTATTGAGGTTGCTCGCGAACTTGAGATTGGAAATAATCCATTAGATAAAGTTAAATTCCCTCTGCTTAACTGTAATAAACCCAGCAAGTGGGCATCAACGCTTCACGCACTATGTTGCTACTATGAAGGAATATCCCCTACTATCTTTTGTAATAAGCATCTTGATATAGTGCCACGCAACTACCACAATACACTCCGCGAGCCGAACCTTATCGCAAATCAGTTGAAAAAATTTCAACAACGATCAAAGGCATTATGGCAATTATTAAAACCTAGTTCTGGCTTTTACCCCAAAATTCAGCAGAACACCTTTGATGACGGTGACCCAAAGCTGATCAAGCACATGATTTTGCGCCATTTGATAATGCTTTATCTAACGATGCTCAAACATCCATCTTGGTCAATTAAGGTTCGTGGATGCATTGAGACATTACAAAAGCTCTATTCAACCGATCTTCTACAAAAATGGGGTGAGCATATAAACCTCCAAAGAATAAGCACCTCAAGTCCTTGTCCGCTGACAGAGATACAGCTGCTATTTCGATCAAACCCTGTAGGCCTGCATCCTTTGTGGTGGTTAAGTGGCAAGCTTCCCGCCCCTTTGGAATTAATGGGCCACTACGTAAACAGCAGCCAGCTAAGCAATGAACAGCTTACAGAACTAAATCAACGGTATAGGGACACTAGATTAGACATTGTCGCACTAGGGATTCCACACAGCCTTAAAATTGATACTTCTCAGCTATTTAAGAAACCCATCACCCTTCAGTTTGGTAATCCATGTACATTTTATGGCCCCTCGAACTTACAGTTAGAAGAGCGACTTTATCTAGCTAGCTTATTAGTAACAGACCAGTATACATTACAAACTTTGAAGGATAATCAGAAACTAGAAAGCAGGTATCTCGAAAACGTACTAATTGGAGTTTGCTACCTCTGGCATAACGCACTGATTAAAAGAATTTCGCAAGAAGATTTTCTCGATCTCTTAGTCCAGCACTCTCTAGATGATATGTCTACTGCGACATTAAGAAAGCGAATAAAGCTCGCCCAAGAATTGCTTAAAAAGTGGCCTAACGTTAATTTATTCAACAATCTATAGTTTTATAATTGTGAAGTTAATAAAGTAGGCTGCTGTACGAGCTTCGCTACAACAGACACCCTTTGTATAGGAATGGAAACTTTATGTACCATCCAATCATATCAAAACGGTGACAAAGGTGGTGACAAAACTATTAAAGCTTAAATTTAATAGTTTTAAATCAGTAACTTGTGTTTTTTTCTATATTCAGATTCAAAACATCGAGTAGATTCCTAGGTAGAAAGTTACCCGTTCAAGACCTCTTTAAAGGCCCTGTTTTTCTTCGTGAGAACAGGGCTTTTTCATTCCCCGTAAAAGCGATCTGCTTAATGGCATTTTACTGAACGATATTTTTGCTGACCGCATTTGACCTGTCTATAACTTCATAGTTTATAGTCATTCGTGTTCTGATCTGTTTAAGCCAGTAGCGCGATTATTAAAAAAAGCAGAAAGGATGTTTTATCTGTGTATCGTATTTCAGAGTTAGCTGAAAAAGTCGGGCTGTCACGGTCAACCTTGCTCTACTACGAGAAGCAAGGTTTGTTGCAGGGTGTTCGCCAACCCAACGGCTATCGGCTGTATTCAGACAAAGATGCTCAGCGCTTGCACTTGTTGCAACAACTGCAAGCGGGCGGTTTAACACTTAAGGAATGTAAATCCTTTTTAGACAGCAAGGTGCAGCGCTCTGTACTTGAAAAGCGCTTGCAGCAGCTGGACGAAGACATCGCTAAAAAGCGACAAGCTCGCGCGTTACTTGCCGCCTTGCTGGGTGAAGGTTCCCTGCGTCTTTGGCACCAACAGACCGATAAATTAGCGCCAGACGCCCATCTGGATTGGTTAAAGCAGCAAGGCTTTAATGAACAACAAGCCCTGCATTTGAAATGGTTATCAAAAGATATGAACGAACACGATCAATACATGGCCGATTTTATGACGGTATTCCAAGGCTTAGAACGCTGGGGGCCTAGCAGTGATGCCGATACGCTAAAAACCTTGTCCACACTGCCAACAACACCCACCAAGATCATTGATATTGGCTGCGGCAAAGGCTTTTCAACCCGTTTATTGGCAGAGCACACCCAAGCCGAGATTGTGGCGGTAGATAACGAGCAAAGTGCGCTGGATGAACTCAGTGAACGCCTCACCGAGCAGGGGCTAAAGACCCGTGTAACGCTAAGCTGCGCCAGCATGACGGATCTGCCCTTTGCGCCTGAAAGCTTTGATTGCATCTGGTCAGAAGCGGCGGCTTACATAATGGGTGTTAAGCAAGCGTTAACCCAGTGGCGTAAATTACTGACTAATAGCGGCTTCATGGTAATCAGTGACCTAGTATGGTTAACCGATAATCCAAGCCAAGAGGCAGTAGCGTTCTGGGAAGGTGAATACCCAGATATGCAAACTATCGAAAAACGCATAGGCCAAATGCGCCAAGCTGGTTTTGCAGTGATTGATCATTTCACTTTAAGTGACCAAGCATGGCACGACTACTATCAACCACTCAAAGCGCGAGTTGCAGAAGTAAAAGCAAGCATGCCAAATTCAAATGCCATCGCAGATATCGAGCGAGAAATTGCGATTTATGAACGCTACCTAGGCGAGTTTGGTTATCAGATGTTTGTGCTGCGCAAAGGAGCTTAAAACAGGGGCGTAAAATCGCCCCTGCCACAACACCGTTTAGCTGAGTTTAAGGGTGAGACTTAGCGATAATAAAGCGCGGCATTTTCTTGTTTGCGCTGATCCAATGTCTTAGCAATTGCCGATGCTGTCGTTTTACTGACCCCTTGTTGCTGTGCAAGGTGAGTAAATTGGCTGATGGCTTCTGCGACTTCTTCAATGACTTGCCTTGCATCATGCCAATTCGAAAAGCCAGCACTGGTAGCAAGTTTTTGCATTACCTTAAGCGGTGGCGCTTTGCCATAACCTCCGAACGCAGTGGCGTGTTCGTTGAATGGATGTGGACTGTAGGTAACATCGTAAAAAGGTGCAGGATTCCATTGACCGTCATCCGCTTGCAAAAATGCCCAGTTTTTACTGTGGTCGTCATGGTTAGACGACAGCAGGTTAAACATGGCGCGGCGAAATTGCAGTTGTCCAGCAGCGGGAGATTTACACAACTGACGGCTGGCTTTGATCAAGTCAATATAATCTAAGCTTGGCGTTCGAAAGTCTGCATCCAGCAGCCCGCAAGCGCTGTGCATATGCAATCGACCTGCACTGAGTTGACTGCCTGAGTCGGCCTGTTCAGTGACATAATCAAAACGCTTGAGTGCTAGCCACGCAGGCGCACCGCTGGTGTGCGGTGCTTCAATGAGTTGCCATAGCGGCGGTTGGCACCTAGCTTGCTCAGCCATTTGCAAATAAACCGCCTCACACAAACCTTCTTCATGGCCGAGCGCTAGATTCTTCGAGGTAAATTTAATCAGCCACGCTTCATCGCCAGGCTTTGCAAAGGTTCGGCATTGCTGAGTTTCCCCAGCAGGCATATAAATCTGTGCCTTTGGTCTTGCCCCACCCGAACTCCCTCCGGCGACTAATGCAGCCAACACCTGCTGAGTATGTCCATCTAACTCATCGTGATTCTCATCCACATAACCTGACATTGAAGCATCGAACAGCGTTTGCGCTTCTAAGCCTAAAGTAGCTAAATCAATGTCAGCGTTTGTCGTAGCTGAAAACTCAGACACCGGAGAAAAAGACAACCCTCCCATGCCTTTATCACCGACAAAGGCTAACCTATCCATCGCTGTTAATTGATTAGGCAGGATGTCCTTTTGCCGGAAAATACGATCTTGTAACAGCATGCCCCAGCCATCAGGTAAACAATCCCCAAATACGCCATGTACACCTTGATGAGGTGCTTTAGGTGCGGCTTGAACTTGCGCGTTCGCTTGCAAGGTAAAAGGTGATAAATTGCCAAACTGCTGCAAATAGCCGTCTGCATACTGAAAAAAAACGCCTTGCCGATTCTGCGCCAAGACCCCTACAGCAACCTGCTCACCTGAGCTTAACGTACGAGTTACCATGAGTTTTTGAATGGGTTTAAAACTCATCTTTTAGCACCTCATCAATACTCGTGGGTATAGCAGCGCGTTCTTTGCTAGGTTGCGTGAGCTGATAAAGCCTATCCAACGAGTCGAGAGTCTGCCAAAGCAACAGCAATTGGCGAAATGAAATTTGCCCGGTCAGCTCAAATTTCTTAATGGTGGCCGCAGGTACACAGCTTCGTTCAGCCAACGCTGCTCGTGATAGCTTTGCTTGTTGGCGTAACCCTCGCAAATAAGCCGCATAGGCTTGGCTGACATCGGTATCATCAAGTAAGGTAAAATTCATCCGCAAAGACCAAATGGATACAGTTATATCCATTATAGACAAATAAAACAAAAAATGAACATTACTGTGTCTATTTATAAATAAAGTATTGGAACTTCACCCGATAAAGCCTTTCAAAACTGCTATTTCTTACCTCTGACAGAAAAACAAAACTTACATTTTTATGCGCATAAAAATGTAAAATCTCGCACTTTTATGCGCATAAAAGTGCTAAAGGGATTACCGAAATCGAATTTATTTTGGCAACCGATGAAAGAGATATCGTCCCAGTAGAAGTCAAAAGTGGCAAACGTACCCGCGCAAAGTCACTTGCGTCTTACATTGATAAATGCGCACCAAACACAACATTCAAACTCACTGGCACCCAAGGCTCATCAGCGTTAGAACAAACCAACATCGTGATGCCATTGTATTTCACCCAGTATTTATCGCAGAGGTGGTAAAAGAGCGTTGCGAACCCTGTGTTCTAAACAAAGTGACTCTAAGCTTAATTGAACTCTGACCCGTTTTACTTACTAGCGCTCTAATTCTGGCTCTAAACCGACAGGATTAATGGGAATTTTAGGTGTCATATTTTACTTCTCTCCCAGTCCTTCGCTTTCAGATTCTTGGGCTCTTTCATCCTCTAAAGCACCAGCATGGTTTCATAAAGCAGCTGTTCAATGCTTTGTCGGCTGTCCATCACAGCAATAAGTACAACCTTGTTCGCCTCTTCATCGACCCGATAGAACACTAAGTTATGCTGAGCGACCAGCATTTGGCGATAGTCCATAAAACCCAAAGCAGCTAACCGCTCACTAATCGGGGAGGAAAAGGGATGATGACTCAGTTCCAGAACCTGTTGCTTAATTAAGTTCCTTGCGTCACCAGCTACAACGGCTCCATGTTTGCGTGTTAAAAATGCTGATAGCTTTTTGAGTGTCTCTTTAAATACTGGCGTAGCAACAACTTGAAAAGACTCAGACATCAAAGGCCTCATCCAAAGACAGCTCACCCTTTTGATTCAAACTGCGCTCAGAAAGGTTAATCAGCTTAAGCAAAGCAATGGTTTCTTGCTGCTCATAGTAAGCCTGCGAGTCTTGTACAACATACACTTCTTTGCCGTTTTGAGTGACGTGCAAAGGATCATCTAAAGAGAGGTTATTGGCATTTGCTTTCAGGTAGGACACGGTTTGAATATTCATAAAAATCCCATTAGTTTAAATATGGACTAATTATAGACCGATAATTTACTTTAGCCTACCTCACGTTTTCTCTATCACTGGGAATCTCGAATGGACTCGCCTTAATATAACTTAGAACTATGGCTTATGATTAACAGATAGTTTATGTCGAACTTAACATTACCAAAATGATCACTATTATAAGTCTTACAACTCAGCCTTGTACGCAGCGATTCAGTTACGCTTGCAGCTAAGGCGAAAAAATTGGCTTCGGTCGATTTTTTCATATCTGAAGAGCAAGAATGAACGGGGTTCTTCAATGATGGGCATCCCTCTTGGACAACTTAGTTGCTAACCACTGTAGTGATCTAACATAACCTACCCCACCGCCAGCTTCGCGGCTTGTTGCCACATAAAGTGTGGCATAGGTGTTTTCAGTTGCCACGTGATGCTCATCGGTTGCGAGCCGGTGTGCGATACGTATTCCACTTCCCCGTAATTCACAAATCCGATGGTGCGGCCGTATTCGTCTTTACTTTGCTCTCGTACAAAGAGAAATAAGCGCTTCCCTATTTCACGGTGGTGGATGTAATCGCGGCCACGACCATGATCTGGTCGAGCGCTGTTTTGCGATTGCCAATGAAACAGTGACTCATTAATGGCGTAGTCGTGATACATGGTGGTCGGCGAAAACTGCTTTTCGTTTTTATCCAGCGTGACAAACATTAGCTCTATATTTTGATCCTGAATAACAAACACGCCTTCTCGTGCCGGCGGTTGACGCTCAAACGTGGTCGCGCCAAATGCCGCTAATATCTGCTCGCGGGCGTAGCGAGCATGCACCTTAAGCGTCACCTCTGACAGATCGTTCATATCCACCAATTCATGTTTGATACGAGCAAGTTGCCAGCGAATCACATCATCAAGTTCTTCAGCTACACCTAGGTGACTAAGCTGTTTGATGCTCTGTGCTAAAGACGCAAAGCCTACATCAGGACCCGGCTTTTTCCAGAAGTCATAATGGCACATTACCGTACGTCGATCGTCCACGTTGGCACCACTAAAGTCAGTCTGACAAAGTCGTTCAAGGAAGTTTAAATAACCATGATCGTCACAGGTCAGAATGCGGTTATGTATCGCTTTGCGCACTATTTTAAAGGCTTCATCGATCTGCGAGCCTTCTTTGACTTCATCTTTGGATTTCGCCACCAACTCAGCCCAGCTGCCGCGTTTGTAAAGTTCGTTTAAGTCGATATGTGGATGTTGCGCGATAAAGTTCGCTAGTGTCAGAGGTTGTGTCGAATGCTGGGGAAATTGGCGGATCATAGCCGCCAGACGACTTTTTGTAAGTGTCGCTTGGCGAATATGGCTGAGCACCATTTCTTGGGTGCGCTTTGTCAGCTCGATTCGACAACCTAACGGCGCATGCGGAAAGCCTTGTTTGATTTCATCACTGATCGCTTTTGGACTTCTACCGACTAACGCCCTGAATTTATTAGCAAAATCGTACTCAGGTCGTGAGTTACCAACAAAGTCCAATACCGTACAACACTCTTTACCCTCGGCTATACGCAAGCCACGCCCTAGCTGTTGTAAAAAGATGGTGAGACTTTCGGTAGGACGCAAGAACAACAAAGTATCGACTTCAGGAATGTCGACACCTTCATTAAAGATATCCACGACACAAAGCACATTGATTTGTCCGCTACGGATCGCCTGCTGTTTCTGCTGACGCTCAGCGCTGTTATCACTGGTCAGTACGTCAGCTTTAATACCTTTGAGCAGAAATTGGCTCGCCATGTACTGTGCATGTTCACGGCTGACACAAAACGCTAACGCCTTCATTTGGCTAATATCGGTAACGATCTCCTGCAAACTGAGCAGTATCTTGTCAAAACGCGCTTGGTTATGGGTATAAAGGTTAGTCAGTTGTGCAATATCGTAGCGCCCACGGCTCCAAGCGATATTCCGAAGGTCGGTATCGTCATCGATGCCAAAATATTGAAATGGCGATAAGTGACGACGATTGATCGCTTCCGGCAAACGAATCTCTGCCGCAATCACACCACCAAAGTCAGGCAGAATATCGCCGCCATCATGACGCTCAGGGGTCGCCGTTAAGCCCAGCAATAAACTCGGCTGGAAATAGGCCAATACAGCACGATAGCTGCTTGCCGCGATGTGATGCACTTCGTCAATCACAATGTAATCGTAAAAGTCTGGCGTCAGGTTAAGGTGTTCTAGTTGATTATTCAGTGTTTGAATCGATACAAACAACTGACGATAGTGGGCTGGCGTATGACCACCCACCCAAAGCTCGCCAAAGGAACCATCTCGTAATACGCCACGGTAGGCCGCTCGGGCTTGCTTTAGAATTTCCTCTCGGTGCGCCACAAACAAGAAAGTCGCGTTCGGCTTCTGCTTCACAAAACGCGCAAAATCAAACGCCGAAATCAAAGTTTTACCTGTGCCAGTGGCCGCGACCACTAGGTTGCGAAAGCGCTGATGAATATCTCGCTCTACGGCCAGCCGTTCCAAAATCTCACTTTGATGCGGGAACGGCGTAATATCAAAAAAGTGTGCGGTATTATGTTCATCGCCAACACGCTGCTGTCGCAAGGCTTTATTAAGTTTTTCAGTACTGCTGGCATCGCCATTAAACAGCTCAAACTCATTGGATACCCAGTAGGTTTCAAAGGTACTGAGCGACTTATCGATGATATGCGGGATTTCTTGCGAGGTGATCTTTAAGTTCCACTCAAGGCCATTGGTCAATGCCGAGTGCGATAAATTAGAAGAGCCGATGTAACCTGTGTGGAAGCCCGAATTGCGAAGAAACAAATAGCTTTTAGCATGAAGACGTTCACGCTCGGTGTTGTAGCTGAGCTTTACTTCGGTATTCGGTAACTTTGCCAAATACTCCACGGCTTTGGTATCGGTCGCGCCCATGTAAGATGTAGTGATGATCTTAAGTTCTCGACCGCTGGCAGTGAACGCCTCCAACTCCTTACGAAAGATGCGAATCCCAGCCCATTTGATGAAAGACACCAGCCAATAGATTTTATCGGCGGATAGAATCTCGCGTTTTAACTCAGACTCTAACGACAACCCTGCGTTGCTGCCGCAAAACAGCTCACTTTGTGTGAGCCCAGTAAGCGGAAAGATGTCGTCGACATATTGCTTCAAATTCGCTGCAACAGGGTTTTCCAGTTCATACAAGGCGGTAAGAATTTTGCCTTGGCTATCGAGCAAGTTTTCTTCGATGAAAGCATCGTCTTTTAAGCGCTCTTTCAACCAAAGTAATAATTCATTCGAAAGTTCGATTTGCTGTTGTAACTGCTGATCGCCTGATGGCACTGAGCCGATCGCATACTCTAAAATATTACCTAAAAAGCGGGATAGCCAAATCGATGCTTCGGCTGCTGAAAGCTCACGCTCACCGACATAAAAACGATCGCGGTCCAAACGCCGCTCCACCAACTGGGTAATCAGTTGCTCGTAGATTCCTGATTGCTGCATAAATCCCTGTACTACCTCATCAAGTTAAATCGTCTGGGCTAACGGTGTACACCCAACAGCGCAAAATAAATTGTGTCTGCCGTCATTCTCTCACCCCGCTACTTTACTAAAAATTCGTGGTCGACCAATAGCGGAGTGCGTCAATCGTACCTCTATACGTTACAATGAAAACGAATGTTTAGTTGTATGGATTACAATTATGAGTGGTATTAATAGGCTCGATATCAAGCAATTACGGGTGCTGCAGTTGTTGTTGCAAGAGCGCAATGTGTCTCGAGTGGCGAATGTGATGGGGCTGACGCAGCAGGCGGTCAGTGAGCAGTTGCGTAAATTGAGGGGGATGTTTGACGATCAACTCTTCATTCGAACCAGTAATGGCGTGGTGCCGACTCCGCTTGCAGAGTCTTTGGAAGCCCAAGTGAATCAGGTGATTCAAGACATCGAGGCATTGTTTTCGGACCGTACTTTTGAGCCATCGACACTCGAAGGGGTGTTTCACATTACCGCCTCTGATTATGCGCTGATGACGGTTTTGCCAGCGCTATTGGATGCGGTCAACAAGGCAGCGCCCCATTTAAAAATCATTGTCCGAGATTTCGAGTCTGACGCGCTCAATAAGCTCATGCTTACGGGCGAGGTGGATTTGGCCATTTCCTTTCCGCACTTTATCCCTGAGACGTGTCCTTCGATGTTTTTATTTCATGAGCAACATGTCTGTGTGGTCTCAAAACACTCGCCCTTGGCAGGACAGCAGTTATCCATTGAGGCGCTGGCGCCTCATCCGCAGTTGATCATTTCGCCGTCACGCGCCAATTTGAAAGGCTCACACGATCATTGGTTTGGCGAAAAAGGCCTACGTCGCAATGTTGTCATGTCCATACCGAGCTTTTCGGCGGCCCCGAGCATCATTGGCGAGTCCCATTTGGCGTGCTTTTTACCGTCTCGATTGTTGCCCAACGATCACTTAGCCAAGGTGGAACTGGATGAATTACCCCCCTGCTTTGATGTGATTGCCGCTTGGCACCAACGCTCGTCTAACAGCCCTATCTTAAAGTGGATGCTGGCGTTTATGCATGAGATGTTTGTCGAGCCTCAGGCCTTAGAACAGACCCGCTAAGGGTCTAAACGCTTCTATTTGGTCTGCGGTCTATGGGAAATGACTTGTATCCCATACCGAGACAAGTTGTTTCAAAGCGCCTCTCTTTTTCATTACCCTAGCGGATAAGGTTATACATCGCCGCCGCGAATCACGGTGGCTTAGCAGGGCATCGTCACATACCACACATTCAAGTGATGAGCCGATAGGAGACGATATGAACACTGATCATTTTTTCGTCGTCGCGCGTGAGCCCGGCGCACAAAACCCAGCGATCCCAACGTGGGCCAGCCGAGTCGACAATGCTTTTTCGCTAAAGCAAGGCACACCGAATGTGTCTCGCATTGATCACTCGGGCGTTCCAGGGGCGTATCAATTGTTAAATGTCTTGGATGAAGCAGAGGTTCAGCAATTCATCAAGCTGTCTGAATCCTTGGGCTACTTGAAAGATGCCGCCGTCTCTTTACCAAGAGACGTGCGCCACAACGATAACATCACCATCGTCGTGGACGATGGCACAGAGCGACTTTTGTGGTCTCGTATCGCCGAGGCCGTGAACCAAAATCTAGACCTGTTTGAGGGTAAAAAGCCGGTTGGCATCAATACGCGTTTTCGTTTTTACCGCTACCAAGAAGACGACTTTTTCAAGTTTCACGTGGATGGCGATTGGCCTGGCTCAAAAGTCGTCGGTGACGAGCTGATCACCAATGCCTACGACGACCGATACAGCAGAATGACCTTCTTAATCTTGCTGAACGACGATTTCGAAGGTGGCGAAACACGTTTCTTAGTGAATCAAGACAACCCTGAAGCGCCGGTAAGACGCGGTGATCCCACCGCTGAGGTGGATATCCGAACGCCTGCAGGCGGCGTCTTGCTGTTTCCTCATGGTCGCCACCCACTGAGTTACATCCACAGCTCTAACGCCATCACCAAAGGCACTAAGTACATCATTCGTACTGACTTGCTGTTTGAATGGTAACAACGTCAACACTCTTGCCCTCTTGCCCACCTAGCAAGAGGGCAATATGGAAGCTCGATTCGATGGCCTTTGTGTGTCTTATTTTCCTCTCCATTGTGGTTTAACGCAGCAAAAAATTCACATCGTGTTTTCTTCGATAAAACTTCTGCTAGGGTTAATTCACCCAAAACATAAAGGAGTGATAACTATGAAACTTCCATTATTAGCGATGGTTGCAGCGCTTTTCTTAGGTGGCTGCTCAAATACTTGGGAAGGTGTGAAGGACGACTCATCTGAAATTTATAATGAGTCGAAAGAAACGGTTCATGAAGCGACTGAGTAAGTCACTCAACACGACAAGTTGAAGCAAACCCGTTTTTATTCACATTAAAAGCGGGTTTGTTGTTTCTCATTACGTTACATAGTTATGTCGTGTTTCTACTAAGTTGCAGTAAATGCGTTAATTCTCATATTTTGTACTGTTGCCTGTTGCGACGATTGATCGAAACAACCAAGCTGTAAAAAATCAAAGAATACGAAGAGGTAAGAACACAATGAAAATTTTGATGGTTTTAACGTCTCATAACCAACTTGGCGATACTGGTGAGAAGACCGGTTTTTGGTTAGAAGAGTTTGCATCACCTTACTACACCTTCCTTGATGCTGGGGCAGACGTTACATTGGCGTCCCCTGCTGGTGGGCTTCCGCCGCTTGACCCAAAAAGTGATTCTGATGACGCCCAGACAGAGGCAACAAAACGTTATAAGAACGACTCTGAAGCACAAAAAGCTTTAGGCAGTACAGTGATGCTTGAGACAGTTAAAGCTGAAGATTACGATGCTGTATTTTACCCAGGTGGTCATGGCCCGCTATGGGATCTTGCCCACTCTCAAGACTCGATTAATTTGATCGAAGCATTTTACCGCGCGGGCAAGAACATTAGTTTTGTTTGCCACGCCCCGGGCGTACTTCGTCACGTGAGTGCTGAAAATGGCGAGCCATTAGTTAAGGGTCGTAAGGTCACAGGGTTTACTAACTCAGAGGAAGAAGGTGTCGGCCTGACCGACATCGTGCCATTCCTTTTAGAGGATGAACTCAAACAACTTGGCGCCAATTATCAAAAGAGCTCCGATTGGGAAACGTTTATTGTCGAAGATGGCCAACTGATCACTGGCCAAAACCCAGCTAGCTCCGAAGCCGTAGCAGAAGCACTGATCAAACGTTTAAGTTAATCTCATAGCGCCCTCTTGAGTCGATTGAGAGGGCGCTCACCTCTAACTCTGCAACACCTTAGCATTGTTTCATCTAATATAATCACGACCTAGCGCACGCCTAAAGGCGCTTATTTTGACGTTGTCCGTTTACTTATCCTTTGAATATGTGACTATTAGAAAGTCTATCGATTACGCATCGGTTAACACGCTGCCTCAACAGCCTCACTTTCGATACAACGCACAAAGGACAGATCAACATAAGTCATGATAGATTTTGCCCCTGTAAAAACAGAATACGCTGATACGACGGTGCTAAATGCTGTTCCGTTCGTAGGCTTTAAGGACGATGTCTTGACGCCAGACGAATGCGATTATTTGATTACCCTAGCCTCTGGAAAAATGCAGCGGGCGAAGGTCTCGTTGGATAAAGACAGTGACATCATTGACGGTCGCAGTGGCAGTAATTGTTGGTTACGTTATACCGAGGACGAAACCGTAGGACGCATAGGACAACGTATTGCAGACAGGGTTGGCATCCCGTTGGAAAACGCAGAAGCCATGCAGGTCATTCATTACGGTCCTGATCAAGAGTACCGTAGCCATTACGATGCTTACGACCTGACCTCTGAACGAGGGCAGCGCTGCTGTCGCTATGGTGGGCAGCGCTTAGTGACTGCGTTAGTGTATCTTAACGACGTCACGCAAGGCGGAGGGACACGCTTTGCCAAGCTGGATACTGAGGTCAAAGCAAAGCAAGGTCGAATGGCGCTGTTTAATAATGTTGGAGACGACTACCTCTTCGCTCATAAAGACAGCTTACACGCTGGAGAACCCGTCGTAGAAGGTGAAAAGTGGGCGTTTAATATCTGGTTTCACGCGAGGCCCATGACAGAAAAGCAAGACTTCCAGCTGTACCCAAACATAAAACAAGTCACTGACAAGTCATCGACTCAAACTGCGCGTGCGTTACCGAGCGGTAGCACATCGTTAATGGCGAATAAGACCAATCGCGCCACGCAAATTTTTCAACACGCTATTAATCAATTAGACCCTGTGTTAATAAAGAAAGCTCAGCCAATTTGTTTTACTTATTGGGACACATACGGCGATTCTCATCCAGATTTAACCGACTTAAGCGACGCTACGCGTGTATTGAAGTTGATCGACCGACGCATCACCAACCCCCTAGCGAATAAAGCCGCGCTGGCTCAAGCGCTGATTGACCACAATCTCGAATCTCTGGCGCCTAAAACCTACTTTACGGTACACGATGCGGTCGATCATAAAGGTGAGCCGACCCCAATCTGGTTTATCAAAAATGCGTATGGTACCGGTGGCAAAGGTATGCAGTGCGTTGCAAACAATGACCTAGCCAATATCGATTTAAAGACGGACCATATTATTCAAGCGGGCGTAACGGACCTTGCTTTATTTGAAGGGAAAAAGTTTACCGTTCGTGTGTATTGTTTAGTGTGGCGCCACAAGATCTATCTTTATCAGAACGGTTTCTTGGTGGTGCATGGCGTTGCCTACGACCCTGACAGCACGGACTACCGTGTCCAAATCGATCATACGGGCTATCAGAACGCCAATGGGCACGTTAAGATGATTCAGCTTATTCATTATCCTGACTATGCTCGCTGTTATCCAACCATCAAAGCCTTGGTCAAACACCTTAGGCCCGTGCTGGAAGACACACGTTTAGCGGCCGATGACTCAAGCTATACCCTGCTGGGTATTGATGTTTTGCTGCGTAACGACGGCTCTACGCGGCTATTAGAAATTAATACGGTACCCAATTTCATTCACACACATGAAATTATCAATCAAGTAAATATCCCATTTTTTACTGCGGCGCTGAGAACCATGCTGGGGGATTCATCGGTTGTCCTAGAAGACATCCGTGAGTGATAAGCCTCTAAATGAGCATTTAATCGACGATCTTATCGCGTCCGGTGTTTTTAGCTTGGTACAGTTTAGCATCCACATCGTTCACCAGCTCTTCAAGTGTCAGGTGGGTAGAACCATCCGTGCAGGTCACACCGAAGCTTAGAGTGATTGGAAAGTCTTTGTGGGTAGGCTGTTTTATCAATGTTTGACGCACTTTATGTAATCGTGACACAGCGTCATCTTTGCCCATGTCGACCATGATAAGCATAAACTCTTCTCCGCCGTAGCGCGCGACGATGTCGTGAGGACGAAAATGCTGTTTGAGTACCGCGGCCACGGCAATCAGTGCTTTATCCCCTTCCACATGCCCTAAGGTATCGTTGACTCGCTTAAAATGGTCAATGTCGCAGAGCACGGTACATATGGACTTATTCTGTTGTTTAGCGAGTTCAAATGCTTGCTCAAACAGTAAGTTAAACCCGCGGCGATTGTATAATCCGGTCAGTTCATCGGTCGTACTTTGTGCAAGCAGCGCTTCATTTTCATTTTTTAAATGCGAGGTTCGCTGCGCGACTTTCTGCTCTAAGTTTTGCATGACATCTGACAGCTTATTCGCCATGCCTTGCAACCCTCGCCCAAGGGAGTTGATTTCATGGACGTAACTCAGAGGCTGCGGGATGGCTCGTATACGCTCTAAAGAGTTGGCGTTCACCGCTTCGTTTAGTCGCAGAATGGGCTTACCGATAAAACGTGCGATTAAAGAGCCCGCTAACGCGATACTGATAAAGATCACTAATACAATAAAAAACAGTGCGCTCGAATACTCAGTCAGCATGTTTCGATAATATGACTCAGGAATTAAGACACCTAGATACCATACTTCTCCATAAGGTAACTCAATCGGATGCAGATGATACAAGAAGCGCTCACCGTTGACGTCAAGCTTTTGATCCCCTTCTATTAACGCCTCTCCTGCGCGCTTCAGAACGCTATTAGAGTGAGAACTCAGAGACATGCGCTCAGTTGAGCCATTGGTCTCGCTGAACAGCGCCTCGTCGCTTGAGGTGGCAATTAAATCGCCATTTCTTTCTGCTAAAAAAACATACGAATCATCCACCAGTTCGATCGACTGTAAATATTTATCCAATGCCACCAACGCCACACTCGTCGCCGTCACGCCTAATAATGTGCCTTGCTCATCATAAATCGGTGTGGATAAGCCAACACCTAATGAGTGATAGCCAAAATAAGGGCTGATCGAACTCCATGTCATACCTTGCTGCTTAACCGCGTCTTGATAGAAAGGCCGTGTTCTAGGGTCGTAGTTTGGATAGCTGGGTTCACTCGCTATACGAGGTCCAATATATTGGATCGGATCGTACTCAAACGCCTCTAAACTGCGAGGCTCGCCAGTGTAATTGTTGGCGAGATGATGATCGCCGCGGCTGCCAAACGGGTCACGGGATGAATTGATATAACGACCGTCCGCGGTCGCCAGTGAAATAAAGGTCATGTAAGGATAAGGCACCGCTTGCTCGTAGAATCGCCCTCCTATCGTATCGAGATCCGCTAACCATTCTGGATGGTGGGCAATCGCATCTCGGTTCAATTCGGCAAGGATGCTCAACGGTGCCATAAAATCCGTGACGCGATCATACACCCGAGACTCGGTCTCTTTAATATAATGCAGACCCACATTATCTGAAACATTAGAAATAGTGGCGGTAGAAAATAGATACACAGTGACGCCGCCAAGCGTTGCTAATAGAGCAAAAGGGACAACAATCAATCCCCATAATGAAATATGTTTCATGCGACCCCAACCTTGTCTCATGTTTAAATACTAGGCAGTCCCTGCCACTCGTTATTAACTAAAGTATCGACCAAACGCCAAAGAACATGAGGTGTTGGCTAATATAACGTGAAGTATAGACACGAATAATGGCGGGGCCCTGTTAACACAACATGAAAAAGGGAGAAAGCGTCGCATTCTTTCTCCCTTTTTGAGGCATCATAAGTTGGAGCGTGGCTAACGCTGACGTTCGTAAACGCTCAAGTTCACAGCCGTCGCGAGGTTTAATGACTCGATCAAGCCAACACCAGAAATCGTAAACGCTTGAGCGTTTAAGCCTTCAAGATGTTCACGCGGCACACCGCGGGCTTCGTTACCGAAGATGTAACAGTCACAGACTTTAAATTCCGGTGAACTTAGCGGCGCACCTTGCATATCCAAGCAGCCAATCGCATTAAAACGCTGCGGCAAGGTCGTGATGTCAACATCCAATTCCATCGGCACATGGAACAATGCGCCCATGCTGGAGCGAATCACTTTGGGGTTGAACGGGTCGACACTGCCAGAACTTAGCAATAAGCGAAAACCGCCAAACCACGCCAGCGTGCGTAAAATCGTACCTAAGTTACCGGGATCTTGGATTTCATGCAGATAAATGGCGGTTAATTGATCGTCGCACGCGGGCGATATCGCCTCCATCGGTACCACGGCCAAGATCCCCTGCGGGCTCTTGGTATCGGACATCCCCGCCATCTGTTTGGTACTGACTTCAATCTTTTCAAATTGCGTCGACCAATCGGCATACTCCGATGTGACATAGAGCGTTGCTGGTGCTAGCTTAGGATTATTCTGTGCCGCTTTTTCTAACTCCAACACTAAATGCTCGCCTTCCACTAGGCAGTGGCCCAGCTCCTGACGGTATTTTTTCTGCTGCAGTTTCTTGATCTGGTCAATTTTCATTGATTAGGCGCCCTGTTGTTGCAACATGTCCAGCGCCACGGCTTCCGCCACTTTGATGCCATCAATGCCTGCCGATAAGATGCCACCCGCGTAACCCGCGCCTTCTCCTGCCGGGTACAAGCCTTGCGTGTTTAGGCTTTGCAAGCTCTTGTTGTCACGGGTAATACGAATCGGCGATGACGTACGTGTTTCTATACCCGTTAAGATCGCATCGTCACGATCAAAACCGCGAATTTTCTTAGCAAAGGCTGGCAATGCTTCGCGAACGGCTTCGATGATAAAATCAGGCAGTGCATCGGCTAGGTCGCATAATTGCACGCCGGGTTTGTAAGACGGTTCTACTTCGCCCAGCTCAGTTGAGGCCTTACCTTTGATAAAGTCACCAACCAGCTGTGCAGGGGCTTTGTAATCTGAACCACCCAGCTTATACGCCACTTCTTCTAAACGCTCTTGCAGCTCGATACCCGCCAAGATGCCCTCTGGGTAATCTTGCTCAGGGTTAATGCCCACCACGATACCGGAGTTGGCATTGCGCTCGTTACGTGAATACTGACTCATACCATTGGTCACCACGCGACCTTCTTCGGACGTTGCCGCCACGACAGTGCCGCCTGGGCACATACAAAAACTGTAGACGGCACGACCGTTTTTAGCATGGTGGATCAATTTATAGTCCGCGGCACCCAACTCTGGATGGCCGGCGTATTTACCCAAACGCGCTTTATCGATCAATGACTGCGGGTGCTCAATACGAAACCCCACCGCGAACGGCTTCGGTTCAATAAAGACCTCTTTTTTATGCAGCATACGGAACGTGTCACGAGCACTGTGGCCCAACGCTAAGACGATGTGTTGGCTATGTATTTCACTGCCATCCGACAAGGCCACACCCGTGACTTTTTGCTGGTCTAGCAATAAATCCGTTACTTTGGCTTCAAAGCGAATCTCGCCGCCCAGTTCGATGATTTCTTCACGCATTTTGGCGACAACGCCGGTTAAACGGAACGTACCAATGTGTGGTTTGTTAACGAACATAATCTCTTCCGGTGCACCGGCACGAACGAACTCGCTCATCACCTTACGACCGTAAAACTTAGGATCTTTCACTTGGCTGTACAGTTTGCCATCGGAAAACAAACCCGCACCGCCTTCGCCATATTGCACGTTGGACTCAGTATCGAGCTTATGATTACGCCACAAAGCCCACGTGTCTTTGGTTCGTTGTCGCACGTTACGCCCACGTTCTAAGACAATCGGTTTAAATCCCATTTGCGCTAGCGTCAGCGCGGCAAACAAACCACAGGGACCAAAGCCTACGACAATCGGGCGTTCGGTTAAGCTGGCTGGTGCGGTCGCAACAGGGTGGTATTCGATATCCGGTGCGGCCTTCACATGCACATCGTCTTCAAAACGTGCCAAAACCACTTCATCATTGCTGGTGTTTAGGTGAATGATGTACACAAAGGTAATCTCCGTGTTTTTCTTACGCGCGTCGTAACTGCGTTTGAAAACAAAGAAGTCCAGCAAGGTTTCGTCGACCAGCTGCAGGCGCTCAATAATCGCCTCACGCAAAGCCGTTTCAGGGTGGTCTAGCGGTAAGGAAAGTTCAGATAAACGAATCATGGAGAAGTCCCGGCCGGTGTCTCCGGCAAAAGGTAGTGCAGAAAAGATAATATAAGGCCGCTATTATACGCCGGACGAACGCACAAGTCAGTCGATCCAAGTACGCTGTGATAAAAACAATTGACCTAACCACCATGCTAAAGCCACTCAAAAACTGTTATCTTCGGCCTAACAAGATCGATTTCACGCACCCCCTATTCACTCTGGTTATTGAGCAACGACGATGACGAAACACGTAAACTTAAATCTCTTAAGATCGTTGAAGGTTCTCCTCGAAGAATGCCACGTCAGTCAGGCCGCCGCGCGCCTTAACTTGACGCAATCCGCTGTCAGCCGCCACCTTAGCCAGCTTAGAGAACTGTTTGCAGATCCCTTGTTAATTCGTGATGGCAATCTGTTGGTGCCGACGCCGAAAGCACTGCAATTACAACAGCAGCTCGCGACTTGGTTTGTGGCATTAGACAACATGATGGCGGAGGAAGTGTTTGAGCCGAGCCTGTGGCACGGTGAGTTTGTGCTGTCCTCAAGTGATTACGTGGCGCAATATATCTTGCCCGAGCTGGTCAACGTCTTTGCGGAACAATCGCCTCACCTGACGCTCAATTACCAACTTTGGCATCCGCACTTAATCGACCAACTGAATCCGTCCGGCATTCATCTCGCGTCCAGCATGTCATTGACTCGCCCAGAGGGTGTCTCTTCGTTGCTCATAGGCGAAGACCGTTGCGTTTGTTTGATGAGCCAGCACCATCCTCTGGCAAAGCAAACCACTCTGTGCGTGGACGACTTACTGGCCTATGCGCACATCAAAATTCACGCCGGTGGCGATAAAGACAGTTTTGTTGAGCAAGAGCTTAGCAAACAGGGGCTCGCGCGACGCATCACTTTAAATGTGCCGTTTTTCTCAGCCGCTGCCCAAGCGCTGTGTAAGCAACCGCTTTTACTGGTGACACCAGAACATATCGCTCGGCATTTGGCCGTCGAACATGAGCTGACCTACAAGCCGCTGCCCATCCCAACGCCGTTAGATAAATATTGGCTGGTATGGCACGAGAAGTACGATAAAGACCCATCACATATATGGGTTCGTAATCTCGTGAGGCAGGTTATGACGGATGTCAAAGCCTCGGTCAGCTATGATTTAAAATCATAACCCTATTGAGAATTCATGATTTCATTAAATGATGTCGCCTTGCTAAGGTGCAGAACACTTTAAGGGAGAACATCATGACACTGACAATTTGGCTATCACTGTTTACCGTTTGTTTGCTCGGCGCTATGTCGCCAGGACCTAGTCTTGTTACTGTGACCAAACACAGTTTAGCCGGAGGTAAACCGAACGGCTTCGCCGCTGCGTGGGCCCACGCATTTGGCATTGGTGTGTATGCGTTGATTTCCATGCTTGGTTTGGCAGTGATCTTTCATCAATTACCGTGGCTATTTCTAGTCATCAGCTACGCAGGTGCGGCGTATCTGGCCTATCTCGGTTTTAATGCGCTGCGCTCCAAAGGTGGCATCGCGGCTAAATTGGGCGCGGGCCAAACCGTCAGCGTTTGGCAATCGGCCAAAGAAGGGTTACTGATTTCCCTGCTGAGCCCGAAAATTGCGCTGTTCTTCGCCGCCCTGTTTAGTCCTTTTGTGGCCGCCGTGAGCGCGGTCGAAGGTCAGATGCTGATGGTCGCAACACCATTTGTCGTCGACGGTTTGTGGTACACCTTTATCACATTGATGCTGTCCAACTCACACATCTTGGACAAGCTGCGTCGCCATGCAGTGACCATTGATCGCTTGTCTGGTTTGGTGTTGATCGCTCTTGCCGTTAAAATCCTGTTCTCAGCCAGTTCAATGGCGGTCTAAGCCTAGGGTTCTTTGCTGATGGTCACGAGGCAGGTACAATAGCGTTTTCTTTTTCTATCCGGTACCCGTCACCATGGCTCGATCAAAAAGCAGTAACCGTTGGCTCGATGAACACGTCAACGATCCCTATGTAAAAAAGGCTCAAATGGACGGCTATCGCTCCCGTGCCAGTTACAAACTGCTGACGCTGAACGAGAAAGATCGACTGATCAAACCGGGCAACCTGGTGCTTGATTTAGGGTCTGCACCTGGCGGTTGGTCGCAGGTTGCCTCTAAGCTGGTGGGCGATAAAGGCAAAGTCATCGCTTCTGATATTTTACCGATGGATAGCATTGCGGGCGTGGAGTTCATTCAAGGGGATTTCACCGAACAGGACGTTTTCGATCAAATCATGACCGCCGTCGACGGTGCGCCCGTGGACGTGGTGATTTCAGATATGGCCCCCAATATGAGCGGCGTCTCAACTGTTGACCAAGCGTCGTCCATGTATTTGGTCGAGTTAGCTTTGGACATGGCGATGCAAACGCTGAAACCGAAAGGTTTTTTTGCCGTTAAGGTGTTCCAAGGGGAAGGCTACGAAGAATTCGTCAAACAAATGCGCCCCAACTTCGACAGCGTTGTGGTACGTAAACCTGAGTCTTCACGTGCTCGTTCCCGTGAAGTGTACCTAGTCGGCCGCGGCTTTAAAGGCTAATTCGATGCAATTAAAAACCTCCATTCGTCTCAATAAATACATCAGTGAAAGTGGTCTGTGTTCACGTCGTGAAGCCGACCGTTTCATTGAGCAAGGCAGCGTGTTCATCAATGGCAAACGCGCTGGCATTGGCGACCAAGTTACCCCAGGTGACTTGGTAAAGGTCAATGGCCAAACCATTGAGCCAATGGAAGCGGAAGATCTGATCTTTATCGCCGTCAACAAGCCCGTCGGCATTGTTAGCACCACCGAGTCCAGCGAGCCAAACAACATCGTCAGTTTTGTCAAACACGGCGCGCGTATTTTCCCGATTGGTCGCTTAGACAAAGACTCTCAAGGTCTGATCTTTATGACCAACAATGGCGACTTGGTAAATAAGATTCTGCGGGCGTCAAACAACCACGAAAAAGAATACCTGGTAACGGTCAACAAACCGATCACCGATGCCTTTATCGATGGCATGAGTAACGGTGTGCCGATCTTGGGTCAGATGACCAAGAAGTGTAAGGTGAAGAAAGAATCGACCTTCGTTTTCAACATCACCTTAGTACAAGGCTTGAACCGCCAAATTCGCCGTATGGCGGAGCATTTTGGCTACGAAGTGGTGCAACTTGAGCGTATTCGCATCATGAACGTATCACTGAAAGGTGTCGCTCTTGGCGATTGGCGCGACCTCACGCAAAAAGAAATCAATGGTATTGCAGAACTGACCAAAGATTCAGACGGCAATGCCGCGCCGAAAGCCAGCAACCCACGCAAACCCAGGCCCAAAAACCATCAAGGTAACTCAGGCTCGGGCGCTCGTGGCGGACAAGGTCGCAATGAACAACGCTCAGGCAAACCGAATGCCAACGGAAAAAGTGGTTCTGGACGCCCTGCCAATGGCAAACCTGCTGCGGGCGGAAAAGGCAAGCCAGCACCGGCAGGTCGAGGTGGCGCAGGGACTTCAGGCAATAACAAAGGTCGCCCAGCCAATGGTAAAGGTGGCAAACCGGCACCCGCTGGCCGCAGCAAACCAATGCCATCCGGCGCAGGGAAAGGCAAAGGTGGTGCTCCAGCAGGCAACGGCAAGCAGCGCAATCGATCTCGATAACCCAACAGACATTCATCATAGGGAAAGCTGATGCCCCTTCGATCCGAATCTCGCCACTGGCTTTTGCTGGCGTTTATTTTTGTCATGGCATTGAGCCTAAGGGGCCCTGTGGTCGGTATTGCTCCGCTGATCGACCTAATTGAGTCCGATTTGCACCTGAGTAGTTCTGCCTCCGGTCTATTAACGACCTTCCCTATATTGGCGTTTGCGTTGTGCGCACCATTCGGCGCTTTCCTAGATCGACGCTACGGGCTAGAACTCGCCTTACTGCTCGGTTCGGTCAGTATTGCCATCGGTATTACGTTGCGCAGTATCGACGCTCTACCTAACCTTTATGTTGGCATGACGCTTATTGGCGTAGGCATTGCGATTGGTAATGTGTTGTTGCCTATTTTATTAAAACGCGATTTTCCCCATCAAATCTTACAGTTGACCGCTGTTTATGTGTTGATGATGAATTTAGGCGGCGCGTTTATGACTGGCTTTGCTGTGCCTATCGCCCAATGGGCCCCGGACGTATTTGATGTCTGGCGCGGTTGGTCTGTGGCACTGTTTAGCCATTTGGTATTTATCTTGCCAGCGCTACTGCTTTGGTTTTTTATTCCTAAACGCACCACTGCCATACCACTCTCGACCCAAGCACCTAGAGTGTTGTGGCGCTCACCTTTAGCCTGGATCATCACACTGTTCTTAGCGCTCGATTCCGTATTGAATTACGTTGTAAACGCTTGGATTCCCACTATTTTGGTCACCAAAGGCTTTGATCCGACCACGGCCGGTTTGTACCACAGTTATCTGCAAACGGCGGGGATGCTCCCTGCTTTAATTTTGCCTTTCTTGAAGCACTTTTTTGGCAGCCCTAGACAGCTCACCAGTATTGCGGTCATTGCAACACTGATAAGTTTGACCGGCTATGCATTTGTACCAACCTTTGCTGCACTTTGGTCTTGCCTATTTGGTTTTGGGTGTACTTTGGGCTTTGTGATGGGTTTGTCGCTCATCAGCTTACGTACTCATAGCGTTCAAGAAGCCGCCGCTTTATCGGGTATGGCGCAATTGGTGGGCTATTTATTCGCGGCCGCGGGACCTGTCAGCATTGGGGCGCTACATGATGGAACTCAAAGCTGGCAGCTGCCGCTCTATGTTTTGATTGTAATCGGTCTTATCTGGGGCATCATTGGCTGGTTTGCCAGCGCTAAGGAAACCTAGCCATAGCGCTTTTGGGCTTATGTCGGATTTTTTGCATTGGGTACGGTAATCGTAAAACGTGCTCCATGCTTGTGATTGGCGGCTTCTATGTGACCATTGAGCAGTCGAGTAACCCACTGGTGCACCATATAAAGCCCCAACCCAGTATGTTGTTTGCCTCGGCCTGACGTGACAAAAGGCTCCCAAATCGTCGCTAAAATAGCGTCACGTATTCCTTTCCCGTTATCCGATACTTCAATCACAAAGTCTTCTTCTTGTTTCGCAGCTATCGTAATGGTGCCGGGCTGTCCTTTATCAAAAGCATGTTCCAGCGCATTGAGTAAAAGATTTTGGATCACTTGAGACATCACGCCTTGAGGCGACGTTACGTTTAAACTCGGTTCCGCTTCCAACTTAATATCGATAGACGGGTACTCTTTTAATATTGAGGAAAGCGGAGATAATGTATCTTCCAACATATTCAAAACATTAAATGTTTCTGGCTCTGGGTTCATTTGGTTCGTCGCAATGCGCTTAAATTGCGCCACGATTCCGGTCGCTCGGGTAAGGTTCTGCATCGCCAAATCAATCATATCGTTGCAAACGTCTATATCCGCTGCATTCGTGTCATGAGCTACGCGCTTAATCAAATTTTGCAGTGAAGATAAGCTCAAGCGAATGCCGCCCAACGGAGTATTTAATTCATGCCCCACACCTGCAACCATGAGCCCCAACGAATTAAGCTTGCCTTGTTCTACCAATTCGTTTTGCAAGGCCACTAAATTCTGATTATTTTTTTCCAATTCATAATGAGCGACTTCTAACTGATTTTTCTCTGACTCGATCTGCTGAAGATGCTGGCGACGCTGTGTCTCTAAACGCCAAAGCAGCATCCCAACCGTCGTCAGGAAAACATACCCTATGGCACCTGCCAAGAAGACAAAAAAGATCATCTGCAGCTTTTTATATTGCCAAACATCTTGTCTAACGATCGACAGAAAATAGTGGTTCGGCTGCCCCGATAATTCATCATTAAAATAGTTTGGTAATGAAGTGAAGGGACGGCTATCAGAAAGCCTAAACTCCTTTAATGATCGACTTTTTTCGACATCTGTCCAAGCCCTTGGAAAAGCGTTAGTAAACGAAGATAATATATCGCCATAGAGATGTACCCACTCTAACTCAGGTCGTTCAGACAACAACCATTGCCCGTTTGAGTTGATCATTTCCAGCGAATTACGACTGCTTTGTATGGCGCGCAAGCGAGCGAACAAGTAGTTTAAGTTATAGTTCACCACCAGAAGGCCCAACTCTTTACGGTCCGCACTATACAGCTTATAGCTGGCACGGATAGTAATTTCATAAGGCGTTACAATCGTCCCTTGTTCGACATTCAAATCAATCGGCGTCAGCAAAACAGCGTCGTTACCATACGCCATGCCTTGAATAAAATAATAACGGTTGGATTTGTCTTGTAGGCCTGAGCTTGAGACGATTTCAGCGCTGTCATTAAGGGTATTCACACGTACAAGCTCATGCCCTGTTGGACCAATCCAACGAAGCTGAGATATATAGGGGGACAACGAATACGCTCTTATAAAGTATTGAGCAACTCTGTCGCGCCAGATCTGCTCGGATTCAAATTTATCCGGCGTGATATAGCCTTCCAGCACTCGACCGATATAGCCCACAGTCTGTTGCATATAACCCAGTTCGCGAGACATCAACACAGAGCCACGATTTACTAACTCTGTTTGTTCAGAGTACAGCTGCTGACTGTACTGTGCTTGCCATAACTGGAAAGTCCCCATGCCTAATGCAATCATGAGCACAAATGGCACGACAAAAATCGCAAGCAGTTTTGGGTTCATTTGGTTTTATTCACCTGAACATTCCTGTTGGCCCATACCAAAGCATCTTCTATGAGCATGGGACGCCCAATAAAGTAACCTTGACCAGAATCACACCCCATCTCACGTAACATATCAAGCTGTGCTTGGGTTTCAATACCTTCTGCGATCACCGACATGTTGAGCAGTTTGCCTAACTCAATAATCATTTGAACAATTTTTCGGTCTTGCTCTGTTTTATCCATACGATCGATAAACTGACGGTCAATTTTCAGCTCGTCGGCATTAAGGATGGAAAGGTATGATAATGACGAATAGCCCGCCCCAAAATCGTCGATACTGATTTTAATGCCGACATCACGTAGCTTCTCTAGATAATCGGATGCGGTTTTCAATACTTCAATTAGCTGAGTCTCAGTGACTTCAATAGTGATGTTATGGGCTTTTATACCTTGTTCACATAGACAACCCTGAAAACGTGTAACAAAGTCCGTTCGAGTGACCTCGGAGCCTGCGACATTGACCGATAAAGGAACATTGATATTCGCCTGTTGTAGCTGCTTAACCGCTTCACAAGCACGAATGGTGACATATTCATCAAGCTTATCGATCAAGCCGGATGTTTCCGCCAACGGAATAAAACGGTCTGGCGCAATCATGCTTCCATCATCGTCCTGCCAGCGAACTAATACTTCATAACCAATCAGAGAATGGTCTACTAACGAAATTTTTGGCTGAAGATGAATAAAAAACTTATTGTCCTGTAACGCTATGCGCATTTTTTTCATCAGCTCATATCGTTCTTGTAAATCGTCCAATTCAGAGCTGTCAAATACGCCAAAGTCCTTCTGTTGATGCTTGATCTGCTCTAAAAAGGCTTTGGCTATGCCCAATATCTGACTCGGCCCTTGCTCATCAATGTCAGCCAATTTGATCAACGCACCCGTTAAATCAATAGTATGTGTCGTGCCTTTTATATCTAGCTGTGGATGCAAAACATGCTCAAGCTCTTCACGTGAATAATCTTGTTGGTTGTCATACACCATCAAAATCAGGGTATCACGTTCATACAACACCACATCAATCACTTTGACAAAGCACGCTTTTAGATATGCCGCCAAATGACGTATGAGTGAGCGACCAAACGTGACGCCAAATAACACTTCGCTATAGGTTAACTCTTCGACATGAAGCATAAATAATTTGGAGTTCAGACGTTCTGCCGCTGATAAGTTTTCGATCTGCCGAATTAACCAGTTTTTATTATGTAGCCCAGTGACGGTGTCGTAATAGGCTAACTCAGATAATCGGGTATGCAGCGCGACATTACTAAAGCCAGCATTGATATTTTCCCCAAATATTTGCAGTAGATCGACCTCGTATTCCGTTAGCTCATGCTCACACTTAACGACTACAACATAATCTTTCTGGTCCACATCTTTGCTGGAGAAATACAGTGCAGAGAACGGCGAGTCTAAAAAATGGCAATGAGCGGACATGCACTGCCCGACCAATCGATTGATTTCAGGTTCAGAGTCGATGCTACCAAGGTATTGATTTGCCCAATTTTTATAAGCACCTGCCGCAGCAAATACCAAGGCACTTTCGGGTACCTGAGCGTTTTCGTGGGCAATACAGACAATGCCGCCAGTATCAAGGTTGAATACTCGACACAGCTCTTCAAGAATCGACTGGGTGTAGGCTTTTAAGTCGAGTTTATTGCTGATGCGCTGACTCGATTCAATCAACATTTGCAGCCCTTGGCGAGCTTGCTGCATGTACGTCATGTGCTCCCAGGTGCGAATGTTGCCTAATACAACGGACTGCAAATGCTCATGCGTCAGATCGCTTTTATCCCAATAATCATCAATGTCATAATTAGTCATTAGATCGCCCAGTGGCATCATACCAGGCTGACCTGTCAGCAATACAATCCGAACCAGCTGATTTCCTAAACCATTCCGAATCGATTTCACTAAACGTAGACCGGCGTCATCCGTTTCCATGACCACATCCAATAGCACTAAGGCAATATCAGGATGCTGAGCAATCACAGTCGAAGCGGCTTGTGCACTGTTTGCGGTCAAAAACTCAATTTTACGATCACCGTAATTCAGCGCTTTAAGTGTTAGCAGCAATGCGCCTTGGTACGTTGTATCGTCTTCAACGGAAAGTATTTTACATAACTTAACTTCTTTACGCTGTGGCATATTCCCTTTTGCACTCATACGTTACTCTCAGTTTCATTTAACTTTATTTGTTAGATAATAGTATTGATTACCAAATAAATAGATTTATGGTTTAGAAGTATTTGTAGGAATTTGTAACAATTCAAATCACATATACTGTTTTTTTAGATAACTCTAATACTTACTATAGTCACTCTGCCTGTTTATGAAAGTAAGTGTGATATAGTGCCCGTTTATACATTCACAGTCTTGCTCAGCAAGGTGGGGTCATGACGAAGCAAAAAGGCAATCTATTCATTCTGTCAGCACCATCCGGTGCCGGTAAATCCTCTCTATACAAAGCACTGTTAGAAGCGGATTCAAACGTTCGCATTTCCGTTTCTCACACTACCCGTGCGCCTCGATCTGGCGAAGAACATGGACGTGAGTACTTCTTTGTCGACGTTGACTCATTTTTAGACATGATTGCTGACAATGCATTCTTTGAGCATGCCCAAGTGTTTGATAACTACTATGGCACATCTAAACAAGCTATTTTTGACATGCTCGACCAAGGTCTAGATGTAATTTTAGAGATCGATTGGCAAGGGGCGCGACAAGTACGCGAGTTGTACCCAGAAGCGATCGGCGTATTCATCTTGCCACCCTCTCTAAGCGCTCTTGAAGAGCGCTTAACTGGCCGAGGTACCGACTCAGAAGATGTGATTGCTCGTCGTATGTCGAAAGCTGTCAGCGAGATGTCACACTATGAAGAGTACGAATATGTCATTATAAACGATGATTTTGAGCACGCTCTGACTCAATTAAAGGCTGTTTTTGCTGCGAACCGCACAAGAACATCATTAATACAAGAGATTCACAGCGAACTCATCAATGATCTCTTGTCATAGTGATCGTCCGTTAAGTAAAATTAGCGATACTAATTAGTGATTAATTCTTACCCTATATAGAGGTCAAACATGGCTCGAGTTACAGTTGAAGATTGTCTTGAAAACGTAGATAACCGTTTTGAGTTGGTAATGGTGGCAGCAAAACGCGCCCGTCAGCTTGCAACAGGCGGGGCAGAAGCAAAACTGCCTCTTGAAGAAGACAAAATGACCGTAGTGGCACTACGCGAAATCGCAGAAGATCTAATTAATGCGAAAAACGTCGACTTTCAGAACAAGCCTACAACAGAGTTTTAATTCTTTATGATTTACATCGCTCAACGCATGATGTTCTGGTTTAGCTTTTCCTGATGTGAGGTGAGCGGTGTCTACTATTGAAGTATTAGCTCAAACGCTCAGCCAATATCTACCTAATGAACAGGTAGCCACGGTTAAGCGTGCGTATTACTACGCTGAACAGGCCCATGACGGCCAAAAACGTAAAAGTGGTGAGCATTATGTCACTCACCCACTTGCGGTCGCGTTTATTTTGGCCGACCTTCGTATGGATTGCGAAGGCTTGACGGCGGCACTTTTGCACGACGTCATTGAAGATACTGGCATATCACGCGAGTCCCTTGCCGAACAATTTGGCGAGGGTGTCGCAAGCCTTGTAGACGGTGTGAGCAAACTGACGCACCTAGAGTTCAACAGCCAACTCGAGAAACAAGCGCACAATTTCCAAAAAATGGCCATGGCAATGGCCGATGACATTCGTGTCATCATGGTAAAACTGGCCGACCGACTCCACAACATGCGCACTCTAGACGCCATGCCGGGTCATAAAAAGCGCCGTATTGCCAAAGAAACCCTCGATATTTACGCACCCATCGCCAACCGTTTAGGTATGTATAATGTCAAAGTTGACCTTGAGTCCTTAGCATTTGAAGCCTATTACCCAATGCGTTCACGCATGCTTAAGCGCGCAATCAATAAGCGCTATGGTCAACGTGATAAAGCGATGGAAAAGCTAGAAGATTTTATCCGCTCTGAACTTGCCGCTGACTACATTGATTCGTCCATCAGTGTGCGTGAAAAGCACACCTACAGTATTTACCAGAAGATGCACAATAAACGTCGCTCTCTGGAAGAAATCATGGATGTTATGGGCGTACGTATTGTCACCGACCGGCCGGACAGCTGTTACCGTATTCTCGGGGTGATTCACGCTCTGTTTAAACCGATCGAGGGTCGCTTTAAAGATTACATTGCTGTACCCAAGTCCAACGGCTATCAGTCTCTGCACACCACCGTGTTAGGCAATAATGGGTTACCGTTAGAAGTCCAGATTCGTACAAAAGAAATGGACGTGGTTGCAGTACAAGGTATTGCGGCTCATTGGACCTACAAGTCTCAGGGTCAATCTGGCGTCACGGCAACCAATCATGAACGAGCAACGAAATGGGTAAAAAGCTTACTTGAGATTCAAGAGAAAGCACACAACCCGATGGAGTTCATTGATAACGTTAAGAGTGATCTTTTCCCTGACGAAGTGTATGTGTTTACGCCCAAAGGCGAAATCATTGAGCTGCCTTCTGGAGCAACACCCGTCGACTTCGCTTATGGTGTGCACACAGAAATCGGCAACACCTGTATTTCGTGTCGTATTAACCGCCGCTTAGCGCCGCTCAGTACGCAATTGGAAAGCGGTCAAACCGTGGAAGTTATCACCGCGAAAAGTGCCCAACCGAATGTCGCTTGGTTAAGTTTTGCGATCACCGGTAAAGCGCGCACCAACATTCGTCATTATTTGAAAACGAAGCAGCGTGAAAATGCGATTTCCTTTGGTTACCGCTTGCTGACCCGATCTTTGAATGCGTTTAGTACAACGATCGAAGAACTGTCCCAAGAGCAAGTTCAGCAGGTGCTGGATCATTACCAATTTGAAATCTTAGACGACTTGCTAGAGTCCATCGGTAAAGGTCGCCATGTCGGTTACGTGGTGGCACGACAATTATTCCCTGACTTTAAAGAAGAAGAACTGGTCACGCCTAAATCTTTCAAAGTGAATGGCTCCGAAGGCATGCTAATGTCCTTCGCGAAGTGTTGCTCGCCGATTCCAGGTGACCCCATTGTCGGCTACGTGCAAGTCGACAAAGGCATTATCATTCATCATCAAAGCTGCCCGAACATCCAAGACCACCTTGCCAACCCAGAGCGTTATATCCGCATGAGTTGGGGCAAGGAGATCGAAGAAGAGCTCAATGTCAGTCTCATCATTACCTATGTAAATGAGCGTGGTGCAGTCGCGCAAATCGCCAGCGCCATTACTGACACCGATTTCCAAGTATCAAACTTAGACATCATTGAGCGCGGTAAGATTTCTCGATTACGTTTGAACATCGCTATTTCAAGCCGCGTAGGCTTGGCCGATGTCATGCGTCGTATTAAAGCGATACGCTGTGTTGAAAAAGTGACCCGCGAAACGCTCGTGGGACGCTAATCAGACAGCGTTCATTGAATCATTCTTTAAGGACTTTAAATCATGGCTAAACAAGTAATTTTCTCTGAAAACGCTCCAGCAGCGATCGGTCCATACTCTCAAGCAGTTCGTGCTGGCAATACTGTTTACCTTTCTGGTCAGATCCCATTGGTTCCAGAAACAATGGAAGTGATCAGCGACGATGTCGCTGATCAAACGACTCAGGTGTTCAAAAACCTACAAGCCGTATGTGAAGCAGCGGGTGGTTCTCTAAAAGACATCGTTAAGCTAAACATCTACATGACTGACCTAGGCAACTTCGCTCTAGTAAACGAAGTCATGACTAAGTTCTTTGTCGAACCTTACCCTGCGCGTGCAGCGTTAGGTGTTCGCGCATTGCCAAAAGGCGTTGCCGTTGAAATCGAAGGTGTATTGGTTCTAGAAGACTAATTCCAAAACCTTAAAAAAGGCGCTTAGAGTGATCTAAGCGCCTTTTTTGGGTTTATAACTGGGTGTTTCTTTGTGCCAACCAGGCTTGATAGTCCGGCAACATACTTTCATAACCCGAAATATAAGAGGGATAGTCTGGGCGCCATCCGAGCGTTTTCAGTGTCTGCCCGACGATACGCTTACCGCGGCTGGGTAAATAATCGGTAATGCTAACCGTATCTGGTAACGGTGGTGGTACCTGCAGACGTGCCGATAACCAAAGCTTCACTTCCCACATTGACGCGGGATGCCCGTCACTGGCAATGATATGAGCAGGTAATGTTTGATCTGCTAGCATGTGCTCACCTGTGATGCACAAGGCGCTCACCACATCGTCCCGATGAATACGATTGGTCCACTGGTTCAGCGACCAAGCCTCACCACGATGCACACCTTCGATTAGGCGATAGCGGCCAGGGCCATAAATACCGGAGCAACGCACGGCTGTGGCCGAGAAGTTCTCTACCAGTATGGCTTCGGCTTGTAGGATTTTCTCAGCCGTTGGTGATGCCGCGACGGCAGGGCTGGTGTCATCAATCCATTCACCTCGACTTTCGCCATAGACACTGGTGCTGGAGACAAAAATCACTTTGGGCGGTGTCGTTCGGCCTTTAAACCCGTCAACAACGGCCTGAGCTGTGTCGACATAAGCAGCTTGATAAGCCTCTGCTGTGCGTCCTGAAGGTGTCATAATTAAATACACCAAGTCCGCCTCCGGCCAGTCCTTTGCCGACAGTGTCGTAATGTCTTGGGTGATGCCTTTGACTCCTTCCGGAAATGCAGTTCCAGAACGGCGAATGCCGGTTACCTCTGCCCCCTTCGCGACGAAATGACGTGCCACCCCTTGTCCTAGGTCACCGCATCCTGCTATCAAAACCTTTGCCATAACACCCTCAATCATTGCAATAAAAGCGTATATACTCAGAAGCAGTACACTTTATCAAATTATGTATTATCATAGTTAATACCAATTATAAGGGTAATGACTATGACGCTAACAGAACTCAAATACATCGTTATGCTAGCAGAAGAGAAACACTTTGGCCGAGCTGCAGAGCGCTGTCATGTGTCTCAGCCAACGCTCAGTGTAGCGGTTAAAAAGCTGGAAGACGAACTCGGTGCGGCCATTTTTGAGCGCAGTAAAAGCTCCGTGTACATTACCCCGCTGGGCGAACAAATCATCGGCCAAGCCAAACGCGTACTTGAGCAGGCTAGCATGATTAAAGAACTGGCGTCATCTGGCAAAAACCAGCTCAACGGGCCTCTTAAAGTCGGTGCGATTTATACGATCGCCCCCTACCTCTTTCCTTCCATGATTCCTGAACTAAAACGCATTGCCGAAGGCATGCCATTGTCGATCGAGGAAGACCTTACCGAGAACTTGCGTCCCAAACTGCGTAACGGTGCGCTGGATGCGATCATTGTCGCTCTCCCTTTTCGTGAGCCCGACGTCGTCACTCGTCCCATCTACGAAGAAGAGTTTGTGGTGCTCATGCCAAAAGATCATCCATGGACTTCTCTAGACCATATCAGCACCGATCAGTTGACGACGGACAATCTGTTACTGCTCGGTAAAGGTCACTGCTTCAGCGATCAAGTGATGGAAGCCTGTCCCTTGGTGGGCGAAGATGAATTAAACGATGGACATACCATTGTGAATGGCAGCTCACTGGAAACCATTCGTTATATGGTGTCTTCTGGTTTGGGGGTCACCGTGCTGCCTAAGTCGGCGGTCAGACATCTGGATGAAAATATGTTGGCCGTGCGTCCCTTTAAAAGCCCTGCGCCAAAACGTACCGTTGCTCTGGCATGGCGTGCCAGCTTTCCTCGCCCTAAGGCGATCGAATCCCTCAGTCAGTCCATTAAAGAGGCCTGTCAGAAATTGGATCTGGGATAACCATGGTCGACACATTGGAAATGCAAGACATCAAGGAGATCAAAGGTGTCGGACAAGCGATGGCAGACAAACTCGCCAAGCTAAACATCCACACCGTCCAAGATGCACTGTTTCATTTGCCCATTCGCTATCAAGATCGAACCAGTGTGGTGCCTATTGGGCAGCTAAGGTTTGGTGATGAAGCCGTGATTGAAGGCGAAGTCAGTGGCTGTGAAATAAAGATGGGTAAACGGCGCAGTTTAATCTGCCGATTGCGCGATCACTCAGGTTCCCTATGTCTGCGTTTTTTCCATTTTTCTGCGGCACAAAAAAAACAGTTGGAACAATCGGGGCGTGTACGTTGCTTTGGCGAAATCCGGCGTGGCAGTACTGGGTTTGAGATCTACCATCCAGAATACAGCATTCTAAACGACGATGAGCCACACGAAGGCACCGACCAACTGACCCCAATCTACCCATTAACGGAAGGGGTTACTCAAACCAAGATACGCCAAATTTGTGAGCAAGCGTTAGAACGTCTAACACCACACAATCTGCGCGAATGGTTACCGGATACCATGCGTCAGCAATTTAGTCTGCCGCCCCTGTCGGACGCGATACATTTTTTGCACCATCCTACCAAGGGTACTGATTTAGAACAGCTTAAGCGTGGCGCTCACCCAGCGCAGTATCGTTTGTCATTCGAAGAGCTGATGGCACACCAACTGTCTTTAATCGGCAAACGCCAATTGGCCAAACACGATGTCGCAGTCAAAGTACCGGATATGGGCGCGCTGGGGCAGCAACTGATTGAAGCTTTGCCGTTTTCGCCGACTGGCGCGCAACAACGAGTGACCCAAGAAATCTTACAGGACCTCGGTACGGGCCATCCCATGCTGCGTTTAGTGCAAGGGGATGTGGGCTCAGGAAAAACACTGGTCGCTGCGCTTGCCGCCGCTGCCGTAGTCCAACAAGGCTATCAAGTGGCCGTCATGGCACCGACCGAAATTCTGGCCGAGCAACACTATATTAACTTCAAGCAATGGTTTGAGCCGCTTGGCATCGAGGTCGCTTGGATGATCGGCAAACTTAAAGGCAAACAGCGCGAAGCCGAGTTGGAGCGGATTGCCTCTGGCAGCGCAGGGGTTGTCGTGGGCACACATGCCCTATTCCAAGAAACCGTCGTGTTCAAAGGTCTGGCTCTGGCCATCATCGATGAACAACACCGTTTTGGTGTACATCAGCGCATGGCCCTACGTGAGAAAGGCCTACAAGCAGGCTTCCAGCCCCATCAGATGATCATGACCGCCACACCGATTCCTCGTACGTTAGCCATGTCTGCGTACGCTGACTTAGACTGCTCGGTGATTGACGAGTTGCCACCTGGACGCACACCCGTAAATACCATCGTGGTCTCCGATCAACGCCGGGATGAAGTCATTCAGCGTGTGCAACATGCCTGTGCCGAAGGGAAACAAGCCTACTGGGTGTGTACGCTGATTGAAGAATCTGAAGCGTTACAATGCCAAGCCGCAGAAGACGCCGCTATTTTATTGCAAGAGCATTTATCGGGGTTAACCATCGGGTTGGTTCATGGCCGACTCAAAGCACAAGAAAAAGCCGACATCATGGCGCGCTTTAAAGCTGGTAAGATTCAGCTTTTAGTCGCGACGACCGTGATCGAAGTCGGTGTCGACGTACCCAATGCAAGCTTGATGGTCATCGAAAACCCTGAACGCTTGGGGTTAGCTCAGCTACACCAATTGCGCGGGCGCGTGGGTCGAGGGCAAACCGCGAGCCATTGTGTGCTCTTGTATCACGCTCCTTTAGGTCAGCAGGGCAAAGCGCGCCTCTCAACCATGCGTGAAACCACCGATGGCTTTAAAATTGCTGAGAAAGACTTAGAGTTACGCGGACCGGGTGAGTTGCTTGGCTCACGTCAAACAGGGTTACTAGAGTTCAAAGTGGCCGACCTGCAACGCGATAAGTCTTTGCTAGACGATGTTCAGAAAGCCGCTGCGATTCTTTATCACCATTATCCGGAGCATGTCTCACCTTTACTGTCTCGATGGTTGCCGCAGCACCAGCAATATCTCAACGTCTGATCATAATTCGTAAAGTTAGTGTTGGTTTTTTAACCTAGTTGTCACATGATGACTGAAAGATACTCAACTGCGCTATCATAAGGACATAAGAGGAATCGCCTGTGACGACTAACAATGAATTATCCAGAGACATCGCCTTCTCTGGCCACTACAGTTACAAGATCCAAGACGACCGCGTCATCCTTTGCATCTCACAGATTACCAACCATCGTCCGCTTGACAACATTAGCGGTACGCTAGCGATTGAGCTTAAAGGTTATCATCAGGACGGCCACTATCTGGTGCTGGCCAGTACTACGATAGGGCAGCTGACAGGCCAGCATTTGCTAGCCGATTGTCACTATGACCTAGTCTTCCAAATGCCACCAGCAGGGTCATGGCAACTCGCTCTAGAAGTCCATGAATGGGAGGGTGAGCAGTACGTTTTAATGGACCAGCAGTTCTTCGAACAGCCTTATTACATCCCCGATGCAGTACCTTGCTCTGCTGAGGAAGGCCCCTCAGCCGCCACCGCTGCGCTAAAAGAAGAAATTCCGTTAACTGACGCACCCGTTGATCAGATAAACACCAAGGGCGAAAGCAAACCAGCTATCCCCAAAGCGTCGAAAAAACCAAAAACGTCCACTGAGAAAAAAGCCAAAGCCAGCATAAATAAAAGCTCTCAAGAAGAACTACTGCGCGTTAAAGGGATTCCGAAAAAGGTAGTGAACGAGATGATTGAACAACGCCCTTTCTCATCATGGGAAGCCGTGCTACTAATCAAAGGCATGGGGCCAAAACTACTAAAAAAGCTACGCGATGGTTTAAAGCTAAACTAAGCGGATAGCCATAAACAAAAAACCACGCTAAAGCGTGGTTTTGAATACGAAGCAACGCAGTTTGGATGCTAGGAAATTTGCACCACGGTTGTGTTTTTAACCTCTTCCATGGCCACGTAAGTGCGCGACTCCCTTACATGCGGTAATGTCAGCAAGGTCTCACCTAGTAAGTGGCGATACGAATCCATATTCGATACTCGCGCCTTCAATAGATACTCAAAGTCACCGGCGATCAAGTGGCACTCCAGAACTTCTGGAATCTCAGACACCGCCTCCTTAAATTCATTGAAGCCTTCGGGAGACGTTGTTTTCAAACGAATCTCCACAAACACTAGCAAGCCAGCGTCCACTTTACGCGGATCCACTAGCGCGCAATAACCAGTAATGTAGCCATTACGTTCCAGCCGACGTACTCGTTCTAAGCAAGGTGTCGCACTCAAACCAACACGACTAGCAAGCTCAACATTCGATAAGCGTCCATTAATTTGCAGCTCGCGCAGGATCTTCTTATCCAACCTGTCCAAAGGCTTTGCAGACGTTTCCATCAATATGAGTCTCTCCGAAGGTAACTGTCATTTAATTTAGCGCGATTCTACCACGGGGCAAATAGCTTAGGAAAAATTAACCCATTAACTCCCTTCAAAAACTAACCAACATTCCTTACATCATCACACTCTAACACCGCACCAAATGAAAACCAAAAGAATCAAGTAGCACCACCCCAGTACAGAAAGCGTCATTTTGTGCATTTATCCAACAGAAACTAAGCGTTTTCTGCATCAATAATGTGCAAATATTATTTATTATGCACAAAACCTTCTCATTATAGCCAAAAACTATTAATAGAAAATAACTAATTCTCCTATATTAATCACAGACATCAAAAAAAGGAAAAAAGTAGCATGAACCTAGTGATTTAGCCTTGACGAGAGGGGGTCAACAGTAATTCTATAAGGTAGTTCCGTGCTATTTCAGAAGATTGCACTAGACTAGAGAAACAACAAAAACAATTAATAATGTTGGCAAGAAATTTGCTTTGAAGCTTTAGTGAAAGAATATTCAAAGATGAATCCATTTTTGCACACATAACAACTAGTAATGCCTGGAGGCAAAATCATGAAATCGAACGTTGGGAAAATTCTATCTACCGCTGCGATTGCTGCGACAATCAGCACTGGTGCCGCGGCAGCAACATTGGACGATGTGAAAGCAAAAGGTTTTATCCAATGTGGGGTAAGTACAGGTGTACCTGGGTTTTCAAATGCAGACAGTACCGGCAAATGGTCGGGTATTGACGTTGATGCTTGTCGCGCCGTTTCCGCCGCAATTTTTGGTGATGCAGACAAAGTAAAATACACACCTCTTTCAGCCAAAGAACGTTTTACTGCGCTTCAATCTGGCGAAATCGATATCTTGTCGCGTAACACAACATGGACTTACACCCGTGATGCGTCTCTTGGTTTAGACTTCACAACGACAAACTTTTATGACGGCCAAGGTTTCATGGTACGTAAAGACTTGGGTGTAGAGAAGGCAATGGAGCTTGACGGTGCAACGGTTTGTACTGAGCAAGGTACAACAACCGAGCTAAACATGGCAGATTTCTTCCGTAAACACAACATGGATTATGTGCCAGTTGTTGTACAGAAAGCGGATGAAGCATTATCTGCTTACGCCTCTGGTCGTTGTGACGTATACACAACCGACAAATCTGGTCTTGCCGCGCATCGCTCGAAACTATCGGATCCAAGCGCGCATATGATCCTTCCTGAGACTATTTCCAAAGAGCCACTTGGCCCTGTTGTTCGTCACGGTGATAACCAATGGAAAGACATCGTCACTTGGACACTGTTCGTACAAATCAACGCTGAAGAGATGGGCATTAGCTCTAAAAACGTTGCCAAAATCAAAGCAGAATCTACTGATCCGGGCATTCGCCGTCTAGTCGGTGCCGAAGGTAAAATGGGCGAAGCACTTGGCCTAAGTTCTGACTGGGCTTACAACATCATCGCTGAAGTGGGTAACTACGGCGAAGTCTTTGAACGTAATGTTGGTCCTGACACTCGCGTTGGTCTACCACGTGGTGTTAACAATCTATGGACTGAAGGCGGTGTACTATACGCGCCACCAGTACGTTAATACGTACATTCTTCCCTGACCTACCCTAGGGACAAATCCCAGCGGCAACACGCCGCTGGGAACCTCCCATCTGAACATCTATCTGACGAGCATTGATTGCCTGAACCAAGATGAGCGAAAAAACTACAACGAACACGAGCTTTTTTAACGATGCGGGTAATCGCGCCCTGTTGTTTCAAGTGGTTCTTCTTACTGCCGTGGTCGCTATTGGTTATTATCTTTTTCATAACCTACAAGCAAACTTACAAAACCAAGGCATATCGACAGGCTTCGCGTTCTTAAATGAACCTGCGGGCTTTCCGATCCTAATTCACCTAATTGAATATACAGAAGCAGGCACCTACGGACGTGCATTCTTAGTTGCCCTCATTAATACGATGCTGATCTCTTTCATCGGGATTGTATTAGCCACCATTATCGGTGTGATCATGGGCTTAGCGCGATTGTCGCAAAACTGGCTCGTCGCACGACTGGCCACGGTTTACATCGAAACGCTGCGAAACATCCCATTACTGTTGCAAATGTTCTTTTGGTATTTTGCCGTATTAGCGGCATTACCCCACCCACGTGACAGCATTATTTTCGGCGATTTTTTCCTTAACAAGCGAGGGATTTACTCGCCTAATCCTATTTTTCAAGATGGCTTCGGCGTCGTTATTTTTGGCTTCTTAGCCTGTGTCGTCGCGTCGATCGCCTTAATAATTTGGGCGAAAAAGCGTCAAACACGTACTGGGTTATGGTTTCCTGCTTATTGGACGTCCTGCGGCATTATTGTATTCGGTACGATCGCCTGTTACTTCTTAGCAGGCGCACCGGTTACCTTTGATTTGCCCGAAGCAAGTCGCTTTAACGTAAAGGGCGGTATGGTATTGGTACCAGAATTCGTTGCGGTATTAGTCGCTTTATCGACCTATACAGGTGCGTTTATCGCCGAGATCGTTCGTGCTGGTATTCTGTCTGTCAGCTGGGGACAAACCGAGGCAGCGCGTTCATTAGGAATGCGAGACAGTATCACTCAACGCCTCATCGTCTTACCACAAGCGTTGCGCGTTATCATTCCGCCTTTAACTAGCCAATATCTAAACTTAGCAAAAAACTCATCCCTGGGGGCCGCAATCGCTTACCCAGAGCTAGTCGCCGTGGTAATGGGAACGACGCTTAACCAAACTGGCCAAGCAATCGAGACCATTGGATTGTGTATGTTGGTTTACGGCTCTCTAAGTTTGTCCATTTCATTCTTTATGAATTGGTACAACAAGAAAATGTCTTTGGTAGAGCGCTAGGAGAAACATATGGCAATTGAATTTAAACCCTCCCCAAGCCTGCCACCACCGAGTAATGCGGTCGGTGCGGTTGCTTGGGTACGCAAAAACTTTTTCTCTTCTCCGCTGAATATTTTTCTTACCGTATTTAGCTTTTACATCCTGTATCTGTTGGTTCCTCCTACCATTGAATGGGCATTTTTAGATGCGACATGGAGTGGCGAAAACAAAGATGCTTGTACCGCAGGTGGTGCATGTTGGGCGTTTATCGTCGCCTATTTCGATCAGTTTATGTACGGGCTATATCCACAAACAGAGTACTGGCGCATTAACCTAGCGGCTATTCTACTCGCCTTGTTAATTGGCATGTATGCCATCAAGGCCATCAATAAACTGATCTTGTCGATTGCAGTCTTGGTCGTCTACCCAGTTGTGGCCTACTTCCTATTCGCCGGCGGTATTTTAGGCTTAGAAGTCGTTGAAACGTCTCTTTGGGGCGGTTTATTTCTAACGACTCTGTTAGGGGTTGTCGGAATTGTGGCCTCTTTGCCTTTAGGTGTTGTGCTCGCCTTAGGGCGTCGTTCCAACATGCCCATCGTTAAATCCGTTTGTGTGGTATTCATTGAAACCGTTCGTGCGGTACCACTGATCACGATTTTGTTCATGGCATCAGTGATGATTCCGCTGTTTCTACCGGATGGCTTGAACTTCAATAAGCTATTGCGCGTGTTGATTGGTATCACCCTATTCTCAGCAGCTTATATGGCCGAGGTTATCCGTGGTGGCCTGCAGGCTATTCCAAAAGGTCAATACGAAGCAGCTGACGCGATGGGGTTAACCTATTGGCAATCCATGCTGCTCGTGATCCTACCGCAAGCACTGAAGCTGGTGATTCCGGGAATCGTAAACACGTTCATTGGTTTGTTTAAAGACACCACACTGGTCTACATCGTGGGTATGTTTGATCTACTGGGTCGTATTCAATCCGCCACTCACGATGGTGATTGGCTAGGTACCACCACAGAAGGCTATGCCTTCGCTGGCTTTATTTATTGGGCTATCTGCTTCGGTATGTCCCGCTACTCGATGGCGGTTGAGCGTAAGTTAGATACCGGACACAAGCGGAATTAATAAGAGAATTTGAGGCCTTACAATATGACTGATAGAAATATGGCACTCGCCCAACTTGAGCCGGGCGAAGACGCAATCATTGAGTTCAAAGACGTAAACAAGTGGTACGGTGAATTCCACGTTCTGAAAAACATCGATTTCAGTATCAAAAAAGGCGAACGGATCGTGGTCTGTGGACCCTCAGGTTCAGGTAAATCCACCATGACCCGTTGTATCAACCGTCTTGAAGAGCACCAGAAAGGTCAAATTTTGGTGGACGGTATTGAAATGAACGACAACCTGAAAAACATCGAAGCGATCCGCAAAGATGTAGGCATGGTGTTTCAGCACTTTAACTTGTTTCCACACCTGACCATTCTAGAGAACTTAACGCTAGCGCCAATCTGGGTACGTAAAACGCCTAAGAAAGAAGCGGAAGAAATGGCAATGCACTACTTGGAACGCGTAAAAATCGCCAACCAAGCACTGAAATATCCAGGTCAGCTTTCTGGAGGTCAGCAGCAACGTGTCGCCATCGCTCGTGGTTTATGTATGAAACCGCGTATCATGCTATTTGATGAACCCACTTCGGCACTCGACCCGGAAATGATCAAAGAAGTACTCGATGTCATGATTCAGCTTGCTGACGAAGGCATGACCATGGTGTGTGTTACGCACGAAATGGGGTTTGCTAAAACGGTCGCCGATCGCGTGGTGTTCATGGATGCGGGGGAAATTGTAGAAGCCAATACGCCGCACGAATTCTTCGACAATCCGCAACATGACCGCACACAATTGTTCTTGAGTCAGATTTTGAACCACTGATCTGACTGTTTGAATAAATCATCTCTAAAAAAGCCCCTACTGGGGCTTTTTTAGTTTGTATAATAATGTCCTAATACAGACTATTGTTTAATTTGGGGGTGTAGAGTGTCTGAACAATCAGTAGAAGCCAACACAAGCACTCGTGTACGTATCATTCATCTAGCCGATAATAGCGGTAAACTACAGGTCATCTTTGCGTATGACAGTATGCTGGATATGGCGGCCTTGTCACGTCTAACCAAGCGTCGTTTTGACCCTGTCGCCAATTACAATATTGAAGGTGATCCCCTAGTCAAACCAAATACCTGCTCGACCATTATTGACTCATCCTTGCTCAACAGTGACGCCATCGAGCTACGCTCCAGTGCAACCCAAAGTTATAAAAGCTATACCCAAGAAGAGTTCACATCTCGCTTCAAAGGGCCGCTGACACGCTATGAACGCATAGCGATTCCAGTCAGTAAGATCGAATGCCCGGTGGATGATCTCAATCAGGATGCGGCTCAAATGCAAGCAGCACTGGGTAAATTTCAATCCATGCGTCTACAGCAGCGCTTAGAAGAAACCCTTGAAGTTCCGCCACTGCCTGCCTCATCACACCGTATTATCCAACTGTGTTCCGATGAGAATGCTGGCACGGATGACTTGTGTGATGTGATCAGCCTCGATCCGTCGTTGTCCGCTCAAGTCATCAGTTGGGCATCCTCGCCTTACTATGGCGTGCAAGGTGAAATTGACTCCGTCGAAGATGCCATCATTCGTGTGCTAGGCTTTGATATGGTAATGAACTTAGCGCTTGGTTTGTCCATGGGGAATGCCTTCCAACTACCGAAAAATGGCCCTCGCCATTATAACGACTTCTGGTTTAGCGCCGTGTCACACGCGGTTTTGATGGAAGAGTTGGTTCGTAAAATGCCCTCCGGCGACCGCCCTCGACTCGGCCATGCCTACTTAGCAGGTTTACTGCATAATTTTGGCTACCTAGCGATTGCTGTGGTACTGCCACCGCACTTCGGTATTTTATCGCGCTACATTGAGGCAAATGCGCATTTACCATCCGAAATTATCGAAATGCAGACCCTCCACTTTACCAAAGAACAGCTAGGCGCTTGGCTGCTAAAACACTGGGGCTTACCAGAGAGTATTTATACGGCTGTACGGTATAGCAAAACGATCAGCTATGAGGGCCAGCACAATAAATTAGCCCATTTATTGTACCTGTGCCATCAACTGTTTAATGATGATAAGCTCGATCCAGGCATACTAAACGTGCTTAATTTAACCCTCGATGAGGCGAAACTCTGTCATAAAAAAGTTATGAGTTCCTCTAGTGAGTTAACAAAGATGGTTGGGTTAATAAGCGGTAATAAATGACACTGTTAAATCACAAACTTACTAAGCAATTTGATTATCGTTGGCATTCCATTGCTCAAGTGCGCCGCAGCAGTATCCCAAAAGGTATTCAGCCCTGGCTAACGACGCGCTTTTCGATCACGGCTAAATTACGTCAAGCAGGTCATCTAAGGGTGGAGGTGCTAGAAGATACATGGCAGTCACCTTCTCCACGCGAGCGCTTACGTTTAGGACTGAAGTCGCGTGAAATGGCGAGAGTTCGCAGTGTCATTTTATTTGTCGATAACGAACCTGTGGTCTATGCTCGCTCTATTATTCCGGCACGCTCTTTGAAAGGTGCTTGGCGATATTTGCCGTATTTAGACAACCGTCCGTTAGGTGGATACGTGTATAAATCTAAAGCTTTGCGCCGCAGTCAAACTGAAGTGGTTAAATTGCCCGCAGGGCTGATTCAAAACTGCGCAGAGCCCTTGTGGGCACGCCGTTCAGTCTTTATGGAATATGGTCCAGGAATATTAGTCAACGAAGCGTTCTACCCTGCTATTGCCCGTTTTACTCAAGCGGCAGGTCAACTTTAAACAAAGCGATTACAAAAAATGAGTAAACTGAAAGATTACGCCGATCTAACCCGTTTTAACCGCCCCATTGGCTCCCTATTGTTGATGTGGCCGACATTATGGGCGCTATGGTTAGCCGCTGACGGCTGGCCAGAATGGCATCTAATATTTATTTTTGTGTTGGGCGTGTTCAGTATGCGCTCTGCCGGCTGTGTGATTAACGACTTTGCCGACCGTAAAGTGGACGGCTTTGTCGAACGCACCAAGAATCGTCCATTGCCATCGGGTCGGGTATCGGAAGTAGAAGCCTTAGCGCTGTTTGCTGGTTTATCGATTTTAAGCTTTATTTTAGTGCTATTTACCGATTGGCAGACCATTTTGTTGTCTTTTGTCGGTTTGTTCTTAGCCGCTTTGTATCCGTTTATGAAACGCTACACGCATTTGCCACAGCTATTTTTGGGCTTAGCCTTCTCCTGGGCCATCCCGATGGCTTACAGCGCCCAAGGCGGTAGCTTATTAGACCCACAGCTGTGGATGTTGTTTGTGGCAAACTGCTTCTGGACCATTGCTTACGATACTTACTACGCTATGACAGACCGCCCAGATGACATTAAAGTGGGTATTAAGTCGACGGCGATTTTGTTTGGTCGCTACGACTTACTGGTGATTTTGATTTTACAGGGATTAACCCTATCCTTGATGATGTGGATCGGTGTGATTGCTCAATTAGGCCTGTTGTACTTTGTCAGCTTACTCGGTGCTGTGTATCTGTTTTACCAGCAATACCTACAAGCGAAAGATCGAGATCGGCAAGCGTGTTTTCGCTCTTTCCTAGATAATAACCGCGTCGGTTACTGTATCTTTGCAGGAATCTTACTCGGGTATTACATTTGAATGTGGCACTGATGTGACAATTTAACACAGTTGTCACATTTAGAGGCTTTAATATCTACCGTTCCTGAGATGAGGATAAATCCTGTGACCGGTAAAAAAGTTTTAATTATTGATGATGAAGCCCCAATCCGCGAGATGATCGCTGTCGCGCTGGAAATGGCTGGCTATGAATACATGGAAGCTGAAAATAGCCAACAGGCTCATGAGATGATCGTCGATCATCGACCTGACTTGGTACTTGTGGATTGGATGATGCCTGGTGGTAGTGGCGTCGAGTTGACTCGCCGTCTAAAGAAAGACCCAACGACCGCCGAAATCCCTGTGATTATGTTGACGGCGAAAAGCGAAGAAGACAATAAAATCCAAGGGTTAGAAGTAGGGGCGGACGATTACATCACCAAACCATTTTCGCCGCGTGAATTGGTGGCTCGCCTGAAAGCGGTGCTTCGCCGTGCGACACCACAAGGTGTTGATGATCCAATCGAAGTAGAAGGTTTGCTGCTTGACCCGATTAGCCAACGTGTTTCAATTGGCACTTCGCCGATCGAAATGGGGCCAACGGAGTATCGTTTGTTGAAGTTTTTAATGACTCACCAAGAACGAGCTTACTCTCGTGCTCAGCTATTGGATCAAGTTTGGGGTGGTAATGTCTATGTTGAAGAGCGTACCGTAGACGTACATATCCGCCGCTTGCGCAAAGCGATCGGCGAGTCACATGACTTTTTAATTCAAACGGTTCGCGGTACGGGATACCGTTTCTCTGCGAAACGAACGGCTTAATATATATGAAGCGAACTTGGCAACGGGCTTTCCTTACATGGATGAGTGGACTCATGGCGGTAATCGCCATAGGTTTCGTATTGGGCCATATTCTCGCACTCGCCTTACTTTATGTACTGGGCACTCTCTACTGGCAACTGTACCAACTGTACCAATTTCACTGTTGGTTACGTCGCTCAGGTAAAGCGGCCCCCCCAGAAGCCTCTGGTATTTGGGGTGAAATCTTTGATGCGGTGTATCGTCTACAAAAGAAACAACGCAAATCTAAACGCCGAATGCGTCAGGCACTTAACCGGATTGAAAACTCTACCGCCGCCCTTAAAGAAGGCGTCATCATGGCGGACAGTAACGGCAATTTGGAATGGTGGAACAATTCGGCGGGCTTGTTGCTTGGTTTACAGCGCCCTACGGACCGCGGTCAGCCAATCACCAACATTTTACGAAACCCAGAATTCTTTCGTTATTTCTCTCAAAAGCGCTTTGGTGAGCCTTTAGTCATCAAATCTCCGTCAAAAGACGGTATCTATCTAGAAGTACAAACTACTTTGTACGATCAAAATGATCACCTGATTTTTGTTCGTGATGTCACCCGTTTACATCTACTAGAGCAAATGCGTAAAGACTTCGTTGCCAATGCCTCACACGAGCTAAAAACGCCGCTTACGGTGATTAAAGGCTATCTCGAAACACTGTCTATGTTTAAAGATAACCTTCCGCCATCGATGCAACGAGGCATTGTGAACATGTCGGATCAGTCATTGCGTATGGAGCATTTGATTGAAGATCTGCTGCTACTATCACGTTTAGAGACCAATGATAAGCGTGAAGCGCATCAGTGGCTTAAAATTGATGACATTTGTGAAACGGTCAAAAAGACCGCCTTACCGATGATGTCTGATGAGCATGAGATTAGCTTTGATCTGCCCGAAGACAGCTATATTTATGGCGCCAGCAGCGAGCTCTACAGCGCGTTCTCAAACCTAGTAGTAAACGCCATCAAGTACTCACCTGAAGGCGGCGTTATTCGCGTTAAATGGGTTCAGAATGAGTTCAGTGGCGTATTCTCAGTTGAAGATCAAGGTTTAGGTATCGATCCCCGCCATATTCCGCGATTGACCGAACGTTTCTTCCGCGTCGATAAAGGACGAGGTTCAAACACTGGCGGAACCGGCCTAGGTCTAGCCATCGTTAAGCACGTACTGATTCACCATAATGCGAAGCTACAAATTCGAAGCCAACCAGGCTTTGGTAGTACGTTCTCGTGTCACTTCCCAACCGACCGTGTTCGTCAGGAGGCGCTCCTTGCAACGGTGGCGACAGAAGCCGACGGTATTGATGCACCCGTTCAGCCGCAGGCACATTCGCAGGTACAAGAAGAAGATGCGACAACGGAAACCTCTTCGACCTCCTAGAGAACCTCGTTTCGTTACCAAAAAAATGCCCGCTATACGATTGTATGCGGGCATTCTTATAATCGTGTCGTCACGTTACAATGAATCAAACAACGCTTTTATAAACGCTTCTTTTTCAGCATCTTGGTCAATCAATAGCAGAGTCACTGTTAAAAAAGCAGAGTCCGGTTTCTTCTCGGTCGTCGCGACAGATTGCACGTAGTAATTTAAACGGTTCACCTTCTGCTCAAACGTCAAATCTAACACCGCTTGATCAAGCACCGTCGGAATCACATCGTCACTTTTTATCAACATCGTGGCTTCGTCTTTAGCGAAATGCACCACCATGCAACGAAATTCTTTGCCCGCAAAACGAACTTTGGTTGGTATCTTGACGTCTTTGACCGACACTGTTGGGTTCGTGATTTTAGGCGAAGCCGCTTTCGGCGCAACCGTCGTCGCCATCAACACATCCAGCGAACCCGAAGCAATGCCGCCGCTTGAAGCGGTTGGTTTTTTAGGTGCATCACCCAACTTCTTCTCGATGCCATTACGTTTGGCAGCCGTCACTACTTTCTGTACTAACTGTTCCGCTGAAAAGGGTTTACCTAAATAATCGGTCACACCTGACTGCACCGCTTCAACCACATGAGACTTATCACCACGACTGGTAATCATGACAAAAGGCAGTGTTTCTTTCTTGTATTGCGGTTGCTCTCGGCACCATTGCAGTAGTTCCACACCTGTCATTTCAGGCATTTCCCAGTCGCATAGCACCATATCAAACGTAGATTTCTGTAGCATTTGCTGTGCTTTGCGACCATTTACCGCTTCCTCGACCGTCACAGCAGGAAAACTTTTACGCAACGTACGTTTAATCAAATCTCGCGTAAACGACGCATCATCAACAACCAGTATTTTCAAAATGTAATCCTATCGAGTCTGTGACAAAAGATCGGCGTAATTCACAAAGCGCTCACTAAATACCTTGATCCACAAGAGTGTGGCTGCCACTACCGCAATCGGCATAACAAACAGGTTTAAGAAAGGAATGGTGACACCAAACATCACGATAAAGCCAAACGTCCAACATAGCAGCGGCTTTTCTCGCAGAGAGGCTCGCATTTCAGGGAAGCTGACTTTATTGTTATCAAACGCATAATCCATGTATTGCAAGGACAGCATCCAAGCGGAGAACAACACAATCAACACCGACGTGACAATATTCACCACTGGAATAAACGACAGCAACAGCAATGCAATAAAGCGCGGTAAAAAATACCCCAGTTTCTGCATTTCACGCTTTAAGCTGCGCCCAGTAATCACCATAAGCCCAGTAAAACTCATGTCTTCATCGAACTCTTTGCCCGTTTGCTGTTCTTCTACTTTTTCCGCTAAAAATGCCATAAAGGGGGCAGCAAGGATATTAACCCCCACAGAGAAGCTGTAAAACATCATCAAACCGATGGCAATGTTCAGCAGCAAATAAAACAACCAGTTTAAGAACGACATCCAATCAGGTATGTAGCCCATCATTTCATCTACCGCAACAGACATATAGCTCAGTGCCACGGTGTAAAGCAGTACCATTAACGCAATATTGGCCACAATTGGTGCCAATAAAAACAAACGTAATCGGCTTGATAAAAGAAGCGGGAATGCTTGTATGTAAGCGCCTACGGCGGCAAATGGATGAGTGATCACGAACTAAACCCCTGTTTAAAAATCAACACTTGTAGCACTAATAATTGGTGTCTATTTAAGCATATTTTTCAGCAAAAAAGTGTCTTGCCTGCGCCAGAGAAGCCTCGAATTGCTTGAGATATGTAACTATTGTTCGCTATTGCCCCTATTCCCTGTAAGCAAATTTGCTACACTCGTGGTTTACTCATGCGTTCACTAAGCTCAAGACAAGGTACGAATATGAAACGTCTTTTCATGTGGTCTTTCTCATTATACGTCGCTTTGATGACAACAATGGCGCTTGCTGCCAATGAAGCGATGCAAGGCAATACGATTCTCACCGTCACGAATCACCACAGTGATACAGAAACCTCTTTAACATTCGATTTAGCCGCACTCAAACAGCTCCCCTCTTACGACATCTCTACCCATAACCCTTGGGAAGAAGGTGTGCATCACTACAAAGGTTTTAACCCGAGAGACCTACTTGAGCAGCAAGGCATTAAAGGAAGCGTCCTTCGTCTAACCGCCTTTAATCAGTACATCACTGAAATACCACTGGAAGACTTTACTCAATTAGGCGCCATCATTGCCTATGAAATGGATGGGCAACCCATTGCTGTGCGTAGTAAAGGCCCATTAATGGTTATTTATAACTTTGATGACAACCCAGACTTAAAAAACGAAGCCTTCTATGGTCGCTCTATTTGGCAATTATATAAACTTAAAGTGATGCGAGCGGACTACTGATTATGGACGTAGATGCAGAGTGCAAAAAACCTCGGTTTAAACGTTGGTTAGCGAATCTGCTGATTGTGTTTATGATGATCACATCGTTACTGACCTTTACTCTGATACCTCTCTCCGATAGCAGTTCAACGCTCAACTCACAACAAGTGTTTGAAAGCTCGCGCTGGCATTCGCTGCAACTGCAATTGCAAACCTACCGTCTGATGGACTATTTATCAGATCTCTCTGAAGCCGACCTCCCCGTCAATGGTAATGCTTACTTTCAATACGACTTAGTGCTCAGTCGAGTCGATCTCTTACGTAAAGGTGATTTAGGCAGTAATATTCGCAACTTTGCCAATGGTCGAGCAGTACGACTGCTGAATATTATTGCGGGTGAACTGGAACTCATCAGTCTTAATATTCAGCGTCTTGAACAAGGCCAATTGGATCAAACAGAGATCATTGTGGATCGGTTACGCTCTCTGGATTCGCAAATCACTGATTTTGTGGTCATCGTAAATCAAGGCGCAAACGACTTTATCACTGAAAAGCGTCACGATTTAGACGTTCAGCTGGCGTATATTCAGATGGTTTCATTGGTACTATTCGTTATCTCTTCGACTCTGTTATACGTTACCTACAAAGTCTCAAAAGAGCTGCGTCAAACGCTGAGACGCAATACTCGGCTAGAAGAACGAATTGATGCTGTGCAGGCCGGTAAAGTCGACATTATTAGCCGTATTGTGAACGATATAAAGCCCATCTTTACCAATCTAATAAGTCACTCAAACACATTAAAAAGCACAGCATCGGATGCTAAAGTTCAAGAACACTTAGAGCACCTCAGCACTCAAAGTAACCAGTTACTCACTCAGCTAGACTGCTATTATGACCTCACATTAATCGAGGCCAATCGCATGTCTTCAGTAACTAATGAGGGGAACCTAAGAGCGCACATCAATTATGCTGTCAGTGCATTAGAACGCGTCTTTTTAACCCATCAAGTACGAGCCATTGCACACGTTGATCCGCGACTGCCCGAGCTTGTCGAGACTGACTTTAGACGTTTACATGAAATTTTAATCACTTTAATTTCTCACTTAGCGCCCTATTGCCATCATTCAGAGCTGCTAATTCAAGTCCGTCCATCAACACTCCCCATCTTTAATTTACCTGAAAAACACGGCAATAAAGCCACCAAGATGGTTCAAATCAGCTTGCGCGATTCCGGTGAAGGCTTACCTAACAAGGTTCAGGTTGGTTTACGTAAAAACCCCTATAATCCAGCCAATACGATCATTGGGCAAATTCATCAAATGGGTATGGGCTTTACCTTCTGTCATTATTTGATTGGCGCATTAGGTGGAGAGTTACATTTTTCCAGTTCTCAAGGAGCCGGTACTGAAATCTGGATCGACCTGCCCATGGGATTAGACGACGCCAAGACTCAGGCAGCAGACAAAAGCGCTAGTAAGCGTGCTAAAGTGGCTATTTGGCAGTCGGACAGCTTGCTAGATCAAGCGTTTCTATCGTTACTGCAACAACTTAATCATCAGGTCGACCTGTTCACTGAAGGAGACCTTACGCGCCTGCTGCAGCAGAAAAATCTCCAGACATTACCCTTTGAGTGCATTGTGATCACCGATAAAAGTGCTCTTGATGAGGAACAAGTAGAGCTCATTGAGCGATTGCAAGCATTCGGCAGCCAAATCATTGTAGCAGCATCCGTTATAGAGGATTTGCCTCGCATTAAGGCGGATAAAACCTATCATTACCCTGTTACTGCGGCCCAACTTGAGGCCCTGTTACTTTCTTAGGATGAGGAGTTCCTTACTATGTCGGTAGACCATGCACAGCTAAAATCATTAATGGATATTATTGGTCGCGATACTCTGAGTCGCGTGAAGCAAAGCTATTTCAATGACAGCCAGGCCAAGCTCGTCAGCCTAAAAACGGCTATTGAAACACAGGATATACACCAGGTAGAACAGCTCAGTCATTCCTTAAAGTCTTCCAGCTCTAACCTAGCTCTGTCCACTTTAGCTGGTGTGTTTGCACACATGGAATCGGATGCCTCTCAAGGTCAAGCAGAAAACTTGAGCAACCTATACCAAAGCGCAGTAGATGAGTATGGGCAAGCTATTGCAGAGCTCGATACACTTATTTGAGCCAATACAGACACAAAAAAGGGGCGAAGTCATTAACTTAGCCCCTTTTTACATGTCATACGGTATTACGCTTTTTTATCTTCCGTTGCCAGTGCTTCCAACTCTTCAGTCGGTACGTGACGTACGTTCACACCATTGATTAGGTACACTAGGTGCTGACAAAGATGACGAGAATGGTCACCAATACGCTCCAAAGAACGCAGAATCCAAATCACGTTGAATACTGGGCCAATCGAGCGTGGGTCTTCCATCATATAAGTGATCAAAGAGCGGATTGCTGTTTTGTACTCAAGATCAACCTTACGATCCGCTTTGGCAACACTCACCGCTAGATCGATGTCTAAACGAGCGTATGCATCTAAGCTTTCACGAACCATGCTTGTCACCATTTGACCAATGCGGCTGATTTCCACATAACCACGTGGCGATTCGCCTTCATTGATCAATTTCAAAGCGTGATTGGCAATTTTCTTCGCTTCATCACCCATGCGCTCTAGCTCAGAAACCGCTTTACCAATTGACAGAATCATACGCAAGTCCGTTGCTGCGGGCTGGCGTTTCGCGAGAATGCGGGTACATTCTTCGTCAATCAATGCGTCCAATTGGTTAACGGTTTTGTCTTTGGCTTTCACTTCTTCTGCTAAGTCACCTTGACCTTCAAGCAACGATTGAATCGCATCCGATACTTGTTTCTCAACCACACCGCCCATGGTTAGAAAGTGCTGACGCAGTGTTTCTAGTTCAGCGTTAAACTGTTGAGAGATATGGTCCGTAGTAAGTTCTCGCATAATGGCAGTTCCTTATCCTAACCGTAACGACCCGTAATATAGTCTTCGGTTTGTTGTTTTGATGGGTTCGTAAATAGGCTATTGGTATCACCAAATTCCACCATATCTCCCATGTACATAAACGCAGTATAGTCCGATACTCGCGCGGCTTGCTGCATGTTGTGCGTTACGATGGCAATCGTGAACTCATTTTTAAGTTCATGAATCAGCTCTTCGATCTTCAGCGTTGAAATTGGGTCAAGCGCCGATGCTGGCTCATCCAGTAGCAATACTTCTGGTTTCACAGCAACCGTACGCGCGATCACCAAGCGTTGTTGCTGACCGCCCGACATGCCTAGCGCACTTTCGTGTAGACGGTCTTTTACTTCGTCCCATAGGGCCGCTGAGCGCAAGGCCCATTCAACCGTTTCATCGATCACACGCTTTTTGTTAATGCCCTGAATGCGTAGGCCATAGGCCACGTTTTCATAGATGCTCTTCGGGAATGGGTTTGGCTTTTGAAACACCATGCCGACACGACGGCGTAACTCTGCTACATCAGTGCCTTTGGCATAGATATTGTGGTCATGCAGGTTAATTTCACCTGTAATACGACAACCATCAACTAAGTCGTTCATACGGTTAAAGCAGCGTAGTAAGGTCGATTTACCACAACCAGAAGGTCCGATAAACGCCGTGACTTTTTTCTCAGGAATGACCATATCAATCCCTTTCAACGCTTCTTTTTCGCCGTAGTAAAGGTGTAAGTCTTTAACGGAAAGACAAACGTTTTCGTCTTCAATGCGCAGCGCCTGATGGCTACGTTGCATTGCTGAAATATCAATTGAGTGTGTGCTTGTTTCGCTCATAATCGTCTCTCTCCGCTGTCTTACATTTCCAGCGATTTGTATTTTTCACGTAGGTGGTTACGGATAGTAACGGCTGCTAAGTTAAGTGTTGCAATCACGATTACCAATAATAGTGCAGTCGCGTAGACCAATGGGCGCGCTGCCTCTACGTTCGGGCTCTGGAAGCCCACGTCATAAATATGGAAGCCCAAGTGCATGAACTTCTGATCCAAGTGTAGGTACGGGTAATTTCCGTCTAATGGTAATGACGGCGCCAATTTCACTACACCCACTAACATCAACGGTGCAACCTCACCCGCAGCACGCGCTACCGCAAGAATCACACCCGTCATGATCGCTGGGCTGGCCATTGGTAATACTACACGCCATAAGGTTTCCGCTTTCGTTGCGCCCAAGGCTAATGAGCCTTCACGTACGTTACGTGGAATACGTGACAGACCTTCTTCCGTTGCCACAATCACCACAGGTACAGTCAGCAACGCAAGCGTAATCGATGCCCACATTAGACCACCGGTACCAAAAGTTGGCGATGGTAGTGCTTCTGGAAAGAACGCTTGGTCGATGCCAGAACCTAAGAAGTAAATGAAGAAACCTAAACCAAAGACACCGTATACGATCGACGGTACGCCGGCTAAGTTGTTGACCGCAATTCGGATCGTACGCGTTACAAAACCTTGTGATGCGTACTCACGTAGGTAAACTGCCGCCACCACACCAAACGGTGTCACCAGTACTGTCATCAACAAAACCATCATCACAGTACCGAAGATCGCAGGGAAGACACCGCCTTCAGTATTGGCTTCACGTGGCTCTGCGCTTAGGAATTCCCACACTTTCGAACCGTAAAAACTCATCTTCTGCGCGATACCCATCGCATTTGGACGGTAAGCACGAACGACTTTAGCTACTTGCAGTTCGTGAACGCTGCCGTCCATCACTTGAACCACAAACGTATCCCGGTTGATTTCTGCGTACAGATCAATCAGGCGTTGCTGTAACGCTTGATACTTAGCATTTTGTTCTGCTCGCTGAGCATCAATGTCTGCTTGTTTCTCAGGCGTTAGATCATTATTTAGCTCAAGGCGACGCTGCTCTAGACGTAAACGTTCTAGTGCATGGTTGATCGTACCGATCTCATCTTTTTCCACCGTATGGATGTCATCATAGATCGTCGTAGCACGTTCGATACTGCGTTCAAATGCTGTCCAAGTCGCTAAAGCAGACTCCGTCGGCGTTAGATCAGTCGTCGAGGCAACCACTTGGCCGTCTTCTTTGACTGCTTGTAGGTAACCGTATAAGTTGCCCCATTCATGACGCTCGGCAGCGAACAACATTTCAGGCCGAGTTTCATTAGTGAAGTATTCATCAATAATCCAACGGAAATCTGAACCATATACGTCGCGGTTACCGGTTTTCATCAATGTGCGTTTCATCAAATCGTGATGATCCGCCACATCAATGCCGGCCTCACGCAGCTGAGCCGCTGGTACTTCAGTCGACTCAACACGCTCAGCGACCAATGTGTATGGCTGGGACCCTGGTAAACTGTAAGTTCCCTGGCTGATGTCCGCTGGCCAGAAATGCCCAAGACCACGCACTGCAATCAGGGCTAATAAACCCAGTACCATGATCACAGAGATCGCAACGGCACCGGCGTTTAACCATACCCATGGATCACCAGACTTGACCCACTGGGATACGGTTTGTTTCTTTTGCTTCAATTCTGTACTCATTACAACGACCCGTATTTCTTACGTAGGTGCTGACGCACGGTTTCTGCGATGGTGTTCACAACAAAGGTAAAGACGAACAACACAAACGCCGCTAAGAACAAGATACGGTAGTGAGAACTGCCCACTTCGGACTCAGGCACTTCCACCGCAAGGTTGGCCGCTAACGTACGCATACCTTCGAAGATATTGAAGTCCATGATTGGCGTGTTACCTGTCGCCATCAGTACGATCATAGTTTCACCGACCGCACGACCCATACCGATCATGATTGCCGAGAAAATACCAGGGCTTGCCGTAGGCAGTACCACACGTGTCATGGTTTGCCAGTAGGTCGCACCCAATGCCAGAGAGCCTTGAGTTAACGCTTTTGGCACAGAGAAAATCGCATCTTCGGTGATCGAGAAGATCGTTGGAATCACAGCGAAGCCCATGGCAAAGCCGACGACCATTGAGTTACGTTGGTCGAATGTAATACCGTGCTCGAAGATAATACCTGGTTCACCCAACCAGCCACGGATGTTACCGTCAAAGAAGCTCAGCTCGATCACTGGACTCATCGCTACACAGCCCCATCCGAGCAACACAATCACTGGAATCAGAAGCAATGGTTGCCAACCCTCAGGTACCATCCAACGAATACCAGCTGGCATACGAGACCAGATGAATGAGAACAGTAAAACGCCCACTGGCAATACAATTAAAATACTAAACGCAGCGGCTAAGTTCTCTTCAAGGAATGGCGCGAAGAAGAGACCGGCTAAGAAACCTAGAATAACCGTCGGTAAGGCTTCCATCAGCTCGATGACTGGCTTGATTTTACGACGCAATGGCGCGGCCATGAAATACGCCGTGTAAATCGCGCCACAAATAGCCAGAGGCACCGCCATCAGCATGGCGTAGAACGCCGCTTTGATGGTACCAAATGCCAACGGCATCAAGCTGTATTTTGGTTCGAAGTCATTGTTTGCTGCCGAAGACTGCCATGTGTACGTTGGCTCTTGGTAACCTTCGTACCACACTTTGCCCCAGATAGAGGACCAAGAGACTTCAGGGTGCTCGTTATCTACGGCAAAGAAGTGCAAGCCTTTGCTGTCTTCTAGCAACAAGCCATTGGCACGTGGTGCAAAGCTGATCATCCTTGCGGTGTCATCACTCACTCGCTCATCGACGACCTGACGGCTAGACGTCGCATTAAAAATCGACACAATGCCGCGGTCATCTAACGTCGCAAAACCTTTACGACGATGCTCCATCGCCATATCGACTAGGCCAGTAGGATGTTGCACATCACGGATGTAGGTTAAGTGTTCAACATTGTTCTCATCACGTACATTGAACCATTGGCTCACGCGACCTGAACTGTCGGCCACCATAACTGACGACTGACCTAGCAAGTAACGCATAGAAACCAGCTGCGCATCGCCTTTAATTAGATCGATTTGGTCTTTTGTCGAAACATCACTTAAATCGCGAATGTCGAATTCGGACATCTCACCATTTACATCGGCAACATATAGGTAACGTTGATCGCCAGAAATCAATAGTGCACGAGTGCCCTCTACAAAGGGAATCTCAGCACGAGTTTCCGTTAACTCCACTTCTTCCGTGATGAAGTTCACATCTTTATTTAAACGCACCACTTGGGCCTGTTGATCACCGATCACCGCCAATGTTAGACGCTCATCATTGTCGCGGACGCTTAACTGACGTGGTGCGAAATCCGCCACTTGAATACCTTCTGCTCCGTAAGGGTATTCAATGCTTGGCGTGATCAGTCGTACACCATCTGGGTAGGTGGTTTTGTAATTTTGCTTGGCGACCAGTACGCGACCATCTGCGTAAGCAAACGCCATCATACGACTGGTATCGGATTCCAGAGCAAATGCCGTTGGTTGTCCTAATGGATTGCCTACATTTTTAATCACACTGCCGTCGGCAATATTGAAGTAAATCATGTCGCCGTTTTCAGCCACACGAAAACCGATTTCGGTTTGCTCTTCTGAGGTTAAATATAAGCTTTTACCCGATTCTTCAGCCGGTAGACTATAGCTGCCTTTCTGCTCAATGCTGGCACCAGAAAATAGAGGTGCGACTTCATACATCAAATAGAAACATATCAGTAGGACAGCTAGGATCACACTGCTACCGCCGATGGCAATACCGACGCTCGCACTACGATCTTTTAACGCACGAACCTTACGATGACGCTTTAACGCTGGCGTATCGAAATCCAGTTCGGGTACTTTTTGATCCGCTTTTGTACTCATCCGAATTCACTTTTTATGACATTTTTGTGACAGGTTTGGACATAGGAAAAGCAGGAGGGATCGAATCCCTCCTGCTTTATTGCATCCTGCAAACCTTCCCTGTTATCCAGCTATTACTGAATACCTAGGTCTTTCATGTATTTCGCAGAGACTTTAGCTGGTAATGGCACGTAACCGTCTTTCACTACCACTTCTTGACCCATTTTCGAAAGAACCATCTTCACGAACTCACGCTCAAGCGGAGCAAGTGGCTTGTTTGGTGCTTTGTTTACGTAAACGTATAGGAAGCGAGACAGTGGGTATTTACCAGTCGCAGCGTTCTCTGGAGTCGCTTCGATTAGCTCACCGCCTTCTTTCTTAGCCAGTGGCAATGCACGAACTGAAGAAGTTTTGTAACCGATACCAGAGTAGCCGATACCGTTAAGAGACGTAGAAACTGACTGTACAACGGAAGCAGAACCAGGCTGTTCATTTACAGAGTTTTTGTAGTCGCCTTTGAATAGAGCGTTTGATTTGAAGTAACCGTAAGTACCCGATACTGAGTTACGACCGAACAGTTGAATGTCACGATCCGCCCAAGCACCCGTTAGACCTGTTGCACCCCAGTTAGTAATGTCTTCGCTGTGACCACCTTTACGAGTAGAAGAGAAGATCGCATCCACTTCTGGAAGAGAAAGGCCTTTGATTGGGTTATCTTTGTGTACAAATACTGCTAGTGCATCAATTGCAACTGGCACTGCAGTTGGCTTGTAGCCGTATTTTTTCTCGAATGCTGCGATCTCTTTGTCTTTCATTTGACGAGACATAGGACCGAAGTTAGAAGTGCCTTCTGTTAGCGCTGGTGGCGCAGTAGAAGAACCAGCTGCTTGGATTTGGATGTTTACGTTCGGGTAAAGACGTTTGAAGTCTTCTGCCCAAAGTGTCATCAAGTTCGCTAGCGTGTCAGAACCCACACTGGAAATGTTACCTGATACACCGCTTGCTTTCGTGTACGAAGGTAAGTTCGCATCAACATCTGCCATTACGTTAGCAGAAACACCTGCTAGAGTAGATACTGCTAGAGTCGCAACTAATTTTTTCATCACTTCAACCTCAATGGTTATCGTCAGTTTGGTATGATTCGAAATCTTGATTCTGAGTCCGAATGACTTCGTTCTCGTTCGATAGTGAAAACTATAAAGAGGCTTTGTGACATTAATGTTAAAGGCTGAAATAATCTGAATCTTTTTTCATTAGCCTTATCAAGCAGCATGAATCACAGATCAGCACACACCCTCTAATTCCTTTAAATATCGCGTAAGAGATATGTAAACGCGCTTGCTGACCTTAAATGGGCCTGTTAACTTCCTGGCCGCAGGATATTTATATATAGACAGGGATTACGCTATGAAGAAGATCATCATTACATTATTGGTTGGCTGGTTGTTCAACGCGACAGCTTACGCTTGTAACTATTGTGGTAGCTATGGCCAGCAAGTCGCTTACAAACATAGCATTGTTTTTGAAGATATTACGGCAATGAGCGACGAACCGACTTCCATCACTCTGATGCCTCAATCCGTTAGCGTCTCGGTCGATCCAGACATGAAAATGACCACACTAACTGGTTACCTATACGTTGATGAATCTACACCTACTTTGATGAAGCTAATGTCAGAAGGGCTGAATATCCCACACGTCAAAGTTATCTCTCGTATCGCACCCGAAAACGGTGACAGCTGGATCAGCAACACCCTTGAGTTTACTAATGTCCATCTGCAGTACCTGAGTCTTGACTATTCGGATGGCTCACGTCCTTACATCAGTTTTTCCATTCAAGCGCCGGAAGGCATTACTAAATCTTCCGTTAATAAAACCGATGCGAATGGTCAACCAACAAATGAATTTATTGAGTACCAAAGGTAATTAAAGGTAAAAATCTAAGCCAATAGAACGCCTTCAGGTGCCAGCTTAAGCTTGATGGGCCATTGACGGCCCGCTCAAGCAGGGTCTTCATGGCTGCCATAAAATATTACCCTCTTCCCGCAAGCAGTATCTCACAACAAAACCTCGCCAAAACATTCCCAATAGCATAGATATCCAATAGACTGACCGCTCGGATTTTTCCGCCTTTCTTATTACAAAAGCAAAAAAATAGTCTGTGGGTTTAAAAATGCTTAACAAAATCATTTGTGGTGCTGAGAGCATTTCCGTCATTGTCGGAAAATGCGTCGCTTGGCTTACCCTTGTAATGATGCTGCTAACGTGTCTGATCGTAGTGTTACGCTATGGCTTAGGCATTGGCTCCATCGCCTTACAAGAATCTGTACTGTATATGCATGCCATGGTGTTTATGCTCGGTGCGGCCTATACCTTTAAAGATGACGAACACGTTCGCGTCGACGTTTTCTACCGAGGGTTTTCACCCCGTAAAAAAGCGTGGGTGAATATCGTGGGTGGTCTGCTGTTCCTACTGCCGTTCTGTGGGTATACCGCTTACATGAGTATCGATTACGTCGCCGCCTCATGGCGCGTCTTAGAAACCTCTCAAGAGCCCGGTGGCTTGCCGTTTATCTATCTACTTAAAACACTGATACCTGCGATGATGCTGATGCTGATCATTCAAGGGGTCGCTGATATTCTTAAAAATGTCGGCGTCTTGCTCAATAAACACCAAGCGGAGGCACTCTAAGGTGGCTGAATTTTTACCTTTATGGCTCTTTGCGGGCGTCTGTGTCTTTTTACTGTTTGGCTACCCTGTTGCCTTCTCTTTAGGGGGGACAGCCCTGCTGTTCGCTGCGGGTGGCGCCATGTTTGGCACCTTCGACGCGGTCTTCTTAGAAGCCTTACCTAACCGCTTATTCGGCATCGTGCGTAATGAAACACTTATCGCGGTTCCCTTGTTCGTCTTAATGGGCGTCCTACTTGAGAAATCCAAACTCGCAGAACGTTTGCTGGACTCCATGGCAATGTTATTTGGCACCATGCGTGGTGGGCTGGGTATTTCCGTGATCTTGGTGGGTATGTTGATGGCCGCCAGTACCGGTATCGTCGGCGCGACCGTGGTCACCATGGGGATGATCTCATTACCCACCATGTTGCGCCGTGGTTATGATCCAGCACTGGCCACCGGAACGATCTGTGCAACAGGCACACTGGGGCAGATCATTCCTCCTTCTATCGCTTTGGTGCTGTTGGGTGACGTCATGTCCAACGCATTCCAAAAAGCGCAATTGGACATGGGCGTCTTCTCTCCCAAAACCGTTTCTGTCGGTGACCTATTTGTCGGGGCTTTAATTCCTGGTTTAATCTTGGTGTCCCTATACATTCTCTACGTGGCGATGGTTGCTTGGCTACAGCCCGAAAAAGCCCCGGCGGTCCCCAAAGAAGAGTTGCGTCGTGGAGTCGACGATTCGTCATTGTTTGTCGACGTCGTCAAAGGCCTAGTACCGCCGCTGCTGCTTATTTTAGCGGTATTGGGGTCTATTCTAGGCGGCCTTGCGACTCCGACGGAAGCCGCGGGCGTAGGCGCCTTCGGTGCCGCGGTTTTAGCTTGGTTGTCCGGCAAGTTATCTTTGCAAACGTTAAAAGCGTGTGTGCTGACGACGACTAAAGTCACCGGCATGGTATTTATGATCCTCATCGGTGCCTCACTGTTTTCACTGGTTTTCCGAGGCTTTGGCGGTGAAGAATTGATCCATGAGTTCTTTAATCAGCTGCCTGGCGGTGTCATCAGTGCGGTACTGATTGTGATGCTGGTGATGTTTTTCCTTGGCTTTATCTTGGATTTTATCGAAATCACTTTCGTCGTCGTGCCAATCGTAGCGCCTGTTCTCTTGGCGATGGGTCTAGACCCAGTATGGTTGGGGATTATGATGGCCATCAACCTACAAACGTCATTCTTAACGCCACCGTTTGGTTTTGCTCTGTTCTACCTGCGCGGTGTTGCACCGCCAGAAGTGAAAACGCAGTCCATCTATAAAGGTGTGATTCCGTTTATTTTAATTCAATTGTTTGTACTGTTACTGTTAGCGGTATGGCCGGACTTAGCAACCTGGTTGCCAGAAAAAGTCTACGGTTAACATAAGAGACGAAGGAGACACTATGAAAGCGATGCAAGTGAACGATTACGGCCCAGCAAGCGATTTAACGCTGGTGGATGCTGATAAACCAAGCATTAATGCAGACCAAATTTTGGTCCAAGTGGGCGCGTCGGGCGTTAATCCTGTCGACACTTACATCCGCTCAGGCACAAACAACTACACGGCCTCATTCCCACATACTCCGGGCAATGACGGCGCCGGTACCATCGTAGAAGTGGGCAGTAATGTGTCCAACTTTAGCCTTGGCCAGCGCGTATACTTCTCTCGCAACCTAACCGGTTCGGCAGCGGAATATGCCGTTTGTGTGCCAACCCATACGTTTCCTTTAGCCGATGCACTGAGCTTCGCCGAAGGCGCTTGTTTAGGAGTGCCTTACACGACAGCCCATCGCGCTTTATTTGGTCGTGCTCATGCTCAAGCCGGTGAAAAAGTATTGGTACATGGCGCAACTGGGGCCGTCGGTCTTGCCACGGTTCAACTGGCGCTTGCCGCTGGCATGAACGTCGTAGCGTCTGCTGGAACAGTAGAAGGCGCCAACCTTCTGCGCGCTCAAGGCGTGCAAACAGTGATCATGCATAATCAAACCGACTATTTAGCAGCGTACCAATCATTGCAAACAGGTTTCGATGTCATCATTGAAATGCTGGCCAACCATAACCTCGATCAAGATCTAAAAGCGTTAGCCTTTGGTGGTCGAGTAGCCGTGATTGGCAACCGTGGTACGGTCGACATCAATCCTCGTGATTTGATGGCGCGTGATGCTGCTGTGATGGGTGTCGCGTTAGCCAATGTTAAACCTGCGGAACTGTGCCGCATTGCCCAAGCGATGCTACCGCAGTTTGAAAAAGGTGTTTTAAAACCGGTTGTACGTAAAGAATATGCGTTGAGTGAATTGTCACAAGCGCATGAAGACGTATTGAAAAGCGGTGCACAAGGAAATTTAGTCATTGTCCTATAAATATCGCAGTCCGAGAGGGTGTTTTGGCACCCTCTTCTACTTCCCTCTACTCAATCTTGGCTACGACAGCTATACTTCTAACCTTTCGATTGAACAAAAAGTAGGCAGAATTATTGAACCATTCAGACTCTGACGTATTCAGTTTACCTAGCGTGGCCGATACTCACGAACACGATTATCACCAGCTCGTTGTGGTGTTAGACGGTAATACTGATTTTGACATCGACAGCAAAGGTGGCCGACAAATGCGTTCGGGCAGCGGTTGCATCGTGCCGTCGTCAGAAGGCCATCAGTTTGTTGGTTTGGGCGACAATCGCATTTTAGTGGTGAATCTACCGGTGCCACCGCAGAAAGCCATTACTGACGAAGAATACGAGGTGGTATCCCGTTTATTCGATCAAGCCGCCTATTTCGAGCTTAATCCACGCTTACAAGTGCTCGCATCGGCGTTGTCAGGTGAGCTACAGCAGTACCCGGAAGACATGCTGTTAGCGCGTGCCTGTGGTAATACTTTACTTAGCGCGATTCGCCATCAGTTAGGAAGCCAAGACGTCAAAACTCGCGGACAACAGCTGGATATTGAAAAGCTTGATCAATTTATTGAGCTCAACCTGTCCCGCCGCGTGCAAATAAACCAACTTGCCAACTTCTGTTTTTTAAGTGTTAGCCAGTTTCATGAGCGCTTTAAAGAGCGCACCGGCATGACGCCCCATCAATATTTGATTCGTAAGCGTTTAGAGCGTGCCCAGCTGCTATTAAGAGAAGGACATACACCCGTTCACGTGGCCGAAATGTGTGGTTTTTCAAGTCAAAGTGCCATGACCAGCACCTTCTCTCAGACACTTGGTATTACACCGCTGAAGTATCAAAAACAGTTCCGCGGCGTTTGATTAACCCACATCGCCAATCGTTCTATTACACAGATAAAAAGCATTTCACCTCATTTACGCTCTTTTTTGGCGCATTTACGCATTTTTAAAAACACTTATTTTTTCTATCGGATTTTCTTATAAAAAATCCCGAGTATTACGAAAGACGCTGTAACCCCCCTGTCACTATATTTCACACATACAATAAGGTCGCTTTTGTTGCATTGAACTTACTTGAGTTTTCACAAGTCTTTGCAACACTTAAAGATCGTATCCTCAAAAAACACAAACGGTTTAAAACGGAAGCATGGCTTTCCGGTCGTCGCGGGAGAATCCGACTATGTTTAATGCGCTAGAAGTGTTACAGCCAACTATTCTTGAGCAATCGCTCAGCCAGCTTTGGGACCGCATTTCACCACTGTACAGTGTCGATGAAGAGCAATGGCTTACAGAGCTATTGAAACTTGCCGAACCCAGCGACGTTCAGCTTAAAGCAAGTACGGATGCGGCCACTCACTTGATCGATCAAGTACGTGCTGACGGCGAGTCCATGTCGATGATCGACTCACTGCTATTGGAATACAGCCTAGACACCAAAGAGGGTATCTTGCTGATGTGTCTAGCAGAAGCCCTGATGCGCGTACCGGATAAAGAAACCGCTGATGCCTTCATCAAAGACCGTTTGAGCGTCGCCGACTGGGCCTCTCACGCCAACAACTCTGATTCATTCTTCGTCAACGCCTCCACATGGGGTTTATTGTTGACGGGTAAAGTCGTGACCATGGACGAAACCAAAGATGGCAAACCGGCTAACTTAGTCAATCGTATGGTTAACCGTATGTCAGAGCCTGTTATTCGTAAGGCAATGAACCAAGCCATGAAGATCATGGGACATCAATTCGTTTTAGGCCGTTCAATCAATGAAGCGTTGTCTCGTGGTAAAAGTTACCGTGACAAAGGCTACACTTATTCGTTCGATATGCTGGGTGAAGCAGCGTTGACAGCGCAAGACGCTGATAAATACCTCACGTCTTACATGCAAGCTATCGAGTCTGTTGGTCAAGACACTTACAGCAAAGGTCATCGCCCAACAATTTCAATCAAACTGTCAGCACTGCACCCACGCTACGAAGTAGGCTGCGAAGAACGCGTGATGACAGAGCTGTTTGAAAGCGTTAAAACGTTAATCAACAAAGCTCGCTCGTTAAACGTTGGCATCACCATCGACGCCGAAGAAGCAGACCGTCTAGAGCTATCATTGCACTTGTTTGAAAAGCTGTTTCGTGACGACTGCACCAAAGGCTGGGGCTTGTTTGGCCTAGTGGTACAAGCCTACTCGAAGCGCTGCCTGCCGGTATTGAACTGGCTAGCGGCACTTGCTAAAGATGTAGGCGATCGTATCCCGCTACGTCTGGTAAAAGGCGCTTACTGGGACTCTGAAATTAAATTGTGTCAACAGCGTGGCCTAAGCGGTTACCCTGTGTACACACGCAAAGAAGCAACCGATGTATCCTACTTAGCCTGTGCTCACTTCCTATTAAGCACACACACTCGCGAGTGGATCTTCCCACAATTTGCCAGCCATAACGCCCACACGATCGCGACAATTGCGACCATTGCAGAGAATCTAGGCGCGACCACAAGTGAATACGAATTCCAACGTCTACACGGTATGGGCGATGCGCTGTACAACCGCTTGATCAAAGACAAAGATGTCTGTGTACGTATTTATGCACCTGTTGGTAGCCACAAAGATCTACTTCCTTACCTAGTACGTCGCTTGCTAGAAAACGGCGCTAACAGCTCTTTCGTACACCGTTTAGTGGATGCTCGTTGCCCTGTGTCAGAGCTCGTCGATCATCCAGTGACGGTACTGAAAAGCCGTAAAACGCTGCGCAATCCATTTATCAGCCTACCAAAAGACATGTTTAAAGACCGTAAGAACTCGTACGGCCCGAACATTGAAATCGAATCAGAGTGGAAGCCTTTTAAAGCCTCTGTCGACGTATTTATGGGGCAAGACACCCAATGGACAGCCATGCCAATCGTTGGCGGTGAAAACGTGTCTACGGGCGATGTGCATGCGGTTAACTGCCCATACGACCACACGCTAGCTACAGGGCAAGTTCATTGGGCTAACGGCGAGATTGTTAACCAAGCCATTGAAAAAGCGGACGCGGCCTACCCTGCTTGGTCACAAACACCGGCGACAGAGCGTGCAGCCTGCCTAGAGCGCATGGCTGAGTTGATGGAAGAAAACTACGCTGAATTGGTAGCAATCTGTCACCGCGAAGCAGGTAAAACCATCCAAGACTGTATTGACGAAGTCCGCGAAGCGGTCGACTTCTGTCACTACTACGCACAGCAAGCACGTCAGAATTTTGCCGCGCCGAAGACGTTCACAGACTTCCTAGGCAACACGCAACACGCACAGCAAACTGGTCGCGGTGTATTCGCCTGTATCAGCCCGTGGAATTTCCCATTGGCGATCTTTACTGGCCAAGTCGTCGCAGCACTGGTTGCAGGTAACTCAGTGGTTTGTAAAGCCGCTGAGCAAACGTCTCTGATCGCTTTTCGCGCGGTACAAATGCTGCACGAAGCAGGCATTCCAAAAGAAGTGTTGCACTTTCTACCAGGTAACGGTGCAACGGTTGGTGCACCAATGACTGAACATAAAGCCATTGCTGGTTTGGCCTTTACTGGTTCAACGGGGACCGCACAGTTAATCAACCGTACCTTGGCAAACCGCGGTGTCGCACCTGTGCCCGTGATTGCTGAAACCGGTGGCCAAAATGCTATGTTGATCGACTCAACCTCATTGCCAGAACAAGTTGTACGCGACGCCATTCGTTCTGCGTTCGCGTCTGCGGGTCAACGTTGTTCCGCGTTGCGTGTCATGTTTGTTCAAGCGGACATTGCCGATCGAGTGATCCCAATGATCGCAGGTGCGATGAAAGAACAAAGCGTTGGCTTGCCTTACTTGCACTCAACGGACGTTGGCCCTGTGATCGATGAGAAAGCACAAAAAATGCTACTGGATCACATTGAAGTCATGAAAAAAGAAGGTCGCTTGATTGCTCAGTCTGCACTACCAGAGTGGGCTGAAAAAGGGACCTACGTGGCACCAACGGCCTTTGAAATAAACAGTATTGATCAACTCAAAGATGAAAAATTCGGTCCGATTCTGCACGTAGTTCGCTACAAAGCGAAAGACCTCGACAAGATCATCGATACCATTAATAACTCAGGGTTTGGTTTGACCATGGGTGTTCACAGCCGTAACGAAACCACATGTGCCCACATCGCTCAGCGCGCTCGTGTCGGCAACTTGTACATTAACCGTGACCAAGTCGGTGCCGTTGTGGGCGTGCAACCGTTCGGTGGCCAAGGTTTGTCTGGTACTGGCCCGAAAGCTGGTGGCCCTCACTACCTTCCACGCTTTGCCAAAGAGCAATTGGTTTAATTCGGCTAACAGGAGACAACACCTATGACTATTGTAAAACCTATTCAAATCGAAGTCGCTAACCAAGCCTTTGAAGCTTGGGACCACTTGGGCGTCTCAGGTCGTGCAGAATGCCTAGAACAGGCCATTTTTAGCTTAAGTCATGCACAAGCGAGTATGGCCCGCTGGCAAATCGAAAATGCCAAACACGAAATTGGCGAAGATTTGCTAATGCCAGGACCAACAGGAGAAAGCAATACGCTTTCTACTCACGGTCGTGGTGCCTTTTTGGTAGCCGTTCAATCCAGCTTATCTGGCGACAATCTGTCAGTTGGCTTGATTGGGCAAGTGTTTGCGGCGTTGATTGCGGGTAACCCGATCATTACCGTAGGCCCTGAAGGCCAAGCGATCATGGATCAAATGTCTAAATACGTGCCAGAAGGCATCATTCAAAATGTGGCGGAGTCAGCACAAGACTCCATCCTTGATGCAACGGATCTAGCAGGTGTTGCGATCATCTGTGACGCAGATAGAGCTAAACATCTGAATAAACAACTGGCTCAAAAATCAGGCTTGTTGTGTCAGTTAGTGGAAGAGACAAACGTGCAAGCGCTGACAACCATTGCTGCGCCGCACTACATTTTGCGCTTCGTTACGGAACAAACCGTAAGCAACAACACCACCGCTATTGGCGGCAACGCTACTCTGCTTGAGCTAGGCAGCAAAGCAGAGTAACGCGGTATTGAGCGCACGACAGGGAGTCTCCACCCCCTGTCTTTTTTATTTTGGGGCTCTTTTTCCTCCCGCAAACGAGTCCAGCCCGTTGATTGATGACTAATCAGCGGGCTTTTTTTTTGCACGTCAAAAGCCTCCCTGTTTAATCATAGTACGCTAGGCAAACGCGGTTTCTACCTGTCATTTTGGCTTCGTACAAGGCCTGATCCACTCGTTTAAAGGAGTCTTCTAATTGTTGCTCAGAAGCCAACTGAATCGCCCCAATTGAAACCGTCATATTCACTTGCTCGCCTTTTAAAATGAGAGGCTGCGAAGGAATATGTTGGCACACTTTCTCTGCGGCACTTCGAGCTTCGGCTAAGTTAGTTCTCGGTAGCAGCACGTAAAACTCTTCCCCGCCAATACGATAAATACTGGCATTACTCGGACTTGCTAGGTAAATGCAACGCACCAAAAACTTAAGCGCTTCATCACCACAGCTGTGGCCAAACTGATCGTTAATCGATTTAAAATGATCTACGTCGATGGTCAACAGACTGATGGAAGAATAAGATGCCTGGGCTTCGCCTAAGGCCGAGCTGACAGCATCATCAAACTCACGGCGGTTTCCGACACCTGTTAACGGATCTGTGCGACTGACTTTATCAAGCTCACGCATTAAGCGGTTCTTTTCGGTAACATCCAACATGACTCCAACTTGGCCGCCTTTGTTACCATTAGATGTATAAAAAATAGCTTTGTGAAATTCTATTTCGAACCGCTCACCTTGAGCATTTTTTACATCTGTTTCATATTCCTGCTTGCCGCCTTTGGCCAACAAGTCTTGATCAGCCTGATAGTAGATATCAGCTAATTCTTTAGGTGCCACATCGTACACAGAATGATCAATTATTTTCTCTTTTGATAAGCCAATGAATTCACTAAAAGCAAGATTACAGCCACGATAGATGTGCCATTCATCTTTATAGAAGATCGGCACCGGAATTGCGTCTATCACGGTTTGCAGCGTATTTTGTTGATCAGAGGGTTGTGGATTATGCCAAAGACTGCGTGACTGCTCGGCGACTACCCAAGTTGCGATCCGCTCTAAATCCTCGAGCCCAGCGCTGTCATTGGCACCTTGTTCAACCCACGTTAAAGCACAACTAAGATCCCACTTATCCAATACCATAAGAATTTTTCGCGCACCAATAAGAGGGATATCGCGGCCCTGAACATCTGACTCATGCAGCAATACCATGCCTGAAACGGGCACTTCTTGAAGGCACTCTATTTCTTGCCACTGAAATTTGAACACGCTCTGATCTAGTAACGTTGCAAGCACGACCTTATATGACGTAAGGCAACCGGAGTGATAAATGGTGGAGGAACTCATGGTATCCTGACCTTTGTATGTTTTCATACAAGGTTAAGGCGAGCATACTATTGGGTCAATGATCTCAGTGCGGTCTTTCGATAAGCTTTGTATATGATTGTTAATCTTTTCCGTTAGATCAAAAAAAGCCCTACTTTAAGCAGGGCTTTTAAGAACCATTTAATCTAAGAACGTTTACTCCGCATCACGCGCATTAATGTAAGCGCGTTCTGACACGTCATGCCACTGCGACACTTTGCCTAGGAAGGTTTTAAAAGAGTCGTATACTTTCTTACTCATTTCGTCATTTGCCGCCACGCCTTCCAGTGTTTCATGCGACGCTTGTTTCAAGGCTTTTAAAACGTCTTCTGGGAACGGACGAAGATCAACATTATGTTCATTCACTAACGTCTGCAATGCATCGTTGTTCAGCGCAGTAAACTCGTCCAACATGTCTTGCGTTGCTTGACGAGATGCGGAACGCACAATCGCCTGTAGGTCTTTAGGTAGCTCTTCGTAAGCCGTTTTGTTGACCAATAGTTCCATCTCAGAACCTGGCTCATGCCAACCTGGGTAATAGTAGTATTTCGCCGCTTTATACAGACCAAACGCAAGGTCATTGTATGGGCCTACCCACTCTGTCGCATCAATCGTACCCGTTTGCAACGCTGTAAAGATTTCGCCACCAGGTAAGTTAATCGGTGAGCCACCTAGCTTCTCAAGCACTTCACCACCTAAACCAGGAATACGCATTTTCAGACCGTTAAAATCTTCTAATGAGTTGATTTCTTTATTGAACCAACCCCCCATCTGTACTCCAGTATTACCCGCAGTCAATGGCTTTATGTTGAATGGTTCGTAAACTTCTTCCCATAGCTTCATACCGCCGCCATGGTAGATCCAAGAGTTGATCTCTTGTGCGGTCATGCCAAACGGTACCGCTGTGAAAAATTGCGCCGCAGGAGCTTTGCCTTTCCAATAATAAGCTGCACCATGGCCCATTTGAGCGGTGCCGCGAGATACCGCATCAAACACTTCTAACGGTGGCACTAACTCTCCCGCCGCATAGACTTTAACTTTCAGACGGCCACCAGACATTTCCGTAATGTTGTTCGCTAGATTTTCTGCACCGGTTCCAAGACCAGGAAAGTTCTTTGGCCATGTCGTGACCATTTTCCATTCGATGGTTTCTTGTTTGGCAGGCGCTGCCGCTTGTGTTTCCGTACTGCTTGACTGCTCAGAACCGCCACATGCAACTAATGTTGCCGCGGTGATCCCTGCAAGCGTCCACTTGCTAAATGCTTTCGCGTTGATCATTGATGTATCCCTCAGAAAACTCGTTACTTTATTCTTTTTGTCAGTTTACGACTGGATTGCGGCCGTATAATAAACTCAGCTAATCGCAAGCAAAAAACTTATTTCTTCCGCATTGGTCACGAATGATACTATGCTCTGCATCTAAATAGCTCAACACTTGTCATCATAATTGATCAAAAAAAAGCCCCTTAATCCAACGACTAAGGGGCTTAGCAACCATTCAGTTATTAAAACAAGCTACTCACCTGCACGAGCATTGATGATGGCACGCTCAGAGATGTCGCTCCATTTCATGACTTTCTCTTTAAAGTCCTTCATAGAGCTGTATACTTTTTGACTTAGTGGATCTTGGGCAGCCACTTTTTCCATCACGGTATCCGTTGATGCACGGAACTCCGCCAATACGTCGTCAGGGAAACGTTTTAAAATAACACCATGGTCGTTGATCAGTGTTTCTAGAGCACTGTTATTCATCGCCATGAATTCATCAAGGATGTCTGCATTGGTTTGACGTGCTGCCGCACGGACAATCAACTGCAGGTCTTCTGGCAAGGCCTCGAAGGCATCTTTGTTAACCACGGTTTCCAGCGCGGAACCAGGCTCTTGCCAGCCTGGGTAGTAGTAGTATTTCGCTGCTTTATAGAGTCCAAAGGCTAGGTCGTTGTATGGGCCGACGAATTCAGTCGCATCGATGGTGCCAGTTTGCAGTGCGGTAAACATTTCACTGCCCGGCATGTTAACAACCGTGACACCCGCATCGGCTAAGACTTCGCCTCCTAACCCCGGCATACGCATTTTCAGACCATCAAGATCCGCTACCGAGTTAATTTCTTTATTGAACCATCCTCCCATTTGCGTGCCAGAGTTACCCGCCGCCATAGGGATCACATTAAACGGTGCATACACTTCTTCCCACAATGCTTGGCCACCACCATGAGACAACCAAGCATTCATTTCCTGTGCCGTTAGGCCAAAGGGCACTGTGGTAAAGAATTGCGCGGCTGGCACCTTGCCTTTCCAGTAGTAAGAGGCCCCATGACTGATTTGCGCGGTGCCACGAGAGACCGCATCAAACGCCTCTAGCGCTGGCACTAATTCCCCTGCGGCATACACTTTGACATGAATACGGCCACCTGACATAGCATTGATGCTTTCCGCTAGGGCTTCGGCACCAGTCCCCAATGCAGGGAAGTTTTTCGGCCAAGTAGTCACCATTTTCCACTCAATGGTTTCTGGTTTCGCCGGAGCGGCCGCTTGTGTTTGCGTATTCTCTGATGGCTCAGAACCGCCACAGGCAACCAAGCTGGCTGCTGTGATGCCAGCAAGCATCCACTTGCTGAAAGCTTTTACGTTGATCATGGATATATCCCTTAGGAAGCGAGTTACTTTATTTTTGTCAGTTAAAACCGAAGTGCGCAGAATTCTCTCACGCTCTTAGGCAATGATCCTATGTCAAGCACATGGGTATCCAAGGATACTATGTTTTGAGTAGAAATTGCTCGACAACCCTATTAGCAATTGGTATAAAAAAGCCCCTTAATTCAACGTATTAAGGGGCTAAATGTGATCAAGTTCTAATCCACATTAGTCAGCGGATCGAGCGTTCAGAATAGCGCGCTCAGAAATATCACTCCATTTCATGACATTCTGTTTGAAGCGCTTCATGGAGTCATAGACTTTTTGGCTCAATGGATCGTTAGCAGCCACTTTTTCCATTACTCTCTCCGTCGATGCACGGAACTCCGCTAAAACATCATCAGGGTAGCGTTTTAGAATCACCCCATGCTCGTTAATCAAGGTGTCTAGCGCACTGTGATTCATCGCGGTGTATTCATCTAGTATTTCTGCATTGGTTTGACGTGCTGCCGCGCGAACAATCAACTGCAAATCTTCCGGCAAGGCTTCGAATGCCTCTTTGTTAATGAACGTCTCAATCGCTGATCCGGGCTCTTGCCAGCCTGGGTAGTAGTAATATTTCGCCGCTTTATAGATACCAAATGCCAAATCATTGTATGGCCCGACGAACTCTGTCGCATCAATCGTGCCCGTTTGCAATGCCGTAAACATTTCACTGCCTGGCATATTCACAACTGTTACCCCTGCATCCGCTAGGACTTCGCCACCCAAACCCGGCATACGCATTTTCAGTCCGCTAAGATCGGCAACAGAATTAATCTCCTTATTGAACCAGCCGCCCATTTGCGTACCTGTGTTGCCTGCTGCCATAGGGATAATATTAAACGGTGCATACACCTCTTCCCAAAGCGCTTGACCACCACCCTGAGACAACCATGCATTCATTTCTTGTGCCGTTAGACCAAATGGTACCGTCGTAAAAAACTGTGCTGCAGGCACTTTGCCTTTCCAATAGTAAGAGGCTGCATGACCTATTTGTGCTGTGCCACGGGACACCGCATCAAACGCTTCCAATGCAGGAACTAATTCGCCCGCGGCGTAGACTTTGACCTTAATACGGCCACCAGACATAGCGGTAATGCTTTGTGCTAGATGCTCAGCACCGGTGCCCAATGCAGGAAAGTTTTTCGGCCAAGTGGTGACCATTTTCCACTCAATTGGCTTAGCCTTCGCAATTGGCGCGGCTTGACTTGTATCCGATGCAACGGGGTCATTACTACCACCGCAGGCGGCTAACGTAAGAGACAACAAACCAGCCAGCGCTAATTTGCCGAAATTCACAATTGTATTCATTATCTTCCTCAGAAAAACCAGTTACTGACTGCCTGCACTTGTATGGCACATAGCAGTATCGCGCGAAATGGTATGACGGATAGTTGATCAACTCAATGAAAATCTAAACAGCCAATAGAATTTCATTGAGCTTAGTTCAAGAGATCACGCAAAAAGTGCGTAAGTACGCTGACACATTAGAAAGGGCTGGTGTAAAACCAAGCCTTACGCTCCCCTGATTGTGCCGACTGCTCTACTAGTTTCATAGCGTACACCAACTCACAGGCTTGCTGCTTAGAAACTGGCGCATCGCCTTTACCTTGAATCGCATCCGCTAAACGCTGATAAAAATCAATATAACGACCTGCAGATAATACTTCCTCCGTCTCAGTAATACTGCTTTGGTCAGGTGCATTATATCTCATCGCTTTTTGGACTCCTTTGGCAAAGTCATCTTGACCGGGTAACTCACCCGCTCGCAAAGCATCTTCTTGAGCGTCTAAACCAAAGCAATGCCAAGTGCCGGCATCAAAGCGGGCATTAAAGCGGCGCATGTCCCCTGCTTCAAATAAGCTTGCACCAAGTCGAACTCGAGACTTGCCGTAACCCAACTCGATTTCGAACACATCCGGTGCAACGCCTTCTTCACGTAGTGTGTCTATGCTTGCGCTTAACCAGTCAGGCGTTCCCAGCAACGCCAGCACCTGATCTATCACATGAGGCCCGAGGTCCCAGAAGATACCAGTGCCAACACCAGGCTGCTCACGCCAGCGGTCTTGAACTTCCGGTCGAAAACGGTCAAAGCGGCTTTCTAGCTGCTTCAATTGTCCTAACTCAGCGGTTTCAACTAACTCTTTTAAACGTAAGAAATCGCCATCAAAACGACGGTTTTGATACACAGTAAAGACTAACCCTTTATCGTACGCTAAGCGGCACAACTCTTCGATTTGCTCCACCTCCGTAACAGAAGGTTTCTCAAGCAATACATGCTTACCCGATTCTAACGCCAACTTAGCTTGTGGAAAATGCAGCTCATTAGGCGTCGTAATCACTACCAGATCAACGTCACTACTTTTAATCAATGCATCGGCATCGCTAACCACCGTGACATCAGGCCAATATTGATGCACCTCTTGAGGCTTTGAAGAACAAATATAGGAAAGCGTCATCGCGGATTGATGCGATACAAACGGTGCGTGAAAAACTCGCCCAGATAAGCCAAACCCAATGATGCCAACACGAATTGCCATACTATTCTCTCGCTGTAATTGATAAAGATTATTTATAACTTTCTTCCCAAGTACTTCTCAACTTGACGCTTTTCCCACTCTGGGCCAAACCACTTGATCAAACTGAACGCCCTCAGACCATGAAATGTTAGTCCTGCACCCCAACCTAATAACGGCCAAAAAGCCCAAATATATTCAGGACGAGTTACAAGGTTTATCGTAAACAGCAGGGTCATTACCACTAAATACTGTCCCAGATGAATATAAAAACCTTTTACTCGTTTGACTCGAGCGAATGCTAAACGCTCTTCAATATCGACTTTTTGAGTTTGACTGTCACCTGTTGCCATATCGGATTCCTCTTGTAAGTTTGACACTGTTGTTTCAAAAACAGCAGCCAAAGCTTTTAGAGATTCCAAACCAGCTTTTTGCCCACTTTCAATCCGCTGAATAGTACGAATACTAAGGCCACTCAACTGCGAAAGCTGATCCTGTGACCAACCTCGTTGTAATCTAAGCTTTTTGATAATCATCTTAAAATCCTTGTCACTGCTTGAGTCATGAACCTAACAGCTGCAAGCAATAAAACTTACGACACTTACCTGACATATTGGTGACAGTCCTTATTTTTCAATAAGTTAGAGATAAAATTTTGTATTTTAGTTAATGTAAAAAAACTTCTTATAAACACATTCACCATTACAGTAGCATTATCTTATTGAATCTTCTGCACATCGGAATGACTTTACTGAGGGATTTGAAAAGCTGGAGCTGACGTATTCAGCATGACGCAATGATATTGCGACACTATTAGATAACGTTACCTTAATGTCAAAAGTCACAGCGAAGAAAGCTCGTACAGTGCGCGATTATGGTCTGACTCTAAACACTTTCTCTGATCGATACCATAAGACGCACTCTTTAGGGATGCGCAATCTAGCTACGTTGAGGTGTTGATGCGTTGAGATGAGAAAAACCGAAGACACAAAAAAGCCCTGACAGCGTGGCTATCAGGGCTTCCTTTGTATGATGCTTGACGACGACCTACTCTCACATGGGATCCCCCACACTACCATCGGCGATGGTGAGCGCCTGCGGCGTATTGAGAGCCACTTCTGAGTTCGGGATGGGATCAGGTGGTGCTCTGCCTCTGTTTTTCTGAACGCCTTCTCTGACTGATGCTAATAAGGCGCACGCTTTTGATGTCACGCGCTGACGCGTCGAAGTATGAGACAGGCGCAAGCGGGGTACAAAAGGGATGCGTAATCTAACTGCGTTGAGGTGTTGAGGTGCGGAAAACCGCAGACACAAAAAAGCCCTGACAGCGTTTGCTATCAGGGCTTCCTTTGTATGATGCTTGACTATATCTATACCCTTGCGGTACGACCTATATCTATCCCCTTGTGGGACTCTCACATGGGATCTCCCACACTACCATCGGCGATGGTGAGCGCCTGCGGCGTGTTGAGAGCCACTTCTGAGTTCGGGATGGGATCAGGTGGTGCTATGCCTCTGTTTTTCTGAACGCCTTCTCTGACTGATGCCATAAGACGCACGCTTTTGATGTCACGCGCTGACGCGTCGAAGCATGAGACAGGCGCAAGCGGGGTACAAAAGGGATGCGCAATCTAGCTGTGTTGAGGTGTTGAGATGAGGAAAACCGCAGACACAAAAAAGCCCTGACAGCATTGCTATCAGGGCTTCCTTTGTATGATGCTTGACGACGACCTACTCTCACATGGGATCTCCCACACTACCATCGGCGATGGCGCCTTTCACTTCTGAGTTCGGGATGGGATCAGGTGGTTCAACGCCTCTATGATCGTCAAGCAAACGGGTTTGCGATCGTTTTGGGGGGCTTCTGTTTGCCTTAGCCAAAACACGCAAGTTCGTGAACTTGAGTCTTTAACAATAAAACTTTTGAAATAGTGATAACCAAGTATCAAACCAGTGTTGGTATCGTAGTCTGTAGTACAGCGAGTATGTTTTCTTCACACTCTTAAAACCATTTTGGTGTTATATGGTCAAGCCTCACGAGCAATTAGTATTGGTTAGCTCAATGCCTCACAGCACTTACACACCCAACCTATCAACGTCCTAGTCTCGAACGGCTCTTTAGGG
>NZ_LTAX01000016.1 GCF_001639745.1 Marinomonas gallaica
ATCGCCGATGGTAGTGTGGGAGATCCCATGTGAGAGTAGGTCGTCGTCAAGCATCATACAAAGGAAGCCCTGATAGCGATGCTGTCAGGGCTTTTTTGTGTCTGCGATTTTCCTCATCTCAGGCATCAACGCATCAACTCAGTTAGATTGCGCATCCCTTTTGTGCCCCGCTTGCGCCTGTCTCATGCTTCGACGCTTCAGCGGGTGACCTCAAAAGACTGTACCTTATGACATCGATTAGAGAAGGCGTTCAGAAAAACAGAGACGTCGCACCACCTGATCCCATCCCGAACTCATAAGTGGCTCTCAACACGCCACAGGCGCTCACCATCGCCGATGGTAGTGTACGAGTCCCGCAAGGGTATAGATATCGTCAAGCATCCTACAAAGGAAGCCCTGATCGCGATGCTGTCAGGGCTTTTTGCTACTGAGATTAAGGTTCTAAGCCAGACAGTATTCAAAGCCCAAATATAAATAGCTGGTGTTGATTAGCTTAAGCGGCTAAAACTTAAAATATGGCCTTTAAACTGATTTGGCAGATAATCTGTGTGAATAGGTTTTGTCTGAACGCAATCGAAGCCAAAACTTGCCATTTTATGAGTCATTTTGTTTTTACGGCCTCGGCCTGGATCGACCAAAATAACTTTGCAGTCAGGGGAAGCATGCTCTTGAATAAAGTTCGCCAACAGTTCTATATGGCTATCCTCGTAAAGCACGTCACTACCAATAATTAAGTCAAATAGCCCTAAGGTATCGTCTTTCTCAGCCCAGTCTGCTTGCAGATAAGGGATGATTTTATCCCCATTAAGTTCAGTATTGCGATTGAGGAAGAGTCCTGACTCTGGGTGGTAATCCGTTGCTGTAATATTAACGTCTCTTTTATTTAGAAGTAAGCTCGATAGAGCCATACCGCAGCCAATCTCTAGGACCCTTTTCGTACCAGTTTCGTAATTACAAATATGATGAGCCAAGACTAAGCTTGAGGGCCAGACAATGCCAAAGAGGGGCCATGTGGCAGATGAAATGCCAAGCTTTTCTGCAATGCCATCAGGATCGTAGAACTCTTGATTATCGCGTAGCGTACATAAGTGTATATCAGTTTTGTCAAACTCGATGGTTTGATAGCGCAGTCGAAGGGTCGTCATAGATTTCTCAGAAAGAAGTAGGCGCTAGGCCAGCTATCGAAGATAAATGACGCAACGAGGGTGTTTGCAATGCCAGTATAGCACCAAGCCTATTTGCATCGGGGTTTATTTGTGTAGGGGCACTTGTCTTCCTTAAGGCTCTACTAATTGTAATAAGAAATATCTGTGAGGTAGTCACGTTTCTGTCATCACGGCGGACTAGGATGACATTTTCCTAATCGGGGTGATGTCATGAATAGTTCAGAAGCGTTACAAGCACCACAAGTATCAAGTGGAAGTCGTTGGCCGCAGTGGCTGGCAGTGTTAGTGCTGGTCTATGTGTTAATCAGTGCTGTTGGCATGATTGGTTCAGGCTTTAAAGCGGCAACGGGTGGCCAAGCAAAAGAGCTATTTGAGTTTGCTTCCAACCCGTATATAGGCCTTGTGATTGGGATTGTCGCGACGGCTTTGATACAGTCTTCTTCAACAGTCACCTCTTTGATTGTCGGTATGGTGGCGGGCGGATTACCGGTTGAGATTGCCATTCCTATGATTATGGGGTCGAACATCGGAACGACGGTTACGAATACACTGGTAAGCCTTGGGCATGTTCGGGATAAAGCCGAGTTTCGTCGAGCGTTTGCTGCGGCAACCGTACATGATTTTTTTAACTTGATGGCGGTGGCGATTTTTTTACCATTAGAAATCATGTTTGGTTTTTTAGAGCATGTAGCGCTTTGGTTATCGACATTCTTGATCGGAGCCGACAGTTACTCTATGTCTGATCTAAACGTGATTAAGGCGTTGACCAAGCCCTTTGTCGGGGCGGTTGATAATGTGACGAGCATTTTGCCAGGTACATTCGCTAGCGTAGCATTGATCTTAGCAGGCTTGGCTTTCATCTTCTTAGCGATCACCTACATTGGTAAATTATTGAAAGTTTTGATGGTCGGAAAAGCAAAAGAAATTTTGCATTCTGCTATAGGACGCGGCCCCTTAACGGGCATCGCATCCGGTGCACTGGTGACGACGTTTGTACAGTCTTCTTCAACGACAACGAGTTTAATGGTGCCTCTGGCAGGCTCAGGTTCCTTTAGTTTAAAGCAGATTTACCCTTTCATGCTAGGTGCCAATATTGGTACGACTGTTACCGCTTTGCTTGCTGCTACAGCGATTTCAGGGGCTCTAGCGGTATCGGCTTTGGAGATTGCGTTAGTGCATTTCTTATTTAACGTATTCGCTGTGGTGGTCATTTTCGGTTTGCCATTTCTGCGAGGTTTGCCTATCAAAGGGGCCGAATGGTTAGCAGCAGTTGCCGCTGAAAAGAAAGTCTTTGCTGCGGTTTGGGTGCTGGGTGTATTCATTGCATTGCCATTATTAATGATTGCCGTAAGTATGGTTTTCTAATCGCGCGTAACCTAAAGGATGAAGAGTATGTCTGATTTTCAACGTATGACAAAAGAAGAGTTACACACGATTCTAAATGAAACTGAACAGCAGATTCACGATATTCGGTCGGAATTAGAGTTACGCGATAATGATCAACAGCATGAGGAAGTGGAAAGTATTGAGCTAGGGGAAGAGTGGTCACCGGTGAAATGGCATCAAGTACGGACGTTCTTCCAAATGGTATTAGAAGAACTGCGTAAATAAACCTAAGTAGAGAGCTTCAGAAAAGTGATATAAAAGGGCCAATGAAAGCCATTAGCCCTTTTATGTGTCTTTCTTTGATGTTGTCTCAATACCTAGCTTTTCCTTTACACCTTCAATAAATTTGGGGGTTAAGCGTAAGTAAGCCATTACTAACCCTATATCATCGGGGTCACGCTTGATAGTGAAGCCAATACGCCGGCAGAAGTCGATCATGCGTTTGTTTTCCGCTAATACGGTACCTTTCATCTCCTTAATCCCTTTGAAGTGTGCGACTAAAAATAAGCGCCTCATTAAGAGTGCTGCTAAGCCATGGCCTTGATACTCATCACCAATGACCACCGCGAACTCACAGCTCTTATCATCGAAGTTGTCACTAAAGCGAGCAGCGCCCATAAGCACTTGTTCGCCTTCTTTATCTCCCACGGCAATTAATGCCATTTCTCGGTCATAATCGATATGAGATAAACTGGCGATCATCTTAGGCGTCAGTTCTTGGATGTTAGCAATGAATCGGAAATAGCGGCTTTCGTGGGATAGGTTTTTGACGAACTCTGCCATCATGTAGGCATCACGAGGCAAAATTGGTCGCAGCGTAATGTCTTGCCCATCACGAAGGGTGACTTGTTTGACCCACTGTCGAGGATAAGGCTGAATCGCTAGGTGTTCATAGCGTCTTAATTTACCGCTACTTTTTAGTTTGGCTTTGACGTTCGCAAAAATACTGCCACTTTCATGTATACGTACGTCCGCCAGCTCAACATATTCTAGCTCAGGCAGTTCGCAAATCATGGTTGAAAAACTGCGTAATAAGTCCTCTAACTCAAAGGACTCAACATTCGGAAAAGCCCGCTGGATCAAATCCTTAGACAAAATCGTATTCAGAGGCGGTAACGCTACCGCCTCAGTTTGGTGGTGCCATTGATTCGCACCTTCCAAAGATAAGCCTATCGCAGGGCCGAACACTGGGTCTCGAAAAGAGCGTAAATGGATGGGTTTTTTTAGTAAAAAATGGGACTGTCGCCGAGCAATTAAACGGAAGTTAAAGAGTTCAAAGACTTCTTTGAGATCATCAGCTGTCGGTGTTTTGTTGCCAGCTTTAATCATTTCTTTTAGCTTAGCGCGTGCCGCAGCGACATCAATATTGAAGCGAAACGCATGGCTATCAGGCGTTTGTTTAGCGAGTAATTGGTTACGGTGGAACTGTACTAAAAACTGAAAGCCTTCGATGGCGGCTTCGGGGGTGCGAAAGGTTGGTATACCAGCTTCATTGATACGAGTACGCAATGCCACCATGTGCCCACCACCTAGCATACAGACCATCACCAGCTTCTTTTGCTTCTTATGCAGCTGTAATACTTGATCGTACAAGGACACCATATTAATCAATGCGGTCGGGCTTAACATTAAAAGTACAGCGCCACATTCTTTATCAGCTAAAGCGGTTTCAGCGAGATCAACAAACAGATCAGCGTTACAGCTCGCCCATGCCGTGGTCACGCTGCCAATGCTGCCTCGTCCGTCCATAATGCCTTCAAGCTTAGTACGTAATTCTTCACTAGGGGACAGTAAGTTAACATTCACTTCTTCTGCACGCTGCGCAGCCAGTTCACCTGGACCAGATCCATTACCAATGATCATTAATGACCCTTGTTTGACTCGACGTGCATTGGTCATCACGGATGCCGCTGCCACCAGGTCGTTCAGTCGACGGCCACGTACCGCGCCAGTTCGGCTTAACGCGGCATCAAGAACTCTAGGATCCGCGCCAATGTTGTGTTCTGTCACGACGGCAACGGGCTTAGAGCGGCTGGCGGCACGTAAGCTACTGAGGAAACGTGTGGTTGAACCAATCTTTTGTAGGTACATCAGAATGGACTGGCTTTCAAAATCATTCGACAAATAGTCTAGGATTTGCGAAGGCATAACGTCGATAGGACTGCCCATTGATACGACTTGAGAAAAGCCAATGCCCTGCCAAGTCGCCCAGTCAACCAAAGCACTGGCAACCGTGCCGGATTGAGACAACAATGCTAAGCGTCCAGGAATAGGTTGAGTTAACCCTAACCATGCTGAAAAGCCTTGCTTAGGGCGACACATGCCAAAGCTATTGGGACCAATAAGTCGCACGCCATGCTGCCGTGCCGCTTTTAGTATTTCATCAGGGTTTTCATCAGAGCCAGTGAATACTAAGAGGGCTGGGATTGATAACGACCCACATTGCTCGATAATTTGAGTTAATGGACGCGGGTCTTCACCGGCCAAAATGGCTAGATCAGGTGTGTTTACTAAGCTTTCGAGTGAACTCAGTTGATCGAATGGAAGTACGCCGATACTGTCATCTGGCTGGGTGCCATATAAGAATACTTTGCCTCGACGGCCACCAAAAGAAAGGGCTCTAAGCACTGCATGAAGAATGGGGTTAAGGCGATCTTCTCCTGTAAACACTAAAATAGAAGAAGGGGCTAATAATGGCTGCAGCGCGTGTTTTGACATGCAAAAGTCTCCCTGAATAGCCTGTAGCGAACGTCTTGGCAAATGCCCTCGCTCAACGACAGAGAATGCATTGTATTTATAGCAGTCTAGACCAATGTCGGATAGGCTGCCTAGTGCTAACTATGGCTTGATATAACGCAGTTAACCGAATATCGCCTTATAGTAGCCTTACTGGCTACGACGATGAATAACAATAATAGTGACCCTTGATTTGGGTGCAGATTTTAACGGATACCGATATGACGACCGCCTACTTGACTCACCCTACGTGTGAAGAACATCAGCTTGGAGAAGATCACCCAGAATCTCCTCAACGCCTTGAAGCGATTCAGAATCGTCTCATTGCCGGGCAATTGATGGACTTCTTACGATGGCGAGAAGCTGAAAAGGCCACTGTAGCGCAGCTAAATGCGACACATGATCCTGATTATGTTGCGTCGATATTTGCTCAGGCACCAGAAGAAGGACACGTTGAGTTAGACAAAGAAACCTTAATGATGCCCAGCACACTCGAGGCTGCTTTACGTGCCTCTGGATCCGTAGTGCAAGCAGTGAATATGATCATGAGTGGGGAAGTACAAAATGCGTTTTGTGCCGTGCGTCCACCGGGGCATCATGCAGAGTACGACAAAGCGATGGGTTTTTGCTTATTCAATAATATCGCTGTTGGCGCGCGCCATGCTCTGAATGAGTATGGTATAGAACGTATCGCCATTGTGGATTTTGATGTCCATCACGGTAACGGTACGGAAAGTATTTTCGAAGCTGATGCCAAAGTGCTGTACGCCTCTAGCTATCAATACCCTTTGTTTCCGTATCCAGATCCTGGAGCCTCCCACGACAATATCGTACACATGCCTTTGGAAAAGGGCTCGAAAGGTGAGGACTTCCGTGCCGCTTATGAGTCCGAGCTGTTTCCGGCGTTAGAGATTTTTAAACCGCAGCTATTGATGATTTCAGCCGGTTTCGATGCGCTCGCAGAAGACCCTATGGGACAGTTGCGATTGCGTGAAGACGATATTGTATGGGTTACCGAGAAGTTAATGGACGTAGCAGATCGGCATTGTGAAGGGCGTGTAATTTCAGTGCTTGAAGGCGGGTACAATACCGATGCATTAGGACGTGCAGTATTCAGCCACTTAAAAACCATTATGAAGTTATAGACGCATTTTCAGAACATTACAGGTGGTAACCTTTAGTAAACTTTTCTCACAGTAATGCGCTACTCAGGGATGTGATTGCTTGATAATCTCATGTATTTCCAATGGTGAATGTTACTGGAGGGAAGCATGAGTCTTGTACGCTTAATTTATGCAAGTCGAGCAACAGCCGAATTTAAGCCATCATCAATTGAATCCATTCTTAAATCTGCCCGTTTTAATAATCAGCGGAATTCACTGACGGGGCTCTTATGCTTTAATCAGCATTGGTTTTTACAATGCTTAGAAGGGCCGCGAGATCAAGTTTGTCAGACCTATGCTCGTATTCTGAGTGATCCTCGGCACGAGAATGTCCAAATTATCGGTTATGACTATACGGCACAACGTGACTTTGATGGCTGGAATATGGGATATCTGCAAGATAACGCGGTGATGAGAGATCTCATTCGTCGTCGTACGGGATCTGAGAAATTCTCGCCACTCAGTTACACTCCTGATGATGCGATCGCAATCGTGAAAGATGTTCGTGATTTAATTGCCAGTATCTTGGAAGAAGAGTCATAGCGATGTCGCTATGACTCTACGTTGCACTACGCTATCTGAGCACGTTTCTTTCGGCTGTAAATGAACAGCGCAAGGAACAAAGCCAAGCCCGCCGTATCTATTAATACGCTATTATGTGGCCACAGCATCAGAAGTGCCGCAACGCCAGACAAAAGACGCAACAAGATAGGCAAAGGCCCTTCTAAATACCCTTCCATCAAGCCGACAAACGCATAAATACCAAACAGCGCAAAGACAAATATTCGCAGTACGTCCTGAGGCTCCCCACCGATAAAGTTGGTGTAAGCCAAGATCAACGGCACGATATACAAGCCTTTTGCGATTTTCCAAGCGGTAAATCCGGTCGCCATTGGCGGTGTTTTAGCGATAGCTGCAGCGGCAAACGCCGTTAAACACACCGGTGGTGTAACGTTGGAATCTTGTGATAACCAGAAAATGATCATGTGTGCAGTCAGCAGTGTGGCGCTTAGAACCGCTGGATCAAGCGCCTGTTCTAACAGCTGCGTTTTAAAGTCGGCCGGTACTTGAGCAATCAATGCGGTGGCGTCAGCTTGACTCATTGGCGCAGACAGCAAGGCGTACTTATCTGGATCAATCAACATAAAGATCACTTTGGCTTGCTCTGGCAAGTTGCCAGCCATGACCATATCAATCAGTTGCGATTCAGCGATCAAACTGTACAGTGCTGGTGCAGATAAGGTAGCCAACACAATGTAAGCGGCTGTCACCGGCAGCCCCATGCCTAAGATCAAAGAGGCTAGAGCGACCAAGGCCAGCATGATGAACAAGCTCCCATTGGACCATTCAGCAATCATTAATGAGAAGGTGTTACCAATCCCTGTCATGGCCACCACGTTGACGACCAACCCTACTGCGACCAGCAAAATTGCGGTCGTGGCCATATTGCGTGAACCCTGAGCCAAGGCGTCTAAGATATCGCGTGGTTTCATCGGGTTCTTTGATAACCAAGAAGCGACCACGACAGCAATAATAGAAATACCGGCTGCGTAGGTGGGGGTGAAGCCGTAAATCAGCAGTGCCACTAATACAGCGAGCGGTAGTAAAAAGTGCCAGCCTTCTTTAAATACCTCGCCCACTTTTCGGGTTTCAAATTCAACCGCATGGGCATGTGAGCGCATGGCTTCGACGCGGACATAAAAACCGACTGACATAAAGTACAGCAACGCAGGCAATGTCGAGACGGCAATGATTTCGACGTAAGGAATTTGCGTGTAGGATGCCATGATGAAAGCACCTGCCCCCATAACAGGGGGCATCAGCTGTCCACCCGTAGACGCCGCGGCTTCTACCCCTGCTGAGAAACGGGCAGGGAATCCCGCTTTACGCATCATCGGAATGGTGATCACACCGGTGGAAACCGTGTTTGCCACAGACGAACCAGAAACCGAGCCCATCAAACCTGAGCCAAGTACTGCTACGAACCCTGGGCCACCGATAAAGCGTCCTGCTGCGCAGCGTGAAAGTTCGATAATGAAATCGCCTGCGCCTGATTTGACTAAGAAGGCACCGAACAAGATGAACATAAATACGTATGTCCATGAGATACGAGCAATGGAACCAAACATGCCTTCGGATGAAAAGTAAGAGCGGAACATCACGGTTTCAAGGCTCAATCCAGCAAAGCCAAAAATACCATCAATGTAAGGCCCCCACCAAAAAACATAGGTGAGCGCGATCAGAATTAACGTTGGTATAAACCAGCCGGTTGTTCGGCGAGCCAGTTCCAAAGCAATCCCGATGGCCACAAACGAAACGATCCAATCGCTGGTGATAAACGTCACGCCACGATCATAAAGCGCGTCTTCAAATAGAACCAGATAGACCGTACAGGCAATGGCGATCACACCGATAGCGATATCGAGGCCCAATACCCAACGTTGTCCTTTTGCGGAAGAGGCTTTATAGGCGGGTACCATTAGGGCGCAAAGTAAGGCAAAGCCACTAAAGTGAATGGCGGATACATACAGCTCGGAAAACGTCCCTAAGGTGTTAAAGTAAATATGAGCAAGGGCAAACAATACACCTACCCAGTAAATCACACGGCCAACGGGTGACGACTCATCCCGTTGCTCAAGCTCTAAGCTTTTTAGCTTATCTTGTAATTCTTGGTCTTGGCTAACCTGCGTCTCTGACATAATGACGGGCCTGTTATAAAATACTAGCGCGCACGGTGAGTACGCATCTCGATAAAGAAAAGGAATTACGGATTAAAACGGTAAAAGAGGGCGGCAAAAGCCGCCCAACAGTCGTTACTCGGCGATCAAATGTGCCGGAATAGTGAGGCCTGCTTCTTTGTAGTAACGCACCGCACCTGGATGCAATGGTACAGGCATGCCAGCAATGGCTTTTTCAAGAGCCATGGCTTTCGTTGCTTTGTGGATACCGTTTAGGAAAGGAAGATTCTCGTAGATGGTTTTCGTCAACTGATAAACATCTTCTTCGGATACGTCATCACGAATAGCCAAAAAGTTTGGCTGAGCAATGGTGTTAATGGTTTCCGTCTGTCCTGGGTAGGTATTCGCAGGGATTTCAAAGCGTGTCCAAAGCTGATAATTACCATTGGCTTGTTTGATTTGCTCGTCGGTAAAATTCAGGATGGTAATGTCATCGCCAAGAGCCGCGTATGCACGCGTAATGGCGCTGGTCGGTACACCAGAAGGAATATTCATGCCTTCAACGGTACCATTTTGCAGCGCATCCGCTGATGCGGCGTAGCCCATATATGCCATATTGAGCTCATCCACTGGTACTTTCATATTATTCAGAATGGTTAAGCCTGAGCCTTCTGTGCCAGAGTTTTTCTTACCAATAGAGAATTTTTCACCGGCTAAATGGTTCATATCAGCAATGGTGCCTGAATCAGCGTGATCTGCTTTGACGACAAATTGCTCAACGTTTTGCCAAAGCATGGTGACAGAGCGTAGATGCTTTTGTGGTCCATCATTAGCGAGACGGCCCTCGCCGTCCCAAGCCCACGCACCGTACAAACCTTGTAAGATGGCCATTTGCGCTTCATTTTCGCGCATCAGCTTAACGTTTTCACCAGAGCCCGCCGAGTTAATGGCTGAGATGGAGAGACCGAGTGTCGGCTCTAATTTAACTTTCGCTAGCGTAGCTAAAGCCACACCCACTGGATAATACGTGCCACCTGTAGAGGCTGTAGCGAGTATATAAGAACGCTTTTCATCGGCTGCTTGTGCTAAGCCAATCGAACCAACGGCGGTTCCCATTACTAGAGCGGCGCTCATTGCTTTGATTAACGTACGCTTGGTCATCTTCATGATCGGTTTCCTATCTGTCTTGTTTTTATTTAAAAGAGAACTGAGAGCAATCCTGCCCGTCATACCAACAGTAATAGCAAGCATGGTGCCAATGCTATAGGAAATTAGTAGAAGGCTGATTTTATTGAGGTTTTTAAAATGAGTAGAGTAAGTCTGTTGATGTGATGAGCAAGATATTGCTTATTAGCTAGGACATTCATGAGCAAAAAATAGCTCATAAAGCTCAGAAACAGACGTCAATTGAAGGTTGGAAAGTGAAAAAAATAAAGATTAAGAGTAAAAAAACAGCCATGAGCAAAAAGTTGCCGATGGCTGTAACTGAATGGAAACCGTGACTATTCAATGTAATCTGAGCGATTCACACCAAATTTTGCCATCTTTTGATTCAGAGTGCGGCGAGGTAAATCCAGCTCATCCATAACCGCTTTGATATTGCCTTGATGGCGTTCAAGTGATCGCTTTATGATCTCTTCTTCAAAGGCGGCGACCTGAATCGCAAGCGGCAAGGGCTTGTACTCTAAATCATCAAAGCCTATGTTTGATGATTGGCCATGAATCAAATCCGCTAGACTGACACGATTGTCCAACGCAAAGCGGATGGCAATGTTTTTCAGCTCTCGAACATTCCCAGGCCATTGATGGCTTTGTAAAATGCGCTCATCGTGTTGGCTTAACTGACGACTGGCTTTGTCTCGCTCACTGGCGGCTTGATTGACGTAGTGCATGAACAATAAGGCTATGTCTTCGGGCCGTTCCCTTAAAGGCGGTAAAAAGAGCTGAGATACATTTAAGCGATAGTACAAATCTTGGCGAAAGTGCTCATCTTCTCTTAGGTCAGCTTTAGACGCCGCAATGACACGAATATCAACGGCGATGCTTTGGTTTGAACCTAGTCGCTCGATACGTCCTTCTTGTAGCGCTCTTAATATCTTGATTTGCAGATGTGCCGGCGTACTTTCGATTTCATCGAGAAACAACGTGCCGCCATCGGCGTGTTCAAACTTACCGATGCGGCGTTTCGCCGCTCCCGTGAATGCCCCTGCTTCATGACCAAATAGCTCGCTTTCGATCAAATGCTCAGGAATGGCGCCGCAGTTAATTGGGACAAAGCGTTTCTGTTTGCGTTCACTGAACTCGTGCAAACTTTGTGCGACCAGCTCTTTACCACTGCCTGTCTCACCATAGATGATGACATTGGTGTCCATATCAGCCGCTGCGAGTAGCTCACGCTTCATGCGTTGTATGGCTGGCGATATGCCGATGATTTTTGCATCAAGGCCTGAACGTGCAGCGATATCGGTTTGTAGACGATGATTTTCCATCATTAGGCGGCGTTTATCGCAGGCTCTCAAGAGCGTTTCTACTAAACGTTCAGGAACAAAAGGCTTTTCAATGAAGTCATAAGCGCCATCGCGCATGGCCTGAATAGCCATATCGATGTCGCCATGGCCAGTAATCAAAATAACAGGGAGATCAGGAATACGTTCATGAGTGGCCTTCATCAACTCTAAACCACTCATGCCCGGCATTTTCACATCGGTCAGCAAAATACCGTGAAAGTCTTCTTGTAAATATGGCAGAGCTTCTTCCGCATTACGGGTGCTGATGACGTTAAGGCCCGCCATTTGCAACCATTTCTCGGTTGCAGTACGAATCATTGGTTCGTCATCGACAAGTAAAACGGTGCCGCGTATCCCTGTGTTCATGATGCCTCTTATTGATCGTGTAATGGATTAGTTAGTATCAGTACTGGGTAACGTAAGGATAAAACGTGCGCCACCGTAGGGGCTGGCGTCTACGTGTATAGACCCCTGTAAGTCACGCACAATGGCCGCCACAATGGATAAGCCTAACCCTAATCCTTGGCCCATGGGTTTGGTGGTATAAAAGGGTTCGAATAAATGCTCTCGCTGAGACTCTGGAATGCCGGGTCCATTGTCTTCAATCATAATAGTAAGGCTTTTTAAATCATTTTGCTCACTGTGAACATAGATCTGCTTATTGGATTGATCTTGTAGTGCGTCACAAGCATTACCGATTAGATTCACCAGTATCTGTTCCATCCGTGCGTTGTCTGCCAAAACGTTATGATTGGACTGTAAACCGGTGGTTGTCAGCGAAATGTTATCTTCTTCAAGCCGAGCACGCCAAACAATAGCGCATTGATTGATGGCTGTTTGCAAGTTGACCGCTTGTAGCTGTTCGGGCTTTTTATAGGCAAATGTCTTCAATTGAGACGTAATGATGGCCATACGTTGGGTTAAATCGTCCAAAAGCGTTAAGTTCTCTTTGACGAGTTCTGGGTCGTGAAGCAACTGTTTACTGATGGCAATGTAAGTACGCATAGCCGTTAATGGCTGATTTAATTCATGGACAATGGCGGTAGACATACGACCAAGTGCCGCCATTTTACTGGTTTGAATTAGCTCTTGTTGCGCCATTTCGAGCGCTTGAGTACGCTCTTTTACTTTGTGTTCCAGTGACTCATTAGCATCCAGTAAGGCCTGTTCTAATTGTTTTCGACGGCTGATGTCTACCACAGTCACCAAGAAAGCATTGTCTTCAGAATGATGCATGTCGCGTAGAGAAATGAGCGCAGGGAAAGGTGTTTGACCATGGCTTACGCCCTTCGCTTCGGCACCAATAATCGGTGAAAATTGAGGCCGATGAAGTTGCATTAGACCTTTGCCTAAGGCACTGTCAGGTTCGACGTCCAGCAGTAAGTCGTTGAGCTTTTGTCCTATGGCTTGCGACAAAGGCAGGTTAAACTGTTGTGCGGCTTTGGAGTTTAAGAAGCCGATTTCACCTCGTGTATTTAATGTCAGCAGTCCTACTTCTGTATTGCCGATAATAGAGCGCTGTTGTTCTTCATTTCGTGCCAATACCGCACGCGTTTCTCGCTGCGAAAGGTGCTTCAAACGTCGCTCTCGTAAGAACAGTAAAATCACACCAAGAATCCATAAACCTGCCATTGTGATTGCACCGATTAAACTGGCAAAGCGCTCATTCAATCGAGCTGAAATCAGCGTGGTAAAGGTCCAGCCTAAATCATCTAAGCGAACTTGGTGAGCAATGTAGCGCTGTTGATTGAGCGTCCAAAGTTGTGCTTGAACGCCGTTTGTTAGAGACAGGTACGATGGTTCTGCAATCCGATCAAGAGAGCGCTCTAACCATTGCTCATTTGATGCCATAAAAATATGCTGTGTATCATCGCTGACGGTAAACAGTTCATCAGGTAACGTATCAGACTCAGACAACAGCGAGCTCAATTCAATACGTACGATGGCCGCACCCACAAAATCTGAGCGGTTATATATAGGGGCTGATAAATAATAATACGCTCGTTTATCTGGACTGTTTTCGTAAAAACGTCCTTCCTCTCCTTTTTCTGCGAGTTGAAAAAGAGGTAAGTCAGCGAACTCATCCGGCGCTAAGTGTTGCTGGTCGCGCCAATTACTGTAGGCCACAGTCAGGCCCGCACGGTTGACAATGAACAGTCCCGATGCCCCAGCGACAAGGTTCGTCTGCTCTAAGTAGCGGGAAACTTTTGCGGCTAAATTTTCGTCTATCGAGTGATGAGGCGATGTGAGTTGTTGAATAACATCTTCATTTTGCGTTAATAAAAAAGGTAGGTAGTGATAGGCATTTAGTTCTCCGCGTACTCTATGAATAGAAGACAGTAGTCTATCGGAGGCTTCATCGTGGAGGGTTTGGTAGCCTACATCTTGAGTTAATTGCCCCACACCAAAGCCAATGAAAATCGATGCAAAGCACCATGTAATGCCGATCCACACGATTCTCTTGCTGGTTTTTAGGGTCATAAAAAAAGCCTATCTAATGCGCGACTGATCACAGCATACAATAGATGAACAGCAATTGGCGCGTGTTCCTCATATCCGCTAGATAGGGAACACGCGACGTACGTTATTTTACCGTTTCATCTAATGAGCGAGACTGCCAAGATACTTGCTCAGGTGCTTGGTGGCTGTTTTCACGGAAGAAGTAGCCGTTACGAGGTTCGGCATAAACAATCTCACCACGCTTGACGGGATTGCGATCGTACTCAGAATGTGTCAAATCGGCTTCCCAGATTTGCTCTGATTGCCACTCATGAGGGGCCAGCTCGACACGAACTTCCGCACCAATAGGGTTTACCGCCACCACTTTCAAAGGGAGGTTGGCAATTTTACTGGCTTCAGTATGTAAAGACAGTTCGTGGGAGCGAATATAGAGCTGGCCACTGTTCATAGGCACATCACTGCTTGGCGCAGTGATCCAGGCGTTGTGATTATGCAAACGGCTTTGTGTAAGTTTGCCTTCAAAGACATTCACATTGCCGAGAAAGTCGAAGACAAAGCGACTGTTTGGTTGCGCGTACAATTGTGCCGGCTCGTCGATTTGTTCAATATGGCCATTACTCATTACAACGACACGATCTGATAGTTCAAGAGCTTCCTCTTGATCGTGTGTCACGAAGACACTGGTGAAGCCAATTTCATCATGTAGACTGCGCAACCATCGGCGTAATTCTTTACGCACTTTGGCATCAAGGGCACCGAATGGTTCGTCCAACAGTAAAACGTCAGGCTTGGTCGCCAACGCCCGCGCCAATGCGATACGTTGCTTTTGTCCACCTGACAGTTGTGATGGGTAGCGGTTGGCTAAATGCCCCAGTTGAACCATTTCCAACAAGTGTTTTACGCGATGCTGGATCTCTGTTTTGTTTGGGCGTTGTTTGGCGTCCATAACTTCTAGACCGAAGGCGACATTATCGGCCACTGTCATATGACGAAATAGCGCGTAGTTTTGGAACACAAACCCCACATGGCGATCACGTACATGCAGATTGGTCACGTCGCGATCACCGAACTGAATACGTCCTGAGTTGGCGCCTTCTAGACCTGCAATAATACGCAGGAGGGTCGTTTTGCCTGAGCCCGAAGGCCCCAAAAGACCAATCATTTCGCCTTCGTCGATGTTCAACGACATAGGCGACAACGCTTGGAATTGGCCGAATGTTTTAGAAATATTTTCTAAGCGAATACTCATAGTGTCACCTAATTAATGCAGTTGCTCGGCGCGTTCTTGGCGCCATTCGATAAAGGCTTTAAAAATCAATGTAATCAAAGCAATCAACGCCAGTAGAGAGGCGCTCGCGAAGGCGGCTGTGGCTTGGTAATCCTCGTATAACAGTTGAATATGCAGCGGTAGGGTATTGGTTTCCCCACGAATATTCCCCGATACAACCGACACCGCGCCAAACTCACCCACCGCACGGGCATTGGTTAAAATCACACCGTAGAGCAGTGCCCATTTGATATTAGGTAATGTGACGCGACGGAATAACTGCCAGCCGGAGGCACCTAAGATCACCGCCGCTTCTTCGTCTTCTCGGCCTTGTTGTTGCATCAATGGAATTAATTCCCGAGCGACAAAAGGACAGGTGACAAAAACAGTTACCATGACAATGCCAGGCCATGCGAACATAAGTTGCAAATCATGCTCGTAGAGCCACTCGCCGATCCAACCATTATTGCCGTAAAGCAATAAATACAGCAGGCCTGCCACGACAGGTGATACCGCAAAAGGAATGTCCATCAAGGTCATCATCAGTTTTCGGCCTGGGAACTCAAAACGTGTTACGGACCACGCCAGTAGTACGCCAAAAAATAAATTAATTGGCACAGTAAGTAACGCGACAAACAGCGTTAAACCAATGGCGTGTAAGGTATCAGGATCGCCAAGGCTGTCCCAATACACGGCCAGCCCATCGACAAATGCTTGTTCGAAGATACTGATTAATGGCACGACCAAGAGTAATGCTGTTAGCACCAATGTGATGCCAATCAGCGTGTATTTTACCGCTGGGCGGTCGCCCACGCGTTGTTGATGACGCTGTCCAGATGCCATATAGATTCCTCCGAATTAACGTCCGTGAAGGCGTTTTAGGTAACGCCCTTGCCAAATATTGATTGCAAACAGTAAAACCAAAGAGGCGATGAGTACCACTGAAGCAATGGCGCTAGCGGCAGGGAAATCGAACTCTTGCAGTCTAACGAAAATCATAAGAGAGGTAATCTCACTGACGTAAGGCATGTTGCCAGCAATGAAAATCACCGCACCAAATTCCCCTAAACTACGGGTGAACGACAGCGCGACACCCGTGACCAGCGCCGGCCATAGGGACGGCATAATAATACGTTGAAACACCGACCAGTCAGAGGCTCCCAAGGTAATACCTGCTTCCTCTTCTTCTGGGGAAAGTTCTTCTAGTACCGGCTGCACTGTACGGACCACAAAGGGAATGCTGGTAAATGACATGGCGACAATAATGCCCAGTGGCGTGTACGCCACTTTAATGCCCCATTGTGCTAACAGTTCCCCATACCAGCCATTTTCTGCATATAAAGTCGCGAGAGTGATGCCTGCCACCGCTGTCGGTAAAGCAAATGGCAAGTCCACTAACGCATCGAGAATACGCTTACCGGGAAACTCGTAACGCACCAGCACCCATGCCAGCAATAAGCCAAATACGCCATTAAATACCGAGGCGATAAGCGCGGCCCAAATAGTCACTTTGTAACTGGCGACCACACGCTCGTCGGTAATGACGTACCAGTATTCTGACCATCCCATGTCAGCGGTTTGCATCACTAGACCGGTCATCGGTAGTAGCAAAATCAAACTGATAAAAAATAAAGAGCTGCCAAGACTTAACCCAAAACCGGGAAGTACTCGCTTATGACGAGTTTTAGCGCTGGCAACGCTAAGAGAAGAGGGCATTGTTGTCACGCTCCTATAATAAAAACACAAACGCCGGACGCAATGCGCCCGGCGAAAACAGCGAATAAAAGCAGTGAATTAGCGACGCTGTAGTTGGTCTAGCTGCTTACCATTAGCAAAGATATCTCTCATGGCATTCGGCCAACCGCCTGCAATCTCTTCAACAGTTAGCAGTTTTACTTCTGGAAAACGATCCGCGACTTCGGCTTTAACTGTGTCATTGTGGACACGGTAATTAAAGCTTGCCAATAGACGCTGAGACTCTTCACTGTATAGATAGCTCAAGTATTCAGTCGATACGTCTAAGGTACCGTTCTTCTTAGCATTACGTTCTACAACCGCTACTGGAAACTCGGCTAGAATTGATGTTTTTGGTACCACCACTTCGTAATCATCCGCACCGTATTGTTGGCGAATGTTGTTAACCTCTGACTCAAATGTAATCAATACATCGCCGATACCGCGCTCAACAAATGTAGTCGTCGCGCCACGGCCGCCCGTATCAAACACTGAAACATTGCCTAAAAAGGTTTTTAAGAAGCTGTTTTGTTGTTCTGTTGCATTTTTACCGAACTGATCTTGTGCGTAACCATAGGCCGCAAGATACGTATAACGACCATTGCCTGATGTTTTAGGGTTCGGGAACACCAAAGCCACATCGTCTTTGACTAAATCGCCCCAGTCATGGATGTTTTTAGGGTTGCCTTTTCGGACAAGAAATGCCGTTGTTGAGTAATAGGGCGAGCTATTGTTTGGCAGCTTGCTCTTCCAGTCTTCGGCAACCAATTTGCCTCGATCCGCTAAGATTTGCACATCGGTAACTTGGTTAAAGGTGACGACATCGGCAGGCAAGCCTTGAAGGATAGAACGAGCTTGTTTCGACGAACCAGCATGAGATTGTTTGATCTCAACGGTTTGCCCCGTTTTTTCTTCCCAGTGTTTTTGGAATACTGGGTTATAGGTTGCAAACAATTCGCGCGCAATGTCATAAGACGTATTTAGGATGGTTTGATCCGCAGCGGATGCATTAACCGCTGAGCCAAGTAGCAAAGCACCCGCTACAGATTTAATCACTTTCAATTTTGATTTCATGGGAAGCCTCTAACGCGCTTGTAATGGTTGATTGTTGATCAGTAGCTTATTTAAAAGATTTGGTTATTACAATGATGAAAAATGGAAGATTTTGGAATAAAGAAATAAATTTCATTTATCTTCATTATTAATCGTGTATTAAGCCATACAAGATAGTGCGCAACCCGCATGGATATGGGCGGTTAAGTGTCTTGTGAAAGTGTTTAAGTAAGTGAAATGAAAAAAGTGACTTGAGTCGATATTTCAATCATTACGCATAACAGTGGAAGGAAACTCAGTTATAGTCGACTTTATTATCTAGGGGAGCCTGTAATGACACCACAAAAACTAATTGCCTTGATAGCTATTAAGGTCATAGTGCTGACACTCATTACATTTGCAATTGTTCTATGGGCTTAAGAGCAACTATTAGATTCAGCTTAGCAAACGGTTCGTTTCGACGATCTTTTTAAAGTAAGTCATGATGTGGCCATGCTGAGCAGTTTGTTCTATTTCTGGCGCTTTAGGATCGAGCTCGATGGTTTCGATCACTTCGGTGCCCTCTAGGCTTTCTTTGAAGTGAATACTTACTTTCCGGCCATCATTAAATCTGTATTCAATCAGCCTAAGTAGCTTTAAACGCTTAAAGATACCCTCAAAATCAACGACTTCACTGCCATCTACCCTTTCTATGCGGTAGAAAAACTTGCCGCCTTCATGAAGATCTACCTCAGCTTTAGGGCAGTACCAATCGATTGATGCACCGTTCCAGTCTTGCAGTATCGCAGGCGTTGTCCACGCTTCCCAGACAGTTTCGAGCGATGCTTTTATATGTGTTTCTACGGTGATTTCCATATGAGTGTCCTTTCTCTAATTCCATGTGTATAGATTTATAGATGAGTTATCAGGCCATGTCGAGGCGTACCTTTCCAGCTCTTTGAAACGAAAGTGTTGATATTGTGTAAAGTGTCTATCTTTAACTATTAAAAATAATTATAGATCCTCGCTGCATATTGGCCAATGAAGAAATTGTGACTGGCTGGTTATCGCAGTCTGTTTTGAATCATTGATCGATATGCACTGTGCTAATATTTCTAGAAGTAGTGAAGGTTAGCTAACCTCACTCTTTTTCTAAAGGATTGGCTAGGAGTCCCATGAGCATAAAAAAAATACTAATAATGGCCTGCGTCTGCGTTGGTCTTACAGCCTGTTCTGGGGGGCTTCTTAGTCGCGATGATGCCAAAGGATTTTCTCAACAAGGCAAAGCCAGTTTTTATGCAGATAAATTTCAAGGTCGTCTTACCGCCAATGGTGAACGGTTTAATCAACGAGCCCAAACCGCAGCCCATAAACGCTTGCCTTTTGGCGCTAAAGTACGTGTAACCAACATTGCTAACAATAAAAGCACAGTCGTCCGTATTAACGATCGAGGGCCGTTTGTCAGTGGACGAGTCATCGATCTGAGTAAATCCGCTTTCCGCCATATTGGCAATACACGTCAGGGTGTAATAGACGTCAAAATAGAAGTTCTGGATAATGGGGCATAAAAATCTAATATAATTTACCGTTTCCCTAATAAGTTTCTTTAGGGGGTATTTTCTATAAATGGATCAATTTAATTGTTCATAGTTTCACTTACTCTATTTTTAATGCGTTTATTCTAAAGCAATCAACTCCTTCGTTAGTCTTATATAGGCGCCTTCGATAAAACACATTGTGTATCTCTGACTTTATGCTAATTTATTCTAAGCATTAATAGACGTAGTCATCTTGAAATTTGGCTAAGACTATATCCTGCATACTCAGTATCAGCGTTGTTTGTTTTACTTTGAATTAATGTAATGGACTTAAGAGCGTCATATTTAATAATTACCGTAAGGACGACAAATATGCTCACATTTAAACGAAAGTTATTACTTGGCTTTGGGGTCCTAGTTGCCCTACTGGTTATTGTTGGCCTCATTGCCTTTAGTGGTATCTCTAGCTCATCCAAAGATTTTGATCATTACCGTCAGCTAGCGCGTTCTACGAAAGCTGCGAATGAGGTGCAAGGCAATCTGCTGATGATGCGTATGTATGTCAAAGATTATTTAATCACCTCGGAGTTATCCGATCAGCAAGGCTTTGCTAGTTATCTGGAAGAAACACGGAAGGATTTATTACGCGCCAAAGAAGCAATAGCGGAGCCTGCTTTTGTGCAAATTTTAGATCGACAAATGGCCACTTTGAACCAGTACTCACAAGGCTTCGATAAAGTGGTGAAGGATACCAGTACGTTTGATCAAGTCTTAGATAATGTCCTATCTGTGAAAGGAGCTGAGCTTGAGAAGCTTCTCACTAAGCTGCTGCAATCAGAGCGTGACAAGGGTGACGAAGTAGCGGTCTATCAGTTGTCGATGGCTATGCGTAATGTCCTACTAGGGCGCTTGTATGTGCTGAAATATGTTGACTCGATCAGCACCAATGATGCGGCGCGGGTGAACGAGGAGTTTGCTTACGCTGATAAATTGCTGACGACTTTGATTCAAGACGCTTCAGATAGCGAGTTGAAACAGGATTTGCAAACAGCCGATGGGCTGTTGAATGACTACATAGAAGGGGTCGCTGCTTTAATACAAGCGGGGAGTTCGCGTCAGGAAGTCGTGGATCAGCAGCTAGATGTACTAGGGCCTCAGATCGCAGCAGAGCTGAATGATCTGATTGAGCAGGAGGCTATGTTACAAGATGCTCTTGGACCGCAAGTCGAGCAAAAAAATCATCTGATAGTCATGGCGATTCTTGCCTGTGTGTTGGTCTCAATCGCTATCGGTATAGGAACCGCATGGGCGATTCTGCGTTCTACACAAAAGCAATTAGGTGGTGATCCAGCCTATGTTTCTGGTATTGCGAAGACCGTGGCAGAAGGCGACTTGAGCATTGACTTACCGCCATCAACGGCATCACCTGATAGCTTGTATGCGAATATTCGTCAGATGGTCTCGTCTTTGCAAACCAAAGCCAATCTCGCACAGAAAATTGCTGATGGAGATTTAACAGTTCAAGTGAGCCTTGCCTCTGACAAAGACGTGTTAGGGCAGGCACTGCAAGTAATGGTGGAGCGGTTACGACACGTGTTGTCTGAAGTGCAATTGGCAGGGGAGCAAATTGCCGCAGGCAGTTCACAGGTATCGACGTTCAGTCAATCTTTAGCGGAAGGAGCGACGCATCAAAAAGATAGCCTAGAATCGATTGCATCAGCTTTGGAACAGTTGTCATCACAAACACGACAAAATGCAGACAGTGCTTCAGAAGCCAATAGCCTTGCTGAAGAAGCGCAGAAGTCGGTCTCTCAAGGGCAATCGCATATGGAAGAGATGATGCTTTCTATGAATGAGATCAAAGATGCGGGTGATCAAATCAGTGATTTCATTAAAACGATTGATGAAATCGCAGAGCAAACCAATTTGCTAGCACTCAATGCGGCCATTGAAGCCGCTCGAGCAGGGGAGCAAGGACGAGGTTTTGCCGTGGTGGCCGATGAAGTACGCAGCTTGGCTTCCCGTAGTACACAAGCGGCTGAAGAAACATCGAAACTGATACACCTATCTGAAAGCAAAACAAAGAAAGGTGCTGAAATCGCCGAAAACACCGCTAAAGCACTGAACTCCATTTTTGATAGCATCAACCAAACCTCTAGCTTAGTCGCAACCATATCATCGGCTAGCAACGAGCAAGCACAAGCCGTTGATGAGGTGTCCCGTGGAGTCACGGAAGTAGATGGCGTCGTCCAAACGAATGCATCGGCTTCTGTAGAAGGTGCTGCCGCTGCTGAGGAGCTAAGCGGTCAAACACGTTCATTATCGGATATGATGCGACAGTTTAAATTTTAACGGCTAACTCTATCGGTTCACGTTTTCAGCCTCTTCTACTGACAGTGGAAGAGGCTTTCTTTGTTTTGGTTAATCTCACCCTTGTAAGAGCGTGGTAAAGTTTATTGAGAGGCGATCAGATATTCGATTACAGTACACTGCTTGAATGGCATTCCTTTGAAATTCGGGCTGTTTGAAACATTGATTAGGTGGGTATTATCCATTCAGGCTAGGAATAAACCGTGGTAAAACATAAAGGCAAACGCGTCGGGAACCGTAAAAAAGCCACTCCGCCGAAACAACCCTATGCTATTAACTATCCTCTACTCAAGAATCTTGCATTTTTTCTACCGTTTCTAAGCATTGCGATCAAAGTGATTTTAGGGAATAACTTCGTGACAGAAAAAGAGGTTCTTGATGTGGCCTTTTGGATTTCTGCCTTAGTTACACTCGCTGCACTCTGTTTATTTTACGCCTTAGCAAGTCTTAATTTACTTTACCCTAAGCCAAACTTCTCAAGTGATTCAGCGCTATGGAAAAGCGTAAAGCTGCTTGGTTATGGATTAAGTCTATTTTGTATTATTTGGCCTTGCCTGTCCTCTACAGGTCCAATGCTGTTTACCTTGAGCACGAATACGATTAAAGAAACGCTCGTTGTGGCTGAAAAGTCCACTCGAACCACCACCCGTGGCTGCAAATGGTTCATCAGAGGTAAAGGGTCATTACAGCACTTTATGCACTGCATCAGTCATGAAGAGTATTTCTATTTGCCTCAAGCGCCTGTCTTAGTCAGCATCGACGCGGCCCATTCTCAGTTTGGCTATTTTGTCGTCGATTATAATCATCTAGTTGGCACCATCGAGTCTAGATGATCTCAAAACATTAGATTAAGAGACTGGGTTGTTTCTTTAAGAGCACGCTTACTTTTCGATCATGGGGTGACTTCGAAAGATTTTCTTCCTTTTTGACGTCTTCTCCGGGTCTTGGTGAATGCAAAACAAAAGCCCATTGTTTTTTTGCCTGCAAGAAGTGTACGTCGAAAAAATATTTTGAAAAATAAGTGTGTAGTATTGCGTCTAGGAATGAAAAAATATAACGTACTAGTACATTGATACGTCAAGGTACGCCTTTGTGCAGAATTTGATTCATTACTTTTTAGACACACCTCATTCTGAAGCGATGAAAAAGAAGCTGAATGCTTTGCTGACGCCGACTGAAATCAGCGAAATGCAGCGTCGTTTGCAGATTTTTGAACTGTTAGAACAAGGTGTGTCACAACGCGAAATTGCCAAACAGCTAGGTGTGGGGATTGCGACCGTAACTCGCGGTTCCCGCGCTTTAAAGGAATTAAAAGATCATGAGTAACCTTCCGCCACGCATCGAGTTGCCACGTAAGCCTAAATACGTGACTATCAGCTCGGACTGTGACTTTTTCGACATGTTTAAAAAAGTCGAAAAGCAATTTTCCAACTGCTTTATGTTGGAGTCTCTGGGTGAAGAGAGTTATATCTCGCGTCACTCTATCATTGGTTTCGATCCGGAGAAATTGTTGTGGGCAGAAGGGAAGACTTTGTTCATACAAGAGCGCGATGGTGCGACACAATCTTATGAATCCGATAACCCTTATTACTTACTGCGCAGCATTGTGCCGCAGAATATTATCTCGCGCGGTTATGCGGGAGGGTTAACGGGCTACATTGGCTATGATGCGATGAATTACTTTGAGCCAACGCTGAATCTGCAAACCAGCGATATGTTCGACGGCTTCCGTTTTGGTTTGTACAAAGATGGCTTGATCTTGGACAAGATGACGGGGCAAGTTTTCTACTTCTACTACGATCAAGACCGATCAGAGTTAGTGCAGTCTTTATTGGATGCACCGGTTCCTGTCAATGGTTCGTTGGTCGTGACGCCAGCTGGGGAATCAATGACTCGTGAAGAGCATGCGCAAGCCGTCGCGAAAGTAAAGCAAGACATTATCGACGGTAAGATATTCCAAACCGAAGTGGGCTTTAAAAAGTGGTTCGACCTAGAGGGCGATACCATCGCTATCTACGAGCAAATGCGCATCATTAACCCATCGCCACAGATGTATTACCTAAAGTTCGGTGAGCAAAAAGTGATTGGCGCCAGTCCTGAACTGCTGTTCCGTCTGCGTCAAGGTGAGATGGAAACCTTCCCATTAGCGGGCACGGCAAAACGGGGTGTGGATGAAAAAGAAGACGTCGCCTTGGCCCGTGCCTTGTTGAATGATCCGAAAGAGATTGCTGAACACAATATGATTGTGGATCTGCATCGTAACGATATCGGACGTGTGGCACGCTTTGGTACGGTCAAAGTACGTTCTTTAATGGACATCAAGCGCTTTAGTCACGTTCAGCATATTTCCAGTGAAATTGTCGGCATTATCGCCGACGATCAAGATATGTTCTCTGCCCTAGCAAGCAATTTTCCAGCGGGGACTCTGACCGGCGCTCCGAAGATCGAGTCGATGAAAATTATTGATGACATGGAAAGTGATGGCCGCGGTCCTTATGGCGGTGCGGTTGGACAGTTTTCCTTCAATGGTGATTGTCATTTCGCGATTCCGATTCGTACGGTATTCGCTAGGGGTAATAAAGCTTACGTACAAACGTGTGGTGGCAATGTATATGACTCCAACGCCGCCGGAGAGTACGAAGAAATTCAACGTAAATTTGCTGGCACCAAGCGTGTGCTAGATCAATTCGCTCCCGTGCAGTAAGGGCTTAGCAGATGAAAGTGTTAATTATTGATAACTATGATTCATTTACCTATAACCTTTACCAATACATTGGCGAAGTCCTAATGGCTGCGCAAAGCCAAGGTAAGTTGGATCGTTTTGATGTAGTGGTGAAGCGTAATAACGAAGTGAGCTTGGCGGATGTTGAAGCGCTCCATCCAGATCGTATTATTATTTCTCCAGGCCCCGGGTCGCCAGACGATGAAGCCTACTTCGGTGTCTGTGCTGAGGTGATTCGCGAGTTGGGCAAAACCATTCCATTGATGGGGGTTTGCTTGGGTATGCAGGGTATTTGTCACGTATTTGGTGGCAAGGTGGTCAAAGCCCATGTGCCCATGCACGGTAAAGTCAGCCCAATTAGTCATAACGCGGAAGGCATTTTCCATGATATTCCAGATCAGCTGGAAATTATGCGCTACCACTCATTGATGGCCGAGCCTGAAAGCTTGCCAGAGTGCTTAGAAGTGACGTCTGCGGTTGGAGATCTAAAGGTCGAAGACTTTGCTAACCATAAAGTGATTCACCAAGGTGGGGATTACGAAATCATGGGTGTGCGTCACAAGGACTACCCGATCCAAGGGATTCAATTCCATCCGGAGTCCTTTGCGACCGAAGGCGGCCGAGATTTGATTAAGAACTTTTTGTTTCAGATGTGAAAAGTAAATGTAGACAGCTAATGTGATACGACTAAAGCCCAGCTCTAATGCTGGGCTTTGCTTATGTTGGAAACTTCTGCTTCATATGTAAGATACGCAGAATCTTGATATCGGCTTGATCAAGGTGATGCAGCACCAACAGTGACACATCAGGAATAATCAGCATTCTACCTTTTTGATTTGGTTTCACCACGCCCATATGGGGTTCATCGATAAGCAGTTTGATTTTCTCAACCAGTAGATCATCGGTTTTATCTGCGGCGATGGGGTTAAACTCGTATAAGAATTCGTAGAGGCGTTTACGATCCTTTAGGGCGTCCTTTTCCCATAAAATCATACTTACACCTTAGCCTTAAGTGCGGCTTTGAAAGCTTCCATTTCAGCGTCTGCTTGCTCAGCGTCTACAAATTCGGCTTGCTGTGATTCAAGCTTGTCAAATGCGCGCTCAACTTGTTCTGCTAGCCATTGATCGTGTGATAGACGCTTCCGTTGTTGCTCGGCCAGTTGCTCTGCAAGTGCTCGGCAAGCGCCACTTAAGGTAGTTCCTTGGCTTTCTGCCATCATCTGAGCTAAACGCTTAGTTTCTTCATCCACACGAAATTGAATACGTGTCTCCATCAGTTTGCTCCTTCATAATGGTGTCTGACAAATGTTAGCACAGGATTTATAAGGGGGCGGTTTTTTCTCTCTTTAGCCTGTTTTTTGCTTTAAAATACAAACTAACCAAATAGTTAAGTTTTCTAAAATGGCAAACCCTTGCTAACTTTTAGAGAGCCATAAAGACAACAATACATTCCATCGAGAAAGCATTAAGTAAGGGGAGAGTCATGACCAGCTCTGAAGCATTATTAGATTTGGCAATGAAAATGCCAAAGGCGGAGCTGCATTTGCATATTGAAGGCACGTTTGAGCCTGAGCAAATGTTCGCCATTGCCCAACGTAACCACGTGGCGCTTAAGTACGATTCGGTGGCAGCGCTGAAAGCGGCATACCAGTTTGAAAACTTACAAGACTTCTTAGATCTGTATTATCAAGGCATGTCTGTGTTGCTCAATGAGCAGGACTTCTATGATCTGACGATGGCGTATCTTAAGCGTGCCCACGAAGACAACGTAGTGCATGTGGAGATCTTTTTTGATCCGCAAGGGCACCTCAGTCGTGGAGTAAGCTTTGACACGCAAATCAAAGGTATCTATGGCGCCCTGAAAGACGCTGAGCGTGACTTTGGTATGACGTTTAAGTTAATCATGTCATTTCTACGTCATTTAGACGAAGCCAGTGCGTTTGAAGCGTTAGCGTTAGCCAAGCCTTATTTGGAGATGATCGACGGAGTAGGGTTAGACAGCTCTGAAGTCGGTCACCCACCGGTTAAATTTGAAAATGTATTCCGCGAGTGCAAAGCACTTGGCTTGCTTATCACGGCGCACGCGGGTGAAGAGGGCCCTCCTGAGTATGTTTGGCAGGCGCTGGATGTGATTGGCGTGGATCGCATCGATCACGGTAATCGTGCACTTGAAGATGAGGATTTGATTGCCACGATTAAACATAAAGGCCTGACATTGACAGTATGCCCTCTATCAAATCTAAAACTATGTGTCGTGGAGACTTTAGAAGAACACCCGATCCGAAGCATGTTGCGCTTAGGTCTGAATGCTACCGTGAATTCTGATGATCCTGCCTACTTTGGCGGTTATATGAATGATAATTACGCAGCCTTAGTTCAAGAAACACAGTTGACCAAGGAAGAATTATATCGCTTGGCATGCAATGCGTTTACTGGGAGCTGGTTAACAAAGGCGGAACAGGCTCCTCATTTAGCGCGTTTAAAAGCGCTATTCGAAGCGTAAAAAAGCAAAAAAAAAGCCCAGCATAAGCTGGGCTTTTAAGCATTGATTCAGTACGAAATTTAAGCGTTGTACTCGAATGGACGGTCGCCATCTTCGTCTTTAATACGAGTTGGCAGTCCCATGGTATTCAATAGCGCTAGGAACGGACGTGAATCCAATTGTTCTACGTTACGCATCTCAGCACAGTCCCAAGTGCCGTTCGCCACAAGAATCGCCGCCGCAACCGGTGGTACGCCCGCCGTGTAAGAAATACCTTGGCTACCCACCTCGTTATAGGCGTCTTTGTGATCGGCTACGTTGTAGATGAAGACTTCTTTTTCTTTGCCGTCTTTCATGCCTTTCACAACATCGCCGATACAGGTGTTGCCTGTGTAGTCTGGTGCTAAAGAAGAAGGGTCAGGCAGCACTGCTTTAACTACTTTAAGTGGGACTACTTCTAGACCTTCTGCGGTTTTCACTGGTTGCTCAGACAGTAACCCGAGATTCTGTAGAACAGTGAAGACATTGATGTAATGCTCACCAAAGCCCATCCAAAAACGTACGTTAGGTACGTCTAGGTTTTGCGAAATCGAATGAACTTCATCATGGCCGCTCATGTACGTCGTTTGCTTGCCTACTACAGGCAAGTCGTCTGTACGGCTGACTTCAAACATTTTGTTGACGTTCCATTCGCGATTCTGCCAAGAGTAGACAACGCCGGTAAATTCACGGAAGTTGATCTCTGGGTCGAAGTTGGTCGCGAAGTACTTGCCATGGCTGCCCGCGTTTACATCAATGATGTCGATGTCTGTGACTTTATCGAAGTAATGGTTGTAAGCAAGCGATGCATAAGCGTTTACCACACCTGGATCAAAACCTACGCCAAGAATAGCGGTTACACCTTTTTCTTTACAGGCTTCACGGCGCTTCCACTCGTAGTTTGCGTACCATGGTGGGGTTTCACAGATTTTGTTTGGCTCTTCGTGAATCGCTGTGTCTAGGTAGGCTACGCCTGTTTCCATACACGCTTCAAGCACTGACATATTAATGAACGCAGAACCTACGTTAATTACGATTTCAGAGTTGGTTTCTTTGATTAGCTTAACTGTTGCTGGGATGTCCAATGCGTTTAGGGAATATGCCTCGATGCGGCCCTCAACTTTCATGGCTCCTTTTTCTTTCACACTGGCAACGATCTCTTCGCATTTGGCAACGCTGCGTGAGGCAATGGCGATATCGCCCAGTGTGTCATTGTGTTGGGCGCATTTATGTGCCACAACACGGGCTACCCCTCCGGCACCGATAATCAGTACGTTCTTTTTCATAATAGTGCTATCTCCAGTTTAGAAATGATGCAGCCTTAGGAAAGGTTGTGCATAAAGTCGTCGTAATCAAATTCACGAACCAGTTCTATTGTGCCGTCTAATTGTTTCACCGCGATGGATGGCATTTTGACACCGTTAAACCAGTTCTTTTTCACCATGGTATAACCGGCCGCATCCTCGATGGAAATGCGATCGCCTACGTTGAGCGCTTGATTAAACTTAAATTCGCCGAAAATATCGCCCGCTAGGCAAGACTTACCGCAGATCATATATTCGTGTTCGCCGTCGCATGGCGTCATGCGCGCGTTTTCACGATAGATTAATAGGTCGAGCATGTGGGCTTCGATGGAGCTGTCGACAATGGCTAAGTGTTTACCGTTGTAAAGCGTATCCAAAACCGTGACTTCTAATGTCGTGCTTTTCGTGATGGATGCTTCGCCAGGCTCCAGATAAACCTGCACACCGTATTTGTCAGAGAATGCCTTCAGGCGAGCGCAGAAGCGATCAATTGGGTAATCGTCACCGGTAAAATGAATACCGCCACCCAGACTGATCCAGTGCATTTTCTCGATTAAATAGCCAAAGCGCTCTTCGATCAGTGTCAGCATTTCATCGAAGCGGTCGAAGTTATTGTTCTCACAATTATTGTGGAACATGAAGCCAGAAATGTCGTCGATCACAGTTTCTATACGCTTTGGATCCCACTCACCTAAGCGGCTAAACGGGCGAGCAGGATCGGCAATAATGAATTCAGAGGTGCTGACCTGTGGGTTGACTCGAAGCCCACGAGTTTTATCTTGGCTGGCCTCTTTGAAACGCTCGAATTGCCCGATAGTATTAAAAATTATTTTATCGCTGTGTGCTAATACTTCGGCGATTTCATTATCAGCATAGGCGACACTGTAAGCGTGAGTTTCGCCAGCGAACTTTTGTTTGCCGAGCTTCACTTCGTATAAGGAAGAGGAGGTCGTGCCGTCCATGTACTCTTGCATCAGGTCAAATACGGACCATGTTGCAAAACATTTCAACGCCAACAAAGACTTCGCGCCAGACTGTTCGCGCACGTAAGCAATTTTCTCAAGGTTTTTGAGAAGTTTGGCTTTATCAATGAGGTAATAAGGTGTCTGTAACATGGCCGTCAGCCTCAAAATGTGAAAAGGCGGTATTCTAGTAGAAAGGGCATCACGTGACTAGCGCGAAAAATGTACTTTATACTCACATTTGCTGAGTTTTGGCGTGATATAGGTGCAATCTAGAATGAATGTTATGTTTTGGTAGAAACAAAAAACGGCCCTTGAAAGGGCCGTTTTGAAAGATATTTAAAACGTAATCAATGAGTTGTGATCTGCAGCGCTTTCATTTCATCATGGCACTCTTTCATGCGTGCCTGTACTGCGCGTAGTGCTCGCTCACAACCTGCAGGCTGATCTAGCTTAAGCGCTTCATCAAGTTCTTCGAGTACCTTGTCTTCCACTTCTTCTAATTGATCAACGTAGGTGTGCTCAGTTGAATCTCGGCTCACTTTATCAAGTACTTTGGTGTACGCCTGACGAGCACTGACCTCAAAGCTTGAATCGTTTTCTGGCTCGCCATTTTCAGCGATTGCAAACGGTTGTAGCTCTGTAACAGCAGATTCTTTAGCGTCGATCATTTTATCAAACATACGCTGGATTCTAGGGCTGTCTACTTCCTGTTTCGCCTTTTCATAAAAATCGATGCCACCGTTCATTACTTTAATGATGTCTGCTACGTGCTTTGTTTCAATCGCTTGTGTTGAGTTATTCATCTTACTCTCCTTCGTTTCATCCAATCTTTCGGTCGAGTAGGCGTTTCGCAACGTGTTGGTAACTAGGATTGGCGTAAAGGCGAAAAGATTCAAGCGAAGTTGCGAGACTGCACGCTTGCTTCACTTGAGCTTTTTATTTCTGACACATTGTCTTGTATTGCGCACGAATGAAACAGAATGTTGATGGTTTTCTGTTTGTCGAACTGTCAATTTCGAGAGAGATGTCTTATTATAAATATCTAATATATTATAAGCTTATTCTTTTTGGTTATTTGTTTTTGGTTTACCTATTTGAATAGGCATCAGAGAGCACCTTGGAGCCAATATGAGACATATCACACCTACATTCTATGTTGCTGAGCAACTGACGCTTGAGCAAATTCCTGAACTAGCCAAAGAGGGGGTTCAGCACATCATTTGCAACCGCCCAGATAACGAAGGAGAGAATCAAGCAAATAGTGAAGTAATACAGCAAGCGGCTGAACGACATGGGATGAGTTTCCATTATCTAGCAACGGAGCCGGGGCAGTTTGATTCGAGTTTAGTGTCGCAATTTGGCGATCTAGTAGGACAGCTAGAGGGGAAAACGCTTGCCTACTGTCGAACTGGGACGCGCAGTTTGTCGTTATGGACTCTGGCAAACCCAGAGAGCAAATCGCGAGGCGACTTATTGTTATTGGCGGAGCAGGCGGGCTACAACATGTCAGGTTTAATTGAGCGTGTGGCAGACGTAGAGGGCTGAAAATGAATTCAACAATGCAGAATAATCACCATGAAGTAGTCATTGTCGGTGCAGGGGCCGGCGGCTTAGCTGTCGCAGCCAGTCTCTTGAAGCGACAGCCTGGTTTAAATATTGCCGTAGTTGATCCATCCATGGAGCATTCTTATCAGCCTGGCTGGACATTAGTAGGTGGAGGTGTCTTTAAACGCGAGCAAACTCGTCGACCAATGGCCTCAGTGGTGCCTTCTAAAGTGAAGCACTATCAACAAGCGGTTGTTGCCTTTCAGCCAGATTTACATACCATCGAAATGGACTGTGGCGAGCATCTACATTACGGTGTTTTAGTTGTTGCTCCTGGGCTGAAGCTTAATTGGGACGCGATTCCGGGTTTGCAAGAAACATTAGGCAAAAATGGTGTTGCGTCGAATTATGCGTGGGACTATGCACCTTATACGTGGCAAAACGTTCAGCAATTGAAAAAAGGCAAAGCCATTTTTACACAGCCACCGATGCCTATTAAATGTGCTGGCGCGCCACAAAAGGCGATGTATCTCGCTTGCAGTGAGTGGCTGTCGAAAGGTGTTTTACCCGACATCGAGGTCGAGTTCTGTAATGCTGGCGGCGTATTATTTGGGGTTGCGGATTACGTGCCAGCGTTGGAAAGCTATATAAAAAAGTATGGGATTGATCTGAATTTAGGCCAAAACCTAGTGGCGGTCGATGGGGAAAATAAGATCGCAACGTTTGAAACGGTATCAGAGCAGGGCGAAAAAGTTCGTATCGAAAAAGAATTTGACATGTTGCATGTTTGCCCTCCCCAAGGGCCTCTAGATGTTATTAAAGATAGCCCATTGTCAGACGATGCGGGTTGGTTTGATGTGCACCCAGATACGCTGCAACATAAGCAATATAAGGACGTGTTTGGTTTGGGGGACGGTACCAATACCCCTAATGCAAAAACAGCCGCTGCTGTGCGTGCTCAAGCCCCCGTCGTGGCAGAGAATGTTTTGTCCGTTTTGGTTAATCAGCCGCCTCGTGCAATATACGATGGCTACGGCTCTTGCCCGCTTACTGTCGAGCGAGGCAAAATTGTTTTGGCGGAGTTCGCCTATGGCGGCAAGATAAAACCGTCGTTCCCAAAATGGTTTATTGACGGTACTCAGCCGTCGTATCTAGCTTGGCTGTTGAAAGAGAAAAGTTTACCATGGGTATATTGGCAAGGCATGTTGAAAGGACATGAGTGGTTGGTAACGCCAACGATTTCGTCGAAACCACCGCGACAGTAACTTAGTCTAAAAGGCGCTTCCTAGGCGCCTTTATTACGTGTAACCCCTGCACGAGTATTTCTTGAAAAAATAGATCAAAAGCCAGTCTTAGTAAAAGGTCAAACTTGAGAGGTAGAAGCATAGACGGTTTATCAATTTAGCCGATTCGAAGAATAGGTTTTGTTCGAATAGACATTTCATTGCTATGCTAAAGCATGAGAGAGCAAGAGCATGAAGTGTTTTGCTGGAAAGTAAGCACTATGTTGTCATGCTGTAGTCCATGGAAGGCTTAATTTTTTAATGATAAGTGACTACATATTTATGAGTGATTCTGTCCCGAATAAGGCCAGTCGACGTTTCTATAGTTTCAGTATTATTGTTTTCCTAATTGTTTTTGCTCTGGGTCTAAGTGCATCTTATGCTTGGCAATTACAACAGACTAAGGTGAAGCGTACGCATGCGGTTTCGGTAGCTCAATCTTATGCCTATCAATTAAAGCAAGTGTTGGATCATAACTTGTCTGCGAATTACACCTTAGCGGCGCTCGTTCATGAGTTTGGCGGGTTTACACGTTGGTTTCCTCCTGTCGCTCAGTCATTACACCGTATTTATCCCGAAGTGAATAACTTTGCGTTGTCACCTGGCGGTATCGTTAAGCAAGTGTACCCAACAAAAGGTAATGAGCGCGCAATTGGTTTTAACCAATTAATGGATATTGAACAAGGTACTGAAGCATGGTTGGCCATGAAGCAGCAGAAAACGATCCTGTCGGGGCCGCTAGACTTGGTTCAAGGAGGTAAAGGGCTCATTGCGCGTTACCCTATTATGTTAGAAGACCGAGACGAAGGACCGGAACAGTTTTGGGGTTTTAGTAGTGTTGTGATACGGATTGACTCATTACTTAAAAGTACTCACCAAATTGGGCTTTCTGAACAAGGTTTTGCCTACAGTCTGCAACGGGTCGACACAAACGAACCTTTGCTAATTGTGGAAGATAAAGCTGAGCAGATAAACGACCCTGTCTCAATCAATCTTAGTTTTCCAGGTGTTAAATGGCGGTTAGACATTGCCCCCGCGGATGGCTGGATACCGACCTATATGTTAGTTACTTATTTGCTAGCAAGTTTTGTATTGGCATTGTTAGTGGCTCGGTTTGCATTCATGGCGTTACGCTTACGTGAACAAAAGCAGATGCTGACACATTTGTTATCCGAAAAAACTAAATATGCCAACCAGTCTGATTATCGACTGAGCAGTACGCTGCAGGCGATCCCCGATCCATTGATAGAGCTAGATGCTGATGGCGTTGTATTAGAGGTCCGTTTGCCAAATGATGAAACGGATCTCCAAGCGTTTTTTGTTAGCGGCGAGCACTTCAGTACTCATTTACCAGAGTCTGCGGCCCAAATTTTAGAGCTAGTGTTTAATGAAGCAGGGCAAAGCCAGACGAACAGTTATCGTGGTGCATTGTTTAGTTTACTGTTGTCCGAAGGAAGGACGCTTTGGTTTGAAGTTTCCGCAGTCTACCGTCCTTTTTCCGAAGAAGTAAGTACAGGGCATTTTATTGTTCTGCTACGGGATATCTCCCAGCGTCAGGAAGCCGAGCAACAGCAGCGCATTGCTGCTACAGCGTTTGAAACTCAAGATGGGATTTTGATCAGTGATCGCCAAAACAGAATCATTCGGGTTAATAAAGCGTTTCAGAAGCTCACGGGGTATACCGAAAATGAAGTATTAGGGCAAACGCCGGCGATTTTACAGTCAGGAAGACATAGCCCTGAGTTTTATCAAGACATGTTTGCCGATCTCAGGCAGAAAGGCGCTTGGGAAGGAGAGGTTTGGAACCGCCGCAAAGATGGTGAAATCTATCCAGAGTGGCTGAGTATTTCTACGGTTCACGATCTTCAGGGGCAGGTGAGTCATTTTGTTGCAACGTTTAAAGATATTTCGGAACGTAAAGCCTCTGAACGCAAGATTCAACAGTTGCATTACTATGACAGTTTAACTCGCCTTGCGAATCGAACGCTCTTGCTCGAAGAAATGAATGACCTATTACAAAACAATGGCTTGCAACAGTCTCAAGCCGCCATTTTGTTTATTGATCTGGACCACTTTAAAGACATAAATGATGTTTGGGGACACAGCATAGGCGACCAGCTACTGCAAAAAGTAGCCACGCGTTTATCGGATACCACACGTACAAAAGACATTGTCGCTCGATTTGGTGGCGATGAATTTCTTGTAATGTTGGAGCCAGCAGATGTGTCGGCTAACCCCGATCGTATGGCTTATCGCGCGAGCCAAGTGGCGGGTAAATTGCTTCGATCGCTTGAGCGGCCATTCACGATAAACTCTGTGGATTATCAAATGGCAGCCAGTTTCGGGATTGCTTTGTTTGATGACCAATGTAATGACCCGCTGGATGTCATTAAGCAAGCTGAGTTGGCAATGTATGAAGCAAAATCCGCGGGGCGATCCAGTTTCTGTTTTTACCAGCAAGGTATGCAAGAGCGCGTGTTAGAACGCGTGCAGTTGGAGAGTGACCTAAGGCATGCATTGGAGAATGAAGAGCTTGTGGTGTATGTACAGCCCCAGTGGGATGCGCAGAAGCGTATGATAGGAGCGGAAGGCCTGTTACGTTGGCTACACCCAGAACGTGGCATGGTATCGCCAGGCGTTTTCATTCCGTTGGCGGAAGAGTCTCGCCTTATATTACCGATTGGTGACTGGGTATTGAGGCAAGCTTGCAGGTGGTTGTCAAAATGGCACAAAGAACAGCAAATGGCGGGTTTTGTGTTGTCCGTTAATGTGAGTGCCGTACAGTTTGCGCAGGAAGGATTTGTGCAACAAGTAGAGAGTATACTCAATGAATATCAAACGCCGCCTTCAGCATTACAGCTTGAATTGACAGAAAGCATGTTGGCGCATGACCAACAAGACATCATTAGCAAAATGGAAGCCTTAAAAGCGTTAGGTCTACTGATATCACTTGATGACTTTGGTACTGGGTACTCATCGCTGAGTTATTTGCATCGGTTGCCAATTGATCAGTTGAAGATAGATCAGTCTTTTGTGGCGAATATTGAAAAAGGCACGAAAAATGCTTCACTTGCAGAGTCGATCATCAGCCTTGGGCATAACTTAGGGATGGAAGTGATTGCCGAAGGCGTAGAAACCTCTGCCCAGTTTGATTGGTTGAAACAGCAAGGGTGTGACTTATTTCAAGGTTTTGGCTTGGCTAGACCAATGACAATAGAAGACTTGATCTTGCTCTATCGTAGCGCGGATTAAACGTCATTACTTAGAAGGGTATAGAGTGGCTCGTTGGGGATTAAGGTGGAAATCACTGGTAGTGCTGTTATTAGCAGGCGCTGTGGCATCTGTATTGGCGCTATCGCTGGGCTGGTATGTTGTCGCCGAGGGACGTCAGTACTCAGCTAAAGCGTATGCGGAAAATTTTACCGAGCTTAACTACCAAAAAATACTGACGCCCATGGCTCGTGAGCTAGCCTTAGCACGTCGTTTTGCCGAACTGAGTACACTGCAGCAGTGGTTTAAAGAACCTGAAAACGCAGCTCGTAAAGCACAAGCGCTTCAAGATGTAGCACACTTCCAGTCTGCTTTTGAAGACGGTGCCGTCTTCTTTGTTTCTGATAAAAGCTTAGCGTATTACTACTATGATGATCAGTTACCGATAGACGGAGACCCTCAATACCACCTTGACGAGCAGGTGGAAGCTAATAAATGGTATTTTTTAACCCGAGAACAGACTAAGCCTTATTACATAAACATCGATTTAAACGAGTATCTAAATAAAGCGAAAATTTGGATTAACGTTCTAGTCCGAGATGAAGAGACATTTCTAGGTATCGCTGGGACAGGGTTTGAGTTGGGACGTTTTATTGAAAGTTTTGCTTCGTCACCGCAGCCAGGAGTGCAGCCGTTTGTCATCAATGCAGATACGCTCCAAATTGAAGCCCACTCAAACACCGATTTAATTGCTATCGACGGTATTGCTGGTGCAGCAGGTGAACAAAACTTATACAGTTTGGTCGATAGTGATAACGATATTAAAGCGTTGCAAAAAAGCATTATTCAAGCGAAGCAGAATAGACAAGTTGAAACATTAAAACTTCGTATGGGTGGGGAGGATTTTATCTTATCCATACGCTATATGCCGGATCTGAATTGGCTGGTCGCGACCAGTGTGAATCTCGATGAAGTTCGCTTGCTGAATACCGACTTGATTATGGGTGTCGGGGTGGTCTTTGCGCTGTTACTCGCCATTGTTCTTTTGTTATTTGGCTTTGCGGTGGATCGCTTAGTATTACAGCCTCTGCGTCATTTACAAATGTCTGCGAAAGCGATCTCTCAAGGCTCTTACGAAGTTCGCTTACCAGTTAAATACGATGATGAAATTGGTGACCTAAGCCGTACTTTTAATTTGATGGCGCAGCAGGTAGAGAGTCACACTGCTGAGTTAGAATCTCGTGTAAAAGAGCGGACTTATGAACTTGAGCAAAGTAATGCTCAAATTAAAGCGGCAAACCGCAAAATCGGTGACTCGATTGATTACGCCAGTCTAATCCAACGAGCCATATTACCAGACCGGCAAATGCAGCAATTCTTAGGCGCTCATCATAGTGTTGTGTGGCGTCCACGCGATATCGTTGGTGGCGATTTTTATGTGTTTCATACCAATGATGAAGGCTGCTTGTTAGGCATTGTGGACTGTGCCGGACATGGGGTTCCTGGCGCACTGATGACCATGTTAATGCGTGCTGCGATAGACAAGGCGATCAATGAATTAGGCATCGCTGATCCCGCTAAACTGCTATATGCTATAGATCAGACTGTTCGGTCAATGTTGCATGAAGAGGCGACTGGCAACCAAGTTGCCACCAATGCGGATGTCGGATTGGTATTTATTCGCCATCAGGGTGACCAGCTACGTTTTAGTGGTGCTAAAATTGCTTTGTATGCAAGCGACGGCATATCAGTCGTCAAGCATGCGGCCAGCAAGCGCGCCTTAGGCGATCGTAAACTCGGTCAATATGAGAATGTCGATTTACCACTGACAGGTTGGACCTATTACATGACCACAGATGGCTACCTTGACCAAGCCGGTGGAGAGAAGAGCTTTGGTTTTGGTAATAAACGTTTTGAGCGATTGTTAGTTGAGAATGCGCAAGCTCCTTTGCATGAGCAAACCGCACGTTTTGCCCAAGCATTGGACGACTACATGGGGGATTTGCCACAGCGTGATGATGTCACCTTGTTGTCTTTCCGCTTTGAGCATAATTCAAGTGAAGGAGGAGAGTAGTATGTCAGCGCCAGATCTGTTCGACTTACGTGAACGCTTTGATAATGAAAAAATTCTTTTGTGTTTCAATGGCCCTATCTCACGCAGCTTGATTGAAGAGATCGGCAACGCGCTGCGCAACTACATGAAGTCTGAGCAGGCATCGCCAGCCGCAGCATTAGACGTGTTTGCTGTGTACATCGAGCTGACGCAGAACATTCGCCATTATGCCGTTGCATCACAATTGTTGGATGCCGATACCGCTACGGTCGTTGTAAGCTATCGGGATGGCCATTATCACGTATCTGCAGGCAATATCGTGCGTCAGGAAGATGGCCAAATATTGATGGATAAAGTCGTCGCACTAGCGGCTTTAGATAAAGTGGAACTGAAAAAAGTCTATAAAGAACAGTTGCGTAAACCCAGAGAAGCGGAGGCCACAAGTGGTGCAGGATTGGGGTTAATTGACATTGCCCGAAAGGCCTCTGCGCCAGTTGTTCCATCTCTAAAATTACTAGACAACGGCACCGGCTATTTTAGTTTGAGTGTGCAAATTTGAGTAATAAAGCATGAAAGATTTAAAAATTGTTTCCACCCAGTCAACACCTCTAATTGAAACCGACAGTCATCGCGGTGTGGTGTATATGGAAGGTGATTCGTACCCCGAGAATTCGTTTGAGTTTTATTCCGAATTGGTGGCGTGGGTCACAAGCTACCTTAAAGACAACGAGCGACCAATGACGGTCGAGTTAGCGCTGCTCTACTTAAATACCAGTAGTATCAAAGTGATGATGGATATTTTTGATGAGCTGGAAGAGCATCATCAAAAAGGCCGTGATATCACGGTTAACTGGCGTTACGACGTGGATAATGAGCGTGTTGCAGAGCTGGCAGAAGAGTTTAAGGAAGACTGCAGCTTTGCGTTTAATATTATAGGCCAAGAATGAAACACAATATTAAAGCGCTTGAGCAACGTGTCGTCGCGGCTCTCGAAGACGAGACCAACCAAGGGCATCCATTACATGAGGTATTGGAGGCCCTATGGCAATACAATCAAGATCAATGGTCACGTATGGAGCATTTGATTCGAGTGTCTGATTCTTATCAGGACATGATGATTCAGCGCGAGAAAACCTTGAGCGAGCGCTTTGATAAGCACCTTCGTCAATTAGATAAAATTACCCGTATTTCAGACCGTTATCAAACCGCTTTGCGTGAAGCGAACCTTGAACTTGAACAAGCGTCTTACGTGGACGCACTAACTGGGCTACCTAATCGTCGTAAAATGCTGCGCCGCTTAAAAGCAGAATTTGATATGCGCCCCGAATCGGTTCGTCTTGCAATGATCGATATTGATTATTTTAAACGCATTAATGATGAGTTTGGCCACTTAATTGGTGACGACGTTTTAGTGTCTGTTGGTAATCTGATTGAACTTACGGTGGGTGAATTGGGGCATATTTCGCGCTGGGGAGGCGAAGAGTTTCTCGTGATCTTCTCGCAACCGGATCAGGCAGAGATTGAAGCTTGTTTGAAACAGCTAGCGAACACCATCCGAGAAACGCATTTTGAAAGTGGTGATCACGCTAAAATTCGTACTACGATCAGCATTGGTGTCTCTCATTATCAAGCCGGGGACTCCGCCGATACTCTGATCACACGTGCTGATGATGCACTTTATCGCGCTAAGAACAGAGGCCGTAATCAAGTTGTGTTTGGCTAAATTGTCAAAGCGCGACTAAATTTACCGCGTTCTTGTCTTGAATCCTTATACCTTGGTATTAATTCTTTATCCGTGGTGGTAACTGTGGGTATCTCGACGTATCTTTAAACCAATAAAAATAACACTAGGTATTTGGTTTATGGCCGCAATAGATATCCCAGAAGTCCTAAAATTTATAGACAGCACGCCACCGTTTTCAGGCCTAACGTCAGTACAGCAAAAACAGTTACTGGGTGGCGTTGAACTGACGTATGTGCGTCAAGGCGAAAAGCTTAACCTAGAAGGTACACGCGCTACGCTGCATTTGATCCGACGCGGTGCCTGTGAAATCCGTTCAGCGAAAGGTGGGCTAGTGGATAAGCTGGCCGATGGCGATTGTTTTGGTGTTTCCAGTGTATTGGAGCAGAATCCAGATGGGTTGCAAGTCGTCGTGCTAGAAGACAGCCTTATCTATCGTTTTCAAAAAGAGGGCTTTCAAACACTACTTCAAGAAAATGAAGAATTTGCTTTGTTTTTTGCCCATACGCGTAGCAGTCGACTGCGCAAATTATCCCGAGCTCACGCAACAGATTTAGCCACTCCAGTATTGCAGCTGTCCACCTCCATTAGCCAGATTATGGCGCGTAACCTAATCACTGCAAGTGTTACCGATACCGTGCAGCAAGCCGCCTCAGTCATGACTGACGCTCGAGTCAGTTCGATTCTAGTGTTGGAGAAGGATCGGCTGGTGGGCATTGTCACAGATCGAGATTTACGCTCACGAGTGTTGGCTGTCGGAGCATCAGCCAACTTGCCTCTTTGCGATGTGATGACGCATGCTCCGGCCTCGATTGATCCAAGAAGTTTGGTCATGCACGCGCAGACCTTAATGAGTGAAAAAAACATTCATCACTTACCTGTTGTCGAGTCTGATCATACGCCTGTAGGTATGATCACAGCGGCAGATTTATTGAGACATCAAGAGCTTAGCCCATTACTTCTGATCAATCAGATCAACCGTCAGACAGATATAACCAGTCTTCGAGAAGTGTGTCAGCAGTTAACTAATTTGATTGTTAACCTGATTCTGACTGATATGAAAACCACAGACATTGGTAGCGTTATTGCGGCAATCAGTGACAGCTTGACGCGCCGAATTATTGAACTCGGCATCGAGCGGTATGGTACAGCGCCTTTTGCTTTTCAGTTTCTAGTATTTGGTTCGCAAGCGCGTAAAGACCAATCGCTTGGCAGCGATCAAGATAATGGCATGATGTTGTCCCAAGAGCCGACACCGGAACAGGCCGAGTATTTTGCAAAACTGGCTCAGTTTATCTGTGATGGATTAGCGCAATGCGGTATACGCAGCTGCCCTGGGGATATCATGGCGTCGAATAAGAAGTGGCGCTTAACCCAAGAAGGTTGGAAGAAAGCATTTGCCAATTGGGTTGAGGCCAGTTCACCTTCGTCCTTACTGAACGCCAGTATTTTCTTCGACATTCGCTGTGTCTATGGTGATGAAAACGGCGTAACAGAATTGATTCAAGATATGCAATCACGTGTTGCCAAAACCTCGTTGTTTTTAGCGACCCTAACTCGCACCGCCACGGCCTCTAAACCTCCGATTGGTTTCTTCCGCAATTTTTTGCTGGAGTCCTCAGGTGAGCACAAGCATCAATTAGATCTAAAGCATCAGGGCTTAGCACTGATTAACGATTTGGCCCGAATTTATGGGCTAGGTTGTAAACGCTATCATGTGGCGACAAAAGATCGCCTAGAACAGGCCGCCCGAGAAAAATTGATGGGCTTAGACATCGCCCGAAACTTGATGGACGCGTGGGATGGGCTGAATGAGCTGCGTCTTCAGGCGCAACGTCAACATTGGCAAACCACTGGTGAGCCGAGTGCTTATTTAGATCCTACTGAACTAAGTTCGCTTGAGCGCAAACACTTGAAATCGACCTTTGCCATCATCGCGGATGGGCAATCTGCCGCTCTGCAGCGTTTTGCCAGAGGTTATGCTTAAGATGCCAAAACGTATTTTTCAAGCCATTGACAGTTGGCGTGAGCGGCGTGAAGAGCAAACGAAACCTTGGCATGAGCATTCTTATTTTGTGTTAGATATGGAAACCACAGGGCTCGACCCAAAGCAGCATCAGGTGGTTAGTTTAGGCTGGGTGTTGATTGAGAATGGCGCGGTTCAACTGGATACGGCTCAGCATTTATTATTAGACTCTGCTGAGATTGATGACGTCAGTGTGGGGATTCATATGATTACCGATTCTGATGTGATGGAGCAGGGGCGTCGTCACGAGAGTGTGCTGCGTTACTTGCGACAGATTATGAAAGATAAGGTGCTGGTGGTGCATTACTCACCATTAGAATTGGGGTTTCTAAAATCCCTCTGGCAGACGCAGCCCATGCCAGCGTTGGCATTTGATTGGATCGATACCATGCAGGTGGAAATGCAACGCCGCAGCCGTGCTCAAGAGATTATTGGTGACGGTGGCTACCGCTTGCCTGCTTGCCGTGAGCGTTATGGTTTACCTGACTACCCCGGACACGATGCGCTCACTGATGCCATGGCAACCGCGGAACTGTTGTTAGCGCAAGTGGCATATTTCAATGATCACGAGCCTAGCTTACAGGAATTAGTTCGGATCGGCGGTGGCCGCGCTCGTTTATCGTCCAATAATAAGACGTCTTAAACACAGGCCACACGCTCTTATTGATTAAGCCAAGGAAGGCGTTGCTTCGAGTGTTTCGTGGCTGGGTTCACTGGCAAGGAAGCAAGGTTGTTCTGACCAATGTAATAGCTGTAATTCGCCATCCTCATGTTCTACTAGTGCGGTACAGTGTTCTACCCAGTCCCCATCGTTGCAGTACAACACATCTCCTTGACGCTGAAAGCGTGCAAAATGGATGTGCCCACCAATATACCCGTCTAGTTTTTTATTTCGTGCAGTTTTGATCGCCGCGGTTTCAAAGCGCGTGATGAACTCTTGTGCTTTACTTACGTGCTGTTTGAGATAGCCTGCAAAAGACCAGTAGGGGCGACCAAAGGCGCGCCTAATACGATTGATATGGCGGTTTAAAGACAGCATTAAGCCATGGGCTTTGTCACCAATCGCTAGCATGATAGGGCTGACTTTTACCATCTGATCGAACTCATCCCCATGGCTAACCAGAAAGCGACGGCCATCCGCTGTGGTGTGGATGGCTTGTTGCTCCAATGCGACGCCTGAGAGTGTCTGACCACAAAACTGACGAAAGAACGCATCATGGTTCCCTGGGATGTAGGTTACCTTGGTGCCTTGCTTCGCCAACTCTAAAATTCGTTGTACGACGTGCTGTTGCGTATCGTTAAAATAAGCGCGTTTGCGCATTTCGATTAGGTCGATGATGTCTCCAACCAAATAGAGATTTTCGGTCTCTATTTTATAGAGAAAATCGAGTAAATGTTCCGCTTGGCAGGCTTTCGTGCCAAGGTGGACATCTGAAATAAACACCGCGCGGAATTGAGTTTTCATAGGCTAACCTCTCTAGCTAATAGCTTTAGGCTAGAGAGGTTACGTGACGCTTTCGTGAAGCCTAGATGTCGAATTGATGAGACTAGCTGCAGCAGCGGCTAAGTTCTGCAGGAATGTCTTCTTCAAAATGATATTGATAAGGCTGTTGATAGATTTGATTACCGCCTCGTTGCTTGGCTGATTTCTTAGCTTGAGCCGCTAACTCAGCAACGAAATGATGGCTATCGCACACCTTAGGGTTTGGGTTCACAACGCCAATGGCCAAACTGAGAACGTCAAAAAAAGCATGATCGCCATCACGGCTTTTAGTCCAAATACCACCTTCATCAAGGTCATTAGGGTTGTAGAATTTAACCACTTCCGCTGCAAATCGTTTAAGAATAGTGTGGCATTGATCACACCAATCTTCATCATGAAAGATCACGACAAAATCATCGCCGCCAACGTGTCCAATGAAGTTCTCTTCTGAGGTTACAACGCTCCGTAAAATACTACCGACCAATTGGATGATGGCATCACCTTTAGCGTAGCCATAATAATCATTAAACGGTTTAAAGTTGTTTAAATCAAAATACGCCACATAGAAATCGTGCTCGGATAATAAACGCCGGTCAATCTCACGGTTAATCGGCACATTACCTGGCAAAAGTGTGAGAGGATTTGAGTAGGTTGCATTTTGGATTTTGAGTTCTGTAATACGTTTAAGTAAGTCTTTTAAGTGCCCCAATCCAAAGTATAGGCCTTCATGTACGATCACGATTTCATTATTGACCAAGTCAGTATCTTGATCAGTAAACATCGTCGAAACACTGGCTAAGGAGACATTGCTTTCGACAATCAGCACATCGGTTGATGTAACCGCTAATGCTGATTTGTTTTCGTACAGTGCGCGGCCGTAAGGGGTGGAGAACAGCTCATGCAGCGCATGTCGGCGAATAATGCCTAACGGTTTACCATTTTCCACAACTGGCAGCGCGAAAATGCCTTTATTTTCTTTGAATAGCTTTGCAACCTCGCTCAGAGGACGAGTGCTTTCCACAAAAACAGATTCGCGGCTCAACGATTGAACGGTTTCCTCTTGCTGGGCATGCTGTTTCATGCGCTTCGTCACATGGTTAAGCAAGTATTCATGCGGCTCTGTATTCGGTAATGGGCTAGGGTGTTGTAAAAAGAAGCCTTGTCCATATTTAACCCCCATTTCAAGAAGCTGATCTAATTCTTCTTTATGCTCAATGCCTTCAGCCACTAGCGCGCAGCGTAAACGCTGAGAAATATTGATGATTGAGCGAACGAATTCACGTTTTATGGCGTCCTGATGAACCCCTTCAATAAAATGCTTATCAAGCTTTACAATATCAGGCCGTACTTCTGACCAGAGGCGGAGTCCAGAGTAGCCGGCACCCAGATCGTCTATGGCGACCTGAAACCCCATTTCGCGATAATGCTCAACACTTTGATGAGTCAGGCCATTCTGATCGTAAGGGTGCTTCTCAGACAGCTCGATGACAATGTTGTGTTGCTTCAATCCAAGGTCTTTCAAAATGGATAAGGTCATACCTTTCTGGTGGTCAGGTGAGCTAAGCAGAGAGGCGCTGACATTTAGAAACAGTTGTCCCGGAAGTTGCAGTTCGACAAAACGTGAGATGGCGCGCTCTCGGCACAATAACTCAAGCTCGTGTAATCGTCCTTGTGCTTGAGCAAATGGGAACAACACATCCGGAGCGAAAAGCTCGGTGTCTTTTGGTCCCCGAGACAGCGCTTCATAGCCGTAGACATGGCCTGACGTCAGGTCATAAATTGGCTGAAATAGAGGCGTGATAAGACCTTCCTCTAGAATCCTATTGAGTAGTGATGTGCTGTCTAGTTGCATGTCCGTGCCGCTACCGTGTGCCAAGAGTAAGTCGCTATGATATGAACGAATGATGACAGATATATGACAATTAGTTGTAAGGCAGGGATTGATTCAAAAACTGAGTGTAAGAATTGAGAGGGCTGATGTTGATCAAGAAAACGGGAAAGGAGAGCAGAGGAGGTGCTTCGTTATGCTGATCGTATTTTTGTTTTTACTGTTGCGATCAGTAACGAATATTGGCAAAAATGCCAATCAAGGACGCCAAACTTAGTGAGCTGGGTTACCTTGTAGGGGTGCAGAAGTTGAACGTTTGCCAGAAGTTAGAGCAGATTTGATGCGGGCAACAAGAGACTTTACAGCGGCGGCAACGTATTCACTACGCAGTTGGTAAGCACGTTCTACATAGTATTCTGTATCTAAGTGATCGAATGAGTTGTTCATAGTTTTTTCCAGAAAAGTATTGGCTTTAAGATGATTAAATAGTAATCACTGGCCACTTAATAAACAAACGATCAATTTTCAGTAGATAGATGAAAAAAACTAACCATTTATTTTTTTGTTTTAATAATCAATTTCTTAGGTTTTTTGGAGTGCTAGAGTTGCTGTCTGTACTGCCCAGGTGTGATGTTTTCACAGCGTTTAAAAAATCGTGAGAAATATCCGGGGTCTTTGAAGCCTAAATCGTACGCAATTTGTTCAACCGATTTCTGGGTATATATTAGATGACGTTTGGCCTCCATTAATAAATGCTCGTGTGTGAGCTGTATAACGGTCTTGCCAAAAGCGTGTTGGGTGAGCCGGTTGAGCTTTTTATCCGACACATTGAGCTGTGTTGCATAGTCCGCTAATTTCCAATGATCCGTAAGATGGTTATTCACGAGACTTTTCAATCGCTGCAATGTGAGTTCGTCTTGGGTTTGTCGTTGGGCAACGTTGACTGTGTGGTGTCGCTCGACAAATATCAGTATGGCTTTTAGTAAATGCTCAATAAGCGTATTTTTATGATCTTTCACATGATGAAATTCATGTTCCAGTAACGTAATCAGTTGCCACAAGTGACTAAACTCTTCAGCGTCCCCATTGAAATTAAGGCATCCCGACGTAGTCACAAAGGCACTATTGGCATATTCATCTCCTAATAGCGCATCTGAGATAGATAGCACACGTCCATCTGTTTGAGGGGCAAACCGAAAGCTATGCACGGTACCAGGAGGAATAATGATCCCCCAGCAGCCTTCTAGGAAACGTGTTTGGGTATCTAGTTGTAGTTGCACCGAGCCACTTTTCAGTAACAGCAGTTGCACTAATTGAGTGTGTTGATGTGCTTTTATATGCCAACCCAAATGGCTACTGCGTGCGGCAATATCTTCTATATGAACAAAGTCTGGATGATCGATCCAGCGTCCCTCACCGTATAAACCGAACTGCGGAATTGTCTGATTCATAATGTTTCTACTGAAAAATTAATGTCATTACCAAAAACCAATAATGCACTTAAAAACCTCTTAAAAGCGCTTTTTTTTGGTTTTTATGTCTTTAAATTACGCTATTTTTATACTTTTTATTAAAGCTCTGTCTGTCCGAAAAGTACAATTTATTGTCCTGAAAGTTCCTGATTATTTTGTTCTTAGTTGTCCATTATTAAGTCATTGAGAAATGATAGCGAACAAAAATAATACAGGTAAAAAGTCATGAAAACACAAGTAGCGATAATTGGCGCGGGACCTTCAGGTTTATTACTGGGGCAATTACTGGCGAAGCAAGGCATCGACAATATTATTGTGGAGCGCGTCAGTGGTGAATACGTGTTAGGGCGTATCCGCGCTGGCGTACTGGAGCAAGGTATGGTCGATCTACTCCGCGAAGCCGGTGTGTCTGAACGAATGGACCGTGAAGGTGAGGTGCACACGGGGGTGGAATTGGCATTCAACGACAAGCGTGTACGCATCGCTCTAGATGAACTGACTGGGGGTGATACCGTCATGGTGTATGGTCAAACAGAAGTGACGCGTGACCTTATGGAGGCTCGTCAAGCGTCAGGTCAAACCACAGTCTATGAAGCCAGCAATGTACAGTTGAATGATGTGAAAACCGATGCGCCGTATGTCACATTTGAAAAAGACGGTGAATCGGTACGTCTTGATTGCGAGTTTATTGCAGGCTGTGATGGCTTCCATGGTGTGTCACGTAAAACCATTCCTGATGACGTCAAAACCGAGCACGAGCGAGTGTACCCATTTGGGTGGCTAGGTTTACTATCCGATACCAAGCCTGCCCACGACGAGTTGATCTACTGTAAAACCGATCGAGGTTTTGCCTTAGCCAGCATGCGTTCGGCGACTCGTTCACGCTACTACCTCCAAGTGCCTCTGACGGATAAAATAGAACAGTGGAGCGATGACGCGTTTTGGACCGAATTAAAGCGTCGATTACCGACGGATGTGGCCGCTTCCATGGAAACCGGGCCAAGCATTGAGAAAAGCATTGCGCCCCTGCGTTCCTTTGTCTGTGAACCCATGCAATATGGCAATATGTTTTTAGTCGGAGATGCCGCGCACATCGTACCGCCTACCGGTGCGAAAGGCTTAAACCTAGCGGCGTCCGACGTGGCGACACTCTACAAAATCCTGACACGAGTGTACCAAGACGGAGATCGAGACTGTATAAATCAATATTCAGAAGTCTGCTTGCGTCGTGTGTGGCATGGAGAGCGTTTTTCTTGGTGGATGACCAATATGATGCACGACTTTGGTAATGTGGAAGTCAACGGGACAGACTCTCAGACCTTCTCACGCTTTATGGAATCTGAATTGAGCTTCTACACAGATAATGAAGAAGGTCGTCGTGTGATTGCCATGCAATACGTTGGTTTACCGTATGAAGAAATCAAGTAGTGATGTAGCCGGAAGGTAGCGATTAAAGAAGCCGGTCATCGTCAAACGGTTGCGATGGAATGTGCATAACTTGTTGGCTTTTCAACAAGCATAGTCATGGTTGGTCATGCTCAGTTTTTATTCAGAAATTCTTGTAGAAACAGCATGCCAATCATGCCCATACAAACTAAATACAACAGCATCCAGCGCATCTTCATGCAGTAGGGGCAAGGTTTACGTTTTTTCTTAGCCATAAGTGTTCCTGCTGAGGCCAAACAAACGCCTCAATAATGATATTACCTGATGATGGTAGCAATTATTCCCCTCCAGTACGACCCGACACCGTTTGGGGAAGCGATATCGCAATCTTGTGGGGCCGCGCTGCGCGCAGGAACTTATCTGCATCTTCAGCGGTAGTAAGTTAACCCCGGCTTTTGTAGGCAAGCGAGCTTCCATGCAATTCAATTCGCTTGCGCACATCTTCGGTCGTGCCTCCCTTCGACCGACAGCGCGAATCAAACACATGGAATCTTTATCAAGATTGGTTTCAATGTACGACCCGGCTTCGTCCGGGGAAGCAATCTTGCAACCTCAGCAACAATCAGTATGAGCCCCAGTTTTTGTAGAACCGCGCTGTGCGCGGGAACTTATCTGCATCTTCAGCGGTAGTAAGTCTTAACCCCAACTCTTTTAGACATGGAGCTTCCATGCAATTCAATTCGCTTGCGCACATCTTCGGTCGTCAGCGCGAATCCAAAGCATGAAGCTCCCTTATCAGGACTGAATCCTCTTTTTTACGACCCGATTGTATCGGGGATAGGGCGTATATGAGCTGGCATAGACTGAGGGGCTAGGCTTGCCAATCACGAATATTAGCAGTAAAAAGAAAGTCAGAAGGTCGAAAACAGTGCCGCAAGGTCGTTTCATTCGGCCGCTTATGGCGGACATTACCACTCAAGGAGCGAAAGTGTTTATAGCTGTTTATGAGTTTCAGATAAAAGACAATATGGAATTGCTTTTTCGAGAGGCATGGCTTGAGGTTACCAAATCAATTTACCAGAATTGCGGCAGTTTTGGTTCTAGGCTTCATACATCAGAGACCCCCAATATTCTTATCGGCTATGCCCAATGGCCAAGTCGTGAGCAGTGGGAAAAAGATCATGAGCTGACAGATGCGTTATACGCAAAGGCTCGTAATGGCATGCGTCGCTGCCTCGTACAGACGAAAACGGTTTACAAACTAGAAGTCTGTGATGATTACTTGCAGACTGTTTTGGCATGAATGCGCTAACAAAATGCTGTCGCAAGATGATGTGTAATACTTTGCTCTTATGTCGTGCTACTTTCGATGAGTTATCATCTCCAACAATTTATGCTTCAATACGGCCAAATTTTTGACCCGCTAGAAGGATAGAATGTTTCATGGATGAGAAGTACGAATATAAAGTACGACAAGTCGAAAAAGATTTGTCAAAAGAGTTTCGTTTTGGCGAGGGGCGAATCAGCGGAGTCGCGTCGCTTGCACTGGGGATATTGAGTCTTTTAGCTGTTCTAGCGTATTTATATCCTTCCCACCTTACCACGACAGAATTACGTCAGATATACGACGCCGAGCAATTACAGATTGTGCTGAAGTACGGCATGTATTTTTCGCTGTTCTTAGGTGTATTAACCTTTTTGCTAAATAAGGCGAAATATAAAGCACTCGGAATGTGTGGCATTGGACTCACATTATTGGCGTTTACATTGGGCGGCTACAATGTTCCAGTTGGGCCGGTAGAGCCAAAGGCGCTTTCTCTCGGAGTCGATTGGTTAATTCTGGCGTTTATGGGGTCCGTCTTTATCTTTTTGATTCTGGAAAAGTTATTCCCTCAGTATCGCGATCAACTCATTATGCGACCTGAATGGGACATGGATATGTCCTACTTCTGTTTTAACCACTTGGCTATTTCCGCCATTTTATTGTTCGCAAACTATCATACCAGCCACTTTAGTTGGGCCATGAGCTCTTCCTTCCAAGACACCATTCAATCCGTTCCTGTGTGGATGCAATTTATAGTGATCGTGCTGTGTGCAGATTTTGTCTTGTACTGGGAGCATCGTTTGTATCATGAGGTGACGTCGCTCTGGCATATTCATGCGGTACACCATTCAGTAGAACACATGGATTGGCTGGCAGGGTCCCGAGCGCATTTTATTCAAGTATTTTCAGAGCGTGCGATGGTCATGGTGCCTTTGTATTTGCTAGGCCCAGATGAAGCCGCGTTGAATGCTTATGTTGCCTTTGCGGCATTACAAGCCATTTTAATCCATTCGAATCTATCTATTCCGTTTGGGCCGCTAAAATACATCTTTGTCACGCCTCAGTTCCATCATTGGCATCATAGCTCTGAAAAGCCAGCACTTGATACGAATTATTCTGCGCACACGATTTTATTTGATGTGTTGTTTAAAACGATACATATGCCTGGAAAGCATTGGCCTGCGCAGTTTGGTACGACTGTACGCTTACCTGCATCGGTGATCGGACATCTGCTATATCCATTAGTGGCAAACATGAAAAAGCTAAAAAAACGAACTGTGAGATAGATTGATGTTGGAGAAACACAGTAGGGCTTTTACCGTGATGATGTTAGCAACTATTGATCTCTGACCTTATATGGGTCGTACCGTTCGCCTAGGCTCCATTCGGGGAGCGATCGTTGAATCTTAATACTAACTGTAAAAGGAAACACCATGACTCCAATTTTAAAATCCAAAATCATCGAAGTCTGCGATAAGAAAATCGCCACTAAAGGCGAGGGTGTCGGTGTTTCTTTCTATGCTTTCTTCAAGAACAAAAACGATGATCCTAAGTTGTTGATGGAAGCTGCTGAGTGGTGGATTAGAACGCATCAGTTAGACCACTTTGAGAAGGCGATGAAGGTCAAAGCTCTGGTTCAATCTGGCGGGTAAGCAATTCCCGTGCACAGCAAAGTCCTGCAAAACCCCATAAAAAAATCCGATTAAGTCGCCTTAATCGGATTTTTTATTTGAAACGTTGGCGGTGGCGATTATTGAGTCGCTTCAGCCGTTTCTTTTTGTTGTTGCTGTAGGTTTTCTAGGTACAGTGCATCAAAGTTAATTGGCGCAAGCATCACTGGGTTGAAACTGCCTTTCGTGATAACAGAGTCAATCGCTTCACGTGCGTAAGGAAACAATGTACCAGGGCAGAATGCGCCAAGAGCGTGATGTAGTTGGCGCTCTTCAAAACCAGCAATGGTGAACAATCCACCTTGTAAAACTTGTACTAGGTAGGCTGGTTCATCGTTGTTTTTAACGTTCACTGTGATGTCTAGAACGACTTCGTACAGGTTCTCACCTACTTGACGGCTTTTAGTGTTTAGCTCAAGGCCTACTTCTGGCTTCCACTCTTCTTGGAATACAAGTGGTGAGCGAGGAGATTCAAACGATACATCTTTTAGGAAGATACGTTGAATTTGCAGTTGTGGTTGAGCTTGGTTTTCTTCAGCCATGATAGTTCCTTGGTTTATTTAGTTAGAAGCAAGCAGAGCATCAAGCTCGCCAGCATTGTCGAGAGCAAATAGGTCGTCGCAACCCCCTACATGACGCTCGCCAATCCAGATTTGCGGTACAGTGTGGCGACCGCTTTTTTCCATCATTTGTTGACGTGAAGCATGGTCGCCATCGACACAGATTTCACTGAAGTCCGCTTGCTTGTGTTGCAACAGTTGTTTTGCACGAAAGCAAAATGGGCAATAGTTGCTCGAATAAATAGTGACATTTGCCATTGCGGACCTCTCAATTATTTTTTAACAAGTGGTAGACCAGCGCTCTGCCACTCAGTGACGCCACCTTGTAGTTTGTAGACATCAAATCCTGACTTGATCAGCTCTTTGGCACTTGAGCCAGCCGTCATCCCATTTTTACATACTAAGATGATGGGGGATGATTTGTATTTTTCTAGGGTATTCGATGAATCTTTTAGTTTTGCAGAAGGAATGTTGATTGAGCCAGTTAAGTGGCCTGTACGAAATTCGTTTGCTGGACGAATGTCGACGACAACCGCTTCTTTATCGTTGATTAAGTTGGTCGCTGCGGCCGCAGTCACGGTGCGAGCACCCCCTCGGGTTTCTATAAAAATCACAGTAGCAGCGATGGCAATAAAGACCGCTACCATTTCCCAATGGTTCAAAGAAAATTCAATTAGTTGGTTCATCATTTCGTTTCAAGCCTGTCAAAAAACTGCGAAGCATTATACACGGTGAGGGTAAAGGGTACATACTAGCAAACCAGTGGAGCAAAAATGGAGTGAAAGCAGTGTTTTATAACAGTTTAAAGGCATTATGTTGCATTCTTTTTATCAGCAGCCTAATTGCCTGCAGTGGTATCAAAACTAAGTCAGTGGTTGAGCAGACACGTGAGCAGCAGCAGATCGAATTGGCCACCTTGCTTGATCGGCTTTGGCAGCGAGCACATATTATTCCAACCTTGCAGCAGGGCGCGCCTTTAATTAGCACGGCCAAGGCTGGCCAGAAAGCGATAGCGGAACAAAATCAGCACAATATCAGGGTGGCTAAAGCAGCGCTTTCTAAGCTCGATCAAGCATTAGTTGAGCGTAAACAACAGCCTTCTACTGGAGATCTCGCTGTGTTGACGGCGGTGAATATCCGCGATGCGAAGCAACAAACTTACCATGCTGAGCCATTAACATTGTTCCGTTCAGAGAAAACCCAGTGGCGGTTGATGAATGCAGCTGGACAAGAAATTTCTCTTAGCGTGGTTTGGAACGAAGAGGGCAACTTGTACATTGAAGGTCAAGATACAATGGATTTAAGCCCAAGTAGCCCTGATACGCCCATCACGCTACAAGTGTTTTACTACGCTGGAAAAGTCTTAGCCCAGGCCTCACTGACCTTGGAGCTGCAAGCAAAAGTACCGCGTTTAGGCTAACGCAGTACTTTTTACGGAGTTAGCTTGCGGTGTTCGTTGAGTCAAAAATTTTATCGGCGTTGCCTTCGATAAAACTATCGAATAATTCGCCGTTAGGTTGCTTGTGGCGTAATGCAAACTCATAGAAGCAGCTAGGGATAACGCGTGTCTCGCCTCCTGCAAAGGTGACACTCACTTTGTCTGCCATGGTCGAAGACTGTTCTAAATACAATTCTGGTGAGCCTTTTACCAATCCACCAGTTTGATTCAACGTGTAGCCCTCGTCCATAAGGAGCTGGTTAACCTGCTCAATGGTCGGGGTTTTACTCAGATGGTTAATGCTGACGGTAAAGTGGTTAGCCTGCATCCCCATCGTACTTAACCATGCAGCATATTCACTGTGCTCTAGCAGCGTGACGTAATCCTGCTCCGAAATAGGTTGCCAGAGACATTTAGACCAGAAGATTTCTGGTCCAGTTACGGCATCATTTGGGATTTGCGCTACTAGTTGGCCAATGATCGCTTGGCACGGCTCTGGTAGTTCCTCTGTAAGCAGTTCGGATAAGAATATTTTTGGGGCATCGGTTTGGCTCTCATGCTTATAGCAGCGTGCCTTCAAGTGCTTACCCTCAAAGCGAAACGCTCCGTAAGCATGATAACCAAGGCTTTCTAAGACTGGCTCCAGTTTTTCAAGAGCAATAGGCGAGTGGGCAAAGGTGCGAAACGCAATGTGGTCATTGATGACCTGCTCACCTTGCTGGGTGAACAATGTTTGAATGCGCTGCGCTTGGGGAGCGACTTGAGTATAAACGTCCCATAGCGACGCGAAAAATTGATCAACTTGCATGTCTTACTCCTGTGAAATCGGCATGATAGATCTCAATGTAAGGGGGGGGATTCAGCAATACAAAAGGTAAAATGACATCTGGTAATGCATAAAACTCATGAGCTAGCCGGTATTGTTGTATTTTTGTTATTCATTAGTGGCTTTACAGACAAAATCGTATTGATTAAATGTGCGGGTAGATTAATGCCTTTATTGTGTGCAATACCGACAACGCGTTTTAACGCCACATCATTAAGGGGACGAATGGTGACGTCCTGTCTTCCTCTTAGCGAATGCTCTGGGATCAATGAGATGCCCAGTCCCGCAGCGACCAGATCCAGCGCGTATTCTTCGGTTTTTACTTGGGCTCTTATGTCCATGTTGATGCCCTGCTTTTGTACCAAATAATTCCAAGATTCTTGGATGTCACAGGGACGGCGAGAAATAAACGCCAGTTTGTCGATCTGTTTAATTGACAGTGATGCGAACTCAGTGAGCCAGTGATCATTCGCCATGGCAATTACGTAATTGTCTTCCCACAGTTGATAGAACACATCGCTGTCCGTGATGTAACTACTACAGGTAAAACGTAAATCTGCGTCTTCTGAAGCATCGACCAAACTAAATGTGAGCCCTGGGATTTCATCTAATAAGCGCTTGAGCACTTGGCTAACTAGGGCGCCGGATAAAAACGGCGTCAAGGAAATTGAGACATCTAGAGGCGCATGGGAATCGACGAACAGACTGCGCATGGTGTTCATGTCATTCACCATGCGACAGGCATGTGGATAGAGTTGCGCGCCACTGTCGGTGGGTGTGACGCCTTTTGAGTGACGGACAAAAAGCTGCGTACCTAAGTCATTTTCCAGCTGCGCAAGTGTTGTGGAAATGGACGGCTGAGCGACAAAACAACGCTTTGCTGCTGCACTTAAACTGCGTTCTTCAAAAACCGCTATAAAATATCGCAGTGAGCGAATGTCCACATGAGCCTCCTTTTTATTGGGTCGCTTTTAATATAGCTCGATCTGGCTATAGGGCAAGCCTATACCAGAGCAATAAAATCAATATTTCTCATCAATATGTAGAGTGAGTACAGTGGAATCAAACTTACTTGATGAAAACTGATGGGGATAAACCATGACATTAGCATGCTTAGACACACTGGGTATAAACAGCTTAAAACAAGGTGATACGTTTTACAGCGTATTAACAGGTAATGCTGTTGCTTTGGGTGAAGGCAGTGCTTTTTCTGCGCACAGCCCAATCGATGGTGCGACACTGTCTACTTTTAATAATGCAACCCCAGCGCAGCTGGAAAGCGTTAATGCTCAGCTGCAAGACGCCTTTAAGACATTGCGATCCATTCCAGCACCACGACGCGGTGAGCTAGTGCGTCGTATTGGTGAAGAGGCACGTAAATACAAGACAGAGCTGGCGCAGGTGATCTCGTTAGAGGCGGGCAAAATCCTTCCTGAGGCATTGGGTGAAGTACAAGAATGGATTGATGTTTGTGACTTTGCAGTGGGCCAATCACGCATGCTGCATGGCTTGTCGATCGTTTCTGAACGCCCCGGCCACCGTATGATGGAGCAATGGCACCCACTTGGCCCTGTGGCCGTGATTACCGCATTCAACTTCCCGATGGCAGTATGGGCTTGGAACGCTATGTTAGGTCTCGTATGTGGTGATCCTATTTTGCTTAAGCCTTCTGAAAAAGCCCCTCTATGTGCTATGGCAATGTACAAAATTGCGCAAAATGTGATTGCTGATATGCCTGACATTCCAAAAGCCTCGGTCAGTGTGATGATCGGTGGTCGTGACTTAGGTGAAGCGATTTCAGCGAGTCCTGTTTTCCCACTTGTCTCGGCAACGGGTTCAACGGCGATGGGCGTAGCGGTAGCGAAAACAGTGGCCGGTCGTCTGGGTCGTTCTTTGTTAGAGCTGGGTGGCAACAATGCCATGATCGTATCCGATACGGCGGATCTAGATCTTGCTTTACGTGCCATCGTATTCTCGGCAGCGGGCACAGCAGGTCAACGTTGTACGACATTACGCCGACTGATTACTCATGAGTCTGTCGTAGATGGCTTAGTCGAACGAGTTGCAAAATCTTACGGAACATTGCGCATTGGTAACCCATTAGAAGATGGGAATCTAGTCGGGCCTTTGATTGACGAAGGCAGCTACAATCGTATGCAGCAAGCATTAGAGACGGCCAAAGCACAGGGCGGCGAAGTTATTTGCGGTGGCGAGCGTGTGACTGAAGGCGTACCAGCAGGCGGTTTCTATGTGAAGCCTGCGATTGTTCGTATCGCACATGATGCGCCGATTGTTCACGAAGAAACCTTTGCGCCTATTATGTATGTGTTGACGTACAAAACTTTCGAAGAGGCGATCAACATTCAAAACGAAGTACCTCAAGGGTTGTCTTCTGCGGTATTCACCGAAAGCATGCGTGAAGCTGAAATGTTTATGTCTCCGGATGGTTCTGATTGTGGTATTGCCAATGTCAACATCGGTACCTCTGGTGCTGAAATTGGTGGCGCGTTTGGCGGTGAGAAAGAAACAGGTGGTGGTCGTGAATCGGGCTCCGATGCATGGCGTAACTACATGCGCCGTACCACCAATACGGTTAACTACGGTGGTGATTTGCCACTGGCTCAAGGCATTGTTTTCGAATAATCGAAGCGTTCCTAGCCCTGTAAAAAGGCGAGCCTTTGCTCGCCTTTTTTGATTCTCGTATAAGTCTTTTTATCTTTTTGCGTTATAGGAGTTCGTCCCTATGTTGATGCAGCCTTGTGATTCTTTATGGCGTGCCAGCGCCCCAGCAGCGCCAGAGTTACCGATGCTTGATCAAGAACTGACGGTAGATGTTGCCATCGTAGGCGGTGGGTTCACTGGATTATCTGCGGCGTTGCATTTAGCGAAATTGGGTATCAATGTCGCGTTGGTCGAGGCCGAGGAAATTGGCTTTGGTGGATCTGGACGTAATGTCGGCTTAGCCAATGCCGGATTGTGGCTAGAGCCTGATGAGTTGGATCGACAGCTAGGCGCTGAGGCGGGACGCGTTTTGTATGATGCGTTGGCCGTTGCGCCCGATTATGTCTATGGCCTTATCGAAGAGTACAGCATTGAATGCGAAGCAACACGGCATGGCACATTGCATTGTGGCGTCGGCAAATCTGGACTTACACAACTTCAGCGTCGCTGTGAGCAAATGCAACGTCGTGGAGCGCCAGTAGAATTATTATCCGCTGCAGAGGCTCAAGAACGTATTGGTTCAGAGAAATTTAATGCCGCATTGTTTGACCCTAGAGCCGGGACGATTCAGCCGCTTGCTTATGCTCGAGGCTTAGCACGCGCAGCATTAAAAGAAGGCGCGCAGCTATTTGATCACTCGCCAGTTGAAAATATTGTACCAGAAGGGGATTTATGGCGTGTTAAAACGGCTCAAGGTCACCTCAAAGCAGAGCGAGTGATACTCGCGACGAACGCTTATGGCGAATACGGTGTTAAAGACCAAGCGCGTAAATTTGTGCCTATTTTTTACAGTCAACTGGCGACGAAACCATTAACCGACCAGCAATTGAACGACGTTCTACCTAATAAAGAAGGCTGTTGGGATACTTGTACGGTCATGAGTTCGTTCCGTATGGATCAGCACGGGCGCTTAGTCTTTGGTGGTATGGGTGGGGAGTCGCATTATCATGCAAGTTGGGCATCGCAACGTGTAAAAGAGCTTTGGCCGATTCTTGAAAAAGTCGAGTGGGATTTTTCTTGGACCGGCAAAATTGCTTATAGCGAGGATCATTTGCCACACTGCCAACAACTTCAGCGCGGCCTATTTAGTATTGCTGGTTACAGCGGTCGAGGTATTGGTCCTGGAACGGTTGTAGGTAAAGAGCTAGCAGAATGGTTTGCTGGGCAGCGCGACAGTTTATCTGTACCGATGACAACTTTGCGTGACATACCATTACGCGAGGTGAAGCGTATGTTCTACGAGGTCGGTGCACACGGCTATCATTATGGTCAAAGTGCGCATGTTTTAAAGTAGTGCAGAATGATGAACGAAAGTTCGGAGATTTTTGACATAAAAAACGAGGAAGCCGCAATGACAACGGCTTCCTTTCGCGTCACAATGGCCGAGTTTTAAAAGTTAATGTAAAGTCACTCCCCCATTATTCTAAAAACGGTCGCCCGATGCGCAGATACATTCCATCCTCTACGGCGCTCAAGTGCTTTGAAGCGTCTGTTCGACACTTAAGTTTTACGCGTGCAGCACAAGAGTTACACCTTACCCAAAGTGCGGTAAGTCGTCAGATTCGCAATCTGGAGGAGTTCCTATCAAGGGACTTATTCATTCGTTTAAACAAACGACTGGTTCTGACGAATACTGGTGCAGCTTATTACAAAGAGATTGTTCCATTGCTCGACTGCATGGAAAATGCCAGTTTACGCATGCTGCATCGTGAGGATGAAAAGACCACTCTGACCATCTCGGCATTGCCGACTTTCGCATCTTACTGGCTAATGCCAAAATTGGCCGAATTTTCTAAAACACATCCCCAGTTCCAAATCAAAGTCCGTTCGCTCGATGATGCGGCTAAGTTTGATCCTGAAGCGATTGATATCATTTTGCATTATGGTGGCGATCATTGGCCCCGTGCGGTCAGTCATCATTTGCTTGGCGAGTCTGTTGTGGCGGTGTGTGCTCCCGCTATTTTAGAGCCTCTAAAGGGCGATGAATTGATCCCCAGTAATGTGCTCGACTTTCCGCTGTTACATTTAACATCGCGCATCAATGCTTGGCCGGATTGGCTAGCCGCTCATAACTTAGAAAGTGATTCGTTAGCGGGGCCTGCCTTCGCACACTTCCATATGCTGTTAGAAGCCGCCAAACATGGTATGGGTGTGGCGATTCTACCGTCTATTATTGCCAAGCAAAGTCTTGCAAGTGGTGAGTTGGTCGCACCTTTTAGTCAAGCGCTGGACACACCGCATGAGTATTTGTTGTCTTATCCCGCCGATAAGGCCGATTTAGAACAAGTGGTTACCTTCCGTGACTGGTTGTTGAATAAAGCCAGTGTAACGAAATAGATTTCATCGCTCCGAGTGGTTGTCTTGCTGTGCCGCTTACTAAGGCTATGGTAGTATCGAATTTATTGCTTAGTTACAGATCGGGATGAGCACTTATGAACAAGAAAACCACTGCACTGTTTATTTTAGATGGATGGGGATACAGCGAAACGTCCACTTCCAATGCAATTGCTGCAGCGAATACACCAAACTGGGATAAGCTCTGGAGCGAACGTCCTCATAGCTTAATTAAAACATCTGGTTTAGCGGTTGGTTTACCGGAAGGTCAGATGGGTAACTCGGAAGTCGGTCATATGAACCTAGGTGCAGGCCGAGTGGTTTATCAAAACTTCACGCGCATTGGTAAAGCGATCGAAGACGGAAGTTTCTTTGAAAACCAAGCATTGGTAAACGCCGTCGATAAAGCGGTCGCAGCGGACAAAGCTGTACACGTGCTGGGCTTAGTTTCCGCAGGTGGTGTTCATTCTCATCACGAACAAATTATGTCGATGTGTGAATTGGCTGCAAAACGTGGCGCGAAAGCGATCTACGTGCATGGCTTCACCGATGGACGTGACACACCTCCGCGTTCGGCGCATACGCCAGTTGCGCAAATCGAGAACAAACTGAAGGACCTTGGTGTTGGTCGTATCGCAACGTTAACGGGACGCTATTATGCCATGGACCGTGATAACCGATGGGATCGCGTACAGCAAGCATACGATGCCATTGTGCTAGGCGAAAGTGAATACCAAGCAGACCGTGCGTTTGATGCCATTGACGAGGCCTATGATCGTGATGAAAACGATGAATTTGTGAAAGCAACTGTGGTGGGTGAATCGGTCAAAGTGGAAGACGGTGATGCCATTGTATTCGCTAACTTTAGACCCGATCGAGCTCGTCAATTAACACGTGCTTTTACGGATGCTAATTTCTCTGGGTTCGAACGTAAGGTGACGCCGGAATTGTCCGCATTTGTGACCTTTACTGAATTTGCCTCTGACATTAAAGCTGACGTTGCTTTTCCACCTGTAGCGCTGAGTAACACTCTAGGTGAAGTACTGTCGAACACCGGTAAAAAACAACTTCGCATTGCTGAAACAGAAAAGTACGCTCACGTTACTTTCTTCTTTAATGGCGGTGAAGAAGCCGTTTTTGAAGGCGAAGAGCGGGAGTTGATTCCTTCTCCGAATGTAGCAACGTACGACCTTAAACCAGAAATGAGTGCCCCAGAGGTGACAGATAAATTGGTTGAGGTAATCGAAGCTGGCAAATACGATACTATTATCTGTAACTTTGCCAACGGTGACATGGTGGGCCACAGTGGTATCTTTGATGCAGCGGTCAAAGCGGTAGAAACCGTTGATCTGTGTTTAGGCCGTATTCTGGTTGCCTTGGAAAAAAACGAAGGCCAGTGTTTGATTACTGCAGACCATGGTAACGTGGAACAAATGTTGAGCGATGATGGTTCTCAGCCACTCACGTCTCATACGCTTGAGCCAGTGCCATTAGTCATGGTGACGCCACAAGCGAATTGGTCGCTAAAAGAAGGCGCTTTGTGTGACATTGCTCCGACTATTCTTGAAATGATGGGCATGGATGTACCAGCAGAAATGACTGGTCACAGTTTACTTGTCCGTGCTTAATAAAGGGAATCCTTATGGGTTTAAAAGCCTGTTTGTTGATGCTCACAGTTTTGTGGTCCAGCATAAGCTGGGCCGCAGAGCCACAAACACCAGAAGAAGCGCGCCAACAAATCCAAGCTTTGCAGCAGGATCTTAGTAAACTAAACAGTTGGCTAAAAGATCTGAAAGGCGAGCGCTCAAGCGTAGAGCAACAGCTTCAAAGTAAAGAACAATCGATACAGGATTTGTCGAAACGTATTCTGGAGTTGCAGCAGAGTTTAGAAAAAGGGGCCGAGCAGTTAGAGAATTTGCAAACCCAACAACGAAGCTTGCAACAAAGCATTCAGCAGCAATACCAGCAGATCGCCGCCCAACTTCGGGCGGTTTATCGTTCTGGTGGTGAAGAAGGTTTAAAGTTCCTGCTCGAAGATATTCCAGCGGATGAATCCATGCGCTTGATTCATTATAACCGCTACTTTTCCACTGCCCGCCAATCCCTTATCAATGGCTTTTCTGCTGAGGCTGAAGACTTAAATCTAGTTGAAAAAAGCATTCGAAGTCAGCGTGCACAAATAGCGCAAGAACAAAGCGATCTTGAAAAGCAACAGAGTCGAGTCAAAGACGAATACGCCCAGCGACAAAAGTTATTAGCCAAAATTGAAACCGATTTGAATTCCGGTGATCAAAAAGCGAAACGCATACAAAAAAATCAAGCGCAAATGCAGGCACTGTTAAAACAGTTAGAGGAAGCGTTAGCGTTGGCAGACATACAAATTCCTGACCAAGATACGCCTTTTGGCGCACAAAAAGGAAAGTTGATTCCGCCTCTTAACGTGATTAAACAATTGCCGGATAATTCACAGATCAATTTAGGTGGCGTGACCTTCGCCGCTAAGACAGGTGACCAAGTACATGCTGTGCATCACGGCAGAGTTGTGTTTTCCGACTGGATGCGTGGTTTTGGTTTTCTGATTATATTAGATCACGGCGGTGGCTACATGTCTTTGTATGGCTACAACCAAAGCCTGTTAAAAGATGTCGGAGAATGGGTCAATGCCAATGACGTCATTGCTACGGCAGGCAGTTCGGGTGGGCGTTCAGAAACGGGCTTATTTTTCGCGATACGACACAATGGTGCGCCAGTGAAACCAGTGAGTTGGTTTGGCAAAGGTTAGCGGCAGAGTTAACGAGAAGGAATGAAATATGGTTGGTATCAAACGTCACCTTATTATCGGGGTCAGTGCTCTATTGCTGAACCAAGCATGGGCTGCACCTGAGCCTGAGACTAGCGAATCCGCTCAGGCAGTACCGCTGACGCAAATTCGCACATTTGTTGAAACCTTTGAAACCATCAGTGCGGGTTATGTTGAGGTGCTGGATGATGAGGCAATCCTTAATAAAGCATTGAAAGGCATGGTGTCTTCCCTTGACCCGCATTCGGAGTATTTAACCAAGGATGAAATGGCGCAATTCGATGAACAAACATCGGGCAATTACGCCGGTATTGGTATTGAAGTAGAAATGGTTGATAACAAGTTGACCATTATTTCGCCAATTGATGACTCCCCAGCAGCTAAAGCGGGGCTGAAGGCGGGCGATGTTATTATTCGTATTGATGACCAGCTCGTGTCTGGTATGAGCTTACAGGAAGTCATTACCCTGATGCGCGGAGAGCAGGGCAGTGACGTGTTGCTGGATATTGATCGTGATGGTCAAATTAAACAATATTCCATTGCCCGAGCGGAAATTGAAGATAGCAGCATTTCCAGTGAATGGTTAGGCAATAACATTGCTTACATTCGTATCAGTCAGTTTTTAGGCAATTCATCGAAAGAGTTTCGTGAGAAGCTACAAGCGTTACAGAAACAACAGCCTATCAAGGGCTTAATCCTCGATCTTCGTAACAATCCCGGTGGCGTATTGCAAAGTGCGGTCGGCATTGTCGATGCTATGGTGGATGATGGCTTGATTGTTTATACCGACGGTCGTCACGAGTATTCCAAAACCGAATTCAAGGCGACGACAGAGGCAACGTTGTTACCCAAAGCACCGTTAGTTGTGTTGGTTAATGAAGGCTCGGCTTCCGCATCCGAAGTGCTAGCGGGTGCCATTCAAGATCATCGACGTGGTCTTGTTCTTGGAACGGAAACGTTCGGTAAAGGTTCTGTACAAACGGTAGTGCCTTTGAGTACCGGTGGTGCAGTGAAGTTGACGACAGCCTTGTATTACACGCCTAATGGTCGCTCTATCCAAGCACAAGGCATTATGCCTGATATGGTCATTCCGCAAGCGAAAGTGGAAGTAGAGAAGGGCCGTTTCTTTATCAAAGAAGCAGAGCTAAAGGGTCATTTGGGTAATGGTACTGGCGGAAAAGAGCGGACCAGTTCGGATGTGGACAACAAGTTAAACGATTTGGCTGTGAGTGATTTTCAGCTATTCCAAGCACTTTCAATGTTGCAAAGTGCACAGCAATTTTTGGTTAAGTAATGCGAAGAAATTTATCTAACTGGGCGCTGGCAAGTATTATCGCTGCCAGCGCTAGCAGTGTTGTGTTTGCCGATCAAGCAGCAGACCCCGCCACAATACCATTTCCGGTATTAGATCGAAGTACACCGCAGACCATGGGGCAAATTCCTTACTTAGCGCCTCTGTCAGACCGAAAACCTGATTGGCCTCCGTTGTTTAAAAAGCCGAATATGTCGTCGCCAAGTGTGACGTCTAGGAACAAGCTACCGTCAGACATATCTTCTATGGATGCTTTACCTGAGCCCCCTAAAATTGCAATTGTCATTGATGATGTGGGCTACAACCGACGCGGAATGGAAGAAAGCTTAGCGCTTCCCTTACCTGTTGTGTTAGCGATATTGCCTGAAACGCCCTACGGTGTTAGAGCCGCCCAACGAGCGCATCTGCAAGAGCGCATTACTATCCTTCATGCGCCAATGGAGAATGAGCGTGAGCTGAAGCTTGGCCCTGGCGGTTTATACGTCAATATGGATGAGCAGACGTTTAAGCAAACCTTAAATGCCGATTTGGACAGTACGCCGTATGTCACTGGGGTAAATAATCATATGGGCAGTTTGTTAACGACACACTCAGAGCATATGGGCTGGGTCATGGATATCATGGCAGAGCGCTCATTGTTTTTTATTGATAGCTTAACCAGTCCACAGAGTGTGGCGCATGCAACGGCGGTCGAAAGAGGTATTCGTACGGTGACGCGAGATATTTTTCTCGACAATGTGCGCTCAGAAGTAGCCATAGATAAACAGTTTGAACGCTTGTTAAAGCGTGCTCATAAACAGGGGAGTGCCATCGCTATTGGCCACCCTTACCCCGAAACAACACGCTATTTAAAGCGTCGCCTCACTCAGCCTCTGTCCGCACAATTAGTGACCATTGATACCCTTCTTAAATAAAGCGTTTAAAGAAAATAACAGGAGTTCGTTTTCGGAGCCTGTTATTTTCAGCTGCTTTTTTGGACTGATGTCAGTTGAAAATATCATGTGAGCGCTACTTATTAGGTTTTTTCTCTCCATTTTGTTGTTTTTCTAGATGCTATTGCAAAAATAAACCTGCACTCTGTTTGACCATTTATTAGCCAAGCGCTATTGTTTGTGTTCACTGGTAGTGCACATTTTAAAAATATTTCCGTTATTCTTCCCATTTGTAGGTGCTTTGATGGGTTGTAATTTTCTGGAATGCTTCTTGCTTTAAAAATAATGATAAAACCAAAATGAGTAGGAGATCTTCATGTCGAACACAGTTGTAAGAAAAACACTTATTGCTTTAGCGGTTGCTGGCGCAGCGTTTACTGCCCAAGCTGATGTTGTCATCGGTGTTGCTGGCCCTCATACCGGTGCGTATGCCGCATTTGGTGAACAGCTTTGGCGAGGTGCTGAAAAAGCAGCGATGGACATCAATGCTAAAGGCGGGATCAATGGTGAGATGATTAAGCTCGTGAAAGCCGACGATGCCTGTGAGCCAAAGCAGGCTGTGTCGATCGCTAACCGATTAGTAGATTCCGATGAAGCGGTTGCTGTTGTTGGACACTTTTGTTCTTCCTCTTCTATCCCTGCTTCGACCATCTACGAAGAAGCGGGTGTTCTTATGGTCACGCCGGCATCGACCAACCCGGCTTTAACCGAACGCGGTTTACCGAACGTTTTCCGTGTTTGTGGTCGTGATGATCAACAAGGGGATGTGGCTGCGAGTTACATCGTAGGTGATCTAGGTGCTAAACGCGTTGCCATCCTGCATGACAAAGATACCTACGGCAAAGGTTTAGCGGATGCAATGAAAGACACGATGAACGCATACGGTGTTGAAGAAGTGCTGTACGAAGGTTTGACACGTGGTGAAAAAGACTTCAACGCGGTTGTCACCAAGATCCGCTCAGTCGATGCCGATGTCGTATATTTCGGTGGTTTGCATTCAGAAGCCGGTCCATTAGTACGACAAATGCGTGAGCAAGGTTTGACCGCGACCTTCATTTCAGGGGATGGCATTGTATCGGATGAGTTTGTTTCGGTAGCAGGTTCGCCGGAATATGTTGATGGTGTGTTGATGACGTTTGGCGCAGATCCAACCTCTTACGCCGCTGGTAAAGTTGTCGTTGATGAGTTCCGTGCATCTGGCATTGAGCCAGAAGGTTATGTGATGTACTCGTACACAGCAATGCAAGTTGTTGCGGCTGCATTAGATGCAACGGAATTGGATCCTATCGCCGCTTCGGATTGGCTACATGAGAACTCTATTGAAACCGTAATGGGGACTAAGAAATTTGATGATAAGGGTGACTTGACCATATCCGACTACGTTATGTACGAGTGGGATGATAAAGGTAATTACACCATGCTCAACAACTAACCTCTGTGGTTGTTGATTAGAGGCGCAGTTCTTGCGCCTCTTACTCTCCTTGTTACAACTCGCTAGAGGTTACTTCGATGGATATCGTTCTACAGCAGTTAGTGAACGGCCTGACTCTTGGCTCTGTTTACGGGCTAATCGCAATCGGATACACCATGGTTTACGGCATTATTGGGATGATTAACTTCGCCCACGGTGATGTCTATATGGTATCGAGTTATTTAACCGCCATCGCGATTGCATTATTTTCTTTTTTTGGTCTGGATTCGTTCCCAATTATTATTTTCGGGACACTTATTTTTACTATTATTGTAACCGGTGCTTATGGGTGGGTGATCGAGCGAGTGGCTTATCGACCATTGCGTAATTCCAGCCGTCTTTCCGTATTAATCTCGGCGATTGGTATGTCGCTGATTCTGCAAAACTATGTGCAAATTTCCCAAGGTGCTCGTCAACAGGGGATTCCCACTATGCTCAGTGGCGCTATTCGCTTTGATATTGGGGATGGTTTTGTACAAATCACCTATATGAAGTTGTTTATTCTATTCGCTGCATTTTTGGGGATGGGCGTACTGACTTATATCATCCAAAAAACAAAGCTCGGTCGCATGTGTCGTGCAACTCAGCAAGATCGCAAAATGGCGTCAATCTTGGGTATTAATACCGATCGCGTGATTTCATCAGTGTTTGTCATCGGCGCTGCTATGGCTGCGTTAGCGGGTGTGTTGGTGACATTGGATTACGGTGCCTTCGATTTTTACGTAGGGTTCATTATTGGTATTAAAGCATTTACTGCCGCAGTGTTAGGCGGTATTGGTTCATTGCCTGGTGCCATGTTAGGTGGGGTTATTCTTGGTCTATCTGAAGCCTTGTTTGCTGGATTGATTTCTTCAGATTACAAGGATGTATTCTCCTTCTCATTATTGGTGATCATCTTGATTTTCCGTCCAAGTGGTCTTCTGGGTAAACCTGAAGTGGAGAAAGTCTAATGAGTCAAGAAACTGGAATTAACATAGGCTCCAGCATCAAAGACACCATTATTGCGGGCTTATTAGCGCTTATCGTGTTTGGGCCAGTTGTTGGCGTATTATTGGATGGCTATGAGTTTATTGCGCGCATTGATGATGTCGTTTGGATTGTTGCTATTGTAATGGCTGGCCGTTTTGCCATCTCCGTCTTTGTGCAAACCGAATCTGGTAAAAAGTTTGTTTATCGTCAGTTGACGAAAGAGGATGGCGTTTCGGTTACGGCGCCAGATTATAAAAGCAAAATGCGTTACATCATTCCGATTGTAATTGTGATTGGTTTGATCGCGCCTTTTATCGCCTCGAAATACGTGCTAACGGTGGTAATCCTCGGTTTAATTTATGTGTTACTAGGCTTGGGCTTGAACATTGTTGTGGGTCTTGCGGGTCTTTTAGACTTGGGCTTTGTTGGCTTCTATGCCATTGGTGCTTATGGCCTCGCATTAGGGTATGAGTACTTGGGGCTTGGATTCTGGTCTATGTTGCCGCTTGCCGCCATTATGGCAGGTGTTGCCGGGGCGGTTTTAGGGTTTCCCGTGCTACGCATGCATGGTGACTATTTGGCCATTGTGACCTTGGGTTTTGGGGAGATTATTCGTCTTGTATTGACGAACTGGACTGAATTTACCCATGGACCAAATGGTGTGTCCGCACCGCTGCCAACATTGTTTGGGTTGGAGTTTAAGCGGCGCTCCAGTGATGGCACCCCGTTCCATGAGTTTTTTGGTTTGTCTTACGACTCAGCGTTCAAATACATTTTTATTTACTTAGTACTGTTCCTCGTCGTATTAGCTGTTTTATATGTTAAACATCGGCTTACGCGGATGCCTATTGGTCGAGCTTGGGAAGCCTTGCGCGAAGATGAAATTGCGTGTCGCTCATTAGGTTTGAATCATGTATTGGTTAAACTGTCTGCCTTTACCTTAGGGGCGTCGACAGGCGGGATTGCCGGGGTATTCTTTGCTACGTATCAAGGGTTTGTTAACCCTTCTTCATTTACCTTCTTCGAGTCCGCGCTCATCCTAGCGATTGTTGTCTTGGGTGGCATGGGATCGACCTTAGGTGTCGTGATAGCGGCCTTCGTTCTAACGGTTGCACCAGAAATGTTACGAGAATTTGCCGACTACCGTGTATTGATGTTCGGTATCTTGATGGTCGTGATGATGATTTGGAAGCCTCGCGGTTTGGTGCGAGTCACTCGTAAAGGATTTGCGACACGAAAAGGGGTGATGAAATGAGCCAAGAAAACATCTTAGAAATTGAAAACTTGGTGATGCATTTTGGTGGTATTAAAGCCCTGAATGATGTGACCTTCGATATAAAACGTGGCTCCGTATCGGCTTTAATCGGGCCAAACGGGGCAGGCAAAACAACCGTATTTAACTGTTTAACAGGGTTCTATAAAGCGACGGGCGGCGGCATTATGTTGAACGCTGGCGATAAGCCAACCAGCGTGATCAAAGTCCTAGGTGAGAAATTCAAAGGCTCTGACCTCGTGTCGCCTGCCGCATTTTTTGAGCGGGTTAAATACAAAATGTTTGGTGGCTCTCATTTGGTCAACCGCGCAGGCCTTGCTCGGACGTTTCAGAATATTCGTTTATTCAAAGAGATGTCCGTAGTAGAAAATCTACTCGTGGCGCAGCATATGATCGTTAATCGAAGTATGTTGGCCGGTATTTTAAACACTGAAAGTTACAAAAAGACGGAAGAAGAAGCACTGCAACGCGCTTTTTATTGGCTTGAAGTGGTGCATTTAACAGAGTTTGCCAATCGTTTAGCGGGAGAGTTGTCGTATGGGCAACAGCGCCGTTTAGAGATTGCGCGAGCGATGTGTACGAATCCTGAAATTATCTGTCTTGATGAGCCTGCAGCGGGACTTAACCCTTCTGAAACCGAAGCGTTAGCCTCTATGATTCGTGTACTGCGTGACGAGCACAATACAACTGTGCTTTTGATTGAGCACGACATGGGGATGGTGATGAATATCTCCGACTACATTGTGGTGTTGGATCATGGTGAAGTGATCGCCAAAGGTGGGCCTGAAGACATTAAGTCGAACCCGAAAGTCATTGCTGCCTATTTAGGTGCAGAAGAAGGGGAGGACGTTACACTATGAGTGCATTACTTCAATTCAAGGATGTGGACGTTCATTATGGGCCGATCCAAGCACTGAAAAAGGTCTGCCTTGAAGTCAATCAAGGGGAAATTGTCACCATGATCGGCTCAAACGGTGCCGGTAAATCCACCTTGTTGATGTCTATCTTTGGTCAGCCTCGTATCAGTGATGGCCAAATTATTTACCAAGGTGAGGATATCTCTCAAAAGTCTGCTCACTACGTGGCCTCGAATGGTTTGGCACAATCGCCCGAAGGCCGTCGAATTTTCCCTGGGATGTCTGTAGAGGAAAACCTACTGATGGGGACCATTCCCATTGGTATGGAGCATTGTGATGAAGACATGCAGCGCATGTTTGAGCTATTTCCAAGGCTAAAAGAGCGGCGTAATCAGCGAGCATCGACTATGTCAGGGGGAGAGCAGCAAATGCTGGCGATCGCCCGCGCGTTGATGAGTCGGCCAAAGCTATTGTTGTTGGATGAGCCTAGCTTAGGGTTAGCGCCGATTATCGTGAAGCAAATTTTCCAAATTTTGGCGGATGTTGCGAGTACTGGAATGACGATCTTCTTGGTGGAACAAAACGCCAACCATGCTTTAAAGCTTGCTGACCGAGGTTACGTTTTAGTCAATGGTGAAATCAGGTTAACCGGGTCTGGTGATGACTTACTGGTGAATCCAGAGGTCCGCGATGCCTACTTAGGCGGTCATTAGAACGAGCTTAATTGTAAAGCAAAGAGCCAAGCTTCATGCTTGGCTCTTTTCGTTAGGCTCTAAATTGCTTACCTGTAATAAGGTCAAGCACTTGAGAGGGTTGGGCTGCGTTGCCGAGTGGTGCATCGAAAATCGCATCAAGTGTGTCACCAAAATAGTTCATGACCTCTTCTTTCGAACGCGCAGGATCGAGTCCAGCAGGGTTTGCGGAAGTAGACACGAGTACCCCTTGGTACGCAGAACACAGGTTTTGAACGGGCTCATGCTGGCTCAGTCGAATGGCAACACCTGGATGCTGTCCACGAACCCAATCTGGCGTAATGAGTGTGTCGGGGACAACCCATGAGGTTGGGCGATCAGTGACTTCTATTAAACGCGTAAACATGGCGTGTTCGAGGATTTCTTGCCAAGGATCTAAATGTTGCGCAGCGCCAGCGATTAGAATCAAACCTTTTTCGACTGGACGAGACTTCAAGGTAAGGATACGTTGCACAGCTTGTTGATTAAATGGGTCACAACCTAGACCCCAAACTGCCTCTGTTGGATAAGCAACGACCCCACCGTTACGTAAGATCTCTGCGACTTGTGTCGCATCAGACGTAATCAGCATAGCGGTTCTCCGTTATTTTATAATGTACGGAGTGTAAAACTTTCGCCAAAAAACGGCCATAGAATCTACGGCCGCTGCTGCAAAGGTTAAGACAATTTCTCGATTTTTGCTTTAATTTCGACGATTTTATTCGCGACAACACGTTCTAAGTGATCCAGCTCTTTGAGAAGGTCTTCTTTGGTTTGTTTGTCTTCAAATTCTTGACCTAGTAAGCGACCGAGTTCGTCAACTGCACGCAGAACGACTAAAGAAGGCTCGCTGATTTCACGGTATTGTTGTTGGCCGCCGTCTGCCAATACGGTTCGGGTCGCACGACCAAATTTGAACTTCTTACTTTTTGGAAGCAAAGAGCCTTTTTCACGACGGTAATAGATTTTCAAAACATCAAAACCACCTTCGTAGCGTAAGGTGTATTTTTCAATGTTTTCGAAGCTGTTGACGCCCATCGATTCGAGAGTTGGGTACATAAAGAAATCCTTGTAAATGCGCTGTTGTTTGATCTCTTTATGAAAGGGGATTGTTATCAAAAAAGCAAGAAAAACCAAGATTAAATGACTAAAAACGACACCTTGATTGAGCCTGATCTAGGTGTCGTTTTATCCGCGTAAGTGGAAAGGCTATTCCTCTTCGCCATCAGAGTGGTCAATGCCCAGTTCTTTGATTTTACGGGTCAAGGTGTTACGCCCCCAACCTAAGAGTAATGAAGCGTCGCGGCGGCGGCCTGCGGTATGGGTTAAAGCCGTTTCAATCATGATCCGTTCAAACTTAGGCACGGTTTGTTCTAAGATGCCTTTTTGACCGCTGGCTAATGCGCTGTCCACCCAGTTTTTTAATGCGTCTTCCCAAGAGCCATAAGGTCTTTCTGAAGGTGGCGTATTGAGTAGCTCTGGCGGCAGGTCTTCGATAAGTACTTCTCGACCGGATGCCATCACAATCAACCAGCGACAGGTGTTTTCCAATTGACGCACGTTTCCAGGCCAATCTAAACGACTCATGTAGTTTTCGGTATCTTTTGTTAATACTTTCGGCTCAACGTGCAACTCTTCTGCAGCACGGCTTAAAAAGTGGCGCGCTAGTTTTGGAATGTCTTCACGACGCTCTGCCAATTTAGGCAGGTGAACGCGGATCACATTCAAACGGTGGAACAAGTCTTCACGGAAAGAGCCTTTCGTGACCAGCCCTTCTAAATCTTGGTGGGTTGCGGCAATGATTCGCACATCCACTTTTACCGGTGTATGGCCACCTACTCGGTAAAATTCCCCATCGGCTAGTACACGTAGTAAGCGTGTTTGTGTTTCGGCCGGCATGTCACCGATTTCATCTAGGAACAATGTACCGCCATTGGCTTGTTCAAAACGACCGCGACGTTGCGTGTTGGCTCCAGTGAAGGCGCCTTTTTCATGCCCGAACAGCTCCGATTCAATCAGGTCATGTGGGATTGCTGCCATGTTGAGCGCGATAAATGGGCTTGAGGCACGCGGGCTGTGACGGTGTAAGGCTTGGGCAACGAGTTCTTTACCTGTGCCAGACTCTCCATTGATTAGTACCGTAATGTTGGAGTTTGCTAAGCGTCCGATCGCACGAAACACTTCTTGCATAGCAGGCGCTTCACCAATAATTTCTTTTTCGGCGAGTTGCTCTGCTTCCACAGCTGCTGCAATCGATTCTGGTTTAGATTTGTTGTGATGCAAAATAGCGCGTTTGATCAGACTGACGGCTTCTTCTACATCAAAGGGTTTTGGTAAGTATTCAAAAGCGCCACCCTGATAAGAGGCCACAGCACTTTCTAAATCAGAATGCGCGGTCATGATAATAACTGGAATATACGGGTGTTCTTTCTGTAGCTGATTCAACAGCGTAAGACCATCCATGCCTGGCATACGGATATCGCTGATGATGACAGTCGGTTGTTCTTTGCCGATCATATTGGCCAGTGCTTCAGCGGACTCGAACAAACGGCATTGAATGCCTTCTTGTTCAAGTGTTTTCTCTAACACCCAACGAATTGAGCGATCATCATCGACGATCCAAACGGTTTCTTGTTGTGACATGTATTTCTCCTAGCCTACTGCCGAGTTTTCAATCGGGATTAGGATGTTAAATTCGGTACGCTGTGGCTGACTGTTGCATTCGATAATACCGTTGTGTTGGTGAATCACGGATTGAGCAATCGACAGCCCTAAGCCAGTGCCATCGGCACGGCCGCTGACCATAGGGTAAAACAGTGTTTTTAAAATATTTTCGGGTATGCCTGGGCCGTTATCGACGATGCTGAGTCGACATACGAGACGATGTCGTTTTGCACCGATGGTGAACTGGCGCAAGGTACGTGTGGAAACGGTTATTTGTTTTTGCGGATTATCCGGTTGCTGGATCAGCGCCTGCATCGCATTGCGCATAACATTTAATACCGCCTGAATAAGCTGTGCTTCATCCCCAATGATGTCGGGAATACTGGGGTCATAATCGCGAATGAGCTTAATCTGATCTTCTGATTCCACAGAAATCAGTTGATTAACGCGTTCAATGACACGGTGAATATTGAGCGGTTTATATTGAGGGAGTTGGCGCGGCCCTAATAAACGGTCGACCAGATCACGTAAGCGGTCGGATTCTTCAATAATGACTTGAGTGTAATCTTTTAAGCCTTCATCGTTGAAAACACGACTAATGAGCTGCGCTGCGCCGCGAATACCACCTAATGGGTTTTTGATTTCGTGCGCTAGGCCACGAATCAGTTCTTTGCTAGTTTGATGGTTGGCAATGAGCTCATCTTCTTGAGAGATGCGCTTCATACGGTCCCTAGGATGCAATTCAATCAGTAGACTGTCGGTATTATTAAGAGCGCCCATGACAGGAGTGACATTGTAGTCACATAAAATCATTTTACCGGTTGTGAGCGTTATCTCGGCTTCACGTTTTGTAAAAGCGTGGCCTGATTGAATGGCGGACAATAAAGCGCGACGACTCTCATCATCTTCGTTAAATGCGGCGGCTAGGTCTTGACCATAGATACGACGTCGACTGACCTCTAGCATCATTTCTGCTGAAGGGTTGAGATACTCAATGCAGAGTTCTCGGTTTAGCTGCAGTACCGCAGTGGATAAATGGTCGATCAGTAAGCTATACACCGGAAGTGCCTCGATAGAATATTTTATTGTGTGATGTCATTCATGCGCTAAAAAGGAACTGGATTAGAGCAAGATCACTTTATTAATGTCTATTACTGCAAAATACGAACCAACATTGGGCAGAGTTCGATGCCTTTATTTTTCTAGGCTTATTAATAATATAGTGCTTATTTGTGCACTTAAATGGTGCACCACTATTCTGATGTATTTTTGTAGGGCAAAAAAAAGCCCCAACACAGGTCGGGGCTTTTAATATTACTCTAAGAGCTAGAAGCGGTATTAAACGCTGTAGTAAAGGTCAAACTCGATTGGGTGAGTTGTCATGTTTACAAGGGTAACTTCTTCAGACTTAAGAGCGATGTAAGCATCGATCATGTCATCAGAGAAAACGCCGCCTTCAGTTAGGAAAGCACGGTCTTCGTCTAGGCACTTAAGTGCTTCTTCAAGGCTGCTAGCAACTGTTGGGATCAATTTACCTTCTTCTGGTGGAAGATCGTAAAGGTCTTTGTCTGCTGCATCGCCTGGGTGAATCTTGTTCTTAATACCGTCGATACCTGCCATCAACATGGCTGCGAAACATAGGTATGGGTTAGCGGTCGGATCAGCGAAACGTGCTTCGATACGCTTGCCTTTAGGGCTTGAAACGTAAGGAATACGGATAGAAGCGGAACGGTTACGAGCTGAGTAAGCTAGCATAACAGGTGCTTCGAAGCCTGGCACAAGACGCTTGTATGAGTTAGTAGAAGCGTTTGCAAACGCGTTGATCGCGCGAGCGTGCTTGATGATACCGCCGATGTAGTAAAGGGCCATATCAGAAAGACCAGCGTACTGATCACCAGCAAATTGGTTTTCGCCGTCTTTCCAGAAAGATTGGTGTACGTGCATACCAGAACCGTTGTCACCAACGATTGGCTTAGGCATGAAAGTCGCTGTTTTGCCGTATGCGTGTGCAACGTTGTGTACGCAGTACTTCATGACTTGTACTTCGTCTGCTTTCTTAACAAGTGTGTTGAACTTAACACCGATTTCGTTTTGACCAGCCGTCGCTACTTCGTGGTGGTGTACTTCAACTTCTTGACCCATTGCTTCGATCGCGTGACACATTGCAGCACGGATTTCGTGATGAGAATCAACAGGTGGTACTGGGAAGTAACCGCCTTTAACACGTGGACGGTGACCCGTGTTGCCGCCTTCAAAAGACTTGTTCGTTGACCAAGCGGCTTCTTCTGAGTTGATTTCTACACTACAACCTGACATGTCTGCATGCCATTTTACGTCGTCAAAGATGAAGAATTCTGGCTCAGGACCGAAGAATGCAGTATCGCCCATGCCTGTAGACTTAAGAAACTCTTCTGCACGCAGTGCAACAGAGCGAGGGTCACGATCGTAGCCTTGCATTGTTGCTGGCTCGATAATGTTACAACGAAGAATAATGGTTGCATCTTCAGTGAATACGTCAAGAAGTGCTGTCTCATCTTGAGGCATCATGATCATGTCAGATTCGTTGATGCCTTTCCAACCAGCGATAGAAGAACCGTCAAACATTTGACCATTTTCGAAGAATTCTTCATCCACGCTAGCTGCTGGAATAGTCACGTGATGCTCTTTGCCTTTGAAATCTGTAAAGCGTAGGTCAACCCACTTTACGTCATGTTCTGCGATCAAACCAAGAGTGATGTTTGACATGTTTGTTCTCCAATGTTGTTTAATCAAATTTCTTTCGGAATTCAGTTTTGCTTCACGATGAAGCGTATTTTCCAAAATGTAAAGCATATCCTGTGCCAGAATTTCGGGCGCCATTAAAAAAACTTTAATTTCAAGGAGTTAAGCTATTTTTTGGCTTTCTTACAAAGGGATCTGCACGTTATTGAATCCATTCTTGATTGGTTTTGAACCAATTAGGTGCGCATTCATGGTGCGGTGAGCGCTTTTGGTGCATTTATTTGGGGTTGGCTTCAGCGCTGTATGCTTTATACTGTGCGCCCTTCAAATTCGACTGTACGAAAAATACACACCCAATGAAATTTATTGTTAAATTCTTTCCAGAAATCACTATCAAGAGCCGCCCAGTACGAAAAGCCTTCGTAAAACAGCTCCGCCATAATATCCGTCTCGTTTTGCGTGATCATGATGATAATGTGACGGTTGCCGGAAACTGGGATTTTATTGAAATTCTCTCAGAACAAGATGACCAGCGTGACGCATTTATTGAGTCATTACGACATATTGCGGGTATTGCGCACTTTCAATACGTCCGAGAGTTCCCGTTTACCGACTTGGACGGCATTGTTGAAGAAGCCATTAAATCTTATGGTGATGAATTAAAAGATGCCGTGTTTGCTGTACGTGTTAAGCGTGTAGGGAATCATGACTTTTCGTCTGTCGATGCTGAGCGGCATATTGGCGGTACGCTAAAAGCGCGCTGCGGTGCATTGGCCGTTCGTTTAAAAGACCCTGACGTGTTGGTACCTATTGATATCCGTGATAATCGCGTATGGATGATTGAGCAGCGCATTGAGGGTCTAGGTGGCTACCCATTGGGTTCACAAGATGCCGTGCTGTCTCTGATCTCTGGTGGTTTTGATTCCACTGTGAGCTCTTATTTGACGATGAGTCGTGGCTTGAAAACACATTTTTGTTTCTTCAATTTGGGGGGCGATGCCCATGAGATTGGGGTGAAGCAAGTGTCTCATTTTTTATGGGACAAATACGGCTCAAAATTGGGTGTGAAATTCATTACGATTCCGTTTGAAGATGTTGTTGGGGAAATTCTCAATAATGTTGATAACGCCGAGATGGGCGTTATCTTGAAACGTATGATGCTGCGTGCCGCGTCTCGCGTAATGGAGGGGGTGAGTGCAAAAGCCTTGGTAACCGGAGAAAGTGTTGCCCAAGTATCAAGTCAAACCCTAGTCAATTTAAAAGTCATCGACAATGTTACGGATGAACTGGTACTGCGCCCGCTGGTGACGATGAACAAACAGGAAATCATTGATAAAGCGAAAGACATTGGCACAGCGCCGTTTGCGGCCAGTATGCCTGAGTTTTGCGGCGTCATTTCTGTTAAGCCGACGACACGTGCCAAAATGCACCGTGTCGAACGCGAAGAGGCGAAGTTCAATTTCGACGTACTAGACAGTGCCGTCAATAACGCTCGTGTTATGTCGATCCAAGATGTAATGGCCGATGTAGATCAACAGTATCAAGGCGATGTGCCGGTGGTGCGTATGCCGGTTGGTGATGAAGTGATTATTGATATTCGCCATCCAGACGAAGCTGAACGTAACCCAATCAAAGCATCGGGTCGTCAAATGTTAAATGTTCCGTTCTTTACATTGGGAAATAAGTGGCCAACGTTAGATCAAGACACCACGTATCTTCTCTATTGTGGTAAAGGTGTCATGAGTCGAATCCATGCTTCTCACCTTATGTCTAAGGGATACGAGAATGTTGGGGTTTACCTCCCGTAGAACAGTGATTCCTATGATATTCAAAAGCGCACCTTTATGGTGCGCTTTTTTGTACGTTAATTTTCATTAAATGTAATCATTGGTTGAATGTATTGCGCATGAAAATGGGTATTTTGTGCGTGACAGATCGGTTAAGTGAATAGATAAAATGTGCTTACTATGATTTTTGTCAAAATGAGGATTCATTAGCGCGATATACTCCTATCCTTATTTTTTACTAAATTAGTAGGGATACAAATGACTTATACGCAACAGGGGCAGGAGCGTATATTGGATAAGAGCTCCAATATACTGTCACTGACAAAACTCGATAGTACGATTACCTACATTAATGAAGAATTCGAACACATCAGCGGGTTCAATTCTCAGGATTTGCTTGACCATCATCATAATATTATTCGCCATCCTGATATGCCCAAAGCGGCATTTGCTGACATGTGGCAACATTTACAGCAAAAGCAATCGTGGATGGGGATTGTTAAAAACCGTTGTAAAGATGGCAGTTATTACTGGGTAGATGCTTACGCGAGTCCTGTTATGGCAGATGGGCGAGTAGTTGAGTATCAATCTGTTCGTCGAGCGCCGGAAGTCGAGGTGAAGCAACGTGCCGAAAAACTGTATTCTAGTCTAAACTCTGTCTCTCATCCCGAGAAAAAATTACCTAGAAAACCTTTCTTGTCGTTTCCTGTTCGTTGCTTGATGATTTTGGTTAGTTACTTTTTACTGTCAAACCTGATCGCTCAAGAATTCGATACGAGCAGTGCTTGGCTGGCTAACACTGCCTTGTTTTTAGTGATGCTAGGTTTATTGTGGCTGGTTTACCAACCGTTAGCGACCGCAATTAAAAAATCCCGCCAAGTGTGTGATTCAGAGCTTGCTGCGTATATATATACAGGACGAACGGATGAAGCGGGTAGTATTCGACTGGCTCTGACGAAGCTGCGCGGAGAAACTGCCGCTGTGGCGGGTCGTATCAGTAGTTTCTCGTTAATGTTGCGCGATAAACAGACTCAAGTATGCGCCAGTGTGCAGTCCAGTGAGCGTGCGTTAGATGAGTTATCAAAAGATTTTAGCTCGATTGAACGAGCGACTGATGAAATGGTAGCCGCGGTAGAGGAAGTTGCTCAGGCTACGCAAGACGGTACCCGTGTTACGGAAGCTGCATTTGATACCATGTCTGATGGCCAAAAAGCGATTATTACGGCACGTGATGCAATGGATACTGTTCGTACCCATATCAGCCAAGCGAATGATGAGCTTGCTCGTTTGCGCAGTGATAGTGAAGCCATCAGTTCGGTTGTAGAGGTCATTCAAGAAGTAGCTGAACAAACTAATCTTCTTGCACTTAATGCTGCGATTGAAGCTGCACGGGCAGGCGAACAAGGACGTGGCTTTGCTGTGGTTGCAGATGAAGTCCGTAGTTTAGCCACTCGAACGTATAAATCTACCGAAGATATTGTCAGTGCCATCGAGAGAGTGCAGTTAGGCTCAAATGCAGCGTGTGCAAAAATGGAGTCTGCTGTGATGGCCGTGGAGCGAACTCATGAAGAGTCAATTAATGTTGATATCGCAGTAACTAGGGTTCGTGAAGGTTTGGATCAAATTCATCAAAATGCATTGCAAACAGCAGTAGCGATGAATCAGCAAAGTGAAACGGCTATGCAAATTAACCAACGCATTGCGAATGCAGTGACCGTGACGGCCGGAATTGTTGAAAAATGCCGAGACAATTCTGGTGCCTGTGATGAGCTGTTTGTATTATCAGAAAAGATGGAAGGCATAGCCCAACAGTTCTGGCATCAGGTCACGGTACCTAAGAGCTAACGCCAAGAAGCTTACGTGAGGTTTGCGCGATGGACTTTTTTTGTCTTTTTTCGGGAACTTAATAGGAAGTTCATAAAGATAAGGGTACAATTGCGCGAATTTTACTCCGAATGACAACACAAGATTGCTTTTAAGCGTACCGATTCCCGCTTAATCTTGTTATATCTCATTCCCTGTCGCTAAATACAGAGAAATATTAATGTCTATTGATATCAGTAAGTTACGCAACGTTGCAATCATTGCCCACGTTGACCATGGTAAAACAACGCTGGTAGACCAGCTTCTAAGTCAGTCAGGTACACTGGACCGTAAAGAGATGGGTTCAGAGCGTATTATGGACTCGAATGACCAAGAAAAAGAGCGTGGTATTACCATTCTTGCGAAAAACACTTCAATTAAGTGGAATGACTACCGCATCAACATCGTAGACACACCTGGACACGCCGATTTCGGTGGCGAAGTAGAGCGTGTACTATCGATGGTGGACTCTGTACTACTATTGGTTGACGCGGTAGATGGCCCGATGCCACAAACGCGTTTCGTAACGTCTAAAGCCTTTGAACGTGGCCTACGTCCGATCGTTGTAATCAACAAAATCGACCGTCCAGGCGCACGTCCTGACTGGGTAATGGACCAAGTATTTGATCTATTTGACTCTCTTGGTGCGACAGAAGAGCAGCTTGATTTCCCTGTGATCTACGCGTCAGCGATCAACGGTATCGCAGGGCTTGATCCAGAAGCAATGTCAGAAACAATGGAACCGCTGTATCAAATGATCGTCGACAGCGTGCCTGTTCCTGATGTTGATCCTGAAGGTATGTTCCAAATGCAGGTGTCTGCATTGGATTACGATGCCTACGTTGGTGTAATCGGTATCGGCCGTATCACTCGTGGTCTGTTGTCTCCTAATCAGCAAGTAATTGTTAAATCGGCTGACGGCAAAGAGCGTAAAGGTAAGGTCCTAAACGTTAAGGGCTACCATGGTCTACAGCGAGTTGATACTGAACAAGCGGCTGCAGGTGATATCGTTTGTATCACAGGTATCGATGGTCTAAGTATTTCTGACACGCTATGTAATCCTGAGTGTGTTGAAGCTTTGCCTGCGTTGACAGTTGACGAGCCAACCGTAAGCATGACCTTCATGGTTAACGACTCTCCGTTTGCTGGTAAAGAAGGTAAATACATTACGACGCGTAATATCTCTGACCGTCTTGAGCGTGAGCTTATCCATAACGTGGCTTTGCGTGTTCGCCAAGGCGAGACGCCTGATAAATTTATCGTATCTGGCCGTGGTGAGCTTCACCTTTCTGTATTGATCGAGAATATGCGTCGTGAAGGCTTTGAGATGGGTGTTTCTCGTCCTGAAGTAGTTCAAAAAATTGTTGATGGAAAAATTCAAGAACCATACGAGCTAGTGGTTATTGACGTTGAAGAGCAGCATCAAGGTTCGATCATGGAAGAGCTTGGCTTGCGTAAAGCTGAGCTGACTAACATGGAGCCAGATGGTAAGGGTCGAGTTCGTCTTGAGTTCATGACGCCTTCACGTGGTTTGATTGGCTTCCGTGGTTTGTTCCTGACACTGACGTCTGGTTCAGGTATTATGACCAGCGTATTTGATCATTACGGCCCAGTAAAAGACGGTGATGTTCACCGCCGCCAAAATGGTGTGTTAATCAGTATGCTTACGGGTAAAACTGCGGCTTACGCATTGTTTAACCTACAAAGCCGTGGCCGTATGTTCCTAGGTCACGCAGTAGAAGTATACGAAGGCCAGGTAATTGGTATTCACTCGCGTGATAACGACTTGTCTATTAACCCAGTTAAAGGTAAGCAGTTAACAAACGTTCGTGCATCAGGTACAGATGAAGCATTGACGCTTACGCCGCCAATTCGTCATACACTTGAGCAAGCACTTGAGTTTATCGAAGACGATGAGCTGGTAGAAGTAACGCCAGAAAGCATCCGTATTCGTAAGAAACTATTGACTGAAAACGAGCGTAAACGCGCTGGCCGTAAGTAATAGAGCAGCAGCAAATAGACCGCAAGGTCTTGAGCGGAATGAAAGCGCCTTAGGGCGCTTTTATTTTGTCTAAAATTTGTGATGGTTAGAGATAGCAAAAGGAGCACAGATGAAAGTCTTGGTACAGCGATCCCTTGAAGCGAAAGTCATTGTTGATGGTGAAACCATTGGAGCCATTGATCATGGGCAGCTGGTATTGGTCGGGATTGAACGCGGGGACACCGAAGCGGATACACAGCGTTTGGCTGATAAGCTTTTAAAGTACCGTATGTTCGGTGATGATGACGGCAAAATGAACTTGAATGTTCAACAGGTAGGTGGCGGGGTACTGTTAGTTTCGCAATTTACCTTAGCAGCCGAGACTAAAAAAGGGCTGCGTCCAGGCTTCTCTAGTGCGGCAGTGCCGGAAGAGGGCGAGCGCTTGTTTAATGATTTTGTCGCGAAAGTGCGTGCGCAATACGATAAAGTGGAAACAGGACAGTTTGGTGCGGACATGAAAGTACAGTTTACCAACGATGGTCCTGTTACTTTTATGCTGGATTAATTCCTATTAGTTTGTAGGAACGCGGTTTCCCAATATGTAGGACCGCGGTTTCCGAGGGAAAAGACAGTGTGCGGTGAGGAATGGAAGCCTTTAATCGCAAGGGCTTTCCTTCGCACAGTGAAGTCTCCACAAAGCCACTTTGCCGTCATGTAGGACTGCGGTTTCCGCGGGAAAAGACAGTGTGCGGTGAGGAATGGAAGCCTTTAATCGCAAGGGCTTTCCTTCGTACAGCGAAGTTATATGGACCCGCCCGACTGTTGCAAGCTATTTCGATAAGACAGAGTAAAGTTGCACGCTTATATTCGGCCTACT
>NZ_LTAX01000017.1 GCF_001639745.1 Marinomonas gallaica
TTAAATGCCGGTTTGCTTGGTTTGCACATTAAGCATGGCACATAGTTAGGAGGGCGGGTCCATCTCATTTCCTACAAATCGCGAAAAGATTTCGCTCGTACAAAAGCTGACGAGGCGAGACATGGCGCAAGCAAATTAAATGACATGGAATGAAGCAACAAAGCGGTTGGTAAGCACCGAAACTCGTTATTCTTAGTTTTTAATAAGACCATTTGATCTGAGACTGTTTCCCTCGGAGACCGAGGTTCTACAAATCGCGAAAGGATTTCGCTCGTACAAAAGCTGGTTAGCGGTATTCCATGCGTTTAATTTGTGCTGACGCGTCGCTGGCGAGGTACGAGGCAAGACATGGCGCAAGCAAATTAAATGACATGGAATGAAGCAACAAAGCGGTTGGTAAGCACTGAAACTCATTGCTTTGTGTTTTAAATAGGATCATTTGGCCTGAGAGTGTTTCCCTCGAAGATCGAGGCGCTACAAATCGCGAAAGGATTCCTACGTATTATTCCCACGCACTGTGGGACTGGGTTCTACCTTGGCGAGCGCTTAATTAAAACGATGTATAGAGGTGTGGTTGTCGACGTCCACATCAGTGGAAATTTGCCAACGGTGGAGGGTTTTCAATTGCTCAAGCAATAAGCTTTTGTTACTCGGGGAGAGTTCGTGAAAAAGCTTTAATAAGGCGCTGGTGTCTGCATTAAGATCAATCGGGTGGCTATGTTCTTGCAATGCCGCGCTTTTATGGTTTTCTAAGAAACTTGGGATGCTTGCAATAGGCAGCTCAGATGCGGCGTAAAGCACTGAGGGTGTGATATCTAAGGCTTTTGATATTTTCTGCAACACCTTTTGAGAGGGTTGTCTTAAGCCCTTTTCAATGCGCGAAACATTGCTGGTGGCAATTTCTGCCTCCAGTGCAATCTGCTCTTGCGTCATCTTACGTTGTTTTCGAAGGGTTTTTATAACATAGCCAATATTCATAGCGGAATTATCCGTATTTTTTTGCCATCTAGGCAAAACCAATAGGGCAAATTACTCGACATTTTATTGCCATTGAGGCAACGCAGTGCGGGCAAATTGCTTGACTTTAATTGCCCTTAAGGCAATATTAGTCTTCACTAACTGTCCTAGACGTTTTGTTGTTTCGTTAGTTCGAGTCTGCAATTCTGGTGCAATTTTCAGCTTGTAGTAAATTTTTGGGTAGGATCTTGATCAACACTAACAAAACAGATTTTGCGGCTGATTGGCTTGCCTTACAAGAAACGATTCGATGCTTTATTGTGTTGGACCGTAATGATTCAGTGGTTTTTTGTAATCCTATGGCGGGTGCGACTTACTCTCCTTCACACAATCGTTATTTCTTATCTTTGGATTGCTTTTGGCTCGAATCGGAACAGCGTATTTTTCATCCAAGTGAGTTCCGTAAATTAAGTGGCCAACAAGTTGATCTTCTCTTTAAAGTTAAAAATCACGCTCCTATTGAATTACGTTTTTTGCCAGAAGAAATTGAAATATCTGGCAACCAGTATCTCAACATCAAGTTGGTTAATGAGAGCTTACTGACTACCCACAACACCGCCCCTTCCGTAACGCTGATGGATGAATTGGTCAGTGATTTGGCCGCTGGCAGGCTTTTTGTTCACTACCAACCTCAGTACGATGCAGAAAATGAAACGCTGTTTGGCGTAGAAGCCTTAGTGAGATGGATAAGACAAGACGGCGAGCAAATCCCCCCTGATACATTTATCCCCTTGGCGGAAAGTTATAATTTCATCGCAGAGCTGGATCTCTGGGTATTGGATCATGTCAGCCAGCAGTTAGCGGACTGGGAAAGCAAGGGGATCGAACTCCCCGTGACGGCCGTCAATTTTTCGGCATCCAGCTTTAACGATGTGTATCTCAGTGAAAAAATATTAAAAACGCTTAAATATAACGAGGTTCATCCTAAAAATATCACAATAGAGATAACAGAAAGCAAAGAAATAAACTGTTATAGCCAAGCAGAGAAAACTATTTTTGAACTTTATAATGCTGGCCTGAAAATATCTCTGGATGATTTTGGCATTGGTTTTTCCAACTTTAATCGGCTAGCACAAATCCCTGTATCGCAACTAAAGCTTGATCGATCTTTTGTTTTGAACTTGCCAAAATTTATTTATACAGAAATAAGCAAATCTATTTTATCTATTGCCCATAACCTTAGTTTAGCGGTGATTGCAGAGGGCGTCGAAAATGAACAGCAACTGCAAATACTTCAATCACTCGGATACACAATCTTCCAAGGGTACTTTTTCTCAAAGCCACTTGCTGCTTCGGACTTTGAAAATTGGCTGGCTCAACACCAGCACTCTAATATTCCTATAGACTCTCTGGTGTGACACCAGACCTCAGCAAGCTCATTACTCCACGCTTTTAATAGATTACTTAGCCTAAGGCCCTGCTGGAGCGGCGGTATTCCATGCGTTTGATTTGTGCTGACGCGTCGCTGGCGAGGTACGAGGCAAGACTTAGCGCAAGCAAATTAAATGACATGGAATGAAGCAACAAAGTAGCTGGTAAGCACCGAAACTCGTTACTCTGTATTATTCATAGGATCGCTTGGTCTGAGTGTGTTTCCCTCGGTGGCCGGGGCCCTACCAATCGCGAAAGGATTTCGTACGAGATCACATTTACCTAGGTAAACGAGGTGCAGCAAATGCTGGCAATAAAAAAGCCCTAGCAGACATTAACCTGCTAGGGCTTATTTATATGGTGGCCCCACCCTGACTTGAACAGGGGACCTGCCGATTATGAGTCGGATGCTCTAACCAACTGAGCTATGGGGCCTTAAATCGGCGCCTATTATAGCCAGACCACATCTACTTGCCAAGAACATTAAGTAAAATTCTTCCGACAAATCAAGCAACTAAGCACCCAATCACTCTATCGCCATTATTAGAAAAGGCTCAAAGTGCCATTACTTCATTTCAAAGCCTTGCGAGATCAGAAAATCACGCATATGTGGGCGCAGTTTCCCGGAGAACATGGGCGCCATACTTTGCGACCAATTGGAGGATTTGTTCCCGCCCGTCCGTGCTTGATAGTAACGCTCCATCTCTGAATCGTATTGCTCAATTAATACTGGGTCATGTTGTGCATCGTAGTAGTCTTGCTTCAACACTGTTGCCAAGGGTAAGCGCGGTTTAACGTCTGGATCTTGATCTGGGTAGCCAAGGCACATGCCAAACACTGGGTAGACATGCTCTGGCAATCGCAGTAATTCGCTGATTGCTTCTGGATTATTACGCACTCCACCAATATAGACGACGCCAAGACCCTCTGATTCAGCGGCTATGGTTAGGTTTTGCGCGACCAAGGCCGTATCAATGGTCGATACCAATAATTGTTCCGTCATGCCCATGGTCGGTTCAATGCCTGTGCGAGCCGCTGCTTCTGTATTACGTTTCATATCGGCACAAAATACAAGAAACTCAGCAGCTTGTTGAATGTAGGCTTGATCACCAGAGAGGGCCATCAACTTAGCCCGATTCTCTGGGTCTGTTACTCGAATAATGCTGTAGGCCTGAACGTGATTGCTTGATGATGCGCCTTGGGCTGCGCTGACTAACTGCTCAAGCATTCCGACCGCTAACGGTTTCTCGGTAAACTTTCGAATGGATCGATGTGACTTTAACAACGTCATAACAGAATTCATGAATAACTCCTTATCTTTGTCATGCTACGCATTATGACAGCGAAGATGGTAAGACCAAGCCACACCCGTTATTTTAAAAATACTTCCTTTTTTCAGTAAAAACAGATCCGATTGATTTCACTTTACGTATGGTAATTGATTATTAAAAATCTATAGGTGGATCCTATCAAACTTTCATCCCTTTTTACGACTGTTGCGGCCGTCATCAGCTCCGGATGCACTCAAGTGGGTGTAAACGTAGCTAACATACCGAGTCATTTTGGGGATGTTATACGCCATGAAAATATAAGTTATGGCAACCTGCCTGAACAAACGTTAGACATCTACACGCCACAACAAGAAACAGGCCAACGGCATCCAGTCATTGTGTTTTTCTACGGCGGTAGCTGGCAAGACGGTCATAAAGAAATGTACCCCTTTGTGGCCAAGCCTTTTGTTGATCGTGGTTACATTGTTGTGATTCCTGACTATCGCAAATACCCCCAAGTTAAGTTTCCAAGCTTTGTCGAAGATGGTGCGGATGCGATTGTCTGGACCATGGACAACATAGGCTCATTTCAAGGAAACCCTGATAAGTTATTTGTGATGGGGCACTCTGCTGGGGCGCACATTGGCGCGCTGATCAGTGCAGACGAACAATACTTATCTAGCAAAGGACACTCAAACCAGAACATTAAAGCATTTGCGGGGCTGTCTGGGCCTTATGACTTTATTCCTATGGAAGAGGATCTTAAAGATATCTTTGGCCCTCCAGAACGCTACCCTCAAATGACGGTTACGACCTTTATTGATGGCAATGAGCCACCGATGCTACTAATGTGGGGAGAGGAAGATACGTTAGTAGGCCAACGCAATATCGATTTATTAAGCACTAAAATAAAACTTGAACGAGGACGCGTCACCACAAAAACCTTCCCAGAAATGGGGCACGTAGACATGATTTCTAATTTGATTTGGTTTCTTCCGAGTGAGGTCTCTATCGACCAAGAAATCTCGGATTTTTTTGCTCGACAACACTAACGGAGAAAAAATATGGAACGTTTGTCGCTAGATACCAATACCCCTATAAAGTTTTCTATATTAGCGTTAATTGCTTTGATTATCGGTGTGTTTAGCCTCAGTGCAACGGCGTCAAAACGCTCAGATGTTGCCTGGCAAGCCCTCAATAATGGTGCCATGTTAATTGATGTTCGCACCGCTCAGGAGTTTAAGTCTGGTCACTTAGAAGAAGCGGTCAATATGCCTCTTAGCAGTTTGAATAAATTGGCCAACCCAATAGACCGCGACACGTCAATTGTTGTCTATTGTCGATCAGGCAGCCGTGCCGGCCACGCAAAGCGCCAGCTGTATGATATGGGCTTTGTCAATGTCATCAATGGTGGTGGTCTAGAGGAAATGCAGGCAAGTAAACCTTAGCCTAATAGACACATTACAGAACCTGTCTGTTTGTCAAAAACTAAAAAGCCGATGCAGTTCACACTGCATCGGCTTTTGATTTTTTTAAGAGCGCGACTTTGACTTAGTCTTGATTTACAAAGTAGTTCAAGATGAAGCTTGGAAGATCGACCGTGTTAACCACTTCTTGTTCCATGGTATCACGGTGGCGAACAGTCACTGGTGCGCCTTCTTGTTCAATCGTATCAAAGTCAACTGTGATACAGATCGGCGTACCTACTTCGTCATGACGACGGTAGCCTTTACCTACGTTACCGGTATTTTCATAAAGGATACGACCTAGGCCAAGTTTCTGTAGACGGTTCTTAATGCCTTTTGCGGCTTCAACGATTTCAGGTTTGTTCTTCTTAAGAGGTAGAACAGCAACTTTGATCGGAGCTAGATGCGGCTTAAGTTTTAACACGGTACGGCTTGAGCCGTTTTCAAGCTCTTCTTCGGTGTACGCTTCCGTTAGCACCGCCAACAAACCGCGATCCAAACCTGCTGAAGGCTCGATACAGAATGGCACAACCATTTTGTTTTCTTCTAAATCACGTACTGCTAGCTTAGTCGTTGAGTGCGCATTTGGTTTAACCTTGGCTGACAAGCCGAACTCTTCTTGAGCCTTAGTGTGCGACCCTAGGTCATAGTCGGTACGGTTTGCGATCCCTTCCAGCTCTTCAAAGCCATGTGGGAATTTGTACAAAATATCAACCGTCGCTTTTGAGTAATGCGCTAGATCATCGCCAGTCACATGTTCAAACTCGATGTTCTCTTTTGCCAAACCTTGATCAAGCCACCACTGAGTACGAAGATCGACCCATGTTTGATGCCATTTTTCGTCTTCACCTGGTTTACAGAAGAATTCCAGTTCCATTTGTTCAAATTCACGAACACGGAAAATGAAGTTACGTGGCGTGATTTCGTTACGGAACGATTTACCGATCTGAGCAATACCAAATGGTAATGCGCGCGATGTTGAATCAACGACGTTTTTGAAGTTTGTAAAAATGCCTTGCGCCGTTTCTGGACGCAGGTACGTGTAAGACTCTTCGTTCACCATCGGGCCAACGTTCGTCTTAAACATCAAGTTGAAATCACGAGGCTCAGTGACGTTGGTTGAACCACAGTTGTCACATACTTTGATGTCTTTCATGTGGTCAGCACGCAAGCGCGATTTACATTCGTGGCAGTCTACCATCGGATCTGTAAAGGTATCTTCGTGACCCGAGTATTTGTACACATATTTGTTTTGAATAATGGCAGCGTCTAGACCTTCAACATCGTCACGGTCATAGACCATAGCGCGCCACCATGCTGCTTTAAGGTTGTTTTTAAGCTCAATACCTAGTGGACCGTAGTCGTATGCACCTTGCATACCTCCGTAAATCTCACTGCCTTGGAAGATAAATCCACGACGTTTACAAAGGGAGACGAGTTCATCCATCGTTTTAGCTGGCATTTTTCAACACACCTTAATTCGTTAATTTAGGGGCGGCTGGCGCGCAACGGCGTAGCCGATAAAATAAGTTCACCATTGTACTCTGTGCCCTCGCTCTACTCAATGGGGCGAAAAAGTTCGCTCTTAGATACTTTTTTAAATGCCTCAAGATCTATTCTGTTAGATAATACGCAATTATTGTCAGCAGCTTTTACTTTTAGGATAAACAATGCGTAACAATTCAAGCTCGCTTATTAAAACGCTTGGCGTTTTAGGGCTTATCCCATTTATCGCGAGTACGTTAGCTTTTCACTTCAATTTTTACCATTATGGTCTGCTTGCTCAGTCTGTTTTCGTCGCGTACAGCGCTGTTATCTTAAGTTTTCTAAGCGGTGCAATTTGGGGACAAGTACTGGAACAGCCGTTTCAATCGAAATGTAAAATACTGCTCATCGCCAGTAATGTGGTAGCGTTGATCGCATGGTGTGGATTACTCATTGATCAGCCGCACATGTCTTTACTGCTACTGTTATGTGGCTACATCAGCATCTTTTGGTTGGAAGTACGTTGGTTAAAACAAATTCGTCCGGATCAAAGTTATTACCCAAATTTGCGTTTTGGTCTAACGGTAGCGGTGTGTGCTATGCATTTGCTCATGCTCTACCCAAAAATTTAGGTTACCCCTTATGATTACGTTGTTCTACGACGGGTACTGCCCACTTTGTGTAAAAGAAATCACATTACTAAAGCGCTACGATACCGCACAGCGCCTAAACCTAGTGGACATTCACAGTGACACCTTCAACAACCTTTATCCGCAAATTGATGAACATGCGGCCGATCGTTTACTGCATGCTATTTTAGACAACGGTCAACTCGTGACAGGTTTAGATGCCAATGTGGCCGTCTGGCAAGCCATCGGCAAACATAAATGGCTTAAAGTGTTGCGCTGGCCGGTCATTCGCTGGTTTGCGGACCAAGGCTACTTATTATTTGCCAAACACCGCCACAAACTGTCTTATTGGTTAACGGGTGAAAAGCGCTGCGAGCCTTGCAGCAAAGACCATTGCCCTCCTCGCTAGTCATCCAAGTCACACGCCTTCTGCGTATGCTTCATTATTATACGAAGGAGGCTCTATGCCACACACAGTCATTGTTGTCGGTGCCGGAAGTAAAATCGCACAAGCATTAATCGCTAAATTAGTAAAAGAAGATACTTGCCAACATATTCTTGCCATCAGCCGGGGACAAGCTTTCTCTGATCCCAAAATCACATCCATTAACACTCAATACGACGAAGCCAGCATTGAGCAAGCCTGCTCTCAGATTTCGTTATCCGCTCCTGTCGGCAAAGTATTTATTTGCCAAGGGATCTTGCACCAAGACGAACTACAACCAGAACGTAAGTTTGAGTCAATCTCCTCAGACAACATGCTCAAAGTCTATGAAGCGAATACAGTCACGCCTTCGCTTTGGTTAAAGTACTTAACCCCACATTTGAAAAGCAATGAGCCCTGTAAAGTGGCTTTGTTTAGTGCACGCATTGGCAGCATCAGTGATAATCAATTAGGAGGCTGGTACAGCTACCGTGCCTCTAAAGCCGCTCTGAATATGATGGTACAGACGTTTTCAGTGGAACTCGCAAGGCGTGCCAAAAACGTTAAACTGTTAGCTTTTCACCCAGGTACAACGGATACACCGCTTTCTGAACCCTTCCAACGCTCTGTCCCTGAGGGGAAGTTGTTTACACCTGAGTTTGTCGCCTCGCAATTATTGAGCTTACTCGATACTTTAGAAATGGACGGAAAAGCCAGCTATATGGACTGGAACCACCAATCGATCACTTGGTAACACGCCCCTGAACACCCTCTACATTGTCGACAATGTAGGATTTGCCTTTCTTTTTAGACTAAGACCTAAGTCGAATTGTCGACAATCTATATTGATCTATACTCATTTTCACTCTATAACGGGTTTCATTGTAGACAACAAAATAGGAAATGAGCGTGAACAAGGTCACAACTCTAAAGTCTGCCACACTACCGGATGATTTAACTCAGCGTTTAACCGCTGAGATCATTGATGGGGTGCTTCCACTGGGCAGTAAAATTTCAGAACCGGAACTCGCCAAACGCTATGGCGTGTCTCGTGGACCGCTACGTGAAGCCTTAGTAAAACTGGAAACCCTTGGCCTCATCACACGTACAGCCAATGTTGGGGCTCGTGTGGTTGAGCTAAATATAGCCGACCTGTTAGACACGTTTACGCTACGCGAAGCGATGGAGGGAATGGCTGCACGTTTGGCGGCGGAATTGATTAGTGAGGCTGAAATTGAACAACTTTATACGCTTCTAGAAGATCACCAAGCGCATTTAGACGCCAATCAAGATGAGCACTATGCCAGCCAAAACGGCAACGAGGACTTCCATCTGCGTATTATTCACGCCAGCCAAAACAAAAAACTGATTCGTGTATTAACACAAGATTTGTATGCCACGATTCGTATGTATCGTCGCTACACGGCCGACTCGCGTCCAGACCCACGTCAGGCATTACGCGAACACAAAGCCATTCTAGACGCCATCGCCAACCGCGAGGGCGATTTAGCCGAACTGCTCATGCGTCGCCACATTAGTCGCGCCGCAAGTCTTTTGAAAAAAGCGATGCTGCACAACAGCATTTCTCAGGGTAACACTGGCCAACCGAGCCAATAACAATAAAAGTGAGGATCGTATGACGTTAGCATCACCCGGCGCACGTTTTCGCCAAGCGATAAAAGACCATTCACCATTGCAAGTCGTTGGTACCGTCAACGCCTACTGCGCCATGATGGCGGAACAAACAGGCCACCATGCCATTTACTTATCAGGTGGTGGGGTTGCCAACGCCTCATACGGCTTGCCCGATCTTGGTATGACCGACCTGAATGACGTATTAGAAGACGTACGCCGTATTACTGCAGCCAGCCAATTGCCATTGCTGGTCGATATTGATACCGGCTTTGGCGGTGCATTTAACATCACCCGTTCCGTGCAACAAATGGAAAAAACGGGGGCTGCCGCTGTACACATTGAAGACCAAGTTCAACAAAAGCGCTGTGGCCACCGCCCGAATAAAGCCATTGTCAGCCAAGCTGAAATGGTGGATCGCATCAAAGCTTGTGTCGACGCGCGTAACGATGACAGCTTCGTCATCATGGCTCGTACCGATGCGTTAGCCGTAGAAGGCATGGATTCCGCCATTGAACGGGCCGTAGCCTGCGTTGAGGCAGGGGCTGATATGATCTTCCCCGAAGCCATGCTGACTCTTGAGCAATACCGCGAGTTTGTGGATGCTGTAAAAGTACCGGTATTGGCTAACATCACTGAATTTGGCGCCACGCCATTGTTTAGTCGTGAAGAGTTAGCCAGCGCAGGCATCGATATGGTGCTGTATCCACTCAGTGCCTTTCGCGCGATGAACCAAGCCGCACTCAATGTGTATCAACACCTGTTAAATGATGGCCACCAGCGCAATGTGGTCGACACGATGCAAACACGCATGGATTTATACGACTTCTTAAATTACCACGATTACGAACAAAAGCTCGATGCGTTGTTCTCTGAAAATAAGCGTTAATAAGGATCAGAAACCGTTGATGACATACATATTATCAGTCATGCACCACGCTTTGCCCTCGATGGAGTCGGGGCCTACGAGCTAACTCTGCTCAGTGATAAAAGTGCGATGTCCCCGATGGAATCGGGTCATACGAGCTGGTGTTTAACTGATTATCTCGCTAACAATAAAAATGGAGATAAAGAAATGGCTAAAGAATTATCAGGCGCTGGCCTTCGAGGTCAAAGTGCAGGTGAAACCGCTCTCTGTACCGTTGGCCAAACGGGCTCTGGCCTCACTTATCGAGGCTATGACATAGAAGAGTTGGCTGAAAAAGCCTGCTTTGAAGAGGTGGCGCATTTGCTCCTGTATGGCAAACTGCCAAACCAAACGGAACTGGATCATTACAAAACTAAGCTCATGAACTTACGGGAGCTGCCACAAGCCCTAAAATCGTGTTTGGAATTAATTCCCAAAGACGCCCATCCAATGGATGTCATGCGCACAGGTTGCTCTTTTTTAGGCAACGTTGAAACAGAAACCGACTTTAGTCAGCAACAAGACGTTGCCGATCGCCTATTGGCAACGCTTCCTGCCATCATATTGTATTGGTATCGCTTTAGTCACGACGGTGTTCGTATCGACACGCTTAACCCATCTGTGAACAGCCTAGCGGGGCATTTTCTAGCGATGCTACACAGTGACACACCTAATTCATTACATGAAAAAGTGATGAACGCCTCGCTGATTCTGTATGCAGAACACGAGTTTAATGCGTCTACTTTTACGGCGCGAGTGTGTGCTTCAACGCTTTCCGATATGCACTCCTGTATTACCGGCGGCATTGGCAGCTTACGCGGCCCGCTTCATGGCGGTGCCAACGAAGCTGCAATGGACATGATCGAGCCTTGGCAAAGTGCCGACGAAGCCGAAGCTGCGATCCTCGATAAATTGGTCAACAAAGAAAAAATCATGGGCTTTGGTCATGCAATCTATCGTGAACGTGACCCTCGCAACGACATCATCAAGAAGTGGTCCAAGCGATTGTCTGAAGAAGTCGGTGACACACATCTATATGCGGTATCTGAACGCTGCGAAGCCGTTATGTGGCGCGAGAAAAAACTCTTCTGTAATGCCGATTTTTTCCATGCCAGTGCGTATCGATTTATGGGCATTCCAACCAAGTTATTCACACCAATTTTTGTATGTTCACGTGTGACAGGGTGGGCTTCCCATGTGATGGAGCAACGCGCAAACAATCGCATAATTCGACCCAGCGCAGATTACACGGGCCCTGAAAAAGCCACTTGGGTCGATATTGCAGACCGAGATTAATAGACAGATACACCAGCATGAGCTGGTTAGATAAGAATTAGAGGAACCACCATGAGTGCAAACGTCGATTTAAATAACCGCCCTGAATACGATCAGGTCATCCAAGACATCGCGGATTATGTTTTAAATTTCAAAATTGAAAGCCAAGAAGCCCTCGATACAGCTCGCAACTGTCTAATGGATACTATAGGTTGCGGCCTATTAGCCCTACGTTTTCCAGAGTGTACTAAACACCTTGGCCCTATGGTGCAAGGCACTGTTGTACCGAATGGTGCGCGTGTGCCGGGCACGTCGTTCACTCTCGACCCAGTGAAAGCAGCATGGGACATCGGTTGCATTATTCGCTGGCTCGATTACAACGACACTTGGCTCGCGGCAGAATGGGGCCATCCTTCCGATAACCTCGGTGGTATTTTGGCGGTCGCTGATCATTTGTCTCAAGTACGCGTCTCTCACGGCGAAGCGCCATTGACCATGCGAGAAGTATTAGAGGGTATGATCATGGCCCATGAAATCCAAGGCGTGATTGCCTTGGAGAACTCGTTTAACCGTGTCGGTCTGTGTCACGTTTTATTAGTGCGTGTAGCATCTTCTGCGGTTGTAGCAAAAATGATGGGCGGCAACCGTGAGCAAATTATGGCCGCCATTTCGCAAGCCTGGGTTGATGGCTCAGCATTACGTACCTATCGTCACGCTCCGAATGCAGGCTCACGTAAATCATGGGCGGCGGGGGATGCTACGTCTCGAGCAGTCCGTCTAGCCGATATGTCATTGCGGGGTGAAATGGGCATTCCCGGCGTACTGACCGCGCCGCAATGGGGGTTCTACGATGTGTCTTTTTCTAAAACCAATAAAGACCAGCAGTTAAAAACACCCGAAGATCGGACCTTCAAGTTTACTCAGGACTACGGCACCTATGTTATGGAAAATGTGCTGTTTAAGATCTCTTTCCCTGCGGAGTTCCATGCACAAACGGCGGCTGAAGCCGCCGTCACCTTACACCCGCAAGTGAAAGATCGCTTAGATCAAATCGAGAAGATTGTGATTCGTACCCACGAATCCGCTATTCGAATCATTTCCAAAGTCGGCCCATTAGCGAACGCAGCTGACCGTGACCATTGTCTCCAATACATGACGGCCGTACCACTCGCCTTTGGTAACCTGATCGCTGATCACTATGAAGACGACTTCCATATGCAGAACCCCATTATTGATGAACTGCGTGAAAAAATGGAAATCACTGAGGATGAACGCTTTACTCGTGAATACTTGGAGGCAGATAAGCGTTCTATCGCCAATGCTATCCAAGTCTTCTTTAAAGATGGCACATCAACAGAGGAAGTGTCAGTCGAGTATCCGATTGGTCATCGACGTCGCCGCGAACAAGGCATTCCGCTGCTCGAGAAGAAATTCAGAGCCAATTTAGCAACTCGGTTCCCCTCTGCTCGTTGCAACGACATTTACTCTTTATGTAAAGATCAGCAACAACTTGAAGCAACAGCCGTACATAAGTTCATGGATCTATTGGTTATCTAATTCAACAGTACGCGAAACGACCCAACTTAAAGTACTCATGTGAATCCTAGATTCTCTGAACCCAAGAACCTAGGTATGATAAAAAGAAGCCTACATAGATAGGCTTCTTTTTTTATGTAAGTAGGGCCATTCATGACCAGTATTCATTCGCCTCATCGCCACTGTGTGATCAGCCAGCAAACTCGTGGCAATGCCTTAAATAACTTTGCAGCGTTAACCCAAAGGCTAGCGGACACACTGGTCGTCTCGCATTGTGAAGAGGTACTCTTAGCCGGTACCACACAAACTACTTTCAATGGTCTGAAACGCCAACTCGGCAATAATTACTCGGCTATTTTTCTCGATTTATCTGCGGGCCTTAATCTATCGGCATTAGCAATAGTAGCCGGAACACTAAAAGGCGGAGGCCTTCTAGTTCTTTATCTCGGCCCCCACTGGTGTTCAAATGAAGATCAAGAGTTAGCCCGTTTTCTTCCTTGGCCTTTAGAAAGTACTCAGGTGAGCAGCACTTATAAAACGCTGTTTTGGCAAGCCCTTAGCCAACCTAACTCTCCTTTTACAGAGCAATGGCCTCAAACGTTATCGCCCTATCAACTCACCGAGAAGAACTTAACCTCGGATCAACACCAATTTATAAGCCAAGTGCTAGAGCGGCCCCCTAGCACACATATACTGATCGCCGCTCGAGGTAGAGGGAAATCCTATGCATTAGCTGAGTTGCTATATCAAGCTAAGACACGCGACCAACAATGTTTTTGTACGGCATCAAGTCTTCATAACTTAGCGACGCTAGTGCAGCACTTTCAAGAGCTGTCCGAGACACAAGCACCTTTCATCGCACCAGATGAATTACTTCGCTTACACACGCCCATTGATTTATTGGTCGTCGATGAAGCAGCTAGCATACCATTACCAATGCTGGAGCAAATGGCCCAGAAAGCGAAGCGCGTGATATTCAGCAGTACCGATTTTGGCTACGAAGGCTCCGGTAGGGGCTTTGGTCTACGCTTTCGCCAACACCTTCGACACTTAAAAACCCCTTGTCACGAGTACACATTGAGTACGCCTTTAAGGTGGGGGGAAAGTGACCCATTGGAAATTTGGCTCGATCAGCTGCTGTTTAAAGAGTATCAAAGGAATGTAGAACTAGAAGACACGCCAAACACATTGTGTGGTGCTCAATGGTTACAATACCCAAACCTTTTAGATCAAGCATTTGCTTTATTAGTAAGCGCCCACTATCAAACAACGCCTGAAAATAAAAGATGGTTGGTTGACGACCCAAGCGTAATCACCTTTTTTCACTACCACGATAAAAAGTTATTAGGCGTAGCATTGGTGACAGCTGAGGGCCGTTTACCTAAAGATTTATCAGAGCAAGTTGCCCAAGGCAAACGGCGCCCAAGAGGCCATCTTGTACCACAGTCTTTATTAGCCCACGAAGGGATACAAGACGCAGGACAATACACCTATTGGCGGATCAGCCGTATTGCTATCGCGCCCGAAGCGCAGAGACAAGGCTTAGGTAGCCAGCTTATCGAGAGTATCTACCAAGCGGCTCATAGCCAAGCGATCGATTTTCTTTGTACTAGTTTTGCTGCAACCACTGAAGTGGTGTCATTCTGGCAACAAAACAACTTCCGTGCAGTACGTTTGGGCAGTGCAAAAGACCAAGCGAGCGGAGCCTACTCTTTAATGATGCTAAGGCCCTTATCTAAAATCGCTCACTCACGTCATCATTTCTGGTGCCAGCAGTTCAGCCAGCTCTGGTTAAGCAGTTTACCCCTTGGACTTCAGCAATTATCCCCTGCTTTAATCAGTACCATTGCAGCCAGTTGTATCATGGGGGAGAATCCACACATTCCCTCTTTGACAGACAAAACTGTGTCAGATTTGATCTTTTTTGCGAACTACAGCCGCCCTTACGATTCCGTGCGTTCTCAATTACTTCATTTTACGCTCAATTTATTAGAACAGAAAAAATTACACCCCAATAACCCCCAACACTTGCTATTACTGGGCTGCGCTCTAAATATCTTTACTGAAAAAGACGCTCATGACTTAGATTTCAGTGGCAAGAAAGATCTTTTTAAAGCTCTAAAAGCCACTGTAAACGCACTTTTACCGGCTTAACTTAAATGGGTGAATAACCACCCATTAGCTTTTTTTCATGGGCGAATTGTCACTCATCCCTCCCAAGTTGACTGGATAGCAATATCCACCAAAATTTATTTTTACCTTACAATTCAATCACTTATATTTTTATTAAATAGTTGGCACAAAATGTGTAACAAGTACGAACAGCAACAACCAAATTGCGTTGCATGTTTGGCAATGCCCAAGCTAACAATAATAAATACTCAAAATTTGGAGTCATGAAAATGAAAAAAATCAGCCTTGCACTAACCACTGCTGCCCTTGCACTGTCTGCGACTGCCGCTTCTGCAAACTGTGATTCAGGTGAGCGCGTTGTAAAGTTCAGTCACGTAACAGGTGGTACAACGCACCCTAAAGTGGTTGCCGCTAACAACTTCGCGGAACGTGTTAACAAGGAGATGGACGGTAAACTGTGTATCGAAGTTTTCCCTAACTCAACACTGTTTGGTGATTCCAAAGAGCTTGAAGCGCTGCTTCTAGGTGACGTACAACTTCTAGCACCTTCTCTTTCTAAATTCGGTTCTTACACACCTAAATACGGTGTCTTTGATCTACCTTTCATTTTTAAAGACATGGATCATGCGATTCGCTTCACCAAAACAGACGAAGGTAAAGAACTTCTAACTGCGATGGACGAATATGCCGGTTTCGTTGGTCTAGGTTACTGGATGTCAGGTATGAAGTACTTCTCAGCGAACAAGCCTCTAATGGTACCTAGCGATGCTGAAGGCCTTAAGTTCCGCGTACAGACCTCTGATGTAGCGAAACAAATGATCTCTGCCATGGGCGCATCGCCTCAAGCAATGGCGTTCTCTGAAGTATACGGTGCTTTACAGACAGGCGTTGTAGATGGTCAAGAGAACACTTGGTCAAACATCTACACGAAGAAATTTTACGAAGTACAAGACAGTATTACGGAAACCAACCATCAGTTGTTGGCTTACCTATTTATGACATCTTCTGATTTTCTAGCGAGCCTAAGCGATGAAGATCGTGCTCAATTCATCGCCATTGCTGACGAAGTCACTCAAGAAGCGAACGAGTCCGTTAAAGCAAAAGAAGCCGCTAACCGTGAAAATATCCTAAAAGCAGGCGGAACGATCAATACGCTAACGCCAGAGCAACGTGCTGAATGGGTTGACACAATGAAACCTGTTTGGAAACAGTTCGAAGGCGATATCGGTAAAAATCTAATCGATGCAGCCGCTGGCGCATAAGCGTAGTACGACCGAGCAGCAAAGCTAGCGCCATATGGCACTAGCCCTTTCGTGCCTTTCACATACGTGTTAACCCACCCGTGAGCTCTGGTGTGAAAGGCCTTTTTACGCTGCCTTCCGATGTTTAGGAGTCCCCCATGGCATACTGGCCTCATTTATACTTATTGATATTTATTCTAGCCCTATGGGTGCTGGAAAAACGTTTTCCGAAATTCATGGAACGATTTGAAGAAAATCTATTAGTTCTCGTCATTTCTTCAATCATGGTGGTGTCATTCGGCCAGGTGATTGCGCGCTATGCTTTCAACACAGGTTGGGTGGCGGCGCTGGAATTCAATACCGTTATGTTTTCTTGGCTGATCCTTTTGGGCATGAGCTATGGCATCAAAACGGGTTCGCATCTTGGGGTCGATATTCTTCTGAATGCAGTACCTAAAGGGACTGCAAAAGTGTTGTCTCTGATCGGTGCCGCAGGTGCGATGCTCTATGGTCTTATCTTACTCGATTCAACTTGGGTTGCGATGTTAGGCATAGACGTGCGTGGTGGTGCCATTGAGTACTGGTACAAAATGTGGCGTATTGGTCTAGGCCAAGAAGAACTTCGCTACCCTGCTTTTATGGTCGAAGCGTTCGACATTCAACCGCGTGTACATCGCTGGTTAGTACTTGTGATTCTGCCAATCAGTTTGGCATTACTAGCGTACCGTTCTCTACAGGCTTTTATAGCCATCGCAACAGGCAAGCGTGATATGTTGATCAGTGGTCACGAAGCGCAAGACCTTGTTGAAGAGAACAAAGGTGCATTGAAAGACTAATTGGTTAGGAGCGTATCGTGGAAGCATTAATTTTATTTGGTATGGTACTAACGCTGCTCTTTATCGGGCTACCAGTTGGTATTTGTTTGGGCTTAACGTCCATTCTGTTTATTACATTTTTTTCCCATGACTCTTTGTCATCGGTAGCAATCTCATTATTTGGCGCAGGTCAACACTACACACTTTTAGCGATTCCGTTTTTCATTTTGGCGTCGTCATTCATGTCTACTGGTGGTGTGGCAAAGCGTTTGATTAACTTTGCCATCGCTTCTGTCGGTCACTTCCGTGGTGGTTTGGCAATGGCTTCCGTATTGGCATGTATGATGTTCGCAGCACTGTCTGGTTCATCGCCAGCAACCGTGGTAGCGATCGGTACTATTGCCATTGCGGGTATGCGCCAAGTCGGTTACTCAAAAGAGTTTGCCTCCGGCATCATCGCCAATGCGGGTACTTTAGGTATCCTAATTCCGCCTTCCATCGTAATGGTGGTCTACGCCGCTGCGACGGACGTATCTGTTGGTCGTATGTTCTTAGCGGGCGTGATCCCAGGCTTGATGGCGGGTGGTATGTTGATGTTGGCAATCTATGTGGTTGCACGTATCAAAAATCTACCAGCGGAAGAGTGGAAAGGCTTTGGTAATTTAATCCGTGGCGGTAAAGACGCGGGGTGGGGATTATTTCTAATCGTAATCATCATGGGCGGTATCTACGGTGGTGCTTTTACACCAACAGAAGCCGCTGTGGTAGCCGCGATTTACTCGATCTTCATCGCACTATTCGTTTATCGTGACATGGGGCCACTTAAAGGCGAGACATGGACCAAAGACACGGATGCACCCGCAGCACGTGTGGGTTTCAATGGTACGGTTTACGGTGTGTCATTTTTCCTAGTGTGGGAAATCATGTCTTTCTTCGCGCTGTCTGGCAGTGAAGCAATGACCGCTGGTGTACGAGCTATTATTGGTTTGGTTCTAGGTGCTTTACTGGCTCTGTTCTACGTGTCCAAACGTGGTGCTAAGCTTGAAACAAGCTTAGTGAGCTGTATTGCTCAGGGTATGCCTATTTGGGGTCGTAATTTCTCACTGATGGCGCGTGGCTTCTTCCCTGCTTTATTTGGCGAAGAGACTCGTAAAACCATGCTAGATGGTACCAAGACAACCATCATGCTGATGTTTATCATCGCTAACGCATTGCTGTTCGCACATACTTTATCCGCTGAGCGTATTCCGCAAGCGATTACAGAATGGATGCTAGGTGTTGGTTTCAACTGGTTCACGTTCCTAATCGCTGTCAACATTCTATTGTTGATTGGTGGTCAGTTTATGGAGCCATCTGGTCTATTGGTGATTGTTGCACCTGTGGTGTTCCCAATCGCGATGGAGCTGGGTGTTGACCCAATTCATCTAGGTATCATCATGGTGGTCAACATGGAGATCGGGATGATAACGCCGCCAATAGGTCTCAACCTCTTTGTAACCTCAGGGATCACCGGGATGAGCTTGGCTCGAGTAGTAAAAGCAGCCATGCCTTTCGTTGCGGTATTGTTTGTCTTCTTGATCCTTGTCACCTACATTCCTTCTCTATCGACTGCACTTCCATATGCAATCATGGGACCAGAGATTGTCCAGTAACACCCTTTTATGACATTAACTATTGTCATGTTATTAGCGCCCTACGGGGCGCTTTTTTTTGCTAGTCCCCCACTAAAACAACATGCCTTGCCATAATAGACGCCCAACAAGCAGCGTTTAAATAATATTAAATACAATTAAAAAGATGATCTGACACTTTTTAAACACACATTGTAATGACATAGCGGCGGCAAACGTCGCTACAGTGCGAAATCGATCGACAAAAACTTGTTTAATGAACGCAGCGACAAAAGGCTCGATGGTAGCGACATTTTCGACAAAGACTACGGTTTTGAAAATCTCTTAAATACTATTTTCGATCCCCCTTTGCGAACAGAAAAGGGGCTTTTTATAGGTTATGTAACAGACAAAAAAATGCCCGCCTAAATAGGCGGGCATCAAACAAGTCGCGGGGTCAGCGAATACTTGTTAAACCAGATTCGCTATTGCCAATACATAGCCGTCTAGCAATCCTTCAGGGTAGTCGACACTCATGACTCGACCTAACACCAAAAGGAATACCAACAAACCGAAGGCAATTGATAACGATTTTACTACTCCTGCACGGGCAAAGAAGTAGATGAACGACAGCGAGAACACGAAGGTAGTGGTTAAGAAACCGAGTTCGAAATACAAGAAAGCCATGATGAAAAAGCCCACTATATAGAACAGTCCTTGTCGAATCTCAGCCGTTGCAATTTGTCCACGATGACGCAGATGGTTAATAATGACCATTAGCGAAGAGCCGCCCAATAAGGTCACCGCAATCAATGGGAAAGCGCTTGTTAGCGTTTGTTCGCCCCAAACTTGGTAACCAAATACAACGGCTACCAGCAAAAACAAACCTGCAATCCATATATCCAAACTGAAGTTAGTGACAATGGCAGTGTCTGCAGCAGCTTTTGCCTCTTCAGGGGTTTGGCGTTTACGCATCATTCTACGGAATACAGTAGGTAGGAATAAACCACATAGAATCAATGCCCCAATGATTAACACACCAGGACGTGTAAACCAGCTGTATTCATAAAACTGAATACTTTGGAAAAAGTAGTTTTCAGCACCGGCAGATAATACAAAGCCAATTAAAAAAGCGGGGCGAGGCCAATCTGCATTCTTCATTAACACACCGATTAAGGCAATGGCGCCTAACGCTAGGAAATCACCAAAACTACGAGTGGCTTGATAAGCGGCAAACAGAATTAAGGTTAAAATAACGGGCGCTAGAATAGAGAATTTGATGTACGTCAGCATCGAAATAGGACGTGTTAAGAAAATACATAACGCCGCACCTAAAATATTCGCTAAAGCCAAAGACCAGATAATGGTATAGGTCAGGTCAAGGTGAGTCGATACCATGGATACGCCAGGCTGAATCCCTAGTAACAACATACCACCCAAAAAGACCGCTGCAGACCCTGAGCCAGGAACACCAAACAGAATAGTCGGAATCATACTACCGCAGGAACACGCATTATTCGCAGACTCTGGCGCAATAACACCTTTGATTTCACCTTTACCGAACTGGCTCTTATCTTTACTGGCACTCATGGCAAAACTGTAGGTCATCCAGTCCACAACCGAACCACCCAGTCCCGGGATTGCACCGACAAGACTACCAAAAACGGATGAACGTCCAACCAGTGGTAAATTGCGCATAACGTCTTTCAGACCTTGACCTAAACCTTGTCCAAGCTGATTGCCTTTTGTTGCAATGGACTTATTTTTTATCAATAACGAAATAATTTCTGGTAACGCAAAGATGCCTAAACCAACGACGATCAGAGGGATACCATCATATAAATAGTCAACATCGAAGGTAAATCGGAAATCACCTGTTGCAGGCGCACCACCAATAGTACCAATCAATAACCCCATGCCACATGCAGCAAGACCTTTGTAAACACTGCCACCCGAGAGCGAAGCGACCACACTCAGACCGAGCAAGGTGAGCATAAACAGCTCAGCGGAAGAGAAGGCGAGTACGACGGGGCGCGCAACCAAGATAAACACACTCAGTATAACGGCACCCACCACACCGCCAATCATTGAAGATAAAAAAGCCGCGGACAGCGCGCGCGCAGCCTGTCCTTTTTTTGCTAATGGAAAGCCATCCATGACTGTTGCCTGCGAAGAGCTGGAGCCGGGTATCCCCATTAAGACTGAGGTAAATGTATCCCCCGTGGGTACGACGGCCACCAGTCCCATCAGCATCCCTAAACCAACAGAAGCATCCATACCGTAAATAAACGGCAACAGCAAAGACATCCCTGCAATACCGCCTAATCCTGGGATGATCCCAACAATTAGACCTATGACGACACCAAGCATCAGGTATGACAGATGCATAACAGACATCACCTGATCTAGGGCACTGAATAAAACAGACATAAACTCTCCAATAAATCTATAAGATCAACCAATTACAGCGAGTAGTTGAACTCAGATTTCAACCAGTCTTTAATCCATTTATACATTTCAGGAGAGATCTTTACGGCATCACCTAGGTACATCGCAATGTCGACACCAACGGCATTTTCATATGGACCCACTTGCTCTGCTGCTTCCTCCTGAAACTTAGGGTCAGCAATCATCTCACGTACCGCTTTGTTGTATTCTGCCAGTACTTCACCTGGTACATCAGAAGGGACGAAGATAACTTTTTGGAAAGCAAAGCCTGCTGCCAAGAATTTACGGTACACATCGTATTGCATGCCACTAGGCTGTTTACCATGAACTGTTTGGTAAGCTTCTTCAAATGTTGGAATATCAGGGAACGCAGGATCACGAACAATTTTCCCTTCTTTGTTCATAACACCAACACTGAACACAGGAATAGCTTTACCGTCATCTACCAAGCCTTGAACAGAGTTTTTGTAAGCTGAAGATGTTTGAAAATCGATTGTTGCCTCGCCACGTTCAAAGGCTAAACGACCCGCGCCACGGCTCTTCATACCAAAAACGGGCTTAATATCTGCGCCCATCAAGTCCAACGCAATCAAAACTGGTAGTTCAAGCTGAGTTGGACCTTGCGATGCAAACTTAAGCTGTTGATCCATTAATTTCTTAACATCACTGCTGTCGGAAATGCCTAAATCAGGCTGAACGTAAATCACACCGCCTGTTGGACTGGCTAGAATCGGAGACCAGTCATCTAGATTAAAGCGCACGCGTTTGTCACCCAGCATGTATGGGAACAATGTCGACGCAGAGGTACCAATAATATCGGAACCATCACTCTCAGCGCGCTTGTAGAACAAGTTCGCCCCTGTTATCGAACCACCGCCTGGCTGGTTTTTGATCACAACCGTTGGATTGCCTTCAATAAAGTTAGACAGGTTTGGGGCCATGAAGCGTGCCCAAACGTCTGTCCCACCTCCGACACCAAATGGAATGGTAAAATCAACTGTGTCAGGCACAACATTGTCTGCTGCAACAGCGGTTGAAATTGAGAGAGCTGTCACAACTCCCATGGCAATATGCTTTAGTTTTTTCATAGTAGTTACCTATTATTTTTATATTAAACTAGCCTAGTTTAAGTAGACCAGACCGGAAAAGATCGGCTTCGCTGTCCGCACTAACGAAACAGATTGAACTTCACCATTTAGCCAATTGACGGTTAAATCAATAAAACCTGTGGGATGCTCCAACTTAAAACCAGTTCTACCTTGAGCAGACTGAACCAGTGTTTGTGCAATAGTGCCTTCATTGCAAAGTGCATTGACGATGGCAATACTACCTGTCACCGCTAGCGCTTTATGACAGCGATCTGGCACAAAATAGCGAGCAGAAATCACCCCTTGAGTTTGCGGTAGTGATACCAAAATAGGTTTTGGTATCACCATATTAGAGACATCGCCCATGCCCATCAGTAAGCCGGCTTTACGGCGTAGTTCTTCAAGGCGCTGCATGAAAATTTCATCCGCATCGAACTCACTGGGTGTTTCATGGCCCGTTTTACCAAGGCTCGAAGCGTTAACAATCATTACCGGTGTCGCTGCATCAATACAGGTCACTTGAATGCCATCAATATCATCGACCTTTTGCCCTGTGGGGAATAGCTTGCCTGTTTTAGAACCAGCGACATCTAAAAAAGTTAATTCGATCGGTGCGCCCGGTGTATTGGTGCCGCTGATCATAAACTCGCCACCGTATTCAACACGTCTGTTGGGGGTCTGAACCGTTGAGTGGATCACCTTATTAGTGTTCAAGTTCTTAATTCTAACTGTGGTTCGTCCTTCCGTCGCATACACAAGACCTGACTCAATGGCAAAGGGAGCGACGCCAGCCAACATATTTCCACAGTTCGGAGAAAAATCGACTGACCTATTTACAATGCCTACTTGCGCAAACAAATATTCAACGTCTGCATCTGGCGTTCTTGAAGGACCAACCATAGCAACTTTACTTGTTAGACTGTTCCCGCCCCCAAGACCATCAATTTGCAATTCATGCCCAGCTCCCATTATTTTCATTAGCAATTCAGCTAACTGCCCACGGTCTTCTGGCATGTCAGTCAAACGTAAGTAAGGCCCTTTTGAGGTACCTCCTCTCATTAACATGCAAGGTATAGTAAGTTCCGCCATTTACGTAAGTATCCGTTGTTGTTCTTTGGGCTAAAGAATTACACGCCCCAACGGATGCATCAAATGCAAATATAGAGCATAATCAATGCAAGAAACGCATCAATAGAGCTGGTAAACCTATGCATCAAATTGAATTCAAAGACCTCATCATCTTTGTTAAGGTCGCAGAAACGGGCAACTTCCATGAAGCAGCTGAAGCCACATTTTTATCTCAGCCAGCCCTTAGTCGACGTATACAAAAGCTAGAAAACGTCTTGGGCGCAACGCTATTTGAGCGTACCACTAGGAAAACCAAACTAACGACGGTAGGTCGAGAATTCCTCCCCAAAGCAAGACGCATGTTAGAAGAATTTGAGCTTTCTGTGCTGGGCATAAAGGACATGGCAAGCCAGCAAAAAGGCACCATCACGATTGCTTGTATTCCGACCGCCGCCTTCTATTTTTTACCATCCGTTATCAAGCCTTTTAACGAGAAGTACCCCGGCATCCGCATTAGAATTCTTGATGAAAGTGCCAACCAAGGGCTTGAATCGGTCATTCAAGGTGACGCAGATTTTGGCATTAACATGGCCATTGCGCAGCATTCGGAAGTGAGTTTTACGCCGCTTATCGATGACCCTTTTGTCGTCTGTATGCGACAGGATCACCCACTCACGGCACTGGAAGAAGTCACTTGGAAAGACCTAGAAAATTACAAATTGATCAGCGTGAGTCGTACCAGTGGTAACCGCTTGCTACTCGATAAATCCATCGCCCGCGATCAAGTCAACCTCAACAGCTTTTATGAAGTTCAACACTTATCAACCTCATTAGGATTAGTAGAAACCGGATTAGGATTATCCATTGTACCGCGACTGGCAATGCCATTAGGCACCAATAGCGCCTTGACGTTTCGTCCTTTAGCGGGTGAACAAATTGACCGCTCTATTGGCTTAATTAAACGAACCGCGACACCTGTTTCCCCTTCGGCAGATCTCTTTATCGAAATTCTATTAGAACAGTGGTCTACATAAGATAAAACGCTTGGATAAACAGACGCCCAGCCAGCAGCGTTAGAATGATATTAAAAATACGATTAAAATGGTGATCTGACACTTTTCTTAGCACCTTTAGGCCAATCCAAGTGCCTATGGCGCCACTGATGACCATGCACAGAAGCAGTGGCAACCATGGTGTAATTGGAAAACCCACTTGTTCGAATACCGCTATTTTTAACACATGTTGTAATGACATGGCGGTGGCAAACGTCGCCACTGTACGAAATCGATCAACAAAAACTTGTTTAATGAACGCAGCGACAAGAGGCCCAGTGGCGCCGACAAACAATGTTAAAAACGTCGTGATACCGCCTGCTAACACGGTTCCAAACTTACCTAATACCAATTTCGGTAATTTCGGTCCCCAGCATAGAAATAGAATGAAAACAGCGATCGATAAGTACATCACGGAAGGCGCTAACGCCACCAATACAAACTGGCCAATCAAAGCACCGATGATAGCTCCGGGTAAAAAAGTTCCGATCAGAGGCCAATCAATATGGCGCCAACTCATGGCTGAACGACCTGCGTTCGAGCCCAGCTGTACAACCCCATGCAATGGGATAATCAATTGCGGCGGAAGTATCTGCGCCATGACACCCAACAGCATGACGCCACCACCCACACCAAAACTTGCGGTAAATAATGAGGTTAGTCCTGCCGTAACAACTAACAAAATGAAAACGATTGGCGATAAGCCGTTTAAGAAAACGTCAGCCATGATTACTCCGCATACATGATTGATATACGATGCTACCACGATCTCATCATAGATCTGATGAATCGCGGTGTTTTCAATAGCTTAGGAGAAAATTGAATTACGACTTATACAAATCCTTATCGAGGTCGTACTTACGCATTTTATCGTAGAGGGTTTTACGTGGTAGACCTAACGCATCCATAGTGTCCTTAATGGAGCCTTTTTGACGCATTAGCTCTTGTTCTAGTAAGGTTTTCTCAAAACGTTCCATTTGCTCCGGCAGGGTCATAATGCCAGGGTTAGTTTCATTGGTAATGATTTGGTCAAACTCAAACGAACCCGCTTCGCCCATCAATACATAACGCTCTGCAAGATTGCGTAATTCGCGGACATTTCCCGGCCAATCATAGCTCATCAAGCTGTGCATTCGCTCAGCAGTCAAAGGTTCTGATTCACGCTTATATTGGGCGGTAGCAACCAAACAAAAGTGTTGCCATAAGAGTGGAATATCTTCTTTGCGCGCGCGCAGAGGTGGAATATCGACGCGTACAACGTTTAAGCGATAGTATAAATCTTCACGGAAAATACCCGTTTCACTCAGCTCTTTTAGGTCGACTTTGGTGGCGGCTAGAATGCGTAAATCTAAATCAACGCCTTTGTTTGAACCAAGTCGTTCAACTTTGCGCTCTTCTAATACGCGCAGTAGACGAACCTGCATGGACATGGGCATGCTTTCGATTTCATCTAAAAACAATGTGCCGCCGTTTGAGTGTTCGAGTTTACCGATCCGCTGAGTTTTGGCGTCGGTAAACGCGCCTTTCTCATGACCAAAAAGCTCTGATTCCATGATCGAATCCGGTACAGCGCCGCAGTTAATGGCAACAAACGGATGACTGCGTCGCGAGCCGTGCTCGTGTATAAAACGCGCCACCATTTCTTTACCGGTACCCGTTTCCCCTTGCACAAGGATGTCCGCACCGGTATCGGCCACATGCAGTAACGCTTGACGCAAACGGTGAATACCAGGAGTGTTGCCAATAATGCGTGGGCCGGGCGCATTATGTGCAGCCAACTCTAAACGAAGGTTACGGTTCTCTAAGGTCAGACGACGCTTCTCGCAAGCACGGCGCACCACTTCAATAAAGTCATCGTTAGAAAACGGCTTCTCGATAAAATCGTAAGCACCATCCCGAATAGCATTGACTGCCATACTGATGTCGCCATGACCCGTAATCAGAATAAATGGAATCTCAGCATCAATCTTTTTGACGTGTTCGAACAACTCAAGGCCGTTCATACCCGGCAAATTGATATCACTAACGATGACACCAGGCCAGTCTATCGACACCTGCTCCGTAACGCCTTGCGCGCTGGCGAATTCCGCCACGTCAAAGCCTTCTAGCTGTAGGGTTTGTGATATGGCCATTCGGACCGACTGTTCATCATCTATGACAATGACGCGATCAAGTTCTGACATGGCAAAATCCTTATTATTATTCTAGCTCGTAGGCGTTTAGAGTAACACAAAACTCAGCACCACCTTGAGGGTGATTTCGAGCCGTCAAGTCGCCATTCATCGAGTCCATAATCCTCTGGCTGATAGACAAACCAAGGCCAAGACCTGTACCACAGACCTTGGAAGTGTAAAACGGTTCGAATAGATGCTCTATGGCATTCTCACTCAACCCCGTACCACTATCACGTACATAAATATGTACTTTACTATAGAACGGTTGAACTCGGATAAAGATTCGTTTGTCACTCGTTTTTGCCTCTAAAATGGCATCACTGGCATTGGCTAATAAGTTCACTAGCACTTGCTCTAAGAACACCATATCAGCTAAAACGACGACCTGAATATTATCTGGCATGTCGACTTGAATATCGGCTTCTTTCAGACGTGGCTGCATGATCTTCATCGCCCCATTCAACGCGGTTTGCACATCTATTGGGGTATGCGCCACATTGCCTTTGCGGGCAAACACTTTAAACCGGGCAATGATGTCCCCCATATGATGGCCCAGCTGGCTAATATGCTGTAAATTGCCTTTCGCTTGGTCATACTTTTCGCGCTCAAGAAATTTCAATCCGTTGTCTGCAAACGAACGGATAGCCGTTAACGGCTGATTTAATTCGTGATTAAGCCCTGCGCTTAGCTGACCTAACACCGCTAATTTGGCCGTTTGTATTAGCTCTTGTTGGGTCGTTTTATGCTCTGCTATTTCATGACGTAGGCGTTGATTCGCTTCTTCAAGTTCCGATGTACGCTCTTTGACTCGAATTTCCAATGCACGCCGCGCGTCCGTAATTTCTTGTTCGTAGCGCTTGCGCTCAGTCATATCATGAAATGTCACCAAATGACTGCGACGATTCGGCAATTGCAGTTCACATAATGTTGCTTCAACGACTACATCTTGATCCGCGCCCTCTATATCGAACTTACCTTCAACCGTCGTCAGCCTTAATTCACTGTCTGTCGATGTGGTAGATAAAGCCGCCATCCAACGCTCGCGATCGACTTCAGAGACTTGAAACAAGTCAGACAAAGGCCGACCAATTAAGCTAGAAAGAGGTCGCGCAGCAAGCGTTTCGACCGCGGGGTTCAACGCTTCGATTCGATAACGGTCATCAAGCGTCACTAGGCCCGCTTGTGTATGTTGAATCACTTCTCGGATATACGCTTGATTATGACGAGCCATTTCAATCGCATCGGAGCGCTCTTTCAGCATTCGAGAGCGTAAATGTGCGAGCCCAAAAATAAGTACGGTAATCGTAATACCACCGGCAAAAATGGCTCGCCATAGCGCAATCTGCTCTTCAATAGATGTCAGAGGAACCAACACGGCCACTTGAAAATTCAGCAATTGTATCGGTCGACTCATGACCAAATATCGATGTCTCTCGACCAATTGATTGCCTAAATTGTCAGTAACTTTATCCAACATTTCGATAATATTGGCGTGTTCGCTATACTCTCGACGACTGACAATCGGCAATGTTTCAATGGCTTGATCGAAATAACGCTGAGATTCGGCAATCCGGATCAACTCCTCATGGGACAGCTCACCCATCACTTTATAAAGCCACTGGAAGCGTGATGAGCTAAAAACGACGCCATCTGGGTCTAGCATTAAAAAGTCATACGTTTGATTACTAAAACGCTTTTCAAATTGGGTCAGATCAACCTTCACGACCGCCACGCCAATGATGCTATCCCCTTCAAAAACAGGATAGGAAAAATAATAACCACGACGATTTGAGGTGGTGCCAAGTGCATAGTATCGTCCCGGCTTACCACCAATGGCGTCTTTAAAATAAGGGCGGAAAGCAAAGTTCCCACCGACAAAAGATGTACTTAGACGGTAATTAGAGGCCGCAATGGTGTCGCCGTTGGTATCAATAATATAGCTATCTGAGGCTTCGGTAATGCGGTTAATTTGCTCCAACTCGCGGTTAAGCTGGTTGATATCAGATGGCAGCCCGTCACGTAATGCTTTGCGAACTCGATCATTCGACGCTAATAGCGTCGGCATATGCTGATACTTCGCAATGACACTTTCCACCACGCTGGCTAACTGATCCAGCTGCTCTTGAGTATCGATGGCTAGATCTTGAGTTTGCTGCTGTTTGAGTGCATCGCCCCCCCGCCACAGCGTCAACAAGCAGATGATAAACACCGCCACATACAACCAAGCAAATCGCTTTGGATCTAAGCTCCTTTGAGGCGAAGATAACCAATCACTGAAGGTAGCAAATAATCGTGGCATTCAAAGCTCTCTGTTAGCGTTTAGGCGTGGGCACCGGCAAACGGTATGACCGCATCGATGTGTGTTTCTTTAAGCAATAACATTAGCAGACGATCAACACCTAAGGCGACACCAGCACAATCAGGCAGTCCTTTTTCCAACGCACGAATTAGACGTTCGTCGACTTGGCGCCACATTTTATGGTGTTCGGCTCTTTGCGCCATGTCTTCTTGTAAGCGCTGCTGTTGCTCTTTCGCATCTGTCAGCTCGAAGTATCCATTGGCCAGTTCCATACCACGCCAATACAACTCAAAACGTGCTGCGGTTCGCGCTCCGCTTGATTCAATTTGCTGTTTTGCCAAGGCTGCCTGTGAGGCAGGATACGAGTGAATAAAACAGGGTTGATTTTGCCCAATTTGAGGCTCTATCAGTGTCGTAAACAGCAATTCTAATAACGTATCACGATCCATTTCTTCAAGACCGTATTCTGTGTGTTGGTGACAACATTGCTGTAAATCTAACAACGATGCAGAAAAAGGGTCCAATCCTACATGGCGTAAAAATGCGTCTTGATAACTTAAACGTTCCGAGATAATCACATCATTCGTCAGTACGCTGAGTAAGTCGTCTATTTCGTTCATTAACTGCCAATGATCGAACCCCAAGCGGTACCACTCTAGCATAGTGAACTCAATGCTATGACGACGGCCGATCTCTTCAGCACGAAACACTTTACCTAATTGGTAAATACTCGGTGCACCACTCGCTAACAAACGCTTCATGGCGTATTCAGGAGAGGTTTGTAGGTAATAGGTAACGTGTTTGCCGAGTGTCTTTATTTGAGTAGATAAGACTTCGATATGCGGGTCACTGATGCTGCCTAACGACAAGCAAGGGGTGTCCACCTCTAATACTTCTCGCTCGTAAAAAAAGGCTCGAATCTTATGGAACACCTTTGCGCGATACTGCAGCGTAGTTAAATCCGCTGTGGGTTGCCAAATCTGTTTATTGTACATGCTGCTCAGTTCGCCTTGATTGCTCTATTTTAGCTACAAAAAAAGCCCTCAAACACGCAGCTTGAGGGCTTTTTAACAGAGCTAATTACTTACCTGTCGCGCGTGATACGTACTCACCAGTACGAGTATCAACACGTAATACTTCACCAATGTTGATAAACAATGGCACACGCACCATCGCGCCGGTCGAAAGAATAGCAGGCTTAGAACCACCGTTTGCGGTATCGCCTTTCAAACCCGGGTCAGTTTCTGTCACTTCAAGTTCAATGAAGTTTGGTGGCGTAACGGCCAACGGTGCACCGTTGTACAGCGTGACAACGTACGTTTCTTGCTCTTTTAGCCACTTAGACGTCTCGCCTACAGCGTTTGCATCGGCACCGTGCTGCTCAAACGAGCCATCCGTTAACATGAAGTGGTAGAACTCGCCATCTGTGTACAGATATTCCATATCCGTATCCATTACATCTGCAGCTTCTAATGATTCACCAGACTTAAACGTACGTTCCCATACACGACCAGACTTTAGGTTACGTAGTTTGATACGGTTAAACGCTTGGCCTTTACCAGGCTTTACGTGTTCGTTGTCCAATACTGCACAAGGGTCGCCATCGACCATTACTTTGTTACCGCTGCGCAATTCGCTGGTAGAATAACTCGCCATAAATCCTCACAATGTCATGATTTAGATAAAGGCTCTGTTCGAACAAGTCTTTGTTCAAGGAGTCAATCGCTCGATAATGTTGCGAGACTCGCTAGAGCCGTTGGCCAAACGGCCAAAGATTGGCCGCCATAATAACCCAATTTAACTTAATTTTGCAGATATTTGACGTGATCCCGATTCAAAATACTACGGCCCCTCATTGGTCGACTGAGCTGGCTCAAGCCATCAAATCCCCAGCGGAGCTTATGCCACTACTTGGTTTAAGTGAGCAAACACTGCCGCCTGCAACGCAAGCCATGACCTCTTTTAAAATGTTGGTACCACGACCTTTTGTTGCGCGTATGGAGTATGGCAACGTTAATGACCCGCTGCTCAGACAAGTTTTAGCCGATGACATTGAGATGCTACCCAGCGCAGGCTATAGCAAAGACCCGTTAGAAGAAGGCAATCACAATCCACAAAAAGCCATCGTACATAAATACGAGCGCCGTATTTTGGTGATTACCACAGGCACCTGTGCGGTCAACTGCCGCTACTGTTTTCGCCGTCATTTCCCTTATGGGGATAACCAATTGGCACAAAAAGAATGGGACAGTGTGATCGATTACCTCACGCAGCACCCAGAAGTAAACGAAGTAATCCTCAGTGGCGGTGATCCATTGATGCTCAAAGACAGTCAGTTAGGCCCGCACATTGAAAAGCTGAACGCTTTGCCACAACTTAAACGCCTACGCATTCATTCCCGCTTACCCATAGTGATCCCTAGCCGTATCAACCACGAACTGTTGGAGTGGATCAATAACAGCCGTCTAGACATTATCTTGGTACTGCACAGTAACCACGCCAATGAAATCGATCAAGCAGTAGCGGAAAAAGTAGCCTTACTGAAACAAGCAGGCGTCACCGTATTAAACCAAGGTGTCTTGTTAAAAGGGGTTAACGACTCGGTTGAAGCGCAGGTAGACCTAAGCGAACGTTTATTTTCAGCCGGAATTTTACCGTACTACATGTTCACCTTTGACCCCATTGAAGGGGGAGCGCACTTTGATCTATCGGTGTCATTCGCGCAACGACTCATGGGGCAAGTCGCAGAGAAATTACCAGGCTACTTGATGCCTAAATTGGCTAAAGAAATCCCCGGACAACCCGCAAAAACGGTATTGGCCCCAACTTTAAGCCGTTAAAAAGCAAAAAGCCGCTCACGGTAAACGTGAACGGCTTTTTAAACATCTATCAAATACTAAGCTTTGACGTTGATGTTTTGACCAAGGTTGCCAGTAGCAGGCGCACTAGACTGAATTTGCTTGGAAGACGACGCAGCACCATCAAGTAGTTGCAAAGCCTGACGCCCTTGCTCCTCTTGTTGCGTTTTCGCCATCGCCACACCCATCATTTCCATCGCGTACGACGTGCTGACATTAGTGACACTGTTCATAGTCAACCCTCTTTTTGGGTGGTATCCCTACCAAGTCTGGTATCTACAAGCAAAGCTCTCCGAGCTTTACTCACTCTACCTTTACGGCAAAGCATAAGAGTACTTTAACGCAAAATTACATAAACCGCTGAAAAAACGGTCAGTTTTACAAAAAATAACAAACAGGTTTTCTATTAGTTCCCGCAAATAGGTTGCAAAATTCGCAACACTTCATTGCCCTTATAACTAAGTAAATCCAGTGCAACTGCATATTAAAGACTAATAATAAACATTATCATTAATATTAGAGATTCATTTTTAACTAAGGAGATATTATGTCTATTATGCGCCCTCTTGTGTTGTGCTCAGCCATTTTAGGTTTGTCTGCCAACACTGCCTTTGCAGACGTTACCGTCGACACTAAATACGGCTCCGTCACCGTTAAAGACAACGTAAAACGTATCGTAACGCTGCATGAAGGTGCCTTAGACGTGATGTCTTCAATTGACGTCCCAGTGGCGGGCTCAGTCGCTACTCGAGGTAGCGACACAGTATCGGACTACTTAGCAGACAAGCAACCCGGTATTCAAATCGTTGGTACGGCACGTGAAACCAACCTAGAAGCGGTCATTAAAGAGCGCCCGGATGTCATTCTTGCATCAAACGCCCTATCAAAAGAGCAGTACGATATTTTATCAAAAATTGCTCCGACTATTGTGCCTGAGTGGAGTTTTAGCTCACCTGACGCATGGCGCAATGAAGCACGTCTGTTCGGCAAAGCCGTCGGTCACAGTGCTGATGTAGAGCGTGCCCTCAACGCGGTAGATAAGCGTGCGGCGACGCTTAAAAAACGTGTTGAGCAACAGGTTCCTGCCGACCAGCGTCAAGTGTTTGTGACACGCTGGATGCCCCAAGGCCCAATGATCATGTCTAAAGACTTATTCACGGGTAGCTTACTGAGATCAACTGGGTTTGAACCGCAAGACGGGGATCTTTTAAAAGAAGGCCGCCCACACTCCAGCATATTAAGTTTAGAAAATATCGCTGTGATCGATCAAGACTGGCTATTTATGGCAACCCTTAATCAAGATGGTAAAAAAGCGTACGATGCCGCGAAGCAGTCGGCCGCGTTTTCACGTTTAAACGTAGTACAGCAAGACCGCGTACAAACGGTGGATGGTCAAGTGTGGAGCAGCACATCTGGCCCGCTGGCAGCACAAGTGGTACTGGATGACATCGAACAGTTATTGGATAGCCATCAATAATGCCCTTCCTCGTTCAGTTTTTTCAAAGGGCGCCTTCGCAGCGCCCTTTATCAGTTTGCTTTACGCTCATTTGTCTTATATTGCTGACTTGCATACTACTGTCTCTTCTTATCGGGGCAGGCAGTGTCAATATCAGCCAATCATGGCAAGCGCTGATTGGGCAAGGCACTGAGGAAGCCACCTTTATCATCCGAGAGTTACGCTTCCCTAGGACATTAGTCGCCTTAGTCGTCGGCATGGCACTCGGTATTGCTGGGGCGTTAATGCAAGCGGTTGCTCGCAACCCTCTGGCGGAACCCGGTTTACTCGGCGTCAGTGCTGGTGCATCGTTTGCAGTAGCTATAGCGCTTTTATTGGGCGCAAGTGCGGCCACCCTTGCGGCAGGCGTTGCTCAAATTGGCGCACTCATCGGCTGTTTTTTTGTTATGGCTGCGGCTCGCCTTCAAGGTCAATTTAAAGATCCTGTGCGCCTTATTTTAGCGGGTGCGGCGCTGAGCTCATTATTAACGGCTTTAACGTCTATTTTACTAATGTATGACCAACGTGCTGCAGATGAAATTCGCTTCTGGGTAACAGGCAGTGTGGCTGGGCGCGCGCTCGATCATCTCATGGCGGTCATGCCCTACTTTGTCATCGCCGCCCTCTTAACTTTATATGTTGCTCGCCCATTGGCGTCCATGGCTTTGGGTGAAAAAGTCGCGCTTGGCTTAGGCCACAATCCACGAACAATACGTTACTTGGTTATGCTCAGCGTGGCACTCCTAGCAGGTTCAGCAACGGCGATCGCAGGACCTATTATGTTCGTAGGTTTAGTGGTTCCCTTCGCCGCGCGTGCGTTAGTCGGACCTGACATTCGTCGTACGATGATCATGTGTTTACCGATTGGCCCTTTGATGATCATTAGTGCGGACATTCTGACACGTATAATCGCGCAACCTACTGAAATGCCGCTGGGCGTTTTAACCGCGATAATCGGTGCGCCAGTATTGATGATGATTGTGCGCGCTAAGCGTCTTCCCACCTTGGCCTAGGAGTCACTTTTTGTCTGTTTTTGATTCGACTTCTCGTTCTTACGTACCTGCTCCAACGGGTCATTGGCTAGTCGCCATTGCCGGCTACAGTGTCTTAATAGACAAACGAGCGATACAGCGCAACGCTCTTCTCTCTGTGGCATTACTCGCCATCAGTGTACTCAGTTTGGGTATGGGTACCTTATCCCTCGCACCTTACGATGTATTGCTCGCGTTATTAGGCAAAGGTGACAGCATGACGCAATTTGTGATCAACGAATTGCGTCTGAATCGTTTGTTAGCTGGTATTTTTACCGGCGCTGCATTTAGCGTAGCGGGCTGTTTAATGCAAACGGTGGCACGTAATCGACTGGCGACACCGGGCATTATTGGCATCGATAATGCTGCTATGGCCTTTGCTGTTGCTTCCGTAGTGGGTGTTGGAGTCAGCTTTGCTCCATCAGCCATGGCGCTTACTGGTGCAGCTACGGCAACGGCTTTGGCCTTTATGATCGGCGGCGGTAGCGGTACCCGCGGCTATCGATTTATTGTTGCGGGTTTAGCCATTGGCTCTGTGTCAGCCGCAGTGTCGCAGTTGCTATTAACTCAAGTGCATATTGATGTCGCGAACGAAGCCTATCCATGGACGGTAGGCAGTTTATCTGGTCGTCCTGAAGAACAAATTCCTGTTATGGGCTTAATTACGCTCATCGGCGTGCTATCTGGTCTAGTACTTTGCTATCGATTTCAACTGATGGCGTTCTCAGACTCAGTCATCACAGCCTTAGGGCATACACCAAATCGATTACGTTTTGCGGCGGTCGTCATTGCCATAGTGCTAACTGGCTTCGCTGTTGCTCTTGCAGGTCCAGTGGGTTTGGTTGCTCTGGTTGGACCAGAAATGGCACGCGCCTTTGCTCGGCATAAAGGGCTACCACTACTGTCGAGTGCTATTTGTGGCGCTATTGTGATGGTGTTAGCCGATTTAGCAGGACGTACTCTATTTAGCCCCATTGAAATTCCTGTTGGTGTGATCACCGCTATCGTTGGTGGCCCATTCTTACTCTGGATCTTAATTCGCAAACCTAAGCGGAGCACCCTATGAGCGAGCTTTCTCAAGCGCCATTAGGCACAGAAACTATCACGTTAAAACATGCCGATCATACGATCATTAAAGACTTAAGTGTGACCTTCCCAAAAGGGAAAGTCACCGCCATTGTCGGGCCCAATGGCTGTGGTAAATCGACTCTACTGAATGGTTTGTCTCGTGTACACCGTCCATCATCGGGGCACATCATTCTTGAAAGCAAAGACATCCATACAATGCCAGCTAAGGAAGTCGCAAAAAAATTGGCTCTGCTACCACAGGAAACATCGGCGCCTGATGGTATTACCGTTCGAGAGTTGATTCGTTTTGGTCGTCACCCTCATCAAAGTTTTTTGAAACAATGGGGCATGGATGATCGCACGGCGATTGAATTTGCCTTGAAAGCCGCCAATCTAGAAGACTTAGGAGAGCGACTGTTAGACACGCTTTCGGGCGGTCAACGTCAGCGAGCATGGATTGCGATGTCCGTGGCTCAAGAAACGCCGCTGCTGTTACTGGATGAACCAACCTCTGCTCTAGATTTAGGTCATCAAATCGAAGTGTTTGAATTAATTCGAGCACTGTCCTCACAAGGTAAAACCATTGTGATGGTGGTACATGATCTGGCTATGGCAGCCCGTTATTCAGACTATTTAATTGCGATGAAGTCCGGTGAAATCATCGCTCAAGGCACACCAAAAGAAGTGATTCAGCCAAGCATTCTCGAAGAACTTTATGGCATTCAGTGCGACTTACTCGATGACCCGAGTACTGGCACCCCGATCTTAATCAATGTTCGTCGGAGTGGCGCACCGGTCACAGCTAAAACATCAGCAGCGTCAAAAAAAGCCAAGTGCGACATGGCATTTTCATAACTTTTTGAAGCTTAGTCGTGATTAAGGTAGGCCTTTTTAAGTTGTTGTAATAATACTTGGCACCGTTTGGGCAGGTGGCCATAAGAATATAATAAGTATAATGGGATACTTGGTGCTTGCCATGAGGGCAGCACTTTTACCATATCGCCAGGGTGATACTTGGCTCTAGCCGCCACCACCTCGTCTGGAATAACACCAATACCATGGCCATTTACAATGCCATCAATTTGAAAGCTTAATAGATCCGTACTCAAACGTGAGCAAGGCATGGAAACGTCATGGTAGCCTATCTCAGGATGATAAAGAGACAAGCTGCTTTCGTTTGGATAAAAGCTGTGTAGATTGACCCAATTATGGGTCTCTAATTCTTCAACATTTGTTGGCTCACCTTGTTTTTCGATGTAGTCTTTACTGGCATACAAACTGCAGCTCATTTCACCTAATAGTTCGGTTTTAAACGGCGTTTCTCTAAGACCTCCCATCCAAATCGCTACATCTGTTTCCGCCTTAAGTTCATCAATTCGAGAAATGGTATACATGTCTACATTAATGTCTGGATATTGAGCTAGATAACGGAATAACTGACCGTTCACCCAAGAGCGCCCTAACCCAGAAAACAATGCAAAGGTTAGCTTTCCCGACACACTTTCCTTGAGTTCATCGACGGTTCGATGTGCTCTTCCTACGGTTTCTAAAATGCTCTTTGCAAATGGCAAAAACGCTTTGCCAGCATCATTAATAATCATACGATTTGCTTGGCGACGCATCAGAGGTTGCCGCATCACATTTTCTAAATGTGAGATACGTCGACTTAAGGTTGACTTTGAAACCTCTAATTCTTTCGCGCTGGTGCTTAAACTGCCTGACTCCACAACAGATACAAAGCTTTTCAAATCATTTAAATCGTACACAGACCCTCTCTCTTACATTGTCACCGTTGTAAAATATGCAACGCATCATCTCAAGACAATCCTACACAAATATTAGAGAATACAAATGATAAAGATTACTATTTAAATTTGCATTATTTGTACATATTTGAAGGATTAAGTTCATGCGTTCGTTTTCATTCTCGCTTATTGCTGCAAGCATCGCTTTTGCCCACTCTGTTCACGCTGAAACGATCAACCTAGATGAGCTGGTTGTCAGTGCCTCAGGCTATGAGCAAAGCACACAGGACGCTGCAGCATCGATCACCGTTATTAACGCTGAAGACATTCAGAAAAAAAGCTATCGCGATGTCACCGATGCCCTTACAGCGGTGCCAGGCGTCTTCGTCACAGGCGGTGGATCTTCATCAGACATTACAATGCGTGGATTGGAAGGCAAATATACTCTTATCATGGTCGACGGTAAGCGCCAAGGTAGTCGCGAAACACGCCCGAACTCTGATGGTCCTGGCATTGAACAAGGTTGGTTACCGCCGATTTCTGCCATCGAACGTATCGAGGTTATTCGTGGCCCTATGTCATCACTTTATGGCTCTGATGCATTAGGCGGTGTCATCAATATCATTACCAAGAAAGTCCAAGACGACTGGCATGGTGAGATGAGCTTAGGCACTGTTATTCAAGAAGACAGCGACTCAGGCAACAGCCTTCAAAGTGACTTTTATGTAGCCGGCCCTCTTGTAAAAGATAAGCTTGGTTTGGAGCTTTTCGGTCAAATCTCTGAACGAGATGAAGACAACTTTGTCGATGGCTACAATGAACAGTCAATGGAAAATCTAACCAGTAAAGTAACCTGGAAAATCAATAATCAGCAGTCTATTAAATTTGAAGCAGGTACAGAAACTCAAGACCGTAACAGCACACCGGGTAAATCGGTTAGCCTACTCGACCGCACAGGTAACCCAGCAACCGTCAGTAATACCGAATATCAGCGCGACCATTTCTCTTTAACAAATGAGTTAAAAACCGAGAATGGACAACATACAACGTATCTTAGCTACGAAGACAACGATAACACGTCTCGTGAAATGCAGTATGAGTCGACCGTACTGAACCATCAAAGCCACTTATTCTTCGACAACCATACCTTAACTATCGGTGGTCAGTTTGAAAACCAACAACTCAGCGACTCTGGCAACCAGCTAGATGCAGATGTGGACAATCTTGATCGCTGGCAAGGAGCAGTCTTCGCAGAAGATGAGTACTACCTGACGGACTCTTTCTCATTAACCACAGGGCTTCGCTATAACGAAGATGAAAACTACGGCAGCGCCATTACACCTCGTATTTACGGTGTCTGGCAAACTACCGAAAACATAACTCTTAAAGGCGGTATTAGTGCAGGTTATCGCTCGCCAGACCTACGCCAAGCCACAGACGGCTGGGGACAAATTACAGGGCGCGGTAATGGTATTCTGCTTGGTAACTCAGCGCTTGAAGCAGAAAAAAGTGTCAGTCACGAAATTGGTATAGCTTGGACTGACCACCGCGGCACTCAGGCTGAACTGACGGCGTTCTACACTAAATTTGATGATAAAATCACTGAAGATCGCATTTGTGATAGTGGCGATTTAAGTGTGCTTGATTGCTCGTATCGAGGTGAAGATTGGAGCTTTGTAAGTACTCGATACAATGTCGACGAAGTCGTTACTCAAGGGGTTGAAGCCTCTTTCACCATGCCCATCACAACCACCCTTGCATGGGATATCGGCTACACATTTACCGACTCAGAACAAAAGTCGGGAGCATTCAAAGGTAAGCCTCTAAACCGTATTCCAAAGCACCGAGTACACTCTAACCTATCTTGGGATGCGACAGAGAAGCTGAATATTTGGGGGGAAGCAAACTACACTGGGGAAACGACCGAAGGACTAGGCCGTACCAGCATGCAGGCTGAAATTCCAGACTACACACTCGTTGATACAGGCTTAAGCTACAAAGCAACGGATGACGTAACGTTCTACGCGGGTATTTACAACCTGTTCGATAAAACCATTGATCAAGAGACTTACGAAAAAACTCTGGATGGCCGCCGCTATCAAGCGAAAGTGAATGTTGCTTTCTGATTGAGGCCGTATAACGAATAATAGTTAGTGATCACTAAAATCCCCGCCTGATGTCAGGTGGGGGTTTTTAGTGTTTTATTTACTGGCACGGCTGCTCTAAAAAATCATCCCAGTACTGGGAAATTAGAGCTTGGTTTTCTTCTAAGGTGTCTACCGGCACTAAACGCCCTTGCTTTTGCAGGGCTTGTCGATGTACCGTCGCACGATAAAAGGTATAGGCGTCCTTCATTTTTGCGACAACGTCCGCCGCTAATAAACCATTTTCGGCCGCCGCTTCAAGTTGGCGAATATTGTCTGAGAACTCTATTAAGTTAGGGTACTTATACGACCAAGCCAGCACCATATACTGAACCATAAACTCAATATCAATAATACCACCCGCCCCTTGCTTAAGGTCGAAGCCTTTGTCACGACCACTGGTATCAAGATGCGAACGCATTTTTTCACGCATTTTGATGACTTCTTCTTTCAGCTCAGGGCGATTACGCTTTCGGCTCAGAACCGCTGCTCGGGTTTCATCAAACTGCTGAGCCAATTGAGCATCACCCGCTAACACACGTGAACGACATAGCGCTTGGTGCTCCCATGACCACGCCTCGTTCTGCTGATAATCTTGAAAAGACTCTAAGCTGGCCACCAATAAGCCTGAATTACCTGATGGGCGTAAACGCATATCCACTTCGTACAAGCGTCCAGCCGAAGTGAAACTGGTGAGCAAATGAATGATACGTTGACCGAGACGTGTATAAAACACCAAGTTATCTACACTACGTTCGCCGTTGGTACTGCTTTTTATCTGGGCATTGTGAATAAACACCAAGTCCAGATCCGAGTCGTAACCAAGCTCAATACCCCCCGACTTTCCGTACCCGACAATCACTAACTCAGGTGTCATTACAGGCTCACCATTTTGCATGGGATAGCCATGACGCTGTGTTAAATAATGCCAAGACTGCTGCAATACTTGCTCTAACAATACTTCCGCCAGCCAAGTTAAGTGATCACTTACTTTCATAAGTGGCAATATCCCGGTGATGTCACAGGCGGCAATACGCATGATTATCGAGCGACGGAAACGACGCATGGCGTCCATGTGTGCTTCTTCATCTTCTTCTGGTAGTCGAACTAAGATCTGTCGTAGCTCTTGCGCCATACCCGACTTAGAGGGTGGCGAAAACAGTGTGTTAGCGTCTAATAACTCATCTAACAATGCGGGGGAGTTTGAGATCGCCTCAGAAAACCAAACACTTTCACGACACAACCCCATCAAATGTACGATGGCACTTTGATTTTCCGACAGCAAAACAAGGTAAGAGGTTCGGCGAGTCACCGCTTCCATGATGGGAATGATGCGCTGTAGTACCACATCGGGAAAGGCTTCCTCTTCCAAGCAGGTCATCAACGCCGCTAAAAAGACAGCTAATCGCTCCTGCCCAATCGGCTGCATGTAAGCCACGGCACGTGACCCCAAGAACTGAGCTAGCACTTGAACAACGGCTTCTGCATCTTGCCATGCAATTGCATCGATCGCTTCTTCGATCAATGTTTGCTCATGCGGTTGTTTCAAAATCACCCGCCATGCTTCTTGCGTCAACTCGTCACTGGAGTTTTCTTCACCATCATCAATCAGATTTTGAAAGCATTCGTGTACTTTGTGTCGATGTTGCCAAAGCGTATCCAACAACGCTTGCCAGCTTGGCTCGCCAACTTGATACGCTAACCGAGTGCGCGCCAGATCCTCTTCTGGTAACAACTGAGTCTGCTCATCCGCTGCGCCCTGAAGAGCATGCTCAACACGACGTAGATAACGGTACGCAGATAACAAGCTATTTACCTGATCATCTGGTAGATAGCCATCTTGACCTAATACTGGAAGCGCCTTAAACAAGGCAGGCTTTTGTAGGCTTTGATCTCGGCCACCGTGCAGTATTTGCAATGCTTGCACGATAAACTCCACTTCACGAATGCCCCCTTCGCCAAGTTTAATATTGTGTTCAATACCTTTTCGGCGCACTTCTTTGGCAATCATGGATTTCAAATCACGCAACGCACCAATGGCACCAAAATCAAGATACTTGCGATACACAAAAGGACGGCGAATCGATTCAAACTCGCGCACGTCTTGCGCATCACCCGCCATTACACGCGCTTTGATCATTGCATAACGTTCCCAATCACGGCCTTGATCTTGGTAGTAGTTTTCCAAAGAATCCATGCTCATGACCAATGCACCAGATTGACCAAACGGACGTAAGCGCATATCAACGCGGAAGACAAAACCCTCCGCATTCACTTGATCCAAATGTTGAATCAGTTTCTGACCGATTTTGGTGAAGTATTCTTGATGTGATATGGCCTTCTTCCCGCCTTGGGTTTCGCCGTGTTCTCGGAACGCAAACACCAAATCGATATCAGAAGATAGATTGAGTTCATAACCACCGAGTTTACCCATACCAATGACGATCAGTTTTTGTGCCACGCCAGCACTGTCGAGCGCTTGGCCGTATAAGTTTTGGTACTGACGCATGGACCATTGTTGGCTAACATTCACCGCCACGTCAGCCAACTTACTTAAATGGGCCGTCAGGGTTTGCAAGTCTACTGTTTGCTGAATATCGCTTGTAATCAGGCGCGTCATCCACCAATGGCGATAACGACGTAGTTGTTGCATCAGCATGGCTTCATCCCAATCGGGCAACAGCACCTCTTCGCTAACGGCTTGCCCCCAGGCTTTTTCCCCGGCATAGAGTTGTTCAACCGTTGGCGGCGCTAATGTTTGAGCCGGCTCTAGCAAACTTTCCAGCCAGTGAGGAAAACGGGTCAGCTGTTTATGCACGTATTCGCTCAACAGCCAAATTCGCTCAGCTTGACTCAATACACCATTAGGCACCTCCAGCCCCATGCGACGTGCAATTGCATCGCTAATGGCTTGGTTTTTGATGTCTAATTGTTCTTGGGTAAAGAGCGCATGTACTTGGGATATCGGTGTCAGCGTCAAGTTATCATCCTTATTTTTATTCACGCGACGGGCATGATTTAGTCAAGCTGCTTGTTCAGCCACTGCCCCGTCTCTAGCATTATTATTCCCGTTTCTAGCGTGCCTGCCAATCCCGACAACAAAGACTCGTCATTGGCTTTAAAAAAGGTATCGTATCGTTGATCTAGCGATTCCAACTGCTCGGAAATTTGTGCAGGAACACATTGTTTTAATTGTTGTAAGGCCGTTCGAATGGGTTGCAGCAAGGCTTCGTCTTTTAGATAGAACATAGCTTCCCAATACACTAACCATGTTTCGTACCAGTACTCTGCAAAGCTCATCATCGATGCTTGCGCATTCGGTTTTTTCGGAAACTCTATCCGACGGTGTTTCAAGCGCGAGCCTTTTTGGGCTTTAGACACGATACTGACTTGAACTGGAATATCTGTGGCGATGTATTTTGCGAAACTATACAAAGCGGTCTCAGGGCCAGATTTAAGCTCTAACTCCAACTCACAAATGCTGTCTCGGCCAAACGTTGAGGACACTTCACCTTCATCGCAAACCGCCTCAATGACGGCGTCTTCAAAATGGATTAACCAGACATGACGTTTAAAATCGGTACGGAAGACTTCTATTAAATCCCGTGACCATGCCATATCTTGTAAAGCATCGGACAACGGTACCTCTTTCAATAGCGTTAAATCTAACGCGTCAGAAGGTAAAGACCATTCCCACTCACCTCGGGCATGCATACCGATACGACTACTGCCGCGTGTTTTGACTGTTTGAATATAGGCTTGATTCACAGCACGGATACGCAAAGCAATGCCGTTTTCCAATAACAAACCATCTGCAGTATCGTAATAGCCATTCATTAAATCGAGCGTCGCTTGGCGGGCACTGCTTGAACTGACGTTTTTTTCACAAAATTCATCGAGAAAATCGCATGCAGACTTGAGATACTCGGGGTGAACCATTAACTTTAGTTCAAGCTCGGTAGCCATATTTCGTAACCTCATAACTTCCGGATTTGCCGGAAACAACTGTGCAAAGAAGCAAGTTTACCAGAAGCGAACGTGTGTAAGATAAATTTCACTGTACGCAACAGGAGTCTCTTAATGACCTCACTTCCCTCATTACTGAGCATGATGTCACAACTGATCGCCACGCCCTCTATCAGTTGTAGCCAAGCAAGTTGGGATCAGTCAAATAAAGGTGTCATTTTATTATTGGAGGACTGGCTGTCAGGACTGGGGTTCCAATGTGAAATCATGCCATTGCCAGGACAACCAGACAAAGTGAACCTGATCGCTACGATCGGTCAAGGGGCTGGCGGATTAGTGCTGTCTGGGCATACGGACACCGTCCCGTACGATGAAGACCGCTGGCAGAGTGATCCATTTAAGCTGAATGAACGCGATAACAAGCTTTACGGCCTAGGCACCTGCGATATGAAAGGTTTTTTTGCCATCGTGATTGATACCATCAAAGACATGGATTTAAGCAAACTTGAACAACCTTTGATCATTCTCGCGACAGCGGATGAAGAAAGCTCCATGGACGGTGCTCGTGCCTTGGTCAGCGAAGGCCGCCCTAAAGCGCGCTATGCGCTGATTGGCGAACCCACGTCATTGACGCCTATTCACGCTCATAAAGGCATCATGATGGAGAAAATTCGTATCACTGGCCAAGCGGGGCACTCTTCAAACCCGGCGCTGGGTAGCAATGCATTGGATGCCATGCACGCCGTTATGTCAGAACTGATGATCTACCGAAACGGCTTAAAACAAACCTACCGCGATGCCAACTTTGTGATTGATTATCCAACCATGAACTTTGGTTGCATTCATGGCGGCGATAATCCCAACCGTATTTGTGGGCGCTGTGAATTAGAATTCGATATTCGCGCTTTACCGGGGATGGATAATCAGTCTTTGTATCAAGAAATCGCCGCTTTACTGCCTCGCATTCAGCAAAATACGGGGACTCAAATCGAGTTGCACCACCTGTTTCCAGATGTGCCATCGTTTTCAACTCAGAAAGAGTCCGATATTATTAAAGCGTGTGAGCGACTCACACAAAAAGATGCCGCTACAGTAGCCTTTGCAACAGAAGGACCGTTTTTGAACCAATTAGGTATGGAAACATTAATACTAGGCCCAGGATCCATCGACCAAGCCCACCAGCCAAACGAGTTTATGGCGCTCGACCAAATCGCGCCCATGCAACACGTCATCAAAGGATTAGTGGAACGCTATTGTTTAACCCCGAGTACAGAAAATGAGGCATCGCGTGTCTGACGAGCTCAATTACGTAGACTGGTTTCGCCACTCTTCACCCTACATCAATGCACACCGCGGTAAAACGCTGGTGATTTTAATTCCTGGTGAAGCGTTTGAAAGCCCTAACTTCTCCAACATTATCCATGATCTAGCCCTGCTGGATTCTTTGGGCATTCGACTGGTGCTCGTGCAGGGTGCACGACCACAAATTGACCGAGCGCTGGGTAACCGACGGTTGTCGTCTCGTATTGAAGACGGCTATCGAGTCACGCCGCAAGACCAGCTCATCGATGTCATTCAAGCGTCTTCAGCGGTGCGTGTGCAGCTTGAAGCACAGTTGTCGATGGGACTATCGAATACACCGATGGCCAACGCTGGCTTGCGTGTTTGCAGCGGCAACTACGTTGTGGCACGACCGTTAGGTGTGGTTGATGGTATTGACTACGGCCACTCGGGGGAAGTGCGCCGCATTGACCGTGACGCTATCTTCCGACTTCTAGAAGATGACAACATGGTGCTTTTGCCACATTTAGGGTTTTCACCCACAGGCGAAGTATTCAACCTCAAAGCAGAAGACGTCGCGACCCAAGCAGCGATTCAACTGAAAGCCGACAAACTCATCATCTTTACCGAAGATGAGGGTATTTTTGACCAAAAAGACGAGTTGTTTTCTGAGTTATTGGCGCATCAAGCGGACACGATTTTGGCGCAAGGTAGTCTTTCGCCAGAAACACGTAATGCTCTAGAAGCCTGCCTGATGGCCGTACGGGCACAAGTTCCACGCTCGCACATCATCTCATTCAATGAAAACGGTGGCCTACTAAGTGAGCTATTCACACGTGAAGGCTCTGGCACCATGATTGATGAAGACAGCTATGAACGACTGCGCTTAGCGACCATTGAAGATGTGGGCGGCATGATGCAATTGCTAACACCACTGGAAGACAAAGGCATTTTGGTCCGCCGTTCCCGTGAGCTACTAGAGAATGAGATCGAGCGCTTTATTGTGATTGAACGCGATGGCGCGATTGTCGCGTGCGCCGCACTCTATCCGTTTGAACAAGAGCGTGCGGGAGAACTAGCTTGCGTAGCCGTCTCTCCAGAGTACCGAGGCTCCAACCGAGGTGAACGCTTACTTAAAGGCATCGAAGCCGAAGCGAAGAAACAAAACTTGGACACCATCTTTCTACTGACAACACGGACCGCACATTGGTTTATCGAGCGAGGCTTTAAGGAAACCAGCTTAGAATCTCTGCCTGCGAAAAAACAGGCACTGTATAATTATCAGCGTAACTCTAAGATTTTCGCGAAAAAGCTTTAGTTTTAATCACACAGACCAGCGGTATCGATATCGCTGGTCTATTGCTAACGTTAATTCAGCGTCGAACAATAATCTGAAAAATCGACCATAATGTACAGCTCGCCTTCTTCCAGCATAGTTCCCTGTATACACTGATGAGAGCGATACACCATACTCTCGACTTCTAGCGAGTCAGGGAGATCCATGACTCTTTCAACGCTTTCTACGCGCACGCCGAAGTAACCTGTCGGCAAATCAAGCACAACAATATGACCTTCTTGATCGCATTGGTTAGGGTTAATATCTAATAAGTGCGAACCGTATAATACCGTCACCATATTGCCGCGAACCTCGATCATCCCCTCAACGCCTGGACTACTGCCTAGTGCAGGTGCTGGAGATTGGTAGCTAAGAACTTCTTTTATACAATGAAGCGGATGAATATAACGCTCTTCTCCCAAGCGAAAGCAGATCCCCTTTTCAACAGTCTCCACGACCCCTCCAGATGTAATGTGAACATGAGACAGACTCAATTAAACGCAAAACAATGCGTAAAAATACTTACACGACTAACCTTTACATTCAAGTTTTATGCAAAAAAAAGCCCGCTATTGTTACCAATAGCGGGCTTTTAGGTTCTGAATAATTCGTTATTCCACTATTTTAAACGGAATAAACATTGGGTAACCATCACGGATAACACGCATCGGTACGGAACGGTTCGCCGGAATAGTCTGGGCAATACGATTAAACTCGGCCACACCTTCGATGGTCTCGCCATTAAGCATTGTAATCACATCACCTTGCTGGAGGCCATTACGTGCTGCAGCGCCACCTAGGACTTGCTGAACCATAACACCGGCATCGACATCCATGTTTTCAGGCACTTCAGTGACGGTCATGCCCAAGCGATTCTCATCGGCTTTCTGTTGTGCAATTTGAGCGTTATCAGGGCGTTTAGCCAGACCTATCGTAATCGTTTGCTCTTTACCATCACGGAATACTTGCGCTTTGGCATCGGTTCCAACTTTCAGCTCGCCAACCAAATAAGGTAATTCAGAAGAGTGTTCAATGGTCTTACCATTGAATGCCATAATGATATCGCCTGCTTTCAAGCCTGCTTCTTCCGCTGGCGAATCCGGCATTACACGACTGACTAACGCACCATGTGGTCGATCTAGATTAAACGATTCAGCAAGATCACGGTTCACATCTTGTATCAACACGCCTAGCCAAGCTCGTGAAACTTTACCGTCCGACTTAAGCTGTTCAACTACAGACATGGCAACATTTGATGGAATCGCAAACGACACCCCCATAAAGCCACCGGAGCGCGTGTAAATTTGTGAGTTAATACCCACTACTTCGCCATCCAAGTTAAAGAGTGGACCACCTGAGTTACCTGGGTTAATCGCAACGTCTGTTTGAATGAAAGGCACGTAGTTATCACTAGGTAAATTACGCCCAATGGCACTCACAATCCCTGCCGTGACGGTGTAATCAAAGCCAAAAGGAGAGCCGATGGCTAACACCCATTGCCCTGCTTTCAGGTCATCTGAATCACCCATATCTACAATCGGCAAGTCATCGTCCGCTTCAATCTTAAGCAACGCTAAATCAGTACGGACATCGGTACCCACTAATGTCGCTTCGTATTCGCGACGGTCATTTAACCGTACATGAATCACATCCGCGCCATCAATGACGTGATTATTGGTCAATACATAACCGTCATGGGAGATGATAAAACCTGAACCAAGTGAGCTACGTTGTTGCTGACGCGGCTGTTGCGGTTGTTGCTGCTGTTGACCAAAGGGTTGTTGGCCAAAGAAGTGACGGAAAAACTCGTTCAGCTCACGCGCATCAGGGCTTAACTGACGCTTGTCAGAAGAAGGCGCTTGCTCGGTACTGATGTTCACCACTGCTGGAGAAGCATCTTCTACCAGCTCTGTAAAATCAGGAAGGTTCGCTGCATTTGCCAGTGAAGAGAGCAGCATCAATAAGCTGATGCTGACCCAGCTCACACGTTTTAGCAATCTGTTCATGTATTGGTCTCCTCAGACGTACCAAAGTTAGTATGTTGCTATAGTGTCAGGTGAAGAGGGATTTTTCAGGCTTTTTGAACCACCGGAATGATCTGGGCCTGATTTGTATTGATTCTCAGAACTCGCGGATAGTAATCTGGATTCTTAGTTTCTTGAGACGACTTCCATTTCGCCGCCAACAAACCACCAGCAAATCCACTTATCGCTCCGACAACCGAAACAAGCGTTTGTTCCGTAACCAGTGAAGGTAATGATGCGCCAAGCACTAATCCAAGTAGAGGTACGGCATACATCCACAAAGAGGCCTGCAACAATGTATCTTCTGGGATACCAACCACCACGCTTTGCCCGGTTTTTAGATCATCCGTAGCAATAGCTTTCATCAACATACGGTTGCTGTTAGAGACTTTTGCAATCGTATGATGACCACACCCATGACGCGCACGACAACTGGTACAACTACTGGTGCGAATGGTTTCCACTTCTGCAATGCCATCTTCAATAGACAACACCGTACCATTTTCTTCAATCATTATTTGAACCCGGCATCATTACTGTCATAAGACGTTGGATAGTCTGCGCAGGCACTTCACCAACAAGGGTTAAAAGAAACATTTGATCACCCACTTTAATACTTTTTTCGCCCGCAATGGTCGCACCTAGATTCATTAGGGTCTGCGGACGCTTTTTATCGGTGCGTTCGACAAAGACTGACACCGTACTCATACCATCGGACAGCAACAACATGTTGGTGGTGTCATTCATACGACGTGCATCCTTCCAGACAAGATCAAACCCATCGGGCAACCAGTCAAAGTGCCAATGGCGGGGCACAACCTCAGGCTCAATTTCTACAAATTTTTGGGTGTAGGAGTCATCACTGGGGGTGAAGTCTTTTTCTTTCAAGTCAGGCGAGAACTCAACTGAAGTAAACTGAATTCGCTCGAGCAGTTTGTTATCTGAACTTAAGACATCATGCTTCAGTAAAAAGCCATTCTCTTTATCTACCCAAAACTCATGCCCGTAGCGAAATTCATCCTTTGGAATCAACGTCAATTTCACCGCATTGCGCGACGCAATACGCTGACTTTTATGCACCACTTCAATATCATAAGCTTGGGTTAAGCGGTCTTTATCCAGCTTTTGAAAGCGTCGAAACGGCTCGGCTGGTAAAAATCCAGCGACGTAATCTTCTTTATCAGGAAAAACACAAATAACACTGTCATCGACTCGAATGACCGTAATACGCTGACCGTCTAAATCCTCTAAACTTTCGTACTCTACGCCTCCAATTAAGCCCCGGCGAATACGCATAGAGTTCATCATGCCAGCTTCTTGATGGACAAACACACCATCGTAGGCAACAGAATCAAACGACTCCGTCATGCGGGCCAGCCAATCCACACCGGACTGGGCAGCCCAAAGAGTGCTGCTTGTCAGCACCAAAAGTGAAAGGACTAACCCACGAATCATTGCGTGTTGCCTTGCGGATAACCCACGACTCTCGCCATCGGTATCATGCCTTGACCTACTGTCATCGAGGCTTGCTGAGCATGTTGACGTAAGTAGTTCTGCAGGCGCTCATTGTTTTGCAGCGCCTCTTCAGCGCTGAGCGCATTAAACGATTCAGTAGGCATTTGCTGCACAGAGGGTGCCGCAGCAAACACTGGTGTTTGAGCCGTATTGTCACCTTGCAATAAAATATTACCACCTAGGACAACAGCAAACGCTACGCTTGCGGCGACCGCCAGCCCCGAAAATACCGAACGTTTCGACAGGCTTGATCCTGACGTCATGTTGGGCAATGTTACTTGTTCAAGTTTTTCAGGCTTTGATAAAGCTTGGCCTTGCGTTGGAAATGCCACTACATTTGTGTCTTGCTTCCCTTCGTCTAATTTACGATGCATTTGATCTAAGAAGGATCCCCCATCGTCAATCAATAACGCTTGCTCAGGCTGCATCGCTTGATGAATTCGGTGATAACGATCCACTTGGCTTGCTAGCTCTTGCCTATCTTTCGCTAACAAGACATCAATATCAGCATGTGTGGCTTCACCATCTAAAAATGCCGATAAACTATCATCATTGCCCGAGCCGTGTTTGTCATAGAATTTTGACATAACTACTCTCCTCCCCCAAAAATGGGACGAATACGTTTTTCCACAGCTTCACGGGCGCGAAAAATACGCGATCTAACAGTACCTACAGGACAATCCATGACCTGAGCAATATCTTCGTAACTCAAACCATCAAACTCACGTAAGGTTAATGCCCCTCGTAACTCCTCCGGTAGATCTTTGATCGCACTTTGAATCTCTGATTCTAAACGGTCACGGTTCAAGTTTGCATCTGGCGTACCACCGTCGGAAAGCTCCCTATAGTTTGCATGGACGTCTTCGTTATCCAATTCGACATCACTAGAAGGGGGCCGACGAGAGCGGCTAACAAGGTAATTTTTTGCTGTATTCACCGCGATACGATAGAGCCAAGTGTAAAACGCACTTTCCCCTCGGAAGCTATCAATTGCCCGATACGCTTTGATAAAACTATCTTGAGCCACATCCAGCACTTCATGCTTGTCCTGAATATAACGGGATATCAAAGCGGCCACTTTGTGCTGATATTTCAATACCAACAAGTCAAATGCACGCTTATCTCCGTTCTGAACTCGCTTAACTAACGCCTCATCACTGGACGTTTCGTGCTGCATAGGCACCTCATAATTCATTAACATACTGTGCCCACCAAGTTGTTGCATATATGGACAACGTGCGGTTTGGAGAGTTCCATGAAAAGATATTTTGTACCTTTAAGAAGCATTGTATTCTATTTATTTCACCTGATGTACGATTTGAGTGTCGCACTGGGGTATTCATTGGGACCCCAAAGAAGTGTAATATTAGTTTCGTTTAACACTATTTAGAACAACAACATGAGCAAACATCTTCACCACGACATTGTTATCATCGGCGCAGGCGCAGCCGGTCTAACCCTTGCACTTGAGCTTGCTAACGAGCATAAAGTCGCAATTTTGACGAAAGGCGACATCTCAGAAGGCTCTACGTTGTACGCTCAAGGTGGTGTTGCGGCGGTCATGTCTGACAAAGATACCGTGGATTCCCATGTTCAGGATACCATTAATGCTGGGGCGGAATTGGGGAACGAAGACGCTATTCGCTTCACGGTAGAGAACTCCAAACCAAGCATCGACTGGCTAATTGACCAAGGTGTGCCCTTTACTCGAAATGGCGAAAGTGATGATTATCACTTAACTAAAGAAGGCGGTCACAGTCATAGACGTATTATCCACGCTGCGGATGCAACCGGTTTAGCGATATCACAAACACTGGTCAAAAATGCATTGGCTCATCCAAACATTCATTTTTATCCAGATCGCGTTGCGATCGACCTGGTTACGACTCAGAAGCTTGGACTAAGTGAACAAAATCGAGTGATCGGTCTGTATGCGCTGAACCAAAAAACAGACACAGTAGAAGTGTTTCATGCTCACCGTGTTGCCCTCGCGACAGGTGGCAGCAGTAAAGTATATTTATACACCAGTAACCCGGATACGGCTTCTGGTGACGGGATCGCCATGGCGTGGCGTGCTGGTTGTCGTGTTGGCAATATGGAATTCAACCAATTCCACCCGACTTGCCTGTATGACGCCAAGGCAAAAACGTTCTTAATCTCTGAAGCCGTGCGTGGCGAAGGAGGCCGTTTGTTGCTTCCCGATGGCACTCGCTTCATGTTTAATTTCGATGAGCGCGGTGAACTCGCACCGCGCGACATCGTTGCGCGCGCCATTGACCATGAAATGAAACGCTTAGGCGTTAAGCACGTATTGCTGGATATCTCCCACAAGGACCCTGAGTTCATTAAGGAACATTTCCCAACCATCTATAAGCGCTGCCTAAACTATGGTCACGACATGACCAAAGGCCCCATCCCTGTTGTTCCTGCAGCGCATTACACCTGCGGTGGTGTGGTAGTAGACCAACATGGCACAACAGATGTCACCGATTTATACGCGATTGGAGAAGCGTCCTATACTGGCTTGCATGGCGCTAACCGTCTTGCCAGCAATTCGTTACTTGAATGCATTGTTTACGCACGCTCTGCAGCACAAAAAATGCTGGCGGATAACGAGCCTCGCGCAGATTATCAAATACCTGATTGGGACTCCTCAAAGGTCACCGACTCCGATGAAGACGTCGTGATCACCCATAACTGGCATGAGCTGCGTCGTTTCATGTGGGATTACGTCGGAATTGTGCGCACCAATAAACGTTTATTGCGAGCTAAACACCGAGTCGACTTGCTGCTTTCCGAGATCGAAGAATTCTACTCCAATTACCGCGTTTCGGCCGACTTACTTGAGTTACGAAACCTTGCCGTTGTTGCAGATTTGATTATTCAGTCAGCTATGGCCCGCAAAGAAAGCCGTGGTCTGCACTTTACCTTGGACTATCCAGACAAGCACGAAAACAGTACCCCGACTATTTTAAAACCGAGGATTCGCTCTTCTGAGCTGGAAAACCCATCAGCTTGTCCACACATAGCCTAGAACGTAAATAACGGTAATCCGCTGTCGTCATTTGGTCTTTATAAACCAAACGATAGCGGTTAATCATAGTGATGAGCTTTTCAGAAAAAGTGTTTTTCTGCGCCATCGGAATTTTAACAACCATCCAATGTTGCGTCAGATAGTGTAACTGACAGTATTCAGAAACCTGCTTTTGAGTCCACTCCACTCGGTCTTCATAACATTCGACGATGACCTCAGGTTGACGCATTTGTCGTACAAATATAGCCGCTAAGACTAACCAGCAGAGGCATTGAGCCGCTGCTGACCATTGCAACAAAATTACTAAAGCAGTCACAGCTATAAACCATAGCAATGAGATTACTTTAGCAAGCCTAGAAGGCTTAAGCGCGATAGTTTTCTGGCTGTACACGAGTCACAATCACATGGACTATACGAGCTAAGTCTGGATCTTCAGGTACTTCCTTCTGCATGAACCAAGGAAAAATTTCTTGATCTTCACATTCGATAAGCTTGTAAAAACGCTGCTTATCCTCTTCTTCTAGTGATAAAAACACATCCTCTAAGAAAGGCTCAAATAATACATCTAGCTCCAACATTCCACGGCGGCATTGCCATTTTAAACGCTTAAAGCCTGGTGAATCCTTCGATTCAATTTGATCAGTCATGAAAGGTCTCCCCAATATAGAGGCGCCATTATAGCCCCTCCCTTAGTCTGGGCAAACCAGCCGACATAGCAAAGTAATGCATTCTTGATATGAATCTTTAGATTTTGCTTATTTAGACGGCAAAATCTGCACAGTCAAAAGAGTATTATTTTGACTACATTTTTATACATATAGCCACTAAAGAAACAAAAAAGTACCACTATCCATTATTAATGTACTAGTGAGTCAATTAAGACTTGTCCTATTCTTACCTTACTTGATCAACAATCGATCAAGCCTTTTAGGTGCGACAATAAAAAGAAACTTACCCAAATGGGAGAACCTATGAAAAGTCTTACCAAAACAGCCATCGCCTGCGCTGTTACGCTCGCCACTTTTAATACGTTTGCTGAAACACAAATTACCGTTGCAACGGTAAATAACGGTCACATGATCGAGATGCAAAAGCTGACACCTGAATTCGAAAAACAATACCCTGATATCAAAGTAAAATGGGTCACACTCGAAGAAGGCGTGCTGCGCCAGAATGTGACGCAGGACATTGCCAATGGTAGTGGCCTGTATGACGTGATGACCATAGGTATGTACGAAGCACCTATTTGGGGAGAGCGTGGCTGGTTAGAGCCCATTGATACCAGCGGCTCTTATGATGTAAAGGATATCTTACCTTCTATCCGTGGCGGTCTTTCCTATGATGGCACTATGTTTGCCTCCCCTTTTTATGGGGAAAGCTCAATGGTCATGTATCGTAAAGACCTCGCTGAGAAAGCTGGCGTAACGATTAGCGACCGCGATAGCTGGGAGCATATTCGTGATGCCGCTGCGGCCATGAACGATCCTGATAATGGCGTGTACGGTATTTGTCTGCGTGGTAAAGCTGGCTGGGGGGACAATATGGCATTCCTTTCCGCGATGGCCAACTCCTTTGGTGCTCGCTGGTTTGACATGGATTGGAAGCCGCAGCTAACGTCGGACGAATGGAAAAGTGCAGTATCATTCTATGTCGATTTGCTTGATAACTATGGGCCACCGGGCGCCAGTGGTAACAGCTTCAACGAAAACTTAGCACTGTTCAATGAAGGTAAGTGTGGTATGTGGATTGATGCCACGATTGCCGCCTCTTTTGTTACCGATCCAAAACAATCAAAAGTTGCAGATCAAGTTGGTTTTGCTCAGTCGCCTTATGCCGTTACAGAGAAAGGTGCTAACTGGCTTTGGTCTTGGGCGCTAGGCATTCCAGCGGCGACTAAAAATGCCGATGCCGCACAAAAATTCGTACGCTGGGCCACCTCCAAAGAGTACATTCAGCTTGTCGGCGCAAAAAATGGCTGGGGCGCGGTACCAACAGGCACACGTCAATCAACCTATGATAATCCTAAGTTCCGTGACGCAGCCGTGTTTGCTGAAGCTGAACTTAAGGCCATCAATTCAGCCAATCCAAACGACAGCACGCTGGAACCTTCACCTTACGTCGGTGTTCAATTTGCGGCCATTCCTGAATTCCAAGCGATTGGTACAACAACAGGACAAATGATCTCCGGAGCCTTAGCTGGCAGCTTATCTGTCGATAAAGCACTGGAATCCGCTAATCGTTCTGCTGATCGTCAAATGCGTCAAGCCGGTTACTACTAAACTCGCAAAGTAGAGCCTCTACACCGAAAGGTTATTAACCTTTCGGTGTAGATCCTCCGTCGTGAGACGCGCTCATAAAGCTATAATAACGAGAGAAAATCCTATGAAGCGTTCCATTACTCGCTTACTAATGGCCCCCTCTGTGCTACTGCTCTTAGCATGGATGCTGGTGCCATTGTCCATGACCATTTATTTTTCCACCATCAATTACAACCTATTGTACCCAGGTCGTAATAACTTCGTTGGCTGGATGAACTTTGAGTTTTTTATTACCGACCCAGGTTTCTGGATTGCCATTTCCAATACGCTCATTCTGTTGATTTCAGTACTGCTGATTACCGTGGTGCTCGGAGTCGCCTTATCGGCACTGATTGATAAGCCGTTCTTTGGACGAAACGTTGTCCGCGTCTTATTGATTTCCCCCTTCTTCATCATGCCAACCGTCAATGCATTGATCTGGAAGAATATGATGATGAATCCGGTCTATGGAATCTTCGCTTGGATCTCTCAATCTTTAGGGTTAGAGCCCATCGATTGGCTGTCTGACTACCCTCTTATGTCGATCATTATTATGGTGAGTTGGCAGTGGCTACCGTTCGCCATTTTAGTATTTGTCACCGCGCTTCAATCTCAAGACACGGAACAAAAAGAAGCAGCACAAATGGATGGCGCTAATGGTTGGCATATCTTCCGCTATTTAACGGTACCTCATTTGGCTCGCCCTATTGCCGTAGTGGTCATGATCGAGACGATTTTCTTATTGGCCGTTTTCGCAGAGATCTATGTTTCTACCGGGGGTGGCCCAGGTTACGACAGCACCAACTTAGCTTACTTAATTTACAACCAAGCTTTATTGCAATACGACGTGGGCGTCGCCTCAGCAGGTGGTCTATTCGCCGTACTGTTGGCCAACATCGTTGCCTTTTTCTTAATCCGCGCTGTCGGCAAAAACCTAACAGTGTGAGGTAATTATTATGACTTTAACGCAACAACGTAAACTCAAAACCCTTCTGGTCGGATTAGCATCTTGGTGCGTTGCATTACTGCTGTTCTTTCCAATTTTCTGGATGTTTATCACATCCTTTAAAACGGAATTGCAGGCCATTTCCGTTCCACCACAGCTGTTTTTTGAACCAACGCTTGAAAACTTTACCGTGGTACAAGAGCGCAGTGACTACCTAAAACACGCATGGAACTCAGTCGTCACCTCATTTGGCGCGACGATTCTAGCGCTGATCATCGCTATTCCCGCGGCATACTCCATGGCATTTTTCCCGGGCAAACGTACCAAAGACATCTTACTGTGGATGTTATCCACCAAGATGCTTCCTGCGGTTGGGGTTCTGGTGCCGATTTACATTTTGTCTCGTGATTACGGTCTGTTGGATTCAAAGCTAGGACTCGTGATCATCTTTACTCTAATGAACCTGCCAATCATTGTTTGGATGCTGTTCTCCTACTTCAAAGATTTGCCTAAAGAAATCCTAGAAGCGGCCCGTATGGACGGCGCGACACCATGGGATGAAATGATCAAAGTCGTGTTACCCCTGTCCGTTGGTGGCATTGCCTCAACGGGCTTATTGTCCATCGTTTTATGCTGGAATGAAGCCTTCTGGTCACTCAATTTAACGGCGTCAGAAGCCGCACCATTAACGGCGATGATTGCCTCTTACTCAAGCCCTGAAGGCTTGTTCTGGGCAAAACTGTCTGCTGCCTCAACGCTTGCCTGTGCCCCAATCGTCATTTTTGGCTGGTTCTGCCAAAAGCAACTGGTACAAGGCCTTACATTTGGCGCTGTGAAATAGTCTATAGGAATAACAATAATGGCTTACTTAAACATTACCGATCTGCAGAAACACTACGATAATTACCACGCGTTACGTGGTATCAACTTGGCAATTGAGGAAGGCGAATTTATAGTCTTTGTGGGGCCATCTGGGTGTGGTAAATCCACTCTACTTCGCACCATTGCCGGCTTAGAATCCAGCACTGGTGGCAACATCGAGTTGGACGGTCGCGATATTACCGAACTGGCTTCTTCAAAACGTGATTTGGCCATGGTGTTTCAGTCCTATGCGCTGTACCCCCATATGTCTGTGGCTGATAATCTGAGCTTTGCCTTAAGGTTAGCAAAAGAAGAGCAAAGTGTAATTGATGAGAAGGTCAAATCAGTCTCCGCTTCTTTACAATTGGACAAACTGTTAGAGCGTAAACCTAAAGAGCTCTCTGGTGGTCAGCGCCAACGTGTGGCGATCGGCCGCGCCATTGTTCGTCAACCGAAAGTCTTCCTATTTGACGAGCCGCTTTCAAACCTAGACGCTGCCCTTCGTGTACAAATGCGCTTAGAGCTTGCGCGCCTGCATAAGAAGCTCGGCACCACGATGATTTATGTAACCCACGATCAAATAGAAGCCATGACCTTGGCCGATCGTGTGGTGATTTTAAACGCTGGCCAAATTGAGCAAGTGGGCACTCCCTTAGAGCTGTACCGCTCACCAAACAGCCGCTTTGTGGCAGAGTTCATTGGTACGCCAAAAATGAACTTGATTGCGTTAGATAATGTGGTTCGAGAAAACGATACCTTACATCTACAACTGCTCAATGCCAGCATCGACTTTCCTGTTGCTCGAACTCGCGGGCCGCTACCTGATAGCGTTGTAATGGGCGTGCGCCCAGAACATATGCACATCGTCGAATCTGGTGGTGACATTATCGGCAAGGTAGAACTGATTGAACATCTTGGTTCAGAAGCCTATACCCATGTCCGCCTCGCAAATGATCAAACCATCATCGTTAAAGCACCAGCTCGCACAACCATTAAAGATGGCGAGGAAATTCACATCTCACTAGAACGTGAAGAAGTGATTTTATTTAACCAGAATGACCGCGTCTTTTCTGTGATCGCAGAGGAGGCATGCCATGACTAACCGCCTAACATTCGGTCAAAATTCCAATCAAATACAGTGCCAAGACTATGTTCGAAGCGATGTCACGTCAGGGGTGATGCATTTAGGCGTCGGGGCATTTCATCGCTCCCATCAAGCGGTCTATTTTGACCGTTTATTAGCCCTGCCTGAAGGCAAGCAATGGGGCATTACTGGGGTTAATCTTCGCCCCCAAGACAGCGCTCAATTTGCTCGTTTTATCGAACAAGATGGCGAATATATTCTTAAAACCATGGCTGCAGACGGTGCCACTGTTTACCAACACATTCGCTCACTGGTGAAACAAATCGATGGTGCGAAAACCCCCGCTCAAGTAGACCAGCAGATGGCCGATAGCGCGACTCAACTTGTCACATCGACTGTCACAGAAGGCGGCTATTACCTTGATGAAACACGCCAGTTGATGCTGGATCACCCCGCAATTAAAGGCGATTTAGCGGGTCAACGTCATACGCTGTATGCTTTTTTATACGCAGGATTAAAACTTCGGAGTCAAACAAGCCAAGCAAAAATCACCTTGCTCTGCTGCGATAATTTACGTCATAACGGAGACGTATTAAAAGCCGGATTAATGCAGTTTCTTAATGCAAAAGGCGACCAAGCACTTGCTCAATGGGTCAACGAAAATGTCGCATTTCCATGCTCCATGGTCGATCGCATCACACCAAAACCCAGTCCCGAGCATGTGCAAGACGTCCAACAACGTTTTGCTACCGACGATCAACTGACGGTTATGGGCGAAGACTTTATCCAATGGGTCGTAGAAGATAATTTTGCGGGGGCAAAGCCTCCACTTGAACAAGTCGGGGTACAATTTGTCGATCAAGTGGACCCTTACGAAGAAGCTAAAATTCGCATTCTGAATGCAGGCCATACCAATGTTGTTTATCAAGCCGCTTTAAAAGGCATGACATACTTTGACGAAGCCATGCGCGATGAGACTTTACGCCAGTACTTTCGTGACTTTGTTCATCAAGATGCCATCCCTGCTATTGGCAACTCTATTGTCAATCTAGAGGCGTATGCGGACATCATCGAGCGTCGTTTTAGCAATGCCAACATTGGCGATACCGTTGAGCGTATTTGTACCGATGGTTATGCCAAATTCCCAATTTTCGTTTATCCATCACTCACGGGCTGTTATCAGTTAGGCCAAACGCCCAGTAAGACGATTGAAGGTATTGCGGCTTGGTTCGTTTACTTTCAAAAAGCACGCACAGGTTCTATTTCGACACCTTATCATGAGCCAAACTTAGAATCTTTGCAGCCATACAGCGATGATGAAGAAGGCATTCAGGCGTTTGCTAATGACCGCTTTTTATGGGGCGACATACCACGTCAGCACCCGCAGTTCATAGCGCAACTGAGCCAAGCGATTCGATCAATGCAACAGCAATACTCCATGTAACACCCAGACCCAATAGCGACCATTAGATCGCTAAATAACGAGACACTTACCTGCTAAACTAAAGTGTCTACACAACTGGCCCCAATGACTGTCACGGCATTGGGGCTATCGTGTCGTTTGAATAAATAGGTAATACTATGTCGGCCATAACAACAAAAAGAGTCACCCCCGAATACGAGCTCGTCGATGATGATATTGAGACGATCCGCTACCTAGAACACGGCTACCCAAGCGAGCTAATTCGCTGGCATGCGCACACTGATTATGAGTTGCACTTTATAGTCGCCTCCCAAGGCAAAGTGTTCGTCGGCGATTACATTGGTAATTACAAACCTGGGCAGTTGATTCTAACTGGCCCTCGTCTTCCACATAATTGGATCTGCCAAGACGGAGACACCAGTGTGCCTTTACGTGACATGGTGATTCGTTTTGATCATGAATCGTTTGAATACGGTGCTAAAATTTTTCCTGAACTTGCGGAGATCATGCCAATGTTACAGCGCGCGAAATCTGGCATTGAGTTCTTCGATATAGATTACCACTATTTAAAAGAAACCTTCTCCAAGGTACGCGATGCATCGGGGCTTCAACGAGTGATCCTAGCCTTGCCGCTACTGCATCAGTTATCACAAAGCCGCAGTTACCGTTTATTATCAACAGTACAAATCGACTTGAAATCCAGCGAGACGTTACAGCGTAAGATTAATACTGTTGTCGATTATGTTTCCAAAAACTATGCCAATGACATTACGTTGGCAGATGTTGCAAGCTTAATAGGCATGTCGGACAGCCACTTCTCACGCTTCTTTAAAAAAGCCACAGGTAACCGTTTTACAGAGTTTGTAAACCGCATGCGCATCAGCCGAGCCTGTAATTTACTGACCGAAACAGATCAACAAATTGCCAACATTTGCTTTCAGGTAGGGTTCAACAATGTGGCCAATTTCAACCGCCGTTTTCACGAACTAAAAGGGGTTACCCCGAGAGATTTTAGAACCCAATACTATCAGCGTATTGAAGGTTAAGCCTTTCTCTGACACTTTCGTCACAAGGCGTATGTTGGCCGTCAACTTGATGACGGCTTTTCTTATTCAAAATTTCAACACAACAGTGACATCTGAGTATTCAATGATTCGGTACTGCGATAGAGCTGCTGGTAAATCACATGCTTGGCTTGATAATAGAACTGCATATCTTGCTCAGGTGAATGGGTTGCCAGTACTTCAGGCATACGACAGTGTTGCTTGATCAATGCCTCTATATCTTGACCGTCCTGTTCTTTTTTACCCAAGAGCGCTAAACGCGCAGCGCCGAGCCCAGGACCGACATCGCCACCATCACGGTATGTTAGGGTTTTACCCAATATACTAGCAATGATACTGCGCCATAATTCACTGCGAGCGCCACCGCCAATCAACGACAATTCATTCACTGAGCTGCCCGCACTTTCCAAAGCGTTTTGACAATCAAGCAAGGAAAAGGCAATCCCTTCAAGTATCGCCAAGGTCATCTCCTCTCGGCGAGTACTGCTACGAAGACCAAAAAACTGTCCACAAGCAAGGGGGTCGTTAATTGGCGTTCGTTCACCATTTAAGTAAGGTAAGAAAACAACAGAGGTTTTACGAATCGATGCGAGTTCAAGTTCATCTAACAGATCCGCAACGGACATCGATACTGTCTTAGCAAACCAAGATAGCGAATTCGCTGCACTTAACGTTACGCCCATTTGGTGCCAACGATTTGGCAAAGCATGACAAAAGGCATGCACTGTGTTTTCAGGGTTGGCATTGTGTGACTCGGATACGACAAAATAGACCCCTGAAGTGCCTAACGAAACAAAACCTTGGCCCGGTTCAGTTATCCCCATTCCGACAGCACCTGCGGCATTATCACCTGCCCCCGCGACGACAGGAACGTCATTAAAACCTAGGGCACTTGCCACACTGGGCGACAGCTGTCCGATGATTTGAGCACCTTCATGAACACTCGGCATATTAGCAAGAGAAAGCCCTGTCAGCTTCAGCAAGTGCTCATCCCATTGACGTGTTTGTGGGTTTAACCATAACGTTCCTGCGGCATCAGAACAGTCACTCGAAAACACCCCCGTTAATCGGTAAGCGAGATAATCTTTCGGCAACAGCACTTTATCTATCTGCGCGTAGATCTCCGGTTCATTCTCTTTCACCCATAGGATTTTAGGTAATGTGAAGCCAGGCATGGCAAGATTACCAGAGCGCAACATAAGCTCTGGGTGCGTTGCCATCAGCGTCTTACACTGCTTTTGGCTGCGGCCATCATTCCATAAAATACATGGTCGCAATACTGCACCGCTCACATCAATCAAAGTTGCGCCATGCATTTGGCCTGACAGACCGATCGCCTGAATCTGTTTTAAATCGACAACGTCTGACAAAGCAAAGCACACATCCATAAGCGCTTGCCACCATGTATCAGGAGCCTGTTCTGACCATGTTGCGCGTGGTGAACTCACAGTCAAAGGTTGGTTCGCCTGCGCCACGACGTGCCCTTGCTCATTTATAACCACCCCTTTCAATCCGGATGTACCTAAATCCAACCCTAAGAACATGATGATTACCTATCCAATATATGTGCTTTTTATTATGCGGCGTCTTAAAAACGCCCTATCTCATTAGTGTTAAAAGAAGTAAGGCGGGAGTCAATCAATTCACAGAAATCCGCTTTTTACGTATCAGTACAAGGCAAAAAGCGTCAATTATCATGCGCTTCTAACACTGTATGCAGATTTGCGCTTTTGACTCATTGAAATTAAGCAGGGTATGCCCCACATTATGAGTAATATTAAATTTACTTATTTGAGGTCATTATGCAGCTCCAGCAGCTTCTTAGTGAAATACTTCCAGCTACCAGTTACAGCCACCGTTCTGACCTGGGTGTCATTTCCGTCATGGGTCCAGATAGCGCGAAGTTACTACAAGGCCAAACCACCGCTGACATGAAACTGGTGTCGGAGCAGAGCAGCACATTTGGTGCTGTCTGTACCCCTAAAGGTCGTATTATTGCAAACTTTTTTATCGTGCAAACGGCATCTGAGACCTACCAGCTGGTATTAAAACTGGATGTTCTGGATACCCTTCTAGCGCATCTGAAAAAGTACGCAGTCTTTTTTAAGACCGAGTTAAACAATGTCAGTGAACAGTTCCATGTCAGTTCTATGTTTGCTTTGACAGATAACACTACGCCACAAGAGCAATACGAACTCGCTATTTTGACAACTCATCAAGATGGCTGCAGTCAGTTAATTTTGAATAACACCTATTACCAAGAAACGTTGACGGTTGCTCCTGTTACGGAAGAGTTACCGGATGCAGAAGACCCAGCAGCTCATCAGGTAATGGGGCTCTTAGCGGCACGTCCTCTCATTGGCGAAAGTTTACGTGAAGAGATTTTGCCGCAATGGATCAACATGCATCGCAACGGTGGCATCAGCTTTACCAAAGGCTGTTATACCGGACAAGAAATTGTGGCGCGCATGAAATACCGTGGAAAATCTAAGAAGCATTTAGCTTTAGCCGTAAGTGATAACTCACTTACCATCGGTTCAAGTGTCGCTAATGAAGAAGACAAAACGATAGGTGAAATATTTGATGTGGCTCAAATTGGTACCGTAACCGTCGCCCAGTTAATTTTGAACGTCGATCAAAGTGATATAAAAAGTGTGGTATCTGAAGGCAAAGAGATGCAATTGATCCCACTGCCTTACGTACTAGGCAATTAATAGAAAGGCGTGCTGAACGGCGCGCCTTTTTAGCTTTGCCCTACTCAACGGGTTGCAGGTGAGCGCTCCAATCTATCGGCGTCTTACCGATACCAAGCAAATAATCATTTGCTTTAGAAAAATGACCGCACCCCAAAAAACCACGATATGCAGACAATGGTGACGGATGCACACTTTCTAGTACTAGGTGTTTATCACGATTAATGTGACGACCCTTCTTTTGCGCATAAGCCCCCCACAACATAAACACAACCCCTTGGTGGTGCTCGTTAATCAGTTGAATGATCTGGTCAGTAAAGGTTTCCCACCCTTTTTTCTGATGCGAACCTGCCTTTGATGCCTCAACGGTTAACACACTGTTCAGCAGTAACACCCCTTGTCGTGCCCAATTGATTAAATAACCGTGATCTGCGATAGGGATGCTAAGATCGGTTTCCAATTCTTTATAGATATTGACCAATGAGGGTGGTGTTTTCACACCTGGCTTAACCGAGAATGAAAGTCCGTGCGCTTGGTTCGGTCCGTGGTAAGGGTCCTGCCCTAAAATCACCACTTTGACATCTGCAAATCGAGTTTCATTGAGCGCATTAAAGCAATCACTTGAATGAGGGAAGATCACCTTTTTGGCCTCTTTTTCTTTTACCAAAAAGTCACGCAATGACTGCATGTATTCTTTATCAAATTCTTCTGCTAGATAAGCTTGCCAATCGGCTGCAAGGTTCATAGTCACTCTGCTGTAAAGTAAGGGTTAAACACGGGGTCTGCTAGCAACGCATGATACCACTGCAAACAGTCTAAATCTTGAGTGCCACTGACGAGGTACTTTAACAGCAACCAGATTAATTCTCTTAACACGTAGGCCTGACGATATTGAGTGATAATTGCAGAGTGCTGCGCGTCTAGCTTCGCTTCAAATATAATCAGATAAGCTTGTTTGATTTGCGCATCATTCAAATGATGCGCATGTACTAACACCGCAAAATCAAATAGCGGATCGTTCATGCCGGCACACTCCCAGTCGATTAAACGCACCTCGCCATCTTTAACGAGCATATTTTTAGGGTTCAGATCATTGTGGCAAACACTGAGCCGTTTTGGTCGTACTGGCATAGTTAAGGTTTGAAAGAACACGGAGGTTTGCTGATATAAATCTTTAATTTCATGATGATTAGGATGATGCTCGATGTGATCCAACCAAGATGCCATAAGAGCGTATACGTCATACTCATGAGATACGGCGGTAATACAATGTAATGCACGCATTGCTTGGCAGATAGGCACTAACGTCAACGTCGTATGTTTGACTCCCCAAGAGTAGGTTGTACCGTCTAAAAATTCACTGGCGACAACGTTACGTTCATTTTTCCAAAGTACTCGAGCCGTCAAACCATATTCTGCAGCCTTTTGCCATATTTCAAGTTCTGCACTACGATTCACACAGAACGCAGCATCATTCAAAGCGGAAATTCTGACAACAATGCCTAGGTGATATGGCCAACGGACATGGTAGGTTTGATTGGAGAAGCCTTCATCTAGCTCAGAAACCTCCAGGTCCCCCTGTTCCGGCAAGATAGAGTTCATTTGCTTCAAATACTTAGAAAGTGGACACATTTTCAATCACTTATTGCCAGAGGAACAAACCGCTGTCAGAATGTCGTTGATAACCATTCGAGTCAATACAATACTGTTGAAGCACATAAATGAATAAGCACGAAGACATTATTCGCAGAATCCAAGAAAAACTGAGTACGTTGAGTAAATCTGAACGTAAGGTTGCTGAAGCCATTTTAGCCGACCCTAAAACGACTATTCACTCCAGCATTGCGAAACTTGCCGCACGTGCCGAAGTAAGTGAGCCAACGGTTAACCGTTTTTGTCGTAGTCTAATCGGTAGTGGCTTTCCTGATTTCAAAGTAGCGCTCGCGCAAAGTTTGGCGAAAGGAACACCTTATGTAAACTTAAACGTTGAGCCTGATGATGCCGCTGGCGCCATCACTAATAAAATCTTTGAAGCAGCAAAGAACAATTTAACACGTGCTCAAGAGCTCCTACCCGAAGCACTGATCAGCCGTGTCGTTGATGTACTGGCTCAAGCACGACGCATTGAATTCTATGGTTTAGGTGCCTCAGGCCCTGTTGCCAAAGATGCTCACCATAAGTTTTTCCGTTTAAACATGCCGGTCGTAGCGTACACAGATATTCTTGTGCAACGTATGGCAGCAGCGGGCACTCATCCGGGTGATGCAGTGGTTGTGATTTCACTTTCTGGCCGAACATTGCCGTTGATTGAAACCGCTCGAGTGGCTCGTGAAGCGGGCGCGACTGTTGTTGGAATTACCAACCCTGGATCGCCTCTAACGGAGCATTGCTCGATCGTGTTACCGATCGAAGAAACAGAAGATACGGATATCTATACGCCAATGAGCTCACGAATTGTTTACTTAACACTGATCGATGCGTTGGCGACTGGCGTCTTGCTAAAACGCGGTCCAGAGTTTAATGAGCACCTGCGCAAACTTAAGTTAAGCGTTCAGGACACTCGCCTTCCAAAACAAGAATGATCCGATACTTATGCTCTAAGCCGAACGAGGCTTAGAGCATTTTCTCCTGTTGAGTCGCGCACTCAAGCCATTTTTATTGTTGCACCGTAGAATCTCGATAATTTGCCGGATTTTTTTGAAAGAATCCAATCCTATTGATACATAGAATCATCGGTCAAGTTTCATAAAGTTTACCAACTGCAATCATGCAGTGGCGCTTTGCCGACTCTCGTTACAATAAAGATTATTAATATACGAGGCAGTCTAGCGGATTATGTTCGTATACCGCTCGGCAAACAGTGTGCCTCGTTAACTATGATAATAAGAGGACTAAAAAATGATCGACAATAGCTTAGCAATAAGCTTCACCTTCCTAGCGTATCTAGTGGTCATGCTAGGCATTGGCTTATATGCCTACAAACGCACATCTAGCTCGGAAGACTATTTCCTTGGCGGTCGTTCATTAGGTCCTTGGCCTACTGCACTCTCTGCAGGCGCTTCTGATATGAGTGGCTGGTTACTGCTAGGTTTACCTGGCTACGCTTTTGCTGCGGGCATGGAGTCTCTTTGGCTTGCCGGTGGCTTATTAGCTGGTACCTATTTAAACTGGTTAATCTGTGCAAAGCGCCTACGTACTTATAGTGTTGAGTCAAATACACTGACACTTCCGGAGTACTTCTCTAGCCGCTTCCAAGATAAATCTAAACTGATTCAGACGATTTCAGCCTTTTTTATCTTATTATTTTTCCTTTTCTACACCAGCTCTGGCCTCGTTGCAGGCGGTAAACTGTTCGAAACTGTATTTGGCCTAGATTACCGCTGGGCGGTCATAATCGGGACTGTTTGTGTCGTTTCGTACACGCTATTCGGTGGTTTCCTAGCGGTCTCTTGGACCGATTTAGTTCAAGGTCTTTTGATGTGTGCCGCACTGGCCATCGTTCCATTTGCAATCATGGAGGGTGAATGGTCAACACTAACGACAACACTTGCTGATAAAAACCCTGAATTACTGACGCTATGGAATGACGTTAATGGCGAGCCTTTAAGCATGATTGGTATCATCTCATTGGTCGCTTGGGGTCTAGGTTATTTTGGCCAACCTCATATTTTGGCTCGTTTTAAAGCGGCACGTTCAAACAAAGACATCGCAACAGCGCGTCGTATCGCAGTAGGTTGGACTACTATCGCTATGACCGGTGCTTTATTGATTGGTTTAGTTGGGATTGTATACGTCGATAATCATATGGGCGGAGCGCTGGAGGACGGCGAAAAAATCTTTATGATTTTGGTTAATGCCGTATTCAGTCCTGTTATCGCAGGTATTCTTTTAGCTGCTATTTTGGCCGCTATCATGAGTACAGCCGATTCTCAGTTGCTTGTGTCTTCATCCGCACTAGCCGAAGATTTCTATAAGACTTGGATCAACCCAAAAGCCACGCAAAAACAGATTGTCAATGTGGGTCGCCTAGGGGTTGTTGCTCTGTCAATTATTGCCTTGATTCTAGCCTTTAATCCTGAAAGTTCTGTATTAGGTCTTGTATCTTATGCATGGGCAGGTTTTGGCGCGGCATTTGGTCCAGCGGTTATTCTTAGCTTATTCTGGCGCAATATGAACCGTAACGGTGCCTTAGCAGGTATCTTAGTCGGTGGTATTACGATCGTTGTTTGGAAGCAAATCTCTGGTGGCATTTTCGATGTTTACGAGATCGTACCAGGCTTCATTCTTTCTACTCTGGCAATTGTTGTAGTCAGCTTAATGAGCGGAGCTCCAGAGAAAAAAGTATTGGATACTTTTGATTCTTACGAAAAGAATTTAGAAACTCTAGACTAAGCGTTTAATAAAGTTACTAGCAAAAAAGCCGAGCATGTATTATGTGCTCGGCTTTTTTATGCCTATCACCTACGATGATGGCTGTTCCCTTGAAGTAATTTAAGTCAAAAAAAAGGCCTCCGAAGAGGCCTAAACACCATTACTAACAAACGTTAGTAGTCAGAGAAATCTATTAATCATGAAACAGGCTACATGCCCCCTGTTCGGCACCGTTCACTAACATACGGTAGCTGGCAAACAGTTCACGCCCCATACCTTGATGAGAAGCGGTTAAATCGCATTGTGCCTGCTCACGCTGGCCAAGCTCATCATCGCTAATTAAAACCGTTAATGTGCCTTCTATCGCATCTAAACGAACCAAATCACCCGTTTGAATCTTACCAATGACACCGCCAGCCAACGCCTCAGGTGTTAAGTGTATCGCCGCCGGCACTTTGCCCGATGCTCCCGACATACGACCATCGGTCACCAGCGCCACTTTATAACCCTGATCTTGAAGGTTGCCTAAGTACGGTGTGAGCTTATGCAGTTCAGGCATACCTAGGGCTTTCGGGCCTTGGAATCGAACAACCGCAACACAATCTCGTTTTAATTCACCGCTGCGGATCGCTTCCACTAAATCATTCTGATCATGAAACACGGCTGCGGGCGCCTCAATAATGCGGTTTTCTTCTTTCACGGCTGAAACTTTAATCACTGCACGCCCAAGGTTGCCCTTCAAAAGCGATAACCCACCTTCTTGACTAAATGGGTTTTCAATAGGACGAACCACATCTTCATCTAGGCTAGCTTCAATTCCGTCACGCCACACCACATTATCGCCATCCATAAACGGCTCTTTAGTGTAGTGTGTTAAACCGCGCCCCATGATGGTATTCACGTCTTCATGCAGCAAACCGCCTTTTAACAGTTGCTTGGTTAAAAACGCCATACCGCCTGCCGCCTGGAAATGATTAATATCTGCTTGGCCGTTTGGATAAATACGTGTTAGCAGTGGTACAACTTTTGATAGCTCTGAAAAGTCTTGCCAATTAATGAGAATACCTGCGGCATGAGCGAACGCAACAATATGCATCGTGTGGTTGGTTGAACCACCTGTAGCGAGCAATCCAACAATGGCATTTACAATGGAACGCTCATCAATGACTTTATAAATAGGTCGGTACTCATTGCCCAACGCCGTGGTCTTCGTTGCTAGTTGAGCAACATGTCGCGTTAACGCCTCACGCATCGGGTCTTCTGGGTTCACAAAGGAAGAGCCTGGTAACTGCAGTCCCATCATTTCAACCAATAACTGATTAGAGTTCGCGGTCCCATAGAAAGTACAAGTACCCGCACTATGGTAAGACGCCGACTCCGCTTCTAAAAGTTCATCACGAGTCGCTTCCCCTTTTGCGAAGCGCTGACGAACCGCCGCTTTCTGAGCATTGGTGATACCTGACGGCATTGGACCTGCAGGCACAAAGAAACAGGGAAGGTGACCAAAGCGAAGTGCAGCAATAAGCAATCCTGGAACAATTTTGTCACAAATACCTAAGAACAACGCGGCATCAAACATATTATGGGATAAGGCAATCGCAGCACCTTGTGCGATATTGTCGCGACTAAAAAGCGATAATTCCATTCCCTCAAGACCCTGCGTCACACCATCACACATAGCTGGTACACCACCTGCAAACTGTGTAATAGAGCCCATCTCTGCAACAGCCTTACGAATAATGTCTGGATAGTTTTCATAAGGTTTGTGGGCTGACAACATGTCATTATAGGAAGAAACAATGCCGATATTAGCTTCGTCCATCAATTTCAATTTCTGCTTGTCTTGAGGCTGACAGGCTGCAAATCCATGCGCTAAGTTACCACATGATAATGCTCCGCGATGTGGACCCTTTAACTCAGCCTGCTTCATATCCGCTAAATATTGAGCACGTAGATCTTTACTGCGCTCAATAATGGCTTGGGTTACTTGTTCCACAATAGGATTCATTATCTCTTCTCCGTCTATATTTTATGAAAAACACATAAAACCAATTTATGTAATTTTACTACATTTTAATAAAATAAATACAACAAACAAGCTAAAACGGGTTAAAAACACCCATTACTGTAATTTTTTTACCAAAAACACTGCCAATGATTGTTTTTTTCGTTAGAATGGAGCTATAAAACAAGCTATATGACGGAACATTACAAAGACGTGACTGTTTATTGAACAATAACGCCATTATCATCGTTTGCAGCCACTAAGAGTTTTTATTTTTGTAGTGTTTTTACAATAAGATTGAAAGAAATCTGTTCTACACTTATCCCTTAGGACAGAATGTATGTTTAACATTAGGAGTGAGATATGACGATTAAGGTAGCTATCAACGGTTATGGACGTATCGGACGCAACGTACTTCGTGCCCTGTACGAGTCTGGCAAGCGCGACCAAATCCAAGTCGTAGCCATCAACGATCTTGGTGATTCCAAAATCAATGCTCACTTAACTAAATATGACACAGTTCACGGACGTTTCAATGCGAAAGTGGACTTCGATGCGGAAGCGCTATACATCAATGAAGATAAAATCCTAACTTTCTCTGAACGCGATCCGTCAAAATTACCTTGGGCAGACCTAGGTGTTGACGTGGTTTACGAGTGTACTGGGTTCTTCACAACAAAAGAAACCGCAGGCGCGCATATTTCAGCAGGTGCTAAAAAGGTCATTATTTCAGCGCCAGGCAAAGAAGTCGATGCAACCGTTGTATACGGCGTTAACCAAGAAGTTCTAACTTCTGATATGACGGTTATTTCCAATGCTTCTTGTACAACTAATTGCCTAGCACCGATAGCTAAACCATTAAATGAAAAGCTAGGCATTGAAAGTGGTTTAATGACGACGATTCATGCTTACACTAACGATCAGCGTTTATCCGATGTTTACCATGAAGATCTATACCGTGCTCGCGCAGCGGCTATGAATATGATTCCTACTAAAACTGGCGCAGCTGCGGCGGTTGGTTTAGTTGTACCTGCGCTTGCAGGAAAATTTGACGGCATGGCCGTTCGTGTTCCGACAATTAACGTTTCATTGGTCGACCTAACGTTCCTTGCTCCTCGCGAAACGACCGCTGAAGAAGTAAATAAAATTATTGAAGACGCTATTGCTGCAGACCCTATCTTGGCAGAAGTCTTGTGCGTCAATTATGAGCCTCTGGTTTCATCAGACTTCAATCACAGCACATATACCTCCAACTTTGATGCGACTCAAACACGCGTTCAAGGAAAACTGGTTAAAGTCATGGCGTGGTATGACAACGAATGGGGCTTTTCAAACCGAATGTTAGACAATACCATTGCATTTATGAACGCTAAATAATGCATATTCACAAAGGCTGCTGACGCAGCCTTTTTCGTCTCTGATATACTGTTACCACGCTTTAACTCTCTATTTGGATTAAAAATGACTCGCAGAACCAAAATCGTTGCAACGTTAGGCCCATCTTCAAGCTCACCAGAAATGATCGAAAAGCTGATTTTGGCTGGGGCAAACGTCTTTCGTTTAAATTTTTCTCACGGACAAGCAGAAGATCATATTGATCGCGCAAAAGTCGTGCGTGAAATGGCAGCTAAAAACAAGCGTCATGTAGCGATTCTAGGCGACCTTCAAGGTCCTAAAATCCGTATCGCTCGCTTTAAAGAGACTAAAGTCACCTTGCAAGAAGGCGCGACTTTCATTCTTGATGTTGGCTTTGATAAGAATGCTGGAGACGAAACACGTGTTGGTATTGACTACCCACAATTAGCGGCGGACTCTTCTCCAGGCAACGTACTATTGTTAGACGATGGTCGTGTTGTGCTGGAAGTCACTGCAGTCAACGGCAATGAAGTCGTTACTAAAGTTGTTGTCGGCGGAGCCTTGTCAAATAATAAGGGTATCAACCGTCAAGGTGGTGGTCTCTCTGCTGCCGCTCTTACGGAAAAAGACAAAGAAGACATTAAAACAGCTGCCGCACTTAAAGCCGATTACCTTGCTGTGTCTTTCCCTCGAAGCGCTGCGGATATCGAAGAAGCCCGTGCATTAGCCATTGCCGCAGGCCTAGAGACTGGCATTGTCGCCAAAGTTGAACGCGCTGAAGCGGTTGCAGACAATGACACGCTAGACGCGATCATTCGTGCATCTGATGCCGTAATGGTTGCCCGTGGTGACCTGGGTGTTGAAATCGGTGATGCTGAGTTGATCGGCGTTCAAAAGCATATGATCAAACGCTGCCGTCAATTAAACCGTCCTGTTATTACCGCAACACAAATGATGGAAACGATGATTACTCAGGCAATGCCAACGCGTGCCGAAGTATTCGACGTGGCGAACGCGGTATTAGACGGCACGGATGCGGTCATGCTGTCTGCTGAAACGGCAGCCGGTGCCTACCCAGAGGAAGTTGTGAAGAAGATGGACAGTGTCTGTATAGGCGCTGAAAAACAACCTTCTGTAATGCGCTCTAAGCACCGTTTAGACATCACCTTCACATCGGTTTCTGAAACAATTGCGATGTCTGCAATGTATGCAGCCAATCACCTTGAAGGGGTGAAAGCGATTATCAGCTTAACGGCTTCTGGCACAACCCCATTGTTACTGTCTCGTATTTCTTCAGGGCTACCCATTTTTGCGTTGTCGCCCAACCAAGAGACCCTGAACAAATGTGCGCTATACCGTGGCGTGACACCGGTTGCTTTCTCTTCTCAAGAGTACAACGTAGACACCATCATTTCAGGCCTAGTGAATAAAGTAAAATCGCTCGGCTTGGTAAAAGATGGAGACCTAGTGATTTTGACTAAAGGCGATCACTTGGTATCACATGGTACCAGTAATATGATTAAAGCCGTAAAAGTAGGCGAAGTCGTTTAATGGATAAAAAAACCATCACCACTGCAGCGCGTAAACGCGTTGCTTTGGTGGCTCATGACAATATGAAGCCCGAACTAACCTTTTGGGCTCAACAGCATAAAGACAAACTCATTAACCATGAGCTAATGGCAACGGGCACAACAGGTAATTTGCTACAAAAACACCTTGGTGTACCTGTAACCGCATTAATTAGCGGCCCTCTTGGTGGAGATCAGCAGTTGGGCGGTCTTATCGCAGAAGGTAAAATTGATGTTTTAATTTTCTTTTGGGACCCTTTTGAACCGATGCCTCATGACCCTGATATCAAAGCGCTTCTGCGCGTCGCAGCTGTGTGGAATATCCCAATCGCCTGCAGCGTTTCATCTGCCAACTTCCTCATAAGCTCGCCACTTTTTGATGAGCCTTTTGAAAAGCAAATCCCAGATTATGAAAGCTACCTAAAGGCGAGAGTTTAACTCGCCTTTTTTGATTTTGTTCAGTCCCTTCTAACACATTAAAAAAGTCGTTTCTAAGCATACCCTAACTCGCGGTTTCGACGAAAATCGGCTATATTATCGCCCCTCTTTACAGGAGTTGAGCACTGCTCCTCCGAAAACTTGAATTTAACCTCCGACACTCCCCTCATAAACGTTGGAGCACAGCGCAGGAGAACGACTTTGCAAGCTAAAATAGCCCTTATTATGGGATCTAAAAGTGACTGGGCCACCATGGAAGCCGCCGCAGAAATCATGGACAAATTAGGCGTTGCTTACCATGTCGAAGTGGTATCTGCTCACCGCACACCGGTGAAGCTTGCTGAGTTCGCTGAGAGTGCTGTAGAGCGCGGCTTCAAAGTGATTATCGGTGGTGCTGGCGGCGCTGCTCACCTACCTGGTATGGTTGCAGCGCATACGCGTTTACCAGTTCTAGGTGTACCAGTACAAAGCAAAGCGTTAAACGGTATGGACAGCCTACTGTCTATTGCTCAGATGCCAAAAGGTGTGGCTGTAGGAACACTTGCTATCGGCACTGCAGGCGCATTTAACGCGGGCCTACTTGCCTGTCAGATCTTAGCGAACGAAGACGCAGAGCTTGCACAGCGTATTGATTCATTCCGTGATGAGCAAACTGATACGGTTCTAGCTAATCCCGATCCACGTGAGGCTTAAAACATGTCATCTATTTGGGTATTAGGCGCTGGTCAACTCGGTGCCATGTTGAAACAAGCAGCAAATCCACTTGGTTTAGATGTTCGTCCTGTTGATATTGAGACAGATGAAACACTCCCCCTCAAAGCCGATGATATTGTCACGGCTGAACGTGAAGATTGGCCTGAAACTGCTGCAACAAAACAACTTTCGGCACATCCGAACTTTGTTAACTTGGAAACATTTCCACAACTTGCTGATCGCTTAACGCAAAAACAGTGGATTGATAAACTCGAGCTTGCAACGGCACCTTGGTTTCCTGTTGAAGACGATTCAACTGCAGAAAAAGCCTATCAAACCTTGGGCGACCGTGTGCTAATGAAACGCCGTCGCGGTGGCTACGATGGTAAAGGTCAATATTGGCTAAAGCAGAGCGAAGGCACAGAGATCCCTGATGATTGGAAAGGTCTAGCGATTGCAGAGCAAGCGATCAACTTTGATGAAGAAGTATCTGTTGTCGGAGTGCGTGGTAAGAATGGTGAGAAGTACTTTTACCCATTAACACTAAACTTGCACATCAACGGTATTCTTTACGCTTCTATCTCTCCTCTGCAGCGACTTGAACACTTACAAGGCCAAGCTGAAAGCATGCTGGGTAAGCTAATGGATGCCTTAGATTATGTCGGCGTCATGGCCATGGAATGTTTCCGTTGTGGTGAGGAGCTGCTAATCAACGAACTAGCACCACGCGTTCACAACAGTGGACACTGGACTCAAGCTGGTGCAAGTGTGAACCAGTTTGAAAACCATATTCGTGCCGTTGCAGGACTACCACTTGCACCTGCAGAAGTGAAAAACCAGAGTATGATGGTTAACTTAATCGGCGTTGACGTTGATTACGATTGGCTAGCAATCAAGGGCTTAGAACTTTACTGGTATCGTAAAGACGTTCGTCCAGGCCGTAAAGTGGGCCATTTAAATGCGTGTTCAGGTGATTTAGAACAACTTCAATCGATTATAAAATCATTGAGTAACATGCCAGCGCCTTACGATGAAGCGCTTGGTTGGTTATCGAAGAATTTACCCTCCGCTTAATTGCTAAAAAGGCTGCCTTGGGCAGCCTTTTTTACATCTCAACACGATTCTATTCTTATTCGCTCAAAAAAAAGCAAACAATGTGCTTGTTTATTCATAAGAATTACTTAGGATAAGACTGTTAACTCAGCAACTTAACATATTAATCAAACAATAAGCTGAGTAGCATTCCCAAGGAACCTTGAATGAATCACTTAGAATTAGATGCATACGATTGGAAGCTACTTAAAGCGCTTCAATCTAATGCACGCTTATCTAATGTTGCTTTATCTGAGCAAGTTAACCTTTCTCCCTCACAGTGTTCTAGACGCTTACAGCGACTAGAACAAAGCAACCTTATTGAATCTTACAATACACAGTTAAACAGCACCGAACTTGGCTATCAGGTAACTGCGTTTGTCTTCGTCACATTAGATAAAGGTAACAGCCTTGCTCGCAAACATTTCCAAGAACGTATATCAACAATAGACACTGTTTTGGAGTGTTACTCAGTCACAGGTGCTTGTGATTATTGGTTAAGGGTCATTGCTCAAGACCTGAGTTCTTTATCTGACTTTTTAAGTGACACACTCTCAAATATGGAAGGCGTCCGCGATGTTAGCTCCACACTCGTATTGAGTAAGATTAAACAAAGTGCATCTGTGCCTTTACCCGATCACTAAGACTTAGATACATCGGGTAAACGTATGGCCATGACCACGCCAATCAGTGTAATCATGGCATACACCAAAACGAGTAGCTCAAGTGAAAATACATCACCCAAAATACCGATTAAGCTAAATATCAGTAACATCACACCAATCGCGGTATTACCAACCGCGACATAGCTTGTACGTTTATTGCCCTCAGCCATATCCACCAAATACGTTTTACGCCCCACACGTATGCCCTGATGAAATACCGTTAATAGAAAATAAAATAGCGGTAAAAGCCATACCGAGCTTAATGCCGAGGGTGCTAATTGAGCAATGACAAATAGAAACACCCCTGTCATCGCTCCTAACGTCGAGGCTGTAATTAATACCTTACGACTAGAAACGTCGGAAAACCGTCCCCAGAAAGGGCCTGATAAAAGGCCAGCAAGACCACTTAAACCCATAAACATTGCCAGAACCCAAACAGAGTTACCAATACGATCCTCTGCCAGTATAACGTAATAAGGGGCACTCAAGGCTGTACCGAGAAAGCACGCTCGTGTGATAACAAAATGACGAAATGATTTATCAGTTTTTAGTAACGCTAGCTGTTTTAGCGAATCAAAAAAACTAAAATCAGATTCTTCTGTGTCACTTTTGGTCTCTTCTACTTTGGAGAATATAAGCGCGGATAGAAGCCATAAAACAGCGCCTAAAACGAGCCCCCACACAAAGTATGCGGATGTATGCCAATCATACAGATAGCTCACAGCCATCATCACAGCAATACCAATCGTAACCAATCCAGCAGCACTGGCGGATAACCCTGTTACTTGACCGCGCTCAGACTTTGGAATGGTTTTACCTAAAATATCTTTCGTTGCAACAGAGTTTAACCCCCTCGCTAAACTGAATAAGGTCAGCAGTAGCAAAATACAAACTCCCGCCGCCAAACCATCTAATGAGTCGGCCACCAAGGCCATAAGCAATAATGACAATGCCTGTACGCCACTTCCAGATACCCAGACCCATTTACGAATTGCTAACCGCCTCATAGCACTTGCTATAAACAGCTGCGGTAACAAAGAGCCTGACTCACGAATCGGGACCAACCAAGCAACTAAAAAGGTAGGCGCTCCAACGCTTTGCATCAACCATGGCAGCGTTACCTTTGGGTTTACGATGGCATCACCGGTATTCGTCAGAAACTGAGCAGAAATTAATTTTAAAAAGTTCTTAGCGACCGAACGCTTTTCTTCACTGTCTTTTTCACTGGTCTTCACCATCCACTTATATAACTTCATTACCCACGACTGACCACTCATTCATTAAGCCCTTATTCTCATCAACAGTATTATTGCGTAATATTTTATCGAAACAGTTTAAAGAATTGCGCAGCTAATCATAAAGTAATGAGGTTCAATACGATAAAATACACCAAAGAGTAACGCTCTTAGCTCTACAAAAGCGTGATAAAACGACAACATGTTTATTTTCATAAGCTCAAGAGATAAGCCGAATCCACCCTACGATTATTTATGAGAGAAGATCCTGTATGACAAACGACACCACCAGCGATCTCAACCCTAAGATCTGCACCCTTGAAGAGTTTGCCAAGTTAGCCGACTACTCTTTAAGGGATTCACTAAATGCCGATCCAGAAGCCCATAAAAATGGCAATGATCATCGACCAAGACAAGTCTACTCGGGTCATTATGTACCGGTAACGCCGACTCTTTTACCAAATGCTGAATACATTGCTCACAGCACCGCTTTCTTTGAAGAACTCGGATTAGACGATAAATTGGCAAAAACACCAGGCTTTCAAAGTGTTTTTTCTGGGGATCTGTCTAAAGCACCAACCCCGATGTCTAAACTTGGCTGGGCAACCGGTTACGCCCTCTCCATTTACGGTACTGAATATACGCAGCAATGCCCTTTTCGCACAGGCAATGGCTATGGCGATGGACGCGCTATGTCGATATTTGAAGGCATATTCAAGGGTAAACGCTGGGAAATGCAACTAAAAGGTGGCGGACGAACGCCCTATTGTCGCGGCGCCGATGGCCGTGCTGTGCTGCGTTCAAGCGTACGCGAATTTTTAGCACAAGAAGCGATGCACGCCCTTGGGATTCCTAGTTCTCGCTCCCTTAGCTTGTTCGTATCAAAATCCGAGTGCGTAGACCGACCTTGGTACTACGAAGGCTCTCAGTCCAATGACCCAGAAGTAATGGTCTCCAATCCAGTGGCGATTTCAACCCGAGTCGCGCCGTCATTCATACGTGTCGGTCAGCTAGAACTGTTTGCCCGTCGCGCTCGTAACAACGCCCATGTCGATGCGCTCAAAGAGCTTGAAATGATAGTGCTGCATTTAATCGACAGAGAGTACCAAGAAGAAATCGATCCTGCTCTAGGCTTCTCTGACAAGCTGCTCAAGCTAGCTCAATTGTTCCGTGAAAGGCTAAGCTCCTTAGTGGCTAACTGGATTCGTGTCGGCTACTGCCAAGGCAACTTAAATGGCGACAACTGCCCAGCAGGAGGTTACACCCTAGATTACGGCCCATTTGGGTTCTGTGAAATATTCGACCCGGCTTTCCAGCCTTGGACAGGCGGCGGTCGCCACTTTTCCTTCTTGAATCAGCCATTAGCTGCGCAGCAGAACTTCAGTATGTTCTGCAAATCACTAGAGCCATTACTGCAAAGTGAACCAACCGTCCACAAGGCGCTGCTGCAAATCCGTGACGAATTCAGCCATGTCATGCAACAAAAAATCGAGGCGATGTGGGCCAGCAAACTAGGGCTTAAAGACTATGACTCAGCACTGGTGTTAGATTTACTAAAATTGATGGTCAGCACCCGCGCCGACTTCAATATGTTCTTCCGTGAACTGTCCCACGTACCCAAAGAAATCTCCGCCCTGACCAGTAGCTTTTATCAAAAGCCCACGCCAGAACAATTAGAGCAATGGCAACAGTGGCTCGACCAATGGCGTACAGCCATCAATGCTAATGAGCAACACGTCAGCGTTAGCCAAGCGATGAAACAAGTGAACCCAAAATACACTTGGCGCGAGTGGCTTATCGTTCCTGCTTATCAACAAGCAGAACAAGGCAACTACGCGTTAATCAAAGAACTACAAGAAGTACTGAATAACCCCTACCAAGAGCAGTCTCAAGAAATGGAAGATAAATACTACCGTTTGCGCCCAGAAGAGTTTTATCGCATGGGCGGCGTCAGTCATTACAGCTGCTCTTCCTGAGTTCGAGTCACTAGACCTCGAAGGATTACTTTGCAAGATTTAAGCACCCCTTTTGATGTCACGCGCTGACGCGTCGAAGCATGAGACAGGCGCAAGCGGGGCATAAAAGGGATGCGCAATCTAGCTGCGTTGAGGTGTTGAGGTGCGGAAAACCGCAGACACAAAAAAGCCCTGACAGCGTGGCTATCAGGGCTTCCTTTGTAGGATGCTTGACGATATCTATACCCTTGCGGTACGACCTATATCTATCCCCTTGTGGGACTCACACATGGGATCTCCCACACGACCATCGGCGCTGGTGAGCGCCTGCGGCGTGTTGAGAGCCCTTCTGAGTTCGGGGTGGGATCAGGTGGTGCGATGTCTCTGTTTTTCTGAACACCTTCTCTGACTGATGCCAGAAGGCGCACGCTTTTGATGTCACGCGCTAACGCGTCGAAGCATGAGACAGGCGCAAGCGGGGCACAAAAGAGGATGCGCAATCTAGCTGCGTTGAGGTGTTGAGGTGCGGAAAACCGCAGACACAAAAAAGCCCTGACAGCATCGCTATCAGGGCTTCCTTTGTATGATGCTTGACGACGACCTACTCTCACATGGGATCTCCCACACTACCATCGGCGAT
>NZ_LTAX01000018.1 GCF_001639745.1 Marinomonas gallaica
GTTTTGCCATTGGACACCTCTTTTAATATGGCTATGTTACCACCTAAAATGGTGTCCGGTTTCATTAGACCACTACACCATGTAGTTTTCTCTAGTCATGACATCTGGACGTTTATCAAAGACTTCGAAGACGATCTTGACCTCTTCGAGAGATAGGATACGAGTTCGAGACGATTCGGTTCCTCCAGCGTCCTTATCTTTAAAGGGGGTCGCGGGGTTGCTTACTATCAGGTCGAGCTTAAGGGCGTGATTAAATAGCTGCTTACAGTAGCTCAGCGCATCGTTAGCGATCGATGGGCGACCACTTCCATTAATAGCTCTGATGATTTGCAAAATATCTCTTGAATTAACCTTATCTACAGCTAGTTCGCCAATGTAAGGAGATATGTCTTTGTGATAGACGCGGTGTGGAATTTGAGGGTTTTTCAAATGACGCTCGCATTCCTTTAGCCAGTCCTGAGCAACATCATTCACTGTGTTGAATTGAGGTAGTTGGTTACGCTTTCTTTCAGCTAGAGGATCCGTTCCTTGTTTAATTTGTGCTCTTGTCTCAAGAGCTTTTAGTCTTGCTTCTGAAAGTGTAAGGCCTGTAGGAGGCTTACCATAACGCCCTAGAGTAATTTCCCTTCGTTTAGCGTTGATGCTGTATCGTAGAACCCAGAATGCGCTCTGTTGTTCCGTGATTCGAAAATAAAGACCAGTGTCGACTTTGTACTTGCCGACCTTGCCTGATTTTAGTGTTGCTTTTAGTTGTGCGTCATTCATAAGTGAAAAATAAAATGGTGACAGATAAGGTGCATCCTAGATTAGGTTGGATTTTTTGTCACCTTTTATGTCACCATTAAAATTAAATCTTATGCATATTTTTGAAAGCTTATGAAACGATAGTTTTTGTATATGTAATTGATTTTAATAGGTTTTGCAATAATTTGACTGCTTGTGAGATATTATTCTATATTCTGAATCTGAATAAGCATTAAAAATTGAAAATCATTAAAAATCAATTGCTTACATTGTCATTTAAACATTTTAATTTGAGTTACTTACAAATGTACTCACCCTTCAGATTTGCCTAAGATTAACGGAAATAATGTTAAAAATCCTTATTTCAAGGCTGGGATAGTTGGGATATTGGGAACTCTACAGGTATTCTATATCGTATTTCAATCAAGACCTATTGTATGAGGGAACGTATGTCAGGCTATATCAAAAGAATTCTCATGAAAGTCCCATGTACTAACAAGATGGTGGATATTAAAGTTTGCGGCAAAACGTTGATATTAACTGGTGGGAATGGGAGTGGTAAGACTCAATTATTACAAAGAATTCATGATAAATTAAAAGAATCTATTGTAGATCGTAACAATTTAGTATTGACCCAAATCGAGAGAGATCTGGAATCTAATAAGCGCATGCTTGAAAAAACAAGCCCAGCTCATCCTCATTACCCTATTTATCAAAAGCAGGTGGAGGATTTTACTAGTAGATTAAAAAATCTCCAAAATCCTTCATTAGAAATTAGCAACATTGAGAAATATGTTGTTGATTATCATGATCTAAAAGCTATTTTATGTAGTTTTGAGGCAATGAGAAAATCGGAAATTCTTAAACCGACGTCTGTTTCAAGTATGAGTAGTTTAAGATATCAAGAAAAGCAGACTTTTGAACAGAAAAAAACGCAATCTAATAGCTCGACATTGTTCGAACAATTTTTAGTTACTAGTAAAGCCAATCAAGCTTTCTCTGAATCAAAAAGAATTAATGATGATCCTGCTGAAGCTCATCGTATAGATAAATGGTTTACTAAATTAGAGTCTGATCTGAGAAGCCTATTTGAAGATCAGAAACTACAGTTAGTCTTTAAATCTGATTCCTTCACTTTTGAAATACAACAAGAACACAAAACCCCCTATACTTTCCAGACATTATCTTCTGGCTTTTCATCTATCATGGCGATTTACGCTGATTTGATTACTAAACTATCTTTACGGTCAATAGATCCTGAGGATTTAACTGGAGTAGTATTGATAGATGAAATAGATGCCCACCTGCATGTGTCATTACAGAAAAAAGTACTGCATTTTTTTACCCAGGCTTTTCCAAAGGTTCAATTCATTGTTACTACTCATTCTCCTTTCGTTGTCTCTTCTGTCAACGATGCAGTGATTTATGACTTGTCGAAGCTGGAACAAGTCGACGATCTATCTATGTACTCTTATGAAGCTGTTCTTGAAGGGTTGTTTGGTGTGTTGCCTATTTCTAGCTTACTTCAAAAAAATATTGAAACTTTAGCCAAGCTTTTAGAAAGGCCTAAATCTAACTTTCCAGAGATTGAGAGACTTTTAAACCAGTTACCATCTGATGAAGACTCTTTAGATCCTGAATCACTTTACTTTGTGAACTCAGCAAAATTAGCACTTAGCAAAGCGAAGAGGTAAAGCAATGTTCAATGTTGTAAGAAGTGAACCTGCTCCTGCTTCTTTAGCCGAGCAACGAAAGTATGATTCAGAAGACGTATGGATTGCTTTAAATAAGGTTTTTCATAAAAAATGTTATATCTGTGAAACTGTCAATCCTCTAGATATCAATGTGGAGCATTTCATACCTCATGAAGGTAGTGGCGAACTGAAATATAAGTGGAGTAACCTGTACTTTTCATGTGGTCGATGTAATAACATTAAGCTGGCCAAATATGACGATCTCTTAGATTGTTGTGATCCTGAATTGGACGTTGTTCGAGCAATTAAGCATTCACCTCCATTAACTCCATATGCAAAAAAACTCCAAATTGAGGCTTGTAGGGAAGATGAGAAGACTCAACTAACCGCAGAACTCTTAGATAGAGTATTCAATAGCGAGCATACCCCTAATAAAGCAGTTACAGCAGCTTTTTTAAGGCAAAAAGTCTTTAACCAATACAATCTGCTATTTACTCAACTTACGAAGTACTACGATCCTGTGGCTTTAGATGAGGAAAAAGCTTTAGCTGTTGAACGAATTAAACTTCTCTTGAAGCCATCTTCTCCATATAGCGCCTTCATAAGTTGGTGCGTTATTGAAGATGACGAACTTGGACCAATACTGCGTGACTTTATAGGGTTGGTCGAAGATGCTTAGTTGTAGCTTGTTCACGGTAGATATTGAGGTTAACTCGATGCTATAAAGTCGTACCTACTCGCAAGAGGTAGGGACGACTGAGCTAGCCCACGCAACAACTATGGCTCTATACAAATATCAGCGAGGGATAGCTTGGGGACTGACGTCCCCTATGGAAAATGAGGAGGAGTATCCCCCTCATTTTTCAGCTTTCTACAGTGCCACGCAACAACCCAAAGTGAGCGAATGTAACGGTTGCAGTAAAGAGGGCTAAGCAAGAAAAAAGAATGTGTTCTGATGGCCATTGGTACAAATATTCAACTACAGACATTTGCTTCTCCTGAGTGATGTGATCTTTTTAAGACTAGCAGAATAAGCTGATAAATGACCTGTAGAATTCTGCGTCATTAGACAGTATATTAAGACTACAAACTTCAAAATGGCTCTTAAGCCAGCAATATGAGTAACGCAATTCAAGAAGCTTTTCTTGATAGACAATCGACCGATGTTTGTTGGTTGTCCTCATGTCTTCAGCATGGCATTTCAAAACTATGCTACCCACTAGGGTCACAGTAGCTCGATATGCAGTTAACAAACTCTTTCGACTCGGCTTGATTCGCCTTGAACCTTAAGGCCTTTTGTCTCTGACAACTTGCTAAGCTGCGGCTTATTGAGTGGCTTTAAAACTTACCTGATTTGTTTCGGTTCTTGATCCTGGTGGCTTTCCAATTCTTACAAATCTGGAGATGTCATGAGTCAGTTAGGATTTCGTCTAAACGAAATGATTTATAAAACACACAGAGAGGGCAGTCACTCGACTAGGGCTTCTAGAAAACGCCTATTAAACCAAATGGCTGAGTCGCTCATCGAAGCAGGTTATAAGGTAAAAGACCCTTCTGGTCTAAAAGGTAAACATGTTGAGCATTTGATTAACGCATGGAAGGCCCAAGGCCTTGCCGAAAAGACGATTAAGAATAGATTGTCAGCCTTGCGTTGGTGGTCAACCAAAATCAATAAGCAAAATATCGTAGCGACAACAAACGATGCTTATGGCATCGCCAGAGTTCAAAGCTCCCCGCTAGGTAAATCTAGAGAGCTTGATCTTAACAAGCTCAATCAAGTGACCTGTCCTTTATTACGTTTTTCTCTTCGGCTTCAAAGTGAGTTTGGGCTTAGACGAGAAGAGGCGATTAAGTTTGCGTTGTCTTATGCTGATCAAGAAGACCGTATTCGTATCAAAGGCTCTTGGGCAAAAGGTGGCAAGCCAAGAGAAATACTAATTACAAAGGTATCCCAGAGAGCTCTCCTTAACGAAATTCGAGTGGTCACAACGAACAGCCTTATAAAGCCCACTGAAAGGTATGTTGATCAATTGAAACGATACGAACGACAGACTGCAAAAGTTGGGCTGAGCAAGAATCATGGCTTGAGACACCATTATGCTAGAGAGCGTTACCTAGAAATGACTGGGTGGAAATGCCCAGCTGATGGAGGGCCTTCAAGAAAATCCCTATCAGCTGAGCAACGTAGTGTAGATGAGAACGTTCGTATGATTGTGTCCAAAGAATTGGGGCATGAACGCCTGCAAATTACTTATACTTATCTAGGTTCTTAACGATTCGGCATGCCGAATCGGTTTGTTTTAGTCTGAGAGATACCCACCTATGAATTCGGCATGCCGAATTGAGCTAGTTTAAAAAGATTCGTATTTACCGAAATAATCATTATCTAGGCTGATGTTTTTACTGAAATCCCCCTTTATGGGGGATAAATCGCCAAAAATTAAATCGACGGAAATTCACCCCCCTTTAAATGCGACAAGCGCTTTAATTATTTAATATCCTATGAGTACCAGTGCGTTTCATGAGGTTTATATGTCTTTATTTTTAAAAGAAGATGGTGGTTATATCCACGATAAAAAAGAAGGGGAGTTACGGATTTGTGGCCCTATAAAAGTTATTGCGATAGTAAGTGACTCTGCTAGAGATCGAGGCTTTGGCCGTGTGATCGAGTGGGTAAACTTATATGGGAAAGTGTACCGCACAGTTTTGTTAATGGGGGAAACTGATGAACAAACATCCCAACGATTTAAAACCGAGTTAAAAGAAACTGGGTTTTATCTATTGCACCGAAAATGGGTATGGAATCATGTCATTGACTTCATTAACGAGAGCATTCCAAAGAAGCATGTTGTTGGAGCGAACTCAACGGGGTGGTTGGCTGGTCAGTTCGTGACAAATGAATGGTCAGCAGGGCATTCAAACGGTAGTGAAGCTATCTACATAGGTCGAAATGTAGCTTCGCTTTTAAAGCAAAAAGGATCAATGATCGACTGGCAGAAAGGTATAGGTTCTGCTTGTGTTGGAAATCCAATATTGGCCTTAAGTGTCTGCTCTGCTCTGGCTGCACCTCTAATCGGACACTCAGGATTAGAAAGCTTTGCAATTCATATTGTAGGGGAGTCTAAGACAGGCAAAACCACAGCAATGAACATTGCTACTAGCGTCTACTCCAATGAAGCGTATGCGGAAACTTGGAGCTCAACAGCGAATGGCTTAGAAGCTGTGGCAAGCAACCGAAACGATATGCTGCTATGTCTGGATGAATTCAAGCAGGCGCCCGCTCAGGATATGGATAGAGTGATCTATCACATTGCCAATGGAGCTTCTAAGTTACGCAGTAATAAAGATGGGTCTCTCGCAACTAGGGCTCGATGGAATACCGTTTTGTTGAGTACAGGAGAGCTTTCTTTAGAAGAAATGTTTAAAGAGGTTGGTAAAGAGGTCTCAGCAGGGCAAAAGGTTCGCTTTATTGAAATTCCAATTTTTGGGCAGTTTGGCGCCTTTGATAACCTTGGTGATTTTAAATCAGCAAAAGAGTTTGCTGAATATCTGAGAGAACAGTCTAGCAATCACTATGGGACGCTATTTAAAGCTTGGATTGACTACTTAGTGTCCGTGGATGGGCTTTCACTGATGATACGTGAAGAGATTAAAGCAATCCGTAAGCAGTGGGCGCCGCTAGCTAAAACAGATGAAAGCCAAGTGAATAATGTCATGGATAAGCTGGCATTACTTGCAGCTGCTGGTGAAATAGCTGCGAATGTAGGTCTTCTACCATGGTCTTTAGGTGATGCTCAACGGGCTATAGGTCAAGTCACTGAGATTTGGTTGGATGATCGAGATAGCTATGAGAATTCCGAGAACGCAGAATTAGTACAAAATATTTATCGGGCTATCCAAGAGATCGGCTCCAAGTTATGCGGGAATACGTCTAAAAATGGATTGCGCTTTGATATCGAGAGTGAGGAGCTGGTTTGGTTTGTACCACATCAAGAATTCAAGGCGCTAGTGACCCGCTCCTATAGTCGACAGCTACGGCAGGTTATAAACCTTATGCTCAAGCGTCATTGGGCTCATTCTAATGAGGCTCGAGGTACTTTCAAAATCAGAAATGATCGCTTTTATAAGATATATCCCCAGCGGTTTTGCCACGATACCGGCCAAAGCTATAACTTCACTAGGTTTTTCCAAAATTCTAAGCTGTTGAAAATAAATGAAAATCCCAGTATCCCACTTTCCCAAGTTAAAAATCAGTAATTTGAGGTTTTAGTATGTTGAGCGAAACACAGATGCAGGAGCTTAAACAATTGATCGTTGATCATGTATCTAAAGCTTCTCTCTGCCACAAAGAGTTTCTAACACTTGATGAGTGTTGTGAGTACACAGGCCTAAGTGCCAACTTTATACGTCAACAGGTAAAAGAAGGACTGCCTCGAAGAAAGCTTGGTCCTCATCGGGTGTTCTTTAAAAGAGCGGATGTTGATGCTTGGATTCTTAAGCAAGGGGAAGGTGACAAATGAGCGATATGACATTACAAGAGCGCAGGGCTCAAATCTTAAAAGTATATGGTGAAACTGAGCGATTTATCTGCGAAGCTGAACGTAAGAAGATTACGCAGATCAGTCGAACGACCTGGTGGCGATGGTCAAAAGTTGGTGCGGCTCCAGTGGCTTCAAAACTGTCTAGTGGAAAGTCTATGTGGCTTCTCTCTGATTTGCTCTTATGGATGAACTCAAACTAATTTAAAGGTAACACTTTGATAAAATACAGGATTAACCCTAACTTCCATGGAATGCATCGTTTTCTAAGCACAAAGGCTTATTATTTAGAGAAAAGTGAAATTGTAGGTGGAAGATTCTTAGAGTTCATGCAGAGTGAGTTTGGCTTAGATAGGAAAATTTTTAAAAAAAATAGTACTAGCTTAATTGATCTGGTGAGAGGTAGGCCTAGCTCTGCTTCATATTTTTTCAAAATAGAAAATGATGTTTTCGATGATTGGAAATTTCCAGACTCACCTCCTGTTTCAATAAATGATAGAAAATTCTTAGGGTTTTATGATGAGTCTGTTTATCTTAATGAAATAGTTCATCCGTTCTTGAATGAAGACTTAAAAAATAAAGATTGGATTTCAATGACTAATAAGGCTACACCAACACAAAGAATTTATTTTGATACGGAAATTTATTTAGAGTACTGGAGAGGCTTTATATTTTATGAATATCTTTCCGCAATTAGTGAAGTGTCGCTATTTAAGGAACAAGAAGTTTCTGTTTATAAAGAAATAGAAAGTAAATACCTATCGGATATAAACCTTATCGAAGCCTTCGATTTTCTTGGTAGGGTTTTAGATTTCTATGGGATTGATGATCATAGAAATTTTGATAGATTTAGTGAGGCAAAAGAAGCTTCTTTAAAAAGTTTAAAGAAGCTTCTTGAATTTTATAAAAGAAAGAAAGCAGATAAGGTAAATTGTCTTCGACATTATAATGGTTACTTTATGTTTCTTGGGAAAGGAATATATATTCTACATTCTTTAGCTTATTTTCTTGGAGCTGAAGAAATTGATTTAAAGGAATCGAATGCTTTATTGTATCCATATGGTCCTGACTTAGATACTGGTTTTTTTATTGAAAGAGCTAAGCATTATTCTGAATCATTATGGTATCCTCGTGATCTATCATATCTTGATGAAGTAGAAGGCTTTTGGACTTGGGTTAGATCATTCAGAAGATTGCATGAAGCGAAAGATCATAATGAAAACTTTAGTGTTTTAGATATAGATTTATTAGACTCTGTTATTGTTTATCTAGCTAGATTTGAGACAGTTTTTGTATCTTTTATTAAAAAATCTCTGGTCGATGATGGTTCTTTTAGAGTGAGTGGCGATGAATATAAAAGCCACAAGTATTATCTTAATGATTTCTGCAGGCCAACTCACAGAAAGTTTGATGATTTCTATAGAATAGTTGTAAGAGAATCTGATGATTCTAGTCTTGCTAGTTTCAGGGCATCTATTTTTAAAAATGTAGAGCAGCATAAAAAAAGTTTATGCGACTCTGATGATGAGGTTTTTATTGGCTCATACATATTCATTATGGAGTGTCGCAATAGAGTAGTACACTATACATCTTTAGATGGTTACCTAAGGAATGAAGAGGAGCTATCTTTTATAATAAAGGATAGCTTAGTTGTGCTTAACAAATTGTTGGAGAAATCTTGTCATAAAGGGTTTCTGAAAGACGAGTAAGTGCTCGTTTTCTCTCTTCAAAATATCTATTCCTATTATAGGTTTTGATTAGTTTACCTGGAGCGTGATTTAAACACGCTTCGGCCACTTCTTCTGTAACCCCAAGCTCTGAAAGCAGCGTCCTAAATGTGCGCCTTAAGTCGTGAACCGTGAAATGCTCCATTGCACCTAATTGGTTTTTGGGTTGGACTTTCTTTCCTTGAGCGATGCCAAACATAGAGTCGATTGCACGGTTAATTGTGTCCTTGCCCATGTGAGGCATTTTGCTCGCTCGACGGTTGGGAAACACATATTCGGAGCCGACTGCTCGGAATTTCAGCTCTGTTAACATTTCAATCGATATTGGTGGTAGAGCTATAGAAATAGCTCTTTTAAACTTTGCTCTCTCGGCTGGTAGTTTCCAAAGCGCATTCTCTAAATCAAACTCGGCCCACTTAGACTCCGTGAGTTCACTTTTACGCACCCCTAATAGCAGTAGAAGGCAGCAGGCCAAGTAATTGTCTCGCGAGAATCTAGGTGCATTGCTACGAAATACCCTAAAAGCATGCTCAATCTCATCAAGCGTTAAATATCGTTCTCTTGGAATTTCATGGCCACCTGCATCACTACTGGAGAATGCCGCCGCAGGATTCATCATGACGAGTCCAAGCTGTATCGCGTGGCGAAAAATCTGATTGGCAAGGTGTAATGACTTGTTGGTAATAGAAGGCCTATCTGTCTCCTTGATAGTTTGAATCATATCTCGTATGTGAACTGGAGTGATTCGATCAATTGGAATATGCCCCAATAGTGGAGCGATATTTTGTCTGTATATACGCTCAGGAATATGAGGATGCTTAAGGCTTTGCTTAAGTTTAGAGTCGTATAAATCCTGAAAGATCGTATTAAAAGAAGATGAGGGGGTAAGGGCTCCTGATACACCACTTGGAGTAGAGAGAGGATCTATCCCTTTCCTTACAACTCCGCGTAGGTTTTCAGCTTGCGCTCTTGCTTCAGCTAAGCTCAATTCACTGTCTTTGCCGAGTGTTAGCTCACGGCGTTTACCATAGAAGCTGTAGCGTAGTGACCAATAGGGCTCGCCACGCTTCGGGATTACAAAGCTTAACCCGCGACCATCAGATGTTTTGCTTGGCCCCAAGGCTTTTAATTCTTTAATTTTCTTAAGTGTTAACTGTGTCATAACCTGTCCAAATATACTCACCAGATTGGAGAGTATCAGGATGAATATGCTCACCACAATACTCACCAAAATGATGAGACGATTTGAAACGGATTGAATTAAATAAAAACAAAAGTTCTTATTTAACAGTTAGTTATATTCTATCTGGAGCGTGATTGAGTATGGTTTAACTCTACTCAATATTCTGAATCTGCTCGCGCATCTGCTCAATCAAGACCTTCAACTCAACAGCGCTATTTGTTGTTTCCACAACAATCGATTTAGACGATAGGGTGTTGGCTTCGCGATTAAGTTCTTGCATTAGGAAGTCTAGACGGCGGCCGATGGGGCCTTTTTCTTTGAGTTGACGGCGGACTTCTTTGGTGTGTGTGGCTAGGCGATCGACTTCTTCGGCGACGTCGGCTTTTTGTGCCAGCATGACGATTTCTGCTTCGACGCGCATTGGGTCGAGTTCCACTTTGGCGGCTTCCAGTTTGTCCAGTAAGTTCTGTTTCTGCGCGGCGATGATGATCGGTAGTTTGTCTTTGACGTCAGCGACGATGGCATCGATGGCGTCTAAGCGCTCAATAATGATGGCGTCTAGTTGTTCGCCTTCACGTTGACGTACTTGGATCATTTCGTCGACGGCTTTGTTGAATAGAGCGATGACGGCCTTTTTCATGTCGTCGGCATCAACACTGTCATCGCTTAAAATGCCTGGCCATTGCAGAATCTGCAAAGGTGATGGTGTTTTAATGCCATCGAACCAAGTACCTAGCTCGCTTACGGCATTGGCAAGGGCTTGAGCGTTTTCAGCATTGATCTTTAGACCTGTCGCGGCGGTATCTACGGCATGTAGGCGTAGTTGGCATTCCACTTTACCGCGGTTCAGTTTTTTACGTAGCACGTCGCGAAAGCTGAATTCCAATTCACGAAATTGTTCAGGAAGACGAAAGTGTGGCTCAAGGTAGCGTTGGTTTACCGAGCGTATTTCCCAGCTAATGGTGCCCCAATCGTATACGGCTTCTTGGCGCGAAAAGGCGGTCATGCTTGCAGTCATATCAATCCCTAGCAGCTAAATAAAAGTGGTTTGTAGTGTAACCCATGTGTGACTTTCACGTCAGGATAGGCAGGCATTTTGTTCAAGGTTCGTTATAATCACCCTTTTGAAACGAATGACAGAGAGACAACTATGCGTCCAAGTGGTAGAGCAGCCGATCAATTACGTCCTATGAAGTTTACGCGTAACTTTACCAAGCATGCGGAAGGCTCCGTGTTAGTTGAATGCGGCGATACCAAAGTGATTTGTACTGCGACGGTCGTAAAAGGCGTGCCACGTTTTCTCAAGGGCAAAGGCCAAGGTTGGATCACGGCCGAATACGGCATGTTGCCACGCTCCACGCACAATCGTGTCGATCGTGAAGCGGCACGTGGTAAGCAAAGTGGCCGTACGGTTGAGATTCAGCGTTTGATTGGTCGCTCGTTGCGTGCTGCGCTTGATCTTAAAAAATTAGGTGAGCACACCATTACCATCGACTGTGATGTGATTCAAGCGGACGGCGGCACACGTACGGCGTCCATTTCGGGTGGTTTTGTTGCATTGGCTGATGCCGTTAAGACTTTAGTCGACGCGAAGAAGGTCAAGGAAAACCCCATCGTGTCGCAGATTGGCGCGATCTCTGTGGGGGTTTATCAAGGCACGCCTGTGTTGGATTTGGATTACCCAGAAGATTCGAGTGCCGAAACCGATATGAACGTGATCATGAACGATAAGGGCGGCTTTATCGAGATTCAGGGCACGGCAGAAGGCGAAGCCTTTAGTGATGAGCACATGGTGGGCATGCTGGCTGTGGCTCGCAAAGGCATTACTGAAATCCTAGAAATGCAGCGTCAGGTATTGGCTGACGCCGCTGAGTAAACAGTGATGTGATCTGTAAAGGGGAGCCAATTGGCTCCCCTTTTTCATGCCGGACGTTTATTAGATGACGGAATTTGTTACTGCAATCGACGGCTTCTGGTTGTTATTTGAACAAATGGCTGTGTCATGATGCGAGCTGTTTAAAAAGGAGAATGCGGTATGAATAACAATAAAATCGTCGCGCTGCTATTGGCTACGGGCTTATCGAGTGCGGTTTATGCTGAATCAGTGGTGTCTGGAACATGGCAATTAGAAAACCCAGCTTCTGCTCAAGGGGTGATTGACGACGCGATCAATGACGTTGTGAAAGAGATGAATTTCTTTGTCCGCAGCATTGCCCGTTCACGCTTGGAAGACGAAGCGACAGTATGTCAGCAGTGGACATTAACAGAAAGCGCTGAGACGTTTGCTTTTCAATGTGCGCAGCAGCCGTCGTGGCAAGTGGCCGTGAGTGCCAGCCCTACGAACCTTAAAGGGGAAGATGGTCGCGATATTATCGCGCAATACAAAGCGACGGATACTAGCCGTCAAGCCACGCTGATCTCGGAACGAGGGGAGCGCCGTTATCGATGGGAGCGACAAGACGAACGCTTAATCTACCGTGCGACGATCGTGTCAGAGAAACTGCCTAAACCGTTACAGTGGACATTGGTGTACGAGAAAGTAGCCCCCTAAAAAAGCGAGCACGTAGCTCGCTTTGTCTTGGTGATCAGACGGTTACTTTTTTAACTTACAGGTGTTGATACCGAGTAAGGTATACAGTGGACAGAAGTTAAATACGCCGGTTGCTAGGGGAATCACACCAATGTAGCCCCACGCCCCGATGACACCTGTGAGCGCTAAAGCGATCAACAGAACCCCTACAACAATGCGTAAGATTTTATCTAGTCCGCCTACATTTGCTTTCATGATGATTCTCTCTTAAATGTCTCAATGAATAACATCAGTATAGAAAGCCATTTAATATTAGTAAAACCTAAAGTTAATAGGGTTGGACTTAGATCAAGAAACGCCCAAGATACTGTGTACCTTGGACGTTATTTTTCGCATCGCTTGCTATGCAGCGATTAACGGATGACGGCACCTGTTGGTGCGTAATCGGTGATCATGATAGGCGAGTAATCTTTGATGTAGCCCATGAGTACATCCGCGTCCACATAGCCTGAGTTCACGTAGTTCGCATGATCTGTGACTTTTGGATAGCCATCGCCACCTGTTGCCGTATAACTGTTCATGGCAATACGGTAGCTTTCGCCTTGTTCAAGTGGCTTGCCAGCGACTTTAATATCCGTTGCCTTACCGTCAACCAGTACCAGAGAGACGCCTTGGAATTGAGCAAACGCGCCAGATCCGGCTTCTTTGCTGGCCACAGCCGATAGGTAGTCGGTCAGCTCATCAGCGTTTAAATCTACGTACGATAATGCGTTGCCAAAAGGCTGCACTTGCAGAACCGATTTGTACGTAATGGTGCCCGCAGGAATGCTGTCACGAATACCGCCAGCGTTCATGACGGCAACATCGGCGTTTACTTTCTTCATCATGGCAGCGGCAATTAAATTGCCGAGGTTGGTTTCTTCTGAGCGAACGGTATTGCGATCCCCCATCAGCTTGCCATCGGTAAAGCCGATCTCTACGTTTAGCTTGTCTTGACCAATGTCTTGGTACGGTTGCAGCATCGCCAGCATGGTTGGATCTTGTTCGATCTCTTTGTCGATAAAGACGCGTTCACTGGTGCCGTCGTCTTTCTTCACTTTTTTCTTCAGGTTGACTGGGATTAACTCGTAGTCCGAGTACTTAATTTCGCCGTCCACGATGGTCATATCCAAACGACCTACGTATTTGCCCCATTCATGCGCCTGTAGAATCAGCGTGCCACTCTGTTCATCTGGCTCAAACAATGGGTTTTGTGAATGGCCGCCAACGATGACATCAATACCCGGTACGGTTCGGGCTAGAGTGACGTCGCCAGGTGCATTTCCACCGTGGTTGCCATTGTCGTAATGGCCCATGTGGGTGACAGCAACAATGAGATCGGCTTTGTCTTCCAATGCTGGAATGAGATCTTGTGCGACTTCGATAGGCGATTTGATGGTTAAGCCACCAAGGTATTCTGGATTACCAATTTTGATGGTGTCATCGGTGGTAAAGCCGACGACCGCCACGCGTAGGTCATCGACGGTGAAAATTTTGTAGGCATCAAACAGCGGTTTGCCGGTTTTATTGTCTATGATGTTGGCAGACAAGAACGGAAACCCCGCCCAATCATGTTGTTTTCTTAACACCTCAACAGGGTTGTCGAACTCATGGTTGCCCAGCGCCATCGCATCGTACTGCAGCATGTTCATGCCTTTGAAATCAGGCTCGGCATCTTGTAGGTCCGATTCAGGTACACCGGTATTGATGTCACCGCCAGACAACAGCAAGGTGTTGCCATCGTTGAGCATGACTTCTTCACGAATGTTATCGATCAGCGTCTTGCGAGCGGCCATACCGTACTCGCCATTGCTGTTTTCCCAGAAGCGGCCATGATGGTCATTGGTATGCAGTATGGTTAAGTGATATTCCTGACCGGCTTGCCACATCGGGGCTGTTGATGCAGGCTCGTTGTTCATCGTTGAACAGCCCGCTAGGGCAATAACAACGCCCGAAAGCGCAAATTGCGCGGCATAGCGTTTTGCGTTCATTTTGTTGTCCTTTCTTGTAATACCAGAGTTCATTCAGCGAAGCTAAGCTTCAAGGTTCCATGGTGAGACTAGCGCTCACTTATAAAATAATGTAACCCAACAAGATGACAACTGCGAGACGAAAGTGGATCTAATGGACAGGTTTTAACTAGCTAGTGTTTAACTAAGCTTGAGCTAATAAGTCAATTGACTATGGTCACATTGCTTAAGAAAATGAGCCCAGGTACAGTGATGATAAAAGTAAGTATACCGATCAGGCACCATAAAAAGATGAGCAATTTATACCACTTAGGCATTAATTTATGACAGTCTCTAATGCCCCTTTTAGTATCAAGTGAGGGAATCAGTGTTACCCAGCCAAAAATTCCTGTTCTAAGCAGTGATATAGGAAAACTACTCATAAGATCTATTTCATTGCTTTGAAAATAGGGTTCCTTGAAGTAGTTTTCTAATACTTTCTTAGGTGTTAAAAACGTTAATATTAGCCATAGGGGGGCAACCGTTAAAAAACCAAAAAATGCTGTAATAAATACACATGAAGCGAGAAAGTCGAATGTTTCCTGGGATAGCTCCATTTTTATAAAGCTCTTAACGAGTCAAAGCTTTTCAAGTTATCTGTAGATTTTGCTTTGAACCCGAGATTACAGACTGCTTCAGCTTTGGTAAGTGAGACAAAGTCTATAGGGTCACTAGAAAGGCTGTATATTTTTCTTGCGCTCTTTCCGGCGGCATAACTTCCGACAGCCGCTATGGTTCCTAAAATCAGCACACCACCCCAAAATAACGGATTAGCAATTAATACACCAGTCAACACTAGTCCGGAAACAACTCCGATAGAACTACCTACAGCTGTCTCGACAAATATTTCATTTTTTTCTTTCAGCGTTTCTGCCTGACACATATCATGCGCGCCTTTTACAACCCCGAAGCCAGTCAAAATTAAGCCACCTTTTGATGCTAGTTTAGCAAGCTCGTTTAGACGGCCAGCATATTTTAATATATCGGCATTTGCAGGTAAGGCTTTTGTTCGGTTAATGCGTATTGCTTGTTGAGTGGTTTGACCATTGAATACAGCCTTTTCGAAAACAGGGCCCACTTTTTGAGAGTAGCTTTTTAACACTTGTCTTCTTTTATAATCGTACTGGGATTTAGTTAGTTTTTTGTTCTGGTACTGAGTATAAAGTTTATCTACTTCCTTGATTAAGCCACTGTTTTGCTCTCCCGCGAGTCCTCCTAGTACATTGGCTGTTGCTGCTGCGCCAGTGGATAAAATGTCATAGTTTGACTGTAGCCAAGCTAATGTCCAAAACATGTCTCGTTCTTGAGGGTCGCTTGGAATGCTGCTAAGAAATTGCTGGGTTGCTGAATCGTTCGGTCGAAATGCCATCACTGAGCTGTTATTCATTGCTTTGCTTCTGAGCACCTCAAAATCTTGCTGCGCCGCATCTTCTTCTAGACACATGGATACTCCATAGCGCGGTGTCATAGGAAGTAAGCTGATAACTTGTCGAGGCTGGATCGAGTTAGGGTTGGTGATGTGTTTATTATTGAATAGAACTTGCAAAAGCGCATAGTCGTATTCTTTCGTGCCGTAGCGAATATCGTAGTAGCTGGTAATAATCTGACTGAGTGTGTCACCCGGTTTTACGTAATAAAAAACAGGCTCATAAGAGTTTTGATAAGCGGTCTTCTGGTAAAAGCGGCGTTCGAATTCTGCAGAATAGTCTTTGCTGTTATTGACGAGTGATTGCATCAATCAGATATCCTTATCTTGATAAACTTTATAATGCTCGAAACTCTAAGTGATCATTCCTTCAACAGAAAGCCTGTTTACGTAAAATTTTCGATGTCTGTACATTTATCTCGCTTTCCAGCGCGCAAAAAAAAGCCGGCCCTAGGGCCGGCAAACTTCCTCTTAAACAACGGTTAAAAGCTATCGATCGATACGTTCGCCAGTGTCTTTATCAAACGCGACGGCTTTGGAGGTATCAAGCATCATGGCGATGGTTTCACCGGCTTTAGTCGGGTAAACAGGATTACAGCGGCAGTTGACTTCGGCTTCTGAAATACGGGTTAACACCATGGTGTCGGCGCCCATTGGTTCGGTGACTTCGACATCAATGTCCGCGGTGACGACAAATTCAGCGCCTTCTTTGTGTGGCTGCGGCTCGGTAATCATTTCAGGGCGCAGTCCCAATAGAATCTCCTTGCCTAAGTAGGGTTTCAGGCTTTCTTGATCTGGGAAGGGGACAACGGTTGGCTTGCTGGCTTGCAGTTCCAATGCGAATGCACCGTTCTGCTCAACCACTTTCGCTGGGACGAAGTTCATTGCCGGAGAACCCATAAAACCTGCTACGAACAAGTTGGTTGGGTTGTCGTAGATTTCCTGTGGTGTGCCCAGTTGCTGTACTTCACCGTCTTTCATAACGGCGATGCGGTCGGCCAGTGTCATGGCTTCGATTTGGTCGTGGGTCACGTAGACGATGGTGGTGCCCAGTTTTTGGTGTAGCTTTTTGATTTCCGTACGCATTTCAACACGCAGCTTGGCATCAAGATTCGACAATGGCTCGTCGAAAAGGTACATCTTAGGGCGGCGAGCTAAGGCGCGACCCATGGCGACACGTTGACGCTGACCACCAGACAGCTGAGCGGGCTTACGTTTCAACAAGTGACCAATTTGCAACATATCTGCAACACGCTGTACTTCGGCTTCGCGCTCGTCTTTTGGCACTTTACGCATTTCTAAACCGAATGATATGTTTTGCGCGACGGTCATATTTGGATACAGTGCGTAAGACTGGAACACCATCGCGATGTCGCGGTCTTTCGGGCTTGAGTAAGTGACGTCGTTATTGTCGATTAAGATGCGTCCTTCAGACACGTCTTCAAGACCCGCAATCGAGTTCATTAACGTGGATTTACCACAACCTGATGGACCCACTAGGATCAGAAACTCACCGGCTTCGATGGAAATATTGATGCCTTTTAGAATTTCCGTTTGGCCGTAGCGTTTTTTAACATTTTCAATGACGAGATTTGCCATGTTGTTTCTCCAAATTCTGTAACGGGCCGGCGGATGTTGTCGCCGGCGCACGGTTCAACCTTACAAACTTAACCTTTAACCGCACCGGCTGTGAGGCCGCGTACGAAATACTTACCTGCTAACACGTAAACCAATAGGGTCGGTAGGGCGGCGATGATGGCGGCGGCCATGTCGACGTTGTATTCCTTACCACCGAAGCTGGTGTTAACGAGGTTGTTAAGGGCTACCGTCACAGGTTGTGTGTCGAAGCCAGAGAACGCCACGCCAAATAGGAAGTCGTTCCAAATTTGCGTGAACTGCCAAATAACCGTAACGACGATGATCGGCGTCGAAACCGGCAAGATAATACGGTAGAAGATGGTAAAGAAACCGGCACCGTCTAAGCGCGCCGCTTTGATCAATTCTCCCGGAATGGATTGATAGAAGTTACGGAAAAACAAAGTCGTAAACGCCACACCGTACACCACGTGTACCAGCACCAAGCCCGTTGTGGTGTTAGCAATGCCTAGCCAACCCAAAGTACGCGCCATTGGCAACAGGATCACTTGGAACGGAATAAAACACCCCACCAACAGTGCGGCAAAGAAAAAGTCACTGCCACGGAATTTCCAGTGGGAAATGACGTAACCATTGATCGCGCCCAGCAGTGTCGAAATCGCCACAGCAGGAATAACGATCTTGAACGAGTTCATAAAGTACGGTGCCATGCCTTCACACTGGCTACCCGTACACGCCCCGCTCCATGCTTTTGACCACGCGCTGAAGTCTATGGAACCTGGTAGTGACAACAAGGTGCCGCTGCGAATCTCTTCTACGTCTTTTAGGGACGTAAGCAGCATGACGATGAACGGTGCTAAGTACACGGCTGCCATCGCCAGTAGGCAAACATACAGCGCCACACGTAATACTTTGTCTAACCCAGAAGTCTGGCGTTTTGCTACATTACTCATGGCGCTCACCTCGTAGTTCTGAGTACAAGTAAGGGATCAGGATCGCCAAAACACAGCCCAACATGACCATTGCTGATGCCGCACCTAAACCGATCTGGCTACGGGTAAAGGCGTGGGCATACATGAAGTTTGCCGGTAGATCAGACGAGTAGCCTGGACCACCATTGGTCAACGCGGCGACTAAGTCGAAACTCTTGATGGCAATGTGTGACAGGATCACTAACGCACTGAAAAAGACGGGTTTTAGCGATGGTAAAATAATGCGTCGGTAAGTGGTAATAATGCCCGCGCCATCGAGTTGAGCGGCTTTGATCATTTCACCGTCCACACCACGCAGACCTGCTAAGAAAAGCGCCATGACGAAGCCAGATGCTTGCCATACGGCCGCAATGACCAAACAGTAAACGACCATGTCTGGGTCAGATAGCCAGTTGAAGCGGAAGTCTTCAAAGCCCAGTTCGATCATCATTTTCTCAATACCGTTGGTCGGGTTAAGCAACCACTTCCACGCGGTACCCGTTACGATGAATGAGATCGCCATTGGGTAAAGGTAAATGGTACGAATCGCGCCTTCTGCTCGAATCTTCTGATCTAGGAAGATCGCCAGCATGACGCCAAGAAACAAACAAATCAGGATAAACAAACCACCAAATACCCCAAGGTTAGTCAGAGCAACGATCCAGCGGTCATTCATAAATAAACGCTCGTATTGTTCTAGGCCAACGAATTTGTACGAAGGCAGCATACGAGAGTTTGTGAAAGAGAGTACGGCAGTCCATATCATGTAGCCATAGATACACACGACGGCTGCTACGACAGTCGGTGCCATGACTATTTTGGGCATCCAATCGGCCAAACTCAGGCGCGCAGGACGACCAGCTTGAGTCGCTCCAGACCCAGCATTGGCGGCGTTTTTGTTCATAATCGGGGCTTCTACTTTAGAGGAGAGAAGAGAGGCCAACCCTTGGGTTGGCCTCAGATTGTAACGCGTGTTACATGCTTGCCTTAATGGTACGAGCAAGGCGATCTACTGCTTCTTCAGCGGTCATAGATTCGCTGTTGTAGAAGTTAGTGACCACATCAAATACCGCACCTTGCACCATTGAGTTCACAGCCATGCCGTGTGCCATACTTGGTACGAGATCGCCCGTTGTTGAGCTGGCTAGGAAAGCATCCATTGAAGAGTGTGCACAGGTATCGAACTTGTCACGAGGCATGTTCAAACGTGCAGGGATAGAGCCTTTGTTTAGGTTAAAGGTTTCTTGGAACGTTGGCTCAAGCATTAGCTTAGCAAGATCTTGTTGAGCGCTTTGCGCCCCTTCATCATCCACTTGGAACATCGCTAGAGAGTCGATGTTAAACGTAAATTGGCCACTTGTGCCTGGCGCTGCATAACAGACGTAATCAATGCCAGCTTTTTTGCCTGCCGCTGTAAATTCGCCTTTGGCCCAGTCTCCCATGATTTGCATCGCTGCTTCACCGTTGATCACCATCGAGGTGGCAATGTTCCAGTCTCGGCCTGAGAAACCTTGGTCTACGTAGTCACGGGTCTTCTTGAACTTTTTGAACACATCAACCATTTCATCGCCACGCAATGTTGCATCGTCTAGACCGATAAAGGCTGCGCTGTAGAACTGTGAACCTTTGGACAGTGCAATGGCTTCGAATAGCGTCGCGTCTTGCCAAGCTTGACCACCGTGAGCAAGTGGCGTGAAGCCGGCTGCTTTGATTTTGTCTGCTGCTTCGAAGAACTGATCCCAAGTGGTTGGAATGCTAGCGCCCGCTTTTTTGAAGATCTCAGGGTTCGCCCACATCCAGTTTACACGGTGCACGTTAACCGGCGCTGCCACATAGTGACCGTCGTATTTCATCACATCGCTGACAACTTGAGGTAGGACAACATCCCATTGACCTTGTTCGGCAACAGCGTCAAGGTTTGTTAGGAAGCCAAGATCGCCCCATTCTTGAATAGTAGGGCCTTTGATTTGTGCCGCCGCAGGCGGATTGCCAGCGATCGCGCGAGATTTTAGAACGGTCATTGCAGATTCACCGCCGCCACCCGCAACAGCGAAGTCTTTCCAAGTGTGGCCTTCTTCAGTCATCAAGTCTTTTAGAACGTTGATCGAAGCGGCTTCACCACCGGATGTCCACCAATGCAGTACTTCTACTTCACCTGCGTGCGCTGTCGCTGCAGCAACAGAAATGGCAAGACTCGATAAACCTAATGCAATCTTTTTCATGGTCAGTAACCCTTGTTATTGTTATGGGACTTTGTAACTAACGTTTTTATCAATCTAGATCATCAGCATAAAAAATGCTCACTTAGACATAACAAATGTAGCAAACCTTATGCACGTAAGTAGTAAAGTAGAGCAACCAAATGTATCAAAGTCTTGCAAAGTGCTGTTTTGACAAGAGGGAAGTATTTGGTATGCAATAAATTTCTCTAATGCATGTCATGTTACTGTGCGCTAATAATCTTCAGCTATACTGAAATTTGATTTAGGTTTTACCTAATAGGGCAAGGAGGCAGTGTGAACACGCAAACCTATTTAGCGGTCGATGTTTTTTTTCTCGCCCTTTACGCATTAATGCTTGTTTTAATTTGGAAAATTTCCCGCAATAAAGCAGATCAAGAGAGGCCAAGCAGCCTATTTTGGTTATCGATTATGCTGATCATTTTGTCTGTCACGGATCTGGTGTTTGACCATTCACATTACCATCCTGAGTCCTTCTCTGGCATGGTGACCATGATTCTAAATGCTGCCTATGGCATCGGTGCGACGCTAGCGTTGTTGTATCTTTTATTTAATTGGCGCGAGCGTAATCGATCGAAATCCCTGCATTTAAACAATCAACGGCTGCAAGAAGAGATTGATCGTCGACGCAGTGTCGAAGCGGAATTACGTCGTTTGTCGGACTCTTTAGAGCATGAAGTCGCGCTGCGTACCAGTGAGCTGCAAGAAATTAAAGACAAGTTAGAGCTGGAAGTGCAGGCTACAGAACAAGCCAACAAACGCATGATGAGCATTTTTGAGTCGGCCCCCAATGGTATGTTGGTAGTGAATCGTGATGGCATCATTACTCAAGCGAACAGCATGGTCGCTTCCATTTTCCGTTGTCAGGTGCAAGAGTTAGTCGGACGGTCTGTCGATAGTTTAGTACCGAGTGAATTACGAGAGCGCCATGAAGTGGATCGCGATGGTTTTCAGGCTAAGCCCTCGAAACGCAAAATGGGTGCACGGCGTGATTTGTATGGCGCACGGTTAGATGGCTCGTATGTGCCGCTGGAAGTAGGCTTGCATCCTGTTGAACTGGATGGCAATACTGAAATTGTGGCGGCCATTGTTGATATTAGTGAGCGTAAAGCTTACGAAAAGCGCATACATGAACGTAATGAAGCATTGGAAGTATCGAACCGAGAGTTACAGGAGTTTGCTTTCATTGCGTCCCACGACTTGCGAGAACCACTGCGTAAAATTATTTCCTTTTCGATCCTGTTACAAGAAGGTGAGTATGGGAAATTCAACGAAGAAGGCCAAGTGTTCTCAGGTTATATTGTCAATGCGGCCCAACGCATGCGAGATTTATTAACGGATTTATTGGCGTACAGCCGTGTGACATCAAAGGCTAATCCGTTTAAGAGTGTTAGGCTGAACCCTTTATTAGAGGAAGTGCTGGAAGACTTGCAGCTGATCATCGAAGAAACTCAAGCCCAGATAAACATCGAATCGCTGCCCAGTGCCGAGGTGGATCAAGTACAAATGCGGCAATTGTTTCAGAACCTAATCAGTAACAGCTTGAAGTATCATCACCCGGATCGTGTGCCTGAAGTGTTTATTTCCGGACAGGAAAAAGAAGACAGCATTTATCTTGAATTGCGTGATAATGGGATTGGCTTTGATCCACAATTTTCGGAACAAGTATTTGATATTTTTAAGCGATTACATGATCGTCAGGACTATTCTGGTACAGGTATGGGGCTCGCCATTTGCCGCAAGATAGTGTTACGACACGGTGGAACAATTGTTGCCCAGTCGCAAGAGGGAGAAGGTACAACGATGTTGATTGAATTACCCAAACAGCAGGTGGATCAGCATGTCTCAAATTAACGCAAATCCGGTGCGCATCGTGATGCTCGATGATGACCCTGAAGATGCACTGCTGGTTTCAACGGCGATTAAGCGTCTTGAGTATGATGTGCCGTTTCAGCACATACAGACGAGCCAAGCGTTTACGTCTTACCTTTCTGAAGACTATATAACGCAGTCTTTGGAATCTGTTGTTATCTTATTATTAGATCTAAATATGCCGTGTAAGACCGGCTTAGAATGGCTGAAAGAGTTACGCTCCGAAGCGCAATATAAAGACCTTATTATTGTTGTTTTTTCCACATCGGGAATGACAGAAGAGCGAGTGAGAAGTTTGTCTTTAGGGGCTGATGAGCATCTTGGTAAACCAGACCGAGTACAAGATCTGACCCGTAAACTTGATATTTTGTGCCGACGCTATGTGTAGCAATCAACCTAGAAGGAGAAATCGTGGATAAGAAAAGCTTATCAGTTCTGGTAATCGAAGACGATCACGAAGATTTTATTCTCCTGCGTACCTATCTTGCGCGTGCTCATCGCTCTCACTTTGACTTGCATCACGTGGCAAGCTTTGCAGAGGCTGTGAAGACATTAGTCGAGCAGGAATTCGATGCCATATTGGCAGACTATTTTTTGGATGGTCATACGGCCATGGATTTGTTTAAACACGCTAAATTAATTGGTCTTGAGACGCCCATCATTGTGCTGACTGGAGGCGATGCTTCGGAGTTAGACGATGTACTGATGCAACTTGGGGCGTCGGATTTTATTCCCAAAGATGAACTGACAACGGCACTTCTAGAGCGCAGTGTGCGGCACTCAATTGAGCGTAAGAAAGCCGAGCAGCAAATCTCAATGCTGATTAAACGCGACCCTTTGACCGGTCTAGGGAACCGCTTGATATTTGAAGAGCATGCGGAGCTGGCCATAGCACGTGCGCGGCGCAATAAAACCCGATTAGCCGTGGCGTTTCTTGATCTGGACCGTTTTAAAAACGTAAATGATACATTGGGTCATCATGTGGGCGATATGTTGCTGACATTAGTGGGTAAACGTATTCAAGAATCGATTCGCGCCAGTGACTTTGTTGCGCGCATTGGCGGTGACGAATTTACCTTACTATTAGACAATGTGCAGGATGTCTCGAGCTTAAATAGAATTGCTAATAAAGTGCTGGCGGAAGTTTCTCGTTATGCGGTACTCGACTGTAAGCATCTAGAAGTCTCGGCCAGTATGGGCATTGCGCTGTACCCAGACCAAGGTGAGACAGTCTCTGAGCTCATGCGAAAAGCTGATATGGCATTGTATGAGTGTAAAAAACTTGAAAGCAATCAACATCATATGGTGTTTAGTGACAGCTTGCAGGCTCGTTTGCACAAGGAAACTCGCGTTGAAAATGGCCTACAGCGAGCCTTAGCCAATAACGAATTTGAATTGCAGTACCAGCCTATTGTGTCACTCGATAGTCACCAAATTCATGGTGTAGAAGCGCTGATTCGTTGGCGATTGCCCGATGGTAATTTACTGATGCCAGGGGAGTTTATCGATGAAGCAAATCGTGTTGGGCTGATTGGTGCATTAGGCGAATGGGTATTAGAAACCGCGTGTCAGCAGCTAAGATGCTGGCTGGATGAAGGCTTTGTTATAAGCATGTCGGTCAATATATCGCCACGCCATTTGCGTCAGGCTGGTTTTGAAGAAATGGTTCAGAAAATGGTAAAAACCTACCGACTTCCAGCAGGGAGCTTGATGCTAGAGCTAACAGAAGAGGTGTTTGTCGACAGCGGCCTTACGAGTCTTTATGTATTGAATGAAATTCGCAAAGTAGGGGTGGGCATCGCAATTGATGACTTTGGCACTGGCTATTCCTCCATGCGTTATTTAAAAACTTTGCCGATAGATCGTATCAAGATCGACCGTTGTTTTGTGTCCGGTAGCGGCAGTGAAGACTTGTCTGATCCCATGATCACTCAAGCCATTGTGTTTTTAGCGGAAGGCCTAGGGTTCGATTTGGTTGCAGAAGGAGTTGAAACCGAGCAGCAGTCATTGGCCTTAGCCAGCCAAGGTTGTCACAAAGGGCAAGGGTATTTGTTTGCCAAAGCCCAACCAAGCGATGTCGTAACAAGGTTATTGCGTGATCAGCCCTTAATGGCGCGGGAGCCATAGACGTACTTCTAAACCACCCTGTTCACGGTTTTGCAGGGAGACCTCACCACCGTGGGCGCGGGCAATGTTACGTGCAATGCTTAAGCCAAGACCAACACTGCCAGTGCGTCCGCCTTGAGAGCTTGATAGCTGAGTGTAAGGTTGGAACACATGGTCCAGCTTCGTATCAGGAATCCCTGGGCCTTGATCGCAAATACGGATACACAGTTCATCCACCCCGTCTTCTATGTGGATTTCAGCATGATGACCGTAGTACAACGCGTTGTCGATCAGGTTTCCTAAGCAGCGGCGAATAGCCAAAGGCTTGCCGATGTAGGGGGTCTGTAAGGTGCCAATAATGGTCATCGCTTGCGTCATTTGGTTGGCGCTGTGTTGGATGTCTTTAAGATAGCGCATGATGTCGATTTCGACGCGGTTTTCGTGAATATCAGTTTCTTTTACACTCTGAATCGCCCCTTTTACCAACAAATCAAGATCTTCAAGGTCGCGCACCATGGCTTCGCGAGTATCCTCGTCGTCTAACATTTCAGCGCGTAAACGAAGCCGTGTAATGGGGGTTTTCAGGTCATGTGAAATGGCGGCAAATAGCTTCTCTCGATCATTCAGGTAACGCTGAATCCTTGCCTGCATGTCGTTAAAAGCATGGGCCGTATGCTTTACTTCCAGTGCACCGACTTCTCGTAATGGTTTAAAGTCACCTTGACCGAAACGTTCCGCCGCTCTGGCCAGTACTGCCAGTGGTCGTGTCGTGCGGCGCAGAATGAGTAGGGTGAGCAGCAGTACTGTGGTCACGGACACGATTAATGAGAAGACCCGGTCACGGCTTAGAGGTGACGTCGTTTCTTCAAGAAAATAGGGATCTGGCATAAGGCTGGCCAAATACAACCAATCTGAGTCGTTGATTGGGATTTGAATCACGATAATGGGCGGTGTGAGCGGTTTGACGAGTAAACTGTGGTGTCCCCAGCGTTCCGGCAAATCAACCAATCGCGTGTGATTGTTGATAACGTGTAAGTCTTCGGGGCTAGAGAAGGCAATCTTGGCATTGTTGATGCCGAGCTGTTTGCTCAGCGTGCTTTGAACTTCGGCTTTGACAATGTCTTTAAGGGGCGAGTCTTCAATAGGGTTGATTAAAATCTCTTCTCGGTTCAAGGTCACAAAAAACCGTGTTCCGCCCATATCTTGCAGTTGATCAATGACAATATGGCGGTAATTCTGCGGTAATGACGTGAAATAACTGACAGTCGCGGCGATTCGAAACGCCATGTGCTTGGACACTTCACGAACGTTTTCACGGGTATCAGCTTCGACTTGATGCAACCAAATGCTTGAGCCGATCAGCTGTACGGCCGCGACACCAACGGTCATGATGATAACGATTTGGCCTGTTAAAGATTGGAACCAACGTTTAACTCGATGCAGAGTGGTCATCATCAGTCGCTGTGATGTGTGCAGTGAGGATGTAGCCTTGTCCACGTACCGTTTTGATCAATTGTGGTTGGCGTGCGTCTTCTCTTAAGCGTTGGCGCAAACGGCTGACGTGCACATCGATAAACCGATCCAGAGGGGTGGTATCACGGCCACGCGTGTTTTCCGCAATGTAGTCTCGTGTCAGCACTGTGCCTGGGTTGGTGACGAATAACATCAGTAAGTTGTAATCCGCACCACTTAACGATTCTTTAACGCCTCCAACGGAGAGCTCGCGAGTTAAAGTGTCCAACACAAATTGGGCAAAGCGATAAAAACGGTGAGCATCCGGCACACTGTCTTCTACTGGTTCGGGCACATCATTGATGTGTTCCATGCGACGGTGGATGGCTTTGATGCGAGCCAATAATTCGCGCGGATTGAACGGTTTAGCTAAGTAGTCATCCGCGCCAATTTCAAGGCCGATAATACGGTCCATTTCATCGGAGTTAGCGGTCAACATGATGACAGGTACATTGGATTGAGTGCGCAAGGTTCGGCACACGGAAAAACCATCGGCACCGGGTAAGCGGACGTCAAGAATAACCAAATCTACATCATCTGTCGGGTTAAATGCAGCCAAAAAGGATTCGCCCGAATCGGCCGTTCGAACCTGATACTGATTCTTTTCTAGGTACGATTTGAGCAAAGAACGAATCTCATCGTCGTCATCCACAACGTAGACGCATTTAGTTTTTGTCATATAAGTATCATTGGATAATAAATAATCAGATAAGGAAAAGAGTCTAGCAAGAAACCGTTTGTTAACCAACGGCCTAGATAATAGAGTCAGTAATTGTCTGTGGCGGCTATAGTAACATGTATTCAGCCGCGACGTTTCAGACATATTCGCCAGTTGCTGTAAGGCACACGGCTTATATTAACAATAAGAGAGAGACAACACGATGACGACGAAAGTAATGGCTTTTGGTGAAGCCTTAATCGACTTCCTTTCGAATGGCGATACGGCTTTAGATGGGCTTGAGTCATTTACCAAATACCCAGGTGGCGCACCCGCTAACGTGGCGGTGGCGGTTGCTCGTTTAGGGGGGAACAGCCATTTTGCCGGACAAGTGGGTGACGATGCTTTTGGACACTATTTAAAAGCATCATTGAATCGCTATGGTGTGAACACAAGTAGTATGCTGATGACCAAAGAAGCGAAGACCGCACTGGCGTTTGTGAGTCTCGATCAAACAGGCGAGCGTAGTTTTGAATTTTATCGCAATCCATCGGCCGACATGTTATTTCGTGGCGAAGACTTTAAAGCGGAATGGTTTGCTGACGAAGCGGGCGTTTTTCATACCTGTTCGAATACGTTAACCGAAGCGGACATTACGACTGCTACTATGGCGGGCATTGAACTAGCCAAAGCCGCGAACTGGATTGTCAGTATTGATGTGAATCTGCGTATTAATTTATGGCCTGATCATCAAGTTGAAGTTCAGCGTGTGGTCGATTGGATGCGCCAAGGAGACGTTATTAAAGCCAGCTTGGAAGAGCTAGAAGTGTTGTCGAACGAGCCATTGGTATTGATCAACGAGTTACTAAGCGACGGTGTGTCACTGTTTGTCTTAACCGATGGTGGCAATCCTGTACGTTACTTTGCAGGTGAGCAAGGTTCTGGAGAAGTGATTGCTCCTAAAGTGGATGTAAAAGATACCACGGCGGCAGGGGATGCGTTTGTCGGAGGCTTGCTGTATCAATTAGCAGAACGTGGCGGTGATCGTGCCTCGTTGCAAAGCTTTACACAGACCGAGCTAGAAGCGTGCATTCGATTTGCTGTGGCGTGTGGTGCAGAAGCCGTGACCAAAACCGGTGCCTATCCATCTTTGCCGTCGTTAGAACAAGCACAGCTTCAACTCGACACAATTTAACCGCAGATCGCACGTAGGGTGCGCTGGTGAATCAAATACAGGAGTAGGGTGATGGCGTTGAACTGGTGGCAGGGGGGAATCATTTATCAAATTTACCCACGTAGCTTTATGGATGCCAATGGCGATGGTATTGGCGACTTAAAGGGCATTACAGGCAAGCTGGATTACGTGGCTTCTTTGGGAGTGAATGCCATTTGGCTATCTCCCATTTTTACTTCTCCGATGAAAGATTTCGGCTACGATGTCAGTGATTATCGTGACATTGACCCTATGTTTGGTTCGCTAGCGGATTTCCAGCGCTTAATTGAGCGAGCCCATGAGCTCGGCTTGAAAGTGATGATCGACCAGGTGATCAGTCATTCTTCGGATCAACACCCTTGGTTTGAAGAAAGCCGTCAAGATCGTACTAACCCGAAGGCGGATTGGTACGTTTGGGCAGATCCAAAACCCGATGGCACGCCGCCCAATAATTGGTTGGCAATCTTCGGTGGCAGTGCTTGGAAGTGGGACAGTCGCCGTTTACAGTATTATTTGCACAACTTTTTAGAGTCTCAACCGGATTTTAATTTCCATCATCCTGAGGTGCGTAACGTTCATTTGGACAGCATGCGTTTTTGGTTAGAAATGGGAGTGGATGGCTTTCGCTTGGATACGGTGAACTTTTATTTTCACAGCCAAGGGTTAGAAGACAATCCGCCAGTGCCGCCGGGCGAACCGAAAACCAAAGGCGCGCCAGAGGACAATCCCTATACCTATCAGCGTCATGTGTATGACCTAAGCCGCCCAGAAAACCTGATATTTTTACAAGAGCTACGGGCCTTGATGGATGAATTTCCAGGCACTACTACGGTGGGTGAAATCGGCGATGATTTCCCGCTTAAACGGATGGCGCAATACACGGACGGTGGTGACAAGCTGCATATGGCGTATACCTTTGAGTTACTCAATAAACCTCGTTCTCCAGAATTTCTGCGCGATGTTATTCGTACCACTAATGACAGTGTGCGTGATGGCTGGCCGTGCTGGGCGGTGTCAAACCATGACGTGGTGCGCATGCGGACGCGTTGGGGCGCTGATGAAGATCCGATTCAGTATCCATTGGTGATTTTAGCGCTAACGCTGTCTTTGCGTGGCAGTGTCTGTTTGTACCAAGGAGAAGAGCTCGGTCTGCCGGAAGCGGGTGTGCCGTTTGAGCGTATTCAAGATCCTTATGGTATTCCGCTGTGGCCAGTGTTTAAAGGCCGTGATGGCTGCCGAACACCGATGGTGTGGGAGGAGGCTTCACATGGTGGTTTCTCGACCACTGAACCGTGGTTACCAGTAGATGCTCGGCACTTGCCATTGAGTGTGGCCACTCAAGAAACCAACCCAGACTCGTTTTTGCATCAGGTTCGTCAATTGATTCACTGGCGACAGTCGCAGCCTGCGTTGGTGCGTGGTGAATTAACGTTTGTCGACGTTGGCAATGAGGACTTATTGGCGTTTACGCGGTGTTATGAAGAGGACACGGTGTTGGTTGTCATCAACGTCACAGGGCAATCTCAGCAAGCGACACTCACAGAAACGGTCGGTGAAGTGTTAACAGGGCATGGTTTTGAAAGTCAAATGTTGGGGCAAACACTGACGCTGCCAGCGTATCAAGCTTATTACGCGACTCTTGCGTAATAAGCTTAACTGATTAGACGTCGTATTCTGAGGTAAGGTGCTCTTTGTTTAAGTGATGAGACACTTGAGCTTGGAGCAACTCGGCACAGGACACAGCATCCATCAAGGCTTGATGAGCGCGATAACGTGGTAGGTTATAGCGCTGACGACAAGCATCTAAACGCAGTGATGGCTGTCGTCCAAAGCGCTGCCACCAAGGCTTATGAATCGCATTGGCTTCAATGGCCATGGTATCGAGCATCGGAAACAGCAGTGGTTCACCATAATGTTTCATGGCCGCTTCGTATAGAAACGGTCGTTCTATGGCCGCACAATGAATCACGACAATCTTACCGGCTATGGCATCCAATACTTCGTCCAAGAAGCTTGATAAACGTGGCGCATCTTGGATTTCCGAATGGGTAATCTCATGAATCGCAACCGATTCGTGAGTCAGTGGGCCATGGGGTTTTGCTAACCAGTAACATGCACTGTTTAGGCGAATGCCCTCAAGGTTAAAGTCCACCAGCCCAATGCTGACAATGTCGTCTTTATTAGGGTCCAATCCCGTTGTTTCGATATCAAGAGACACCAAGGGTGTCTCCTCTAATGGCTTATCTAAACCTGGCACGCCCGCGCCATAAAAACGCTTTAAAGCAGGAGATTGGCACTCCTCTGCTAATTTTGCGAACGCTTCTTGCCAGTTGTCCGGTAGCTGTTTCGGGTTCATTGGCAGTGCTTAGCCTTTTCCAGGGTAACGGTATTTTAAGAACTCTTGCTGACGTGAAACGATGTTGAATGCATCACGTAAATGACGGCGCTCAAATTCGGATAAGGTTTCTGGGTCAACGTTGTTATTAGGGAACTCATCTTCTTCGATTTGGTTCTTCTGGTTTTTGATACGTACCATGCCGATCATTTCCAGCGCAAGAATCAAATCGCGAGCTCGACCATCCGGCATAATGCCGGCTTCCTCAATATCTTCTAAACGCTCAAAAGTGTTCAGTTTATTCGAGCCTAATGCCAACGCATGCACGCGTACCAAATCTGCAATCGGTGCAATACCGCGAGATTTTAAGTTAAAAGTACGTGACTGTTTCCCCTCGCCATCCAGTACAAACTGTCGGAAGAACCCCAATGGCGGTGTACGCTGGTTTGCATTACGCGCCAGCGCAGATAAGAAACCTTTATTTTCTTTGGCTAACTCACGGATATAGCTGTTTAGCTGACGAGCAAGGGTCTTATCTCCGTAGATGCCGCGTAGATCGAAGAAGATCGACACATGAAGCAAGGCTTCGGCTTTCGGTTTTTCGATCCACTCCGCAAAGGTTTTCTTCCACTCAGATAAGGGGATGCGCCAGCGTGGATTCATCGCCATGATGTCCCCTGTACAAAGAGGGTAACCACAGCGGTCTAGATTTTTACAGACGTAATCGCTCAGCTCGCGGAAATAGTCACCATGCAATGCTTTGTCATAACGGTCGTGCAAAATCAGCGCATTATCTTGGTCAGTACTGATGGTTTGTTCTTCCCGTGCCTGAGACCCAAGCGCTAGGAAACAGTAAGGAATAGGCGGCGGCCCTAATTCACGTTCGGCAAGCTGCAACAATCGCTTCACAAAGGCTACGCCAATGTGCGACATCGCATTGCCAATCATTTGTGTGTTGGCATCGGCGTTGACCAGCTGCGTAAAAATGTGGTCCATTTTCTGGCTAATGGCAACTAATCCGTCGACATCTTCTTGTTTGAAAATATCGCTGATGACATAGACCGAACCGTGGCTTTCACGTTGCACCAAATCGCCAGTGCTGATTACGCCGAAAGGACGACCGTTTTTTACCACCGGTAAATGGTGAATATTGGTCGCCATCATTTTTAGCACCGCTTCGGAGGCAAAGTCACCCGCGTCGACCGTCACTGGGTTTTGCGTCATGATCATATCGACACGCACATCCAGCGGTAAACCTTTTGCTACAACACGATTACGTAAGTCGCGGTCGGTTAAAATACCGACCAGACTGTTATTTTCGGTAATCAACAAAGAAGAAACACGCTCGTTCGACATGATATTGGCCGCCGTTTTGATGTCAACATCATGGTTGGCCGTAATCGGTGGGCGACGAAGAAGCGAATGCACGGGACAGGTCATCAACGATAAATCGGATGATTGGTTGTCCATAGCTGTCTTCAAACGGACTTCACGAGAAAGCTCAAAGAAGTCGGAGAAAGAGTCGAACTCGCTGTAAAACTGAATAAACCAGCGAGCAGGGATACGGTAAAGTAACGAATCTTCTAACGCCATCATGGTATGTGATGAACGCCCCCCACGTAGCAAGGAGGACGAGCCAAACACATCGCCTTCATGCATACGACGTAGTAGCTTGCCGTTCTTGTTCTTAGCTTCAATCGCACCTGAACGAATAAAGAAAAGTGTTTGGTTACGTGCTTCAGGCGCAATCGCCCATTCGCCCGCCCGCAGGTAGGTGATTTCAATGTCTTTCACCATGTCCTGCAAAATCGGCTCATCTTTTAAATCAATAAAAGGGGCGTATTCACACAGTGTATCCAATATTTCCGAGAGTTCGACGTCCATAAATGTCCTCGCTTATACGGCAGGGTATAAAATGGCAGCGATCCCCATTAAGACAAACAAAACACATGCCGCGATACGTGTTTTCTTGGGATCAATTCGTTGCATTAGCCATTGACCGGCGTATACAACGGGCACATTTGCGATCAGCATACCAATCGTTGAACCAACGGTTACCCATAGTACCGAATGATAGTTAGCACCTAATAATACGGTAGCAATCTGTGTCTTGTCGCCCACTTCTGCAATGAAAAACAAGATAAAAGTGGCGAAAAAGGCTCCAGACTTTAGGAATTTGCTTTCTTCGCTGTCATCTTTATCTGGAATCAGTATCCACAGGCCGACGACTATAAAGCTAGCACCGATTACCCAGTTTACCCAAGTACCCGGAATCCAGTGAGTAATTTGAACGCCAATCCACGCAGAGATTAAATGGTTAATGATGGTCGCAGCAACGATGCCAAGCACTATTTGGAACTTTGACGAGAATCGAGCAGCGAGAAACAGCGCGAGCAATTGGGTTTTATCACCCATTTCGGCTAGAGCAACGGTAGAGATTGAGGTAAGGACGGCTTCCATTAAGTGTATCCAACGGTGGGCGATTAAACATAAGACGAATAGCTTGTGCCCACCTGGAACAAGCGATCGTCTTAAGTCTCATCAATCCAGCGCGTGATGCGTATGGACTCCATTGCCATGAGCGTGAGGCTCAATTATGTTGACAGTGGATCTTCGTGAACGAAGAAGATTACTCCCTTAAGAGGACGGGCAGTATAAACGAAGCGGCCCTATAAAAACAATAAAGGCGGGTTGCCCCGCCTTTATAATTATTAAACGTTATGACTAACGCACAAATTTAAGGTCTGACTGTAAGCCTTTAAACAAGCTGACACACATGACCAGTAGCAACACGGTAAATGGCAAACCAATGGTAATTGCTGCCGCTTGAATTGCGGTTAAGGCTTCAGAGCCACCCCCCACAAGCAGTGCGACCGCGATAATACCTTCAAGAATAGCCCAGAACACACGTTGTGACATTGGGGCATCAGTTTTACCACCTGCAGTAATGCCGTCAATTACCAGAGAGCCGGAGTCTGAAGACGTCACAAAGAAAACCAGTACTAAGACAATCGCAATGAATGAAATGATCGAAGTAAGTGGTAAGTGCTCAAACATTTGGAACATGGCCAATGACGCATCGGTAATGCCGTTTTCTGCGAGTGAGCCAACACCTTGCTGGACTTGCTCAATCGCTGAGCCACCAAAGATTGCCATCCATACCATAGACACCAGTGTAGGTACTAGCAATACAGCTGTAATAAACTCACGAATAGTACGGCCACGTGAAACACGTGCGATAAACATGCCGACAAATGGAGACCAACTGATCCACCAAGCCCAGTAGAAGACAGTCCAGCCATGGTAGAAGGTTTGGTCTTCACGGCCGACCATGTTACTGAGCGGGATAATATTCTCTAGGTAGCCGACGAAGATGGTTCCCATCGCTCCAAAAATGGCACCTGTGTGGCCGACAACAAGAACAAAAACCGCTAACAATGCCGCAATGATCATGTTGATGTTAGACAGCAACTTCACACCGCCATCTAAACCACGAGCAACGGAAATAATAGCCACCCCTGTTACCACAGCAATGACGATAATCTGCGTTGTCAGAGTGTTTGGGATATCAAATAAGAAGTTCAAACCACTGGTCGCTTGTTGTGCACCAAAGCCAAGCGACGTTGCAAGACCAAATATGGTGGCAATAACGGCCAGAATGTCGACAAAGTGACCTAGTACACCCCATACGCGTTCGCCAAATAAGGGATAGAATGCTGAACGAATGGTAAGCGGTAAGCCTTTGTTGTAGGCAAAGAAGGCAAGCGACAGAGCAACGATCGCGTAAATGGCCCAAGGATGAAGACCCCAGTGAAACATGGTAGCCCCCATGGCAAGTGATTCTGCCTCGGGCGTATTAGCCACAACATTGAGCGGAGTGCCGTACCAGCCGGTATAGTACGCCACAGGTTCTGCCACACTCCAGAACATTAGGCCGATACCCATACCTGCTGCGAAGAGCATACAGAACCATGTAAGAGTGGAGTGTTCCGGCTTAGCTTCTGTACCGCCGAGACGAATCTTACCCATAGGCAAGACAATCAGCGCTAAACAGAATAGGACGAAGATGTTACCAGCGACCATGAAAAACCAGTCGAATTGATTGATCGACCAGCCACGTGCGGCCATTAAGACATCTTTAGCGTTGTCAGGAAAGGCGATGGAGCCGATGACGAAAGCGAAGATAATAAATGCCGAGATGCCAAACACAGGGTTATGCACATCTAATCCGAGGAATTGTACGTTGTCCTGACCCGCTTTATAGGACGTATCGTATTCTTCCCGGCCTTTCTCCGAGGAACCTTTGCTCATATTGTTTCTCCAAATCGTATTTGGTGGTAACAATTGGAATGAAGGCCGTGCATAAACTGAACATAAAACACAACTTCTAAGCAGCCATTCCAATTGTCGCTCTGCGAGGCAATACCGGTAAGTTGGATTACGTTCGCGTTGATAACGATCAGCTCATAACCCTGAGCTGGCAGCTTTTGAATACGCAACGCCATAAGCGTCAAATAGCGTCTATGGCTTGCAAAACCGAGAATGGCAGTAAGTTATTTAGATGTCAAATGATTGTAAGGGGATTTTTTATTCGTTAATAAACAGCTCAAGCAGCTCATTAAGGAACAGTTTTCCCTTCTCTGTGGTGCAGATAATTCCTGCATCAAAGCGCTCTTTATCCAGCAATTCTAACGAGACCGCTCGCTGGCAAGCCTCGAAAAGCTGTGTTGGCACAGTACGATAGGCGTAGATTTCATAGTCCTTTAGCGAAAATGCTTCAAACAGACGTAAGCGGTTCATCATGAACTCTAAGGGTAAATCCTCTACATTAATAGCTTCTTTAATAGACAGTGCTTCAGGCAGGTTATTGAGGTAGTGATTCGGATGTCGGGTCTTTCGTGTACGAAATATTTCCCCATTTGCCAGTGTGATCTTTCCATGCGCACCTGCTCCAATGCCGATGTAATCACCAAAACGCCAATAGTTTAAATTGTGTTGAGCTTGACAGTTTTGTTTGGCATTGGCAGAAATTTCATACTGCTGGTAGCCATTTTTCTCAAGCAACTCAAGCCCGGCATCTTGAATATTCCAGAGGGTGTTGTCCTCTGGCAGAGTGGGCGGGCGGCGGTAAAATTCCGTATTTGGCTCAATGGTTAGCTGGTACCAAGAGAGGTGTTCTGGGTTGAGATCAATAGCAAGTTGTAAGTCTGCTAAGGCCATTTCGAGGCTTTGATCAGGTAAACCATGCATCAAATCTAAGTTGATATTATCGAAACCGGCTAAGCGAGACTTATCCACAGCTTGGATGGCTTCTTCGCGGTTGTGGATTCTTCCTAGGGTTTTCAACAGGTTTGGCTGGAAACTTTGGATGCCAATGGATAGTCGATTGATGCCTGCTTTGCGAAAGTGGGCGAATTTCTCTTGTTCAAACGTACCAGGATTGGCTTCCATGGTGATCTCAGCGCCATCCACCCAATCGAGCTTCTCACGCAGCGCATCAAACAGCTGATAGTAGAAATCCGCACTCATTAAGCTTGGTGTGCCACCGCCAATGAACGCTGTTTGAATAGGACGTCCGGCGACATACGCCAAGTCCACGTCGAGATCCGCCAGCAATTGGTCTAAGTAGGCTTGCTCCGGCAGTTGACCATTTTCTTCAAAGCGATCGGCTTGATGTGAATTGAAGTCACAATACGGACATTTTCGTACGCACCAAGGGACATGAATATAAAGGCTTAGAGGCGGTAAATGGCTCATAGCATTTGACGGGCTTTAAACGCCTCGACCAGATCTTTTAAGGCTTTGGCGCGATGACTTAGCTGGTTTTTGACTTCTTTTGGCAAGCTAGCCGAGCTACAGCCTTTTTCAGGCACATAAAAGATGGGGTCATAGCCAAACCCTTCGACACCTTCAGCGGATTCCAAAATACGACCTTCCCATGTGCCATGGGCAATAATAGGCGTTGGATCGTCTTTATGACGCATAAAAGCGAGCACACAATGGAAACGTGCGCTGCGCTGTTCGGCAGGCACACCATCAAGTTTTTCAAGCAGCAGTGCGTTGTTAGCTTCATTGTTGCCGTGGTCGCCTGCGAAACGCGCTGAGTAAATCCCCGGCGCACCCTTTAAGAAATCCACTTCGATACCGGAGTCATCGGCTAATGCAGGTAACCCTGTTGCGGCACAGGCGTGACGCGCTTTAAGAATGGCGTTTTCGACGAACGTTAAACCGGTTTCGTCAGCATCCTCAACGTGAAAGTCTCTTTGAGGTTTTACTTCAAAGTTAAATTGACTTAATAGGGCATTAAATTCTTTGATCTTGCCAGTATTGTTGCTGGCGAGCACGATGGTTTGGCTCATCTGATTACCTTTAGTCCACGTAAACGTGGCGTTGGAATGTGACCGTCATGGGTTGGCTGTCTGCACTGAGTTTCGCCTGGACGGTAAATTTTAAAATTTCGTCATCGGTTTTAGTGAAAGGCGCTAGATAGTAAATCGAGTCGCCTTCTTCAATGGTAATAAACTCTAATGACACGATCTGCCCCAACAGGTTAGTTACCTTAGCGGACACGATTGCGCGTTGAGATTGTGGCAGTGCCCCCGGATCTTGAGTGGTCACGGCCACATTTAACAAGCCTCGACCTTTGCTGCGAATGAGACCGTATTGATTAGCAATCTGAGGCGTTAAAAAAGTGGATTCGAAGGTGTTGTAATGCAGCTGATAGGGTCCGAAGTCCGTCACTTGATCTGCGTGGGCAAACGATACCAATAGGGTGGTAAAAACACCTAGAAACCATTTCATAATCTCTCTCCGACGTTAGCGGCTTACTTTGAAAATAGCAGTCTCGCTAAATAAATTGGGCATTAAACGAGTCCACCAATGATCATGCAATTGTCCATCAACAGCGGCCCAGCGTTGTACTTTTAGGCCTTTGTCCTGACATAAGTCGCGAAAATCGTTAAAAGTACAGAAGTGGATGTTGGGAGTGTCGTACCAATTGTAAGGCAAGAACTCGGACACAGGCATGTGACCTTTAATGCCTAAGTGTACGCGGTTGCGCCAGTGACCGAAGTTAGGGAAGGTGATGATCGCTTCTTTGCCAATGCGTAACATTTCATCGAGCAACAAATCTGGTCGACGGAACTGCTGAAGCGCATGCGCCATCACAACCACTTCAAACCCTTGTTCTTCAAAGTTCTGAAGTCCTTGGTCAATGTCCTGCTCTAGAACAGGGATGCCTCTTTCGATACACATATTAATGTTTTCAGCGTCGATCTCTAAACCATAACCTGCGACATTTTTGTGCTCGCTTAAGTGGGCAAGCAACGCGCCGTCGCCACAGCCTAAATCTAATACGCGAGAGTTGGACGGGATCCAATCACTGATGAGCTGTAAGTCTGCACGCATTAGGCATTCTCCTTAGGTAAACATTTAGCAACACGACTTAAAAAACCGCGCAGGGCATTCATGTAGCGTGGAATCGGGAATAAGAATGCATCGTGGCCTTCAATGGCTTCGATTTTGGTGTAGCTCACATGTTTGCCTGAGCGAATCAAAGCATCAACGATCTCTTCGCTGCGAGCAGGGGAAAAACGCCAGTCTGTTGTGAACGAGACCAAGAGGAATTCACATTGTGCTTTGCTGAGTACTTTTGCCAAGTCACCGCCTTCGCGCGCCGCCGGGTCAAAGTAATCCAAAGCTTTGGTCATCAGCATATAGGTATTGGCATCAAAGCGCTTGGTAAAGGCTTCGCCTTGGTAACGTAGGTAGCTTTCCACCTCAAACTCAACTTCGTAGTTGTATTGGTAGGTATCGTGGCGCATTTGGCGGCCAAATTTATTGCCCATCGAATCATCGGACAAATAGGTAATGTGTCCTAACATGCGGGCTAAGCCTAAACCATTGGTCGGTATGGTGTCTTGTTCGATGTATTGACCGTCATGGAATTGTGGATCACGGCGAATAGATTGGCGTGCGACTTCATTAAAGGCGATGTTCTGTGTCGATAGCTTAGGTGCTGAGGCGATAATGGCCGCGGCTTGAAGACGGTCAGGGTAACGTACGCTCCAGTCTAAGACCTGCATGCCGCCTAGACTGCCACCGACGATGGCCGCAAAGGTTTGAATACCAAAACGATCCGCAAAGCGCGCTTGGGTTTCGACCCAGTCCTCCACGGTCACCATGGGGAACTCAGCACCCCAGACTTTACCCGTAGCGGGATTGACCGTTGTTGGGCCAGTGCTACCTGAGCAGCCACCGAGGTTATTCAAACTGATGACGAAGAAGTGGTTGGTATCAATCGGCTTACCTGGGCCGATCGCAGAATCCCACCAGCCTGGTTTACGATCTTCCATGGAATGATACCCTGCCGCATGGTGATCGCCGCTCAACGCATGGCAAATCAAGATAGCGTTGCTGGCGTCAGCGTTAAGTTCTCCATACGTTTCATAAACAAGCTGATAATTAGGCAGAGTCTGACCACAAGCCAGCACTAACGGTGTATCGAAGTGTGCTACCTGTGGTGTGATAAGCCCCACAGAATCGACAGGAATGGTATCCGGCATAGGTTGTGCGTTTCCTGATGAAAGTAAGCGAAATGCCGCGCTGTGAGCGACCGATAGAATTCTTTTAATGGAGGCACAGTCTAGCGTTTGCGCTACAGGGCATCAAGAGAGGGACGTAAAACCCGACCAGTAATCGTACTGGTCGGGCGCTTTTAGAACGATTAGCGCAGGGTGAAGACGCGGGTTTTGTCCGCCAAGCTACTTGCCATGTCGTGAATCTGATGAGCGCTGTTAACAATCAGTTCTATGGAGTGACTGTCTTCGCTCAGTTGTTGAGCGATTTGATCCATTTCAGTGCTCATTTGTACGGCGGTGCTGGCAACGTCTTGAATAGAGGTCGCCATTTCATCAGAGGCCTGTGAGCTGGTCTGCGCGTTATTTTCGATGGTGCGAATGGCACTTTCTGCTTCACCACCATTTTGCTCGATAACACGTAGACGTTCTTGGCCTTGTTCCATCGTCTCTATTGCTGTTTTGGTGGACGTCTGTATGGTGCTGACAATGTCTGTGATTTTTGAGGTGGCGTCGACGGTTTTCTCGGCGAGCGAACGGACCTCATCGGCGACTACCGAGAAACCACGGCCTGCTTCTCCTGCACGGGCCGCTTCAATCGCGGCGTTCAATGCAAGCAAGTTGGTTTGGTTCGCTAGATCATTGATCATGCCGATCACGTTATCAATGTCGGAAGACAAACGACCCAGTTCATCGAGTTGTTTACCCGTTAGGTTAACTGCATCCACGGTGCCTTTCAGGTTATCCAATACCACACGAATGGTTTTGGCACCGGCTTTCGCAGATTCATAGGTTTCGCTTGAATGCTCGCGAAGCTCAGCGGTGGTTGAAGATAGGTTGGTGATACGGCCGGATATATCATCCGTTGCAACCGCAAGAGAGCTGGTACGTTCGGTGACGGAGCGATTATTGTCCGCAATATTGGTAATGGCGCCATTTAAATCATTGACCATTGAGCTCACGCTAGAGGTGGTCATGACAACGTCACTCAACACATTGCCTAAACCGCCGGTCATTTCATTAAGTGATTTGCTGAGCGCATCAAACTCGTCATTACGTTTGTTGTTAATAGCGGCTTTGGCGGTCATGTCGCCTTCTTTAACCTTGGTTAAATCTGCGATGACTTGCATGAGTGTATTACGCGCACTACGACCAATGCTCATCATCAATAATAATGAAACAAGAGAGACCGCAATTGAGACGGCTATTAATGTGTAAAGCGATTGATTACTTTGTCGGTCTGAGGCGACTTCCGCTTGTTGGACATAATTGCTAATCAACTCAGCGAGAGCCATTTGACCTTCGGCAAATTGGTTCTTTTCTTGATCGAAGCGTTGTTCTGCTTGTCGCAGTGAGTCGAAGGCTGGCCCGTAAGCTAATAGTGCCTCGTAATATTCTGCGGCCACCGGACCGATGCTGTCTTTGAAGCCAAAGTCATTTACCTTGGAAATAAAACGGTCATAGCTTTTTTGTAGATCGGCGAGTACTTCAGCGTCTGGATGGCTAAGATAAGTGGCTTCAAATTTGCGGACGTTGACAAACTCACGACGCAATAGACTTAGGCGCTCGACATTCGTAGCAATTTGCTCACCTAGCGTAGACACTTTGCCTTTCAAGCCAGATGTATTACTGAAACCGATGACACTGCGCTGTTTCGCTAACGCCAATAAAGCATTCGCGTAATTTCCTAGTGTGGTTTGAGAGGATTTTAAGGCACTGGCCAACTGTGTTTGATCGGCCTTTTCTATGTCTTTTTGAAAAATTTCAATGTCTTTTTGTTTTCGAGCTTCCAGTGTGGTGATGTACGCCGTGTAGTTAGCATCATTAAGGTTACGTAGCTGATCGGCGGCTTCCAGAATGCCAAGACTGACCTTATCGACTCCGGAGCCGATGTCCCCATAAATACGCAGTTTTTGATTGGCCTCTTGTTGGGCATTCATTCCATTGATAGCGACCAGTGTAACAAGCGTAAAACCAACGACAGCACAAACTAGCAAACACAGCAGTTTGGCCCTAAAGGACAGGTTGTTCAACATACATCACCTTCAACCATTAAATTACGATATCGTTCAAAAATAGAGCATTAGGTGTTCAGTATGCAAGCATCGTGCAATTTTAAATAGTAATTTTAAGTTATTACTTTGTATAAGGCGTAAGTGAGCTGTCCAGCGCGCTTTTCTTTTTCGAGCTGCCAGTTGTTTGGTAGGCAGCTCAGGGCGTTTTCACTCTCTTTTTCGATGTAAATATAACCATTGGGTTTGAGCCATCCTTCAGAAATCATAGGAATGATTTTTTCGAGCAGCCCTTTTCTAAATGGAGGGTCTAAGAAAATGACATCGAAGGCTGTTGGTGGGGTGTTAAGGTAAGCCATTGCATCTCTGTTAATCACACTTCCATTGCTGGCTTTTAACGTTGTTAGGTTATGGGTGATCTGCTGTGCAACGGCTCGGTTAAGTTCTACAAACGTGCATTCTTTTGCACCACGAGAGAGCGCCTCCAATCCCAGTGCACCAGACCCAGCAAACAGATCCAAACAGCTCGCCCCAGGAATATCGAAGTTTAACCAGTTAAAAACCGTTTCGCGCACGCGGTCAGTGGTGGGACGTAATCCGTCTAAATCTAAAATGGGTAACTGGCGAGAACGCCAATCACCACCAATGATGCGCAGTTTTGATTGGCCTTTAGTGTTATTGGCCTTAGTAGGTTTTCTCATAGCTTTATTAGAACTTCTTGACGAGATGATGGAATCAACAGCTGTTCGAGGTGCTGTCGGTATTGCTCTATTGTAAAAGAGTTCGCGGCTTCACTGTAGTGCTGAGCAAAATCATTCAGCGATAAGGGGGATTTCGGCATCGCGACACTGGTCGCAATTGCACGCCACCAATCTGGATTTTGGCTAAGAGCGGGTAATTGCTGTAGAAGCTGATCTTTCAGCGCGTTAAACGCCGCTTGCTCTTGATAGCTCGGTAACTGGTCAGGTGCAATCCAGCTTGTATGCGATTGAGACGATGCTGGGTCGGCTAACAATACAGACTGAGGTGTTTCTATTTGCCAATTCACGAAGGCTTGTGGCGACTCTAAGTGCAGCTGCCATTGTCCTGCTTGGCTGTTAAAACGTTTCTTCTGTGCTTGTAAGCTGTCTTTTGCCCAGACTTGAAGCGTGAGCCAATCCGTAACAGAGGTGATTGGGGCAATTCCTAGTGCGCCATACACGGCACTGAGTGATTGATCACCAATCTCAGACGATGACGGTGCTGTAGCAAGCTGCCTATCACTGTTTGCAGAACCTTGTTGCATGGATTGTGTGAGAGCATTGAGCCCTTGCTGTAAGGGTTCAATGGTATTGTCGTTCAGCGCTCCAGTGATGACGATGTGAGATACCTGCTGTTTGATTAAACCAAAGTGTTGCGTTAGTTGCTTTACGGTGATTTGTTGTACAGACGAGGGCGTCGCTAGTGCGGAGTTAGGAAAAAGTTGCAGCATCAATTGCTGCTGACCAATATCGTTACGCTGGTGCCGTTGCCAACTTTGTAATGCGGCCTCTTTAAATTGCGTTTTGTTTAGCCATGCGCTGAGCACATTTAAGGTCGCTGTAAGAAACTGCGGTCGATTGCTGAGTGAGACGCTAATCTGCTGTTGGCTTACGGAATATCGTGTTTCTGCCGCGGCTGCAATGGGGGTTAAGCGCTGATTAATCGTCGCCGTGCTCAGTGGCAGTGTTGGGCCTGTGAGCAAAGACAGGGTGGCGGCCGTGAGCTGAGGTGATTGCGCATTACTATTAAACACAATGGCAAGTGATAGCTTATCACTGCCTTCCCAGTCATCTTGCGTAAGCCAATACACAGGAATACCGGATGCGGTTTGCCACGTTTCGATGTTAGGTGTCGCAAGGTTAACACGCGTACTGGTTAAATTTAGCAGCCAAACAGCAAGAGTGGTGACTACTATAATGACGGCTAATACGGGACGACTAAATAACGGCTTATCGCGTTTAAACATAGAATTGTCGCTTGAAGAATGAGATAGAGTACATTTTTCCACGAAAGTGGGGCTTTTTGCTAATAGGAATGATGCTAAAATCACCGTTTTTAACGCTACTACGCCTTGGTTTGCTCGGCGTCGCGATTCAATTACCCATCCATTGGGATCAATCTAGAGAGATGTGAATGGAATTTGTAGATCAGATAATCGCTTATTTAACACCATATTTTGGTGAATACGCTCGCTTCGCGCCGATTGCTATCGGTGTGGTATTGGCCATCTTTGCTTTCATCATTAAACGTTCTGTTATGAAAAGCATGGATGCCGACATTAAAGCGGCGAAACAAAAGCCGCTAGACACGTCTGCCGAGCCACAACCTGAGTCGTCCGAACCTGAAGGCATTAGTGAGCCAATTGTCGAGGCCGAGACAAAAGCGGCTACGGAAACAAAAGATGAGAAGCCTGCGGTTGTTGTGGCTGCGCCGGAAGAGTCTGCTCCTGATGCCGTTGCTCAACCCGAACCGGCTCCGACTCCAGCACCGGCGCTTTCTTGGTCCCAGCGAATTAAAGCTGGGTTGGCGCGTACTCGTGGTGGCTTTGGCTTGTCTTCTCTTCTCATGGGCAGTAAAAAAGTCGATGACGATTTAATCGAAGAGCTGGAAACGCAATTATTAATGGCGGATGTCGGGGTGGCGGCTACACAGTCATTAATTGACTCCTTAAATGCCAAGCTGAGCCGTAAAGAGCTGAAAGACACCGATGCTCTCATGCGCACCTTAAAAGGTGAGTTGCAGGACATCTTAGTGAACTCCGAAAAACCGTTAGTACCCGAACACAAAGACGGCCCATTTGTTATCTTAATGGTAGGCGTTAATGGCGTGGGTAAAACGACGACCATTGGTAAGTTGGCGAAGAAGTATCAAGCCGAAGGCAAGAGTGTGATGTTGGCCGCGGGTGATACCTTCCGCGCGGCCGCCGTTGAGCAACTTCAAGTATGGGGCGATCGCAATAATGTCCCTGTGGTCGCACAGCATACGGGCGCGGATTCAGCCTCTGTGATTTACGACGCCATCGAATCTGCCAAATCCCGCGGTGTCGATATTGTTATTGCAGATACAGCAGGCCGATTGCAGAACAAAGCGAACTTGATGAGCGAGCTTGAAAAAGTGGTTCGTGTCATGAAGAAGCTCGATGTGGCGGCGCCACATGAAGTGATGTTGGTACTCGACGCGGGGACCGGTCAAAATGCGTTAAGCCAAGCAAAGTTGTTTACCGAAGCCGTCGGTGTGTCCGGTATTACGTTGACAAAATTAGATGGTACCGCGAAAGGCGGCATCATCTTCGCGATTGCAAAGCAGTTCAGTTTGCCTATTCGATACATTGGTGTGGGCGAGCAAGCAGACGATTTACGTCCGTTTAAGTCTCAAGAATTTGTTGACGCTTTATTTGAGAGTGAGTAACAGTTAGATTAAACCAGTCAACAACAGGGGATGTCTGCGTGGAAATTGAGTTTCAGCGAGTAGGGAAAAAATATGAGAGCGGTCATGATGCTTTGTCGCAGGTGAGTTTTCACCTACGACAAGGGGAGATGGCCTTTCTCACAGGCCATTCAGGGGCCGGTAAAAGTACCTTGATGAAACTCATTATGATGATTGAACGTCAAACTACTGGAACTATTTTAGTCGATGGCGTCGATCTTCGTACGTTAGGTAAACATGCGATTCCTTACCACCGCCGCCGTGTCGGTGTGGTATTCCAAAATCACCAACTTTTGTTTGATCGTAGCGTGTTTCACAATGTGGCTTTACCGTTGCAAGTGAGCGGAGCGGATGACGGTCAAACAGGCAAGCGCGTACGCGCGGCATTGGATAAAGTGGGGCTGTTGGGCAAAGAAAAACTCAACCCGATGGCGTTGTCTGGTGGTGAGCAGCAGCGTATCGGCATTGCGCGTGCGGTGGTTAACAAACCTCAATTGCTGCTGGCCGACGAACCAACAGGTAATCTAGACCCCCGGTTGTCTGCTGAAATTATGAACTTATTCCAAGAGTTTAATCGAGTTGGTGTGACGGTTATGGTGGCGAGCCATGACTTGGCGCTGGTGGCGCGCATGCGTCATCGTGTATTGACGTTAAATCAAGGCCGAATGGTCAATGATGGAGGGTTTGCTTAAATGGCAAGACCTCCTCAACAGCGCTCTGCTGCACAGCGTGGCGCGACTCGTCAGGCACATTCAGCAAAGCAAAAGCCTGCTTGGCGTGCCCAAGGGTTTGATTTCAAATTGTACCTACGTCAGCATCAAGCCTTCCTTATTGAAAGTTTGACTCGGCTGCTAGGTCATCCTCTTGCCAGCGCTATGACAATTATGGTCATTGCGATCTCGCTATCTTTGCCAGGCGGGTTATTTGTTTTATTGAAAAACGTGCAATCGGTGACTGACCGTTGGGAGCAGCAGTCGGTTATTTCGCTGTATTTGTTTTCTCAGTTAGAGGACACCGAAGCGCTTTCGTTGTCTCATCAATTGTCGAGCCGAGCCGATGTATTGTCAGTCGAGTACATTTCTAAAGAAGAAGGCCTACGCTACTTCGAGCAGTCCAGCGGTTATGAGCAGATCATGTCTACGTTGCCTGAAAACCCGTTGCCGATCGTTTTAAAAGTCATCCCCAAAGCGATTGTTGATCTCAATACCCTACCGGACTTACAAGCACTACGAGACCATTTACAAAGTCTGCCGCAAGTTGAATATGCGCAGTTAGATGCAGAGTGGTTGCAGCGTCTTGCGACGATGATCAGTTTTGGTGAGCGCTTTGTATACGCCATTTCTGCTTTGCTGGTGATTGCAGTGTTGTTGATTGTTGGTAACACGATTCGTATGGCGGTTGAAAGTCGTCGTGATGAAGTGCTTGTCATGAAACTTGTAGGGGCAACGAACAGTTATATTCGTCGACCTTTCTTATACATGGGGTTCTGGTTTGGCGTGCTAGGCGGTTTATTCGCCTCAATCTGCATACTTATGTTGTCGTGGTGGGTGAGTTCGCCTGCTGAGCAATTGATTGAGCTTTATCACGCAGGTTTCGAGCTACAAAGTTTTAATGCAGTTGAAATTATAATGTGTTTAACTATCAGCGCAGTGATTGGCGTGTTCGGCTCTTGGGTCGCAGTAAGTCGCCATATCCGCGATATTGAGTTGCAGTAATTGAGGAAGAATCCCTCTCGTAATATTGACAAATTGAGGTCAATTCTCCACATTTACCGCACACACAGTGTGAATTTTGTTGCTAGTATTTGCTCATACTCAGTATGAACACGAAGAGGTAAAATAGAAATGGGTCAAGCTCTCCAGCCAATCGACATGATGACTCCAGGTCAAAATCTTGAGTCGTATGTTCAGGCCGTTAGTACCATTCCAATTTTGTCAGCGGATGAGGAACGCGAGTTAGCAGAACGTCTTTATTACCAAAGCGATTTAGAGGCTGCACGCTCGTTGGTTATGTCTCACCTGCGTTTTGTCGTACATATTGCTAAAAGTTACTCTGGATATGGCCTGAACCAAGGCGATTTAATCCAAGAAGGTAACGTTGGCTTAATGAAAGCGGTTAAGCGTTTCAATCCAGAAGTGGGCGTGCGCTTGGTATCTTTCGCCGTGCATTGGATTAAAGCCGAAATTCATGAATTCATTCTGAAGAACTGGCGTATTGTGAAAGTCGCGACGACTAAAGCACAACGCAAAATGTTCTTTAACTTACGCAGTGCTAAGAAAACACTCACGTGGTTAAGTAATTCTGAAGTTGAGTCGGTTGCCAGCGATCTGGGTGTAACGCCAGAAGTTGTACGTCAAATGGAAGGGCGCATGAGCTCTTCTGATATGGCATTTGATGCCAGTGGTGATGACGATGATGACAGCTCATACCAAGCACCTGCTAACTATTTAGAAGATTCGAGCTACGATCCAGCGATGGTGCTTGAACATGGCAACTGGGAAGCCGACTCTAACCGTCGTCTTGAAAGTGCGATGCTAGAGCTTGATGACCGCAGTCGAGATATATTGATTAAGCGTTGGTTGAGTGAAAATAAATCTACCTTGCATGATCTTGCCGATGAATATTCGGTATCGGCTGAACGTATCCGTCAGCTTGAAAAGAATGCGATGAAAAAGATTCGATTAGCCATGGGCGAAGCACAGTTTCACTAAGCTTCTATCCCTAACTAACAACTAAAAAGCCCTTCATGTGAGGGCTTTTTAGTGTCTTGGAAAACTTAGCTCACTGCTAGCACTTTATATCCACTTGGCTAATTCTATTGTGTGGAAAGCGTCTTATGTATCAGTTTGGCTTGCGCTATGTCTCATGCTTCGACGCGTCAGCGCCTCCCTGATACATAAGACGCTTTCTATCTAGGAAGGTTAATGGTTTTAGCTAATGGCGTTGTTGAGAGATTACTGACTGCGTAATCGATTACCTGGTACAAACTGCCAGGTGCGGATGATTTCGAGTTGGTCCACTTCTTTTTTGAGTTCCGTAGGGAAGCTATCAAAGGGTTCTGCTAAGCGGACGGTTCGCATGGCGGCATCATCCAGCACGCGTATACCAGAGGACTGCAGTACCTCAATACTTTCGACATAACCATTCGGCATAATGGCGACTGCTAGGCGCAGCTGGCCATAAAGATGGTTTTGTTTGGCTTCGGAGGGGTAGTGGATATTACCGATTCGCTCGATTTTTCGGCGCCAGTCATCGAGGTATTTGGCATCAATGGCGGATTTTGCGGACACTGAGGTGAGGCGTCGAATACGTGGGCGTTTGGCATAGGATTGACGTTGTTGATCAAGTAGCGCTTCGAGTGTTGCGATATCGCTCGACAGTCTACTCGGCACTTGAGTCTTGCCCAGAAACTGCTCTTCCAGGGTTTTGTTCTGTTGTTCTGGGTCGTCCAGTACCCGAAAGACATCACTCTGATTGCGACTGGCGATGAGTTGCGGGTCTTTGACGGGTTCTGCTGACGCCAATTCGGGTTGGACGGGAGGGGTGATGTCTTGAATCTCGTCTGACCGGAACTGAGCGGTTTCTGTAGTGGTTAGCTTCTGTTTGCGTAGCTCTGTGCCACTTGCCTGTTGATTGGCTTGGGCAATGAAATCGGCTTCCTTAGGCGCATCAGATTTGTGCTGAACCAGTGTTACTTCGAGCGCTTTCCTAGGAGCAGCTTGTCCCATGGAGAAATCAAAGTTCACCAGTGTAATTGCCATCAAGTGTAGGCTGATGGCAATAAACAGGGTGATTGAAAAGCGATCTGCGCTGCGCATAGCGAATTATCGAGCGTTTAAGCGCGCCTCAATGGCGTCCATAAGGGTCATGCCAATGTTCAATCCATATTGGTCGTCTAATTGGCGGACACAGGTTGGGCTGGTGACATTGATTTCCGTTAGATAGTCGCCGATGACGTCTAAACCGACGAACATTAGGTCTTTTTCTTTTAGCGTAGGAATGACTTGATCGCAGATCCAACGGTCTCGTTCACTGAGTTCACGCCCCTCACCACGACCGCCAACAGCTAGGTTTCCCCGTGTTTCACCCGCAGCTGGAATGCGAGCCAAAGCATAAGGAATAGGCTTGCCGTCGACGATAAGAATACGCTTGTCGCCTTGTTTTATTTCTGGAATGTATTTTTGGGCCATGATCTGTTCAGTCCCCAGACTCGTCAAGGTCTCGATGATCACTCCCACATTGGAGTCGTCTTCTTTAAGGCGGAAAATGGAGCTACCGCCCATGCCATCCAATGGTTTGAAAATCACGTCTTTATGCTTTTTATGGAACGCTTTGAGTAGATCACCACGGCGAGTAACGAGCACTTCAGGACAGCACTGCGGGAACTGTGTCGCGAACAGCTTTTCATTGCACTCTAAAAGAGATTTTGGGTTGTTGACCACTAGTGTACCGTCGCGCTGGGCTTGATCTAGAATCATGGTGCTGTGCATGAATGCACTGTCAAATGGCGGATCTTTGCGCATTAAAATAACATCCAGATCACCCAAAGCCATCATGCTCTCTTCACCGAGTTCATAGAAGTGATCAGGGTCTTTGAAAACGCTCAGCGGCTTAGTCATAGCAAAGGCACGACCATTGTCGAGAAAGAGGTCAGACTGCTCCATGTAATACAAAGACCAACCTTTATCGGCGGCTGCCCATAGCATGGCGAGAGAGGTATCTTTTTTGTAATTAATGGCTTGGATAGGATCCATTACGATGCCGAGTTTAATGGTCATGATGTACTTTTCCTGTTACAGCGCACAGGCCTATTGGGTCTATGGCAAAAGTTTTATATAGGGAAGAGTATAAGGACTCGGGACAGGAAAGATAAGGGTTGAGTGAGAAAATATCGGACAAGAAAAAGCGGCACAGCGAGGTGCTGTGCCGCTCAGTTTGTTTACCAACCGCCAGTGTTGTCGGTTGCATCGATAAAGATAACACCGTCATCGTTAACAGAGGTGTTGCCTTGTGGGAAATTGCTGCTATTTGGCGCGGCCGTATTATAACTCGGCTGGGCTGTTTGCGGCACTGGCACTACAGGTTGAGCTGTTCTAACAGGGGGTTGATAGCTGCTTTGAGTGGGAGCGTTGTATTGTGGTTGTACCGGTGCCTGATACTGCGGCTGAGTTGCTTGTGGCACTGGCGCTACAGGTTGAGGTGTCGGAGTCACAGGCTGAGCCATTTCAGCAGAGGCAGTTGTACGTTTTCTTGGTAGCGTCTCTTGTTCAAAACCAAGCTCTTTAGGTTGGTAAATACGTAAGGCGCGCATTAAATCCCCTTTCGCATTAAACAAACGGAAGACTGCATACAGTTCGTCATAGTCTGCATTCACATAATCTTGGCGTGCTTCAAATAGCTCGTTTTCACTGTCTAATACATCGAGTAGGGTGCGTCGACCAAGGTTAAACTGCTGTGCATAGGCCATTTGAGATTCTTTAGTGGCCGTGACATATTGCTGTAAGTATGACTTTGAACCTAACGTTGCTTCATAGGATGCCCAAGCGAGTCGGGCAGACAGTTCAGCTTCACGAACGGTATTACGTTGAATCTCAGAGGCTTGGGTATTCTGTTGGATAGCCGCTTTACGTGTGTGTTTATCAGCACCACCGTTGTAAAGGTTGTATGACAGCTGCAGCATGGCAGTCAGGTCTTCGTCGGCCCCTTTTCTGCCATCAATGTTGTCGTCAAAAGAGCGCTCAACGACAAGATTTAACTCAGGGTAGTAATTAGATTTAGTTGAGCTTAGGTAATGCTCGGTTGCAGCGACATCCCATTGCGCTGAGTCAATTGCTGGATTGTTCTTTAGCGCTTGATCCACGGCATCGGCTAAATTCGTCGGCAGCATTGAACGATCAGGTTCAGGATAGATCAGTTCTGCTGGCGGCATATCGCCCACGATGTTCTTATAATTTGCCTCAGAGGCACGAAGGTTGTCTAAAGCAGATAAGCGGTTTGCTTCGGCTTTGGCAAGACGAGCAGAGATTTGGCTAAAATCTGATTGACGGCCTACACCCGACTCACTTGCTGTACGAATTTGCTGATAAATTCGATTATGAGTATTTAAGTTGGTTTCAGCCAACTGGTACAGCTCACGGTTTCTTAAGACATCTGTGTAGGCTTGCGTGACTTCAAGCGCTTTATTTTCGACCTGAATAAGAGCGTTCCAACGATTAGCCTCGGCTTCTGCCTTCAATCGTTTTACATCATAGGTAGAATTGAACCCATTAAAAATAGGTTGGGTCAGCGTTAGCGCAAGCTCACGGCGCGTTAACGATACATCTTCCCCTGTTCCTTGGTAGTCGTAAGTCGTTTCATGACCAATGCCAGCATTCAAGTCAATAGAGGGTAAAAAGCCATTTCCCTTTGAAATTTCCGTTTCCTCTAAGCTCTCTCTGAATAGAGCGATGGCTTGGCGAACTTTTGGATTATTTTCAACTGCTGTGTAAGTAGCTTCTTCAAGAGTGATGCCCATTACAGGTAGGGCACAAAAAGAAGTAGCCAGTGCAATACCACTGACAATTAACTTTTTTCGAAACATGGGCGTCACCTAAAGTGTAAGACGTTAAAAATAGAAAACAATGTGTACATAATTTATCCAAATTCTAGATGGTTTTTGTACATCATTGGAGGCATATTTGTGTTACAGGTCGAATTCTAATGTTATGAAATGTAACCGCTATAGATCGCCCCAGAGTAAATTTAACGCCGTAAGGGCCACAATGGGCGCTGTTTCTGTGCGTAATACTCTAGGTCCTAAAGCGATAGCAGAAAAGCCTTGTTGTTCTGCAAGATCAACCTCAGCCTTTGAAAGGCCACCTTCTGGGCCGATTAGCAGGGCAATTTTCTGGTTGTCTGGTCGAGTGAGCTGATTCAAAGGGCGTGCACTATGGTGATGTAATGTCAGTTTTAACATTTCGTTACAATTGCTAACCCAATCTTGCAAATCAATAGGGAAACACACTTCTGGTACAATCCCTCGGCCTGATTGTTCTGCGGCACTGATGGCAACTTGCTGCCAATGCTGTACACGCTTTTCGAGTCGGGCATCGTTTAAGCGTACCTCGCAACGTTCACTGAATAACGGCTGTATTTTATAAACACCTGACTCAACGGCTTTCTGAATCGCATAGTCCATGCGTTCCCCGCGTGAGATGGATTGCCCTATAGTGACCAAGAGAGGGGATTCGTTGCTCAGAGCTTCAAATGTATCCACTGCCACTTGAGCGCTACGCTTTTGCACATTGAGCAGCTTAGCTTGGTATTGTCCGCCTTGACCATTAAATAAAACGATTGGGTGATTTTCCTTTAATCGCAGTACTTTGCAACAGTGCTGAAAAGCGCTATCAGGGAAGTCAAATGTGCTGTGTTCAGCCAGTGGTAGGTCGACGAAGATACGTGGAATTCGCATAAAATAAAAAGCCCTCTATTGAGAGGGCTTTTATAACGGAAATTGCGGTAATTATAAACCAGCAGCGTTACGTAATGTGTCAGCTTTGTCCGTGCGTTCCCATGTGAAGTTTTCTTCTTCACGACCAAAGTGGCCGTAAGCCGCTGTTGGTAGGTAGATCGGACGTTTAAGATCGAGCATCTTGATTAGGCCTGCTGGGCGCAGATCGAATTGTTCGCGTACTAGCTGAGAAATCAACTCGTCACTGACTTTGCCTGTACCAAAGGTGTTGATACTGATTGACGTGGGCTCGGCCACGCCAATAGCGTAAGACACTTGGATTTCGCACTTGTCAGCAAGACCTGCGGCAACAATGTTTTTCGCGACGTAACGACCTGCATAAGCGGCAGAACGGTCTACTTTCGAGGGATCCTTACCTGAGAATGCACCACCGCCGTGGCGCGCCATACCGCCGTAAGTATCAACGATGATCTTACGACCTGTTAGGCCACAGTCACCCACAGGGCCACCAATGATGAATTGGCCTGTTGGGTTAATAAAGAATTTAGTCTCTTTCGATAGCCATTCTTCAGGCAGAACAGGCTTGATGATTTCTTCCATCACTGCTTCACGTAAATCGGCTTGTTTTACATCGGCACTGTGCTGTGTAGAGAGTACCACCGCATCGATCGCGCATGGTTTGCCGTTTTCATCGTAGCGGAAGGTAACTTGGCTTTTGGCATCGGGGCGTAGGAATTCTAGCGTGCCGTTTTTGCGTACTTCGGCTTGGCGTTGAACCAAACGATGGGCGTATGTGATCGGAGCAGGCATTAAAACGTCAGTTTCATTGGTTGCGAAACCAAACATTAGACCTTGGTCTCCGGCGCCTAGTTCTTTCTCGTTGGCTTCGTCTACACCGACAGCGATATCAGCCGATTGTTTACCAATTGCGTTAAGGACTGCGCAGGATTCCCAGTCAAAGCCCATATCAGAGCTGTTGTAACCAATGTTACGGATAACGCCGCGGGCGATGTCTTCGATATCAACCCAAGCATTGGTGCGTACTTCACCAGCAACCAAGACCATGCCTGTTTTAACAAGCGTCTCACATGCAACACGTGCTTCTGGGTCTTCTTTGATGATGGCATCCAAGATCGCATCGGATACTTGGTCTGCAATTTTATCTGGATGACCTTCCGAAACAGATTCTGAGGTAAATAGAGAATATTCTGACATGTTTGTGCCTCTATAGATGTAAATTCTAGAGCGCCAAACAGGCATAAAAAAACCCGCTTAGCTGAAATGGTTTGCTAAACAGGCGTATCATGCTTCTGTTTAGCTGAATTTATATAGCGTCCGCAAGCCGAAACAAATCGACGCTGTGCTGCGGATAATGAACTAATGGCGACTAAAATTCAAGCAATTGTGCATTAAGGGTAGGGTGCTTTCGGTGCTTTTTTGCTATGCTATTGTCCATCTTTGTGCAATTTCATTTTCTTTGCTTAATTAGTAAGCAGATGCCGCCTGATGCCGTTGCAAGGCTTGGGCTTAGCGTGGAGAATGAAGCCGACATTTCGTACATTAACCAGGAGTGGATGATCAATGCCGTCTCGTAAACAACTTGCTAATGCTATACGCGTACTGAGTATGGACGCGGTTCAAAAAGCAAAATCTGGACACCCAGGCGCGCCAATGGGCATGGCTGATATTGCAGAAGTGCTTTGGAATGACTTTCTGAAACACAACCCAAGCAATTCTAGCTGGGTCGATCGTGACCGTTTTATTTTGTCAAACGGCCATGGTTCAATGTTGATCTATTCTCTGTTGCATCTTTCTGGCTATAACTTGCCAATGGAAGAGCTAAAGCAATTCCGTCAGCTACACTCGAAAACTCCTGGTCACCCTGAGTATGGCTACACTGATGGCGTTGAAACAACGACTGGCCCTTTGGGTGCAGGTATTAGTAATGCTGTGGGTATGGCCATCGCTGAGAAGACATTGGCAGCACAGTTTAACCGTGAAGGCCACACAGTAGTTGACCACAACACATACTGCTTCCTTGGTGACGGTTGTATGATGGAAGGTATTTCCCACGAAGCTTGTTCACTAGCGGGTACGCTTGGTCTAGGCAAATTGGTTGCATTCTGGGATGACAACGGTATCTCTATCGATGGTCATGTAGAAGGTTGGTTCACTGACGACACACCTAAGCGTTTCGAATCTTACGGTTGGCATGTGATTGCTGACGTAGACGGTCATGACCCTGAAGCGATTAAAGCCGCCATTGAAGCTGCGCAAGCAGAAACTTCTAAACCAACACTGATCTGCTGTAAAACCATCATTGGTTTTGGCTCACCAAATAAATCAGGTTCACATGACTGCCACGGTGCACCACTAGGTGATGACGAAATCGCTGCAGCCCGTGAGTTCCTAGGTTGGTCAGAAGCACCATTCGAGATTCCAGCAGACGTTTACGAAGGTTGGGATGCAAAATCAAAAGGTGCGGCAGCGCAATCTGAGTGGGAAGCGAAATTTGAAGCTTACCAAGCGGCTTACCCAGAACTAGCAGCTGAGTTTGACCGCCGTGTTGTTAAAGGTGAATTGCCAGCTGACTTCACAGAAAAAGCCGCGGCTTACATCAAAGAGTGCCAAAACAAGGGCGAGAACATTGCCAGCCGTAAAGCATCACAAAATGCGATCGGCACATTTGGAGCAATGCTTCCTGAATTGCTAGGCGGTTCTGCCGATTTGGCAGGCTCCAACCTAACGTTGTGGTCTGGTTCGAAAGGCATTCAAGAAGACCCAGCGGGTAACTACATTTACTACGGTGTACGCGAATTCGGTATGAGCGGCATTATGAATGGCGTATCGCTACACGGTGGCTTCATCAACTACGGCGCGACCTTCATGATGTTTATGGAATACGCACGTAACGCAGTACGTATGTCTGCACTGATGGGCATTCAAAACATCTTTGTTTACACCCATGACTCGATTGGTCAAGGGGAAGATGGTCCTACGCACCAGCCGGTTGAGCAACTTGCTAACCTACGTATGACACCAAATATGTCCGTATGGCGTCCTGCTGATGCGACGGAAACAGCGGTGGCATGGTCAGCGGGTATCCAACGTCGTACAGGCCCTACGGCACTTGTGTTCAGTCGCCAAGGTTTACCTGCGTTGTCTCGTACCGATGCGCAAGTGGCAGATATCGCGAAAGGTGGTTACGTGCTTTCTGACTGTGAAGGCACACCAGAGTTGATTTTGATTGCAACGGGTTCTGAAGTATCTCTAGCCATGGATTCTGCGCAAGCGCTGACTGAAAAAGGCACTAAGGTGCGCGTTGTCTCTATGCCGTCTACCGATGCGTTTGATGCGCAAGATAAAGCGTACCAAGAGTCTGTCCTACCAAGCAGTGTCACTAAGCGTGTAGCAATTGAAGCAGCACATGTTGACTACTGGTACAAATACGTTGGCTTTGGTGGTGCGATGGTTGGCATGCGTTCATTCGGCGAATCTGCACCGGGTGGCGATCTGTTGAAGTACTTCGGTTTCACTGTTGAAAATGTTGTTGAAACAGCAGAGAAACTGCTGAACGCCTAACGGCTTCGCAACGAAAGAGGAGCTTAGCGCTCCTCTTTTTTGTTGGATCAATGTGATAAGAGAACTATGTTGCGAATAGCAATTAATGGCTATGGCCGTATTGGTCGATCTGTTTTACGTGCGATTTATGAAAATGGTTACCAAGACCGTTTACACGTTGTCGCAATTAACGAGTTGTCAGATATTGAAACGATCAGTTATTTGACTCGTTACGATACGACTCATGGTCGCTTTCCGAAACCTGTTTCCGTTGAAGGTCAGAGTCTATTGATCGGTGAGGACGCGATTCGGTGTTTTAGTGCTATGTCTCCGGAAGAGCTGGATTGGGCGACTTTAAAAGTAGACCTAGTCTTGGAGTGTTCGGGTACGTTTACCGAACGAGATGAGATACAGCGCTTTATCGACGCGGGTGTGCCAAGAGTACTGTTATCTCAGCCGGCATCTGCCGATGTGGATGCGACGATTGTATTTGGGTTTAACCATGAAAGCAGTATGTCTGCGGATCAGACGATCGTCTCTGCGGCATCTTGTACGACAAACTGTGTTATCCCTGTGTTAGATACGTTACAAGAGTTGGCAGGTGTAGAGCATGGTGCAACGCAAACCATTCATTCCGCTATGAATGACCAACCTATTATAGACGCTTATCACACCAAAGATTTGCGACTAACGCGCTCAGCCATGAGCTCGATTATTCCTGTGAACACGGGGCTGGATCGCGGTATTGCGCGTTTGATGCCCGAATTAGAAGGTAAAATCAGCTCCAATGCGGTACGTGTACCGACGATTAATGTCTCGTTGATCGATATGGTGGTACGTACCAAGCAAGATGTGACAGCAGAACAAGTAAATACCGCCCTTCAAACCGCTGCTTCGTCTAAGTACGCGGGATTATTAGGTTACACTCAGGAAGCCCATGCGTCGGTAGACTTTAATCATGATCCGCGCTCCGTCATCATCGATGGTACACAAACCCAAGTGGTAGACGGTCGGCTGGTGAAGCTTCTGTGTTGGTTTGATAACGAATGGGGTTATGCGAATCGCATGCTGGATGTGGCGTGCTATTGGCAACAACAATTGGAAAACAGTGCTCAGCACTGATGATTTTAAAAACGACGAGGAATCGTGCATGACCGTAATTAAAATGACCGATTTGGATCTAGCGAACAAACGCGTATTGATTCGTGAAGACCTTAATGTGCCTGTGAAAGAAGGCAAAGTAACCAGTGATGCCCGTATTCGAGCTGCATTGCCAACATTAAAGTTGGCATTAGAGGCGGGTGCGAAAGTGATTGTGATGTCTCACCTTGGTCGTCCAACAGAAGGGGAGTACGAAGAGCAATACTCACTACAACCCGTTGCCGATCACCTTGCGGGTCTTTTGGGTCAAGATGTCCCTCTGGTAAAAGATTGGTTAGATGGCGTTGAGGTTGCCGCGGGTCAACTTGTGTTGGTTGAAAACGTGCGCTTTAACAAAGGCGAGAAAAAAGACGATGAGGCGCTTTCTAAGAAGATGGCTGCTTTATGTGATGTTTATGTCATGGATGCCTTTGGTACAGCTCACCGTGCTCAGGCATCAACACACGGCGTGGGTAAATTTGCTCCGATCGCTTGTGCTGGTCCATTATTGGCGGCCGAGCTTGAAGCCTTAGAGAAGGCGCTGGCGAAACCTGCTCGTCCAATGGCAGCGATTGTTGGCGGTTCAAAAGTATCGACTAAGCTAACGGTGCTCGAGTCATTGTCTGATAAAGTGGATCAGTTGATCGTCGGTGGCGGTATTGCTAATACGTTCTTGGCAGCAGCTGGTTTTCCTGTTGGCAAATCACTTTATGAAAAAGATTTGATTCCGCAAGCCAAAGCATTGATGGAAAAAGTGAACATTCCTTTGCCGGAAGACGTTATTGTCGCGACAGAGTTCTCCGCAGAGGCGACCGCGACGGTTAAAGACGCGAAGGATGTAGCTGAAGACGATATGATTTTAGATATCGGTCCGAAAGCTGCTTCTAAATTAGCGGGACTGCTAGAGAGTTCAAAAACGATCATCTGGAATGGGCCAGTTGGTGTATTTGAGTTTGATCAGTTTGGCGAAGGTACTAAAGCGTTATCGCTAGCCATTGCCAACAGTGATGGTTTCTCCATTGCAGGTGGCGGTGACACGCTAGCGGCAGTAGACAAGTATGAGATTGCAGACAAAGTGTCTTACATTTCAACGGGTGGTGGCGCTTTCCTTGAGTTTGTCGAAGGAAAAGTACTTCCAGCGGTTGCTATGTTGGAGTCACGCACGCAAAATTAGTGTAAAGCTACGTGCTTGCACTTGAATAAGACGGGGAATACCCTGCAGGATGAGGTGAGTCCTAGGACTTTCTCATCTTTTATAATTATAAACACTTAGAGAGTGACCAGTCTTTCATTAGACAGACTGACAATATAACGATAAGGCGAAACGCCACATGTGACACACATGCGCATGAATATAAAATCACACGGTGTCTCTTGATTGGATGCACTGTTTAGACACCAAAAACTTCATTGTCAGAGGAAACTTTTATGCCTTTAATAAGTATGCGTCAATTGCTGGATCATGCAGCAGAGCATGATTACGGCTTGCCTGCGTTTAACGTGAATAACATGGAGCAGGTCAAAGCGATCATGGAAGCAGCAGACGAGGTGAACTCACCTGTTATCATGCAAGCTTCTGCAGGCGCGCGTAAATACGCTGGCTCTCACTTCCTTCGCCACCTGATTGCAGCGGCGATTGAAGATTACCCACATATCCCGGTAGTCATGCACCAGGATCACGGTACGAGCCCAGCCATTTGTCAGCGTTCTATTCAGCTTGGTTTTTCATCGGTTATGATGGACGGCTCTTTAATGGCTGATGGTAAAACGCCTGCTAGCTACGAATACAACGTTGATGTGACGCGTCGTACCGTAGAGTTCGCTCATGCGTGTGGTGTGTCTGTAGAAGGTGAACTGGGTGTACTTGGTTCATTAGAAACAGGTCAAGCGGGTGAAGAAGATGGTGTCGGCGCAGAAGGTATTTTGTCGCACGACCAGATGCTGACGGACCCTCAAGAAGCGGTAGACTTCGTAAACGCAACGGGCATCGATGCGCTAGCAGTAGCGATTGGTACAAGCCATGGAGCGTACAAATTTACTCGTCCGCCAACTGGGGACATCTTAGACATCGAGCGTATTGCGAAGATTGTTGAGTTGCTGCCAAACACTCATATCGTATTGCACGGTTCTTCTTCAGTGCCGCAAGACTGGTTAGAAATCATCAACGAATTTGGTGGTGAAATTCCAGAGACATACGGTGTGCCTGTAGAAGAGATCGTAAAAGCGATCCGCTACGGTGTTCGTAAAGTCAACATCGATACCGACCTTCGCCTAGCCGCAACGGGTGCGATCCGTCGTAGTCTTGCTGAGCACAAAGGTAACTTTGATCCACGTAAATACTTAACAGAAAGCATCAAAGCGATGAAGGCTGTGTGTATTGATCGTTACGAAGCCTTTGGTTGTGCAGGCCAAGCGTCTCGTATTCAAACCATCGACCTTGAAGAAATGGCGATTCGTTACGAGCACGGCGAATACGCTAACGGTCGTCGTTTCTAAATAAGGTTTTGTTTGACGAGCATTTTTTTAAAAGTTTTTAAAAAAAGTGTTGACCATGAAAATGGTTTCTCTATAATGCTCGCCATTCCTTGCGGGAGTGGTGGAATTGGTAGACACGCTGGATTTAGGTTCCAGTGCTTCACGGCGTGAGAGTTCGAGTCTCTCCTTCCGCACCATATTTTAAAAAGCCGAGTTACTTTGTAACTCGGCTTTTTTTATGCCTTTTTTACGCGTTTGTATTTCATTCAAAGTGGTTCTCGTTAGAATGTCTTTAACCATTTAAAGACCAACGAAGCCTATGCGTCAGCTACGATTTTTCTTCATCTGCTTAACGATTACTCTTTTATCTCAAGGGGTAAGTGCGTACACGTTTGGCCAGTCCTCGTTCAGTTTGAAGCGCTTTTTAGACGCTAACCCTAGTCAGATCCCCCTCATTGAGCAATTGTCGGTGCGTGTTCGCTCGCAACCTGCTCCTTTATTAGCGACTCATCCTGATACTCAGAAAATCGCCGTCATACTGCACAGTGATCCATCCATTGCATTTAATCGAGCGTGGATGATGACGTTTAAGCAGCGTATGAAAGAGCTTAGCATTGATTTTCGGCTAGATGTGTTCCATATAGACCGTCGTGACGGTATCGACTCTACCTTGAATACCTTCCAGAAGATTGAGGCGGCTAATTTTGATTATATGATTGTTGACCGAGTTGATGATCATAATCGGCCCTTATTAGAACGGATACTTAAAGCTGGGGAAACAGAAGTGCTAATAAGGGGGGTTATTGCACCATTTTCATCGTGGCATATGCATCCGCCGCTGCTGTATATAGGTATTGATCGGGCCAAAATGATGCAAAGCTTGGCAAGCTATTTGGTCCGTATGCTTGATGAAGGCACGCTGATTGATACATTATCGGTTGATGACCCTTATAAAAATGAAACTGGCTGTCAGATTTTTCTAAATGAACTCTATCGGGAAGGCTATCAAGTACGCCATCGTTATCAATTGAAAGACAATGCTCAAGCAGCTCAACGTGTTGCGCTGCAAATTGTGAAAGAGAGTCAAGCGTTAGGATCGTCGCATTTTATTTTCTCTTGCACGCCGAACCTTAGCGAAGGTGTTGTGCGAGCTTTAAGTCGTCAGCAACAGGTGTTGGTAAGTACTAATGCTTGGCTAGGCCTGAAAGACTGGGAGGACGCCTACAAGCAAGGGATTATTATGGTTACAGTTGTTGGAGATTTGGATTATAGGGCTATAGCCGCAGCGGAAGCGATCAAAGCAGACATTGAATCTCGTCTTTTACCCGCTGTATATATGGAATCTTTTAGTTTATTGGTACAAGACATGGATGAGCAGACCCGTAACATTCTTTTGCAACAAGCACTCCCTTACTCGATGTCGTTATGGCCACGATAAGCCTGCGTAAGCGCTTTTCTCGTAAAGTGCTCATTCCTTTTATACTTGGAGCGCTTGTTTTGTGCTCGGCCGTTTGGGTAATGGATTACTATACCCAGCGAGGCCATTCATTGGCATCATTGCATCAACGTACACAAACACTCAGCATGAGTTTTTCGGCGTACTTGGATCGCGCCAATTTTGAAGTTAAGTATTTGTCTGAGCAAGTGAATGATGGAGAAACCATCGATGGCCTGTTTCAGCTTCATGATGTGTTGTTCTTTGGCGGCTTGGATTTTTTCTACGTAGTCTTAGAGAATGGCCAAGTAATGGAGGATCCTAGAGTTAGGCTGTATACACAAGACACGCCTGATAGCCTTATTCAAGGCGCTCAAATAAACGCTTGGCGGCATGTGTCTTCCAGTGACCGAGGTGAAATGCTAGTGTTCAAAAAGTCCCTTGGGAGCAACAGTGTTGGGCAGAGCCAGGGGTTCTTCTACGGTTTCATTTCACTTAATAATAACTTAGCACTGGCGAGTGACCTAATTACCAGCGCAGATGCAGACTTCATACGTATTAAAGACCTAGTGGGCAATGTATTACTGGTAGAGAAGCAAAGAAGCTTCTCTGATGATATACCTTACATTACTCACGATAGCATTCTCTCTATTCCAGAGTTAGAAGATAACCTCACGGTAGAATTGCGCTTTGCTCGACCCCTTACTGAGTCGTTTAGTGGCGTGGTCATGATTGGCTGTGCAGTGGTCTTAATATGCTTCTTGTTAATGTATTGGTTGATACAGTTTTATGCGCAGAGGGTCATGTTTGTGCCGATAACGGGTCTGCCTGCATTGGGTCGGGAGGGCGCAATGGATTTTTTAGAGTTCCAGCCGCTGCTCGCTCAAATGAACCGCTTCCAAGTGCAGCTCAAAGTGCGTGAGCAGCATTTAGAGTTGTTGTCTAACTCTCTACAATCCGCCATTTTATTTTGTGATGAGTCTTCGCGCGTTACGAATATGAATAAAGAAGCGAAGGGGCTATTTCCTAGTTATCAGTTTGCTAGCACGGTCTTTGATATGACACCTATCGCTTGTCATCAGCCAATTCAGCGTGCGTTAAAAGGTGAGTATGGTGGTGGATTCGAATTAGAGTTCCCTGAATCCGATAGAGTATACGATTTTAATACGTACTCTTTTATCAATGAGCATGGTTTTCGTAGTGTGATGTTGGTGGGTCGAGATGTGAGTGAGATTCGTCGCTTACGTTGGCACCTAACGCATCGTTTCCCGCAGCATACATTAGACCGACCTCATCCGCCGTCACAGTTAATATTGCAAGAACTGGCGAGTTGTAAAGATCATTTAGAAACGTCACCACAATCGACGGTGCGTTGGTTGAATGTCATAGGAGATTTGCTAACGAAGATTAGCCATCTTGATAGTGCAGCTTCGAAAAAAATGCCACTTGGAGAGCTTGTTGTGCAGTTACAAGATGAATTGGATCTAAGTCTTGTACCCAGTTCAAAACAGCAGGACTTCAGTGTCGAGCTCTCGTTAAGTGATGCACAACTCGTTGCGGAATGGACACAAGATCACCGATCAATGCTAATGGTGGCGTTTCTGTTATGTATCAACAGTTCGATATCCGGCCGATACATCCATATCGGTTGGGAGAAGAACAGTTTAGTGATTAAGTTGTATGGGCTCGAAGATATGACGCCTGCTTTGCAGTGGTTGAGTCACGAATATCCTAAATTGGTGAAAGGCCGCGTGGATGCATCCGATGCGAGCCGTTTTGTGATGATGGCGACGCTTATGCCTGAAGCTCAGCATGATCGTTCACTTAATGTCATTGGTAAGCATGCTGTTTTGGTGAAAAATGATTATACCGAGAGCAATCGATTACTCGAACTATTAAAGTCGATAGGAATGCGTATTGAGGTGTATTCATCGTTTGCAGAGTTCTTCGGTGCGGGCATGCCGTATCGCACAAAATACGATGTGATGTTTGTCGGCGTGGGTGATATAGAATTAGCTAAAAGTGGTGTTGATAAGTTATTGACGTCAAGTCGAAGCCAAGCGTTACCTGTTATTCATGTAGGCAATCATCGCTCTGATGAGCTGCCTGGTGAAACTATGTTGGCACATCAATTAATGCCGTTTCGTTTAGCCTCAATGGTGGTTGCTTTAGGGGCCGCGTCCAAAATCAGCTTGGGCGATTGGGCCACCCACGCAACCAACTTCATTATCACTGGCGGTACGCATATTAGCCAAGTGATTTGGCAGTCTGAGCTAAACGCTAGCGGGTTCGTGGCGCGTCGAGAAGTCGATATTATTAATCTAATGTCAGTGCTCAGACATCATAGTCCAGTCGTGGTTGTGGTATTAGACAAAGCAACGGCGCAGTTAGCGATGAAATACCATTTGGAGCACCTAGGGAATACTAAATGGATCGTGCTGGAAGACTTTTTAGATCGACCTGATACAATGCGTTTTATTGATGTTGAAGGACGGCTTCCGAACGATGGTGCGCTTGAAGCTCTACTGCAAAATTTAAATGTTAAAGGCGAATGAATATGAGTGTAATCGGTTTAATCGGTGCGATGGATGAAGAAGTCGCTGTTATCAAAAAATGGATGACAGACATACAAGAAACAAGTGTTGCTGGCTGTGAGTTTTACTCTGGACAGCTTGATGGCAAAGACGTCGTACTGCTTAAATCGGGAATTGGTAAAGTTAATGCAGCGGTTTCTACGACATTACTGATGGCCAGCTTTGATCCATCTATAGTCATTAACATTGGTTCAGCAGGTGGATTCGATGCAGAGCTGGAAGTGGGTGATGTGATTATCTCAGATGAAGTGGTTCATCATGATGTCGATGTCACCGCATTTGGATATGCCCTTGGGCAGTTGCCGAGTATGCCGGCAACATACAGTGCCGATTCAGTGTTGGTTGATAAGGCGCTGCAAGCGGTAGCTTCCGTAGGCCAGGCGAAAGCAAAAGTCGGCTTGATCGGGACAGGCGATGTGTTTATGTGTGAAGCTGAACGTGTGGCGAAAGTGCGGGCGGCATTTCCTTCCCTTAAAGCGGTTGAAATGGAAGCGGCTGCGGTGGCTCAAGTGTGTCATAAGTTTTCGGTTCCTTTTGTTGTTGTGCGCTCTTTATCTGATGTGGCGGACAAAGAATCCCCAGCAAGTTTTGACGAGTACTTGACCGTGGCGGCACAGAACTCATCACTGATGATCCGCGCAATGTTGCGAGAAATGTAATGGCTGGGCTGTTTAAGAGTGTGTTTTGTATAAGGACAGTGTTGTGCGGGCTTGCGCTAGTGGCGCAGGTTAGTTATGCCGACCCTATTGAGACTACTTCCTCTGAACAGCCAGAGCGTGAATGGTGGAAGTCGACCCATGAGACCATGTCAACCAAAGTAGGTGAATGGTCAAATGGGCTTGATGCTTTCTTTTCAGGCCAGCGACATGAAGATGCCTCGACCAGCTTTGTCAGCATGCGATTTGGCTCCATTATTGAGGGAAAGGAAGGTGTATCTGGCTTCTTTAACTTGGATGCAAGACTGCATTTACCTTATACAGAAGATCGACTGGATCTGATCATCGAGTCGGATGCGGATCAACTGACACAAGATAATCGACGTGTTGATAATGAGCCGGGTCAGAATATTTTACAATCTGCTCAAAATACTCGCTTCGCGACCATGCTGCGTTATTTCAAAGAAGAGTGGAATGCGAACATTGATATGGGCTTGTTATTAAAAATGCCGGTTGACCCGTTTGTACGTATTACCTTTGAGCAAGACTATGGGTTAGGGCAATGGTCTTTTAAACAAGAAGAGTCGTTGTTTGATTATTACTCTCTTGGGTACGGTGGTCGTTACGGCATTAAAGCATTAAGACCGATTGGTGATCGTTATGAGTTTGGTGCCGATTTTGGTGTGACGTATTTAGAAATTGATTCAGACACGTATTGGCGCCAAAACGTGTTTTTGAATCACGACTTCTCAGACAAGAGTAGACTGCGCTATCAAATCAGTTACCTGCAGGAAGGCTCAACACCTCGAGCAGAGAGCTTTTTGTATTACGTTGAATACCAGCGTCTTTTGTATGATGACTGGTTAATTGGTCAGCTAAAACCACAGGTGACCTATGAGCGTGATAACGACTACAAAGCAGAGGTATCTCTGAGTGCCTCACTAGAAGTGCTATTAGGCCCAGGGTTTCTTTAATCACCTTGTTTCAGCGGTCATCGTTCGCAAAGTAAGCAGACTCTTTGTATAATGCCGCGCCCATATTCTCGAACCTTTAGCGGAAAACTGCATGAGACCAGATCAAATTCAACCAGAACATTACGCAGCTCAGTTACAGACGAAGCAAGACTCATTGCTTGAGCTGATGGCAGACCTTGATATGCCAGAGCTAGAGGTGTTCGAAAGTGCTCCAAGCCATTACCGGATGCGTGCAGAGTTCCGTATCTGGCATGATGGCGATGACTTGTTCTATGCCATGTTTGACTCCGCTGACCCGCGCACTCCCATTCGGGTTGATCAATTTTTGGCTGCGTCAACGCTGATTAATGAACTGATGCCTAAGTTATTGGATGCGATTCGTGATATTCCTGTGTTGCGGTATAAATTATTCCAAGTAGATTTTCTCACGACAACGACCGGCGAAGCGCTGATCAGTATGTTATACCACAAGCCTATTGACGATGAGTGGCATCAAGCAGCGGTAGAGCTTAATGAGTCATTCCCTGCATGTCATTTTATAGGCCGTAGCCGTAAGCGTAAGCAAATCCTCACACGGGACTTTGTGATGGAGACGCTAACGGTACAGGGTCGCAAGTATCACTATCAGCAGGTCGAAAACAGTTTTACACAACCCAATGCGGGTATCAGTGAGAAAATGCTTGAATGGGCTCTTGATGTGACGAAAGGATGTTCTGGTGACTTGTTGGAAATGTACTGTGGTAATGGAAATTTCTCCATTCCATTAGCGCGTCGTTTTGATCGAGTGATTGGTACTGAAATAGCAAAAGTGTCGGTCAACTCTGCAAGTTTAAATGTTGCTATGAACGGTGTCAGTAACGTACAAGTGGTTAAAATGGCCAGTGAAGACGTGTCTGATGCGCTTAATGGTGATGGGGTTTTACCTAAAGCATTGGTTCAAGCGGGTATGGATACGTTGAATCCTTCGGCGGTGTTAGTAGACCCACCACGAGCAGGATTAGACGATGGTACGGTCGAGTTAGTTCGAAAGATTGATCAGATTCTATATATCTCATGCAACCCCGAGACACTTAAGAATAACGTAGATGCATTGTCAACGACGCACAAGGTGACACGCTTTGCGATGTTCGATCAATTCCCCTATACCCATCATGTTGAAGCCGGTGTATTTCTAGAACGACGATAAGTCGTTCTAGTGTTCTATACAGCATTTAATGCAAGAGTACAGAAGGGTTAGGCGGAGAAGTTGATCGTCTGGCCTAGAGCAGAATCAGGACTAATATTGTATTGTGATGCAACGCTACCACTCTGGCTGGAGTTCGATGGTGTAGCGTTTAATGTGCTACCGGAGTTGCCCGAAACCTGAGCAGCAACAGCGGCGTTATTAGATGTTGCATTGGCTCCAAACTCAGAGGCAGTGGCCACATCAGCACCAACTTCTGTGGCAGACGTTTGAGCAACGGTTCTAGCGGCAACATTGTCTTGAGCTAACTGCTGAGCTTCGGGTGAGATGCTGACAGACACATCCACAGACTGCGGTGCGGCATTTGCCGTTTGGCTATTGCTCCCGTTACCTGTGTTGGGTTGAACAACAGGTGTATTCGTCAATTCTGGGTCGTTAAACTGACTAACGATGCTGTTGTTAATTCCTTCGATGGCCATAGCTCACCTCTCATTGATTATCTTTTGAACACCTTGATTCTAGTGCCGATGGCGCTGTCTTGCCAGTTAAATTGCGTAGATAAGATGTAAATTCTTGTTCAGTTGAGTATTACTCCATTAAAGATGAAGCTCATTCCGGCATCTGCTACTACGACAATTTAGCGAGTGTGGTAACATATCTTTTAAAAATACCCCCATAAGAAACCATAGAGATATATAAAAAATCATGAGTAATACTTCTTTAGAAAAAGCAAAAATCAAAATTTTGTTATTAGAAGGTGTTCATCAATCTGCGGTTGAAGCGCTGAATGCCGCTGGATATGAAAACATTGAGTACCATAAAACAGCTTTACCAGAAGATGAGCTGATCGACAAAATTGCCGATGCCCATTTTATCGGTATTCGCTCTCGCACACAGTTAACCGCCAAAGTACTGGAGCATGCACATAAGCTGGCAGCGATCGGCTGTTTCTGCATCGGTACCAATCAAGTAGACCTTGATGCCGCTTCCAGTAAAGGGATTGTTGTCTTTAACGCGCCGTTCTCCAATACACGAAGTGTGGCTGAGTTAGTTCTGGCCGAGATGATACTTTTACTTCGCGGTATCCCTGAGAAAAACGCGGTATGTCACCGTGGTGGTTGGCTGAAATCCGCTGTTGGCTCTTTCGAAACTCGTGGCAAACGTTTGGGCATCGTTGGTTACGGTAGTATCGGTACGCAGCTTAGTGTGTTGGCAGAATCGTTGGGTATGGAAGTGTGCTTCTATGACATTATTACTAAGCTCCCATTGGGTAATGCCCGCCAAGTTAAATCACTTGAGGAGCTGCTATCAACATCCGATGTGATCTCTCTGCATGTACCTGAAACCCCAAGTACCAAATTGATGATGGGCCCTGATGAGATTGCTCAGATTAAAAAAGGTGCCATTTTCCTAAACGCATCCCGTGGTACGGTCGTTGATCTTGAAGCGCTTGCCGAGTCGATAAAAGCAGGTGATGTTGCTGGAGCCGCGATCGACGTATTCCCAGTTGAACCAAAAGGCAATGCCGAAGAGTTTGTGTCGCCGCTGCGTGGGTTAGACAATGTTATTTTGACTCCGCATATCGGTGGATCAACAATGGAAGCGCAAGAAAACATTGGTGTTGAAGTCGCGGTTAAACTAATTCAGTACTCTGATATTGGTACGACGACTGCAGCGGTTAACTTCCCAGAAGTCGCATTACCTGCTCAAGCTGATAAGCACCGTATCCTGCATATCCATGAAAACCGTCCGGGTGTGCTGACTAAGATCAACGCGATCTTCTCTGACAACGATATTAATATCTCAGGTCAGTTCTTACGCACCACCGAGAAACTTGGTTACATGGTGATGGAAGTCGACTCCGATACTGGTGAGTTAGCGCTTGAGAAAGTGAAAGAAGTAGAAGGTACGATTAAGGCGCGCGTTCTGTTTTAAGTGTCCGGCTTCGTTCTGAATTTTAAAAGCCAGTGCGAAAAGCGCTGGCTTTTTTGTATCTGAATGAGCATGTTATGAGCGAATACCTAACGTGCTGGTAATGTCGTCAATTTTTTGTCGGACATTCTTGGTCATGTCCGCAAGGAATCGCTCTGATTCATCAGCCTGAGAGCGTACTTTTTCCACGGTTTCCGTCAGCATGCTCACGCTGCGTTTTTGATCTTCGGCATACCCTGAGGCTTTACGTGAAAGTACCGTCGACTGATACGACTTCTCTTGTACTTCCTTAGCTGAGTGGCCTAACTCTGTGGTTAATGAACGCTGCTCTGATGTTGCTGACTCAATCAGCCCTAAGTTTTTACGTAAGTTGGAGGTTGAACTGGTCAATGACTCAAAAATGGATGTGATCTCTTCAAGAGAGTGCTGCGTTCGACCTGACAAGGTTCTGACTTCATCGGCGACTACCGCAAAACCTCGGCCTGCTTCACCTGCACGAGCCGCTTCAATAGCAGCATTTAGAGCCAGTAAGTTTGTTTGCTCAGCGATGTCACGAATGCCGCTGACAATAGAGTTGGCGTTGGACACAGAGTTTTCCAAGCTGCCTAATGCAGTTTTGCTTTTCTGTAAGCGTTCTACCGTTGTTGTATTGGCGCTTTCAAGTGTTGATACTTGTTTCGAGCTCAACTCCATTGCGTCGCTGGTGTCGTGCGCATAGCTTTCTACCTCTTTTGCGCGCACTTCAGCTTTATTTGCTAGCACGTCTACATGAGCCGCTTGTTCAACGGTTTGCTCCAGTGCTTCTTTTGATGCAACACTAATTTTATGAACTTGGCCAAAGGCACTTAGCATCTCATTCAAAGACGTGGAGATGTTTTTAAGCTCAGTATCACGTTGTTGTCGTTGCACTGCGATTTGCTCAAGATAACGATTTAAATAGCGTGCAACTTCTGATAGCTCATTTTTGCTATTGGTGACTTTGAGCGTGTGTATATCATCACTTTCAACCAATGCTTTCACTGCGTTGTATAGATCCTTTGCGCTGTTCACGACAACACGGCTTTGGAATAAGTGAGTGATGAGGGTGGTTAACAACATGATGATCACAAATGCGCCAAAAGCGATCAGAGTATTGCGTTCTGTTTTTGCTGTGGCAGCTTGAATTGTTGCGGTGCCTTTATCAAGTTCGTCGCTGAGATCGTCAATAAGTTGTCGAATGGAGGTCTTGGCGCGGTTCGCTTGCTCTATCACTGCTAAACTGTTTTCGATGTCTTTCATGTAGCGATTCGCCCACGTGTTTAGCTCGCTCTTAGTTTCATCAAAGGTATCGCTGGTCTCTTCTGTTGCCTCAGTGCTTCCCCAACCCATTAATGCTGATAGGTCGTCAGTACTGTCATCACTGCCCGTATTGGATGCTTGCCATGCGGGTAATTGAGAGAAAAGGGTGACTTGATTAATCAGTTTTTGGTTTGCTTCGCTCACTATCTTACGGTTATCTGAAGAAGGGTTGTTCAAATAATCTTTAGCGGCTTGCTGTAACGAAGATAGCGCCGTGAAGAGATTGCCTTGAGCAGTAAGATAGCGCATGACTAAGTCGCTCTTTATGCTGTCGCTAGTATTGTTGATAGTGCCGTTCAAGTAATCGAGGGACAGACGCATCTGGCGCTCGTTGTTTTCGATAAGAGCGAGAGGATTGCCGGATAGCTTGCCTGCTGCTCGAACGTCGGTTTGTAAGCTCATGACAATCGCATCTAAACGTTTGCTTAACGGTACCTGTAGATCTGTAGGTAGGGAGGTCAGCATAGGTTTGATGCTTTCGGTGATAAATACCTCAGACTCTTGTAGCAACGAAGCTTCACCCGAAGTTAAATAGCGTTCAATTTTTTGCTCTAATTGTATTGCAGAGGCTTCCCATACCTTATTAAAAGCATCATTTTGCTCAAAAGCTGTTCGATAGCTTTGAGTGCTCCATAATAGAAGCGCGGCGAGCGCTGCGGCGATCACAAGATAGCTAAATGTTGTGGCGCGTGTCACATGGGAGATTTTCAAAATCGTCTCTCTATAATTCTCGGCAAGGTGATTGATGCGCTAACAATATTATTGAGTTGTGACAGTTATGTTGCGGAGGCTTAAGTGTATCAAAATGTACACAATGTGGTGGTTAATGTAGCGTAATGTAAACTAAAATCTGTCCGAGTGGTTTAAAAACTCTTGACTGTTCATTTTTTCGTCACTAAATTGTAATAACTCTGACCAATACTAATACGGATAAACCAATTTTGGTATGACACTTCCTTTGTTAGGAAGCGTGTGTCTAAAACAAACAAGGAGTCCATATGTCCATTTCTCGTCGCCAGTTTCTGCAAGGGGCCTCCATTGCAGGAGCTGTTGCTGCAACACCCTTTACTATCAGTTCTGCAATCGCTGCAAATAAAGAGTTAAAGATTTATGCATGGGCAGGTTACATCACCGATGAAATGCTGGCTGACTTTAAGGCAAAGACAGGCATCAATGCGACCTTTACGCCTTATGGTACCAATGATGAATTAATGAACTCTCTACGAGCAACCGATGGTACGGGCTTTGACATCATCATGCCGACTGTCGATCGTGTGCCAGGTTATGTGGACTATGAGTTAGTCCAACCTTTGGACACAACACGCATCAAATGGGATGGGTGTTTAGAGAGCGCTTTGTCTGGTTCAGAAGTTGGTGGCGTTGTGGGTGATAAGCGCTATTTTGCCCCGTCTGATTGGGGGACCGAGGCCATTGCGTATAACAAGGAATATGCGGATGTGGATCCAAATAATCTCAGCTATGGTGATCTTTGGAAGCCAGAGCATGCAGATGGCGTGACGGTTCGCGGCCACTCGGCGTTAGTGGGTATTGGTTTGTGGCTTGAAAAAATGGGCAAGCTTCCATTTCCGTTATTAGAGTCTTATAAAAACGAAAAAGCCATGCGCGCGAACTTTGATGTGATCTTAAAAGAAGCGACTAAGCATAAAGATATGGTGGCGCAGTTCTGGTCGACAGAAAATGAAGCGCAAGGTGCGTTTAGAACCAATGGTGCAGTGATTGGCCAAACTTGGGACAGCACGGCCTTTAAACTGTCGCAGGAAGGGGAGCCAGTAGTCTATGGCGCACCGAAAGAAGGTGCCCTAGCATGGATGGAAGGCTTTGTGATTCCTAAAAATGCTAATAATGTTGATGCCGTATACGAGTTCATTAACTGGTATTACACACCAGAAGCGGGTGCGATGTTTGTGAAAGCAACGGGCTATAACTCTACCTCCAAAGGAGCTGCGGAGCTGTTGCCTCAAGCAACCAAAGAGTTTTTTAATAACTCCTATTCAGATCAAGACCTTGCCAACCTTTGGTGGTGGCCAATTCAAGAACCTTGGTACGTTGCTCTACGTAACGAGTATCAAGATCGTTACTTGTCCGCATAATGTAATTGCCTTTCAAAGGCCCGCCCCTGAGCGGGCCTTTATCGTTTAATGAATACCCAGTTAAGAAGGTTATATGGATCGTAGTGTACACCTAAATAATGCCATCATGCGTTTTGGCGAATTTACTGCTGTCGAGAAAATGGACTTGAAAATTGAGTCCGGTGAGTTCTTTAGTTTTCTTGGTCCATCGGGGTGCGGTAAAACGACCATATTAAATATGATCAGTGGATTTTTAGAGCCAAGTGAAGGCGGTGTTTATATTGGCGATCAGTCTATGGCAGGGGTTCCTGCTAATAAGCGCCCCACATCCATGATCTTTCAAAACTTAGCCCTTTTTCCGCTAATGACGGTTGCAGAAAACATTGAATTTGGCTTAGAGGTGCGTGGCGTATCGAAAGCTGAGCGTAAAAAAACATCCGATCGGCTGCTTGAATTGGTGGCGCTAGAGGGTAGTGGAGAGAAGAAGGTGTCGGAGTTGTCTGGTGGACAGAAGCAACGCATCGCGATCGCACGTGCCTTGGCGGTTGAGCCTCAAGTGTTGTTGTTAGATGAGCCTTTGTCTGCTCTAGATTTGAAATTACGACAGCATATGCGGACGGAATTGAAAGAGATTCAACGTAAAACAGGTATTACTTTCATCTATATTACCCATGATCAGGGTGAAGCTCTGACGATGTCTGATCGTGTGGCGGTGATGTCTGCAGGTAAACTGCAACAAGTAGCGGATCCTATAACGTTGTACCGAGAGCCCGAAACAGCGTTTGTTGCGTCGTTTGTGGGGGAGAATAACGCGATTCCTTGTCGTGTACTTGAGTCTAGTGAGGGTTACGCAGTTGTGGATGCGGGTAGCCTTGGATCATTGGTTGGCCGTATAAAGCGACCGATAATGCCCAGCGTAAGCGCTACGTTATTTGTGCGTCCTGAAGGGTTGAAGCTTGGATGTGAAGGCGAGTTTACTCTGTCTGCCACACTGGCCGAAGTCAACTTTGAGGGGTCTTATCTGACGTTAACGGCTAGTTTAGCTAATCAGCAAGTTGTTGCGATACAACTACGAGCTAATCAATACAATGAAGCTATGATTGCAGGGAGTGCGTTAACGTTATCTTTTGACCGTCAGGATGCCATTGTGATTGCAGGCGAGGCCAATGATGTTTAGTCAATTAAAGCAGCGCTTTGGTAGTCCGTTATCTGTCGCGATTGTGGCACTGATTGCGGTATGGCTGATTGGCTTAGTAATACTACCCCAATTGATTATGGTGAATTATTCATTGAAGCCAAACTTATTGCCGGGAGAGATTGGTGGCGTTCAAGATCAATATACTCTGAGTAACTACGCTACTTTATTCAATAATACGATCCATTTGTCGATTTTCTTTAAAACTATCTGGTCAAGCGTGCTGGTGACATTTCTCACATTGGTTGTGAGTTACCCATTGGCCTTTTATTTAGCGAAAGTCGCTACGCCAAGACAGGCAGCCTTATGTTTGCTGTTACTCATTATCCCGTTTTGGATTAATGAGATCCTTCGAACGTTTTCGTGGTACATCATTTTGGCCTATAAAGGACCACTGAATGCATTGTTGTTGGAATTGGGACTGATTAATCGCCCTGTGCGGTTTTTATCTGGTGATGGTGGTGTATTGATTGGCATGGTGTACGCCTACATCTTGTTTATGATCTTTCCAATTTATAATGCGATTGAAAGTTTGGATAGCAATCAGATTAAAGCTGCTCGCAACTTGGGCGCAAGCTGGCTGCGGACTCATTATCGCGTTGTTATTCCTCATGCCAAACCGGGTATCGCCACTGGTTGTATTATGACCTTTATGCTAGCAGCAGGAAGTTATGCTGTTCCAGCATTGCTCGGCTCACCAGGCAGCCGTTGGTTTACCCAAATTATTTACAACTGGTTCTTTGAGGGTGGGGATTGGAATCAGGGGGCCGCCTATGCCTTTTTACTGTTGATTATATGTATTGGTTTTATTGCTTTGGTGATGAAGGTGTTTAAAGTGGGATTAGGAGACATCGCCCGATGAATTCAGCTGCGATTCTAAAATTCGGTGTGCGTTTCTACATAGGTGTATTTTTTCTGTATTTGTTTACCCCGCTAATAATCATGGGGTTAGCGACATTTAATGATAGCCGCTTTCCTACGGTATCGCCGTGGCGAGGCACCACGCTGAAATGGTTTGAGGCGCTAGCGCAAGATAACGCGATGTGGGAAGCATTGGGTAACAGCGCTTTAGTGGCATTGGGAGTATTATTAGTAGCGGTACCTGTTGGTGTTAGTTGTGCGTTGTTCTTGTCCTCAGTAGAAGGGCGCGGCAAAACATTTCTTTACTCGCTGATGATGTCTCCCTTGTTAACTCCCGGTGTTATTGTCGGTATTTCCACACTTATCTTTTGGCGTGGGCTATCCGTAAATGGCGGTATCGTATTAACGGTTATCGCACAAACAACCTTTATATCAGCTTATGTGATGTTAATGGTACTGGCGCGATTGCAGCGTTTTGATCGCACGTTGGAAAATGCTGCATTGAGTTTAGGTGCTACGCAATGGCAAACGTTTCGCCGTATACTTTTGCCTTATTTACAGCCTGCTATCTACTCAGCTGCTGTGATTGCTTTTTTGCAATCTTTTGAAAACTACAACACGACGCTTTTTGTAAAAGGCTACGACACAACGCTTACTGTCTATATTGCCTCCAAGGTTCGCACTGGACTGACACCGGCAGTGAATGCATTAGGTTTGGTGCTTATTGCGATTACCATTGTTTTAGCTGTTGCTTACGAAATAAAGCGTCGTAGAGAACGGGCTTCAGCATAGATTAATTCTTCTGAAATGTGCGCATTGATCGTTTCGTGATCTTTTATGCTTGCCTTTGACTAAAAAAACGTCTAAAACTACATACCCCTTGGGTGAATATTACGTTTTAGTGGCTTTTTTATTAAATATTATAAAAACCGCTTGCGCTGAAAATTTAGATGCGTATTATACGCCTCCACTGACACGGACAACGCTTCACAACAACGAA